>JAJZMF010000048.1 GCA_021850325.1 Actinomycetes bacterium
GCCCGGCCCGTGGCGGGGCGGCCTCCGCGGCGGCGCTGGAGCTGACCGGCCCCGAGGCGGGGCTCGTCCGCCAGGCTCTTGCCCGGCGTCGCGAGGGCGCCGGCCCGGGCATCGGCCCGGCCACCGGCGCCGGCCCGGCGCAGGGGCCTGCGCCCAGGTACGCCGACCTGTTGCAGGTGCCGCCCACCTACCGGGCGGTCGAGCTCGTCCTGCAGGCGCTGGGCCGCGGCCCGGTGCTCGTGGTGGCGGCCAGCCGGGCCCGGGCGGAGGCGGGGCAGGCCGCCCTGCGCCACCACGTGGGACGGGTGGCGCTCCTGCCCGAGGAGTGGCCCCTGGCCCGTTCCGGGGCGGACGTGGTGATCGGGGCGCGGGCCGCGGCCTGGGGGCCGTGCCCCGGCATGGGCTGTGCCGTGGTGCTGGACGCCCACGAGGAGGGGTTGCACCAGGAGCAGTCCCCCACATGGGATGCCACCGAGGTGGTGGCAGAGCGGGCGCGCCAGGCCTCGGTGCCCTGCCTGTGGGTGTCGGCCTGTCCGAGCCTGGAGCTGGTCGAGGCGGCTCAGGCTGCTTACCTGGCGCCCGGGGACGCCGAGCGGTCCGGCTGGGCGCCGCTGCGCACCATTGACCGACGGGCAGAGGACCCTGCGTCGGGGCTGTACTCGAGCGAGCTGGTGAACTGGCTCCGCTCGGCGCTCGGTGCGCACCCGGAGCGGCTGGTGGTGTGCGTGCTCAACCGTACGGGCCGGGCGGCCCTGGCCATGTGCCGCTCCTGCGGCGAACTGGCTGCCTGCGAAGCCTGCGGTGGGGCCGCCAGGGTGGTGGGGGAGGAGCTGGCATGCCGGCGCTGTGGCTTGCGGCGCCCCGTCGTGTGCGCCTCGTGCGGGTCGAGCGCCCTGCGCCTGGGGCGTACCGGTGTGAGCCGGGCACGCGAGGACCTCGAGGCGCTCCTCGGCACCTCGGTGACCGAGGTGACCGGGGCCACGGGCTCCGTCGGCCGGGACCGGGTGGTGGTGGGCACCGAGGCCGTGCTGCACCAGGAGGGCGAGCTGCGCCGGGCCGGGGGTGTGTCCACGATCGCCTTCCTGGACTTCGACCAGGAGACGATGGCCCCCCGGTACCGGGCCGGCGAGCAGGCACTGGCCCTGCTGGCAAGGGCCTCACGCCTGGTGGGGGGGAGAGGGGGTGGCTGGGTGCTGGCCCAGACCCGCCAGCCGGGCCACCCGGTGCTGGAGGCTGCCCGTCGGGGTGACCCGGGGTGGCTGCTCGACCGCGAGGCCCCGGTGCGCCGGGCACTGGGGCTCCCGCCCTATGGGGCCCTGGCGCTCCTGAGCGGCCCGGGTGCGCCGGAGATGGCGGCGGGGCTGAGGGTCGGGCCGGGACAGAGGCCGGCCGTGGGAGGCGAGCGGGAGCTGGAGGTCACGGAGATGGCCGACGGGACCTGGGTGGTGCGCGCCGCCGGCCCCGGCCCCCTTGCTGAGGCGCTGCAGGCTGTGGGCCGGCCGGCCGGGAGGGTGCGGGTGGAGGTGGGGCCGCCCCGCTTCTAGGCCGCTCGGTTCGGAGGTGGCCCGGGCCCGGTGGCCGGCTGGGCCCGGTCAGTCGCCGGTGCCGCCCGCCCAAGCCTCGTACAGGCGGGCGTAATGGCCGCCGGCCTCCAAGAGCTCCTGGTGGGTCCCGAGCTCGGCCAGGCCCTTTTCGTGGACCACGGCCACCCGGTCGGCCTGGCGGGCGGCGTCGAGGCGGTGGGCCACGACGATGACGGTGCGCCCCTGGACGAGCTCGGCCAGGGCACGTTCGGTCTCGCGTTCGGTGCCCGGGTCGATGCTCGAGGTGGCCTCGTCCATGATGATCACGGCCGGGTCGGTGAGCGCCGCCCGGGCCAGGCTGACCAGCTGACGCTCACCGGCCGAGAGGTGGGCACCCCGCTCGCCCACGTCGGTGTGGCCGCCCTGGGGCAGGCTGTCGACCCATTCCGCCAGGCCCAGGTGGTCGAGGGCCTGACGGGCCTCCTCCTGGCTGGCGCCCGGGCGGCCCAGGGCGACGTTGTCGAGCACGCTGCCCCGGAAGAGGAACCCCTCCTGGGGCAGGACGACGATCCTCTCCCGTACGTGCGACATCAGGGCGTGGCGGAGGTCCACCCCTCCGAAGCGGACCGAACCCGCCACCGGGTCATAGAGGCGCCCGGCCAGCTTGGCCAGGGTCGACTTGCCCCCGCCCGTGGGGCCCACGAGCGCCAGCCGCTCGCCCGCTTCCACCCGCAGGTCCACCCCCTCCAGGACCATCCTCACCGGCCGGTCGGGCTCGGGGACCGGTCCGCCGTAGGCGAAGTGGACCCCGTCGAGCTCCAGGGCACCCCGGTCGGGCAGGGGGGCGGGGTCGGAGGGGGTCGGCATGGCCGGGTGGACGTCCAGCAGCGCGTAGACGGTGGCGAGGGCGGCACCCGAGGACTGGAGCAGGTCGAAGAGGGAGGACAGGCTCGTGATGGCGTTGAACAGGTTGGCCAGGTAGAGGACGAAAGCGGCGACGACGCCCACGCTCACCAGGTGCGCCTGGACCATGAAAGCGCCCGCTACGAGGACGGCCACCGCGGACATCGCACCCGACAGCTCGATCTTCGGGAAGAAGCGCGAGGACAGCCGCACGGTGGTGAGCTCTCCCTCGAGCTGGGACTGGTTGACCTGGCGGAAGCGCTCGATGGTGGGTTGCTCCTGGCGGAAGGCCTGGATGACCCGCACCCCGGCCAGGTTCTCGTCCAGGGAGGCCAGGGCGTCGCCGATGAGCAGGCGTACCCGGCTGTAGGCCCGGGTGGAGGCGGTACGGTAGCGGGCCGAGGCGATCACGGCCGGCAGCAGGGACGCCACCACTACCAGCCACAGCAGGGGCGACATCACGGCCAGGACCACCATGACGGCGACGAACAGGCCGACGCTGGTGACGAAGCTCGAGAGGCCGCTCTGCACCAGGGTCTCGAGCACGTCGATGTCCGCCGTCATGCGTGAGAGCAGCTGGCCCGAGCTCTCCGACTCGAAGAAGGCCAGCGGTTGGGCCAGCAGGTGGCTGAAGACCTGCTTGCGCAGGCCGTTGAGGTAACGCTCGCCCGTCCCCGAGACGAGCAGGGTCTGCCAGCGGGTGAGCCCGAAGTAGGCCAGGCTGACCGCAACGTAGCTGGCCCCGGCCAGGTCGACCACGCCCATGGAGCGGTGCTGCACCAGCCCGTTGTTGATGGCGTAGGCCACCAGGGCCGGGCCGGCCAGGGTGGTGGCCAGGGAGGCGAGCAGTACGGTCACGGCCAGGACCAGCCGGCCCCGGTAGGGGCGCAGCGAGCCCAGGAAGGGCGCCAGCAGCGGGGCCCGCGCACCCGGCGGAGCAGCCACGTCCCGGTGGCGCCGCCTCAGGCGGGCCACAGGGCCCCCGGTGAGCCGCTGGCCGCACCGTCACCGGCCACCCTGGCGCCGGCCACGCTTTCGCCGGCCACCTCGGCGCCGGCCACCTCGGCGCCGGCTTCCAGGCCGAGGACGCGGCGATAGGCGGAGCTGGAGGCCAGCAGGGACTCGTGTGTGCCCTGGTCGACCACCTCTCCGTCCTGGACCAGGAGCACCCTGTCCGCGGCGGCGATCGTGGCCGGGCGGTGCGAGATTATGAGGGTCGTCCTGCCCGCCCGGGCCTGCGCAAGTGCCCGCACCATCTGCAGCTCGCGTGGGGCATCGACGGCGGAGGTGGCGTCGTCCAGCACCAGGACCCTGGGGCCCGCGAGCAGCGCCCGGGCCAGGGCCAGCCGCTGGCGCTGGCCCCCCGAGAGCGAGAGGCCGCGTTCGCCGACCCGGGTCTGCATCCCGAGAGGCAGGGACTCGATCACCTCGTCCGCCTGGGCCAGGGAGACGGCCTGGGCCAGCTCGGCCTCGGTCGCCCCGGGCCTGCCGACGCGCAGGTTGGCGGCGATGGTGTCGTCGAAGAGGAAACTGTCCTCGAAGACCACGGCGACGGCCTGGCGGACGGTGTCGATGGGCAACCGGCGGAGGTCGGCGCCGTCCAGGAGGACCCGGCCCTCGCCCGGGTCGTAGAGCCGGGCCAAGAGGGACAGGATGGTCGTCTTGCCCGAGCCGGTGGCACCCACCAGCGCCACGACCTCGCCCCCGGTGATGGTGGTGCTCATGCGCTGGAGGACGGGAGGGAGGGCTTCCCCAGGGGACCGCACCCTGCCAGCCCCCGTCCCGGCCGGGGGGGCGTGGCCGGGAGGGGGCTGGGAGGCCGTGAGGGCCGAGGGGCGCCCGGACGGGTAGGCGAAGCTGACCTCTTCGAAGACCACCTGACCGGGGCCTTCCGGGAGCTCGACCGGCTCGTCGGGCTCGGGCACGCTGCTGCGCCGGTCGGCGATGGCGCTCAGGCGCTGGGCCGACACCAGTGCACGCTGCAGCATGACCACATAGGCGCCGATGGACTGGAGCGGGCCGGTGAGGGCCGCCAGGTAGGCGTTGAAGGCGACGAGCAGGCCGATGCTCAGGTGGTGGTGCAGGACCAGGTAGGCGCCGTACCAGTTGACCACGGCCAGCTCGAGCATGGGCACGGTGTTGAGGAAGGGCAGGTAGCGCGCCCTGGTGCGCACCACGCGCATGGCGTCGCCCAGCACCCGGTCGGCTGCCCCGTCCAGACGGGCCTGCATGAGGGGCTCAGCGCCGAAGCCCTTGACGGCCCGCACGCCGGACACCGTCTCCTCGACCACGCCGGCGAGCGAGCCCCTCTGGCGCTGCAGGTCGGCGATGGCATTGCGTACCCGCTTGGAGAAGTGCTGAGAGGCCAGCGCCACGAGGGGGAGCGCCACCAGGGCGAGGGCACCCAGCTCAGGGCTGCTCACCAGCATGACCACGGCTACGGTCACCGCCAGGGCGGCGTTGCCCACCCAGAAGGGCGCCGAGGCCACGACGGCCTGGATCTGGAACAGGTCGCTCGTGACCCTTGACAGCAGCTGTCCCCGGTTCATCGCGGTGTGGTAGGCGACGTCGAGGTAGAGCAGGTGGTCGTGGAACTGCCGGCGCATCTCGGACTCGACGCGGCGGGAAGCGACGCCGTTCCACCAGCGCCGTCCCCCGGCCGCTGCGGCGCCGAGCGTGCCCACGACGGCGATCACGCCCACGTAGGTGGCGAAGGTGCTCCAGTGGTGGGCGAGCAGGCCCTCGTTGACGGCGTCGCCGAGCAGGAGGGGCACCGTCGCCACGGCGGCCATGGCACCGAGAGCGCTGAGGGTCGATGCCCACAGGACCCGCCAGTGCCCGTGCATGGCCTGGCGCAGGTATCGCCAGCCCTGGCGGGCAACGCTGGGGCTGGCGCCTGTGGCCTGGGAGATGGCCGCGGGCCGCGGGACGTCTGCGTGTCGAGGCTCCTCGGGCGCGCCGTTCACCTGTCGGTGCGGCTTCGCTGTGCCTTCTAGCGCTCTCGCTTCAACCCACCCCTCTGTGCCCGTTCCACGGCGTTGGCCAGGCTAGCCCGGGAGTAGAGTTTGAGCAATCGTTTTTTCGCCGCCCACCCAGCTCAGCGGCCCGGCACCCTCAGCCCGGTCCCGACCGCCCGTGCTTTGGGGGTCGTACAGCGGGGTGGGGGAGGAGGGGACCTGAGGCCTCCCGGGCTGCCAGGTAGGCCGCCAGCTTACCCATGACCTCGCTACCGACGAGCGCCTCCAGTTCGTCGTGCATGTGGCGCCACACCGGCCGTCGGGCCGAGAACGCCTCACGCGCCTCCGTGCACCACCAGGCGAAGTCCTCACCGCCCGGGCCCCAGTGCGTACGCCCCCACTGGGACACGGTCGAGGTGACCGAGCCGTCCTCGTTGGTGACGTCCTCCCGTCGAAGGGGGAGCTGCCAGCACACGTCGGGTTTGTAGTCCATGGGGCGGGCCCCGTCCTCGAGGGCCGCCCGGTGCAGCGCGCACCCTGCCCCACCGGGGAAGCCCGGCCGGTTGAGGAAGACGCAGGCCCCGTCGACCAACCTCGTAGTGGCCGCCTGCCCCGGCCTCTGGCGTACGGTCCCACCCCTCCTGGCCCGGTCACGGAACTGCCACTGTTCGGCGCTCAGCCGGCGCGCTGCGGCCTGGACCCGGTCCACGTCCTGCTGGTCCACGAAGTGCGCGCCGTACGAGCAGCACCCCTGGGCCAGTTCGGCCGCAGGCTCTGTGAGCACGCCCTGGCAGCCCCGGCCGAAGACGCAGCGCCAGTTGGAGGTAAGGAAGGTGACGTCGAAGCGCCACGTCCTCAGCTCGCCCGGGGCCGCGAAGCTGACCCACTCCCGGGCGTCCGCCGGCGTGCCGGGCCAGCGGTCAGGGCGCCGGGGCGCCGCTGCGGCCCTGGGAGCGGCCGTCGGAGGGTGCGGCGGCCCGCCGCCGGGTGTGCTCATGGCCCGGGGTGCCCGGGCCGGGCGCGTACCAGGCCTTCCTGGGCGCCCAGTTCGACCAGGAGCTCTCCTGCAGCCAGCACGCCCCGCCAGAGCTGGCTGAGGTCCAGGCGCTCGTTGGGGGCGTGGAAGTTGTCCTCGGGCAGGGCGACGCCCAGGAAGATGACGGGTGCACCCAGGGCCCGGGCCAGCGCCTCCTCGGGGCCACTCCCCCCCGATCGCTCGAAGAGCGGGGCTGTGCCCCAGACCTTCTCGATGGCCCGTGACAGCGCCCGCACTGACGGGTGCTCGACGGGCGTCACCAAGGGGGCGACACCGCCATGGCGCTGCACGACGACCTCGACGCCCCTGGGCACGTGCTCGGCCACCCAGGCGCGGAACGCTTGCTCCACGGCGCCGGGCTGCTGGTCGGGCACCAGACGGAGCGCCAGTTTGAGGTTGGCGGTGGCAGGGACGATGGTCTTGGTCCCGGGCCCCCCGTAGCCCGAGTGGAGGCCCACCACCTCGGCCGTGGGGCGGCTCCCCGTGCGCTCGTAGGCGCTGCGCCCCGCCTCCCCCGTCAGGTAGCCGACACCTGCCTTGTCGAGGAAAGCCCGCTCGTCGAAGGGCAGGGCGGCCAAGGAGCCGGCTTCCTCGGGGCTGAGCTCGCGCACGTCGTCATAGAAGCCGTCGATGCTGACCCGGCCCCGGTCGTCGTGCAGGGCAGCAGCGAGCCGGGCCGCCACCAGGGCGGCGTTTGGCACCGTACCTCCCCAGATCCCGCTGTGCAGGTCCGAGCGGGCGGTCCGCAGGCTGATGTCGAAGGCCACCAGGCCCCGCATGCCCACCGTGGTGGACGGCACGTCCGGGGCGACCATGGTCGTGTCGGAGACGACCACCAGGTCGCACGCCACACGCTCGCCCAGGCGGGCCAGCAGGTCCTCGAAGTGCGGGCTGCCCACCTCTTCTTCGCCCTCCACCAGGACCTTCACGTTGACGGGCAGGCCACCGAGCCGCTCCAGGACGCCCCGGACGGCAGCCAGCTGCATGAGGACCTGGCCCTTGTCGTCCGAGCACCCGCGGGCGCGCAGGACGCCGTTGCTGACGGTGGGGGAGAAGGGGGGCCCCTCCCACTCGTCCAGGGGGTCCACGGGCTGCACGTCGTGGTGCCCGTAGACCAGCACCGTCAGGGCCTGCGGCCCCGCTCCGAGCCATTCGCCGTACACGGCGGGCGCCCCGGTGCCGTCACCGCCCGGCCCGGTGGGCAGCACGGAGACATTTGTCAGCCCGGCGTCACGCATGAGGCCGGCACAGAACTCGGCCGAGCGGGCCACGTCGGAGGCATGCGCCGGGTCGGCCGAGACCGAGGGGATACGTAGCCAGTCCACGAGGGTCGCCAGCAGTTCGTCACGGCAACCGTCGAGGTAGCCCGAAAGCAGTAGCTCGTCCACCGTGCAAGACGCTACCGCGCCCGCCCACTGGGGGAGAATGGGCCCATGGACATCGAAGCGGTCGCCGGCATCAGGGCCCGTCTGGAGGTGCTGGCAGACGAGCTCGCCGACCTGGGACGGGCCAGCCTACGGGAAGCCATAGACACCGACAGCCGGGCTGCCGTAGCCGACGAGCGGGCCCTGGGCCGGGCGCGCCGGGCCGTGCTCAAGGCCGTGGCCGTACTGGGGGGTGAACAGGCAGAGGAACCATGATGTGCCCGGTCGGGGCGCCCGTGCACGGGGAACGGCGCCTGCGGCCGTCACCGTGCACGGTCCCTGCCTGTGGGCTGTTACTCGGCGGCCTTGACGGCGGCCACCTCGAACTCGAGGTTGACCTTCTCGCTCACCAGGACCCCGCCGGTCTCCAGGGCAGCGTTCCAGGTCACGCCCCAGTCCTTGCGGTTGATGGTGGTCCCACCCTCGAAGCCGATGCGCTGGTTGCCCCAGGGGTCGATGGCTGCGCCCGTGTGCTCGAACTCGATGGTCACGGGCTTGGTGACGCCTCGCAGCGTCAGGTCGCCGGTGACGGTGTAGTTGTCCCCGTCACGCTTGACGGAGGTGGACTTGAAGGTGATCTTGGGGTGCTCGTCGGCGGCCAGGAAGTCGTTGGTCCGCAGGTGGGCGTCACGGTCGGCGTTGCGGGTGTTGATGCTGGCCACGTCGATGCTCACCTCGACCGAGGAGTTGGCCGGGTTGTCCTCGTCGAAGTAGCCCGAGGCCTCGAACTCGTCGAAGGACCCGCGGACCTTGGTGACCATGGCATGCCGGGCGGAGAACCCGATGCGGGAGTGGGCTTTGTCGATGCTGTAGCGGCCGCTCAGCTTGCTGGTCTCGGTGCTGGACATGTGACTGCCTCCTTGTTGGGCCTCGTTGGGCGATCTGCTGTCTAGCAACATAGGGGATACGTCATCTATTCCGTCTAGACTGGAGCGGGTGGTCCCCGAGGCTGAGCCCGACGGTACGGGGCAGGACGTGGTGCGCTGGCTCGACCCGGAGGAGGAACGGGCCTGGCGCCTGTTCCAGTTCATGCAGATGCGCCTGAACGCCCGTCTGGCCAGAGACCTGGCCGTGCGTTCGGACCTGAGCTACCAGGACTACATGGTCCTGGTCGCCCTGACCGACCAGCCCGCGGGGCAGATGCGGGTATTCGAGCTCGCCCGTCAGCTGGGCTGGGAGAAGAGCCGGCTCTCGCACCAGGTGACACGGATGGAGGAGCGGGGCCTGGTGGCCAAGCGCCGGTGCGGGGAGGACCGGAGGGGCTCCACGGTGTCGGTCACCGAAGGGGGGCGGCGCAGCATCGCCGGGGCGGCACCGAGCCACCTGGAGGCAGTCCGGCGGCTCTTCGTCGACCGTCTCTCACCCGAACAGTTGGCCCTGCTGGCCGAGGTGTCCACCGTGGTGCTGCGGGCGGTGGCGGACGACGAGGCGGAGGAGCCGGGCTGCCCCGGGGCCGAAGAACGCTCGCCGTGCCCGTCGCAGGACGCGGGTGGCGCACCCGCTCCGGGCCCCGACGACGGAGGGGGGCAGGGCTGTGCCGGAGGTTGTGCCCCCTAGTGCTGCCTGGCCCGCTGGCGGGCCGGGAGGGGCAGGCCACCGGGCATGGGCGGGGCACTGGGCAGGGCATTGAAGGCGTCGATGAGCCGGCGCAGCACGGCGTAGGACGCCCGGTCGAAGTGCATGGCCACCCGAGGGAGGCTGACGTGGTCGTCCTCGCGCAGCTCGTTGGGCAGGGGCCCGGGGAGGGCCTCCAGCCCGTCCGGTAGGCAGACCGAGGAGAACTCGTCCGACAGCGAAGCCAGTTCGGCCTTGGTGGGCGCGCTCTGGAGCCTGATCACGAGGCGGTCGCCCACCCAGCGCAGCGAGTGGTAGTTGCGGTAGAAGCCGAGCAGCTCACTGGCTGCTTCCAGGACATCGTCGGTGATCAGGTACAGGCTGGCGTCGTCGGCCGCCACCAGGCCCCGCCCGGCCACCTCGTCGGTGACGAAGTCGGCCCAGGCCCCCCAGTAGCTGCCCTCGGGGACGTCGAGCAGCACCACCGGAGCGGGCTCGGCCTTGCCCGTCTGCAGGAGGGTGAGGATCTCGAACGACTCGTCGAGGGTGCCGAAGCCACCGGGCAGGACGGCGTAACCGTCGGACTCCTTGACCAGCAGGAGCTTGCGGGTGAAGAAGTACTTCATCGAAACGAGCTTGGGGTCCGAGACGATGAACTGGTTCGCCACCTGCTCGAAGGGGAGCCGGATGTTGATCCCGAAGCTGTGCTCGGGGCCCGCCCCCTCCAGGCCGGCGGCCATGATCCCAGGCCCTGCACCTGTGACGGTGGACCAGCCCAGGCTGGCCAGGCGGGACGCCAGCTCCCGGGCCTGGGCGTACAGAGGGTCGGTGGACAGGGTGCGCGCCGAACCGAACATGGTCACCTTGCGGGTGTTGCGGTACGGAGCGAAGACCTCGAAGCCCTCGCGCATCTCCCTCAGGGCGGCATTGGCGATCTTCAGGTCGAGGCGGTCCGGGCGGCCCTTGGCCAGCCTGGCCACGTTGACCAGCATGTCCTGGACCTGGTCACGGTTGGAGCTCACCTCCAGGCGGTCCAGGACCTCCTGGAGCAGGCGGTCCACCTCGGGGTCGCCCGTAGCCGGGCCGCGGCCGTGCCCGGGGCCCTCGTTGGCCGGTCGCTCCTGCGGGCCGGTGCTCAAAGCGAGCGGGGGGCGGCCGCCCTGTCCACCAACCACAGCACGCGTCCCGCCTGCACCCGTCCGGCGGGCAGGTCCTCGCCTGCGAAGACCGCCTCCATTGCCGGGCGCTTCTCTGCTCCGGCCACTGTGAACACGACCAGGCGTGCCCGGGCGATACCGGTGTAGGTGAGGGTCATGCGCGGGTGCTTGTTGCGCCCGCTGGGGTCCTCGTTGAAAGCCACCAGCTGGCCCGGGTCGGCGTCCAACGCCTTGGAGCCGGGGAAGAGGCTGGCCGTGTGACCGTCGGGGCCCATCCCCAGGTGCACCAGGTCGAGCTGGCCCAGCTCCCCCAGCTTGAGCTGGTAGGCGTCGAGGGTCTCGTCGCAACGCATCGGGTGCACGGCGTTGGCCGCTCCCACCCGTTCCAGGAGCGCCGCCCGGGCCATACGCTCGTTCGAGTCCGGGTCGTCCGGCGGTACGCACCGCTCGTCCCCCCAGAAGAAGTTGACCACCAACCAGTCGATGGCGTGGGCGCCGTCGGCAGCCAGGCGCTCGTAGCAGGCGCGGGCCGTGTCCCCGCCGGAAAGGGCGATGTCGAACTCCTCGCCCGGCCTGGACTCGAAAGCCGCGACCACCTCGCGGGCGAACGCCCCCGGGACATCGTCGACTATCACGAGGTCACCGTTCACGGCCTAGACCCTACAGGCTCAGGAAGCCAAGGCCGCAGCCGCAGCCAGCGCCCGCTCCCAGATGCGGTCGGCGCTCAGGTTGGAGACCGCGGCGGACAGAGCGGACGTGAGCGAATCGTCGGGCAGGGGGAGCGCCTGGCTGTGGGTCATGCCGGACGACAGGGCCGCCCGGGCCCAGACCGCCCTGGTGCCGTCGTCCCGGTTCACCTGGAAGGTGCCCTGCTCGTCGCCGACCCGGGCCTCCAGGGTGATGTTGACGTGCTTGGCGTCCTGGAGCGACAGCTCGCGCGCCCGCAGGTCGAGCTGGGACATGAGCCAGCCGCCCAGCATGTGGCGCGGTCCCGGCTTCCCCTGGACACGGACCATGGTCACGCCCTGGAGGAAAGGCCGGTTGTGAGCCGGCTCGAACAGCCCGGCCAGCAGTTCCCTCCATGGCTGGAGCCGCACCCAGGAGAGGTCGACCACGGGGCGGCTGTTGGCCAGCTCGAGCAGGGTCCGGTAGGAATGCGCGATCTCGGGGGCCGACGGCCCGACGTCGCGGGTGTCGGCCACCACGGCCGTCGCCAGCTTGAGGAGGGGGTCGGCGGGGTCGGGGACGGCACCCGGGAACCAGATGACCACGGGGAGGTCGGCGAGCACGAAGGGCCCGACGATGGAAGCCAGGTGGGAGGCAGCCTGGCCACCCACCCGGAGGTGGACCTCCTCGAAGAAGACCGGGTGGCCCTGGCCCGATGGGGGCTCGGCGCGCCAGAGCGAAGCCGAGGCGTCGATGGCCGGGGTGGCATCGGGCTCGGGGCTGAGAACGAGGGCCCGGCAGGGGTGATGGGCACCCAGGGAACGCACCGATGCGGCGCACTCCTCCATGTCGTCGTCCGGGCCGAGGACCATGATGACCGTCATGACTGCCGTGCGGGTGCCGGCCTCCTGGCCCGCCGACTGGCGCCGGAGCTCGGGCAGGGCCTCGACCACCTCGCCCAGGCTGGCACGGGCCTTCTCCCAGGTGTGCACGGCCCTCGGTGCGCCGGTGGTGCTCTGGGCGGCTGGTGGTGCACCGGCTGCAGCTCCGGCGCTCAAGGCGTCCTCCACTGTCGTCCGTCTCGCTCGATGAGGGTGTCCGCCTGCCTCGGGCCCCAGGAACCGGAGGCGTACCCGGACAGAGGTGCGCCGCCCTTGCCCCAGGTGTCGAGCAGGGGTTGGACGATCCCCCAGGCCGTGTCCACCTCGTCGCTGCGGATGAACAGCGTCGGGTCGCCGACCATGGCGTCGAGCAGCAACCTCTCGTAGGCGTCGGGCGGCTCCTCCAGGAACGCGGCACCGTAGGAGAAGTCCATGAGCACGTCGCGCACCATGAACGCCTGCCCTGGGACCTTGGCACCGAAGCGCAGGGTCACACCCTCGTCGGGCTGGATGCGCATGACCAGGGCATTGGGGTTGAGCCCCAGAGCCGCCTGGCGGGGGAAGGCCAGGTGGGGCACCGCTTTGAACTGCAGGGCCACCTCGGTGACCCGCTTGGGCAGGCGTTTGCCCGTGCGCACGTAGATGGGCACACCCGCCCAGCGCCAGTTGTCCACGCTCAGCTTCAGGGCCACATAGGTCTCGGTCTGGCTCTGCGGGCTGACGCCCGGCTCCTGGCGGTACCCGGGCACGGCGTTGCCCTCCACCCAGCCGCTGTCGTACTGCGCCCTGACTGCGATGTTGGGGACGTCCTGGGCTTGGGGGACGACGACAGAGCGCAGCGCCTTCACCTTTTCGTCCCGGATGCCCTGGGCGTCGATGGAGCCCGGTGGCTCCATGAGCGTGAGGGAGAGCACCTGCATGACGTGGTTCTGGACGATGTCCCGCAGCGCCCCGGCCGTTTCGTAGAAGTTGCCCCGCTTCTCCACGCCCACCGTCTCGGCCACGGTCACCTGGACGTGGTCGATGTAGTTGCGCGACCACAGAGGCTCGAATATGGCGTTGGCGAACCTCAGGGCGAGCACGTTCTGGACGGTCTCCTTGCCCAGGTAGTGGTCGATCCGGTAGATCTGGTCCTCGTCGAAGACCTCGTGCAGGGCGGCGTCGAGCTGCCTGGCCGTCTCCCGGTCCCGGCCGAAGGGCTTCTCGATCACCAGGCGGGCGGAGCCCCCGGGTTCGGGGCGGTTGAGCCCCACCTTGCCGAGCGCCCTCGCCACATCCCCGAAGACCTCGGGGATGGTGGCCAGGTAGTAGGTACGGTTGGCCCCCGTGCCCAGTGCCTCCTCGGTCTGGCGCACCCTGTCCCGCAGCGCGGTGAAGGTGTCGGGGTGGGAGTACTCGCCGGCCACGTAGGCGCTGTTCTTGATGATCTCGCCCCAACCGGGGCCGGCGTTGGGTACGGCGTCCGCCATGAGGTCCCGGAAGTCGTCGTCGGTCATCTCGGTGCGGGCCACGCCCACCACGGCGAAGGCGGCGGGCAGCAACCGCCGTCGCGACAGGCGTTCCAGCGCGGGCAAGAGCTTGCGGTGCGTGAGGTCGCCCGATGCACCGAAGACCACCAGGACCCCCGGAGGGGCCCGGCGGACGGTGTCCAGGCCTTCGGCCAGGGTGTTGGGCGGCAGCTCCAGGGCGGCCATGCGCCTAGCTCGCCGGGTGCTCGCGCGAGCGCAGGTCGTTCGCCTTGTCCTCCAGCGCCTGCAGGAGCTCGTCGAAGCTCTTGGAGAACGACGAGACGCCTTCCTCTTCCAGCTGGCGGGCCACGTCGGCCATGTCGATGCCTGCTTCGGCCAGGTCGTCCAGGTGCGCCTGGGCCTGGTCGACGTCCTGGTCCACCGAGCGTGCCACCACACCGTGGTCCTTGAAGGCGTCGACTGTGGCGTCGGGCATGGTGTTGACCGTGTGGGGGCCGATGAGCGTGCCCACGTAGAGCAGGTCGGGGTAGGCGGGGTTCTTGGTCGACGTCGAAGCCCACAGCGGCCGCTGCGGGTGTGCCCCCCGCTCGGCCAGGGCCTGCCAGCGCTCGCCACTGAACCTGCTCTCGAAGAGCCGGTAGGCCAGCTTGGCCTGTGCGACGGCCGCCTTGCCCCGCAGCGACGCCAGCTCCGGCCGGCCCGACCGGTCGAGGCGGCGGTCGACCTCGGTGTCCACTCTGCTCACGAAGAACGAAGCCACACTGTGCGTGCGTGACAGGTCCCCACCCGAGGCCGCCAGGGCCTCCAGGCCCGATATGTAAGCCTCTATCACAGCTTCATACCTCTCGAGGCTGAAGATGAGCGTGACGTTGATGTTGCGGCCCTCGGAGATCATCTGCCGTACCGCCGGCACCCCGGCCTCGGTGGCCGGGATCTTCACCATCAGGTTGGGCATGTCGATGGTCTCGTGGAAGTGCCGCGCGTCCCGCACGGTGCGGTCGGTGTCATAGGCGAGACGGGGCGAGACCTCCAGGGAAACGAAGCCGTCACCGGTGCCGCTCTGCTCGTAGAGGGGGTGCAGGATCTCGAGCGCTGCCGTGACGTCGGCTGTGGCCATCTCCCAGAACGCCTGCTCCACCGAGCCGCCTTCGATGAGGCGCGCGAAGTCGGCCGTGTAGACATCGGTGCCGGTCATCGCCTTCTGGAAGATCGTGGGGTTGGACGTGACCCCGCGGATGCCCTCGTCCACCATGTTGGCCAAGCGGCCACTGCGGACCGCGTCGCGCGAGAGATTGTCGATCCAAGGGCTCTGGCCGCCCTCGTTGAAGAGCTGGTGGAGCAGGGTCATGGTGTTACCTCCTGGGGGCGTTGTCGTGCAGCAGGGCGCGGGCGCGGTCGGCCACGTTGTCGGCCGTGAAACCGAAGTGGGCCAGGACCTCGGCGCCGGGCCCGGAGGCGCCGAAGTGGTCGAGGGAGACCGAAGCGTCGGCCCATCGCTCCCAACCAAAACTGGAGGCCGCCTCCACGGCCAGGACCGGGGTGCCCTCTCCCAGCACTTCCCGCTTGTAGCTGTCGTCCTGGCGGTCGAACAGTTCCCAGCAGGGCATGGAGACCACGCGGGCGCCGGTGCCCTCGGCGGCGAGGGAGGCGGCGGCCTTGACGCAGAGCTGGACCTCCGAGCCGGTACCCACCAGGACGATGTCGGTGGGCCCTTCGGGCTCGGAGAGCACGTAGGCGCCGCGGGAGAAGAGCTCGGCGCTCTCTGCCGTGCCGTCCAGGACGGGCAGGCCCTGGCGGGACAGGATGAGCGCCGTGGGACCGTCGTGGTCGACGGCGACCCGGACAGCGTGCGCCGTCTCGTTGGCGTCCGCCGGTCGCACCACCCAGAGGTTGGGCATTGCCCTCATGGCGGCCAGCTGCTCCACCGGCTGGTGGGTCGGGCCGTCCTCGCCCAGGCCAACCGAGTCGTGGGTCCAGGAGTAGACGACCTTGCTGCGCGACAGCGCTGCGATGCGCACCGCTCCGCGCATGTAGTCACTGAACACGAAGAAGGTCCCGCCTATGGGCAGCACCCCACCGTGGCGGGCCATGCCGACCATGGCTGCCCCCATGCCGTGCTCGCGTACCCCGTAGGCCACCGCCCGGCCCTCGGGGTGCTCAGCGGACTGCAGGGGCTCGCCGTCCAGTTTGGTGCCCGTGTTCCCCGTGAGGTCCGCTCCACCCGAGACCAGCGCCGGCACCTCCGAAGCCACGGCGTTGAGGCAGGACTTGAGGGCCTCGCGGGTGGCGACCTTGTCGCCCGCCTTCCAGACCGGGAGCCGCTTCTCCCAACCGGGCAGGCCCCCCGCCGCCCACTGCGCGCCCCAGACGTGGCGGTCGTGGGACCCGACGGGCAGCTTGCTGTCCAGGCGGGCGGCCCAGGCCTCCCGCTTGGCACGTCCACGCCTGCCGGCCTCACGGTAGAACGAGAGGACCTCTTCGGGGACCCAGAACTGCTCGTCGGGCGGCAGTCCCATCAGCTGCTTGGTGGCGCGGATCTCGTCGGGGTCGAAGGGGGAGCCGTGCGCAGCCGAGGTGTCGGTCAGCTTCGGGGAGGGCCAGCCGATGTGCGAGCGCAACTGGAGGAAGCTGGGCCGGTCCTCCACGGCCATGGCACGGCGCAGGGCAGCCTCGAGCGCGCCCATGTCGTTGGCCACCTCACCCAGGGCCTCGGTGTGCCAGCCGTAGGCGTCGAAGCGCTTGAGGGCGTCGTCGCCGAGGGTGATCTCTGTCGGCCCGTCGATGGTTATGTGGTTGTCGTCGTAGACGCACACCAGGCGGCCCAGCCCGAGGTGACCGGCCAGGGAGGCCGCTTCATGGCTGACGCCCTCCATGAGGTCCCCGTCGGAGCAGATGACGAAGGTGTAATGGTCCACGAGGTCGGGGCTGTAGCGGGCCCGTAACAGCCGCTCCGCGGTGGCCAGGCCGACGGAGTTGGCGATGCCCTGGCCGAGCGGGCCGGTCGTGACCTCCACCCCGGGTAGCTCGTGCGCCTCGGGGTGCCCGGGCGTGCGGGAGCCGAGCTGGCGGAACTGCTTGATGTCATCGAGGCTCAGGTCGTAACCGGTGAGGTGGAGCATCGAGTACAGGAGCACCGATGCATGGCCGCAGGAAAGCACGAAGCGGTCACGGTCCGGCCAGTCGGGGGCCGAGGCGTCGTAGTTCATGACCCTCGACCACAGGACGTGCGCCAGGGGGGCCAGCGCCATGGCGGTGCCGGGGTGCCCGGCGTTGGCCTTGCGCGGCGCGTCCATGGCTAGGCCGCGCACGACGTTCACGGCCAGCTGTTCCACGTCCCGGGCGCCATTGACCTGCGCCTGCGTTGTCTCGGTCATGGGCCCAACCTACACGGTCCTGGCAGCCAACGGGCCGGGCCGACGAAGTCGGTAAGCGCAGCTGGGAGCCTTGTGCCGGGGGGCGGGGGGGCCTCAGGCCAGTGGCGGGAGCAACGTCAGTGGCACCACGGTGGCGTGCTCGGAGGGCACGAGCCGGCAGTGGGCCTCGATGGTGCCCAGGCGTGAGTACTCGAGCTCGGCCCGCACCAGCCGGTAGGTGAACTTGCCCGGTTCCACGCTGAACGGCGAGACGTTGCGGGCCACCTGTGCGCCGTCCTCGTCGTGGAAGACGACCTCGAGCACGCCGTTGGGCGGGTCGTCCCGCCTGGAGCGGATGAGGACCATCAGGTGCGGGGTCACGGTCACCGGCGGTGCGGCCGGCGCCGGCATTGAGAACATGGCCCCCAGGAGGTCCACCCGGGTGGACGGCCCGGGCACCGGCCGGAGCTCGAAGTTCTCGATGAACAGAGCGGAAACGATGTCCATGGTGGGCCTACCCTAGGCCGGTGCGCCGGGCCACCGGCGGGTCACACCAGCTCTGGGTCCTGCTCCTGGTCGGCGTACACCTGACCACCCTGGGCCAGCGCGGTCAGGTGTACCTCGTCATGCCTGACCGAGAGCAGGTGCAGCTTCCGC
The DNA here is from genome assembly GCA_021850325.1 of Actinomycetes bacterium. Classification (GTDB taxonomy): domain Bacteria; phylum Actinomycetota; class Acidimicrobiia; order Acidimicrobiales; family Palsa-688; genus JAJZMF01. Next base: position 17,581 of record JAJZMF010000048.1, read on the forward strand.
GCCAGCTGGAGGACCCACCACCCGTGGTCGAGCTGGCCGCTGGCCAGTGCGAAGCGGGCCGAGGTCGGTGCCGCATGGTGGTTGGAGTGGAGCCCCTCGCCCCAGGTCAGCGCGGCCAGCCACTGGTTGTTGGTGGCCAGGCCCGGGTAGGGCCGGCGCCCCCACTTGTGGCCGATGGCGTTCACGGCGGCGTTCAGGAGCAGGTAGCTCACGACGTGGGTGCCTGCGGCGACCAGGGCCATCTGCCATCCGAGCGTCGCCCACAGGACCACCAGGCCGATCAGCAGGCCCAGCCAGCCCCGGTCGAACAGTGCCTTGTCCCAAGCGTCGACCTTGATGTCCCGGCTGTACTTGCGGAGCGTCTCTGGGTCCCGGGCCGCCTTCTTGTACAAGCCGACGTTCCACAGCTGGACCTTCCAGTAGCCCTCGAGGACGGGCGAGTGCGGGTCGCCGGGCACATCGGTGTAGGCGTGGTGGCGGCGGTGCACTGCGGCCCACTCGCGGGGCTTGATACCGGTCGACAGCCAGATCAGTGCCCTGAAGACGAAGGCAGTGCCCGGCTTGAGCACCAGCGCCCGGTGGGCCAGGGCCCGGTGCAGGTAGAGCGTGGTGAGCAGCAGGGCGAGCTGCGAGGTGAGGAGGCCGACGATGACGGCCACGAGGGCGTGAGGCACCCTGGCACGATACCATGCCAAACCCCTCCGACCGGGGCCCCTGTCCCGTTACGGGCCGGGCGAGCCCCTGGTCAAGGTGGGTGAAGCCCGCTGACGGGCACGGCACGGGGCCCGGGCTGTGCCGTCGCTGCCGTTCGCGTGCGGCCGTGTGCGCCCACCGGTTAGTTTTGGGCGATGCCTGGTACCAACCCGGACAAGTCGTCACGAGGCCGCGCCGGCGCCAAGGACGGCGTGACCGAGCTGTTCCAGATGGCCCTGGCCTATGCCAAGCAGGAGACGCTGGACCCGGTCCTGGCCCAGCTGAAGGCCGTTGCGCGGGGTGTGGCCGGGGCGTTCCTGCTTGCCATAGGGACTGTCCTGCTGGCGGTGGGCTTCGTGCGCGCGCTGCAGTCCGAGCTCGGGGGCGGGCCGGGGGCGGCCGTGGGCACCCTGGCCAGGACAGGTGCCGGCGGTGGGTACGTGGTCTTCCGGAACTCCCCCTACGGGGCCGGGGGCCACCTGTCGGGGGACTGGTCGTGGGTGCCCTACATGGGTGGGGCGCTGTTGTGCGTGGCGGTGGCCGGCTTCTGCGCCGCCCGGATCGTTAGGAGCAGCCGTCGATGAGCCCTTCTGGTGAGCGCCCCCAGGGGACCGGGCCGGACGGGCGGATCACGCCCGAGGACATCCGGCGCAAGGCCGAGGAGCTGGCGGGCGGTGTGCAGGACCAGGTCCGCGCTGCCCGCCCGGCGCTCAACTACGCCGCCATCGCTGCGGGTGCAGTGGTGGTGCTCGCTGCGTTCTGGTTGGGCCGGCGCAGTGGCAGGCGACGCTCGACCGTGGTCGAGATCCGTCGTGGCTGAGCGCGTGCCGGCACCTGCGGGTGCGGGGCCGGGGCGCCGGGCGACAGCCGAAGGCGCCCGGGGGGCGGGGGCGGGGCTGTGAGGCGGCTCACGAGCCTGCTGGTCAGCCGGGGCCTTCGCCGTGGCCTGCTGGGAGGCGAGCCGCTGTGGCTGGTCCTCGGGGGGCTGGGCCTGGTGCTGCGCCTTGCCCGTCGGGCAGGCCGCAAGCGCCGGGAGGTCGTCTTCGCCGAGGAGGTGCCCCTCGGTGGGAGCCTCGTCATCACCCACGTACCCCGCAGGGGCCACAATGGGCGCCGTGAAGGTCCTGCTTCGTAACCCCAGGCGGGAGGTCGAGGTGCCCGGGCCGGTAGGGGCCGTGGCCCTGCTGCGCCAGCTCGGCTACGTGCGCGAGGCGGTCCTGGTGATCGTCGACGGCGCGCTCGTGACCGGTGACGCGACCATCCCCGACGGTGCCCAGGTCGAGATCCGCCCCGTGGTTTCGGGTGGTGCCCGGTGAAGTGCCGGGTCTGCCGGGCGCCGGCCGTGGTCGAAGTGCGCCGCCACAATGCCGGTTTCTGCCGGGACTGCTTCCTCGGCCACTGCCGCTCCCAGGTGGAGCGGGCGGTCAAGGAGCACCGGATGATGGGCCCGGACGACCGCGTGCTGGTGGCCGTCTCGGGCGGCAAGGACTCGCTGGCCCTCTGGGACATCCTGGTGGAGCTCGGCTACCGTGCCGACGGTCTGTACATAGGGCTGGGCATCGATGGTTACAGCGGCCCGTCGGGCGAACAGGCCCGTGCTTTCGCCCGCGCCCGGGGCCTGGAGCTGCTGGAGGTGGACCTGCCCGCCGACTACGGCTACGACGTCCGTAGCGGCGCCGCCGCGGACCGGCGGGTGCCGTGCTCGGCGTGCGGCTTGTCCAAGCGGCACATCTTCGACCGGGTGGCCGTCCAGGGTGGCTACGACGTTGTCGCCACGGGCCACAACCTGGACGACGAGGCGGCCGTCCTGCTGGGCAACGTCCTGCGTTGGGACCTGGCCTACCTGGCCCGCCAGCGCCCCGTGCTCCCGGGAGGGGAGGGCTTCCCCCGCAAGGTGAAGCCGCTGGTGAAGCTGGGCGAGAGGGAGATGGCCGCCTACTGCGTGCTGAAGGGCATCGACTACCAGGTCGAGGAGTGCCCGATGGCGGCGGGCAACCGGCACCTGGGCTACAAGGAGGCGCTCAACGTGATCGAGGAGCGCTCGCCCGGTGCCAAGGCATCGTTCTACAACGGCTTCCTGGAACGGGGGTCGGAGCTGGGCGCGGGCACGGCGGCCGCCGAACGCGAGGGCCTCCACCCCTGCCCCAGCTGCGGTGCGCCCACCACGTCGGCCGTGTGCGCCTTCTGCAAGCTGGTGGAGAAGGCGGGCGGTGACCCCCGGCGCCGCCTACCGGTCTCAGCCCGGTGAGCGGGGAAGGCGCGCCGGAGGCCCCGCGGCCCCGGGGGCCCTTCGCGGCGGGTGAGCGGGTCGTGCTGTTCGACTCCAAGAGCCGCCGCTACCTGGTCGCCCTCGCCGAGGGGGGCGAGTTCCACTCCCACGCCGGCGTCCTGCCCCATGCCGAGCTGATCGGCAGGGAGGAGGGGACAGTGGTGCGCTCCAACCGGGGCGCCCGCTACATCGCGGTACGGCCGACCTTGGCCGAGGTGGTCCTCAAGATGCCGAGGGGCGCCCAGGTCATCTACCCCAAGGACCTGGGCCCGATCCTGGTCCTGGGCGACGTGTTCCCCGGTGCCCGTGTCCTGGAGTCGGGACTGGGCTCCGGGGCGCTGTCCATGGCCCTCCTGCGGGCGGGGGCGGACGTCACGGGCTACGAGCTGAGGGAGGACTTCGCCCGCCGGGCGGTCTCCAATGTCACTGCGTTCCTGGGCGAGGAGGTGCTCGCTCGCTACCACGTCGAGGTCCGTGACGTCTACGAGGGCATCGGCCCCCGGGACCTGGACCGGGTCCTGCTCGACCTGCCCGAGCCCTGGCGGGTCGTGGAGCACGCCGCCGCCGCCCTGCGGCCGGGCGGGATCCTCCTGTCCTACCTGCCGACGGTCCCCCAGGTCATGGCCCTGCGCGAGGCGCTCGACAAGGCGGGCTTCGCCCTGGCCGAGACGGTGGAGGTGATGCAGAGGGGCTGGCACATAGACGGCCAGTCGGTCAGGCCCGACCACCGGATGGTCGGCCACACCGGCTTCCTCACCTCGGCGCGGTTGCTGGCCCTGGAGCCGTGAACGCCTTCGACCTGGGCATCCTGGTAGCGGCCGCCCTGGCCGCCCTGGGGGGTTGGCGGATCGGCTTCCTGGCGCGCGTGTTCTCCTGGTTGGGACTGGGGGCCGGTCTGTACCTGGCCGTGCGCTTCCTGCCCAACATCGTGACATTCGTCCACCTCTCGGGTTCCGTCCCCCGGGTCGCCCTGGCCATTGTGGTGCTGCTGGCGGGGGCCTTCGTCGGCCAGGCCGTCGGGCTGATGCTCGGGGGCCGGCTCCACTCGGTGCTCCCCTTCGGTGGGGTGCGCACCGTGGACCGGGCCGTGGGGTCGCTGCTCGGGGTGGCGGGGGTGCTGGCCGCAGTGTGGCTCCTGGCGCCTTCCCTGGCCGCGGTGCCGGGTACGTTGTCCCAGCTGACGACGGGCTCAGTGATCGCCCGGTGGGTGAGCCGGGCCACACAGGCCGAGGGGATCAACCCTCCCGACACGCTGCAGGCTCTGCGCCGCCTGGTGGGCCAGGGAGGGTTCCCCCAGGTCTTCACCTCGTTCGGGCCCAGCCAGGACACAGGCAACCCACCGCTGCACGACCCGCTCGCTGCCGCGGTGCTGGCAGGCGCAGAGCGCTCGACGGTGAAGGTGGTGGGGCAGGCCTGCGGCCGCTTGCAGGAGGGGAGCGGGTTCGCGGTGGCCCCTGACCTGGTGGTGACCAACGCACACGTGGTCGCCGGTGAGCCCCCCGGGCAGACCGAGGTGCTGCTGCCGGGCCACCTCCTGCCCAAGCCGGCAACGGTAGTGCTGTACAACCCCGACGTGGACCTCGCCCTGCTCTCGGTGCCGGGGCTGGGCCAGCGGGCGCTGCCCCTGGGCTCTGCTGTCTCGGGTGAGAAGGGGGCCGTGCTCGGCCACCCCAACGGACAGGACCCTCTCGCCGTGCAGCCGGCCGTGGTCGCCGACCAGGTGACAGCGCGGGGGGAGGACCTCTACAACACCCGCACCACGACCAGGAAGGTGCTCGTGCTGGCAGCACGGCTGACCTACGGTGACTCGGGGGCGCCCCTAGTGGACCGGGGTGGCGAGGTCGTGGGCGTGGCCTTCGCCATCGCCCCGGACCGTGCCACCACGGCTTACGCGCTGAGCACCAGCGAGCTGTTGCCGCTCCTGCGCCAGCCCCGGGGGCGAGCGGTCAGCACCCGTACCTGCGTCGGGGGCTGAGAGCCTCCGCGCACCGGGGCCGGCACCCGGCCCTGCGCCCTGCCTGCGCTAACCTTGACGTTCTTTGGCAGGTGCGGGCCAGGCCGCCGTGCGGGCCCCGGGACTTGGGAAGGTGGTGGGAAAGCCACATGCAACCTGTTGGTGCCGTGGGACTCGACGAGGTAACCGGCTTGACTACACCCATCGCCAGGTTCCTGGACGGCAATTCGCACCTGCCGACCCCGTTCCTGGTCTTCGACCTGGACGTGGTGGCTCTGCGCTACCACCAGCTGCGCGAGGCCCTGCCCATGGCCAAGGTCTTCTACGCCGTCAAGGCCAACCCGGCCGAGGAGGTGCTGGCCCGCCTGGACAGCATCGGTTCCAGCTTCGACGTGGCCAGCCGGGGGGAGATCGAGCGCTGCCTGAACCTGGGCATCGACCCGTCACGCCTGGCCTATGGCAACACGATCAAGAAGGAGCGTGACATCGCCTTCGCCTTCGAGCAGGGTGTGACCACGTTCACGGTGGACGCCGAGGCAGAGCTCGAGAAGGTGGTCCGCCAGGCGCCGGGCAGCACCGTCTACGTCCGTACCGCCACCGACGGGACGGGGGCCGACTGGCCCTTGTCACGCAAGTTCGGCTGCGACCTCTCCGAGGCAGCCGCCCTGGTCCGCCGGGCGGCCTGGGCCGGGATGAGCTTCGGTCTCTCGTTCCACGTCGGCTCCCAGCAGCGTGACGTGCAGGCCTGGGAGCGCCCCCTGGCCGACGTGGGCGACCTGCTCCGCCAACTGCGGGGCGAGGGCCTGGAGGCCGTCGGGCTGAACCTCGGGGGTGGCTTCCCGTCCCACTATGTCGACCCTGTGCCGGAGCTGGCGGCCTATGGCACGGCGATCCGCCGTTCCCTGGCTGCCCACCTGGGGGACTTCGGGGGCGAGGTGCTCGTGGAGCCGGGCCGGTACCTGGTGGGTGACGCCGGGGTCATCGAGACGGAGGTGGTGCTCATCTCCCGACGCCCCGACAACGACGAAGCCCGTTGGGTCTACCTCGACATCGGCATGTTCAACGGGCTCACCGAGACGCTGGACGAGTCGATCCGCTACCGGGTGGGCACTCCCGGCGACCGGGCCAACCAGGGCCCTGTGGTGCTGGCCGGGCCCTCGTGCGACAGTGCCGACGTCCTGTACGAGAAGGCCGGGTACCAGCTCCCCCTGGACCTCCGGATCGGGGACCGGGTGCGGCTGCTGTCGACCGGGGCCTACACCTCCTCCTACTCGTCGGTGTGGTTCAACGGTTTCGAGCCTCTGCGCTGCTTCTTTGTCTCTGCCGAGGACCAGGGCGTGGTGGCGGCATGAGCGGTTACCCCACGTACGGGCCTCTGGGCGGGCCTGTGCTCATGATCGGGTCGGGCTCGATCGCCCACGGCACCCTGCCCCTCCTGCTCCGGCACTTCGACCTCGCCCCCGACGACATCACCGTGCTCGGCCCGGAGACCGCCGACGACCCGGTCCTGGGCAAGCTCGGGGTGCGCACCGTTCAGGCCGCCGTGACCAGGGACAACTACCGGGAGCTGCTGACGCCCCTGCTCGTGCAGTCCGGCCGCAGGGCTTTTTGCGTGAACCTTTCCGTCGACACCTCCTCGGTGGCGATCATGGTCCTCTGCCGGGAACTGGGCTGCCTGTACATCGACACGGTCGTGGAGCCGTGGCCGGGCTTCTACGACGACCCGACCGCACCCCTGGCCGCCCGCACCAACTACGCCCTCCGGGAGACGGTGCTGGCCGAGCGGGCGGCCCACCCGGGGGGGACGACCGCCGTTTCGGCCTGCGGGGCCAACCCGGGCATGGTCTCCTGGTTCGTCAAGCAGGCCCTTCTCGACGTCGCCGCCCGCACCGGCGTCGACGGCCCCGAGCCCACCTCGAGGCAGGAGTGGGCATCGCTCATGGCCCGCTGCGGGGTCAAAGGCGTGCACATCGCGGAGCGGGACACCCAGCGGTCACGCTCGCCCAAGTGCGTGGGCACGTTCGTCAACACCTGGTCGGTCGACGGCTTCATCTCCGAGGGCCTGCAGCCGGCCGAGCTCGGCTGGGGGACGCACGAGAAGTGGGCGCCGCCCCACAGCCACCGCCACAGCCAGGCCGACGCCCCCTCCATCTACCTGAGCCGTCCCGGGGCGGACACCCGGGTGCGCACCTGGTGCCCCACGGCGGGGCCGCAGTACGGGCTGTGCGTCACCCACAACGAGTCGATCTCGGTCGCCGACTACTTCACCCTGAGGGAGGCCGGCGAGGTCGTCTACAGGCCGACCTGCCACTACGCGTACCACCCCGCCGACGATGCCCTCCTCTCCTGGCACGAGCTGTTCGGCCGGGGCTGTGCCACCCCGGAGCGCCAGGTAGTCCTGGACGAGGCCGACGTGCTGGACGGGGTGGACGAGCTCGGCGTGCTGCTCTACGGCCATCGGGCCAATGCCTACTGGTACGGGTCGCGCCTCTCCATCGAGGAGACCAGGGCCCTGGCCCCCTTCCAGAACGCGACCGGGCTGCAGGTCACCTCAGCCGTGCTGGCAGGCATGGTATGGGCCATCGAGAACCCTGACCGGGGCATCGTCGAGGCCGACGAGATGGACTTCCGGCGCTGCCTGGAGGTGCAGGTCCCCTACCTGGGGCCCGTCGAGGGCCACTTCACCGACTGGCACCCTCTCCAGAGCCGCTCCGCACTGTTCCCCGACGACCGTGACGACGACGACCCCTGGCAGTTCCGCAACGTGCTGGTGCACTGAGGGCAGGCTTGTCGGCGGTCAGGGGCGGGAAGCGGGTGGTGGGCAAAAGCCGGCTTCCTACTGTTGCCCGAACAGTCCGCAGGCCCGGTGGCGGTGGTGCTGAGCAGCACCACACGGAGGTCAAAGGGCCCTCTGGGCCCCTATTCCTCTATGAAGATGCACTCCCCGGGGCATTCCTCAGCCGCCTCCCGGGTCGCGTCCTCCATGTCCTCTGGCACGAGAGCCAGGCCGGCATGCCCACCCGGGTCGCTGAAGATCTTGTCACCCTCTTTGACGTAGGACAGACCATCGTCCAACAAGGTGAACACTGCGGGCGCGATCTCCTCGCAGAGGCCGTCGCCGGTGCAGAGATCCTGGTCGATCCAGACCTTCATTTCGCTGTACGTTCCCTCGTGATGTCCGTGCACACCGCTGTGCGGCTTACAAACTACCGGCACGACCCGCCAAGTGTCAACGACGGCCCAGGCCAGGGGCCCGCGTAGGGCCGTGCACCGGCTCGGCGGTCCCTGGCTGTAACGTCGGGTGGAGGCAGGCCGAGAGGCCGCGAGGCCGTCCCGGGGGCGTCCGGGAGGCCCAGCCAGAGGAGGTGGTACCGCATGGCCGATCAGACCGGGGGCCAGGCACGCGACCGGGAGATGGCGGAGCTGCGTGCTCAGAGCAGCTCCTTGGAGGGCCAGGTTGCGGCACTGGAGGAGGAAGTGGCGGTCCTCCGCCGCCGCTTGGCGGAGGCACCCAGGCGGGTGCGTACCCTGGAGGAGCGGCTGCTGGAGACCAAGGGACAGCTCCAGCAGGCCTTGTCGCAGAACGAGCGGCTCACCTACACCCTGCGTGAGGCCCGGGAGCACATCGCCTCCCTGCGGGAGGAGGTGGACAAGCTCACCCAGCCCCCCTCCGCCTACGGCACCTTCCTGGCCGTGAACCCCGACGGCACGGCCGACGTGTTCTCGGGCGGTCGCAAGATGCGGGTGTCCCTGCACCCCGGCCTGGACCCGGCGGAGCTGCGCCGGGGACAGGAGGTCGTGCTCAACGAGTCGCTCAACGTGGTCATGGCCCGCTCCAGCGACCTGTCGGGTGAGGTCGTCACGCTGAAGGAACTGCTCGAGGACGGACGGCGGGGCATCGTGGTGGCCCGGGCCGACGAGGAGCGGGTGGTGGAGCTCGCAGATGACCTGGTGGGCCAGAAGCTGAGGGCCGGTGACTCGCTGCTCATGGACGCCCGGTCCAACCTCCTGCTGGAGAAGCTGCCCCGGCCCGAGGTCGAGGACCTGGTCCTGGAGGAGGTCCCCGACATCTCCTACGAGGACGTGGGCGGCCTGGACCCCCAGATCGAACAGATCACCGACGCCGTAGAGCTTCCGTTCCTGTACCGGGACCTGTTCGCCGACCACCGCCTGCCCGCTCCCAAGGGGATACTCCTGTACGGGCCGCCGGGCTGCGGCAAGACCCTCATCGCCAAGGCGGTGGCCAACTCCCTGGCCAAGAAGGTCGCGGCAAGCTCGGGCAACGGCGCAGCGCGCAGTTACTTCCTCAACATCAAGGGCCCCGAGCTGCTCAACAAGTACGTGGGTGAGACCGAGCGCCAGATCCGCCTCGTCTTCCAGAGGGCCCGCGAAAAGAGCGAGGAGGGTGTCCCCGTAATCGTCTTCTTCGACGAGATGGACTCACTGTTCCGCACCCGGGGCAGCGGGATCTCCTCCGACGTGGAGTCGACCATCGTGCCCCAGTTGCTGGCCGAGATCGATGGCGTTGAGGCGTTGAAGAACGTCATAGTGATCGGCGCGTCCAACCGGGAGGACCTGATCGACCCCGCGATCCTGCGCCCCGGCCGCCTGGACGTCAAGATCAAGATCGAGCGCCCCGACGAGGCGGCGGCGGCGCAGATATTCGCCCGCTACCTGACAGCGGACCTGCCCCTGGACCAGGACGAGGTCGCCACCCTGGGCGGTGGGGACCGCGAAAAGGCGGTGCGGCTCATGATCGAGCGCACGGTCGAGGAGATGTACCGCGACGACGAGGCCAACCAGTTCCTGGAGGTGACCTACCAGAACGGCGACAAGGAGACGATGTTCTACAAGGACTTCGCCTCGGGGGCCATGGTCGAGAACATCGTGCGCCGGGCGAAGAAGCTGTCGATCAAGCGCCAGATCGCCCAACAGGGCCGCGGTATCCGGACCCAGGACCTGCTGGACTCGATCAAGCAGGAGTACAAGGAGCACGAGGACCTGCCCAACACGACGAACCCGGACGACTGGGCCAAGATCTCGGGCAAGAAGGGCGAGCGCATCGTCTACATCCGTACGATCACCTCACAGGGCGACCAGACCAAGGGCGGTCGTTCGATCGAGCGGGTGGCGACGGGCCAGTACCTCTAGCGGTTGGCCGCCGCCCGTCGGCTCAGCGGTGGCCGCTGGTGCCCAGGACGGCACCGAAGGAGCGCTCGAAGGCGGCCCGGTCGGCCCTGAAGGGCTCGCCGGGCCGTGGCCAGTGGAAGACCAGGTCCGTCACACCGGCGGCCTCGTAGTGACCGACCATGTCCTCGAGCTCTCCGGGGGAGGAGAAGGCGGGCGCCAGCCTCAGCCCGGTGAGCACCATCCGGCGTACCGCGCCCGGCTGGCGCCCGGCAGAGGCGCACTCCTCGTCGAGCTCGGAGCACTCGCGGGCCACTGCGGCGGCGCCCGGCCCAGGCGCCTGGAGGTCCCCGTCGCAGCCGGACCGGCCGTAGGTCACCCAGTAGTCGCCGTAGCGGGCGGCCAGGCGCAGGGTGCGACGGCCGGCGGCAGCAATGGCGAAGCCCAGGCGGGGTTGCTGGGTGCAGCCGGGCAGTACCCGGCCCTCGTCGACCGTGTACCACTGCCCGGACCAGCTGGCGGCGGGCTCGGTGAGCAGGAGGTCGAGCACCTGGACGAACTCCTCGAAGCGGCTCGCCCGGTCAGCCGGGGACAGGAGGCCCTGGCCCAGGGCGGTGGCGTCGAAGCCCGTGCCGCCCGCCCCCAGCCCCGCCACCGCTCTGCCTCCCGAGATGTCGTCGAGGGCCACGAGCTCCTTGGCGAGCGTCAGGGGGTGGCGGAAGTTGGGCGATGCCACGAGCGGCCCGAGCCTGGCCCGCCCGGTGGCGGTCGCGGCGGCCACGAGGGTGGGAAGGGCTGCGAACCACGGCCCGTCGCGCAGCGTGCGCCAGCTCAGGTGGTCGTAGGTCCACAGGTGCTCGAAGCCCATCTGCTCGGCCTGCTGCCACAGGCCCCGCCCTTCGGGCCAACGGTGCTCGGGCAGGAGGACGGCTCCGAAGTGCATGCCCGACCCTACGTCGCCCCGGTCGGCCTCAATGCCGGCCGGGCGGGGTAACGTCGGCGCGTGGCCATTGCGAAGGTGCTGGGAATGGAGACCGAGTACGGGATCATCGTGCGCGGAGCCGGTGAGCCCAACCCCATCGCTGCCTCGTCTGCCCTGATCAACGCCTATGTGGCCTCGCTGGCGCGGCGCATCGACTGGGACTTCCAGGACGAGTCACCGGCGCGGGACGCCCGGGGCTTCGTGCGCGATGTGCAACTGGCGCCCGAGGTGGAGACCCACCTGGTCAACGCGGTGCTCACCAACGGTGCCCGCTACTACGTCGACCACGCCCACCCGGAGTACTCGGGGCCGGAGTGCTCCACGGCGCGAGAGGCTGTGCTCTACGACAAGGCCGGTGAAGCGGTCCTGGCCCGCTCGGTCGCCGCGGCAGCCCGCCTGCTCGGGCCCGGCCAGCAGATCAGCGTCTACAAGAACAACTCCGACGGCAAGGGCAACTCCTACGGTGCCCACGAGAACTACCTGATGGACCGTGCCGTGCCCTTCACCCGGGTGGTCCGCCATGCCATCCCCCACTTCGTGACCCGGCAGGTCTACACCGGGGCGGGCAAGGTCGGTACTGAGGCCCCGGGGGCGGAGGACGTGGAGTTCCAGATCACCCAGCGGGCCGACTTCTTCGAGGAGGAGGTGGGCCTGGAGACCACCCTGAAGAGGCCCATCGTGAACACCCGGGACGAGCCCCACTGCGATGCCCAGAAGTACCGGCGCCTGCACGTGATACTCGGGGACGCCAACCTCTCCGAGGTGGCGGACCTGCTCAAGGTCGGCACCACGGCACTGGTCCTGGCCATGGTCGAGGACAACTGGTTCGCGGCCCAGGGCCGTGACTACACCCTGGCCCGGCCCGTGGCTGCCATGCGCCAGGTCTCCAACGACCTGAGCCTCCGCCAGCCGTTGGAGATGGCGGACGGGCGGGCCATGACCGCGCTGGAGGTGCAGTGGGAGCACTTCGACCTGGCCCGCAAGTACGCAGATGACCTCGGGCTGTCCCCCCTGGGCGGGGAGGAGGCCGGCCGTGAGGTCCTACGCCTGTGGGAGGAGGTGCTGAGCGGGCTGGAGACCGACCCCATGGGCATGGCCACCAGGCTCGACTGGGTGGCCAAGTACCGGATGGTGAACGGTTACCGTGACCGCCATGGCCTACGCTGGCGGGACCCCAAGTTGTTGGCCATGGACCTGCAGTACCACGACGTCCGCCCGGAGCGCTCGCTGTACGCGAGGTGCGGCATGGAGCGCCTGCTCGGGGCGGAGGAGGTGGAACGGGCGATGACGGAACCGCCGACCACCACCCGTGCGTACTTCCGTGGGCGTTGCCTGCAGCGCTGGCCCCAGGCAATCGTGGCGGCCAACTGGGACTCCCTGGTGTTCGACCTGGGTGGGGACCCGCTGCGCCGGGTACCAATGATGGAGCCGCTCAGAGGTACGGCGGCCCATGTCGATGAGTTACTGGCACGGTGTTCCACTCCAGCGGAACTCTTGGAGCAGCTGGGCGCTTGAGGAGGGACGGAAGACATGGCTGAGAGAGAGCAGATAAAAAAGCAGGCACCCTCACGTGCCGAGCCGGAGCAGGTCGAGGAGGTACCCGCCGGTTCCAAACGGGGCGACGAGCTCAAGGCGGAGCTGGACGAGCTCCTGGACGAGATCGACGAGGTCTTGGAGGACAACGCCGAGGAGTTCGTGAAGTCCTACGTCCAAAAGGGAGGGGAGTAGTCCGGCCAGGCCGTGTGCGCCCGCACCGGCCCGTCGCGCCCAGGCCGTGCAGCCACTAGGGTCGGTAGCCACTTATGAGCCTTCCGATTTTCACCCCGGCCGAAGGCCCCGGGCCGTCTTTCCACGAGCTGTTGAAGCGAACGGGCCTGTCGCCCCTCGCGGCCCCGGCGGTGGGCGGAACGGCTGTCCCCAACGGGCCCCAGGGCATGCCGTTCGACCTGGTGCACGGGACGACGATCTGTGCCGTGCGCTACCGCGAAGGGGTCGTGATGGCAGGTGACCGCCGGGCCACGGCCGGTTCCGCCATCGCCCACCGGACCATGGAGAAGGTCCACCCCGCGGACAGCCACAGCGGTGTGGCGATCGCAGGGGCAGCGGGCCCGGCCATGGAGATGGTACGGATATTCCAGCTCCAGTTGGAGCACTACGAGAAGGTCGAGGGACAGGCCCTGAGCCTGGACGGCAAGGCCAACCAGCTGTCCCAGATGGTGCGGGGCAACCTGGCCATGGCCATGCAGGGTTTCGTCGTGGTGCCGCTGTTCGCCGGCTACGACCTGCGCCGGGGCCGGGGGCGCATCTACACCTACGACCCGACCGGGGGCCGCTACGAGGAGACCGACTACCACGCCGACGGTTCGGGGGGCAGGGACGCCCGCACCACCATCAAGCTCGGTTTCCGGGAGGACATGACCCGGGAGGAGGCGGTGGAGCTCTGCGTGAGGGCCTTGTGGCAGGCGGCTGACGAGGACTCGGCGACCGGTGGCCCGGACGCTGTGCGGGGCATATACCCGACGGTGGCCACCATCACGGCCGAGGGCTTCGCCCGGGTGGCCGAGCCAGAGGTGGCAGGTACGTTCGCCGGCCTGGTGGAGCTCCTGCGAGCCACCGAGACGCGTCAGCTGCCGGCCGGGGAACAGGGGGCCCACAGTGCTTCGAGAGGAGGTGAGCGCCGGTGACCATGCCCTTCTACGTGGCGCCCGAGCAGTTCATGAAGGACAAGGCGGACTTCGCCCGTAAGAACATCGCCCGCGGCCGGCCGCTCGTGGCCACCGTGTACCAGAACGGCGTCCTCATCTGCTCGGAGAACCCCTCCCGCTCGTTGCACAAGGTGAGCGAGATATACGACCGCATCGCTTTCGGCGGCGTGGGCAAGTACAACGAGTTCGACCAGCTCCGGGTCTCCGGGGTGCAGCACGCCGACCTCAAGGGCTACCAGTTCAGCCGCGAGGACGTCGACGCCCGGTCGTTGGCCAACCTGTACGCCCGCTACATGGGCAACATCTTCACCCACGAGATGAAGCCTCTCGAGGTCGAGATCCTGGTCGCTGAGGTGGGCGCCCGGCCGGGAGAGGACCAGATGTTCCACATCCTCTACGACGGCACAGTGGTGGACGAGGTGCGCTTCACCGTTCTCGGCGGTGAAGCGGACGCGATCAGCACCCGTATGGCGGAGTCCTTCCGTCCCGACTGGCCCCTGGCTGAGGCCCTGGCCGCGTCGGTCCGCGCCCTGGCCGGCCCGGACAGGCGGATCGGCACCCAGGAACTGGAGGTGGCGGTGCTCGACCGGGCCAACGGGCGCCGTGCCTTCCGTCGCGTGCTCGAGGCCGAGGTGGGCGAGCTGCTGGCCCAGGCCGAGGAGACGCCGACGGCCGGGACCGCTGACCGGGCCGAGGGGGCCGATGGCGAGGAAGCTGCCCGAGGTGGCGCCGGGGAGGCGTGAGCCTCCCGGTCAGACCACGAAGTGGGCCAGGAGCGGTGCGCCGGCCAGCAGCAGAGCGGCCGCCGCGGCCAGCGCCCGGCGCCAGCGGAGGGCCCGGCTGTGCGGCCGCAGGTCGACGACCGGCTCGTCGAGCTGAGCGACCGGCCCCCCGGGGTCTTCCGGGCCATCGCCGTGGGGGGCCCCGGGCACCGGCCGGGCTGGCCGGGGCCGCGCCCCGCCGCTGCCCCCTCTCGCGCTGCCGGCCCGGGAACGGGAGGGGGCAGCGGCGGTGGTGGTGGCGAAGGCGGCCTCCACTTCGTCGGCCAGCAGGAGCGCCGCGGCCAGTTCGGCCTGGCCCGCTTCCACCATGACCCGCACCGCTCCGAAGGGGTAGGGGCCGGCGAGGTTCCCCTGGAGGTGGGTCACGATGCCCTCGGCTCCCAGGCGGGCGGCGAGGACGCGCGCATGCCAGGCGTCAGGGACGGTCCGGAGGTGGACCATCCGCAAACCTCCAGCCATGCGCCAACCCTAGTCCAGGCAACCTGGCGGTGCTGGTGGCGCGCATGGCCTCATCGGGCGGGGTAGCCTGCGCAGCAGTGGGTACTGGCAAGAGGTAGGGGCTTTGGAACGGCGCATATTCGGCCTGGAGAACGAGTACGGGGTCACTTGCACCCTGCGCGGCCAGCGCCGCCTGAGCCCTGACGAGGTGGCCCGGTACCTGTTCCGGCGGGTGGTGTCCTGGGGGCGGTCCTCCAACGTGTTCCTGGAGAACGGGGCCCGCCTCTACCTGGACGTCGGCAGCCACCCCGAGTACGCCACGCCCGAGTGCGACTCCATAAGCGACCTGGTAGTGCACGACAAGGCGGGGGAGCGGGTGCTCGAGCACCTGGTCGTCTCCGCTGAGGCCAGGTTGCGCGAAGAGGGTATCCGCGGGGTCATCTTCCTGTTCAAGAACAACACGGACTCGGCGGGCAACTCCTACGGGTGCCATGAGAACTACCTCACCACGCGTCGTGACGACTTCACCCACTACGCCGAGGTGCTCATCCCGTTCCTCATCTCGCGCCAGATATTCGCCGGCTCGGGGAAGGTCCTGCAGACGGCGCGGGGCGCGCAGTACTGCATCAGCCAGCGGGCGGAGCACATCTGGGAGAGCGTGTCGTCGGCCACCACCCGGAGCCGGCCCATCATCAACACGCGGGACGAGCCCCACGCCGACGCCGAACGCTACCGGCGCCTGCATGTGATCGTGGGTGACTCGAACATGAGCGAGTACGCCACCTTCCTGAAGGTGGGCACCACGAGCATCATGCTGCGGATGCTCGAGGACAGCTCGGTCGTCATGCGCGACATGACCCTGGAGAACCCGATCCGGGCCATACGGGAGATCAGCCACGACACGACCTGCCGGCGCAAGGTGCGCCTGGCGAACGGGCGGGAGGCGAGCGCCCTCGACATCCAGTCCGAGTACCTGGAACGGGCACAGCGTTACCAGCAGGCCAAAGGCTTCTCGCCCCTGGAGGACCGGGCACTTCAGATGTGGGAGCACTGCCTCAAAGGGCTCGAGAACGACCCCTGGTCGTTGGACCGGGAGTGCGACTGGGTCATCAAGCACAAGCTCATCGAGGCCTACCGGGAACGGGAGGGGATCCCGCTCACCCATCCCAAGGTGGCCCTGATGGACCTGCAGTACCACGACGTCAACCGCCAGCGGGGCCTCTACTACCGCATGCAGCAGCGGGGCATGGTGGAGCGGATGGTGACCGACGAGGAGATCGACCGGGCGATCGACGAGCCGCCCCAGACGACCCGGGCGCGCCTACGGGGTGAGTTCATCCGCAAGGCAAAGGAGCGCCGCCGGGACTTCACCGTGGACTGGGTGCACCTCAAGCTGAACGACCAGGCCCAGCGCACGGTGCTGTGCAAGGACCCCTTCAAGGCCCGTGACGAGCGGGTGGAGAAGCTCATCGCCTCCCTGTGAGCCACCCGGCCCCGGCCCCGACGGGCCGGCCCGCGCGAGGTGCTGGTTAGCATGGGACCGTGGACCGGCTCGAACGCCTGGTGAACCTGGTCGTGGCGCTGTTGGACACGCGCCGCCCCCTGACCCGCGAAGAGCTGCGCGAACGCGTCGGCGGCTACAGCGACGACGAGGAGGCCTTCCGCCGCAACTTCGAGCGGGACAAGGAGCTGTTGCGGGACATGGGCGTGCCCCTGCTCGCCGAGCCCCTGGACCCCCTGGTGCCCGACGGAGCAGTGGGCTACCGCGTGCCGAAGGACCTTTACCAACTGGAGGACCCGGGCCTGGACGAGGAGGAGCTCATGGCGCTCAGCCTGGCCGGCTCGGCGGTGGCCCTGGAGGGCCCGGGCCAAGCCGCCGTCACGAGCGCGCTGCGCAAGCTGGCGGGGGCCTCAGCCAACGCAGGTGGGAGCATCGCCCGTCCGGAGGGCCAGGGCGCGGCCCTGGCCGACCTGCCCGTGGGGGAGACGGTCGCGGCCCTCTTTGCCGGGGTGGCGGCGCGCCAAGCGGTGTCGTTCACCTACAACGGCGAGCGCCGGGTGGTGGACCCCTACCGCCTGTCCTACCGTCAGGGCCGCTGGTACCTGGCGGGCTACGACCACGCCCGGGGGGCAGAGCGTTTGTTCCGTGCCGACCGGGCCGGGCCCCCGGTGGCCACGGAGGGCCCGCCGGGTGCGTTCGAGCTGCCCGACGAGGTTGCGGGTGGTCCTCCGCCTCCCTGGCGCCTGGGTGACGACGAGGAGGTCGTGGCCCTGGTCAGGGTGGACCCGGGTTACAGCGAATGGGCCGAGCGGGTGGCGGGGCAGGGCGCGGTGGTCGAACGGGGCACCAGTGGCACGTACCTCGAGCTGCGGGTCACCAACCGGGAGGCCTTCCGGGGGTTCGTGCTGGGCTTCCTGGAGCACGCCGAGGTGGTGGGCCCGCCCGAGCTGCGCGAGGAGATGGTCGAATGGCTCCGCACCGTGGCTGCGGGAGCCCCGGAGGTGCTGCGGTGAGCCGGCCCGCTGCGGCGGACCGCCTGGCCCGCCTGCTGGCCGTGGTGCCCTGGGTGGTGGCACAGCAGGGCCCGACCGTGCGCGAGGTGTGCGAGCGCTTCGGTGTCTCGGAGAGGGACCTTCTGGCCGACCTGCAGCTCCTCTTCATGTGCGGCGTCTACCCCTTCACCCCCGACTCCCTGATCGAGGTGGACGTGGACGACGGCCGCGTCTGGGTCCGCTTCGCCGACTGGTTCCGCCACCCTCTGAGGCTCACCGCAGCCGAGGGGCTGGCGCTCGTCGCCGCTGCCCGCGCCCTGCTCGAGGTGCCGGCCCGAGCCGACGACATCGGGGCCGAGGCAGGCAGGCGTGCCCTGCGCAGCGCGCTGTCCAAGCTGGAGGGAGTGCTCGGCCCTGCCAGTGGCGGGGCAGTGGACGTAGAGCTCGGTGACGCGCCCCAGGGCATCCTGACCAGCCTGAACGAGGCGGTGGAGGCCAGGCGCAAGGTCCTTCTCGAGTACTACTCGTTCGGTCGTGATGCCACCAGTGAGCGGGTGGTGCACCCGTGGCGCGTCTTCTCCTCCGAAGGCCACTGGTACCTGCTCGGCTGGTGCGAGCGGGTGCGGGCGCGGCGGCTCTTCCGGGTCGACCGCGTCCGGTCGGCCGAGGCCCTGGAGGACGGGTTCGCGCCCCCCGAGGACCCTGGGCCGCTAAGCGTGTACGAAGGTGGCGCCGATGACCAGCTGGTGGTGCTGGACCTGTCTCCCGGCGCTGCCTGGGTGGCCGACCAGTACCCGAACGAGGGAGTGGAAGCAGCCGGTGACGGCCACCTGCAGGTCCGGCTCCGGGTGAGCTCGACCGCCTGGCTGGAACGCCTTCTGCTGCGTGCCGGGCCCGAGGTGGCGGTGGTGTCGGGACCGGACGGCGTCGGGGCTGCCGCCGCCCGACGGGTGCTGGCCGTCTACGACCAGGTGCCCTGACCGGCTGGTCGGTACCCGTCCCCATGGTGCCCTGCAACTGGCGCCGCCGCTGCTGACGGGTACCTTGGGAGAGGTGACGCTGACCGGCCAGGAGCCCGCCGAGCGCGCCTCCGGACCGGTGGGCGAGCCGCCGAGGGACCGCCGTACCGTCGTCGTCGAGTGGGTCGTGATCGTGGTCGTGGCACTGGTGGCGGCGCTGCTGGTCAAGACGTTCGCTCTGCAGGCGTTCTACATCCCGTCCCAGTCCATGGAGCCCACCCTGTTGCCCGGGGACCGGGTGCTGGTCAACAAGCTCGCCTACGACTTCCACCCCGTGCACCAGGGCGATGTCGTTGTCTTCCGCCGTCCGCCCCGTGACCAGAGCCTTGGCATATCCGACCTCATCAAGCGGGTCGTCGCCGGGCCCGGGCAGACGGTGCGGGTGGCGGGGTGCGCCGTGTACGTGAACGGCGTCGAGATGCCCCAGCCCTACCTGCCTGCCACCTGGCGTGACCCCGGCTCGCCCTACTGCACGACGTGGCCGACCACGGGGTGCGCCCCTCCCGGCTGCCTCCCCAACCCCTACCGGGTGCCCGCGGGCTACTACTTCGTCATGGGGGACAACCGCGCCGACTCCTACGACTCCCGCTACTGGGGCCCGCTCCCGGCCAGCTTCATCGTCGGCCGGGCCTTCGTGCGCCTCTGGCCCCCCGGGAGGCTGGGCTTGCTTTAGGCTGGGAACGGCCCTGGGAGCAGGGTGCAACAACTCGGGCGCAGCTTGCGCTAAGAAGTTCGGGAAGTGGACATCCTCGTGGCTGCCTTGGCTCGGACAAGGCTCAAGGGGTTTGGCTGGACGCCGATATCACTGTCAGTGGTTCAGTTGCCCGAGCCCAGGCCCGGGGGTGGATAGGAGGAGCGCCAAGGTGGCAACGGTCAGGGCCAGCTGCCCGACTTGTGGGGACGTCGAGCTCACGACGCGCGAGGTGCAGGTGCAGGTGTGCTCAGCCACCGACGAGGGCACCTATTCGTTCCTTTGCCCGAGCTGCCGGCTTATAGTCAACAAGCCGGCGGAACCTCGGGTGGTGGAGCTGCTGGTCTCAGCCGGTGTCCGGCTGGTCAACTGGGACATGCCGGCTGAGCTGTCGGAGGCCAAGTACGGGCCGGCGATCAACTACGACGACCTCTTGGCGTTCCACTTCGAGGTCGAATCTGAGAATTGGCTGGAACATGTGATCGCTGCAGGTGGCGGCAGCCTGGGTTCCCGGTAGGGTTGAGGGCGTGAACTGGTACTGGGTCGGTCCGCTGGCCATCGGTGGGGTTGGCGCGGCGCTCTTCGCGTTGTTCACGGGCGCCCTGCAGCGGGAGGCCCGCCGTCTTCAGACGGTGAAGGCGGAGGTCGAGCGTGCCCGTCGTCGTCCCCGTGGGGACGCTCCCAACGGGTTCAGGCTCCCCACCGGCCGTTACTGAGCTCCAGCCGTACCTTGCCGTCCGGCCTCCTCTAGGCCGTAGCAAGGGCCCTGCACGCCTCGGTGTGCCCGGTCGCCCAAGGGCCACCTGGTTGTGCCCGGTGCCACCGGCGCCACGACGGTAGGCTCTCTGGCTGGTGAACATAGACCCAGAGAAGCTGCTGGTCGTCTTTGTGATCGCGCTCATCGTGCTCGGTCCCAACCGGCTGCCCCAAGCCGCCCGCTCGCTCGGGCGAGGCCTGGCCGAGCTGCGCAAGTACACCTCAGCCGTGCGCACGGAGGTTGACCAGGTGCTGGCCGAGCCCCGGGCGATCATCCAATCGGCGGTGTACGAGGCCGACCTGCGTCCCGGCATGCCCTTCTCGCCGAACAGCAGCGACGCCCAGGGCGTGGAGGCGGGCCCCGGCACCACGGTGGCCGAGGTCGCTGACTTCACCGTGCCGCCTGCCTACCGGGACGTCGTAGGCGAAGCACCCGACGACCCGGCCCTCAACTGATGACGGCCCCTGTCCTCGGCAATGGGAGCGGTGCCCCGGGCACCGCGGGTGAGCCGGGTGCTGCCGGCCTGAACGGAGCAGGCGAGCTCGGGCCCGACGACCAGGGCGGGCGCATGACCCTGGTCGAGCACCTGGCCGAGCTCCGGCGCAGGGTGCTCGTCTCCGTGGGCGCCGTACTGGTCACCGCCATCGCCGGGTGGTTCCTCTACCAGCCGGTCCTGCACTTCATAGGTGAGGGTTACGTCGCCTTCTGCCGGCACCACCCTTCACGGGTGCTGTCGTGCAACCTGCTCGTGAACGAACCGGCACAGGGCTTCCTCACAAGGTTGAAGCTTTCCTCGTACCTGGCCGTGGCCCTGGCTGCGCCGGTCTGGCTCTGGCAGGTCTGGCGCTTCATCACGCCCGGCCTGCGGCGCAACGAGAAGCGCTACGCCGTGCCCTTCGTGCTCTCGGCGATGCTCCTTTTCTGCATGGGTGTCGCCGTGGCCATCGTCGTCTGGCCGAAGGCGCTCAACTGGCTGATCGGGGTCAGCGGGTCGGGTGTTTCAGCTGCCTACACGCTGAGCTCCTACGTGAGCCTCTACGTGCTCGTTTGCCTGGTGTTCGGGCTGGTCTTCCTCTACCCGATCGTGGTGGTCTTCTTGATGGTGGCGGGAGTGGTCCCGACCGCGCGCTGGCGCAAGTGGCGCAGGCCGGCGATCGTGGTGCTGTGCGCGGTGGCCGCGGTGGTCACACCGAGCAACGACCCCTTCACGTTCCTCGCCATGGCGGTACCGATGGTCGTGCTGTACGAGCTGTCGATCCTGGTGGGCCGCCTGCTCAGGAAGTGACGCCCATGGTGGCCTGGGCCGGGAGCGCCGAGAGCCGTGCCACGTGGTCCCGGGCCCGCTCGGAGCCCCACCAGGTCGCCAGCTGACGCCTGGCGTAGAGCCTGACCGCGGGCAACCACAGGGCTTCGACCATCTGGTGGCGGGCATGCGCCGGGAGACGGGAGCGCATGAGGTTGGTCACCTCGTCCCACCTGCTGGCACGGGCCGCCCTGAGCAGCCCGGGCAGTGCGCCGACGAGGCCGGGCCGAAGGGCGCCCAGGACGGCGGGGAGGTGCGAGAGGGTGCCGAGGGCGGCGCTGCGGGCGGTGCGGGGCCAGGAGTAGAAGTGCCGGGTCGCCTCGATCAGGCTCAACTGGAGCTCGAGGGGGCTCGTCCTCAGGGGGCGCATGACGACCTGGTGGCCGTCGAAGAGCGACCAGTCCTCGGAGAGGATCCGCCCCTCCTTCATGGCACGGTCCCACAGGCGGGTGCCCGGTAGGGGCGTCTGGGCCATGAGCTGGTAGGTGTCGATGCCCGTCGCCCGGGCGAAGTCGGCCGTGGCCATGGGGGCCGAGCTGTCGTCGGTGTCCAGGCCGGCCACGAACATGCCGTGGACGGCGATGCCGTGCTCGTGGAAGGCTGCCACCGCCTTGCGTGCCGTGGCCACGGAGGAGCGCTTGCCCAGCTGGGCCAGGCCCTCATCGGAGGCGGACTCGAAGCCGATCATGGTCATCCGGGCACCCGCCAGGCGCATGAGGCTCAGGAAGGCGTGGTCCACCTCGCCCGTGCGCCCCGGTGCCAGGACCACGTCCGCCCTCACCTGGGCCGACCAGGGGGCGGTGAGGCCCCGGGCGACCATGGTCTCCAGCAGCGCGGTGGCCCGGGCCTTGTTGACGACGAAGTTGTCGTCGTAGAAGAAGATGCTCTCGGCGTCCAGCCTCGCCAGTTCGTCGGCCACCGCCGCCACCGGACGGTGCCTGACGCGGCGGGAGAACATGGCGGTCACCGAGCAGAACTCGCAGTCGAAGGGGCACCCCCACTGGGTCATGACGGGCTTGGTGGTGAGGTGCTGGTAACCGGCCATGAGGGTGAGGTCCGGGGCCGGGAGGCGAGCGAAGTCGGCCTGGGACGTCATCGGGCGGTCGGGGTTGTGCCGGTGGGACCCGTCCCCGGCCCGCCATGACAGCCCGGCCAGCCGGCCCAGGGCCTTTTCGTCGCCCTCATGCTCCATCCAGGACACCAGCTCGAGCATGGTGGCCTGCCCCTCGCCCCGGGCGACGAAGGGGGCATGCTCCAGGGCCTCGTCCGCCCGGTAGGTGACGTGGGGCCCGCCCAGCACCACGGGCACGCCGGCCCGTGCCAGGTGGTCGGCGAGCCGGTAGGCGGCAGGCGCCGTGGCGGTGGTGGAGGAGATCCCCACCACGTCCGAGGACATGCAGGTGGCGAGGTCGACCGGCGCCAGGACTTCTGCCTGGACGCTCACCTCGTGGCCGGCCTGGGTGAGCAGTGCGCCGATCAGTGGCAGCCCGAGCCGGGGCAAGCGGGAAAAATCGTAGACAGTCGGCCCCGCAGGGCGCGGCTCGACCAGGCAGGCGCGCATGGCCCGAGCCGACCAAGAGGTCGCTCAGGCCCGGCAGGGTGCCAAGTCCCTGGCGGCCGGGACCAAAGTCACATCGAGCTGCCTTGGGGTGCGCGTGACGCCGAGCTGCGCCGGTCGGCGGCCGGGGGCCGCGCCGCATTGCGGTACAAAGGTCGCGTGGCTCTCACAGCGTCCCATCGGGCAGGCCCACCGGGGGGCGACCTGAGGTCGTCGTTCCTGGCCGGCCTCAGCTTCGAGCCGGACCCCTACCAGCTCGAGGCCCTGCAGGCCCTGGACGAGGGCCACAGCGTGGTCGTCGCTGCGCCCACGGGCTCGGGCAAGACGCTCGTGGCCGACTACGCCGTGGCCAGGGCGCTGGCCGAGGGGGGCAAGACCTTCTACACCACGCCCCTCAAAGCGCTGTCGAACCAGAAGTACGGGGACTACGTCCGGCTCCACGGCGCCGGGAGGGTGGGCCTGCTCACGGGGGACAACTCCATCAACGGTGAGGCGCCGGTGGTGGTGATGACGACCGAGGTCCTGCGGAACATGGTCTACGCCGGGTCCGCCACCCTGAGCGGCCTGCGCTACGTGGTGCTGGACGAGGTCCACTACCTCCAGGACCCCTACCGGGGACCGGTCTGGGAGGAGGTCATCATCCACCTGCCCCCGGAGGTGGACCTGGTCTGCCTGTCGGCGACCGTGTCGAACGCCGAAGAGCTGGCGGACTGGGTGGCCACAGTGCGCGGCTCGACCCGGGCCGTCATCGAGGAGCGTCGGCCGGTCCCCCTGCACAACCTCTTCATGGTGGGGGACCGCCACAGCGACAGCGTGCTGCTCATGCCCACTCTGGTCGAAGGCCAGCCCAACCCCCGTGGCCTCGCCCTGGGCCCTCCTGCGCCCTCGGGCCTGCAAGCCCGCAGGCGTAGCCGCCTCTTCGCCCCCCGGCGTACGGAGGCGGTGGAGCTGCTGGACCAGGAGGGCCTACTGCCCGCCATCTACTTCATCTTCAGCCGGGCCGGCTGCGACGAAGCCGTACGCCAGTGCCTGCGGGAGACCAGGCGCCTGACGAGCGCCGCCGAGCGGCGCCAGATCCGGGCCATCGCCGAGGAGGCGGCGAACAACCTCTCGGCCGCCGACCTCGAGGCACTGGGCTACGGGTCGTGGCTGGCGGGGCTGGAGGCAGGCTTCGCCGCCCACCATGCCGGGCTCGTGCCACCGTTCAAGGAGGCGGTGGAGAAGTGCTTCGCGGCCGGCCTGGTGAAGGTGGTCTTCGCCACCGAGACACTGGCACTGGGGATCAACATGCCCGCCCGCTCGGTCGTGGTGGAACGGCTGTCCAAGTTCGGGGGCGAACGGGTGGAGCCCCTCACGCCGGGCGAGTACACCCAGCTCACCGGCCGGGCAGGGCGCCGGGGCACTGACGACGAGGGCTATGCCGTAGTCCTCTGGGCGGCCAACGTCAGCTTCGACCAGGTGGCATCGCTGGCCGGTTCGCGCACCTACACCCTCACCTCCAGCTTCCGGCCCACCTACAACATGGCCACCAACCTGGTGCGCCGCTGCTCACCGGAGAACGCCCACCACCTGCTGAACCTCTCCTTCGCCCAGTACCGGGCCGATGCCGAGGTCGTCCGCCTGGAGCGCCAGCTCGAACGGGCCCGGGCGGAGCTCGTCGTGGCCAGGCAGGGTGCGCACTGCGAGCTGGGCGACGTCTTCGAGTACCGGCGGGCCATGGCCCCGGCGACCGGCGACGGGCCGGAGGCGGGCCGCCGGGCCGGTCCCAGGCAGGTGCTCGAGGCCATGGCCCGGCTGCGGCCGGGCGATGTCATCCTGCTGCCGGCGGAGCGGCACCGCGGCCCGGGCAAGGGGGACCATGCTGCCGTGGTGGCCACCTACCAGCGCCGGCGGGGGGAGGTGGGCCTCCGGGCGCTCACGGTGGACCGCAGGCTGGTGAGCCTCGGCGCCCGGGACTTCCGGGTGCCGCCGCTCGCCGTGGGCAGGGTGGAGCTCCCCACCCCGTTCGCACCGAGCAGCCGGGCCTTCCAGCGGCGGACCGCCGCCGCCCTGGAGGCGGGCTACGCCCGAGCCGTTGGCGGGCCGGCGGAGAGGCGCCGTGGGCGCGACCTGGCGGGCATGGCGGTGGCGAGCTGCCCCGACCTGCGGTCCCACCTGCGCGCCGCGGGGAGGACAGAGCGGCTCGGCCGTCAGGTGGAACGCCTCGAGGCGCAGGTGGTGGGCCGCACGGAGTCGCTCGCCCGGCAGTTCGACCGGGTCCTCGAGCTCCTGGGGAGCTGGGGCTACCTGAAGGACTGGGCGCTCACGCCGCCGGGGGAGCGCCTGTCGCGCATCTACCACCCCATGGACCTGTTGGTGGCCGAGTCCTCCGAGAGGGGCATGTTCGAGGGGTTGCGGCCCGCCGAGCTGGCTGCGCTGGTCTCCGCGTTCACCTACGAACCGAGAGGCCCGGCCGGCCCGGAGGAACTGGCCCCCCAGGCCCCCAGCCGCCGCGCCCAGGAACGCTGGGAGGCTCTCCAGGCGCTCTCGGCCGAACTGGCCGCGGCCGAGGCGCACAGGGGCCTACCGGTTACGCGCCGGCCCGACCTGGGCTTCGCCCGGGCCGCCTTCGAGTGGGCGAGCGGCCGGAGCCTGGCCCGGGTGCTCGTGCCTGCCGACCAGGGGGGGCGTCAAGGGCCACCGACCATGTCGGCGGGCGACTTCGTCCGCAACATCAAGCAGCTGGTCGACCTGCTGCGCCAGCTGGCGGAGGTCCTACCGGGCAACGCTGAGGCCATGGCCGCCAGTGAGGCGGCGGCCCTGCTGTTCCGGGGCGTGGTGGTCGTTTCGTCGCTGCCCGGGACGGGGCCGGCCAGGGGCCCCTTGAGGCCGGCCACCCCCGGTCCCTAACCTGGGCGCATCCGAAGCTGGCTGCTCGATGAGTCACCGGGGGAGTACCGGTGGGGGGAGGCCGGGCCGGCCCGCCCGGGACCGGGCCAGGTGGCGGTGCGCATGGTGGCGAGCGCGCTCAACCACATGGACCTGTGGCTGCGCCAGGGACTGCCCAGGCCGGGCCGTCTCCCCATGGTGCCGGGCTGCGACGGCGCCGGTACGGTCAGCGAGGTGGGGGAGGGCGCCGGCCCCTGGGCGCCCGGGGACGAGGTGGTCGTCAACCCTTCCATCGCCTGCGGCCACTGCCCTGCCTGCCTGGCCGACCGCTCGGTCGACTGCGCGCAGTGGGGGATCCTGGGCGAGCACTACTGGGGCACCCACGGCGAGGAGGTGGTCGTGCCCGGTGCGAACCTGGTCCGACGCCCGCCCGGCCTGTCCTGGGAGGAGTCGGCCGCCTACGGCCTGTGCGCGTTGACCGCCTACCGGATGCTGCAACGGGCGCGTCTGCGTGCCGGCGAACGGCTGTTGGTGGTGGGCGCCGGCGGTGGCGTGGCCAGTATGGCCATCGCCATAGGTGCCCGGACCGGCGCGGAGGTGCTCGCCACCTCGCGCCACGAGGCCAAGCGCCGGCGGGCGCTCGAGCTCGGGGCCGCCGAGGCCTTCGCAACGGGCGGGCCCGTACCGGTCAAGGCCGACGTGGTCGTCGACAGCAGCGGCTCGGCCACCTGGGCCGCCTCGGTGCGGTCCCTGGCCCGGGGAGGCCGCCTGGTCCTGTGCGGTGCCACGGGCGGTGCCCGGGTGGAGCTCGACCTGGCCCGCCTCTTCTACTCCCAACAGGAAGTGATCGGCTCCACGATGGGCACCTACCGGGAGTTCGCGGAGGTCACCAAGTTGGTGGCCGACGGCCTGCCGGTGGTCGTCGACAGCGTCCACCGCCTGGCCGACTACCCCTCGGCCCTGGACCGGCTCGGTGCGGGGGACCAGTTCGGCAAGGTCGTGCTCGACCACCGAGGTGTCACCACCACGACGTGACCGGCGGGTAGGAGGCCGACGAGGCAGGTGGCGCCGGACGGGCCCAGCATCCAACACCGGGACCAGCCCGGACCGTAGGCTGACTGGTCGCATGGGCGACAACAGCGTGGAGCTTCCCTACGTCGCGGAGACCTGGAGCCCTGACGAGGCCGAGGTCCTGCGGCGCTACTTCACAAACCTCGAGGGACCTGTCTTCGCCCTGGTCAACCTGCCCGAGGTGGTCAAGGGCGCCCTGTTCGCACGCTACTCGAGGTCGGCAAAGAGCCTGCGCCGTCTCTTCCTGGACGAGTTCGTCGGCGACCTCGACGTCAGCGGTGACCACGGGGTGGACGCGACGGTCGGCCTGGCGCGGGCCGAGCAGCTGTACGAGAAGGTCTTCTTCGAGTACGGCGACGACTCCGTGGCCCAGCTGGGTGGCGTCCACCTGGCCTGTGAGCAGGCTTCCAACCTGCTCACCAAGGTCCTGGAGCGGGGCCGGCTCATGTCCTACATGGAGAAGTCGACCCGCTACGTGGCCTACGACAGCCGGTTGCCGAGCGGCCATTACCGGTACTACCGCAGCCCCGAGGTGCTGGCATCCTCGCTCGGGGCACGCTACGTCGGCGACATGGACCGCCTCTTCGATGCCTATGCCACGGCGCTGCCGGTGGCCTACGACTGGTTCGCCCGCAGTTCGGCCGTCGAGGGGGCCGGCAGCGACTTCGCCTATCGCCAGGCCCTCAAGGCCAAGGCGTTCGACACCCTGCGCGGCCTCCTGCCCGCCGCTGCGACCTCCAACCTGGGCATCTACGGGTCGGGCCAGGGTTATGAAGGCCTGCTCGTGCGCATGCGCGCCCACCCGTTGCCCGAGGCCCGTGCCTATGCCGACATGATGCTCGCCGAACTGCGCAAGGTCATACCGTCCTGGGTCCGCCGGGTGGACGTGGCCGACCGTGGGAACGCCTGGTCCGCCTACATCGACAAGAACACCTCCTCCATGTCGGACCTGGCGTCAGCCATCTTCGGGGACCAGGTCGAGGTGGCGGGTGGCCCTGGCAGCGGCCCGGTCGTCGACCTGGTCGACTGGGACCCCCAGGCCGAGGAAAAGGTCGTGGTGGCGATGCTCTACCCTTTCACCCACCTCTCGGAGGCGGAGCTGGTCGAGCGCGTGGCGCTCATGCCCCACGAGCAGCGGCTCGAGGTCATGCAGAGGTACGCCGGTGAGCGGCTCAACCGTCGCCACCGCCCCGGCCGGGCCCTGGAGAGGGCGTACTACCGGTTCGATGTCGTCTCCGACTACGGCGCCTTCCGGGACCTCCAGCGCCACCGGATGCTGACGGTTGAGTGGCAGGGCCTGACCCCCCATCACGGCTACACCATGCCCGAGGCGGTCGTCGAGGCCGGGTTGGAGGGTGCCTACACCCAGGCCATGGAGCGTTCGGCAGCGCTGTACGCAGTACTGGCTGCCCAGTTCGGCCCGACGGTCGCCGGTTATGCCGTGACATTGGCCCACCGGGCCCGCTATTCGCTCCAGCTCAACGCCCGCGAAGCCATGCACGTGCTCGAGCTGCGCACGACCGCCCAGGGCCACCCCGAGTACCGCCGAGTCGGCCAGCAGATGCACACGCTCATCGCCCAGAAGGCCGGCCACCGGGCCCTGGCGCAGATGATGAGCTTTGTCGACCACTCCACCTACGGCGACGAGCTGGGACGTCTGGAAGCCGAGAGGCGCGCCCAGGAGCGTCGCAGCGGCCAGGTGGGCTGAGAGACCTGGCCCGGTTTTTTTGAAGGCGCCCTGAGCAGCGGATCTGTACAGAACCCCAGTTGGGGGCCACTTCGAGGCCCTTGCCCGGCTGGGGTGCGGTACGCGAACATGCAGAGCCGGGCCCTGTGGGAGACCTGCAGGTCCTTATCAGGATGGCCCGGGGCGCCAAGTAGACAACGGCAGCTGCACGCTCGAGGTCCCGGTCACCCAGCGTGCGTTGACGGCCCCAAAGGCCCCCGGGCCGGCCTTGCCCGGCCGGCCAGCCGCCCCGGGCCGTCCGGCGGCGTTGCCGCCCACCTGTCAGCCCTGAAGCTGTACCCTAACCACGCCGGTCCGCAGGGCCGGCGCGGCGCTTCCCGACTGGTGGGGGCCTCACCCGTTTGCTTACCATGCCTGCGCCGCTACAGCGCGGTGCGTGCCATCCTGTGTGCTGAAATGCCTGCCGAAGGAACCAACCCAATGCCTGACCACGACGACTTCGACGACGACCTCGACGAAGGCCCCCCCATGTCGGAGGACATGGACGAGGACATGGAACTCGAGCCGGAGGAGCTGGGCGAGGACGACCTCGATGACGGCGACATCGACGTGGAGGAGGGCGACGACGACGGTGAGGTCGGTGAGGCCGACGACGACGGTGACGCCGTCCTGTCCTCCGAGGAGGAGGAGGAGTACGAGGAGGAGGAAGAGGAGGACGGCGACGACGTCGAGGCCAGCCTGGACGTCATCTTGAAGTCCCGCCTCGTCGTCTCCGACGAGGAGGACGAGGAGGAGGAGGACGAGGAGGAGGAAGAGGACACGGAGGGCGACGACAGGGGAGAGCCCTCGGCCCGCGTCCTGCCCAAGCAGCCGGGCGAGTTCGTCTGCCAGTCCTGCTTCCTCGTCAAGCACCAGAGCCAACTGGCAGACAAGGAGAGGGGCCTCTGCCGGGACTGCGTCTGAGCTGTCCCTGGAGCCGGGCGGGCCGCCCGGCCCGAGCACCCGGGCACCTTGGTTGGCCCGTGACGGCGCTACGTTGGGGGCATGAGCGACCCGACCGGACGTAAGGGGCCCGTGGACCTGGTCTTCGACCTGGCGCTGTACGCACCGGTGGGACTGGCCTACTCGCTCGCCGACCTGCTCCCCGCCCTGGCCCGTCGTGGACGTGACCGGCTCGAGCCGCAGATCTCGTTGGCCCGGAGCGTGGGCCAGTTCGCTGTCAACCAGGGGGCCCGGCAGGCCCGGTCCGTGGTCGAGGGCCTGGCCGGCCCGGCCGGGCCCGTCCTCAGAGGGCTCACCCGCACCCCCGGCCGGTTCGGGCGCCCACGCTGGCCTTCGCCGTCAGGCGCACCACAGACAGGCGTGCCCGGGCACCAGGAGCGTGCACGCGGTGCTGAACGGGCTGAGCACGGCCCCGACCACCCCTCTGCGCCCCGCGTGCAGCCCACCGGTGCCGCAGCCGCCGGCGGCGCCGTCCGGGCCCCGCACAGCACCACGAGCGGGCCGGAGCATGGGCAGGGCCACGGGGGTGCTGCCCACGCTCCCTCGGTGGAGGAGCTGGCCATCCCGAGCTACGACTCCCTGTCTGCCTCCCAGGTCGTGCACCGCCTGGCCGGCCTCTCGCGCGAAGAGGTGAGGGCGGTGCGGGCTTACGAGGCCGCGACGCGGGCCCGGCGGACCATCGTCGCCCGCGCCGACCAGCTGCTGGCTTGACTCTGCCCGCGGGCCCTCCGCAGGCTCGGCCGGCATCGGAGGACGACCTGGGCGCCCTGGTCGGGCTCTATCAGGAGTGCCTGGCCGAGCTGGCGGTTTCCAGGGGCGGCCCCGTCCTGGCCGGCCAGGGCCGGGGCACCGTACGGGCAGACATCGAGCGGTCCTTCCTGGACCAACTGGGCTCGCCTTCAGCCATGCTGAGCGTGGCCACCGACGAGGGGGCCGTCGTGGGTTACCTGAGCGCCTCCCGCTACGAACTGGACGACGGCAGCCCGCTGGCCCGGGTGGGCGAGCTCTTCGTGAGCGGCGCCTGTCGCCGGAGGGGCGCCGGTAGGGCCTTGGCGGCCCAGCTCCTGGACTGGGCCGAGGGGCAGGGTTGCGTCGGTGTGGACGCCCACGCCCTTCCGGGCAGCCGGGCCGCGAAGAGCTTCTTCGAGGGCCACGGTTTCACGGCCCGTCTCCTGGTCATGCACCGCCGGCTGGCCTGACCCGGCAGCGGGGCCCGCCGGGCCGATGGCCTTCAGTCCCCGGGTGAGGCCTGCTCGTCCTCGGCGGGGCCGGCGGTGGGCGCCGTAGCGACTTCACCTGCCGGGCCCGGGACCTCGGGCGCCGGTGCGGGGGAGACCGGCAGCACGGTGCCCTCTGGGCCTTCGGGCAGCACGGTGCCCTCTGGGCCTTCGGGCAGCACGGTGCCCTCTGGGCCTTCGGGCACAGTGGCCGTTGGCTCGGCGGCGCTCGACGGCTCGTCCGCGGCGGCGACCGGCGCCTCCGCAGTTACCACCTGCTCGGTGGGGACCTCCCGGGTGGGCTGCGCCGCCTGCCGGGACGGCCTGGGGGCACCCCCTGGCCGCGGGCCGTGCTGGCCGTGACGCTGCGGGGCGCGGCCGGGCGGCACCGGGCGGGGTGGCCCGGGGGGCGGCGGTACGGGCAGGCCCAGCAGGGGGGCCAGGCCGGGCACGCGACCACACTGCTGGCGGGCAACGTCGAGCTGCTCAGCCGTGGCCTGCTCGGGCAGGCCCTCGGGCTTCACCGCCCGGCGTACCGGGCTCTCCGAGACCGCCTGCAGGACGGCCAACCAGCGGTCAGCCGGGACGGACGCAGCCAGTGCTGCCCCCGCGGCGTCCTTGAGCCTCGTCGCCAGCTCGGCAGACAGCCGGGCCACGGGGTCGGGGGGCCGGCTGGCGAGGCGCAGCGCCCGCAGCACGTGCCCTTCGTCCAGGTGACGGACGAGGTCGGTCGCCCACTCGGACCGGTGCGCCTCGACGCGACGGTCGAGGGCCTCCCGGAGCGCCACGGCAAGGTCCCGGGACGCCTCGTCCCGCGCCACGTCCGAACCGCTGACCAGAGAGCGCAGGTCACGCATGGCGAGGTCCTCGCCGGCCTTGAGGGCGGCCTCCGCCCGGTCCCGCCACTCGGCGGCCTTGACCCTGGACACGAGCGACTCGGCGATGGCCAGGACGCCCTCGGTGCTGGGCTCGGGCCGGCCCTCCTCCCGTGCCTTCTCCCGCTCGAAGTGCAGTGCGGTGCGCACCGCCGGGATGCCACCCCGCAGGAGCTGCTGGGCTATGGGCTGCTGCTCGGCGGGCAGGCTCTCCAACATCGCGTTGCGGTGGGCGTTCCCGACACTGAGACGTCGCTGGCGTTGCTGGGCTGCCCGGCCGTCGGCCTCCGCCCGGTCCCGCCCGGGCCCGCCCGTCCGCCGGCCCGCCGGTGCTCCGGCGGCTGCTGTCTCGGCCCGCTCGCCCTCCGTCTCGACCGGCCGGCCCGGTCGTCCGGGGCCGCGGCCGGGACCGGGGAACGGCCTCGTCGCCCGGGCCGGCCGGTCACGGTTGGCCCGCTCCTGACGGTCTCCTGGCTCCCGCTCGGCGCGCGCCGGGCGCTCACCGGGGCCGCCCGTGCGGCCTCCGGTGCCGGTATGCCTGCGCTCGCCGCGCTCGGTGCGGCCACGACTGGCCAGTTGAGTGGTGACCCCGCCCGTGTTGGGACGCTCGATCAGCTCTATACGGTTGGGGTCTCCGGCCCTCGGTGCACGGGGTGGCTCGACCGATACGACCGTAATGCCGTCGATGCCGAAGTCGGCCTCAGCCCGCACGACGTCCCCCGTCTTGGCTCCCTCGTAGAGCACGGAGCTCTCGAGGACCCCTTTCGGGTTGAGGGCGCCGGCGGCACGCCAGGTCCAGGTGCCGTCCGGCCGCGCGCTGGTCAGCTCAATCTCGATGCGGCGGGCCACGGCACCAAGCTACAACTTCACCGCCGTGGCGCAAATCGTGGCCTGGGGCCTGGCGACGGCCCCTGGTCCGTCCCCGGAGGGGGCCGCGTGGCCTATATTCGTCACTGTGACGGATTTCAGGCCCTGTGCGTGGTGCGGGCGGCCCATCGAGCAGAGCGGTGGACGGGGCAGGCCCCGTGCCTACTGCCGGCGCAGCTGCCGCCAGCGTGACTTCGAGGCCAGGCGGCGGGCAAGGGAGCTGGGGCTCGCGGAGACCGACCTGGTCGTCACCCGACGCCAGGTCGAGGTCCTGGACGACCTCGTGTACGTGCTCGGCTGTGCTGTCGCCGACGTGGACGCACAGCTGGCTTCGGACCGCTCGGCGGCCCAGTTGGAGCGCAGCCTGAGCTGGCTGCTGGAAGCAGCGCGTCCCCTGCTGAGCGCCGGTGAGCACCTGAGAGGGGGCCAACCGGCGACGCCGGCCCCTGCGGCCTCCCGGGCCGGCACCACCGACGGCGCGGCCCGGGAAGGCAACGGGGCCTGAGGCTCAGGCCGGCAACCCGTAGGGCAGGTTGGCGGCCTCGGCCTCGATCACCACGAGGCGGTTGTACTTGGCCACCCTCTCGCCGCGGGCCGGCGCACCGGTCTTGAGCTGGCCCGCCCCGCTCGCCACGGCGAGGTCGGCGATGAACGTGTCCGGCGTCTCACCCGAGCGGTGGGAGATGAACTGGGTGTAGCCGGCGCCCCGGCAGACCGCGATGGCTTCGAGGGTCTCGGTCACCGTACCGATCTGGTTGAGCTTGATCAGCGCCGAGTTGGCCGCCTTGCGCTCGATACCCTCACGGATGATGGCCGGGTTGGTGACGAACAGGTCGTCGCCCACCAGCTGGACGCGCTCGCCCAGGCGGGCCGTCAGCTTGACCCAGCCCTCCCAGTCGTTCTCGGCCAGGCCGTCCTCGATCGACCAGATGGGGTAGCGGCTGACCAGCTCCTCGTAGCGGTCGATCATCTGGTCGGTGCTGAGACGCACTCCCGGCGAGTAGCGGTAGCTGCCGTCCTCCTCGCGCATCTCGGAGGAGGCGGGGTCGAGCGCGATGCCGACGCCATCGCGCCCTGCTGTGTAGCCGGCGGCCCCGATCGCCTCCACGAGCAGGTCGAGCACCTCCTCGGGGGTGCCCAGGGCGGGGGCGAAGCCTCCTTCGTCGCCCAGGCCGGTCGAGTGCTTACGCGAGTGCAGGATGCCCCGGAGGGCCTGGTATATCTCGGCGCCCGCCCGCAGGGCCTCGGCAAAGTTGCGGGCACCGAGCGGGGCGAGCATGAACTCCTGGAACTCGAGCGGGTTCTGGGCGTGGGCACCCCCGTTGACGACGTTGAAGCTGGGGACGGGCAGGCGCAGCAGGCTCTGGTCGGGCGAGAGCCAACGGTAGAGGGGCTTGCCGTCGGCCAGGGCCATGGCGCGGGCGGCCGCCATCGACACCCCGACCGTTGCGTTGGCCCCCAGGCGGCTCTTGGTCTCCGTCCCGTCCAGCTCGATGACTGCATTGTCCAGCTCGGCCAGGCTCGTCCACGACTTGCCGCTCAGCAGGCCGTCGATCTCGGTGTTGACGTTGCCCATGGCCTTGGTGACCCCTGCGCCCTTGAAGCGCGCCGGGTCGCCGTCCCGCAGTTCCACCGCCTCCCGGGTGCC
Organism: Actinomycetes bacterium; assembly: GCA_021850325.1. Classification (GTDB taxonomy): domain Bacteria; phylum Actinomycetota; class Acidimicrobiia; order Acidimicrobiales; family Palsa-688; genus JAJZMF01. The sequence continues at coordinate 51,587 of JAJZMF010000048.1, forward strand.
GGTGGAGGCACCTGACGGCACGCCCGCCACGCCTGTGGCGCCGTTGTCCAGCTCAACCGTTACCTCGAGCGTCGGCCTCCCCCGCGAGTCGAGTATTTCCAGTGCGTGGACCTTGGAGACCGTATAGGCCATCTGGGACAAGCCTCACTTTCGTGCTGGTGTGAAAACGTCTGCGTCAGGGCTCTCGCGCCACAGGTGCCACGGGCGCGCACATCGACCCTAGTCGGAGGGGCGCCGAGGCGACCAAGGTCGAAGGTAACCTGCCCGTTGCCCCGTCCAGGGGCACCCCAGGCCTCAGATCGAGCGTGTGAAGAGCAGTACGGCCAGGACTACGCCCAGCACGCCCACCAGGAGCAGCACCCCGGCCTGCGCAGCCCGGGCGGCCAGCTTGAGCCCGCCCCAGACCAGGACGGCGAGCGCTGCGACGATCACGACCACGCCCGCGAGGTCGTGCTTGCTGAAGGAGGTCCCGGAGGCGGCCAGAAGGTGCACCTGGCCGAATCTAATGCCTCCCGCAGCCCGCCGCCCACCCTGAGCAGCCCTGCTCGGCCGGGGCTGGGCCCTTGCAGGCCGGTGGAGGAGGCCCCGCCAGGGTGCCGCCGGGTGGGCACGGTGCCCGCCAGGAGCTGCGCGTTCTGCGCGATTTGCCGACCTTGTTGCGCAGGCAGCAGAAGTTCGGGGCCCAGGCCCCCGTGGCGGCCCCGGCACCTTCAGGGTGGGGTGCGCCGGGCCGACAGGAAGGGGTGGCAGAACGCCAAGGGAAAGGCCACCCGATTGAGCAGGGACGCTGAGGAGCGCGCCGAGACCCGGGTACACAGCAACTGGTTGCCCGAGGGCAGGGCCGTGGCCTTCGCCGTTGTCATGGTCGCCCTGAGCTCCTGGGAGACGTACCTGGCAACGGGGGCCACCGGCGTGCCCCAGCACTCCCTGCCCGCCCTCTTCCCCCTGGTCGCCCTAGGGGTGTGGGCCGCTGCCCGCTACCCGGTGAGCGTGGGGGGGCGGCGCATGACGGTCGCCGTCCAGGCCTGCGAAGCGCCGGCCCTGTTGGGGGTGGTCTTCCTGCCGCCCACCTTGACGGTGGTCGCCTTCTCGCTCGGCTACCTGCCCGCCACCTGGCCCTCCCGCCGTTCCTGGGCCCAGGTGATGGCGAACTGGGCCTGCTACCTCGTGCCGCTGAGCGTGGCGCCCGTCCTCTACCACCGCCTGGCCGGCCAGGCTGACGCCCGCAGCGCGGCCGGGTGGCTCGCCGGCGCTGTCGTGCTGGCGGTACTGGTGGTGGGGGAGGCCGTCCTCGCCTCGGGCATGCTGGCACTGTTGCACCGGAGGTGGCGACGCCGCCCCGGGTGGCCGGCCGCCCTGGACGTCACGGCCCGGCTGGCGGCCGGGGCAGGGGTCGGCCTGGTGGCCACCGTGCTCGTGGACGTCTACCCCTGGACGGTCGTGCTCTTCTCGGCGGTGGCGGTGGCCGCGGCCGTGGCCTACCGGGCCACTGTTGTCGCCATCCGGCGCTACGCCAACCTGCATGCCGTGTACGAGTCCACCCGCCGGCTCGCCCCCCTCACCGACGCCCACGAGGTCATGGCCGCGGTGCTCCAGGACGCGCTCCGGCTGCTGCGGGCGACCCACGTCGAGGTCGTGGTGCCCCTGGACAAGCCGGTCGACCACCTGGTGAGCCGGGCGGTCCTGGGCCGGGACGGCCGGCCGCGCTTCGCCCACGGTGAGCTCATGACCAGGCTGGACAAGCTGGCCCAGGCGGGCGGGGGAGCGGTCTACCCCGGCGGTCCCGAGGACGCCGAGGTGACCGGGTTGCTCGACGACGCCGGCATCGGCAACGCCATGGTCGCCCCGCTCAACTCCGACAGCACGCCCTCGGGGTACCTCATGGTGGCGGACCGGCCCTTCGGCGAGGAGCAGTTCCGCCCGTCCGACCTGAAGCTGTTCGAGACCCTGGCCACCAACGCAGGTGCAGCGCTGCGCCGCAGCGACCTCATGTGCCAGCTGCGCAGCGAGGTCTCGGTGCGCCAGTACCAGTCGCGCCACGACACCCTCACCGGCCTGCCCAACCGCCTGGCCCTCTCGGACCGCCTGCACGACGTACTGGGCTCGGAGGCCGAGGGTGACGTCGCCGTGCTGTTCGTCGACATCGAGGGGTTCAAGGACGTCAACGACACTCTGGGCCACGTGACCGGCGACGCGGTGCTGCGGGAGGTGGCGGGCCGGCTCCTCGGCCTGGGCCGCGGCCCCGAGATCGTGGCGCGGCTGGGAGGCGACGAGTTCGCCGTCCTCCTGAGCAGTGTGGTGGGCCGGGAGGAGCTCGAGCCGGCGGCGGCGCAGCTGCTCGCCATGCTCGCCCAGCCCATCGAGGTGGGCGAGCTGCGCCTCGACCTGCGGGCCAGCCTGGGCGTGGCCCTCACCGGCGCCGACGACAGGCTCCCGGACGCGCTCAGCCTGATGAGGCACGCCGAGGTGGCCATGTACATGGCCAAGGAGGCGGGTGGGGGCGTTCAGTTCTACGACGCGGCGCGGGACCGCTCGACGGTGCGGCGCCTGACCCTGGCCACGGAACTGCGGCGTGCCCTGGGGACCGATGCCCTCGACGTGTGGTACCAACCCCTGGTGTCGCTGGGCACGGGCGAGGTCACCGGCTGCGAAGCCCTCCTGCGCTGGCAGCACGCGGAGTTCGGTCCCATCTCGCCCTCGGAGTTCATACCGGTGGCGGAGAACGCAGGGCTCATCGACGACCTGACGTGGTGGGTGCTCGAACGCGCCCTGGGCCAGCTCAAGGCGTGGCGCGAGATGCTGCCCGGGCTCCGGATGTCGGTCAACCTCTCGGCTCGCTCCCTGGCCAACGGGTCGGTCCCCGACCGGGTCGTCACGGCGCTGGGGGAGGCAGGGCTGCCGCCGGAGGCCCTCATCCTGGAGCTCACCGAGTCCTCGATGATGACCGACGCCGAGAGCTCGACCAGGGCCCTGCGCGAACTGCGCGGCCTGGGTATCGGCCTGGCCCTGGACGACTACGGGACGGGCTACTCCTCCCTCAGCCGTCTGAAGGACCTGCCGTTCAATGACCTGAAGATCGACGGCGAGTTCGTGAGGGAGATGGTGAACGACCGGGCCGACGAAGCCATAGTCAGGTCCACCATCGAGCTCGCCCGCAACCTCGGCCGTACGGTGGTCGCCGAGGGGGTGGAGGACAAGACAACGCTGCACCGCCTGGCCAGCCTGGGCTGCCATACGGCCCAGGGCTTCTACCTCGCCCGGCCCCAACCCGCTGCCGAGTGCGAGCTGTGGCTGGCCGCATCGGTGCGCTGGCCCGCCACCGTGGCCAATGGGGGCGGGCGCCGTCAGGGCCGGGCCCGCGCCGCAGGCGGGCCGGGCGCGGCCAGCTGGTCGAGGACGCCCAGAGCCGCCGAGGCCTGAGCGCGCCCCCACGCCTTGTCGGCCCGGCGTCCCCGGTTAGCATGAGGCGCCCGCCTCGCCACATGCCCCGGAGGCACCCGACTTGGCCCTTTCGGACACCAGCACGGCCCGCTTCGCTGCCCTGGCCCCGCCATCGTTCTCATCGCTGCCCGCCCGGGTGCAGGAGGACCTCCGCCGGGTGGGGGAGCTGCTGTGGGAGAACGCCCCCTCGGTGGACAGGGAAGGGCACCTGCCCGGTCCGAACCTGGACGCCCTGGCCCGAGCGGGCCTCTACGGTGCCGTGGCACCGACGGAGGTAGGAGGCCTGGGCCTGGACCAGGCGCAGCTGTGCGCCGTCACCGAGGAGCTGGCCGGAAGTTGTGCCGCCACGACGTTCGTATGGGCCCAGCACCTGCGTTTCCTACGGGCGATGCTCGACACCTCGGTGCCCGAGCCCCTGCGCCAGGAGTGGCGCGAAGCCGTCGTGGCCGGGCGCGCCCGGGCTGGGGTGGTGCTCACGGGCCTGATGCCCGGCCCGGCCCGGCTCATCGCCCGTCCCGCCCGGACAGGTTGGTCGCTGCACGGCCAGGCGCCGTGGGTGAGCGGCTGGGGCCTGGTCGACGTGGTCTACGTGGCGGCGGCCACCGAGGACGGCCAACTCCTGAGCTGTGCCCTGCCTGCCCGCCCGGCCGAGGGGCTCGAGGTGGTCCCGACGCCGCTCGCCGCCCTGGCCGCCACCCGCACGGTCCGGCTCGGCTTCGACGGCGTGGTGGTGGCGTCCGCTGACGTCCTGGGCCTGGTGCCCATGGAGCGCGCCCGCGAACAGAGCGAGAACCTCCGCCTCAACGGCTCTTTCGCCCTCGGGGTGGCCCGCCGGTGCTGCGCCCTGTTGGGGCCGGTGCCGGAACTGGAGGCCGAGCTGGTGCGTTGTCGCGACGACCTGGACGACGCCGGCCCCGCGCAGGCCCCTCAGGCCCGCGCCCGGGCCAGCCTGCTGGCGGTGCGCTGTGCCGACGCCCTGGCCGTGGCCCGGGGGAGCGGTTCGGCAGTCACCGGTGACGTCTCCGAGCGACTGCGGCGTGAAGCCTCGTTGTTCCTGGTCTTCGGGGCCCGCCCGGCCATCCGCCAAGCCATGCTCGCCCGGCTGGGCGCCACACCCGGCTGAGGGCCACACCCGGCTGAGGGCCAGACCCGACGGGGGCGGGGAGGGGAGGGCTCAGCGGGGGAGAGCGACCCTCTCCCGGCCCTGCCCGCCTGTGCTCAGCGGGCTGGGAGCCGGTAGCCCTGGCAGCGCTTGCACCACCAGCGGTAGTTGAGCCGGCCCCGGCAACGAGGGCACCGGTAGGCGCCGAGCCGGGCCAGGAGGACGTGCGCGCCCCAGGCCGCCAGGCCGGTCCACTTGAACATTCTCTTGGGTCGCAGGGCCAGCTCCTTGCCAGGGGCCGGTTCAGCCCCGGCGCATCCTACCGTGCTCCTCAGGGCACCCAACTGACCACGGCGTCCACCCCGTCGGCCAGCGACGGCAGGGTGGCGACGAGCACGGGCCGGGCGCCCGGCCCGGTGGCCGGGACGCGGTAGAGCTGCGGTCGCCCGCTGCCCAGTTGGGACATGAAGGCGACCTCTCCGCGCCCGTTGGACACGAAGAAGTTGTTGGTCCGGCTGTTGGCTGGTAGCAGGTCGAACTGCTTGTGGGGTGCCGTCAGGCCGAGGACGTAGGGCACCTGCTCCACCGTCTCGCAGAGCAACCGGGTGGTGCTCACCCAGGCCACGGGGTTGCAGCTCCCGGCCCAGGCCCAATAGCTGCCCTTGGCCTCCGTGAGCATGTCGGCACCCTGGAAGTAGGTGATCCCCGAGCCCGGGTAACCGGCCCCTGCCGGGACTGCCTTACCTTGGACCACCCCGCTGCGCCCGTCCGGCGAGGTCACAGTGCCCTCCCGGATGGGCAGGCTGCTCACGGGTGCCAACAGGAACTGGTCGTTGTTGCCGGCGTACATCGACTCCACGACCTTGCCGTGGGAGCTCGGGTGCTGCCCGCCCACCGGCTCGGAGTACATGACGTTGGCGCCGGTCTGCCACCAGATTGCCTCCGAGGTGGGGCTGAAGGCACCCCGCGTGTCGTTGGTGAGGGGTGCGCCGAAGCCCGCCTGCCTGGGCTCGGTGCGGCTGACATCGGTGAACCTGCCCGAGGCGAGGTCCCGGTAGCCGATGTCGTTGGCACCGTCGGCGAGGGTGGCCCCGGCCAGCTCGTAACGGAAGCTCAGGTCGTAGTGCTCGAGGAAGTTCAGACGGTGGCCCTCGTCCGGGCAGCTCTGGCCGGGGAAGAAGTGGGCGGCCAGGACCGAGCCATCGGCGGGGTCGAGGAGCTTCAACTGCAGCCACCCACCCGTCCCATAGGTCGGGACGTAGCAGTTCGCCACCAGTATGCCCGGCCCTCTCAGGGCCGCCGGGCTGCCCTTGTCCAGCCCGACCGGTTTGGCCGCTGCTCCTGCGGGCCCGCTGGGCCCCAGCGCTGCTCCCATCAGGGCCAGCACGACCAGCGCCGCTGAGCCGGGCCGACCTGGTGCGTACCTGGTGGCTCTCGTCATGAATGGATCCTCCTACCACCGGGCCGCCCTCACCAGGGGCAGTTGTGCCCGGTGGCGCGGGCACAATTACGTCACTGTGACGATATACGTGGGCGAGCAGAGGAGGCCCGGTGGCGGCCGGGTGGTGGGAACCAGCCCCCCGGTCGCCGGGCTTATCCCTGGCGTGCGACCACTGTTCACCGGTACCTGGCCGGGCCCCGGGGCCGGGGCCCCGCACCCGGTAGCCCGCCTGCGACGGGCCCTGGGCGGCCTGGCAGCAACGGCGATAGCCCTCTCGCCCGTTGCCACGACGACCCGCGCCACCGGCTGGGTGGGCCGAGGAGAGCTGGCGGTGGTGGTGCACGGCAGGTTGGCGCTGTACTCGCGCACGGGCGTGCGGCGCTACGTACCGGGCCGGGGGGAGGTGAGCCAGCCGCGCTGGTCCGCCGACGGACGCTGGGTGGCGTTCCTCAGGCCGAGCCCCACGCCCGCTGAGCCCGGGCGCCAGCCCCAGCTGTGGACGGCCCGGGCCAACGGCACCGACGTGAGGCGTGTAACCCCGGTCGGTACGCCGGTGGGCGCGTGGCAGTGGGCACCGTCCGGGCCCGACGTCCTGGGCTACGAAGTGCCGGCCCGGTCAGGCCCGGGCCCGGTCGGCTACTACACCGACCTGGTGGCGGCCACGATGCCGGCTTCGGGTACGGGGGCCCCTGCCGTGCGCCGCCTCGCCCGGCTGGGTGTTGACAGCGGCGGCCTGGCATGGTCGCCCAGCGGCTCTGAGCTGGCGGTCAGCTACCGGCCGTCGGTGGGCGCCCGTACCACGGTGGCCGTCACTCCGGCCACCCACTGGGCGCCCAGGGCGCTCGGCGGGCTCACCAGCGGCCCGGGCAGCTGTGTGCAGCTGCAGGGCTGGTGGCCCGATGGCCAGGGGCTGATCGTGTGGGAAGACCCGTACTGCTCCGCCAGCATCGCCGCCGACGGCCTGGCGCTGGCCAGCGCCGGCCTGGACGCCGCTCACCCCTCCGTGCTCGCCACGACCCTCGTCCACCCCGAATGGGTGGCCTGGTCCCCGGGGGGCCGGAGCGTCGCCATCGTCGCCGGAGGCAACCGGGAGGTCTGGTACGGGGGCAAGCACATCGAGCTGTGCCGGGTGCCCTCGGGTTCCTGCCACGCCCTTCCTGTCCCCTCCGGCCGGATGGCCCTGCTCCCGGCATGGACGACCGCCGGCAGGCTCCTGTACGACCTGGCGCCGGCGGCGCCGGCGCCTTCGTCCCAGGCTCCCTCGACAGGAGCCGGCACGGGGGGCTGGCAGCCGGGCGGCCCGTTCAGCGAAGCCAGCTCTGCGGCCTGGTACAGCGCCATGCGCCTCTACGAGGCGGGCCCGGACGGCAAGGGGCCCCGCTACCTGGCCGCTGCCGGCCCGGGGGCGCACGACCCGCTGGTAACGAGCCACGGGCTGCTGTTCGTGCGCGCGACGGGCCTGTGGTACCTCGCCGACGGCAGCCGGGGCCCGGTGGAGGTGGCCAGCGGCCTCGGCGACCCGTCTCCCTTCGGCAACTACTACGGCTATGTGGAGTGGTCGCAGGACTTCGCCTGGCACGTCTAGCCCCAGCTGTCGGGAGGCCCGGTCCCGGGGCCCCCGTGGCTTACTTTACATAACGGCCCTTATCGGCTGAGCAGCAGTACGGGTCCCAGAGACGAAAGGGCCCCAGGCGGGCGCTGCAGGTACGGACGGGGCCCGGTCCAACTGGTGGTAGCTTGCCCCGGCCCGGCGGGCGACGTGGGGTCACCACCCCGCCTCGTACATGTGCGACGTGAGGCGACAGCCGGACCGCCCGTTCGACGTGCCTGAACGCGGGCTCAATATCGTCACTGTGACGTAAGTCCAATGCCGGGGCGAGCTCCTCACGGCACAGGGGCCCGGCTCCTCGCCCTCTTCCTCCACGATGCGCCGGGCGGCTGCGACGATCCCGGCCCCCGGCCCGGGCCCAGCGTGCCCGTCAGCTCAGTGGCCGGCACCCAGAGCGAAGACCGGGTGCTTGGGGGCGACGGCCGCGATCTCCTCGTCACTGGCCCCGGCACCCACCCCTTCGAAGAAGGCGCCGGTCTCGGCGCCCCAGTGCGCGAGGTAGGCCCGCAGTACCGGCACCTTGTCCTCCCCCACCACCTCCATCGCCACGTGGTGCGTGCGCCGGCGCCCGAGGACGAGGTCGAGCTCCCCGCCTGCGGCGCGCACGTTGCGCACCCACTGGGTCTCCCCCCGCGGTGCCACGAGGTAGTCCCTGCCATCGTGGTGCAGGAGGTTGACCGGCGTGCTCTGAGGCTGCCCCGTCTTGCGCCCCCTCACCACCAGCACCCGGCTCCCCCGGACGCTCAGGCCCAACCGCGTCGCACCGGCCACTGCCGCGTTCAGTACACGCCTCGTGACCCATCCGGGCGCCCGGTAGTGAGCTGTCGCCCCGCTGTCCATGAGCACCTTCCTCGGTACGGGAGCCCGCTTCGGTCGGCAACCCTGCCGACCAGCCTAGCCAACGGTGCCTGCCAGGTCCTGCGGTGGGGGCGGCCGGCCCTGCGGGCCGGGGCAGCTCTCGGGTCGGCCGCCTGTGCCGCTCCTCGACCGCTCTCATGGGCCGAGCGGCGAGGCTCCGGTGCCCGCTCGCGCTGCCTAGGCTGTGGGCCGCCGGCGCAACCGGCCCGCTCTGCAAGGACCCACGGACTTTTCACTACCCAACAAGGAGAACGCGTGCCCTGGACTGCCGCCAGTAACCGCTACGACACCATTACCTACCGCCGCTGTGGGACAAGTGGCATCGTCCTGCCACCGGTGGCCCTCGGCCTGTGGCAGAACTTCGGGGCCAGCCGGCCCCTGGAGACCTCGCGCCACATCGTCCGCCGGGCCTTCGACCTCGGGGTGACCCACTTCGACCTGGCGAACAACTACGGGCCGCCCTACGGTACGGCCGAGGAGACCTTCGGCCGCATCATGGCCCAGGACCTGCGGCCCTACAGGGACGAGCTGATCATCTCCAGCAAGGCCGGTTACGACATGTGGCCCGGTCCCTACGGCGACGGCGGCAGCCGCAAGTACGTCCTGGCCAGCCTGGACCAGAGCCTCCGGCGGATGGGCCTTGACTACGTCGACATCTTCTACTCCCACCGTCCTGACCCCAACACCCCGCTCGAGGAGACCATGGGCGCCCTGGCTACGGCGGTGCACCAGGGCAAGGCGCTCTACGCCGCGATCTCCAACTACCCCGCAGAGCTGACCGACCGCGCCGCTGCCCTGCTGGCCGACATGGGCGCCCCCCTGCTGGTCCACCAGCCCTCGTACTCGATCTTCAACCGGTGGGTGGAGCCGGACCTGTTGGACGTGCTCCGCCGGCGAGGGGTGGGCACGGCCGTGTTCTCGCCCCTGGCGCAGGGGCTCTTGAGCGACCGGTACCTCCAGGGTATCCCTGAGGGTTCACGGGCCAGCCAGAGGGGCTCCCTGGCGCCCGAGAGCATCTCGGAGGACAAGCTGGCCCGGGTACGGGGCCTCAGCGGGATCGCCACTGCCCGCGGCCAGGCCCTCTCCCAGATGGCACTGGCGTGGGTGCTGCGCGACCCCGTGGTGACGACGGCCATCATCGGTGTGAGCAGCGTGGCCCAGCTCGAGTCCAACCTGGCCGCCCTGGGCAACCTCGACTTCAGCGCCGAGGAGCTGCAGCAGATCGACCGTTACGCGGCCGCCCCAGGCCAGACGCTCCCCCGCTAAGCCTCGACCCACCGCGCAGCACCGGTTCGGCGAACGCCAGGTGCTGTTGGTAGATGACCGCGGGGTGCGGCAGCACCTCGGGAGCGTCAACCGGTTGATGGGCGCGCAGATCAAGGCTCCTGACGTTCGTCTCGGTTGTCAGCGTGTGGGTGATCGTCTGCGGTCACGCTCGTCCGCCGGGCGAGCGCTCAGGTGGGCGCGAAGGCGACGGCACGCAGGTCGGTGAGCGCCTGGGCGAAGCGAAGCGCCCAGGGCCAGCGCTGCGGCATGCGCAAGGTGGGCCGGCCGGAGCGGTTGACCAGCCGGCCGGGCACGGCGAAGTAGCGGGTGCGCAGGGTGCGGGCGACGACGAGAGTCTCGTGCTCTTCAACCAGACCACCGAGCGCCGCGGTCCATCGCATGAGATTGTGCGCCAGCACGGCGCAGCACAGCCACGCGGCGTTGGCCGAGAGGTTGCCCGACGGGCAGTGCCCCATGCCCGCACCCTCTTTGAGGTCGTCGATGGCGAGCTCGACGACGGCGTGGTGACGGTGGAAGGCGTCGAGCTCGACGGCGCTGCCCTCGAGATCGGTCAGGAAGGCGAAGTGGCGCCAGTCGGGCCACAAGCCGGCCTGGATGCCCGCCAGGCGGGTGCGGCGGACGGCGAGACGGCGTCCCTTGTAGGTGCACTCGGCCACCTCGGCGCCCCCACCTTCGGGGTAGGCGACCTCGGTCCAGGCGTCCTCGTCGATGCTGGCGATGACCTTGGCCAGGGCCTTGGTCCCGGCGCGCACGGCCATGGTGTAGTTGGCCCCGAGGCGCCCCAAGGTGGCGATGGTCTCTCTCGACCAGAACCCCGAGTCAAAGCCCACATCGCGCAGGCCGTCGAGAACCCATCTCGGCTCTCTTCCCCTCGCTTCTCGGCGCGACGCTGGGTCAACTCGAAGCCCGCTAGGAGCCACTCGCGCTCGGCGAAGGTGGGAGACCTCCGGCATGTCCGGGGCAGGCGGATTGGCGCCCGGGCCCGCGATCAGACATTATCAAGCCGTATAACGGATCCTCTTATACGACCGGATATAGCCTGATGCGGCCCGGTAGCTCGTTCGGCGGGCGGGTGTGGAGGTGGCGGGCGCAGTCGGCCGCTTGGGCTCGCCCGTGTTCGGCCACCTCGACCAGCTCTGTGGGGAGGGGCGCCGAGCGCAGGGCCGCCGGGGTGGCCTAGGCAAGTACGACATCGGGCAGGCATCGCACCTGGTATCCTCGGCGCTCAGCAGCTCGGGAACAGGCAAATGGAGGCCGCGACGTGCTCGAGCGTCTCAGTCGTATTTCTGCCGCAGCTATTGTGATAGCGGGTACTTCGGTAGCCTTGGCCGGCTCCGCCCTAGCCGTCGGTCCGGCGCAGGGCCCACCATCTGCCTGCAGCCTGCTGACCCAGGCCGACTTGTCGACGGTGTTCGAGGTGAGCGGGGTGCAGTTCCGTTCCCTTTCGGGCCAACCGAGCGGCAAAGCCCCTGCATGGTCGACATGTGTGGTGACTGCCAACGGTGGTTGGCGCATGAGCGAAGGCATCGACTTCTTCGCGAACGCCGGGGCGGCCAGGGTTTACATCGATCGGCTGGTGTCCGCGGGGCGGTACCAGATCGTCAAGGGTGTCGGTGACGAGCTGGCTGTCGACAAAGGAGAGCTTTGGTCCCTGGCCGGGCCCGATGTCGTGTGGGCCTGGGAGAGCCCGGCCAAAGCGCAGCCTCCTACGAGATCAGCCCAACAGGTGGCGCTGGCTAAAAAGTTGATCGGTCGTCTGGGACAGTCACCGCCGGCAACGCCGGACGGCTTGGCGCCGGGCGCCACGACGACGACGGTCGCAGTGGGGGACCGGGGGGACGAGGGGCAGTTCGCTTGTAGCCTGATCAGCGGCGCCGATGTCACCGCGACGCTCGGGCTGCGGACTGTGCAACGAGCTCCCAATGGGGGCAACTTCGCCTACGGGGGTCGCCCCGGCTACAGCAATTGCTTGTTGACCGCATCCGGGGGCTGGGCCCTGCAGATGACGGTGGCCATCTACAGTTCCGACGGCGCCGCGGCACAGGCATTCGCACGTGCCGCCGAGGGCGGGCGCACGGCGCGCCTCGGGGACGGTTCGCTCATCGAGGCATCATCGGGGCCGGGGATTGACTCGAGCTCGGACCTGTTGCACGGGCACAACCTGGTCACGCTCGGTGTCACGGGTGCGGCTGGTGCGCCGCCGACGGTCGCCGGGATGCTGGCACTGGCTGAGAGGATCGACGGCCACTTCGCGCGTCCGGTGTCCCAGCCGGCACCACCCGAGCCCGGGCCCGGAGACATTGCTCCATGCGCGACACCCACCGCTGTGCTCGCTACGTTCGTCGGCTCGACGGTGACCCCGACGCCGGCTTTCACCGGTATAGAGGGCACCTTGGAGTGCGATTTCGAGATCGCCGGGGCCGGGACCTATTACCTCGACACCACGACGACGGCCGGTTGGAGCGAGCGCGGGGGGCGGGGCTCCCTTTCCCAGCTGGTGGACCGGCAACTGCGGGCGTTCCGGCCGCCGCCCGGTGCACCGTTCCAGCCGCCCCCTCCGCTCTCCGAGGGGCCGGACACCTCCTATGCCGGGCCAGACGGGTACGTCATCGATCTGACCGTTCCCAACCAGCACGGGAACCCGGTCAGGGTAGTCGTCATAGGCGAGGAGTCAACTCCTCTCGCTGCCTGGACGTTACAAAAAGAGCAGCTGAAGCAACGTCTGGCACAAGTAAGAAATCAGGTACGAAAGACGGTGCAGGACCTGGACGACGAGCTCGCCAGGCGGTACGAAGCCTGGCAAAAGAAGTACCCGAGGTTCGACGAGACGGACCTCGAGAAGTTCGTCGCGGAGAACACCGACCGGTATATAAAAGACTTCAACAACGCGTTAAACCCGCTCAACGAGCAAAAGGCAGCTTTGCAGTTCCAGATAAACACAATAATGTCGCTGGAAGCGCTGGCCGCTCTCGCCAGTTCACAGTTCAGCTCGATCCGCTGACTCCCCCGGTCCGCTGGCCCCCCGAGCACGTCGCCGGGGCGCGACGCGACGCGTGATCGGGTAGGCGACGCCGAGGCGGTCGCAGGTCCGCATCAGCTCGGACGAGTAGAAGCCCGAGTCGGCCCGCAGGCTGAGGGGGCCTTGTGCGCCGCAGCGCCGAACGCGGGCGACGAGCTCTTCGACGAAGCGCTTCGCTCCGCGCTGGGTGTTCGCCGATCCCTTGCGCAGGCGCGCGTGCAGCACCTCGCCGGTGTCGGCTCTCGTCGCAAGGAGGGGGTGGTAGCCGAGGTGGCGGGTGTAGCCGTAGACGGCGCCACCCTTCTTGTAGCCATGGACAGGCACGATCGTGGAATCGAGGTCGATCGTCATCGCCTTGCTCCCCGGACCCGACCCGAGTCCCCAGGCGCGCCGTAGCGCTTCTGCGGTCACGGCTTCGAGCTGGCGGACATGGCCGAAGGTGAAGAGCCGAAGGAAGATCCCAAGGGTCGAGGGCGCCATCACGCGAAAGGGCAGCACGCGCCGCGTCGCTCCGGCGCACAGGCGATCGGCTTGGTCGATGTGGCTCGCGCCGGCCAAGATCGCGAACACGAGGGTCAGGACCTTGCGCCCGGCGTGGGCGCCGCCGATCCGCCCGGCAAGCGAGACGGTCTCATTGATCAGGCGCTCGAGACCGAGCCGGATCACGAGCGTGGCGGGCAAGAGCAGCCCGGCATCGGCGACGAGGCTCGGCTCGTCGAACATCACCCCGATGTGGTCGAGCGCGCGCGATGATGACGACACAGAAAGTGCCTCCCTTGGCTTAGGGATCTGACGACTTCAGCAACCGTCGTTCTCCCAGCTGGGGAGGCCTTTTTGGTGGATCAGGGCCGTGCGTTGTCCCTGGTCAATGCGTGGATCCAGGCTAAGACAGCCGGGCGCGCCCCTGGGCACACCGCTCAGGCGACCGGCCAGGGGCCGCGCCCCAGGGCTGCGAGCAGCGCCGGGAGCAACCCTGGCGCAGCGGCGACCAGCGCCGGGTGCTCCCCCAGGTCGTCCGGGCCGAGCACCCGGTCCACCCCGGAGCCCACCATGACCACGCCCCCGGCCTCACGCACGAGCAGCGCCCCTGCCGCAATGTCGATGGGGTGGGCGGCCCCGAGCACCAGGCCCGCGGCCCTCCCGGCGGCGACGTTGGCCAGGGAGAGGGCGCAGCTGCCGAGGATACGGGTGGCACAACCGGTCTCCCCCAGGCGCTCGACCAACGCCGTCATGCCCGTCCAGGGCGCCGGGCCCTTCAGCTCGGTGAGCACCAGCGCCCCTTCCAGGACCGCACCGGGCATGCAGCTCAGTCGCCTGCCGTTGGCCCAGGCACCCTGTCCCCGTACGGCTGTAAAGGTCTCCCCGCTCCAGGGCTCCGCTACGACGCCGAGCGCCAAGCCGGCACCGTCGGCCAGGGCCAGGCTGAACGAGCACGACCGCAGCCCGTGGGCGAAATTGGTGGTCCCGTCGACCGGGTCGACGTACCAGACAGGGCTGCCGGGTGGCACCGGGCGGTTGGGGAGCTCCTCGCCCACTACTGCGTCGGAGGGGAACTTCTCCCCCAGCACCGCCCTAACCTGTTGCTCGATGTCGAGGTCGGCATCGGTCACCCAGTCGGCACGCCCCTTCAGGCGCACCTGGCCAGCGGGGGCCCCCATCCTCGTACGCTCCACGGCGTAGGCAGCAAGTTGGGTTGCATGGTCCAACCTCAGGGCCAGCTCGCCCGGGGCCAGGGTGGTCACCGCAGCCCCCCCGGCTCGGGCGGCGTACCGCGCTCGGCCGAGGCCATCCCGACCAGCCGGGCCACCTGGTTGGATATCACTGCGTCCACTCCGGCTCGCAGCATCACGGCGATGTCCTCCTCATCGTCCACGGTCCATACCGACACACCCCGGCCGGCCTCGTGGTGGGCCCGGACCACCGCCGGGGTGGCGAGCAGGAAGTACGGGTTGAACCACTCCGGCCGAACGGCAGCCAGCAGGTCCGAGCTGGGTGGCGCCAGGCGGTCCCAGGTCAGGGCCACCCTGGCGGTGGACGAGAGCCCACGCAGGTGCACAAGCGCCTGCGTGCCGCCGGCGAAGACCGCCCGCTCCAGGCAGTCCTCGGCCACCACGACCGCCAACGCCGCCTCCATGACCTCGGGCCGCTCCACGTCGACCATGACGGGCACGTCCACCGCCCGGAGCACCTCGGCCAGCTCCGGCACCCGGTAATGCTCAGAGCGGACCTCGCCCAGCTCCGGCCAGTCCAGTTCGCGCACGGGCACGTCCCATCCCCAGAGCCGGTCCAGGGTGTCGTCGTGCAGCACCACCACGCGACCGTCACGGGTCAGCTTGCAGTCGAGCTCCACCATGTCCGCCCCCAGGGCGACGGCGCCGGCGAAGGCCTGCAGTGTGTTCTCACGGTGCCCCACCGGGTCGCCCCGGTGGGCGATGGCGACGGTCATAGCCTGCCTGTCCTTTGCTCGTAGGAACCACCCGTGCGCACCACGGCCGCCCGGTCGCCTATCTCGTGGGCCAGCACCCCGTCCCGGTACAGCAGCACCCGTCGCAAGCTGACCCGGGCGCTGCCGCCTCCGGGCCCCGGCCGGGCGGGGACGTACGCCCGCAGGCGCACGAGGTCACCGCTTCCCGGCCCTTGCCGGTCCTCGGGCGCCCCGAGCTGGAGGAGGACCTCCTTGAAGTGCCCGCGCCTGGTCTCGCGCACCACCCGCGCCGTTGCACCGGCTCCCAGGTCCCCCTGGTCCTCGACAACCTCGACGTCCTCCGGCCTTACCGCCACGTCCCACTCCCCCGCCTGGAGATGAGCCGGTACGGCCAGGGCGCCACCGGTAAAAGGCACCAGTTGGCCACCCCTGCCGAGCCGCACCCCATGTGGGCCGAGGGAGCCCCGCAGCGTGCTCACCTGCCCCACGAAGCCGGCGACGAACGTCGTACGGGGCAAGCGGTACACGGCGTCAGCACTACCTGTCTGCTCGATCCTGCCCTGCCACATGACGGCCACCTGGTCGGCCACCGACAGGGCCTCGTCCTGGTCGTGGGTCACGAACACCGTGGTGATGCCGAGCCGTTGCTGGATGTCCCTGATCTCCTCCCGGACGGCCACCCTCAACTTGGCGTCCAGGTTGGAGAGGGGCTCGTCGAGGAGCAGTACCTGGGGTTCGAGGACCAGGGCGCGGGCCAGGGCTACCCTTTGCTGCTCGCCTCCCGACAACTGTGCCGGTCGCCTTTCCCGCAGGTGCCCCAGGTTGACCAGGCTGAGCGCAGCATCGACCCTGGCCTCGACCTCGGCCCTCGGCAACCGGCGCAGGCGCAGCCCGAAGGCGACGTTCTTGAAGACAGACATGTGGGGCCACAGGGCGTAGCTCTGGAACACCATGGCCGTCGGGCGCTTCTCGGGCGGCAGTGCGGTCACGTCCAGGCCGTTCACGCGCACTGCACCCTGCTCGGGGAGGATGAAGCCGCCGATCATGCGCAGGGTCGTCGTCTTGCCGCATCCGGAGGGCCCCAGGAGGCAGCACATCTGGCCTGCCGGCACGGTGAGCGAAAGACCGTCCACAACCGTGCTCGTGCCAAGGACCTTGGTGAGCCCCTCCAGGTGCAGCCCCTCGCCGGACGGAGCAGCAGCGGTGCCGTCGGATGTCATCAGGCTCGTCCAGGCATTTCTTGGGCCGGCCCGCTCGGTCATCGTCCCCCTCCTAGTGCAATTGGAACCCGCGTGCCAGGGCGCCGCCCATCACGTGCCTGCGCACCAGGAGCATGAGCGCCACCGATGGCACGGACAGCAGGAGCGCGAAGACGGCTGCCGCCTGGGGCGGGTAGTTGTTGACAAGCGAGTACATCTGCGTCGGCATGGTCACGTAGTTCGGCGCGCCCACCAGGAGCGTCCCCTGCGCCTCGTCAAAGGACGCCAGGAACGCCAGGACCATGGCCACGAATATCCCGGGTGCGGCAACGGGCAGGGTCACCCAGAGGAACGTCCTCACCCGGCCGGCCCCGGCGTCGCGTGCCGCCTCCTCCAATGCCGGGGGCACGCCGGCGAACGCTGCCGCAGGGATCCAGACCATGAACACGATCGTCCCCAGTAACTGGATGAGGACGACCCCCACCGCGCTGCCCATGATGTGGAGGCTGTAGAAGAGGCCGGCGATGGCCAGGTACAGGCCGATCTTGGGAAAGGCGTTGGTGGAGAACAGCAGCACCAGGAAGCTGCGGCGCAGCGGGAAGGAGCTCCGGGCGAACGCGTAGGCGGCGGGCAGGCAGACCACGGCCGAGACGGCGGTAACCACGGGTGAAAAGAACAGGCTGAGCTCGATGGAACGCCAGAGCTGAGGTGCCGAGAACACCTCGCCCCACCAGTCGAGCGACCAGTGCTGGGGCAGGAGCGCCGGGTAGGTCCAGGTCCCGGCGAAGGCCCAGAGCAGCAGCCAGGCCAACGGGCCCAGGATGAACAGCGCCAGCAGGGCGAGAGCAGCTGCCGGAGGGGTGCGCCGGGCCAGGGAGCGGAGCGGCACCTTCATCGCACCGACCGCTTGTTGGTGGCCCATGTCGCCCAGAGGTAGGGCACGGCGAGGAGCGCGGCCAACCCGAACAGGACCATGGCCATGACCTCACCCTGCTGGGGCTGGTTGAAGGCGGAGAAGGTGTCGGCCGCCTCGACCCCGAGCATGTTCGGTGCCGAGGGGCCCACCAGGTAGGGCACGGTGTAGCTGCCGATGACCGAGATGGCCGTGAACGTCATGGCGATCACGGTGGGCAGCATGTTGAGGGGCAGGAGGACCTGGCGAACCGTAGCGCCCAGGCCGGCACCCGCGTCGCGTGCCGCCTCCACCAGGGAGTCGGGCACGTTGCGCAGGCCCGAGGTGAGCATGAGGACGGCGAAAGGGATGTTCACCCAGATCTCGGCCAGGGTCACGCCGTCCATGGTGTAGCTCAGGACCGGGAAGCCGGGCAGCCCGGCGGCGTGGGCCATCGTCTTCACGAACCCCCCCGGTCCCCAGAAGGTGAGGAAGGCGTACGACGCGATGACGACCGGCACGAAGAGAGGGACCACGGAGAGCGAGCTCAGCAACCGGGCCGCCCACGAACTGCTGAAACGGGCGTACAGGGCCACGACCCAGGCGATGACCACGACCGACAGAGTGGAAACGGCCGTGACCCAGATGGTGATGACCACGTCCGCCTGGAAGTCGGGGTCGCCGAGCACGTTGCGGTAGGCGGCGAACGTGGCCCAGCGGTGGCCGGCCGAGTACTGGTGCAGACCGATGGCGGAGATGGCCGAGTTGTACCCCCCCAGGTGCCCGAGCGTGTAGGTGACGGCTATGAGGATGGGGAAACCCGTGAAAACGAGCACGAGGGCGATGGGCGGCAGGGCCAGGGCGAGCGGGCCGACCCTGGCGCTCAGCCGTCCCCGAACTGTGGCCCTGCGCGCCCCAACCCGCGGTGCGGGCTGGGGCGCGCGGCCCGGGCCGGCGGAGCGTGGGAGCTCCAAGGACGAGGTGGACAATGTCGGCAGAGGTGCCCGGAGGGCTACTGGGCCACCTGGCGCTGCCAGTCGGCCGCCATGTCGTTGCCTGTGTCGGACGAGTAGCCCAAGGCAGGGTTGGAGCCGAAGTGGGCGAACTCCGCCTGGATCTTGGCCGGCATGTACTTGTACTCGATGCCGGGCGTTCCGTTCATCACCGCCACGATCGTGCTCTGCTGGGAGGGTTGCAGGGCCCAGTTGAGGAACTGGAACGCCAGGGCCTTGTTCGGCGCATTGACCGGCACCCCGAGATAGTCGGGGCCCCCGACCAACTGGGGGCTGATCTCGGTCAACTTGATGTAGGGCGGCAGCTGGTGGTCCTTCAGGGCGGTCAGCGCCTGGTCCGACCAGACGGTGCCCATCTCGATCGTGCCCGCCCCGAGCAGCGTGAGCACGGCGGTGTTGCTGGTGGGGTACTCCTTGTTGTAGACGGAGGAGCCCAGCTTCTTCAGAAGGGCGAGCCCCTGGGGCCAGTACTTCTTCTCGTCGGCGGGGCTGTAACCGAGCGCCATGGCGCGCTGAGCCGTCGCGGGCACGAACTTGTTCAGTACCGCCTGGACAAATGCGCTGCCCGAGCCCCCGTCATTGGGGTTGCAATAGGAGAACTGGCCCGGGTGGGCCTGCACCCAGGAGATCAGGCCGTTGAGGGTGGTCGGAGGGGTGGGCACCTTGCGCGAGTCGTACGCAAGCAGGACCTCGGAACCCCGGAGCGGCACGCCCTCGTTGTTGACCGGGCTGAACAACGCCGGGTCGATCTCGGAGCGCGCCGGCAACAGCGCACTGGTCACCTTGGTCAGCAGGTTGGCCACTGCAGCCTGCTGGACGGCACCGCTCTCCACCAGGTCGACGGGGCTGGGCTGGTGGGCCTTCACCGATGCCGCTATCTGGTCGTAGTCGGCGGTGTCCTGGGCCCCGCTCTGAGAGAAGACGAACTTTATGTTGTCCCCGGGGTGGGACTTCTCGTAAGCGGGGATGAGATGGCTCTCCCAGATCTGCTGGACGTTGACGTCGCCGCTCGAATAGAAGGTGAACGTACCTTTGAGGTACGTGCTCGTGGCTTGGGCGCCGGCCGTGACGGCCGAGGAGCCCAGTGCCGTAACGGCGGCGGTGAGGGAGAGCAGCGCCGGGCGGAGCACAGAGCGCGTGCGATGAGCCTTCATATGGTGCAACTCCTCTGCCTGTCTGGCCGGGGCCCTGCCCGGCGTACCGGGCACTCGAGCCCAGCGTGGGGGTTCAAGCAGTGCCAGAAGCTAGGTGTGCTCCCTGAACAGCGGGAGTCACCCGGGTTCCCACGGTGGGAACATTCGGTGAACATGCCTGTGCGGGCCCGGCGTGCGCCGGCCCGGAGGCGCTCGGGCCGGGACAGGCCCGGAAATCCTCCGCGGGCCCACAGCTTTCCCCCCTGGATGGTCACAGGGTGGCCGCCGTAGCCTCGCTGGGAAGGCTTGGAGAGGAGGCGGCCGTGACCTACGAGGTGACGCTGAGGTCGGTACGGGAGGACGAGGAGCGGAGCGAACTGGTCGAGGGGGCGGACGGCTACGCGCAGGAAGGGCCGCTCACCACCTTCTTCCAGGGCCGGGACGGACGGGCTGTCCTCGACACCTGGGCCCGAAGGGTGGCCAGCTTCCGCACAGCCGACATCGTCGCAGTGCGTCTCCTGGCCGCTCAGCCGGCCGGGCTGCCGGACCGGCCCTCACCCCCGGCCCTGGCGCTGGCCCTGTGAGGCCACCTGCACCTGCGGGAGCCCTGGCCCCGGGGTGCCATTGCCCGCGGCACCGGCCCCTGGTACGGTCCACCGAAAGGGCAACCTGAGGGAGAGCCGATGTCCGATGACAACGGTCGGGTGGGGCCGACCATGACGAACCAGGTCGAGCGCCGTAGGTGGAACGACCCGACCTGGTCGGCCATGTGGCCTCGGCGGGAGAGGATGACGACCGAGGTGACCCGGTACCTCCTCGACCACCTGGCGCCGGCGAAGGGCGAACGGGTGCTCGAGATCGGCTCGGGTGGGGGTACGGCCAGCTTCGCCATCGCGGAACGCCTGGGGCACGGTTCGGTCACGGGCGCAGATATCTCGGGACCGCTGTGCGAGCTGGCCCGGCGCCGGGCAGCCGAGCGCGGCATCGCCAACGCCTCGTTCGTTGTGGCCGACGCCCAGAACGACGAGCTGCCGGGGGGGCCGTTCCACGCCGCGGCCAGCCAGTTCGGGGTCATGTTCTTCGAAGACCCGGTCAGCGCCTTCGCCAACATCCGCTCGCACGTGGTGCCCGGGGGCCGTCTGGTCTTTGTGTGCTGGTGCGACCCCGGCCGCAACCCCTGGCTCATGGCACCCACCCTCGCCGCCTTCGCCCCGGCACCGCCGTCCCCGCCCACGGGGCGCCCCACGGGGCCGTTCAGCCTGGCCGATGCGGCCGGGACAGCCGAGCTGCTCGAGTCGGCCGGCTGGTCCGAGGTCAGCCACAAGCCCTACGAGGTGGTCGTGGCCGTCGAAAGGGGCACCATCGTCGACGACGAGATGTTCGAGGCGGTGGGCATCGGCCCGGAACGGGTGGAGGAGGCGCGGGCAGCCGTCGAGGCGCGGATGCGCCCCCTGGCCCGTGCCGACGGCCGCTACGACGCCCCCCTGGCCTTCCAGGTCTTCAGCGCGACGGCGGCCTGAGCGGCCCGCCGGCCGGCTGAGCGCCACGGCCCGGGAGGAGCCCGGAGCTCAGCCGGTCCCGGGATCAGCAGCCACTTTTAGCGGCGCGCTCTGGAGATGGGCGGTGGCGGGACCACCGGCCAGTCCCCGCCACCCGGCCAGGGCGCTCGCCAGCATGGCCACGCCGGCGAGCCCGAAGCCCTCCCGGGCACCGAGCGCGCCACCTCCCCAGGTGGCCACGGCCCCCACCGCCATGCTCGTCAGGGGGTAGGCCCCGGGCAACGCCATGGTCCAGGCGCCCATGGCGCGGCCGCGCATGCCCGGCTCGGTGCGGAGCTGGACCAGGGTGTTGGCAAGGGCTATGAACCAGATGGACAGGAGCCCGGCCAGAGCCAGCCCGCCGTAGAGCAACCACAGCGCGGGTGCCGCCGCGGTCAGGCAGACCTCGGCGCCGGTCGCCGCCAACAGGGCCCGGACCAGCCGGGCACGGGGCCTGCTGCCGCTGGACCCTGCCATCAGCGCCCCGAAGAGGGCACCCACCCCGAAGGCCGCCATCATCGTGCCGAAGCCCTCCGGCCCCACGTGGAAGGCCCTCGTGGCCATCAAGGGCAACGTGCTGCCCATGTTGAAGAGCATCCCTCCGGACACGGCGGCGAGGAGGCAGGCGCGTACCGTCGGGTGGCGCCAGGCGTACGCCATGCCCTCCAGCACGTGCCGGCCGGCGCGGGTGGGCCCGGCCTGTCGGGCCGGCCCCCAACCCCTGCGGTGGACAAGGCCCACCACCACCACCAGCGGCGGGACGAAGCTGGCAGCGTTGACGAAGAAACAGGCTGCCACCCCGGTGGTGGCCAGCAGGGCTCCTCCGAGCGACGGCCCGAGAACCCGCGAGGTGTTGATCACCACTTCGTTGAGGCCAACGGCGCTGGCCACCCGCTCCGTGCCCACCAGGTCGACCACGAAAACCTGTCGAGCCGGGGCATCGAGCATGTTGACCACCCCCGTGGCGAGGGCAACGGCGAAGACGGCCCACACCGGGGACCTGCCGGTGGCCACCAGGGCCCCCATCAGGACGCTGAGGACGATGAAAGCCGACTGGGTGAAGACGAGGGTACGTCGGCGGTCGAAGCGGTCCACGACCGAGCCCGCCCAGGCACCCGCCAGCAGCGAGGGGGCGAAGTTGAAGGTGGCGGTCAGGGCAAGCAGGAAGGCGCTCCCGGTCAGCCGGAGTACGAGCCAGGACTGAGCCACGGCCTGTGTCATGTTGCCGGAGGACGACAGGACCTGGGCCACGAACCACCAGCGGTAGGAGCGCGTCCGGAGAGCGTCAAGAGCCGTCGCGCTCCTCACCCGGTCACGCCGACCCGGCGCGGTCCCCTCGCTGGCACGCACGCTCGGGCCGGTGGTCTCCACCCGGCCCAGGGTAGAGCAGGGCCTGCGAGGGCCACTACCGCCCCGGGCCGGCCACTGCACGGGCCTACCCTCAGGCCACTGTCAGGTCAGCCCGAAGCTGACCGTCACCTCCAGCGACTGGGAGACCGAGCTGTTGATTACGAGCCCGAACGGTTGTCCGGCGGACAGGGCGACCGAGTTAAGCGTGTTGCTGCAGGTTGTCGCAGAAGTGCCAACTGTGCAACTGAGCGATGTTGCCACGCCGTTGGTCTCGAGGCTCACGTTCAGGGCTGCCGAGGGCGCGAGAGGGTCGCCCGATGTGGACGAGTACACGGCCACGTACAGGTTCGCGGCGGTCGCTGCCGCTGGCGCCAGCACCTCGCAGTCGCTGCTCGGCTGGGTCGCACCGCCCTGCCCGGAGTAGACGAGGCATGAACCCGAGGGGCTGGCGTAAAGGGGGAAGCTTGCACTGCTCGTCGATATGTAGGCCGAGACGAAGGACCCTGCTCCCCCAGGCCCCGTGGGACCGGTGGCACCCGTGGGACCGGTGGCACCGGTGGGGCCCGTGAGCCCTCCCGACCCTGTCGGGCCGGTCGCACCCGTGGCACCGGTCGCACCCGTGGCACCCGTGGCACCGGTCGGGCCGGTGGCACCGGTGGGGCCGGTAGGGCCCTCCAGCCCGGTGGCACCTCTCGGGCCTGTGGGGCCGGTTGCTCCTGCCGGGCCAACCGGGCCCGTGGGCCCGGTCGCCCCTGAACCTGCCGGACCGGTGGGCCCTGCCGGCCCGGTGGGCCCTGTCGGTCCTGCGGCACCGGCAGGCCCTGCCGGCCCTGGCGCACCCGAACCAGGTGGCCCTGCAGGGCCGGCCGGGCCGGTGGCACCGACAACGCCTGCAATGCCCGGCGTTCCCTGTGGGCCCATCGGCCCAGTTGCGCCCCCGGGACCACGAGGCCCTCTGAGCTGTACGGCGGGGCCCCAACCGTGCTTGGTCTTCGGCCCGTAGAGGTCCAGGCTGCGCAGGTCGATGTAGAAGTCGTTGAGCGCTCCCGTACGGGGCGTCGGCGGCCGCGTACCGTGCAGGACCACGCCCCCATGGCCGGCGACGGGCTTGTGCCCCGTCACCTTGGCCGCGAGTGTGGCCAGGACCGTGCTGCTACCTTTCCCGCCCACGGGAACAGCCGAGCGGCCGGCGTCACCGAAGGCGTAGGCCGTCCCGTCCCTTTCGACGAGCCAGTAACCATGACCGGAAGCCGTAGGTACGATGCCGGCAACGGGTGAGCTCAGGTCCTGCCCGGCGAGCGACCCGTACACCCTGGCACCGTCCAGGCCGTAGACGCGCCCGGAGGTTGTCACCAACCAGTCCCCCCCACCGGGGACGGCCACGAGCCGGCTCGGCGCCGACAGTGCAAGGCGCGTGGCCAAGGGACGAGGGCCGCCGACGCGCTGGGCCAGCAGCAGGCCGCCGGTCGCCGCGCCCAAAGCGGCTACCGAGGCCGCCGTCCTCGTCAGCGGACGGCGCCTGCCCCGTCGTTGACCTCCCCCCACATGGGCATTGTGACTGGTCAAGATTGCCTCCTCTTTTGCTGTCGTCGGGCCGGGCCCAACCGGCTTCGCACCTGCGCGGGCCACCGGAGGGCTCAGCCGGCGCCGGTTTCGTAGTAGTGGCTGTTCGACTCGACCGACTGCCGGATGTCACGCGGCAGCCCCTGCATGTCCAGCAGGTACCGGACCAATGAACGTCCTGTCCGCCTTTCGCCGACGTACCAGGCACAGATCGACGCCTCGTACGCAATGCGCCATCGCGTCACAGCCGCATCAACGAAAAGGGAGTCACGGGGGACGTCTGAAGAGCCACCCAGGGGCCGAGCGCCGCAGTGGGCGAACGCCGCCTGGCATGCGAGCCAGCCCGGGCCCCAGGCCTCGGTGCGCCGGTAGTGGCTGGCGAGCTCGGCCAGAGGTTCGCTGCGCCACGGACGCTCTCCCCAGGCTCGCCACAGCAGGCCGCAACCCTCGTCGGTGGCGCCGGACCGCAGGAGACAGGCACCGGCCCGGTAGGCGGAGTAGAAGCGCTCCTCATCCCA
This sequence comes from Actinomycetes bacterium, assembly GCA_021850325.1. Lineage (GTDB taxonomy): Bacteria > Actinomycetota > Acidimicrobiia > Acidimicrobiales > Palsa-688 > JAJZMF01. Next base: position 75,975 of record JAJZMF010000048.1, read on the forward strand.
GCCGCCGAGGCTGCGGCGCCGTCGGTACCAGTCCACAGCCAGAGCGTCCTCGCCCAGGTCGTCGTAGGTGCGTGCCATGTAGAAGGCGGTCCGGGGGTCGTCCGGGCTCTCCTGCCAGTCCTGCGACAGCAGGTCGATGTCCCGATGGAACTTCGAGGCCCGGCTGCCGCCGTCAGCGAGGTGCTCGACCCAGCAGGACGACGTACGTTCGTGCGAGGCCTCATGCCCCCGGGTCGTCACGTACTCGTGGGTGCGGCCCTTCCAGTGCCAACCCCGGCCGGCGCGCAGCAACCTGGGCAGCCAGTAGCGGAGCTCCCCGTACCGCTCCTCGATGTCGAGCGCGTCGACGTCGAGAGCGAGCGCCGTCCCGTCCAGTTCACCGTGGAGCGTGTGGTCGGCATCGAGGGCAAGCAGCCAGTCGGTGTGGGGCTCGGCCGCCCCGAGGGCCACGTTGCGCGACGGCCCGAAGCCTTTCCACTCGTCCTCGAGCACCTGGCCCGGCTTGCCGGCAAAGACCTGTCCTGCCACCTCGACCGTGTTATCGGTGCTGCCCGTATCGACAACTGTCCAGTAGTCGATGTGGTCGCGCACCGATGCAGCGAGGCGCGGCAGCACCGCAGCCTCGTTGCGCACGATCATCATGAGACCGATGGTCGGCCGGTCAGTGCCCGCTGGGACCGGGCCCTTCATCGCGACCCCGGGGCCCGCCGGTGTGCACGCTGCCGCGCTGCAAGGTGCCGTGCGACCGTCCCCATCCGCCACTGTCGCCTCCCGAGCTCGACCCGCCTGATGCTACCAGGGCGCGCCGCAACTTTCGGCGACCCGAACCGGTCGGGCGCGGACTGCCGCGGTCACCGTGGCCCTCCGGGGCCACAGACAGTCCCGGGCCTGCGTGCAGGCATGCCACTACCTCCCTCGGAAGTGCCCTGGCCCTGGAACGACTTCCCCAATCGCTATATGATCTTTTTGGAGAGCTCCGGGCTCGGGAAGCTGCGAGACGAAAGGAGCACTACGATGCGCGGACAACGTCCCCGTCTGAAGGGTGCACTATTAGCGGCAACTGCGGGCATTTCTTTGGCCGCACTACTGGGTGCCTGTGCAGCGCCGCTACCACCCGGGTTGCTGCCACCGAACGATGTGGTACCGCCTGGCCAGGGTAAACCACCCGTTCTATCGAAGTACCTGGTCCCCTACACCTCGATGGTCCAGGCAGACCCTATGTGGTCCAAGCAGGCCCCGCCCACGGTGCACATCACGCCACCGAAAGGCTGTGATATGGCTACCACCGATTACGCGCAATTGACTGTGCCCGAGGTCTACGAGGTGCTGATCGGCTGTCCCACGAGCGGCGACATCAAAGTGCTGTACTCGCAGGTGAGGTGGGGCACCCTGACAACGGCCGGCTGGGAGCAGAGCGCCGGGTACGGTAGTTACGGCGAGGCGTCGCGCGCTTTTGTCCAGGCGTACACCGAACCAGGGCTCGGTACTTGTTGGACCTACCTCGACTTCTTCAGGTACCAGGACATATTCGGGGTGTCCGGGTACTGCGACCAGACCTCCAACACGCCGCTCCCTGCTATCAAGGCGGCAGCCAGGCAATGGACCGGATCTGTACTGCACCAGATCCAGCACGCGGACAACGCCGGCAAGAAGATAGTCATCTGACCGCAGCGCCGGCCGCCGGTGTGCCAGGGCCCGCGCCATCGTGGCGTCGCCGCCGACGTGGCTGTTGTGACCCGGAGCTCAACGCGCCCGGGGACGCGGACGGCACCGGCCATACGCGAGCCGAGACCGGGCACCCGCACAACAAGAGCGCCGGCGTACTTGCCGTGACATTGCAGGGCGAACAATTGAGCCCGGGCTCACAGGGCGCGGCCGACCGGTCTGGCCCCCAGCCGGGCCGACGGGCCCTTATCACCGTGGCCCGGGAGGGCCGTGGGCGGGTCAACCCGGTGCGGTCTGGCAAGCGGCCCTGCCTGCGTGGCCGGCTCTCTGCTGAAGACCTCAGGCGCCCCACTGCCCCGGGTGCCAGGCCAATGCCCGGCAAATGCCCGCGGCCCCGGGCTTTACAGGGCCGGGCTCCATGGTGCCGTCCAAAGCACCCTGTCGGCCTGCTGGACGAAAGGGTGACCGTGAAGCCCGTGCCCAGTGCCGCGGTGCAGACAGCCGGACGGAGGAGAACCAACCAGGTCCCAGCCACCGCAGGGGCCCCACTTGTCGGCCTCTGTGCCCAACTGCCTCCCCGCAGGCCAATGACCTGCGGGAACAAGCGTCGGGCGGGCGGGACTTGAACCCGCGACCCCCAGACCCCCAGTCTGGTGCGCTACCAAACTGCGCCACCGCCCGTGTGGTGCGAGTGACGAGGCTACCAGGTCCGCCGGGTACCCCGGGACGGCTTGCCCGTTGCCGGGTGGGCCGAGGGAGGCGCAGCACCGGCAACTGCCTGGTGCCTGCCTACCGGCCTGGGCAGCGGGCCTGTGCCCGGCCGGGGCTCACCGGAGGGTTGCCGAGAGAGCCACCTTTGGGCCCCTCCCGTCGCTGCCCCCGGTCCTCAGGCGGTCAGAGGTGCTTGGGCAGCCATTCGATCAACCAGTAGATCCGGTAGACCATGTAGCCGGCCACCCCCACCACCAGGAGCTTGAAGTGCCACGGCGCACCTTTGGCACGGGTGGGTGGCCGGGCCGCCGACGTGCGAGCTCCATCGGCGCCGGGCTCGGCCGTGGTGGCGCCCAGGGGGATGCCGCCCACCGGGGCCGCTTCGCGGACCAGGGACCTCCCGCAGCGCGGACAGGAACCGTCCACCAGCTCGGGTTGGTTCCAGAACTTGCTGCAGTCGTCGCACCAGGGCAATCCAGCGGGCCTCCGGGGACCAGGCTACGCCGTGCGCGCTGCCTCCTGACGCCGAGCGGTGAGCAGCGCCTCGGCGCGGGTGGGCCATTGAGCCACCGCCCGTTTGCCCGTTAGCCTCGTCCCATGCCCGTCCTCGGCTCGTGGCCGGACATCGTCGGTGCCTCGAGCGCCGGCACGGGTAGTTTCCTGGCCCAGCCCTGGCTGGCGGCAGTGGCCCTGCTCTGTGCCATCGCCGCCCTCGTATGGGGCAGGGCCGCCGCCCGCCTGGCCCGGGCGGCCGAGCGCATCGAGAGAGAGACCGCCTCCTCGGGTACCTCCGGCGAGGCGGCGCGGCTCGCCCGCACCGCTTACCGCAAGGACTTCCATGCGGCAGCGCTCTACGGCTGCCTGGCCGCCGGCTTCGGCCTCGCTTCCCTGTCCACTTCGCCCTGGTTCCAGGTGCTGCTGCTCACGACCAGCGTGCCGGCCGTCCTCTCCCTGCGTTACGCCCCGCGCTTCCTGGCCGAGGCCCGCCTGGCCGAGCAGCGGTCCCGCCTGGAACGGCGGGCGGAGGAGGTGCTGGCCCAGGACCAGCTGGCTCCGCAGCGTTGGGCGGCCCGCCTGGCACCTGCCACGCTGCCCGCCTACGACGGCTTCGACATCGGCTGGGTGTACGAGCCCGGCACCGGCATGATGGCCGGTGACTTCTACGACGTCTTCCCAACCGGGCCGCGCCGTCTGGCTGTGGTCATCGGCGACGTTGCCGGTCACGGCCTGGAGCCGTCGATCACGGCCTTCCAGGTCAAGCACATCCTGCGCATCTTCCTGCGCCAGTACCGCGACCCGGCACAGGCGCTCGAGGAGCTCAACAAGACTGTCTCCACCCTGGGCCGGCCCGAGGACATGGTCTCGGTGTGCATCGTCGTCTTCGACACCGAGGCGGGTACGTTGCGCCACGCCTCCGCCGGCCACCCTCCGGCCTTTGTCTGGCACCGGGGCGAGATGGCAACCCTGGCCGCCACCGGGCCCCTGCTGGCGCTCGACGCCGGAGCCGGTTACTTCTCCCGCGACCTGCCCCTGGACATCGGCGACCTCGTGGTGCTCTACACCGACGGGCTCACCGAGGCCCGCTCGGGTGGGCAGCTGTTCGGAGAGGAGAGGGTGGCCCACATCGTCCGCCGTGACCCGGGCCAGGAGACGACGGTGATCTGCAAGACGCTGCTCGAAGCAGCGAGGGACTTCGCCTCCCCCCTGCTCGACGACGTAGCCATAATGGCCATCCGTCGCGTCTGACCCCCGGCCCGGTGCGTCGCTGCCCGGCCGCCCGGTCACGGCAGGGGGTTGGCGCCAGGACGCCCTGGACGGACCGGTGCGCCTAGTCTCCCCGCTGGCGGGTGCGGAGCTTGAGCGGCGTCGCCCCCAGCTCGAACCGTTCACGCAAGGACCGCTCGAGGTAGCGCAGGTAGGTGGGCGGCAGGTGCTTGGACGTGAAGAGGGTGAACGTGGGCGGGTCCGTGGCCCCCTGGGTGGCGTAGAGCACGCGGGCACCGTGGGGGGCGGGGTGGGCCGCCTGGGCCTCGGCCAGGGCGCGGTTGAGCAGGCCGGTGGGCACGCGCTTGCGGTAAGCCTCCACTGCGCCGGCCAGGGCCGGGTAGAGCCGGTGCACGCTGCGGCCTGTCTTGGCGCTCAGTTCGAGCACGGGGGCGTACGACACGAACCCCAGCATGTCCGCCACCTGGTCCCTGACCTCCTGGCGGGCTTCGGCGTCGAGCAGGTCCCACTTGTTGAGCACGACCACGACCGGGTTGCCGGCGGCGTCCACGCGCTCGGCCAGCCTCTGGTCCTGGCGCGTCACCCCCTGTGTGGCGTCGATCACCAGCAGGGTCAGCTGCGCCTGGTCGATGGCCTGCAGCGCCCTGACCATCGAGTAGAACTCCGCGCCCTCGGCCTCGTGCGCCCGCCGGCGCATGCCGGCCGTGTCCACGAACCGTACGGGCCCCTCGGGTGACATGACGACCGTGTCGACCGTGTCCCGCGTGGTGCCGGGCATGTCGTGCACGATCGAGCGTTCGTCCCCGATCAGGCGGTTGAAGAGAGTGGACTTGCCCACATTGGGCCTACCGACGATGGCGACCGAGAGGGGCTGGGGCCCGTCGCCCGGCGGCCAGGGCTCCTCGGAGGGTGGCCCGATGTCCTCGGCCTGCCCGCTGCTGCCGGGGCCGTTCGGCGCCACCGGGCCCTGTGGCCCCGGGCCCTCGGCCGGCAGCAACGCCACAAGGGCGTCCAGGAGGTCGCCCGTCCCCCGGCCGTGCAGGGCCGAGACGGGCCAGGGCTGAGGGAAGCCCAGGCCGGCGAACTCCCATATCGCCGTCTCCCGGGCCTGGTTGTCGACCTTGTTCACGGCCAGCACCACCGGGCGCCCGGAGCGGAGCAGCAGGCGAGCCACCTGGGCGTCCTCCTCGGTCGGCCCCACTGTGCCGTCCACGACAAAAAGGACGACGTCCGCCTCTGCCACCGCCCTCTGGGCCTGGGCCGAGACCAGCTTGTCCAGGGGCAGGCCGCCGGCCTGCCAACCACCGGTGTCCACGAGGTGGAAGGCCCGCCCGTTCCAGTCCGCCTCGAGCACCTTGCGGTCACGGGTGACGCCGGGCCGCTCCTCCACGATCGCCTCCCGCCGGCCCACTACCCGGTTGACCAGGGTCGACTTGCCGACGTTGGGGCGGCCCACCACGGCGACCACGGGCAACGTGGCGCCGCCGGGCCCGGGCCGGGCCTGTCCGGCTACCGGTGCGCTCATCGGGCCAGCACCGGGGCGCCGGCTCCGGACAGAGCGGCACGCAGGGAGGCGCCGTCGGCGGGGACGACCTCGACCGGGCGGGGCAGGTCCTCCAGGCGCACGCCGTCCAGGAACCGTCCCCCCGAAAGACAGCTGTCGGGCAGCAGGTAACGGCGGCCCTCGGGCAGCCGGCTCAGTGCCGCCCCGACGTCGTGACCGCTGAGCAGGCCGGCGACCGCGATGTTGCCACCGAAGAACTCGTTGCGCACCGCTACCACCTCCACGTCCCGGTCCGCGCTGAGGTGGCCGACCAACGGGCCCAGCACCCGGGCACCGTACTCCCCGGTCAGCACCGTCGTACCAGCTCCGGCCCGGGGCAGGAGGGTGACCTGGCCCGGCGCCCGGGGGGCCCGGTAGCCCACAGCCGGGGCGCCCTCGACGGAACGGAAGAAGCCGCTCGGGCCGTGGCCCGCGGGCCCGGCGTCCAGGCCCAGGAACGAGGCCTCGAACGCCCGCGCCATCCCGATCCCGTTGTCGTGCTGGGCGACGGCTCCGTAGCTCGACAGCGGGGGGAAAGGCCGATCGGCCAACAGGTAGTACTCGTCGGCGGCGTACACCAGCCGCCGTCCCAGGTGGGCCAGGTAGATGTCCTGCCACTGCTCGACCAGCTCGAGCACCCCGTCCACCTCAGCCCGGGTGTGTGGCCGCATGGCCGGCTCGCGGTTGAAGCCGCTCACCCCCAGTGGCACGCAAGCCAGGCTGGACAGCTCCGGGTACTCGTCCAGGGCCCCGGCCAGGGTCTGCTCGAGGACCTCGCCGTCGTTCACCCCCGGACATACGACGACCTGGCCGTGGACCTCCACCCCGGCGTCGAGCAGCGCACGCAGCCAGCGCAGGCTGGTCGCCCCCCGGGGGTTGCGCAACATGCGGGCCCGCACGTCGGGGTCGGTGGCATGGACCGACACGAAGAGCGGCGACAGGCCCTCGGTCAGCACCCGCTCGAGGTCCGCCTCGGTGAAACGCGTGAGGGTTGTGAAGTTGCCGTAGAGGAACGAGAGCCGGTAGTCGTCGTCACGGACGTACAAGCTCCGGCGGAGGCCTTTGGGCAGCTGGTGGATGAAACAGAACTCGCAGTGGTTGTCACAGGTGCGCACCTGGTCGAAGAGGGCGGCGTCCACCTCCATGCCCAGGGGCTCACCTCCCGAACGCACCACGTTGAGCGCCAGTTCGAGGCCGCCGCGGCGTACCTCCAGGGGCAGCTGTTCCCGGTCGGCCAGGTACTGGTACTCGATTACGTCTCGGGGCACCTGGCCGTCCAGGGCGACGATCTCGTCGCCGGGCTGGACGCCGGCCCGGTCGGCAGGTGACCCGGGGGCCACTGCGACCACTCGGGGGAGGGCCATGTCTGGTACAGGATAGGCCATGGGCGTGCCGGCACAGGCGGGCCCGGGCTGCTCCGGGGGCCCTGTAGCTTGGGCCTGTGGGTGTCGACCGTGTGCTCCTGGCCTCGCCCAGGGGTTTCTGCGCCGGTGTCGAGATGGCCATCAAGTCCCTGGCCTGGATGGTGCGCGTCTTCGAGCCGCCTGTCTACTGCTACCACGAGATAGTCCACAACCAGGTCGTCGTCGACCGCTTCCGCCAGCTGGGCGTGGTCTTCGTGGACGACGTGCTTGAGGTGCCCCCCGGCCGGCCGCTCATGCTCTCGGCTCACGGTTCTGCCCCCGAGGTCGTCGCCGCAGCCCGGGAGGCAGGTGGGGTCGTGGTGAACGCCGTCTGCCCGCTCGTGACCAAGGTCCACCACGAGGTCAAGCTGAGGGCGTCCAAGGGCTACTCGGTGCTCTACGTGGGCCACCGGGGCCATGAGGAGGCCGTGGGGACCATGGCCGTCGCCCCTGGCAGCATCTTCCTGGTGGAGAGCGTGGACGAGGTGCTGGGCGTGCCCGACCCCGGAGGCCCGGTGGCCTTCCTGGCCCAGACCACACTGGCCGTCGACGAATGGCGCAGCATCCTGGAGGCGGCGCAGGAACGTTGGCCCGAGCTCTGGGTCCCGCCCCGCAGCGACCTGTGCTTCGCCACCACCAACCGACAGGCCGCCCTGCGCGCCGTAGCCGGCCGCTGCGACGCCATGGTGGTGATCGGCAGCGCCAACTCCTCCAACACCCTGGCCCTGGTGCGCACGGCGAAGGCGGCGGGTTGCCCCCGAGTGGTGCGGGTCAACCAGGCGGCGGAGGTGCCGGACGACCTGGCTGGCACCGTCGGGGTGATCGCAGGCGCCTCGGCGCCCGAGTCCCTGGTGCAGGACGTGGTGGCTGCCCTCGCGCCCCGTGTGGGGGCGGAGGAGGTGGTGGCCGTGCCCGAGGACGAGTACTTCCCCCTCCCCCGTGAGCTGCGCGAGCTGCTGCGCAACCTGGCCGGCGCCCTTGCCGTCCTGGGCTTCGCCCCTCCAGCGGCCGAGGGTGGCCCCGGCCCGGGCCGGGGCGACCCCGGTGCCACCGCTCCGGCAACACGTAGTGCTTTCGACGGCCGTGACGTCCCGGCGGCGCACGTCCTGGCCGCTCTCGGCTAGGGCCGGCCCGCTGGTGGCCGGGCGAGCCGGCCGTCGCGCCTGGGAGCGGCTCGGAGTGCGGGAAGAGCGGCCCGCGATCAACTAAGAAGGTCCTATGCCAATCAGCAAGTTGCCCTTCGGCCGTACCGGTCACGAAAGCTCGCGAATCCTCTTCGGCGGGGCCGCCCTGTCGAGGGTGACCCAGCCTGAGGCCGACCAGGTCTTCGACCTGGTCATGCAGGCAGGTGTCAACCACCTGGACGTCGCCGCCAGTTACGGGGCGGCCGAGGACCGGGTCAGGCCATGGCTCGAGCGGGCCCCCGGTCATTTCTTCCTCGCCACCAAGACCGGCGAGCGCACGGCTGCCAAGGCACGCGAAGAGCTCGAGCGCAGCCTGGAGCGGATGGGCGTCGACCATGTCGACCTGTGGCAGTTCCACAACCTGGTGGACCCCATCGCCTGGGACGAGGTGCTGAGCCCCGGCGGCGCCCTGGAGGCCGCCGTGCAGGCCCGCTCGGAAGGCTTGGTCCGCCACATCGGCGTCACCGGGCACGGGCTGCAGGTCGCCGCCACCCACCGCCGGTCCCTGGAGCGCTTCGACTTCGACTCCGTCCTGCTGCCCTACAACTTCATCACGGCCCAGAACGAGTACTACTCGGCGAACTTCGAGGCCCTGGTGGCCACGTGCGCCGAGCGCAACATGGCGGTCCAGACGATCAAGGCCGTGGCGGCCGCACCTTGGGGCGGCAGGCCCCACACCCGCAACCCCTGGTACGAGCCGCTGGAGTCCCAGGCGGACATAGACCTGGCCGTGTGGTGGGTGCTGGGGCGCCCGGGGATCTTCCTGAACAGTGTCTCCGACATCAACCTGCTGCCCCTGGTGCTGGACGCCGCAGCCCGTTTCGAGAGCCGGCCCAGCGACGAGGACATGCGCGCGATGGTCGAGCGGCGCAACATGGAACCGCTCTTCGTCTAATTGCCCCGGCCTCCTGCCGGCCGGGCAGCCGCCCCTGCGGGGTGGGCGGCCCGGCCGGTGCCGGAGGTTCAGGCCTTGGCGGTGAACGCGGCGAGCGCCGCCGCGTCGGCCTCCCCCAGACGGTCTGACACCGTCTTCACCTGGTGCCACAGCGGGTAGGGCATGGGCGAGGCGCTCGCCGCGTCGAGCCGGCTGCGCTCCTGCTCGGAAAGCTCCAGCTTGGCCGCCTCCAGGGTCTGCCCGATCTGTTCTGCGTTGCGGGCCCCGACGATGACAGAACTGACCGTGGGCTTGGTCAGCAGCCAGGCCAGTGCCACCTGGGCGGGCAGTGCTCCCCGGGCCTCTGCCACCTCCACGAGGACGTCGACCACGTCGTAGACCCTGTTCTCGTCGTAGATGGGGGGCTCCCCCCAGTCCCGGAGGTGGCGTCCCTCGGCCGGTACCACCCCACGCCGGTACTTGCCGGTCAGCAGGCCGCCCGCCAACGGGCTCCACACCAGGGTGCCCAGGCCCTGGTCCAGGCCGGCGGGCACCACCTCCGCCTCCACGTCGCGCCCGATCAGGGACCAGTAGATCTGGTGGCTGACGAAGCGCTCGTAGCCCCTGCTGTCGCTCACCGCCAGGGCCTTCATGAGGTGCCAGGCCGAGTAGTTGGAACAGCCGATGTAGCGCACCTTGCCGGCGCGCACCACGCTGTCCAGGGCGGCCAGGGTCTCCTCCAGCGGGGTCTGGCCGTCCCAGCCGTGCAACTGGTAGAGGTCAACGTAGTCGGTGCCCAGGCGGCGGAGGCTGGCGTCCAGGGAGCGGGTGATGTGGTGGCGGGAGCTGCCCGCGCCGTTCGCGCCCGGCTCATTGGGGAACCGGCACTTGGTGGCCAGGAGCAGGTCCTCGCGCCGCCCCTTCACGATGGCGCCGACTATCTCCTCCGAGGCCCCGGCGGAGTAGATGTCCGCCGTGTCGACCAGGTTGACCCCGGCCTCCAGGCAGAGGTCCAGGATGCGCGCCGCCTCCGCCTGGTCGGTATGGCCCACCTTCGCGAACCCGCCACCGCCCCCGAACGTCATCGTGCCCAACGAGAGCGCCGAGACCCGAAGGCCGCTCCGGCCCAGCTGCCTGTAGTGCATCTTCCCTCCTGAGTACTGCGCCGCTCGCAGGCTCTGGCCCCCAGGCCCCCTCAGGCGGCGTCTCCGACGCCCGCAAGCCTACGTGCTTGGTCGAACAGGGCCTGCAGCCTCTCACGCAGGGTCTCGGTCAGTTCGTCGACGGCAGCCCTGGGCACCCGCCACCCAGCCCCCGAGGCCGGGGGCCAGATGGGCTCCCCCACCACCAGCACCACGCGGTTGAAGCGGGCCATCTTGGCCCCTACGGGCATAGCCTCTTCGCTGCCCCCGATGCCGACGGGGACGATGGGGACGTTGGCGCGCAGCGCGACGAAGGCGGGCCCCCGCATCAAAGGCCCGAGCACCGGTCCCGAGCCGCGCCTGCCCTCCGCGAACAGGACCACCGGCTCCCCGGCCGCCAGGGCGGCCTCGCACATCATGAGGGCCTCGCGGTCTGCGGTCCCCCGGTCGACCGGGAACCCGCCGAGAGAGCCGAAGAGCTTGGCGGACCACGGTTTGGCGAAAACGCCCGACTTGGCCATGAACCGGGCCCGGCGCCTGGTCATGGCGCCCACCAGCATGGTGTCGATGTACGAGCGGTGCACGGGGGCCAGCACATAGGGCGTGGTCTTGGGCAGGTTCTCCAGGCCCACCACCCGGTACCGCCACGCCAGTACGCAGGTGAGCTTGACGATCCCCCGGGCCACGGTGAACCAGGCCAGCTCGCCCCGGCTGGGGACGGCAGGGGGCACCCGCCCTGCCCGGCTGAGAGGCCGCAGCCCCCCGTCGGGAGCGCTCAAGCCAGGCCTGCCTCGGCCACCAGTTCGAGGACCAACTGGACCACCTGGTCGATCGAGCGGGACGTGGTGTCCACGAGGACGGCGTCCTCGGCCACTGTGAGCGGAGCGTGGGCACGGGTCGAGTCGGCATGGTCACGCCGGGCGATGTCCGCTGCCACCTCGTCGTAGTGCATCTCCAGCATCTCCTGGCTCCGGCGCACCGCACGCTCCTCGTCGCTCGCCGTGAGGTACACCTTGACCGCAGCGCCGGGGAAGACCACGCTGCCGATGTCCCTGCCCTCGACCACGCCACCTGAGTGCTCGACCGCCCACTCCCTCTGACGCCGGACCAGCTCTTCGCGCACCCTGGGGTTGGCCGCGACCACGCTGACCGCACGGGTCACCTCGGGGCTGCGGACCTCGATGGTGGCGTCGACCCCGTTCACGACCACGCGGTCCGAGACCTCGAGCGTCATACCGGCCGCGAGACGGCCCACCAGTTCGGCGTCCTCAGGGTCGACACCGCTGCGCATGGCGACGAAGGCCACAGCCCGGTACATGGCCCCTGTGTCCAGGTAGGCCGTACCCAGCCTGGCCGCCACGGCCCGGGCCACGGTCGACTTGCCGCTCCCTGCCGGCCCGTCGATGGCCACCACACGGTTGTCGGGGGTCAGCACAGGCAACTCTGCATGTCCTTGGCAAAGGCCGGGTAGCTGGTCGTAGTGGACGCCCAGCCCCTCACCGTGACGGGAGCGGAGCAAACCAGTGCCGCCACGGCCGACGCCATGGCGATGCGGTGGTCGCCACCCGAGCCCGTGGTGCCGCCGGCCAGCGGCCGCCCCCCGCCGCCGACCACGGTCAAACCGTCCGCTGCCGGTTCGGCGGCAACCCCCAGGGCCCTCAGCATGGCCACCGTCGTCTCGACCCGGTCCGTCTCCTTGACCCTCAGCTCGGCTGCGTCGGCGAACGTCGTCGGCCCCTCTGCCATCGCCGCAGCGACGGCCAGCACCGGGATCTCGTCGATGAGGGAGGGCACCTCGCTTCCCCGGACGTCGGTCCCCTCGAGCTGGCTGTAGCGTGCCCGTATGTTGGCCGTACGCCGGGCGGGGTCCTCGTCTGACAGCTCGATGTCGGCCCCCATCCGGGTCAGGACCTCGAGGAAGCCGGCCCGGCCATGGCCCACGTAGACGTCCTCCAGCACCAGTTCGCTACCCGGGGTCACACATGCCGCCACGACCCAGAAGGCGGCCTGGGAGGGGTCCGCCGGGACCTCGATCTCACCCGGCGAGAGGGGCCCGGGGGCCAGGCGGACGGTGGCGCCGGTCCCCTGGCGGCTCACCGAGATGGCCGCCCCGGCCGCAGCCAGCATCTCCTCGGTATGGGCTCGCGTCCCGACCTCTTCGACGACAGTGGTCTCCCCTTGCGCGGACAGCCCTGCGAACAGCACTGCCGACTTGACCTGGGCGCTGGGCACGGGCGGCCTGTACTCGGTGCCGTGCAGATGGCCCCCCCGCACCACGAGCGGGGGCAGCGAACCGCCACGTCGGCCGTCCACCGAGGCCCCCATGGCCCGCAGCGGGACGGCCACCCTGTCCATGGGCCGTCGTGCGATGGAACTGTCGCCCTGGAGCACGGTGATGCCGTCCAGGCCGGCTGCCACCCCGGCCAGCAGCCGGATGCCGGTCCCCGAGTTGCCCACGTCGATGACGGCCTCGGGTTCGTGCAGCTTGTCGCGCCCGCCCTCCACCACCACCTCGCGGCCCGAGAGCTCGACCACGGCGCCGAGGGCCGCCACCGCCTCACGCGTATGGCGGACGTCCTCGCCGTCGGAGAGGCCCCGCACACGTGAGCGTCCTTCCGCCAGGCCGGCGATGAGCAGGGCCCGGTGGGAGACGGACTTGTCCCCCGGGGCGCGCAGGTGCCCCCGCAGCGCCCGACCGGCGGCGGGCTCGAACACAAGCTGGTCGTCGTGCAAGCTCAACTGACGGCTCTCCTCCTCGGTACGGCCCCGTCCCACAGGCCCCAGCCGCGCCAACCGGCTCGTGGGACCGGGCGGCACGGGCCAAGGCCAAACCTACCCCACGGCATGACGGCCGGGCCCGGGTGGCCGGTCGCCGGCTGGTCGCTCAGCCTTCCAGGCGGCGGAGCGAGCAGCGGTAACCCCGGCCGGCCAGCGCTGCTCTGACCTTGTCCTCGTGGTCGGCGTCGACGATGAGCACCATCACACCCCGGTCGCCCTCGGCCGAGTGCACGATCTCCACGTCGAAGATGTTCACTCCCTGGCTGCCGAGAAGGGTGCTCACCTCGGCGATCACCCCGGGTCGGTCAGGGACGGGGAGGCGCACCTCGGTGGCCTTGCCCAGGGCGGGCGCACCGGTCGGAAGGTTCGTCCGCCCTTCGCGGGCCCTTTCGAGCAGCTCGAGAAGGGCCGCCCGGTCGCCGCGTGCAACCACGTCGCGCAGCTCGGCCAGCCTCGCACCCAGACGGTCGAGGCCGGCCAGGATGGCGTCCCGGTTCTCGGCCACGATGTCGGGCCAGATGCCGGGGTGGCCGGCAGCAACCCTGGTCATGTCCCGGAACCCACCCGCGGCCAGTCGCAGCAGGGTGGCGTCCGATTCGGCCACGTCGGCAGCGAGGTTCATGAGGGCGGCGGCTGTCAGGTGCGGGGTGTGCGACACCAGGGCCACGAGCTCGTCGTGACGCCTCGGGGCCAAGGCCACGGGGTTCGCCCCCATCGAGCGGACCACGGACTGCAGGGTCGAGTAAGCGTCGGCCGAGGTGTCCGGCCCCGGGGTGAGCACCCAGGTCGCACCTAGGAACAGGTCCGGGTCCGCGCCGTCCACCCCCTCCTGCTCCGACCCTGCCATGGGGTGCCCGCCCACGAAGCGCGGGTGGGAGAGCGAGCTGACGATGCCCTCCTTGATGCCCGCCACGTCTGTCACCACGGGCTGGTCGGCCCCGCCTGCTGCCTGCCCGGCGGCGTCCTGGGCGTCCAGCACACGCCTGGCCACGGCACTGACGGCACCTGCCGGCACTGCGATGAAGGTGATGCGCGCCGCCGGGTCCTCCCCGACGGCGTCGACAGCCCCGAGCTGCAGCGCCCGGGCCGCCCGGGCCGGGTCTGCGTCGCTGCCCGTCACCCACCATCCGAGCCGTCTGAGCGCCATTCCTATGGAGCCACCGATGAGGCCGGTGCCTACCACGCAGGCGCGTCCGGGTGCGCTACTCGGGGAGGTCATCGCGCAGGCCGCGTGCTCCGTGGTGGTAGACGTGGTGCAGTTCGGAGCGCTCCCGGGTGGACTCGATGTGCATCATCACCCTGATGCACAGGGGCTGGCTGCCCTGGATGTCGAGCTCGCGTGCGCACAGAAGGGGTACGTCGCCGAAGCCCACACCGCGCGCCGCGGCCGCCGGGAACATCGAGCGCACATCGTCGGTGGCGGTGAACAGCACCGAGACGATGTCGTCGTGGGAGACACCGTTGCGCTCCAGCATCGCCTTGAGCAGCGTCTGGGTCCGCTCGGTCACCTGTTCGACCGTGTCCTGGTCCACTGTCGTGGCGCCCCTGAGGGCCCGGGCCCGCACCCGGCCGGTGCCGGGCACCGGGTTGGAGGTTGCGTCATCAGCCATGGCCAGCTCAGGTTAGGCGCACCGGCGCCCCGCCTGCTAGCTCCGGCCCTGCCTCCGCCCTCTCTCGCCCGTCTGCCCCGTGGCCGCCTTGAACAGGGCGGTGACCTCTGCCGTCTCCAGGTGGCGCCACTGCCCGGGCAGGAGGTCGGGCGAGCTGACAGGGCCGATCCGCACCCGGGCCAGGTAGGTCACAGGGCTGCCCACGGCCTCGCACATCCGCCGCACCTGGCGGTTACGACCCTCGTGCACGATTATGCGGGCCGCGTCCGGCCCCAGGAGGTGGGCCCGGGCCGGAGCCGTCCGCCCGTCCTCCAGCTCGACACCCCGGCGGAGGTGGCGCAGGCCCTCGCTGGAGAAGGGGGCCGAGACGCGGACCACGTACTCCTTTTCGACCCCGTGACTGGGGTGGGACAGCACCTGGGCCAGCTCGCCGTCATTGGTGAGCACCATGAGCCCCTCGCTGTCCGCGTCCAGCCGCCCGACCGGGTACACCCTGGGCGAGGCCGGCACGAGGTCGACCACGATCTGCCGGGCGTCCTGGGCCTGGGCCGTGCAGACCACGCCGACAGGCTTGTTCACGAGGTAGTAGGCCATGCCTTCGCGCACGGGAAGGGGCACGCCGTCGACGCTGATATGGTCGACCGCCGCCCTGGCTCGTTGCCCGAGCACTGCCACCCGCCCGTTGACGCGGACGCGACCGGCGACGATCAGCTCCTCGCAGGACCGACGGCTGCCCACCCCCGCCTGGGCGAGCACCTTCTGCAGCCTGTCCCCGGGCTCCTCGGTCACCCTGCCCTCCGACCGGCCGGAGGGCAGGCCCGGCCCTGTGCCCTCTGCCTGCCCGGCGCGTCCCCCGGCATCAGCCTCCAGGGTGGAGCCCCTGTTCGAGCGCGTCCATGACCTCCGGCCCGGGCACGAAATCGCCCAGGGGGGGCAGGTCCCGGACGCTGTCCAAGCCGAGCCGCTCGAGCAGTAGCGGTGTCGTCCCGTAGAGCACCGCCTGGCCGGGGCCGGGGTCCCTGCCCACCTCGGTCACGTACCCACGCTGGCACAACGTCCTGAGCACGCCCTCGACGCTGACACCCCGGATGGAGGCGATCTGCGCCCTGGAGACAGGTTGCTTGTAGGCCACGATGGCCAGCGTCTCCAGAGCCGCCGCTGACAGCCGGGCCGACTGGCCCTCGAGCACGAAACGCTCGATGTAGGGCGCCATGTCCGGGTGGCTCTGGTAGCGGTAGCCGCCTGCCACCCTGGCCAGGACGAAACCCCGCCCCTGGCGCTCGTAGTCCTCGGCCAGTGCCCGGCACAGCTCTTCGACCCGTGCCGGGGCCACCTCCAGCAGTTGGGCAAGCATCCCTGGTTCGACCGGCGAATCAGCCACCATGAGCACGGCTTCGAGTGCCCGGAGCTGTTCAGCGCCCAGCCCAGAGGGTGCCCCGGGGGCGTCGTCGTCCCCGTCCTGCCCGCGGGGCGGCTCGGTCAGGTTGGCGACCTGCTCGGCCGGCCCGGCCGGCCCCCCGAGGTCCAGCGGCTTGCCGGTCCCGGCCTCACCCGCCGCGTCCGCCCGCTGCGGCTCCTGCCCGTCCGAGGGCTCCCCGCCCAGCTCCAAGCTCAACCCTCGTACTCGTCTGCAAGGCCGGCGTCAGCCAGGACGAGCTCACGCCGGTCCCTCACGTCGACGGTGCCGCCCTCGGGCGCCTCGGCGTCCGGCCAGCCTTCTGGCCCGAGCCAGGAGACATGGAGGTCGGCCAGGCGCCCTGCCTGGTGGAGGTCCACAACCCCCCGCTTGAACAGCTCGAGCAGTGCCAGGAAGTAGACGATCACCTCCAAGCGGTCCTCCAGGCCCTGGGTGAGGAGCCGGAACGTTGTCCTGGGCTCCCCGGGTAGGCGCCCTGCCAGCTGCGCCAGCGTGTCGGCCACGCTCACCTTCACCTGTGCGACGTGGTCGAAGCTCACCCGGGGCACCGGCTTGGGGGTCACCGCCCGAGCCAAGGCGTCGCGCAGGTGCTGGGGGGTGACGGCTTCCAACGGGTCCGGCGCCAGCCCCACGAAGCGCTCCTCCATGCCGGCCTGGCGGGGAAGGGAGCGGTCGGCCTGCTCCATGAGCGCGGACAGGGCGCCTGCGGCGTCCTTGAACGTCTTGCACTCGAGCAGCCGGGCGAGCAACAGGTCGCGCTCCTCCCACAGCGCCAGCTCCTCCTCGCCCTCGACGGCGTCGCCGCCCGGGAGGAGCCGGCGGGCCTTCAGCTCGAGCAGTACGGCCGCCGTGAGCAGGAACTCGGTCGCCACCGCCAAGTCGAGGGCCTCCATGCGTGCCAGGGCAGACACGTACTCGTCCACGATCGATGACAACGAGAGATCCCAGATGTCCACCTGCTCCCTGCTCACAAGGTGCAGCAGCAGGTCGAAGGGCCCCTCGAAGACAGGTGTGCTCACCTGGTAACCCACCTGGGCGAGACTACCGGCGCCGACGCGCCGGCTGGTGGATGCTCGTCACCAGGCCCGCGACCGCTCAGAGCGTCCGTACGACCGTGGAGCGACAAATTCGGGCTACGATCTGGGGTCGCAGGAGCCGACAAAACGGTCAGAAAGCCGCTGACATGAAGACCCCCCAGTCAAACGCGCTCCCGGCCACCCGGTCGACGTTCGGCCTGCCCGGCGAGCGCGCCCAGTGGAGCGGCTTCTCGCCCACGACCGCCCTGCTGGCCGTGCTGGTGGTCGTGGCCGTCGTGGGGTCCCTGGCCTGGGCTGCTGCCACCGGGCAGGCTCCCCCCTCCCGGCAACCACGCGTCTTCGGCGGGTCACTGGTGCTGGACGACTACCGTCCTCTCACCGTCGTCGACGTAGCCACGGGTTCGGTGACCGTCCAGTTGGAGGGCGTCTACCAGCAGGTCAGCGCACCCGGCTACAACGACGTGCAGGCGGTCACCACCAGCGCCGGGACGGTCCTGGTGAACCGTCTCACGGGCACGTTCAACATGTTGGGCAAGGACGACTACGTCCTCGGGCCGGCAACGAGCGGTATCTCGCTCGGGCCACTTCCCGGGAGCCACGCCGCCGCCGGATTCGCCGATGGCCAGGGGGCCTACATAGTCCGCTACGGGCCACGGAGCACGGTTTCACTGGTGGACGCCACCACCGTGGAAGCCGGGGCCCAGGCCCAGGCCACCCGGTCCCCCCGCCCCGTACGCCCCGTGGGCTTCGCCCTCCTGGACGGGCCGGCCGTGGCCTCGCCCGGGGCCACGGTCGTGGCCGGCGGGGCGCTGTGGGCCCTGGTGCGCAATGGCAGAGGTTGCCGTCTGGAGGAGGTCGGGCCGTCTGCCCTCGCCCCTCAGGGGCTGCGCTCGAGGACCAGAGCTGAGTGGCCCGGGCCTTGCTCAGCCGCCGCTCTGGAGGCGGCCGGAGGCACCGTCGGGCTCGTCCGGCCCGGTCGGCTCGTCAGCTTCGTGGGCGCACGGGCACGTTCTTCGGCCGCGCCGGGCACAGCTGCGGCCGACGCCTTCCTGCCCGTGCGGGGGGCCTCCGGTCAGCTTTTGTACCTGGTGCACGAGCTCGTGGGCTGGTACCTGCTCGCAGTGCCCCTGCCGGCCGCGCCCACGTCGCTTCGCCCCGTGCGCCTGACGGCACTGGGCCGGGCGGCGCGTCCTGCCGTACCGGCGCTCTCGGGAGGCCTCCTCTACACGCTCGACCGGGCCCAGCCCGGTCAACCGACGCTGTGGACGATCAACCAGCGCACCGGCGCCATGCGCCCGGTCCCCGGTGCCCCGACGTACCCGGCGAAGAGCACGACGGAGAAGGCAGGGTTCGGACAGGCCCAGGTACTGGTGGACGGGCCACGGGTGGTCTTCAACAACCCCGAGAGCCTCCTCGCCGTCATTGTGTTCACCGACGGGGCACACCCTCCGGTGGTCGTCGACAAGTCGACGGCCGTCGTGGTGAGCGCTGCCGGCCCCGGTGACGCCAACGTGCGCGCCCGTCGCCCACGGCCGCACGGGTCACATCGGCCCAAGACCTCGCCCGGTCCGGTCCCCACCAGCACCACGCCCACCACGGTGGCCCAGCCCGTGAGCCAACCCGTCACGCCCCAGGTCAACTGCGCCACGACGAGCGAAAAGCCGTACGAGCCTGTCATCACCTCGGTTGTCCCCGCCGACCAGGCCGTCCTGGTGGACTGGAGCTACCACCTGCTGTCGGAGCAGGACTGCCTGCCCACCACGTGGTCGGTCGCCGTGAACGCCCTGGGCGGAGCGGCTCAGCCCTCCAGGCCCGAGCAGGTGGTCAACGGCCAGCAACAATGGCTCTTCAGCGGTCTCCGGCCCGCCACGACCTACCAGGTCGTGGTCACGGCCTACATCAACCGGCAGGCCACGGCGTCCACGCCCTGGCGGTTCCGCACGACCGCGGTCGGTCCGGCGGCGCCGGCCCATGTGGTCGCGCGCCCGGACGGCAGAGGTGGCTGGCTGGTCTCCTGGACGGCCTGCAACGGGGCCAGCTGCCTGGTACCTGCGGCCCGGTGGGTGGTCACGGGGGCCGCTTGTGCCGGCTCGGTGGTAGGCCAGCCGCCGGTGCTGACAGTACCCGGAGGTCACCGCAGCGTGACTGTGACCGGAGCCAACGGTGCGCTGCTCGGGACCTCGCTCGGCTTCAGCGTCCAGGGTGTGGCGGCCGATGGCCTGCGCGGCGCGCCGGCCTCCAGCGCCAACTGCACCACAGCATGGCAACCGCCCTCGGCCGCGGCGATCCAGCTCCTCGCCGCCGGTGCTGCGACCGGGAACAGCGTGGCGGCGCACCTGCAGGTGGCCGTGGCCCCCGGCGCGTCGCCCCAGACGGCCTTCGGAGGCAGCCCCGTCAGCTTCACCTATGCCGTGGGCGGTCGCCAGCTGGGCCCCACCACGGCCTCGGAGGTCGTGGTGGGGGGCCTGGCCGCCGACCAGCGGTACCAGGCGACGGTCACCGTGGTGCCGCTGTCGCACCCCCGGTCGGCGGTCACCGTCACCAGCGCAGCGTTCTCCCGCGACCTCCAGTGGCCGAGCGGCATGTCCCTGCAGGTCTCGGGCGTGGTGGGCGCCGACCCCAACCGGGGCACGGCCGTCGCCACGGTCCAGGGCCTCCCCCCGGGTGACTTCCGGGCCACGGGCCTGCTCACCTGCGGCTCGGAGGCCCTCCCGGTCACCTCCGTGCTGAACGGGCCACAGTTCGAGGCCGCGCTCAACCTGGACCAGATGGGCGGTCAGTGCCGGCTGAGGGTGGTCCTTGCCGACAGGGCCCAGCCCGGCCCCTACGGCGTCCCCTCGCAGCCACTGGAGGCCGGTTTCGGCATCGGCACCCCCCGCCCCTACCGCTTCCAGGCCCGGGCCCGGGCAACCTGTGCGCACAACTGCACACAGATCCAGGTCAGCGTCGGCTACACCGGGCCCGGTCAACCGGCGGGGACGGACTGGCAGGTCGAGGCGTCCAGCCCTGACGGTTGCAGCGCCGTCTCCCCCCTGCGGTCAGCTGCTTCCTTCCCGACCGTGCTCGACTGGCCGACCGACTGCCAGCCCCCGGTCATCACGGTCTCCTGGGTGTACCTCGGGCAGTCGGCCACCGCTCAGGCCGGCTTCCCTGGCCTACCCCTTCTGGCCCCACCTCCGCCGGTGCCGGCCAGTGCCGGGCACGGGGCGCGCCCCACGACGACGTCCACGACGACGTCCACGACGGTGGCCCCGCCGTCCACCGCAGCACCGCCCACCCTGGCACCGGTGCCGACGACGACCTCCGGCCATCGCAGAGGCACCACCACCGCCCCCACGTCGCCTCCCCCGGCCGCCACGACGCTGCCCGCTCCGTGCTACCCCTGGCCCGCCTGCCTCGAGGCCACCACGGTCCCCGCCGGGGGTACCCCTCCGGCCACCTCCACGACGGTGCCACCGAGGACAACGACGACGCTCACCTCGGGGACGACCACGACCACGGCGCCGACCACAACGACCACGGCACCGGCCACGACCACCACGGCGCCGGCGACCACGACCACCCCGAGCTCAACCACCACGACCACCACGGCACCGGCGAGCACGACCACCTCGAGCTCAACCACCACGACCACGGCGCCGACCACAACGACCACGGCACCGGCCACAACGACCACGGCACCGGCCACAACGACCACGGCACCGGCCACCACGACCACAGCACCGGGCGCTACGACCACTTCCACGTCCACCACCACGACTGCAGCCCCGAGCACGAGCACCACGACCACCCGGCCGTCCGCCGGCACCACCACGACCACGTCGGCCCCTGTCGCGGCAGGCCTCGCCCTGATGGGAAGTGTCGGCCCGGGCCCCGGGGCACACCAGGAAGCAGTACCAGCGCCGCTCGTGCCGACGACCGGTGGTGCCCCGGGCCTGGCCGGACCGGCCTGGTACCTGCTCGCAGGTCTGTTGGGCCTGGTACCAGTCCTTTCGTTCACCTGGGCCCGCCGGGCCCGGCGACGCCCGCAGAGCCGGGCCTGATGAGGGAGACAGCACATTGAGCACTACGACGGGCACGGCTGGCCTCGGCGGGGCACAGCCGGGGCACTTCCGCACCACCGGTGGCGGAGGGGCCGAGATGGCACGCTTCGTGCAGCTCTTCGACGCCCTGGTGGGCAACGTCAGCACCGTCCTGCGCGGGAAGGAGAGCGTGGTCCGCGCCGCGCTCACCTGCGTGCTGGCCGAGGGCCACCTACTCATCGAGGACGTCCCGGGCGTGGGCAAGACGTCCCTTGCCCGCGCCATATGCAAGTCGGTCAACCTGACCTGGAACCGCGTCCAGTTCACCCCCGACCTCCTGCCCAGCGACATCACCGGCGTTACGGTCTTCGACCAGGCCACCTCCGGTTTCAGCTTCAGGCCCGGGCCGGTGTTCGCCAACATCGTCCTCGGTGACGAGATCAACCGGGCATCGCCCAAGACGCAATCGGCCCTGCTCGAGGTCATGCAGGAACAGACCGTTTCGACCGATGCCGCCGTCTACCCGGTCCCCCGGCCCTTCGTGGTCATAGCAACTCAGAACCCGGTGGACCTGGAGGGCACCTACGTGCTCCCCGAGGCCCAGCTCGACCGGTTCCTGATGCGCCTGTCGGTGGGCTACCCCTCACCCGAGGCGGAGGTCGAGGTCCTGCGCGCCGAGCGCGACGCACCCAGTGTCGAGCACCTGGTCCCGGTCATGGACCGTGAGGACCTGCTGAGCATGATCGAGCTGGTGAAGCGCTCGGTCGAGGTGTCGTTGCCCATCGAGCACTACATAGTCGCCGTGTGCGCCCGCACCCGGGAGATGCCCGAGGTGCGCCTCGGCGTCTCTCCCCGGGGGGGGCTCGCCCTCCTGCGGGCGGCGCGGGTCAGCGCGGCCGCCGCTGGCAGGCCCTTCGTCACCCCGGACGACGTGCAGGCCATGGCCCTGCCCACTCTTGCCCACCGCATAGTGCTGCGACCCGACGCCGAGGTGCAGGGCAGGACAGCGGCCGAGGTGGTCACCAGGGCCGTCCAGGCCGTGCCCGTGCCCCGGGCCGTCCTGCGCTGAACGATGACCAGGACCGGTTGGGCCGCTGTCGCAACGGGCGCCGCGCTGGGCGTGGTGGGCACGGCCGCCCACTGGGCTGCCTTCGTGGTCCTCGGTGCCGGCCTCGTGGCCCTGGTGGCCGGAGCGCTGGGGTACGTCGCCCTGTCGCCGCGCCTGGCCCTCCAGCGCGCCGTGGAACCGGCCCGGGTCGAGAAGGGGCAGCCGGCCATCGCAGTGATCCGGGCCACGAACCTCTCCTGGAGGGCCCTGTCGGGCTTGGTGATCGAACAGCGCCTGGGGGCGACGGTCTTCAGGGCCGAGCTGCCCCGGCTGGGCCGGGGCGAGGGCGGGCTGAGGACCTACCGCCTCCCCACCGCCCAACGCGGTACCTACAGCGTCGGCCCGGTCGAGGTGCCGAGGGCTGACCCCTTCGGCCTGTGCCGACGGGTGAGGCGCCTGGGCCAACCCCAGGTGATCTCGGTCCACCCGCGTTCGCTCCCCCTGCGCCCCCTGCCGAGCGGGAAGTCCCGCAACCTCGAGGGCCCCTCGAGCGACATGTCGCCGCAGGGGACCGTCACCTTCCACCGCCTGCGGGAGTACGCCGTGGGCGACGACCTGCGCACGGTGCACTGGCCCTCTACCGCCCGGGCCGGCCGTCTGGTGGTCCGCCACTACGTGGACACGGCGCAGCCCTACACGGTGGTACTGGTGGACGTGCGCCCCGAGGTGTACTCACCCGAGACCTTCGAGGAGGCCATGGACGTGGCGGCATCGGCCATAACGGCCATGTCAGCAGGCCGCTCCCCTGTCCAGTTGAGGACCACCGCCGGCGGGCGCGCCGGTGGGCCGGCCATGAAGGACGCGGCGACGCTGGTCGACCTCCTCACCGACATGGCCCCGGACCCGACGGGCTCGCTCGTCGACCAGTTGACGCGACTGCGTCACGACCGAGGGGGCAGCGCCCTGGTGGTGGTGACCGGTGCCCTCGAGGTCGACAGCCTGCAGGCCGTCGCCCCCCTCGCCAAACGCTTCGACCACGTGATCGTCGCCTCGCTCGTCCCGCACGCCGTCCCGGCGCCCTCCTACCCGGGGGTGCAGGTCCTGGTCGCCACGGGTGCCGAGGACCTGGCTCAGGCCTGGGACAACTGGGTGGTCCGTTGAGGGCCGCTCCCCCGCTCCGGCCCAGCCTGGTGGCTGCGCTGGCCCTGGGGGGCATGGCTGCCTGCTACCTGGCCTCCATGCCCTGGTTGCGCGCCTACCAGGTCCCCTCGGTCCCCATCCTGCTCGCCATTGCCGCCTGTGCCCCCTTCCTGCTCACCTCGGTCCTCTCGCGCGCCCTGCGCTTCGACGCCCTGGTGGCGCTCGGTGCCTCGGTCGCCGTCCTGGCCCTGGTGCTGGTGGCCGCCAGCCACGCCGACGTGAACCTGCTCTGGCAGGGCCTTACCCGGGTGCCCGCCCAGCTGTTGACCGAGACGCTGCCGCTGGGCGGGCCGGCTTGGTTGGCAACCGCACCCGTTGCGGTGACCTGGTTGTGCTCCACCGTGTGCGCCGAGCTCCTGCTCCGGCCCTCCGCTCCGTGGCCGGCGGCGCTCGGCCTGCCTCTGGTCTCGTTCTCGCTCGCCTACCTGGCCACCACCACAGCGCCCCCGGGGCATGGCCCGGCCGAGGCCGCCGGGCTGCTCATCACCCTGGTGGCGGTGGCGCTCACCACCCATGGCCTGCGGGCACTGGACATGGAGGGCCCCGAAGCCCATGCCCCCCGCACCCGCCCCACGGACATCGGCGAGGGCACGCACCACGGCCCGGCCAGGCGTGCCGCTGCAGCAGGCTCGCTCGCCGCCGTGCTCGTGGCGGGCCTGGGCGTGGGCGTGCCGTCGGTGGCTGCGTTCTCCAGCCGGCCTGCCACCATCACACGGCCCACCCGGCTGTTGGGAGGCATGGTGGTGGACCCGGTCGACGTCATCGCCTCCCTTCGCTCGTCCCACCTGCCGGGCCGGGGGCCGGTGCTGTACACCGTGCATGTGGACCGTCCCTGGTGGGGGTACATGGCAGCAGCCGTCCTCGACCACTACGACGGCGAACTGTGGTCCTTCGGCTCGACCTTCCGCCCCACAGGTGGCCGCGTCCCGCTCCTCGGCCCCGCAGCAGGTACGGGCAGGCCGCTGCAACAGGAGTACCAGCTCGTCCGGTCGATCGGCGTGCCCTTCCTGCCTGCTGTCGAGCGGCCCCTCTGGGTCAGCGGCACGACCGTCGACGCCGACGCCGTGACCGGGATGCTGGCGAGCGAGGCCACAGGCCCGGTTGACTACACGGTCGATTCGGCGCCCGGTGACATCAGCGCCGAGGCCCTGCCCGCCGGGACGCCGCTGCTGGCTGCGGACAAGTTGCCCGACGGCGCGGCCCTGACCCAGATCCCCGAAGGCTCCCAGCGCATCGCCTCCGCCGCAGTGCGCTTCGCTGTGGACCTGACAGGTCGGCCCGCGGCACCGTCCTTCGCGTTCCTGCAGGACCTGGCGGCGACCCTCGCCACCAGGGAGCGAAGGGTTGTCGCCCGCCGGGCGGCCGGCAGCCAGGCGGCGGCGGCCGGGTTGGCCGGGACGTCGCTCGCCCAGGTGATGAACGCTGTCACGGTGGTCAAGGCCGCCACCCCGGAACAGTTCGCCACCTACTTCGCCGTCGTCGCTCGCTACCTCGGCACCCCGGTGCGCCTGGTGAGCGGGTTCCGGCTGCCCCTACCGCCGGGACCGCCCGGTCCGCTCCCCCCGGGCACCTACACGGCCCGGGCCGGGGACGCCTGGACCTGGGACGAGGTACCGGTGGCAGGCCGTGGGTGGGTCACCGTCGACGCTGCCCCCAGCCTGACCACTACCGATGCCTCACCCCCGCCCGAGCAGGTGACACCGGCCAAGCCCCACAAACCCGCGCCTCCCGCCGCACTGCCCCGCTCGGCTCAGCACGCCCTGGCCCGGCCGGCTCGTGTCCCCCGGCACAGCGCGGGCACAGCCGACTGGGGCGTGCTGGTCGGAGCGGGCCTGCCCGCCGCCCTGGTCCTGGCCCTGCTGATGGTCGTCGTGGGCGCCCCGGCCACGCGCAGGAGGCTGCGCCGGCTCGCCCGTCACCGTGCCGACGACCCCGCCCTGCTCACGGCAGGCGCCTGGTTGGAGCTCGTGGACGGCATGGCCCGTCTCGGCTTGGAGGTCCGGCCGGCTGCCACCAGCCAGGAGCTGGCCCGAAGTGCCCGCCAGCAGTTCGGCGAGGACATCGGCCCCCTGGTCGGCGCCGTAGCCGAGCTGGCGGACCGAGCCGTGTACAGCAGCCGTTGGGCACCCGATGCCCAGACCGCGGACTATGCCTGGCAGGCGCAGGCGCAGGCGTACCGCGCCCTGCTCCACCAGGCCGGCTGGCGCCGGCGCGCCCGCGCCCTGGCCCAGGTCGGCCCGGCTCCCGCCAAGCCGCTGGCGAAGGCAGGCGGGTGACCCGCCGGAGCGGGCCGGGCCAGAGGGCCGCGGCACCCCCCGCCCCCTCCGAGAGCTTCGGCGGCTATGGCGGCGTCGTCGAGGTGGCCAGGGGCGATCTCGCCACCGTGTACCGGGCTGTCGAGCTCGGCACGGGACGCCACGTCGCCCTCAAAGTGGTGCGCGCGCTGGCCGTACCCGTGCGCACGCTCGAGGCGTTCGAAGAGGAGCTCCCAGCCCTCGTGCAGCTGGGCAAGCACCCCAACGTGGTCGCCCTCCACCGCGTCTTCTCCACGCCCGAGGGCTGGCCCGTCCTGGTCCTGGAGCTTTGCCCCGGGGCCCTCGCCGGTCGCCTCGAAAAGGAGGGGCCCCTGCCCGCCCCCGAGGTCGTGCAGGTCGGCGTCAAGCTGGCCGGGGCCCTGGAGAGCGCCCACCGGGCCGGGCTCTGCCACCAGGACCTCGAGCCCGGGAAGATCCTGGTGTCCGAGTACGGCGAGCCCGCACTGGCGGGCTTCGGCCTGGCGCGGCTGCGGGCAGCGGCCCGCCCGGGTGACGGGCTGCTCGGGTTCAGCCCGCTTCACCTGCCGCCCGAGGTGCTGGAGGGGCAGCCGGGCTCCCCCCGCGCCGACGTCTACGGCTTGGCCTCGTGCCTCTACGAGCTCCTCGTCGGCCACGGGCCCTTCACCGCCTACGAGGGTGAGCCGCCCGCCTCGGTGGTCCTGCGCATCCTGCGTGACCCACCGCCCAGGCTCCCGCCCGTCGGCGTCCCCGTAGGCCTCTGCGACCTCCTCGAGGCCTGCCTGGCCAAGGAGCCCGCCCGACGCCCTGCCGGCGCGGCGGAGCTCGCCGAGCAGCTGCGGGCGGTGGAGCTGGAGGCGGGGTGGTCACCGACCCCGTACGTGGTGCACGGTGAGCGCCAGGCCGGTCCCTCGGGCCCGGCCACGGGGCCCGTACGCCCGGGCAGCCCCCACGACCGTCCACGGCGTGCACCGGTCAGGTCCGTCGTCCCACCCCGGTTGCCGTCCCCGGGCGACGGGGCCGCGCCGCCGTGGCCCACAAGTGGACCGGGCACCGCCACAGCCTCCCCGCCCGTGCCTGCCCCGGTCCGGGCGCTGGGTGGCACCCTCACCCCTCCCGCCACCCCTGCACCTCCGGCCGGCCCGGACGGGCCGGGTGCGCCGACCGGGGCACCGCCGCCAGCGCAAGCGCACGCCGACGCCACACGCTGGGGCTTCCCATCCGCCTCGCCCCTGGCGGGCAGTCCGCCCGAGGCGGCCTCCATGCCGAGCAGCCCTCCCACCCGGTCGGGCTCCCGCCCTGGCGTGCGCCGGCCGGCGCACGGCCGCCAAGCAAGGCGGTTGCCGCTGGCCGTGGCGGCAGGTGCCGGCGCCGCGGTAGGCGCCACAGTGGCCCTGCTCGCCGCCCACGTGCTCTGAGCGGCCACCCGGTGGTCCGGGACAGCCGGGAGGGAGAACGGCTCGCGGCCCGAACCCGCGCGTGGCCTCCCGGCGACGCGGGTACCCTTCCTGGGGTGAACGGGACGAACGAGCAGGCAGGCGGCGCCGAGCGGACGAGGAGGGTGCTTTCGGGCATCCAGCCGACCGGAGGCGCGCACCTGGGCAACTACCTGGGCGCCCTGCGCTGGTGGGTTGACTTCCAGGACCGCTACGACGCCTACTACTGCGTGGTGGACCTGCACGCCCTCACCGTCCCCGGAGACCCCGAGGAGCTCCGTAAGGCGACGATCGAGATGGCGACGGTCCTGTTGGCCTGCGGCCTGCGCCCGGACAGGTGCACCTTGTTCGCACAGAGCCACGTCCCCGCCCACGCCGAGCTGGCATGGCTGCTCGAGTGCACGGCCAGCATGGGCGAGCTCAGCCGGATGACCCAGTTCAAGGACAAGGCGGCGAAGGGCTCCGAGGAGTCAGCGCGCGTGGGCCTCTTCACCTACCCCGTGCTCATGGCCGCCGACATACTCCTCTACGATGCAGACCTCGTACCGGTGGGCGACGACCAGCGCCAGCACCTGGAGCTCACGCGTGACCTGGCGCAGCGTTGGAACGCGCGTTATGGCCGGACCTTCACCGTGCCCGAGGCGGCAATACCGCCCCCGGGACGTGGGGCACGGGTCATGGACCTGCAGGAGCCGGCCAGCAAGATGTCGAAATCGGCGGCCAGCGACGCCGGCGTGCTGTACCTCTTCGACGACCCTGCCACCATCGAACGCAAGGTCAAGCGTGCCGTCACGGACCTGGACCCACCCGGGCCGGGAACGGTCCGCTGGGACCGGGAGGCCAAACCGGGGGTGTCCAACCTCCTCGAGCTCCTCGCCGCCCTGGAGGGTACCGGTCCCGAGCAGGTGGCGGCCCGCTACGACAGCTATGGCAAGCTGAAGTCGGACCTGGCCCAGGCCGTGGTGAGCACCCTGGAGCCCATCCAGGCCCGCTACCGGGAGCTCTCCGCCGATCCCGCCACGGTGCACGACGTGCTCCGGGCGGGGGCCAAGCGGGCAGCAGTGCACGCGGGCGAGGTGCTCGAGCGCGCCCGGTCGGCTATCGGGCTCCTACAGCCCTGACCCCTGCCCGGGCTCTCGGGCGCACTCGGGCCGGGTGCCGTGGGCGACGAGGCTGGTTGGCGCCGGCGTCCCGGGGCGGAGGCGGGTCAGCGACGCTTGGCCGCGCACTCGATGCAGTAGCGGGTGGCCGGCATTGCCTCCAGCCGGGCCGGTGCGATCTCGCGGTTGCAGCCCTCGCAGACCCCGTAGGTCCCCGCCTCGATCTTGGCCAGGGCATGCTCGACGTCGGCAAGGTTGGTCGTGAGCGTGGTGGCCAGGACCTCCGTCTCGCCCCTCTCGGCCGTCACCTGGCTCGAGTCGGCGAAGTTCGGGTCGTACACGAGGCCCTCGGAACCTATGCCCAGCTCCTCCAGCTCGCGGCGCAGGGCTGAGCGCTCCTGCTCCAGCTCTTCTCGAAGTGCGCTGGTCGTCTCGGCCTCCATCAGCCGCAGTGTAGACCCTGTGCGCCGGCTCGCGAAGGAGATACGCAGGGCAGGCAGCTCAGCCGGCCGGCCCCGGGCCGGCCGGGGGCTTCTCAGCCCGATCGCGTCGCCCTCGGGTGGGCGGCCAGGTAGGCGCTGCGCAGCCGCTCGGCCGAGACCTTGGTGTAGACCTGCGTCGTGGCCACGGAGGCGTGGCCCAGGAGCTCCTGGACCACGCGGACATCGGCCCCGTGGTCGAGCAGATGGGTGGCGCAGCTGTGACGCAGCACATGAGGGCTGAGCCGGTCCGCCAGGCCCACGACCAGGCCGTAGTGGCGCACCACCCCCCACGCCCCCTGACGGCTGAGACGCCCCCCCCTGTGGTTGAGGAAGACGGCGTCCGCTGCTTGGCGCTGTGCCCGGCGCCCCGGCACCATCAGCGGGCGTCCCCCGGGGCCGAGCCAGGCCTGGAGGGCGGAGCGCGCGTAGCGGCCCAGGGGGACGAGACGTTCCTTGCCGCCCTTGCCCAGCACCCTCACCAGCTGGTCCTCGACCGCCAGGTCGCCCAGGTCGAGGCCAACCAGTTCCGAGATCCGCATGCCGGTGCCGTACAGCAGCTCCAGGACGGCCCTGTCCCTCAGCTCCGACGGACCGCTCCCGCTCGCCGCTCCCAGAAGAGCCAGCACTTCCCGCTCTGTGAGCGGCTTGGGCAGGCCGGCGGGAGCCCGTGGCGGCTTGAGGGCCGCGGTGGGGTCTTTGGTGGCCCGTCCCTCCTGGAGCAGGAACCGGTGCAGGCTGCGCACAGCCACCATCGCCCGCGCCACGGACGCCGGGGCGCGCCCGCTGCTCCTCAGATGGGCCACATAGGCGGCCACCGTGGCCTCGTCTGCACCTGCGTGGTCGTGCCCGCGGCCGAGGCCCGCCAACCAGGACTCGTAGGCCAGGAGATCCCGCCTGTAGGCAGCGAGCGTGTTGGGGCGGCGGGCCTTCTCCACGGCCAACCAGCTCAGCATCTCCTCAGAGGCCAGGCTCAGGGGCCCGGCCGGCACCGCCGGAGGCCTGCTCACGGAACCCGGGCCGGGGCCGTCATCACGGCCGGGAGCCGGCCCAAGGGACCTCAGGCCAGTGCGGCCTGTGCGAGCAGGAGGCCGACAATGGTCTTGGCGTCGACGATGTCACCTCGGCGGACCATGGCCAGGACCTCGCTCATCAGGTGGCGCTCCACGGTCATGTGCTGTTCCTCGATGCCCTGGCGGCCGTCAGGGACCTGGCGCAGGTCGCGTGCGAGGTAGCACCAGGTCTCCTCGTCACTGAAGCCCGGGGAGTTGTAGAAGTGCCCGATCAGCTCCATGCGGCCGGCCTGCAGCCCCGCTTCCTCCTCCAGCTCCCGCGCTGCGGTCACCTCGGTCGGCTCCCCGACCACGTCCCTCTTGCCCGCCGGCACTTCGAGCAGCTCGCTGTCGAGCGGGGCCCTGTACTGGCGTACAAGCACCACCTCCCCGCTGGCCTCGTCCAGGGGTACCACGATGACGGCGCCCGGGTGGCGTACCACGTCACGGGTGAAGTGGGCGCCACCGGGCCCTTCGAAGCGGGCCGCATAGACCCTCAGCAGCGACGACGAGTAGACCGGCTCCTCCGACACCGGGCGGAACTTCTCAGAGGGCAACTTCTGCCTCCCGTTGCTCGGGCCCGAGGACGTCGGGGTCGATGAGATGTGGCCGGCGGCCCTCGGCCCGCGCCAGGGAAGCCTCGACCAGGGCAGCGAAGAGCGGGTGGGGCCGGTCGGGCCGGCTCTTGAACTCGGGGTGGGCCTGGGTGCCCACCCAGAACGGGTGCCCCGGCAGCTCGATCATCTCCACCAGGCGCCCGTCGGGCGACTCCCCCGAGCACACCAGCCCGGCCTGCTCCAGGCGGCTGCGGTAGCGGGGGTTCACCTCGTAGCGGTGCCGGTGCCTTTCGAAGACCAGCTCCGACCCGTAGGCAGCGGCAACCTGGCTACCGGGCCGGATCTTGGCCGGGTAGGTGCCCAGGCGCATCGTCCCCCCGTAATTGGACTGGCTCACGATCTCACGCTGGTCGTCCATGAGGTCGATCACCAGGTGGGGGGAGGTGGGCGAGAACTCGCGGGAGTTGGCCTGCTCCAGGCCGGCCTTGTGGCGTGAGTACTCGATGACCATCACCTGCAGGCCCAGGCACAGGCCCAGGCAGGGCACCAGGTTCTCACGGGCGTGCTCGACCGCGGCCACCATGCCCTCTATGCCCCGCTCGCCGAAACCCCCGGGCACGATCATGCCGTCGAGGTCCCGCAGCCTGCCCTCCGCCATCAGGCCTTCGACCTCCTCCGCCTGGACCCAGTCCAGCTCGAGGCGGGCGCCGTGGGCATAACCGCCGTGGCGCAGGGCCTCGACCACCGAGAGGTAGGCGTCGGGGAGGTTGACGTACTTGCCGATCAGGCCGATGCGCACGGGCTTCGACGCCGAGCTCACCCGGCGCACCAATTGGCGCCAGTGCGAGAGGTCGAGCGCGTGGCCGTGCGCCGGAGGGCTCCCGTCCGCCCCCGGGCCCAGGCGCAGGAGCTGGCACACGTAGTCGTCGAGCCCTTCCTCGTGCAGCGTGAGCGGGATCTCGTACAGGTTCGGGGCGTCCACGTTGGAGATGACGGCCTCCTCGGGCACGTCGCACAACAGGGAGATCTTGGTCTTCAACGTGCCGGGGATCGGACGGTCGCTGCGCAGGATGATCACGTCGGGCTGGATGCCGCGTGAGCGCAGCTCGGTGACGGAGTGCTGGGTGGGCTTGGTCTTCTGCTCCCCCGATGGCCCGAGGTAGGGGACCAGGGTCACGTGCACGTAGCAGACGTTGTCCCGGCCCACCTCCTTGCGGAACTGCCGGATCGCCTCCAGGAAGGGCAGGATCTCGATGTCACCCACCGTCCCGCCCACCTCGGTGATGACGACGTCCACGTCCTCGGTACCGAGCCTGCGCACGCGCAGCTTGATCTCGTTGGTGATATGGGGGATGACCTGGACCGTCTTGCCCAGGTACTCACCCCTCCTCTCCTTGGCGATCACCGATTGGTAGATGGAGCCCGTGGTCGAGTTGGAGTCCCTCGAGAGCGCCTCGTCGATGAAGCGCTCATAGTGCCCGAGGTCGAGGTCGGTCTCCCCGCCGTCGTCGGTGACGAAGACCTCGCCGTGCTCGAAAGGGTTCATCGTCCCGGGGTCGACGTTGATGTAGGGGTCGAGCTTCTGCATCGTGACCCGCAGCCCACGGCTCTTCAGCAGGCGGCCCAGGGAAGCTGCCGTGAGGCCCTTGCCCAGGGAGCTCGCCACGCCCCCGGTCACGAAGATGTGCTTAGCCAAGATCTCCTCCAAGCTCGGCTTCGACTACTGGCCGGCGGAGATTGGCCTCACCTGAGCCCAGCCTGGCTCACGGTCAGGCCTCCTCGGTGGCCACCCGAGCTTAGCGCAGGGCGCCCGGAGGAGTGCGGACCGGCCGGGCGCCCCCTACGGGGCGGTCGCGGCACTCGTGTGCAGCGAACCCGCCTCCGCCAGGTCGAGCAGCTCCCTGGCGTGGGAGCGGGCCGTCTCGCTGTCCGGCTGACCAGAGAGCATGCGGGACAGCTCGACCACCCTCTCCTCCCCCGCCACCGGGTGCGCCGTCGAGACGGTGCGCCCGTCCACCTCCAGCTTGCGCACTGCCAGCTGGGCATGGGCGAAGGCCGCCACCTGGGCCAGGTGGGTCACCACGAGCACCTGGTGGTGCTCGGCCAGGCGGGCGAGGGCCGAGCCGACCGCCAGTGCCGCTTCGCCCCCCACCCCGGCGTCGACCTCGTCGAACACGAGCACGTCCGGGCCCCCTCCCGTGGGGCCCTCCCGCCCTCTCAAAAGAACGAGGCGCACCGCCAGCATGGCCCGGGCGAGCTCACCCCCCGATGCCGTACGCGCCAAGGGGAGCAGGGGCTCCCCGGCATTGGCCGCGAACATGAACACCAGGTCCTCGCCGGCCAGCCGGCGCAGCTCGTCCACCTCGGAGGCCGCGGCCCCCTCGTCGCCGGTGGGCTCGGAGACACCGAAGCAGGCGCGGGGCATGGCCAACCGCCGCAGCTCGGCCTGCACGGCCTGGCCGAACGCGTCCGCCGCCTCCCGCCTCTGGCGGCCCAGGGCCTCCGCGGCCACCCGTAGCGCGCCCCGCGCCCCGGCCAGGCGCTCCTCCGCCTGCCTGGCGTAGCTGTCGGCGCTCTCGAGCTCGGCCAACCTGGCCTCAGCGGCCCGGCGCCACTCGAACAGCTCGGCCAACGAGCCGGCCGGGCCCGCGTACTTGCGCCGCAGCTCCCGTAGGCGCGCCCGGCGGAGCCCTATGGCCTCCAGCCGGGCCGGGTCCTCCTCCAGGCCTTCGGCCACGGTGCGAGCCTCGCCTGCCAGGTCGTCCAGGTCCGCCCATGCTGCGCTGAGGCGGGCGTGGAGCACCGCCAGGGGCGAGCGGCCCTGGCAGGCAGCCATGGCCCGACCGAGCAGGTCCAGCACCTTGTCCTCGTCCGCCAGGGCGGCGTGCACAGCCAGGGCGGCGGCGTGGTCCCCGGCCGCCTGGCCGAGCAAGGCTTCCTCCTTCGCCAGTAGCTCGTCCTCCTCCGGCCCCACCAGCTGTGCCGCTTCGAGCTCCCCCAGCTGGTAACGGAGGAAGTCCGCCTCCCGCTCCCGGGCCACCAGGTCCCCTCCGCCGGCCGACATCGCCTCCGTCAGGCTGCGCACCTCCTGGGCGCAGCGGTCCCGCTCCGCCGTGCTGAGCCCGGCGAAGCTGTCCAGAGCCCTGCGCTGAGCTGCCGGGGACAGCAGGCTCTGGTGGGCGTGCTGGCCGTAGAGGTCCACAAGGCTGCCCCCCAGCTCGGCGAGAGCGCCGAGCGGCGCCATGCGCCCGTCGACGTACGCGCGCGAACGCCCCTCGGCGGGCAGGGCCCGGGCCAGTACCACCTCGTGCTCGCCGCCGTCGTCGCCGGGCCTGACCAGGCGGGCCTCGACCGTCGCCTCGGCCTGTCCGGGCCTGACAAGGTGACTGGCGGCCCGGCCTCCGCAGAGCAGCTTGAGCGCCTCCACGAGCAGTGTCTTGCCTGCACCGGTCTCCCCGGTGAAGGCCGTCATGCCCGGTCCGAGCACGACGCTCAGGTCCTCGATGACACCCAGCTGGCTGGCGCGCAGCTCGCAGAGCACCTCAGCGGTCCGCCAGGTGGAACTTGTTCTTGAGGACGGTGTCGAAGCGGCGCTCCCCGAAGCTCACGAAGAGGGCGTCGTGCTCGCCGGCCCTGCACACCAGGCGCTCACCGCCCTCCAGCCGGCCGGCTGCTGCGCCGTCCACCACGAGGTCGGCTGCTGTCGGGCCCACCAGCTCGAAGGCGACGTCGTCCGAACGGTCCAGGACCAGGCTCCGGTCGAAGAGCATGTGGGGGGCGACAGGGGTCACGACCAGTGAACCGAGCTTGGGAGAGATGATCGGGCCCCGGGCCGAGAGGTTGTAGCCGGTGGACCCCGTGGGCGTGGCGACGATCAGGGCGTCTGCCGCATAGCTGAGGAAGGGCACCCCCGAGATCCGCAGCCGGGCGTTCACGGTGTGCTGGCCCGTTGCGTGTGCCAGCACGACGTCGTTCAGGGCCGGCGCCAGCCGGCGTTCGGGACCGCCCTTCGTCTCCACCGAGGAGCTGAGCGTCGTGCGCGCCTCGAGCTGGTAGTCCCCGGACAGGAAGCGCTTGACGGCCTGGCGCAGGCCGTCCGGTTCGACCGCTGTCAGGTACCCGAAGCGACCGAAGTTCACGCCGAGCACGGGTACCCCCGTACCGAGGACCGTCACCGCCGTCCTGAGCATGGTGCCGTCCCCGCCCAAGCTGACCAGCAGGTCCAGTGGGCCCTCCGCATCGGGCAGCCCTGCCGAGGGCTTCACGTCGGAGAGCAGGACAGCTGAGTGGCCCTCGTCCTCGAGCCACTGCGCCGTGCTCCGGGCCACAGCCAACGCGTGCGAACGCTTCGCGTGAGCAGCCAGGGCTATTCGGGCCACGTTCAGTCACCTCCCTCGGCACAGGCGAGCTCCACCGTCCTGGCCACCATGGCGTCCACCTGGGCCGGCTCGACCTCCAGGCCCGGCCGTAGTTCGAAGAAGAACTCCCGGTTACCTCTCGCCCCCTTGAGGGGGGAAACGGTGGCGGCGACCAGGCCGGCCCCACCCACCTGGAAGGCCCGCGCCACATCGCCCATGCTCAGCGCCCACAACGCCGGGTCGCGCACCACGCCCCGGCCCCGGGAGGCCGCAGCCCGGCCCACCTCGAACTGGGGCTTCACCAGTGCCACCACCGAGCCCCCGGGCGCCACCAGGGAGACCAGGGGAGCTGCGACGGTGCGCAGGGAAATGAACGACAGATCGGCGACCACGAGGTCGAAAGCTACCCCACCGAGCTCATCCAGGCGCGCGTTGCGGATGTTGTAACGCTCCACCACACGCACGCGGGCGTCGGAGCGGACAGACGTGGCCAGCTGGCCGAAGCCCACGTCGACCGCCCAGACCTCGCTTGCACCCCGCTGCAGCATGCAGTCCGTGAAGCCGCCGGTCGAGGCACCGGCGTCCAGTGCCCGCCGGCCCTGCACCGTGGTGCCGAAGGCGGTCAAGGCCCCGTCGAGCTTGTCCCCGCCCCGCCCCACGAAGCGTGAAGGTGGGCCGCAGACCAGCACGGGCTCCCCCGGCGCCACCTGACGCCCCGGCTTCTCCGCCACGGCGCCGGTCACGAGAACACGACCGGCAGCGATCAGCGCTGCAGCCTCAGCGCGGCTGGGCACCAGGCCACGCGCCACCAGTTCCGCGTCCAGGCGTCGCCGGGCGGACGTCGTATCAGGCCTGACCGTCGGAGCGCGGGCGCCCCCCACCGGGCCGTGCCCATGCGGCCGCCAGCTGTCGCCGCACCACGGCCACCCCGTCAGCGGCAGCAGTGCGGACGTCGTCGACGACGGGGCCCAGGCGCTCGCCCAGCTGCCCGGCACCCATGCCCACAGTCGACCGGACCGAACGACAGCCTCCTACGACAACCGCTCTGCCCAAGGCAACCCCGGCCCTGCCCAGGCGACGAAGGTCCTCGTCTGTGCCCATGGCCAAAGTGTACGGCCGGGAGGAGGGCACCAGGGCACCTCCTCCCGGCAGCAGCTCAGTCCCAGATGGCGAGGCCGCTCGAGGGGTCGAAGAACTGCAGGTGCTCGGTGTCGACCAGGAAGGTTGCCCTGGTGCCGCCGTGCAGCTCCGAACGGGGCGACACCCGGGCGACGCCCTCGGCCTTGCTGCCCACCAGGCCGGCCAGGGAACCGAGCTCGTCGGCACCTGTGGCCGCCTCGGTGTCCTCGGAGCGAGCGCTCGCCGCGTCGATGAGGAAGTGCACCTGGAGCTCGTTGCCCAGGGCCTCCACGAGCTCGACGTCCGCGACCAGCGTGCTGCCCGGAGGCACCGACGAGGCCAGGGCGGCGTCCGCGAGGTGCTCGGGACGCAGGCCGACGACCAGCTTCTGGTCCCGGAAGGCCCCGAGCCGGGGCCGGGCGACCATGACGCTCGGGGGCAGGTTGAGAACCTGGGAACCGATCCGCACCTCGTCGCCGGCAGCCGACAACGAGCCTTCGTACAGGTTCATGGCAGGCGACCCGATGAACGCAGCGACGAACACGTTGTCGGGCCGCTCGTAGAGCGCCTGCGGCGTGCCGACCTGCTGCAACCGGCCCTTGTGGAGGACGGCCACCCTGTCACCCATGGTCATGGCCTCGGTCTGGTCGTGGGTCACGTAGAACGTCGCCACACCGACCCGGCGCTGGATGCGGGAG
This sequence comes from Actinomycetes bacterium, assembly GCA_021850325.1. GTDB lineage: Bacteria > Actinomycetota > Acidimicrobiia > Acidimicrobiales > Palsa-688 > JAJZMF01. The sequence goes on from JAJZMF010000048.1 coordinate 112,406, forward strand.
ATCTCAGCGCGCATCTGCACCCTCATCTTGGCGTCCAGGTTCGAAAGCGGCTCGTCCATGAGGAACACGGACGGCTCACGCACGATGGCCCGGCCCATCGCCACCCTCTGGCGTTGGCCACCGGAGAGCTGGGCCGGCTTGGACCCGAGGTACTCGCTCAGGCCCAGCAGCGACGCTGCGTCCTTGACCTTGCGCTCGATCTCACCCTTGGAGACCTTGCGCAGCTTGAGCGAGAACCCGATGTTCTCCGCCACGGTCATGTGCGGGTAAAGGGCGTAGCTCTGGAACACCATCGCCACGTTGCGGTCCTTCGGGGCCAGGTCGTTCACCACCCGGCCCCCCATTGTCAGGGTCCCCGAGGTGATCTCCTCCAGCCCTGCGACCATGCGCAGGGCGGTGGTCTTCCCCGACCCCGAAGGGCCCACCATGACCATCAGCTCTCCCTCGGCCACGTCGAGGTCCAGCCCCGTCACTGCTGGCAGGCCGTTGGGGTAGACCTTGGTCACCTTGTCGAGCTTCACGGTTGCCATGGCACCTCCAGGTTGTCCAGTTACGGGGAACTGTGCCCCCCCACCACCCAGACGTTACATGCTCCGCGGAGCCTCGGGTATGACACATGTCTCGGGGGCCGCCCTCGCCGCCGGCCGTGGGCGTCGGCCGGGCCCGCTCCGCAGCCTCAGGGGGCCGTAACCGGTGGCGGCGCCAGCCCGAGGACCGAACCGACCAGGCCTGCCAGGTCGTCGGCCACGAGGTCGGGGGAAGGCTCCACCGGCAGGTCAGTTGCCTTGGTCACCCCGCTCAGCACCAGGCCGAACCTGGCGCCGGCCAGCCGGGCAAAGGCGCCGTCGGTATCGGCCCGGTCACCCACCATCCATTCCACCCCGCCATAGCGGCGGTCCACCAGCTCCACCATTGCCGTACCGGGCTTGCCCGCCACCTCGGGCTGCCGGCCGGCGGCGGTGGCGACGAAGGCGACGACCGCGCCCGCACCGGGGAGCAGGCGCTCGGGCGTGGGGAAGGTGGCGTCGGTGTTCGTGGCGATGAAGCGGGCGCCCTCCCGCACGGCCGTGGCGGCGGCCGACAGCTCTGCGTAGTCCAGCTGCAAGGTGCGCCCCACCACCAGTGCCGCCGGGTGGTCGTCAGGCGCCACGACGTCGAGGGCACGGTCGGCGAGGGCCTCGGCCAGGCCACGGTCCCCGACCATGGCCACCCGGCTCCCCGGCTCCAGCAGGGCGGCTGCCGCCTGGGCCGAGGTCGCCACGTCCTCCGGCCCGCAGGGGATCCCCACCGCTCCCAGGGCGGCGACATGCTCCCTCAGCAGGGGCCCCGAGTTGTTGGTCAGGAACACGACCCTCCGCCCGGCCGAACGCACCACAGCGACGGCCTGCGCGGCTCCGGGCAGGGCGCGGCCGGCGAGCCAGACCACGCCGTCCAGGTCCAGGGCCCAGGTGGGGGCTTGCCCGGGCTCGGCCCTCACAGGGCGCGGGCCACGTAGGTCAGCTGGAAGCCCACGAGGGTCGTGGCCACCACCAGCACGTAGAGCCCTCCGACCAGCCAGCGCTGGTGGGCGAGAAGGCGGTAGTAGGCCCCCCCGCCCGGCGTACGCCGGGCCGACCAGCGCTTCCACAGCTCCACTCCGCCCATCACCAGGACCAGCAACAGGACAGGGCTGGGCGAGATGAAGACCAGAGCGAGGAGGCCGACGAGCCCGGCCAGCCACAGGGCCGGGTGCAGGGCGGCCGCCGCCCGGCCACCGTCGAGGGGCAGCATGGGCAGGAGGTTGAAGAGGTTGAGCATGAAGCCGACCGCGGCCAGCTGGGTGAGGAAAACAGACCCCGTGGCATGGCCCCACAGGGCGAGCACCACGCTGGCAGCCGTCCCGAAGTAGGGACCGGCCAGGCCCGACATCGCCTCCTGGTAGGCGCTGCGCGGGCTCTCCCGCATGTTGACGAAGGCTCCCAGGAAGGGCACGAACATGGGCAGGGAGGCGCGTACGCCCTGGCGGCGCAGCTCGATCACATGTCCCATCTCGTGCACCAGCATCAGCAGCACGAAGCCCAGGGCGAAGCTCCATCCCCACAACAGGGCGTAGGCGACCACGGACACGAACATGGACAGCACGAGGCCCAGGTACTTGACCTTGAGGGCCAGCGCCCCGAACTTGGCGAGGAACGCAGCCAGCGCGGCCAGCGTCGTGACGACCCGTTGCCAGGCACCCCGCAGGCCGCGCCGGCGCCCGGTTGCCGGCGCTGCTGCGCCCGGGCCTCCACCGGTCGGTACCGGCGGTGCCCATGAGCCGTGCCCCTGCGCCGTCGGCTTCACGCCGGTAACTGCCCCGTCGGCAGCCGGGACGGGCCACCATGCGGAGGGCCCAGCGTGCTGTGGGGCCGGCCAGGCCACCGGGCCGGGACTGCTCGGGCCGGGACTGGTCGGGCCGGGACCGGTCGGGTACTGTGCCGCCCCGCCGGGTAGGACGTCATGAGCTGGGGCAGGGGCTCCCGTTGGCACCGGCCACACCGGGGAGCCGTACCCGCCCCGCCGCTCGTCCCGGCCGCCCTCCTGGTAGCGGTCCTCGTCGCGCCAGGCGGTGCCGGGGAGGCCGTTGAGCTCCATGGCGCACACGATACCGGGAGGCCGCCTCACTACCGGTGCGCCACGCGGCCCTGGAGTTGTGGTCCCGGGGGCCGCCTGGTATCCAGGGCACATGCCTGAGCTACTCCCTTTCGCCGGCCTGCGCTTCGACCCGGGCCGGGCCGGGCCCCTCAGCCAGCTGACCTGTCCGCCCTACGACGTGATCTCGGCGCCGCTGCGAGCTGCCCTGGCCGCGCGCAACCCGTACAACGTCGTCCGGGTGGAGCTGCCGGAAGGGCACTACCGGGAGGCCGCCGACCTGCTCGCCCGATGGGAGGGCGCGGCGGTGCTGCGCAGGGAGGGCAGCGAGGTCCTCTACGGGTACCGCATGAGCTCGGCCCTGCCTGACGGCGGGGTGCGCCACACGACCGGCGTGATCGGTGCCCTGGTGCTCGAGCCTCCGGGCCAGGGCATACTCCCGCACGAGCACACAACGCCCAAGGCCAAGAGCGACCGCCTCGAGCTCCTCCGTGCCACCCGCTGCAACACCTCGCCCATCTGGTGCCTTTGCGCCGAGCCGGGCCTGGTGGCCGCAGTCGGCCCACCGCCGCCATCGGCTGCTAGCTCCCTCGACGAGGAGGGCAACGAGCACCTCCTGTGGCCTATCACGTCCCCGGTCGCCCAGGCCGCTGTAGCCCGTGCAGTGGCTGCGGCCCCCCTGCTGGTCGCGGACGGGCACCACCGCTACGAGACCGCACTGGCCTACCAGGCCGAGGCCCCGGTACCGGGCAACCCGGACGAGGGCCCCGGGCCGGGGGCAGTCATGGCCCTGGTGGTCGAGCTCTCCGAGCAGCACCTCGAGGTAAGGGCCATCCACCGGCTCGTGTCCGGGCTCCCCGGCGCCGGGGCCGTCGTGGAGGCGTTCCGCGCCGAGCACGACCTGGTCGCCTACGAGGGGCCTGCCGATGAGCTCCTGGGCACCATGGTGACAGCCGGCTCCCTGGGCCTGGTCACGGCGTCGGGCACCTACCTGGCGCGCCCGCGCCCGGGGACGCCGTCGGCTGCCACCCCTCTCGACTCGTCCCGGGCGGACACCACCCTGGGCCGCCTGGGCCCCGCCAGCCACGTGCTGCGCTACGAGCACGATGTGCCCGGGGCTCTTGCCGAGGTCGGGCGGGGCGACGCCCAGGCGTTGGTGCTCTGCCGCCCGGCCACGGTGGCTCAGATCGCCGCCACCGGGCGGGGGGGAGAGCGCATGCCGCCCAAGACGACGTTCTTCTGGCCCAAACCTCTCACCGGTATGGTGCTGCGGTCCTGGTGAGCCCGGCGGCACGGCGCGCGGCACGGACCGCCCCGGTGCCGGGCCGTACTCAGCTCACGCTCATGTCCCCCTCATACTCGGGGCCCAGTATTGGGGCGGGGCCTGCGCAGCAAGGCCCCCGGGGCCTAACTGCCCCAGCCCGATTGCCTACCGGAGGTCCAGGATGAACGAAAGCGGCCACGAGCAGGGCCCGGCGCGCTTCTACCAGTTCACGCCGCCGCCACCTCCACCCGCCTCCCAACCGGCGCCCCGGCGCCGTCGGCTCACCAAGACTGCGGCCGGGCTGGCCGTGGTGCTGGGGGCAGGAGCGGGAGCGGCGGGCGTGGCCAGCATGTTCGGGGGCACTGCCCCATCGGCCCTTGCATCGACCACCGGTACCGCCAGCTCGACCACGACGACGCCACCTGCCTCCGGCCCCCCCTGGGCCGGCTCGCCCATGCCCGCCCTGTCCCCACGCTGGGGTGGCGGCATGATGCGCGCCTGGGGCATGTTCCCCGGTGGGCGCGGCATCGTGCACGGCTCCTTCACCGTCAAGGGCCCGAACGGCGCCTACGAGACCATCAGCACCCAGCTGGGCACGGTCCAAGCCGTGAGCTCGTCGTCGCTCACCGTCAAGAGCGCCGACGGGTTCACCCAGACCTACGCCGTGGTGCCGTCCACGGTCGTGCACGCCGATTACGAGGGCGTCCTCTCGCTGAAGCACGGCGACTCCGTGAGCGTGCAGGCCACGGTGAGCGGCTCCAACGCAACCGCCCAGTCCGTGGTCGACCTGACCCAGGTCCAGGCCAACCGCTCGAGCTGGTTGCCCCAGGGCCCGACCACCCCGTCCCCCGGGGGTGGCGCTCCTGCGGCCTGAGGCCGGTCACCGCCCGAGAGCCCGTTGCCACCCCCTGGGGTAGCCTCGGCCCATGACCCACGACATGAAGGCCGAAACCGTCACCATCCGCGGTGACGGCGGTGACGAGATCGAGGCGTACCTGGCGCAACCCGTGGGGGGCGACGGCCCATTTGGTGGTGTCGTGGTCATCCACCACATGCCGGGCTACGACCGCTCGACCAAGGAGGTGGCACGGCGCTTCGCTGCCGAGGGCTACATAGCCGTCATGCCCAACCTGTACCACCGGGAGGCCCCCGGCGCCGCACCTGACGACGCAGCGGCGGCGGCGCGGGCGCTGGGCGGCGTTCCCGACCAGCGTCTGGTGGGTGACGTCCGGGGCGCCATGAGCCACATCAAGGCCATGCCCAACAGCAACGGCAAGGTGGCCACTCTGGGCCATTGTTCCGGAGGCCGCCAGTCCTTCCTGTGCGCCGTCTCGCTCCCCCTGGACGCTGCGGTCGTCTGTTACGGCGGGGCGATCGTCAAGCCACCGCCGGCAGACTTCGCTGTGAAGATGGTCTCCCTGCTCGAGCGCTCCAAGGACCTGCAGTGCCCGTTGCTCGGCCTGTTCGGCGACGAGGACAAGTTCCCCACCCCCGAGGAGGTAGCCACCCTCTCGGCCGAGCTCCAGGAGCACGGCAAGGACTTCGAGTTCCGTTCCTACCCCGGTGCCGGCCACGCCTTCTTCGACGTGGACCGCCCCAGCTACCGGGTGGACGCAGCGCTCGACGGGTACAAGCAGATCCGGGCCTTTTTTGCCCGGACGATCGCCTGAGGCCGCCGATGTGCACGTACCACACCGAGCGCGTCGACATGGCCGGTAGCAGCGGCAAAGGTGCGGACGGATGGTTCCCGCTCAGCACCGCCTCGGTGTACTTCGACCATCCTGTGCACGCGCCAGAGGCCCACACGCTCAACATCGACTTCCTCAACCCCAGCCTCGGCCCCTCGGCCCGGGTCGCGGTGGAGATGGCCCCGGCCGCTGCCGAAGCGCTCGCCCACGCCATACTCTCCGGCATCCGGGCCGGCGGAGCACTGAGCGAGTAGGGCCACCGGGACGGCGGTGTTCAGCTGACGCTCAGGACCTCCTCAGGTGGCGTTGAGCCATGGGGAGCAGCATTGGGGGAGCAGAGACAACGCCCCGGCACGTCAACCCGGTAAGGCAACCTTCCTCCTCAACTACCTCGGGCCGAAGCCGACAAGAAGTGCCGGGACGTGTCTCTGCCCAGGTCTCCCCGGGCCCGGCCCCTAGGCCCGAGCGGACAGGCCGTCTGCCCAGTGGGCAAAGCCCCGGGCAGACGGCCTCCAGGCCCTTACCGGCTGGCCGCGGGCGGTAGCTACCCACCCGTCCTGCGCAGGTGGCCGGCGCCGCTCGCTGCCACGAGGCGACCGGTGACCCCGGCCCAGGTCTCGCGGGTTGCCGGCTGTGGCTCCTGGAGGGGGTGGACACGTTGGCGCAGCAGGAGCGCCAGGCGCCGGTACACCTCGTCCGCTTTCGCTGGCCGGCCCTGACGGCCGAGCGCCTGCAGCCATACCCGGTAGAGCTCCTCGCGCACAGGGTCCAAGCCGAGGCCGACGCCTACGGCCCACTCCGCCGAGACCAGGTCACCCCCGCTCAGGGCCAGCTCGGCCAGGTCCTGCGCCGTGTCGACCACCCGGGCCGTGACCAGGAGGTCGAGGTGCTCGGCGGCCACCCAGTCGAAGAACTGGCTCCCCTGGGTGCCGGCGAAGGGCTCGCCCTGCACCATCTCGAGCGCTTGGCGCAACGACCGGCACGCAGCCTCCGGCCGTTCGTTCCGCGAACGGGCCACGAGCCGCTCGAACCGCCACAGGTCACAGCTCACATCGGGTGCCAGCCGGTACCCCAATGGCGTGTACACGACCCTCTCACTGCCATCGCTCCCGTAGCCGACCAGCGCCCGGGCGAGCGAGATCACGTTCATCACCGTCTTGCGTTGAGGGCCGGGCCCGGTGTCGCGGGCCCGGTCCAGGGGCCACAGGGCGCCCGACAGTTCCTCTGCAGTCACCGGCCGGCGGTGCAAGGCGAGATAGGCGAGCAAGCCGAGGGCGGCCATACGACGGGCGCTGGCAACCTGACCGGTCTGGGCGCCTCTGACCTCGACCGGGCCGAGCACCGCCACTTCGGCACCGGCCCCGGCGGCGGCACCGGTTCCTGGCGTCGGCGCCGAAAGGACCGGGAGGCGCTCGGCCAACGCCAGTTCGGCTGGCGCCGTGGCCCGCCCCACGTCCTCCTCCAGCTCGAGCGCCCGGCCGAGCACCGCCACGTCGCCCACCCCCTCGGGTAGCCGGAAGGTGAGCCTGACGGGCCGTCCCTCCACCTCGCCCTCGATGCTGCAGTCCTCGTCCGCCCGCAACCTCCAGCGGCCCGGCAGCCCCGGCACCGCGCTCAGCGTCACCACGCCGCTCACCTGGGGAGCGGAGACCGACAGCAGCACCCTGGCCTCGTCCCGCCCCGTCCCCGCGTGGCACAGGGCGACACGGGGCAGGGCTTCGGCTGCCACCCGGCGAGCTATGTACAGGGGCATCGCACCGCTGGCGGCCGTGTGCGCGGCCGAGACTGCGGCCAGGCGCTCCACCACCGCTCCTGCCTCGTCCTGTCCTGCACCCTGGCCGGCCTGGTCCGGCATGGCCCTGGCCCCGAAGACGAACGTGCCGGCCAGCATCTCCTTGGACCAGGGCTGAGCGGCGAGCCCGAGAGCGACCGAGCCCAGCAGGGTGGCGGTCTGCTCGCCCTCGATGCTGATGCTGCCCGCATGCTCGAGGTTGAACAGCAGCACCCCGTCCGGCTGCTGGCCGAGGACGGCCACGGCGGGCCACACGTGCCAACGCTGCTCCGCCAGGGCAGCAAGCTCGACCAGTTCGATGTCAGCGTCCAGGCGGTACCACCCGTCCCCCACGGCCGAGAACCACCCCAGACGGGCCCCGCAGCCCCGCGAGAGCAGCACCTCCAGCCCTGCGCCACCGCAGCGGACGGCCACCAGGTCAGGGGCCTGCTCCGGCCCGCTCAACGCAGCGAAGTCCCCGGCCAGGGCACCCAGGTACCGTAGGCCCAGGTCCACCCAAGCGAGGGCCTCGGGCGCGGCGACCGCCCTGGCCCTGGCAACCGCCCCTTCCACGTCAGCCGGGCCCCGCACGATCACCCGTCCCCGTGGTCGGGCGTGCATCAGCTCCCTCCGGTTGCGGTCGATGCACCAGACGACCCCGGCCGCAGCCAGGGCCCCGATGCCTCCATCGGGGCCCGGACGACGGGGCCCCCTCCTGTGGTCTGCAGGAGGTAGGGGAGGCACCACCGGGCGCTCGTGCCGGGAGCGCCCGTAGCCGGGCTCTCCCCGATGGGCACCTGGAGGCGCCCCGCTGCCGCCGGCACGGCCGGGGGCAGCGGGGCCCGGGGACGCAGCAGCCGTTACTGGCGCGCCCCCCAGTCTGGCTGCCTCCCCTGCGGGCTGCAGACCTCCGGGCGGCGCCCCCGCCGTGAGCACCCCGACGGCGTCCGGCGGCATGACAAGCACCCATCCGGCGTAGACCCAGTGGTCGTCCTCCAACCGGCGGCCATCGGGCTGTAGACGCCCGCGGTTGAGGGCCACGATCTCCAGGTCGCGGCGCCAGTCCCCGAGGTGCTCCTGTGCGATCACCGACAGGCACTGGCCCGGCCGGACCACCACGTACCTGGCCCCCACCGGGATGCTGCTCAGGCCGGCCCCGCTCAGGCCGGCCCCGGCCCCGCTCAGGCCGGCCCCGCTCAGGCCGGCCCCGCTCAGGCCGGCCCCGCTCAGGCCGGCCCCGCTCAGGCCGGCCCCGCTCAGGCCGGCCCCGGCCCCAGCGGGACCGGGGGCGGGACCGGTGGCCCCGTTGGCGTTGCCGATCATGTCCCAGGGGTGCTGGCCGGGATGAGGCAGGTGCCGGCCCCGGCTCAGGGGCCCCGGGCGGGCCGGCTCCGTCCCGCCGGGCACGCCCCTGCCGGCCGACGCCGCCGGCACCGCAGGGCCCGGGCCAGCCGGTCCCGGCGCCCCGGTCCTCGAGGGGGCCCGCAGCACTTCCCCGTCGAGCGCGGCCGGCCCGGTGGCGCGGACGAGGTTGGTGGTCGCAGCCAACGACGACGCAACGACCGTGGCGGCGGCCACGGTGTCGAGCAGCCGGCGCAGGACAGGCGGCGACAGCCTGCGGGCGCTCAGGGCCAGGCGTCGGTGACCGGTCAGTGAAGCCAGGAGGTAGACCAGGGTGGTCGCCAGCAGCCAGGCCGAGCCGGCCAGGCCCAGCAGCCGACTGAGCGCCGCCAGGGCCCGCCCAGGGCTCACAGAGGCCAACCACCGGCCCGGGCCCGTGAAGCCGACGCTGCCCAGCCGGGCGCCGGGGCCGGCCAGCAGGTACAGCAGAAGGCCCTCGGCGACCAGCAGTGCCAGCGCTCCGGCGAGCTGCCCCCGGCCCCTGTGACCTCTCACCTGGTCCCTCCCACCCGCGCTCCCAGGACGAGGCGAGTGCGGTACCCGCCCCGGCGCGCGGGCACCCTTCCCACCACGCTGAAGCCGAACCCCTCGTAATAGGCAACGAGGCGGGGGCAGGCAGCGTCGACCACGAGGCTCGTCCCCCGTAGCCGGGCCTCGGCAGCCAGGACCGAGAGCAGGCGGGCACCTGCCCCCCCGCCCTCACTGGCAAGCCAGTGGACGTACACCGCCCCGGTTGGGCTCCCGCTGCCGACGGCCCCTCTCCCCTTCCGGCCGGCCCCGGACGCCTGCAGTGCCCCCGGGCCGAGCAGCCCGGCCAGAGCGACCGCGAGCACGACTGCGCCCACGGGGAGGAGGGTACCCAGGACCATGGTGGCGGCCCCCGCCACCACCATGAACGCCGCCGTCCTGCGCCTGTCGAGCCCGACGAGGCACACTGCCTGCCCGTCCGGCAGCTCCCTGCGCCGGTAGCAACAGAGCGCCAACGCGGCACGGGCCGCCGTAGCGGCCCGGTTCCCCCGGCAGCATTCGCGTCCGTGACGCGTGAAGGCCCTCACCTCCAACGACAGGGCCCGGCGCAGGCCGCTCAGCCGGTGCACAGTGGGCTCCCCCCGCTGGCGAGCGCCCTACCCGTGGCACTGGCCGCGACCACCAGTGGCCGGTCGCCCTCGACCACCCTCAGCAACAACAGGGGCACGCTCTGCTCGAGGACCACCGAGACGGAGGCCCCGCCGGGGGCAACGGCAACCGTCGCCCTGCTCAGTTGGCCCAGGCCGTACTGGCGGGCAACCTCCTGGCGGGCCAGCTCGCCGGCCAGGCCAGGGGAGAGGGCCACGCAGCCCCGGGCCCGGTAGGTCGCCACATCGAGGCCCTGAGCCCCCGCTGCTGCCGCCGCCTCGGCTGCGGCCTGCAGGGTGCGTTGCACCGAGATGGCGCGCCAGAGGTCCACCGAGATGCCCGCCATGGGCAAGAGCAGCAAGGCGGCGAGCAGGCACCACAGCACGGCGGCCTCACCGCGCTCGCCCGCGCCGCCACCGGCGCGTCGCCGGGAGGAGCGCTCGTTCATGGCCCGCTCCGGTAGGGGCTGACAGCCTGGGTTGACGCTGCTGTATATGGCACGTTCCCCACCGGTCCGAGCCAGGGCAGAGCCCCCACAGGCACCTCGACCGTCACGCTTGCCGTCACCTGGCCACCGGGCACCAGGGCTCCGCCCAGGCTGAGGCCAGCAGCGTCGGCCGGTACACCGTCCCCGCTCAGGACCGCCCGGGCGGCAGCATCCGCGGCCAGGGCGCCCTCCGGCCAGCCCTGCGAGACGGCCAGGGCGCGCGCCGCCGCCCGGGCCGCGTCGCGGGCGTCCACGGCTCTCTGCTCCCACACCGGGATGCTGAGCACGAGGAGCAGCACCGGCAGCACCACGAACGCCAGCCCGAGCACCAGGGAGAGCACCGTGGCTGCCCCGCTCTCGGCGCCGCCCTGCCGAGCCGGGCGCGCTGGAGCAGGGCGGCACTGCGTCATGAGCCCTGTCCCTCGAGCACCGACACCCCCACCAGCCTCACCTGCAACCCGGGCAGCGCCGGCAGGAAGCTCGGCAGACGCCCCACAGCCACGGCCTCCATGAGCCCACCCTGCCGGGTACAACGGACCCGCACCTGCGAACCGAACTCCCCTGGGAGAAGGCCGAGACGCGCCCGCTGCGCCGCCTGGGTGCATGCCATCGTCGAACCCGCGACCGCACCTGCCTGCGAGCCTTCGTCCACTGCTGTCCTCAACGCGCCCTTGGCGTACTCGTCCAGGACCATGTTGAACGCTCCGAGCAGGACTGCGACCAGCACGAGCAATGCCAGGAGGCCTACGACGACGGCCGAACCGGCGTCGTCCCGGCTCGGGGCCTGCCTGCTCCGGGGCACGCTCAGCCCAGGCCCAGCTGCGTGGTGACCCAGCCGAAGACTGCCTTGTCGAGCCCACTTATCAGACCTCCGATCGCCACGATCGCGACGACCCCGATCACGATCAACCCCAGGTTGTCGGTGATCTGGCTACCGGTGCGGTCCCTGAACAGTGCCCGCAGGCGCCGGGCAGCCCCGGTCAACCGTCCGGCCCCGGTAGCGCAGGTGGTGGCTGTGCTCATCTCTGCTCCTTTGGTCTGCTTGGTGAGCGGGGAGCCGGCCATCGACTGCGCCCTCCCCGGGATTGCCGCAACTACACCTGCGCGCCCGTTCACCGGCCGAACAACAACCTGGGCAAAGGGGCGAGGATGAACGCAAAGAGGACCGGTGCCATGAAGACCATGTTGGGTAGCACCAGGACCATCTGCCGGCGGGCAGCCGAGCGCTCAACTTCTTCGCGCCGTTGACGGCGCAGGTCATCAGCCTGTTCGAGCAGCGCGGGAGCCAGGTCGACGCCCCCGGTGCTGGCCACGGCCAGGAACCGGTAGAACCGGGACGCTGCCGGGTCTCCGGCCTCGGTGGCCAACAGCTCGTAGGCCGAGGTCTCGCCGTAGCCCATGTCCATGAGGTGCAAAGCTCGAGCCAGGTCCTCGACCACCGGGCCGTCACCGCGCGGCAGCAGGTCCGACAGAGCGACCGGCAGGGTCTTGTTGTTGTCGACTCTCAGCGCCAACGCGCACGCCACGGTCGGCAGGTCGTTGCGCACCTTGTCGTTGCGCCGCCTGGTGCCCCGGGCCAGACGCTCCGGGCCCCGCCGTAGCCCGACTACAAGGCCGGCAACGAAGAAGAGGCTCACCAGTCCGGCGCTCCCGGTCGACAGGCCGAGCGTGCCCAGGCCCACCGGCGCGCCGGCCGCCCAGTACAGGCAGCTCTTGCGGTAGGCGGCACAGGAACAGCCCATGCCTGCCCTACGGAGCCGCAGTTCCAGTTGCTCGTCCGAGGAGAAGCCGAGCGCACGCGCCAGCGCGCCCAGAGGGACGGCCCCGAGCGGCCCGAGCGTGCGCCGCAGGACCTCAGCGGCTGCCAGGGGGGCCCGGCCGGCGGCCGGCGCGGCGCCCAGTTGCGCCCGGGCCCGCTCCAGGTACAGCGCCAACCGTGCCTGAGCCGGGCGCTGCGGCCGGGCAGCCCGCCAGGCGCCCGTCAGCACGGCTGCCCCGGCGGCCCCGGCGGCTGCCATGTCCGCCCCCGGCACGTTCACGAGGGCCGCCCCCCGGCGAACACGCGGCGTTGCGTCGAGAGAGGGCGTACGAGCCGGCGTGAGGCCGCGAACCCGCAGAGGGAGGTCACGGCGCCCGCCGCGACCAGGAACGCACCTCCGGAGGTGGAGAAGAAGGCACGATAGGCGGGGTTGGTACCGCACAGGAAGGCCAGCACCAGATAGGGCAGCACCAGGCAGGCCCACACCGCGGCCCGGGACTGGGCCTGCACCGTCCGGGCCCGTTCACGCAGGGCCAGGTCGGCGCTGATCTGGCCCCCCAGGTCCTCCAGCACCCGTACGGCGGTGGCCGTGCCTTCCTCGCTGGCGCCCGCCAGCGCCAACATGACCGGGTCCGAGACGGGGTCCGCCATCTCGCCCCGCACCGTCTCCAGCGCCCTGGCGTCGCCCAGGTGCGATGCCAGCCGGCATGTCCGCTCCATGTAGGGGCGCAAGGCGGGTGGCCCCGACACGGCGAGCGCCTCCATGGCGTCGTGCAGCGTGGCTGTCCCGGCACCCAGCGCGCCCACCATGAAGCGCACTGCATCGGGCCACGCCTCGGCGCGGGCCACGACCAGGCGCTGGCGCCGGGCCGCCCAGTAGGCAAAGGGGGTGCCGGCTGCCGCCAGGCCGGTGAGGACGCCCAGGACCACAGTCCCGCTCGCCCACTCCCCGCCGATGAAGCCCGCCCCGCCCGCCAACCCGCACGACGACCAGAACTGTGCCGGGCCGACGCCGGCCCCCGCCTCGGCCAGCCATACCGGTCCGCCGGGTACGGCCCGGCCCCGGCCCCCCGGGCGCGGCCACTGCGGCAGGTGCCCGAGCCTTGGACGTGGGCGCGCCGTCGCAGGGGCCGGCCCGCGCCGGTGAACCAGCGCCCGGTCCGCCAACCACCACACCAAGGCACCGGCCAGTACGGCAGCAAGGGCCCTCACCACGGGACCTCGGCACCCTGGAGCAGTTCAGGCAGGCTCATCCCGTAGCGGCGCAGTTCACGGTTGCAACGCCGCTCGAGCGTGCCCCCGACTGCCGCTGTGCGAAGTTCCATGACCTCGCCCACGTCCTCGCGGCGGAACACAGGTGTGACAGCCACTCCTGTGCCTGCCAGCGAAAGCTGAGGGGGTACCACCGAGATCTCGGTGACCTGCCTGCGCGCTCCCCCATTGCCGGTGTCCATGTCGCAGTAGACGACCACGTCGAACATGGCGGCAAAGCGTGCCCCCAGTTCGATGAACGGGGTGGCGGGCACGGCCCGGGTCGCGCAGACGGCCAGGGCCTCGAAGGCACCGGGCGCGTCCTCGGCGTGGACAGCGGCCACCACGCCGGTGCCCAGCGCACCGGCCATGAGCAGCTCCCAGGCCTCGGAGCCCTTGAGCTCACCCAGGACGACCAGGTCGGGTGACGCCACCCTGGCCGAGCGTATGAGGTCCGTCAGGCTCTCGACCTTGGAGCTCTGCCAGTACTCCCCATTGAGCAAGGGGGCGCTGAGCTCCCGCTGCTCCTCGGCGCAGACAACGCGGCGGTCGGCCGGCACCGCCCTGAGCAGTGCCTCGAGCAGGGTCGTCTTGCCCGCGCCAGGGGGCCCGGCCACCAGCATGCGGGTGCGCCTGGCCCTCATCAGCAGCTCGAGGAAGGCCGCCGCCTCGGGCGACAGCGAGCCCAGTTCCACCAGGTCGGCCAGGGTGGTGTTGCGCCTCTTGGGCAGGCGCAGGGTGAACGACACCGTCCCCTCGACCCTTGGTGGCACGCTCGCGGACAGGCGCGCCACCCGCCCACCGGGCAGGACGACCCTTATGCCGTCCACCTTGGGGTGGGCGGCGTCCAGGTTCTCGTTCGCGGACGCCACCATGCGGCCGACTGCCGCGGCCGCCGCAGCGGCGCCTCCCGGTACGTCCAGGTACCGGGTGCCGCCGCCCTCCCGTCTGACCACCAGTTGGCTGTCCCGGCCGAACACCTCTTCCACGCCGGGGTCCTCCACCAGGACGTCCAGGCCGGCGCCCAGGCCGCTCAGCTCGGACATGACCCGGCTGAGGACGGCCAACGGGTCCACGAAGGGCTCGAGACCCGGGTGCTCGCCGCGCATCAGTTCCCGCTGGAACCGCTCCGTCTCCGCACCGACCAGCTCCTCCAGGGCACCACCGCCGGTTACGGGCCTCAGGCCGAGGTCCTGGGCGGCGACGATATCGAGAGCCCTCGCCCGCAGGACGTCGAACGCGTTCGTCACGATCGCCATCAGCCCGCCCCCGGGACAGAGCGTCCCGACCGCGGCCGCCCGTACGGTGCCCTCCGGCCCCCGCTCCCCACCGCCTCCACGGCCACCTGGTCGGCCAACCGCGCCACTTCGGCCCGCCACGGCCCTGACACGACCAGTTCGGCGTTCCAGCGGGCGCGTGGGACCTTGGGGTCCTCGGGCAGGAAGTGGGTGCCGGTGAAGGGGTGCCCGGCACAATTGGCGGACACCACGGAGGCCAGGTGGTGCCGCTCATAGCGGCTGCGACCGGTGCGGCCGAAAACGGCATGGCAGGGTGCCGTAGCCCCCGTGCCGACGAACGCCGCCCTCCAGGACACGAGCCGGGCCGCCCCGTCCGGGTCGGACTGGGCCATGACAACGATGCTGGAGGCCATCGTCAGCACCCGGCTCCCCGGCCCGCCCTGACGGCCGGGGCCGGCCAGCATGGCGTCTGTCCCCATCTCCACCAGGACGTGCTCGTAGGACCGGAGCGCCTGGGCGACCAGGCGCTCGAGGTGCTGTGCCTGCACAGCCACGGTGGTCCCATAGGGAGCGCAGACGGCGTCGAAGGCCCCGACGGGCCGTGCACCGTCCGGTCGAGGCCCCGAGAGGCCGTCCGGGAAGGCGTCCAGGCCCTGGGCGGCCCGCGACAATGCCCAGGCGAGCCCACCGTCGGGGGCCCTCATCAAGCGGGACACCAGGACCGGCGCCACCTGGTCGGCCTCGACGAGCAGCACCCGCCGGCGCCGGGCCAGATGGTCCGCCGCCGCGACGACGGTCTCTGTGAGACCTGGCCCCCCACTGACCTTGGCCCAGATGCTCAGGCCCCGGCGAGCGGCTACGGCCGGCGCCGGGGCGGGCGGCATGAGCGAAGCAGGCCAACTGGGCAACCCCTCCAGCGGCGGCCGCTTGCCGGCACTCGTCACGGCGCCCGCGAGCAAGCCCACCGGGCCGTCGGCGGCTATCACCTCGTCCGCTCCCAACCTCTGCAGGTGCGCCGCCCCGAGGCCCCCTGCGGGGTCGCACACCCCGATGACCCTCACCCCGGTCTCCCGGGCCCTCGCCACCTCGGCCACAGTGAGGGTGCGCATGACGTCGTCGACCACGAGCACGTCCAAGCGCCCGAGCGCGGAACTGACAGCCGCCCGGTCGGCAAGGACCTCGAGCCGCACGCCCTGGGCATGGTCGCGCAGGTACGCCCGCAGGCCCAAAGACCACTCAGCCGTGGTGGCCACCACCCCTACCAGCAGCGCACCCTCAGCCACGACGGCCACCTCGGGGGGCACCGGCCCCCGGGCCCGGCCTCCGGGGCAAGCCCCGGGCACGCACCGTCTGGCTCGCGACCGGGGCCTCTCCCGTGCTGCGCACCAGCTCCACCTGGTCGCCCGAGGCCCCCGTAGCAGCAGCAAGGGCGCTCGCCACCCGTAGGGCCGTGGCCCGGTCCACCTCGACCACGACGTAATAGCCCACAGGCCCACCGACCAGGCTCCCCGCCTGTGCACCGGAGGTACCTGCCACCCTCAGCCCCGTGGCCACGTAGCGGCTGCCACCCGGCGAAGCCAGGACCACGTCAACCAGGTCGCCGGCCACCAGCGCGCCGCCCACGGCCTGGGACTGGGGTACGGGGATGCTCATCCTGCCCAGCGGCCCGCTGCCGGCCGGTGCCGAGAGCAGGTCCCGGGACAGAGGCTGCCCAGCCGGCACACCGACGGCAGTGACCCAGCCGTAGGGGACCTGCGAAGGCGGGACCAGGCCCTTGACCAACGCCCGGTCGTTGCTGGCAACCAGCACGTCCCGGACATCTGCCGGGCCCAGCACGGTCCCTGCCGGCAGGTAGGACGCCGCCACGGCAACCGGAGCACGCGCCCCGCGCTGTGCCAGCGCCACGTACGCCGACCCGGCGGCAGCCACAGCGAGGGCCACAGGTAGCACAGCCCCCAGCGGGACCGGCCTCATGCGCCTGGGGCGCCCGGCGCGCCCAGGCATCCCTGCTCCCGGCCCGACGTCGGCCGCCGAACGCGCCGGGGCCTCAGAGAGCACCCGCCACCAGCCCCCCGAGACCGGCGAGCGCCAGCCATGGGCACAGCGCCACCGGGTGGGCCCTCCCGGCGCGCCGGCCCCGGCTGCTCAGCTGCCAGATGGCGACACCGGCCGGCACACAGACCAGGACCGTCACCGCGAGCGCGGCCCCGGCCCGGCCCGCACCGAAGGCGGCAAGCGTTGCCACCTTGACGTCACCGCCACCCAGGCCGTGCGGCCTGGCCAGAGCCAGCCCGGACAGGACGCCGCAGACCGCGACGGCGGCGAGGGAGCCCTGCACGACGGCCTGCCAGTGGCCACCCGACCAGGCCGAGGCCACGGTGGCGACCACCGTCATGGCCGCGCCGGCGCGCAGCAGCGTGGCGGGTACGGCGAGCCGGTGCCGGTCCGCCTGGGCCAGCCCTCCCAGGCAGGCCGCCCACGGGGCCAACGGCGCTAGCAGGTACCCGGCACGACTGACGCCGTGGCGGCCGGGCCACGCTGCTGACAGGCACATGACCACGAGCAGGCCCACCAGGCCGGCCGCACAACCCGTCACCGGTGGGGCGGCCCACCACCTCCGCTCTCCCCGGCCCTCCGCGACCTCGCGGCAACCGGCCAGGGACGTGTCCCGCCAGGGAGGCCCGACCTGCGCGGGGGCAACCCCCGGAGCGGTCTCAAGAGCCATGCCGACGCCGTTCCCGCATACAACTGCACCGGCCCGCCCCGGGCACGAGCTTCAACAGCACCCGGCGTTGTGCCGACGGCCCCCCGTGCAAAAGGCCGCGACGTCCCGTCCCAGAGGCCGCTGTCCGCAATTGACCCTCCTGTTCGGCGCTGCTCGTCAGTTATATAAGCAGCTCCCAATGCAAAGGCCAAGTGGTTTTTACGCCTGCGCTGTGCGCTGTGGCGACGGCTGCCCTGTAATTACGGCAGTGTTGTCCCGGGTATTTTGCCGGGTGACCACCCGGTGCGGCTGGCAATTGTCGGCCAGACGCTCCTGCGGGCCGTTACGGGTTACCTGACCGTAGTGCTCGTCGGTGACTGGGGCACCGATTACCGTGGTGCACGGCGGCTCACACCGCGACGTCGGCGGTCAGTGCTCAACCTTCTGCCGGGGACCATGTGCACCCGGCAGCAAAGGCGCGTACAGCTCGAGGTACCGCTCAGCCAGTGCCCTGAGGGAATGAGCAGATGCCCGTTCATATCCTGAACGAATTATCTCCGCAATTGCAGGCCCGCCGCGCAGGGCCTCCCGCAGGGCGTCGGCCAGCGCCCGGGGCTGCCCTGGCGGCACCAGGAGCGCGTCGCGCCGCGCCCGGGCCACCGAGGCATAACCGGGGATATCGCTGGCCACCACCGCAGCCCCGGCTGCCATTCCCTCCAAAAGGACAACGCCGAAGCTCTCGCCGTGCAGCGAGGGCGCCACCAGTACGTCGGCGGCGCGCAGGCGCCGGAGCTTCTCGTGCTCGCTCACCGTCCCCAGCCATTCGAAGCGGGGGTCGCCGAGCGTCAGCTCCTTGAGCGTGCCTGTCTGCGGGCCTTCACCGGCCACCCATATCCTGGCCTCCACCCCGTAACGCACCACGGCTTCGACCAGCACGGCCAAGCCCTTGCGGGGCTCGTGGCGCCCGAGGAACAGGACGGTGGGGCCAGACCGGGCCCAGGGCTCGGCAGCCTCGAACTGGGCCGGGTCGATGCCGTTCCAGACCAGGTGGTAATCGCCTCCCAATGCCTGGCGTGCCGTGCTCAGCGCCAGTGGGGAGACGGCACAGCGCAGGGCGAGGCGGCGCAGTGCCCAACGGGCCGGTCTCTTGACGGCCCGGTACCAGGCGATGTCCCCCGAACGGTGGAACGTCGCCACCAGTGGGCCCTCGCTGAACAGCAGGGCCGTGAGCGCCGGGCCGGGGACCAACGGCTCGTGGAGGTGCACGATGTCGAAGCGTTCCTCGCGTAGCGCCCGTATCGTCCTGAGTGCGGCTGCCGGGTCCGGTGCGATAGGGGCGACGGAGCCGTTGGCCGCCGTGGGCACCGATGCCCCGAGCGGTGTGACGAAAGAACCGGGCGGAGGCCCGTCGCACGGGGCAAGCACCCTGGCCTCCACGCCCAGCGCTCTCATGGCGCGCGCCAGGCCCAGCACCTGGCCCTGCACCCCGCCCGGGATGCTGAGGCTGTACGGGCACACCAGGCCCACCCGCAGAGCCGGCCCCCCCACCTCTTGCGCCGCACCTTTGCCCCTCACCGCGTGTCCTTCACGCCCGGCGCCCGCGCAAACGGGGGTCGTCCGGCCAGTTGGGCTGCGCGATGTGCCACTGGGTCGGTTCCCGCCGCACCAGCTCCTCCAGCTGGCTCGCCAGCGACTGCGTGCCCGCTCGGACGACCTCGCGCAGGCTCCCCGTGCCGAGCTCCAAGGGCCGGCGGAACACGATGTGGTGGGCACCCTGGCCGCGCCCGAAGTAGATGGCTGCGGCGACCACCGGCGCGCCGGTGCGCACCGAGAGCGTGACCGGGCCAGCGGGCAGTTTGGTCCTGGCCCCGAAGAAGTCGACCTCGACACCTGCGGTGGCGCCCACCAGGCGGTCCGAGAGCAGGCACACGGCATGCCCCGCTCTCAGGGCCCCGGTGACCGCCGAAGAGGCACCCGGTCCCACCGGGACCACCCCCATGCCCAGCCGCGTCCGGAAAGCGGTGAACCAGTCGAACACGTCCGGAGGGCTGAGCTCCTCGACTGCAACCGTGACCGGCACGCCACGTGCGACCAGGTAGCGGGCACCCCACTCCCAGCCTCCCAGGTGCGGTGCGGCGATGATGACACCCCGGCCCGCCTCGAGGGCGGCGTCGACGTGCTCCTCGCCCTCGGTCGTCACCCCGGCGACCACGGCCGAGGGTGCCAGATGAGGGAGCCTGAGGCTCTCCGCCCAGTACTGGCCGTAGTTGGCCATCACCTCGGGTACGAGGGCGCGGGCACGCTCCTGTCCGAGGCCGGTGACGCGCCCCATGTGCGATGCGACGAGGGCACGACGCCCGTCGAAGTCAGGCAGCCTGGCCAGTCCTCGCCCCGTTGCCCTGGCCAGGGCGTACAGCACCGGGCCCGGCAGCGACGAGGCCAGGACGCTCGCCAGCTTGAGCGAGGCCAGTTCCTTGCTCCACACCCCCGAGACCCTAATGGCCGCCCGCCGACGGTGTGTGCTGGGGGGCGTTCCCGGGTCGTTGCCGGCCCCGGTGCCCCGGTCAGTCGGCTCGGCGGGCCCTGTCCTGCGGGCCGCGCTCGCGCCGAGCCGAACGCCTCTCGTGCCAGCGGGTGTAGGACGCCTGGCCGCCAGGCCGTCTGGGCCCGGCGAAGAACCCCGTGCCCACGGGGCGGGCCGGCCCACGGGTGCTGCGTGCCCGCCACGGCTCCCGGGCAGCACGCTCCTCCCGCCAGGCCCGCCACCGCAGGGTGACCGCTGTCGGCTCGACCGGTAGCGGCGCCGGGGGCTTGCCCGCCTGACGCCAGACCTTCCAGAACCTCTGACCGGCGGTGACCAGGGACAGGGCGAACACCGCCCACAGCAGCCACAGCATCGCAGCAGGGAAGATCAGGGCGACGCACAGGAAGAACACGCGCTCACCACGCTCCATGAGCCCGCCCTTGGCGTCGATGCCGAGGGCGTCCGCCTTGGCCCGGATATAGGAGACCAGTTGGGACACCCCGAGCACGGCGAGGGGGACGAGGGCCGCGTGCGCTCCGAAACGGTCCTGCGCGTACCAGGCAAAACCGGCCAGCACCACCATGTCGCTCACCCGGTCGCCCACCGAGTCGAAGAAGGCGCCCCTCCGGCTGACCCGTCCGCTCGCCTTGGCGAGGCTGCCGTCGAACAGGTCCGGCAGGGCCGAGGCCACGTAGAGCACCAGGCCCAGCGCCAGGCGGCCCGAGCCGATGGCCCACGCCGCAGGTGCCGAGAGGACCACGCCCAACGCCGTCAGGTGGTCGGGCGAGAGACCTGTCCTGCGCAGGACGAGGCCCGCAGGGCGGGCCACCCGGTCAACCGCCGTACGAAAACGTGCGTCGAACACCAGAGCTCCTGTGACGGTACACGGGCCCACCCGTGCCCAGGCACAGCCTACCACCGGCCCCTCCGAGGCCCGGTCCTTGCCCGGGCCAGTGTGCCGCCGGTCACCCCGAGCGATAGCCTGGCCAGCGTCGGCCGGGCCGGCCGCCCGGGCAGTCACGCGGTACCCCCGCAGCTCGAAAGATGAGGTGCACATGAAGTCGTACCCACCAGCCAAGATCCGCAATGTGGCCCTCGTCGGCCACGGTGGCTCTGGTAAGACCACCCTCGCCGAGGCAATGCTGCTGTGCAGCGGTGCGACGACGCGGGCCGGTCGGGTCGAGGACGGCTCGGCGGTGACCGACTTCGAGCCCGAGGAGCACACCCACCACATGTCGACCTCGCTGGCCCTGGCCGCACTGGAGTGGAAGGGCCACAAGGTCAACGTGCTGGACGCGCCGGGCTACGCCGACTTCGTGCCCGAGGCCCTGACGGCGCTGTCAGTGGCCGACCTGGCCGTGTTCGTGGTGAGCGCAGTGGACGGAGTGGAGGTGCAGGCCGAGGTCCTCTGGAGGGCCGCCGCCGACCTCGGCGTGCCCCGCATGGTCTTCGTGAACAAGCTCGACCGGGAGCGTTCCGACTTCGAGGGCACCCTGAGCCAGCTGCACGCCAGCTTCGGGGCCGGTGTCGCCCCTCTCGAGCTGCCCCTGGGTGAGGAGCACGACCTGGCAGGGGTCGCCGACCTGCTCAGCGACACCGCCTTCACCTACGAGGCGGGCAAGTTCACGCCCACCCCCGGCCCAGTGCCCGGTTCCATCGCCGACATGGAGCACGCAGTGCGCAGCGCCCTGGTGGAAGGGATCGTGGTGGCAGACGATGACCTCATGTCCCGCTACCTCGAGGGCGAGGAGCTGAGCGTCGACGAGCTGGAGAAGACTCTCGCCAAGGGTGTCGTCGCGTCCCAGGTGTTCCCTGTCGTGTGCGGGTCGGCGAGCAGGCTGGTCGGCGTGGACCGGCTACTGGACGCCATCTGCGAGGTGGGGCCATCGCCTCTCGAGCGACCGCCGGTCAACGTGCGCCCTGCCGCCGGGGGTGCCGACGACCCGGTGGAGGTCCTCTGCGACCCCAACGGGCAGCCACTGGCCCAGGTGTTCAAGACCGTTGCCGACCCCTACGTGGGCAAGATATCCCTCTTCAAGGTGTTCTCCGGGACCTTGCACCCCGACGTCTCGCTCTTCAACCCCAGGGCCAGGGCGGATGAACGGCTCCACGCGCTCTTCACGCTGCGGGGCAAGGAGCAGCTACCCCTCACCGAGGTGACGGCAGGCGACGTGGCTGCCGTGGCCAAGTTGGCCACGGCAGCCACCGGGGACGCCCTGGTGCCCCGGTCGATGCCTGTGAGCACTGTGGACCGCCTGAGCGAGGGGCCGGCCTGGTTGGGGGAGGCCCTCTCCCCTGTCCTGTCGGTCGCCATCCGGCCCAGGAGCAAGGCCGACGAGGACAAGTTGATGACGGCGCTGCACCGCCTCCAAGAGGAGGACCCCACCCTGCTCGTGCGCCGCGACGACGAGACCCACCAGACAGTGCTCTCGGGTACCGGCGACACGCACCTTGCCATCGCCATGGAACGCCTCTCGCGCAAGTTCGGCGTGGCCGTCGAGCAGGACGACCTCGTGATCCCCTACCGGGAGACGATCACCGCCAGCGCCGAGGCGGAAGGCAAGTACAAGAAGCAGACCGGAGGTCACGGCCAGTTCGGGGTGGCCTCGGTGCGGGTCGAACCGATGGACCGGGGCGGCGGCTTCGAGTTCGTGGACAACATCGTCGGCGGGGTGATACCCCGCCAGTACATACCGGCGGTCCAGAAGGGTGCCGAGGAGGCGATGTCCGGCGGGGGGCCTTACGGGTGGCCCGTGGTCGACGTCCGGGTCACCTGCTTCGACGGCAAGCACCATCCTGTCGACTCGTCGGAGATGTCGTTCAAGATGGCCGGGGCGCTCGGCGTGCACGAGGCCCTGGGCAAGGCCGGCCCGGTGCTGCTCGAGCCGCTCTCCCTCCTCGAGGTCACGGTGCCTGCGGCCTACCAGGGGGACGTCCTGGGGGACCTCAACAGCCGGCGGGGCCGCGTGCAGGGTACCGAGAGCGGCGACCATGGGGAGTCGGTGGTCATCGCCCTGGTGCCCACCAGTGAGCTCGTGCGCTATGCCATCGACCTGCGCAGCCTGACCGGCGGACGGGGCCGCTTCAAGGCTCGCCACGACCACTACGACGTGATGCCTCAGAACCTGTGGGACAAGGTGCGCAGGGAGCGGGCCGCTATCGACAAGTAGCGGGCGCCAGTACGACCACCGGCTTGGCCTGGCCGGGCCGGTGCTCCTGGTAGACGGCGAGGAGCGACCCGTCCTCGGACACGACGGCCCACGGCCCCGGCCCGAGTGCTCCACCCGCCCTCATCA
The DNA here is from genome assembly GCA_021850325.1 of Actinomycetes bacterium. Classification (GTDB taxonomy): domain Bacteria; phylum Actinomycetota; class Acidimicrobiia; order Acidimicrobiales; family Palsa-688; genus JAJZMF01. The sequence goes on from JAJZMF010000048.1 coordinate 135,515, forward strand.
CCTCGACGCCGAGCACCCGCCCATGGGCCACGCCCTCGGCTGTCGCGGGGCTGGCAACGACGCGCTCGAGCGACGCCACAGCGCTGGCGGGCGGCAGCAGGTGGCGGCCCGGCCCTTCGGCCTCCAGCCTGTCCAGGCCCACCGCAGTGTCCTCGGTGAACGGCCCGATGGCCCGCCGCCGGAGACCACGCAGGTAGGCACCGCCCCCCAGAGCTGTGCCCAGGTCGGCGGCCAGGCTCCGCACGTAGGTACCCGCTGAGCACTCCACGGTCACCGCCAGTACCGGGCCCTTGCCCCCGCCGGGCACCGCGGGCTCCTCGGAGGTGCTCATGGCCACCTCGAAGCGGTGCACATCGACGGGCCGGGGAGCCCGCTCCACCTCGATGCCCGCCCGGGCCAGTTCGTGGAGGCGCCTGCCCCCGACCTTCAGGGCCGACACCATGGGGGGCACCTGCATCACCCGTCCGGTCAGCTCCAGGGCGGCCCGCCGCGCTTCGTCCAGCCCAGTCCCGCTCATGTCCCAGGTTCCCAGCACCTCCCCGGACCCGTCCAGGGTGGAGGTGGCGGTGCCCAGGACGACCTCGCCCGTGTAGGTCTTGGGCAGGCCCGACAGGAACTGCAGCAAGCGCGTCGCCTGACCTGCGGCTACCAGGAGGACCCCGGTGGCATCGGGGTCCAGGGTCCCGCCATGCCCCACGCGACGTTGTCCCAGCAGACGCCGGCAGCGAGCCACCACATCGTGGCTGGTGCAGCCGGAGGGCTTGTCCACCACCAGCAGGCCGTCCGCGCCCGCGCTCAAACGCCCTCCCCGTCCCCGGCCCCGGGCTCCTCCGCAGCGGGCCCCTCATCGACTTCCTCGGCGCCGAGTTGACCGCTCCTGCGCAGCTCTCGCAGCACACCCTCCACCCGCTCGCCGTAGGCCACGGCCGGATCGGGCTCGAAGTGCAACTGGGGGGTCCGCTTAAGCCTCACCTGGTGGGCGATGGCCGCCTGCAGGCGCGGCCTGGCCTGCTCCAGCGCCTCCCGGGCCGGGCCGGGCAGCGAGGCCAGGAGCACCTTGGCGTGGCGCAGGTCGGGGTCGCACTCCACGGCGGTGACAGTCAGCAGCTCCAGCCTGGGGTCGGCCTCTCCCGCCAGTTCCACAGCCTCGGCGACCACCTCCCGTAGCAGAGCGTTCACCCGTGCCGTACGGGGATAGTGACGGCCCGCGGGTCTCGGGCTCAATGCAGCACCCCCACCCTCATTCCTCGTCCAGCCACCGACGGCACGCCGAAACCACCTCCAGTTCGGGGAACGACCACACGAAGCGCTCGACCGCGTCGAGCACCTGGCCCACGTGGCCCGGGCTGGGGCCCACGGCGGCAAAACCAAGGCGGGCCGCCTGCCACTGGTCGTGGTACCCGACCTCGGAGGCGGCCACGGCAAAACGGTGCCGGCTCCCCTCCAGGACCGGCCGCAACAAGGCTCGCTTGGCTTTGAGCGAACGGACCTGGGGCAGGTGCAGCTCCATCTCCAGGGCGCCCACTTGCATCCCGCTCAGACGGCACCGCCCCCTGCCCCGGGGCCCCGGCGCACCCGCTCGTCAGGTGCGGGGCACCTCGCGCTCGTCGAAGGTCTCGATTATGTCGCCCGGGCGCAGGTCCTGGTTGTTGGACAACCCGATGCCGCACTCGAAGCCCTCGTGGACCTCCCGGACGTCTTCCTTGAAGCGCCGCAGCGAGGTTATGGCGCCCTTCCAGATGATCACGCCGTCACGCAGGAAGCGCACCTTGGTGCCCCTGGTGATCACGCCGCTGCGCACGTAGCAGCCGGCGATGGCGCCGATGCGAGGGATACGGAATATCTCCCTCACCTCGGCCTCACCGGTCAGGACCTCCTCGTACTCAGGAGCGAGCATGCCGACCATGGCTGCCTGGACGTCCTCGATCAACTTGTAGATGATCTCGTAGGTCCTGATCTCGACGCCCTGGGCCATGGCCTGCGCCCTGGCCTCCCGGCCCGGCCTCACGTTGAAACCGATGATGGTGGCGTTGGACGCGGCCGCCAAGCCCACGTCGTTCTCCGTGATCCCGCCCACCGCCCGGTGGACGAAGGCCAACTTGACGTCGTCGCGCTCCAGCTTGCGCAGGCTCTCGGTGACCGCTTCGAGCGAGCCCTGCACGTCAGCCTTCACGACCAGGTTGAGCGTCGCCGCCTCACCCCGCTGGATCTGCTCGAAGATGTCCTCCAGCTTGGCCCCACCGCTGGTGGCCGCCGAGCTCCGGCGCATGTCGGCGCTACGGAAACGCTGCTCGCGCTGCTCGGCCACCTCACGGGCGGTCCGGGAGCTGGTCACGCCCCGCAGCTCGTCGCCGGCGGCAGGCAGTGAGTCGAAGCCCAGGACCTGCACCGGGAACGACGGCGGCGCCTCCTTCACGTTGTCGCCCGTGTCGTCTATGAGCGCTTTGACGCGGCCCCAGGCAGCACCGGCCACGATGTGGTCGCCCACCCGGAGCGTCCCCTTCTGGACGATCACCGTCGCCACAGGGCCCTTGCCGGGGTCCAGGTTCGCCTCCAGGACGACCCCCCGGGGCCGGCCCTCCGGGTTGGCGCTGAGCTCCTCCACCTCGGCGACCACCATCAGCTGTTCGAGCAGGTCGTCCACGCCCAGGTTCTGCAGGGCGGAGACCTCGACCATGATGGTCTCCCCACCCCAGCGCTCAGGCACCAGGCCGTACTCGGAGAGCTGCTGCATGACCCGGTTCGGGTCGGCGTCGGCGCGGTCGATCTTGTTGACGGCCACGACGATCGGCACGTCTGCAGCCTTGGCATGGTTGATGGCCTCGACCGTCTGGGGCATCACCCCGTCATCGGCCGCCACTACGAGCACCACGATGTCGGTTACCTCGGCACCTCTCGCCCGCATGGCCGTGAAGGCCTCGTGGCCCGGCGTGTCGATGAAGGTGACCACGGCGCCCGTCGCCGTCGTCACCTGGTAGGCGCCGATGTGCTGGGTTATGCCGCCGGTCTCACCCGACGCCACGTTGGACTCGCGGATCCGGTCCAGCAAGGAGGTCTTGCCGTGGTCCACGTGGCCCATCACGGTGACGACGGGCGGCCGGGGACGCAGTACGGACTCGTCCTCGTCCTCGTCGTCCTCACCGAAGTAGCGGGCCTGCAGCTCGGCTTCCTTCTGCTCGCCCGGGTCGACCAAACGGACGCTGGCACCGATCTCGGCCGCGAACAGCTCGATCATGTCGTCGCTGAGCGACATGGTGGCAGTGACCATCTCGCCCTGGCTGAACAGGAAGCGGACCACGTCCGCCGCGCTGCGGTTGAGCCTCGGCGCCAGGTCCTGGGCCGTGGAGCCCCGCTCCACGATGACCTCGCCCTCGGGCACCGGGGCGTGGGACGGGATGTAGCTGGTCGGCGCCTGAGCCTCGAGCTCTTCGCGGTTGGCGCGACGGCTACGCGAGCGTCGGCCACCCGGGCGCCCACCACCCCGACCGCCACCACCGAAACCTCCCGGACGCCCACCGGTGCGGGGCGGCAAGCCTCCCGCACCGGGCGCGCCGCGGAACGGCGAACCGGTGCCGCCCGGGCCGGGACGATAGGTGGCGTCGGGTGAACGTGTCCCGGGAGCACCACGTGCACCGAGCGGCCGGGGCCCACCGGGGCGCATCCCGGGGCCACCCGTACCGGGCCGGCCTGCACCGGGGCCCGGGCGTTGACCGGCACCTGCACCTGTGCCCGGCCGCTGGCCCATGCCGGGGCCGCCGGGACGCCCACCGGGCGCACCCGGACCGGAGCGCGGCGGGTAGGGGCGACCGCTGCCCGGCCGGCCCCCCTGGTCTCCGCCCCTGCCTGCGTCGCCCACCGGGCCACGCACGGGAGGCGGTATCGGCTTACCGGTGAGAGGTGAGATGGGCCGGCGGAAGCCGGGCGGCGGGGGTATCGGCTTACCCGTCATGGGCGAGACCGCACCACCGGCAGCGCCCCGCGGAGCTGCCCCTGCTGAGGGGGGCTGCGCAGGCGACCCGGATGTCGCAGGCCGCGGGGCGGCCGACGGCTGGTGACGGTCGGGGCCCCCGGCGTGGGCGCCGGAGCCGGGCCCGTGCGGGCGGGTCACAGGCCCTCCGGCCCCCGCAGCCCGGGTAGCCTCGCCGGCCACCGCTGGACGCTGCGGCGGCACTGCCGGCCTGCCAGCAGGCAGGCGGGGCTCGCCCGGCACGACCTCGGAGGCACGGGCCGCGGGAGCTGTTGCGGCACCCGTCGCCCGCGCCACTGCCGGGGCCTGAGATCCTTGTACGTTCGAAGGTGCACCCTGCACGGGCCTGTGCGCGCTCACTTCCTCTGCCATGGCCGCAGTCCGGGCACGGCCGGGCTGGACACTCGGGACACTGGTAGGCGTTGCCGGCCGCTGCACAGGGACGGCAGCCACTTCGCGCTCGGGGGCCCGGGCGGGGCCTTCGGGCGCAGGCGCCTGGACCACGCCGGCCGGCGGTGTACCGCCGCGGGCCACCAGACGCTGGTGCACGGCCTCGTCCGAGCCGGTGGCCACCGGCCGGGCGGGCCCGGCGCTCACCACAGGTGCTGCGGGCTCCTGGCCATGACCCTCCTCGAGGGGCGGGTGCTCGCGCTTGAGGCCCTCCCGCTCAGCCTTGCGCCTGACGCGGTCCGCCTGAGCCTCCTCGACGCTCGAGGAATGGCTCTTCACACCGATCCCCATAGCCAGGCACAGCTCCAGGCCTTCCTTGTTGGTGAGGCCCAGTTCGCGTGCGAGCTCGTACACCCGGATCTTCTTGGCCAAGTTGCTCGTTGGTCCCTTTCTTCAGCCTTGGTGCCCCTCGGGGGCCGCCTTCGGTCCAATACCCATACTCGCATGTTCGCCGGGGGTCGCGAGCAGCAGCAGGGCTTGGCCCTCGTCGAGCTGGCACCGCAGCGCGCGGGTGAACGCCTGTCGCTTCATGGCCCTGGCCACACAGCTGGGCTCGGGAACGTCCTCCCGGCCCGAGGCCCGGCACAACCAGGCCCCTCTACCTGGGGCCAGGCGGTCGACGACCAGCCCACCACTCGGACCGACCGCGACCCTGACCAGCTTACCGGCACCACGCCTGGCACGGCAGCCGATGCACGTCCGCAACGGTTCGGCCGTCAGTCGGCTCCTTCCGCCGCTTCTGACGCGCCCTCGTCGAGCGTCGCGGCCGCTTGGACAGGCTCTGAGGCCTCGCCCTGCCACTCGCCCTCCGAAGGGCCCGAGGTACCGGCCTCCCACTGTTCGGCGGAGAGCGCCTCACCGCCGCCGGCAGGCTGCCAGACCATCTCCCCCGCCTCGTTCTGGACCCACTCGCCCTCAGCCCACTCCTGGGAGGCGTACGCCTCCTCCTCGGCGAGCTGGCTCTCGCTCTTGATGTCGATCCGCCAACCGGTGAGGCGGGCAGCCAGGCGGGCGTTCTGGCCCTCCTTGCCGATGGCAAGGGACAGCTGGTAGTCGTTCACCACGACCGTCGCCGTGCCGGACTCCTCGTCCAGGTCGACGTCCTTGACCTTGGCCGGCTGCAAAGCGCGCATCACGAACTCTCGGGCGTCCTCGGAGTAGGGCACGATGTCGACCTTCTCGCCCCGTAGCTCGGTCGTCACCATGCGCACCCGTGCGCCTCTTGCCCCCACGCAGGCGCCCACCGGGTCGACATTGGGGTCGTTCGACCACACCGCGATCTTCGTGCGGTGGCCCGGTTCGCGTGCGGCCGCCTTGATCTCGACCACGCCGTTGGCGATCTCTGGGACCTCGAGCTCGAAGAGGCGCTTTATGAGCCCGGGGTGGGTGCGGGAGACCACGATCTGAGGCCCCTTGCTCGTCTTGCGGACCTCGACGATGTACGCCTTGAGCCGGGCATTGTGCTCGTAGTGCTCGAAGGGCACCTGCTCGGCCTGGGGCAGCAGCGCCTCGACCTTGCCCAGGTCGAGCAGGGTGTAGCGGTTGTCGCTCTGCTGGATGATGCCCGTGACGATGTCACCCTCCCGCCCCGCGTACTCCTCGTACTTGAGGTCACGCTCGGCCTCACGGATGCGCTGGAAGATGACCTGCTTGGCTGTCTGGGCCGCGATACGCCCGAAGTCCTTCGGCGTGTCGTCCCACTCGCGCACCACGTTGCCCTCGCCGTCGAGCTCCTGGCCGTAAACCCGGATGTCGCCCGAGTCGGGCTCGATGGTGACAACAGCCTCCTCGGCGGCGCCGGGCATCCGCTTGTAGGCAGCCACCAGGGCATTGGCCAGCGCGTCGAGGAGGACGTCGACACTGATGCCCTTGTCCTTGGCGATCTGCTGGAGCGCATCGAAAAAGGCCAGGTTGTCTTTCATCGAGCCTCCTCTCCGAGAGCCTGTCGCCCTGGGGCGACGGCCGCTCGGTCCCGGTTTTGGCCGCCCTCGTCGGCTCCCGACCTACGAGGCGTCGTCGACCGGGCCCCGGGGCCCTTTGCTGCCCGAGCCGGCGTGCCCCAACTGAAAACGGTGTTAGCCCTCTCCACCAACGCCATCGGCACCTGTACCTCGTGTGGCCCGGCCTGTCCCTCCGCCTGGACCACGAGAGCGATCCCGGACTCGGTAGCCGCCGTCAACCGTCCCCGCAGGCGGCGCGAACCCTCGATGGCCTCGGTTGTCTTGACCGCCACCTCCTGGCCGATGTACGCGCTGAAGTGCCGGGGGTAGCGCAGCCGCCTCTCCAGGCCGGGGCTGGACACCTCCAAGGTGTAACGTCCCGCCGGCACGAGGTCGTCGCGCTCGTCGAGCACGGCGGAGATGGCAGTGGTCACTTCCGCCACGGCATCGAGGTCAACTCCTCCCGGACGGTCCACGAGCACCCTGAGGGAGGTGCCGGAACGCTCCACGTCCCATATCCCGAGACCGGCGGCCTGCACGGTGGGCCCGAGAGCCTCGGCAATCGCCTCTTCAGCGTTCATAAACACCTCCTCACGTCAAGGTCCCATCAAACAAAAGCGTGGGGCACCCTGCCACGCAGGACGACCCACGCACAAAACCACCTGCCGGTGACCAAGGGTTATTATAGCGTCTGTCGGCCCCGTTGTACCTGGCCTGGTCGCGCGCGCCCCGTCGCACGCGCCCCCGAGCGGCTCAGGACGACGAACCTGTGACCAGGCGGGCGGTAGCGAGCAAGCCGAGCTCCCCCAGGGAGCTGAGCCGCAGGTCGGCTTCGGACAGGTCCATGTGGGCGGTCATCTTGTTGGGCACCACCACGCAACCGAGCCCGGCCGCCTTGGCGGCCAGGAGCCCGTTGCGCGAGTCCTCCACAGCCAGCGCCCGCTCGGGAGCCACGCCCAGGGCCCGGCAGGCGAGCAGGTAGGAGGCGGGGTCCGGCTTCTTGGCCCCGCAGTCGTCGTAACAGGCCAAGATGCCGAACCGGTCACGCAGGCCGATGCGCTCCAGGTGCCCCTCCACCCATGACCGGGGAGAGCTGGAGGCCACTGCTACCGCCACGCCCTCGCGCTGCGCCTCGTCCAACCACTCGAGCACACCGGCCATGGGCGGGCGCCCGGCCACCAGCTCCGCCGCCAGGCGCCGCCTTCGGGCCACCATGTCGTCCTGGCTCTCGGCGGGCCGGACATGGCGACAGAGCTCGGCGTAGGGGTCGAACGTGGTGGGGCCCTGGGCGGTACCGATGCACGCCGACCAGCTGACCAGGTCGAGCTCGACTCCGTGCTCGGCCCAGATGGCCCGCCAGGCCAGGTACTCGGGTTCCTCGGTGTCGAGGAGCACCCCGTCGAAGTCGAACACCACTGCGTCCACGGGCCGGTCGGCGCTGGTGGCCGGGGCACCACCCACCGGTGCCCACGGCCCCTCGGCCTGCACCTCCCGCAAGCGGGACAACCCGTCCACCAGTCCCGGGCCCGCCACTGCAAAGGCCTCCTCGAAACCGAACCATGCAACCCTGGTGCTCTCGCCCTCCCCCGGCCGGGGCTCGGCGTCTTGTGATACCAGGAGGTAGCGCAGGTCCAGGTGGAGGTGGTCGTCAGGGCCCGGGTGGACGTCCAGGTGCAACAGGCGGGGCCCTCCGGCCGGGTGGCTCAGGGGGAGCCCGGTCTCCTCTACGGCTTCTCTCAGGGCGGCCTGGGCGGGCGCTTCCCCCGGCGAGACATGCCCGCCCGGCTGCAGCCACCGTCCGAGCCGGCGGTGCACGTGCAGGACGGTACCACGGGGCCCGAGCACCAGGGCCGAAGCGGTCACGTGCACCGGGCCTGCCGAACGGTCGAACGGGCGCTCCAGGTGCGCCAGCTCCTCCAGGAAGCGCTGACGCGAGGAGGCCTCACGCTCGGTCCGGGGGACGAACGCCTCCACCTGGGCACGTAGGCGGGACGCCTCCGAAGAGGACCAGTCGGGCGCAGGGCCGGTCGCGGCCTCCACCTCGGGCGTTGAGGAGCCGACCAGGTCCGAGAGCTCGGCGCTCACCGGGAGGGCTGCTCGCCGGACAGGCGCCGGTTGATCAACTGCACGATGGCCTCGCTGCGGTTCACATCGCCGCCCTTGTCCCCCAGCAGCGCCATCCTGTCGGCCTCGGCCTCCTTGCCAGCGTTGCGGTCGGCCGCCGCCAGGCGGGCCTCGAAACCTTCTTGGACGAGCTTCTCCGCTTCCTCCACCAGCGCAGCGACCATCTCCTCCTCAGGTACCACCCGGACGATCTCACCCTTGATGAACAGGTGGCCCCGGTGCCTGCCCGCCGCTATCCCCAGGTCGGCCGAGCGGGCTTCACCCGGCCCGTTCACGACGCAGCCCATGACCGCGACCTGGAGCGGTATCGAGCGCGCCTCCAGCGCAGCCTGGGCCTCCTGCGCCACCCGGTACACGTCTATCTCGGCCCGCCCACACGAAGGGCAGGCTATGAGGTCCACGTTGCGGCGCTCCCGTAGGCCCAGGGCCTCCAGGAGCACGCGGCCGGCCTTGGCCTCCTCCACCGGGTCCGTGGTGAGCGAGTACCGGATGGTGTCCCCGATGCCCTCCATGAGGAGCGTCCCGATACCGGCGGTGCCCTTGACCACACCGGCCGGGGGCGGGCCGGCCTCGGTCAGGCCCAGGTGCAAAGGGTGGTCGACGAGCTCGGAGAGCTGACGGTAGGCCTCCACCATGAGAGGTACCCGCGACGCCTTGACGCTGATCTTCACGTTGTCGAAGCCCACCTCGGCGAACAGGCCGAGCTCGGTGAGCGCCGACTCCACCAGTGCCTCGGGCGTCGCCTCGCCGTACTTGTCCAACAGGCGCTTGTCCAGGGACCCGGCGTTCACCCCGATCCGCACCGGTATGCCCCGGTCCTTGCACTCCCTCGCCACCAGCTTGATCTCTTCCGGCTTGCGAAGGTTGCCGGGGTTGAGGCGCAGGCAGTGCACGCCCGCCTCGAGGGCTGCCAGGGCCATCTCGACGTGGAAATGTATGTCGGCCACAACGGGCACCGGGCTCCGGGGCACGATGCGAGCCAGGCCTTCGGCCGCCTCCCGCTCGTTACAGGTGCAACGCACGATGTCCGCCCCTGCCGCCTTGAGGGCGTATATCTGGGCCAGCGTCCCGTCGACGTCGGCGGTCTTGGTGGTCGTCATCGACTGCACGGTTATGGGGGCGTCACCACCCACGGGCACGGGGCCCACCATGATCTGACGCGTCTTCCTACGGGGGTAGCGCTGCACCGGCCCTCCACTGGTCAGTACCGGGGCCTACCGGGCCCCTGCCCAAGTTACCGCCCAGCCTATGGCCTGGCCGCCGGCCGCCTGGCGGCCGTCCCCGGGCGGGCGGCCGCGCTCAGGAGACCACGTCGCGCAGGTCCAGGAAGAGCGAGGTGATGCCGTAGAAGGCCAGCAACGCCAGGACGGCGTACACCACCGGCGCCAGCTTGTTGACGTCCGCCCGGTAAGGACGGCGCCCGATGGCGCTGCGCACCTTCTCGTACAGGGCGATGGCGACGTGGCCGCCGTCGAAGGGCAGCAACGGGACCAGGTTGAACGTCCCGAGGAAGATGTTGATCAGCACCAGTAGGTACAAGACCTCGGACCAGCCGACATGGGTGGCCACGTTGGCCAGGCGCACCAGGCCCACCGGCGAGACGAAGCGCACAGCGTGCGGGCTGTCCGCCGCCTTCTGGCTGGAGAGCATGTGCACGTAGCTGCCCACACCTCCGACCACGTGGCCGAAGGCGGAGACCGAGGAGACGAACGTGGAGCCGAAGGCGGTGGCCGCATGCCCGAGCGACCCCAGAACGCCGAAGCGCACGACGCTGCTCCCCTCGATCCCCAAGAACCCCGTCGGCTTGGAGAACAGAGGCGCCCTGGTGCCGGCAACCTCCACCTTGGACCCGTCCACCAGGGTGGTGGTCACCGTCGACACCCGGCCGGCGTGGTCCACGGTGAGCCGCACCTTCCGGTCGGGCCGGGCCCTCAGGTAGGCGCTCATCTGGTCCCAGCCCTTGAAGTGGACCCCGTCGACGGCCAGGATCACGTCTCCCGGCACCAGGCCCGCCCGCTGGGCCGGGCTCTTCTGGCCGTGCACGAACCCGTCGACCGCCACGATCGGGCTGGTCGCCGGAGGGTCCTTCACGAAGTTGCCGACGTCGCCGGGACCGACGAAGAGGATGAACAACAGGACGAAGGCCAGGGTGAAGTGGACCAACGAACCCGCCATGGCCACCATCACGCGCTTCCAGGTGGCCTGGTTGCGGTAAGCCCGTGGCTCGTCGGCGGGTGCGACCTCCTCTGCCCCCGTCATGCCGATGATCCGGCAGTACCCGCCCAAGGGGAGGGCCTTCACCCCGTACTCGGTCTCACCCCGGCGTACGGACCACAACCGGGGGCCGAAGCCCACGAAGAACTCAGTCACCTTCATCCCGGCGCGCTTTGCCGTGACGAAGTGCCCCAGCTCGTGGAGCACGATGACCAGCACCAACGAGGCCACCACGAGCACGGTGGCCAGGGCGCCGAACAAGGTCGCCACCACGAGCCCGGCGACGACCACCAGTGCGAGGCGCAACAGGGCCGACCGCTGCTCGCGTACGTCCATTGCCGGTGGGCGCCGGGGAACGCGCCCGGCCGGAAGGCCCGCTGCCCCAGCTGGACCTGGCGGAGCGCCTGTGGGCTGTGCTCCCGGGCCCTCGGGCCCTGCGTGCCCGGCTTCAGCCATGGGCACGGCCGCTCCCCTTGCCCGCTCCCAGCGGTGCCGGAAGGTTGCCGACAGCTTCCTCCGCCAGCGCCCGGCCCTCGGCGTCAGCCGCCAGCACGTCGTCCAAGCCCAACGGTTCTGCCTCCTGGTGGCGTTCCATGACCCTGCTCACGACGGTAGGTATATCGACCCAACGTAAGCGGCCCCTTAAGAAGGCAGCCACCGCCACCTCGTTGGCCCCGTTCAGGCATGCAGGCGCGGTGCCCCCCCTGGTGCCGGCCTCGTAGGCGAGGTCGAGGCAGGGGAACGCAGAACGGTCCGGGGGCTCGAAGCCCAGGTGGCCCAGCCCGGCCCAGTCGATGGTGCCGAAGGGCACGTCGAGGCGTTCGGGGTAGGCGAGGGCATAGCCGATGGGCAGGCGCATGTCCGGCAGGGACAGTTGGGCGATGGTCGCCCCGTCGGTCATCTCGACCATCGAGTGGACCACGGACTGCGGGTGCACCACCACCTCGATGCGCTCGTAGGGCACGTCGAAGAGCAGGTGGGCCTCGATCACCTCCAGGCCCTTGTTCATGAGGGTCGAGGAGTCGACGGTGATCTTGGGGCCCATCTTCCAGGTGGGGTGGGCCAGGGCGTCCTCGACCGTCACCTCGGCCAGTTCCGCCCGCGACCTCCCCCGGAACGGCCCACCCGAGGCCGTGACGACCAGGCGTCGGACCGCCTCCGGGCTGCCTGCGCTGCGCAGGCACTGGTGCAGGGCGCAGTGCTCGGAGTCCACCGGCACCACCTCAGCCCCCGGCGTAGCCCACGCCCGCTTGACCACCGGCCCACCGGCGATGAGCGATTCCTTGTTGGCCAGGGCCAACCTCTTGCCTGCTTGCAGGGCGGCGAGGGTCACCTCGAGCCCCGCAAAACCCACCACCCCGTTCAGTACGACGTCAGCCCGGGTGGCAGCTTCGGCCAACGAACCGGGCCCCGCCAGCACCTCGGTCCCCGCGGGCACCAGCTCCCGCACCTCCGCGGCCCGGGACTGGTCGGCCACGGCCACATAACGCGGCCTCAGAGCCTGTGCCTGGCGGGCCAACAGCTCGACCGAGGACCCGGCCGCCAGCCCCACGACCTCGTACCGACCAGGCCACGACGCCAGGACGTCGATGGCCTGGGCCCCGATGGACCCCGTGCTGCCGGCTATGAAGAGCGACCGCGGCCCCTGCGCAACCGACGGGTCAGGCAATGTGCAGGACGGTCACGAGGAAGTAGGTCGCCGGCAGGACGAACAACAGCGAGTCGAACCGGTCCAGCAGTCCCCCGTGCCCTGGCAGCAGCGCCCCCGAGTCCTTGAGCCGCAGGTCCCGCTTCACCATCGACTGGGCCAGGTCGCCGAGTGGTGCGGCTATGGCCACCACCAGGCCGAGCACGAGGCCGCGAGAGGCGCCGCCCCACGGCACGACGAACTTACCGACAACCGCGCCCGCCACCAGGGCCGCCACCGCCCCGGCCAGGAAGCCCTCCCAGGTCTTGCCCGGGCTGACCGTCGGCGCCAGTGGGTGAGACCCGAACCGGCTGCCGGCGAACCAGGCCACCATGTCGGCCACCACCGTGGGCACGACGGCGCCGAAGAAGATACCCGCCCCGTGGTGCTGCGCCAGCAGGACGCCGGCGAAGGAGCCCAGGCCCCCCACCCATACGAAGCCGAACAGGGTCACCGCCGAGTTGACCACCGCCCGCGCCTCCACGACGCGTACCAGGTACCAGGTGAGCGTAGCCATGACCACCAAGGCCCCGACCACCATCACCGCCTGCGGGCCCCGCCAGTAGGCGGCCACCACGGCCGCAGCCGCACCCAGGCCGCCCACCAGAGTTGCCGGGCGGAAACCGGCCCGCTGGAACATCGAGAACGCCTCCAGGGCCGAACCGGCTACGCCCACCACGGCCAGCACGAGGAGCGCACCCGGCCCGACCAGGTAACAGAACACCAGGAGCACTGCCAGGGCGAGACCCGTCGTCACTGCTGCCCCCACGTCCCGGCCGCCGTGCCCCTGCAGACCTCTCTCCTCAGCCACGTCGTAGGGCCCCCTCGCCCCCTGGTCGGGCCCCTGGCCCGGCTCGCTCCTCCGCCGCCGGGGCCGTGCCCCTTGGCCGACGGGTAGGCGCGCACCGGGCGGCGGCCCGTTCCGGCGCAGACGGACGGTGGTAACCGGGCGTGCCGCCTCTTCCGCACCGGCCTCACCGGCGGTCCCGGCCTCACCGGCGGTCCCGGCCCGGCGCGGCCCGTGCCGAGGGGGAGCGCCGTGCGCCGTCCCGTCGTCCAGTTCGGTCACATCGGTACCCTCGTCATGCACGTCGCGCACGGCGTCTGCTCCTCCCTCGGACCGGGGCGGGGGGGCAGTGCGGCGCACCCTGGCCTGCTCCAGACGCTCGAAGTCGTCGTCGAAAGAGAACGGGGAGCGCTCCTGCTCGGTGACCCCCACCGGTCCCTGGTCGCTCAGCAGGTCCTCGACCCCGGGGCCCCCGGACCAGTCGTGAGCGTCCTCGCGCCAGTGCAGGCCTCGGGAGCCCAACAGGCGCCAGGCCTGCATCTCGTCGTCCTGCCTGCCCACAAGGGCACGCGGTACCTCGCCGGTGGGCGGGTCCGCCCAGTGCGGCAACTCTGTACCCTCTCCCGAGCTCACCCTGGCCACCAACTCCGCTCTCGGTACGTCCAGCCGATCGTAGTACCCCGGCCCGCCGCCGGCTGCCTGCGCCGGTGGCCCCGAACCGGTAACCACCTGGAACGGGCCGGTTGGCGCACCCGGGTCGTAGCCCTCCGGCTCGCCTTGCGCCCCCCATCCACCCACCTCGAGGGGCGCCACCCACGCCGCGTCCGCACGGCTGCTGCTTGTTGCCCGGCCCCTGCGCAACGAGGGGCCCTGTCCGTTGTCAGCCACCGCTCTCAGCCCCCGAGCCGGGGCGCGCGCACCCGGCCACGGTGCTCAACCGTTGAGGAGCTCCTGCTCCTTGTGCGCCAGAAGCCGGTCGATCTCGGAGGTGTGGTCATGGGTCAACTTGTCGAGCTCCTTTTCGGCCCGCTCGAGCTCGTCGTTCGAGATCTCGCCGTCCTTCTCGAACGACTCGAGGTCCTTGCGGGCCCCCCGACGCAGGTTGCGGACCGCCACCCGGCCCTCCTCGGCCTTGTGATGGGCGACCTTGGCCAGCTCCTTGCGCCGCTCGGCAGTGAGGATGGGGAACACCAGCCGCACCACGGCTCCGTCGTTGCTCGGGGTGACCCCGAGATCCGAGGACAGGATCGCCTTCTCGATGGCCTTCAGGGAGGCCTGGCCCTTCTCGTAGGGCGTGATCAGGAGCGTCCGGGGCTCGGGCACGTGTATGCCGGCAAGCTGTTGCAGCGGCACCTCGGCCCCGTAGTACTCCACCCGCAGCTTCTCGACGAGGGCCGGGGCCGCTCTCCCGGTGCGGATGCCCCCGAACTCGGCCTTGGTGTGCTCGACCACCCGCGCCATGCGCTCCCGGCAGTCCTCGATGGCGGCGTCTACGAGCGTGTCAGGCATCAGTGGATCAGCGTACCTATTTGCTCGCCCGAGAGCGCACTACGGAGGTTGCCCTCCTTCATGATCGAGAAGTACAGGATCGGCAGGGAGTTCTCCTTGCAGAGGGTTATCGCCGTGAGGTCCATGGCCCGCAGGTCCTTGTCCAGGACCTCCGAGTAGTGGATGTCGGGTATCTGCTGCGCCGCAGGGTCGGTACGGGGGTCGGCCGTGTAGACGGCGTCCACTCCGCCATGTGTCCCCTTGAGGAGGACCTCCGCCCCGATCTCCACCGCGCGCAGAGCGCCGGCGGTGTCGGTGGTGAAGAACGGGTTGCCCGTCCCGGCAGCGAAGATGACCACCCTGCCCTTCTCCAGGTGCCTGATGGCGCGGAGCCTGATGTAGGGCTCGGCCAGCTCCGACATGGCGATGGCGGTCTGGACACGGGTCGGCTGGCCCTGGCGCTCCAGGGCGTCACGCAGGGCCAGCGCATTGATCACCGTGGCCAGCATCCCCATGTAGTCCGCAGTGGCCCGGTCCATACCGCTGGCAGAACCGGTGGCGCCCCTCCAGATGTTGCCGCCTCCCACCACGACGGCGACCTCGGTGCCGAGCTCTGCGCTCACCTCGGCTATCTCCCGGGCCAGCCGCTCCACCACGAGGCCGTCGATCACCTCGTTGGCGGCCTCACTGGCCAGGGCCTCGCCCGAGATCTTCAGGACCACGCGCCGCCAGGGCGCCCCGGGACGGCCCATCAACCGCCGATCACGACCTGGGCGAAGCGCACCACCTGTGCACTGCCCAGGACCTGGGCCACAGTGTGGCTGTCGTCCTTGGCGTAAGGCTGCTCGAGCAGCGCGCCGCCCGGGACCCGCTTGAACCAGCCTCCGAGCTTGCCCTCGACGATCTTGCCCATCGCGGCCTCGGGCTTGCCCTCACGGCGCGTCTCCGCCTCGAGCGTCGACCGCTCGGCTTCGACCTCCTCGGCCGGGACGTCCTCGCGTCGCAGGTACCTGGGCTTGCCGAAGGCAATGTGGACCGCCACGTCGTGGGCCATGTCCTCGTCCGCTCCGGACAGTTCAACGATCACACCGTTGACGCCGCGGTCGTTCTGGACATGCAGGTAGGAGCCGAGCGCGTTGCCCGCAGCTGCCTGGAACCGCCACACCTCACCGAGCTGGACGTTCTCCTTGGTGACGATGTTGAGGTCCTCGATCGCCTCCTTGCGCTGGGAGACGGCGTCCTCGCCTTCGGCCGCCACCAGAGCGGCCAGTTCGTTGACCAGGTTCACGAAGTCAGGGCTCTTGGCCCCGAAGTCGGTCTCCGAGCGCAGCTGCACGAGCGCGATGGCATTGGCGCCAGCGTCGTAGGACACCGCGACCGCGCCCTCCTGGCTGTCGCGGCCAGCACGCTCGGCGGCCTTGCCCAAGCCCCGCTCACGCAACCACTTGGCCGCTGCCGTGGCGTCGCCTCCGCTCTCGGTCAACGCCCGTTTGGCGTCCATCATCCCCGCCCCTGTGAGGTTGCGGAGGTTTTGCACGTCCTTCGCCGTGAACTCTGCCATGTGTGTCTGGGCTCCTAACTCTGTTGTTCCGAAGGGGCGACGGGCGCCTGCTCAGGCTCTTGCATGACCGGGGCAACAGCGGGGAGCTCGACCTCCCCGGTACCGGGCGCTGCCACCGCCGCCGGCGCCTGGGGGACAGGGCGGGTCGCCCCTATGTACGGGGCCCCGGGTGCAAAGGCCGCTGGGGGCGCGCTGGGGGCGCTCATCATCGGGGCGCCCCGGCGCGAAGCAATGAAACGGCCCTCCTGGACGGCATCGGCCATGACCCTGCACATGAGGTTGCCGCTGCGTATGGCGTCGTCGTTGCCGGGGATCGGGTACTGGACCACATCGGGGTCGCAGTTGGTGTCCACCACGGCCACGATGGGGATGCCGATCTTGTTGGCCTCGGACACCGCGATGTGCTCCTTCTTGATGTCGATGATGAACACGGCGTCAGGGAGCCGGGACATGTCCCGGATGCCGCCCAGGTTGCGCTCGAGCTTCTCCAGCTCACGGCTGAGGATGAGGGCTTCCTTCTTGGGCATGGCCTCGAAGTCCCCGGCCGATCGCATCCGCTCGTACTCCTGCATCTTGCGCACCCGCAGCGACATCGTGCTGTAGTTGGTGAGCATCCCGCCCAGCCACCGCTCGTTGATATAGGGCATCCCGCTCACCCGGGCGTAACGCGCTATGGGGTCCTGCGACTGCTTCTTGGTCCCGATGAAGAGCACCGTCCCGCCGTCGGCCACCAGGTCACGCAGGAACGTATAGGCCGCCTCGACCCGTTGCAGGGTCTGGTTGAGGTCGATGATGTAGATGCCGTTGCGCTCGCCGAAGATGAACCTCTTCATCTTCGGGTTCCAGCGCCTGGTCTGGTGCCCGAAGTGGACACCCGCCTCCAACAGTTGCCGCATGGTCACGACGGCCATGAGTGCTCCTCTCCATCGGTTGTCTCTTACCGGGGCGCTCGCGCCGCACGGCCCTGGGGGCCATGCCGGCGACCGTGGAGGCGCCCGGGTGTAGGTCTTGTACTGGCTACTACGGCTCACATGGAGCGCCAGCACCCGTCAGGCGAGCGCGCGGCACCCCGCACCAGGTTACACGGTCTCCGCACCGCCCTCCGCCCCAGGGCCCGGGAGCCTTCCCCCTACGCCGTCTCCCGGTCCGAGAGCTGCATGCGTGCCCGGAGCTGCAGCACCGCCTTGGTGTGCACCTGGCACACCCGGCTCTCCGTGACGCCCAGGACCTGCCCTATCTCGGCCAGGGTGAGCCCTTCGTAGTAGTAGAGCGAGAGCACGACCTTCTCCCTGTCCCCCAGGCGGTTGATGGCCCGGGCCAGGATCTGCTTCATCTCCTCCACCTCGAACGCAGCCATCGGCCCGTCCCGACGGTCCGCCAGGGTGTCGCCCAGGGTCGTGGACTCCCCCCGCTCCCCGCCGGACAGCACCTCGTCCAGGGCCACGATGCCCACGAAGGAGATCTGCGAGAACTGGTTCTGCAGCTCCTCCTCGCTCACACCGAGCTCCCGGGCCACCTCGGCGTCGCTCGGGGTGCGCAGGAGCTCCGCCTCCAGCTTGGCGTAGGCCTTCTCGATGGAACGCGCCTTGGCCCGTACCGAGCGCGGGACCCAGTCGATGCTGCGTAGCTCGTCGATGATGGCACCCTTGATGCGCGTGATCGCATAGGTCTCGAACTTGATGGCCCGCTCGTTGTCGAACTTCTCGATGGCGTCGATCAGCCCGAAGATGCCATAGCTCACCAGGTCGCACTGTTCGATCGTGTTGGGCAGCCCGACCGACACCCGGCCGGCCACGTACTTGACCAACGGCGAGTACCGCACTATCAGCATGTCACGCAGTTCGCGCGAGCCGGTGCGCTTGTAGTCGGACCACAGCACGTCGGTGGGCAGCGAAGCTTCGTCGGTCTCCATCACGCCCTCGGGTGCGAGCTCTCGTAAACGGCCAGAAGCCGTTCCTTGCTCACGTGCGTGTAGACCTGGGTCGTACGCAGGCTGGCGTGGCCCAGGAGCTCCTGTACAACTCTGAGGTCAGCGCCCCCGTCCAGCAGGTGGGTGGCGAAGCTGTGCCTCAGGGCGTGCGGGTGGGTGGCCCTGGGTGCCCTTCGGTCCACCACCCGGCGCACGTCACGGGGCCCCAGCCGCACCCCCCTGAGGTTGAAGAAGAGAGCCTGAGGGGCCCCAGTACCATCGGCCATGAGCGGGCGTCCCTCGTCCAGCCAGACCCTCAGGGCGCCGGCGGCCGCCTCCGACAGCGGGACGCGCCGCTGCCGGGACCCCTTCCCCCACACGGTAACCCAGCCACCGTCGAGATCCAGGTCCTTGACGTCGAGGCCGCACAGCTCGCTCACCCGCAGGCCGCTCCCGTAGAGCAGCTCGAGCAGGGCATCGTCACGCAACCGCCGCTCGGGGTGCGCCCGGCCCGGTGATGGTGGCGCCTCGAGCAGCCGCTCCACATCGCCCCGGGAGAGCGCCCTGGGCAGCCTGCGCTGGCCCCCGCGGGCCGTGAGGCCGCTCGCCGGTTCGCCCTCTACGAGACCGTTACGCTGGGCCCAGCTGAAGTACCGCCGCAGGGCGGCAGCCCTCTGGGCGACAGTCTGGCGGGCGTAGCCCCGGGTGGCCTGGTAGGCGAGGTACCGGCGCAGCACCAGCCGGCTGACACCCTCCGGCCCGGTGGTACCGGCACGCTCCGCCCAGGTCACAAAGGACTGCACCCCCTGCTCATAGGCCCGCAGAGTGGCCGGCGACACGTCGGTGAGGGAACCCAGCCACTCGCTCAGGCGCCAACCGGTCACAGCGCCATTCTCACCGACCGCCGCCCTGTGGCCACTCAGTGTGCCACTCACAGTGTCGTCAGCACAGCCCACAGTGGTAAAGGTTAGCCTGAGATACCGGCTTACGTCGCAGTGACCTGGTTACTATGAGCCGGTGGTGAGCCGGAGCGCCCGGCGGGCGGCACGGGTGGTCCTGCTGGGCCCCTCAGATGCGGTGCTCCTGGTCTCGGGCCGTGACCCTGCGGACGATGGGCCCGGCCTCTTCTGGTACACCCCCGGAGGTGGCCTGGAGCAGGACGAGCAGCCCGAGGAAGCCGCCTGCCGGGAGGCCCGGGAGGAGGTGGGTGCCCGGCTGGGCCACCTCGGGCCGGTGGTCTGGCGCCGCCGTTCGCGGTTCGTCTTCGATGGACGGGACTTCTTCCAGGAGGAGGTGTTCTACGTGGTGCGGACGCCCCACTTCGACCCCGTGCCCCATGCGCTCACCGACCTCGAGGTGCGCTCCCGGATGTCGGCCCGGTGGTGGGACCTGGACGAGCTCGCCCGGTCAGGCGAGACCGTCTACCCGGCTCAGCTGGTGGCGCTGGTACGCGACTGGCTGGACAATGGGCCACCGCCCGCTCCTCTGGAGATCGGCTGACCCCGGGGCTCAGCGTTGGTGCAGGGGGCACCACCACGTGGTACGGCCGGCGACGCGGGCCCGTTGAAGCTCGGCACCGTCGACCGGGCACCGGCCGCCGGGGCGGCGCTGGGCCATCAGGTCCCCGGTGTGCGAGCCACCGCGGCCCGTCATCGTGCGCACCCCTTCGCCCAGGTGCCTGTGCAGTCGGCGCAGCTCCGCCTCCTCCAGGCTCCCGCTGGGCCGGCCCGGGCGGAGGCCGGCGCGCCAGAGCACCTCGTCGGCGATGAGGTTGCCCACTCCGGCCAGGCGTGCCTGGTCCGTCAACCTTGCCTTCAGGGCCCCCCGCCCGCCCGCCAGGGCCGAGCGGAGCTGGTCCAGTGTGACCCCGGAGGCATCGGGCCCGAGGCGCTCCCAGTGCGGGCCGAGCTCCACCCCGCCCAGGCGGCGCGGGTCCCGGACCACCAGGGAACCACCGTCGTCGAAGCGCAGGCCGAACCGGTCGTAGGCCCGCCCTGGCTGTTGCGGGCTGTAGAGCAGGTCCCCTGCTGCGCCAATGCCGTCCACCAGGAGCCGACCGGTCATCCCGAACCGAAGGCCGAGCAGAGGGGCGCCCGGTCCGCAACCCTCGACCGAGGCCCGGAGGAGCAGCAACTTGCCCACCCGGCGAGCCTCCACGAGCCGCCTGCCGATGAGCACCTCCAGGTCCCGGGCCTGCAGGCCCCCCTTGAGGTACCACGGGTCGGGGGCGTCGACCCCGGTGACCCGCCGTCCCAGCGCCGCCTCTTGCGCCAGTGCGCGGTAGGCCTCGACCTCGATCAGCTCCGGCACGTGCCCGAAGCTAGCCCCGCTCCGGGCTTCGCCCGCCTCACGCCCCGAGGGCGCCGACCGGTTCCGCCACGGAGCAGACGTGCCCCTGCCTGTGCTCGGACTTGGCCCGGTACATGGCGCGGTCTGCGTCCCTCAGGACCTGCTCCGGGCGCTCGTAGCCAGGGCCGCCGACCGCCGCACCGATGCTCGCCGTGACCACGACCGCCCGGCCCTCCAGCTCGTAGGGCTTGCTCAGCGCCTCCGACAGCTGCCGCACGAGCCGGTCAGCAGCCGGCCGGCCCGCTTCTTCGAGCAGGACGACGAACTCGTCGCCACCGAAGCGGGCCGCCGTGTCCGTCCGGCGCAGCTCACCCCGGATGCGTTGACCGACCTGGGCCAGGACCGTGTCGCCGCACAAGTGGCCCATCGTGTCGTTGAGCTGTTTGAAGTTGTCGAGGTCGAGCCAGAGCACCGCATAGGAGAGCCTGGGACGGCGCCTGGTCGCGGCCATGGCCTGGGCCAGGCGGTCGAGGAACAGGACCCGGTTGGCGAGCCCCGTCACCGGGTCGTAGAGGGCCTGCTGGCGCAGACGCTCTTCCAGCTCCCGACGCTCGTTGACGTCCGTGAGGGCGCCCACGACGCGTTGCGCCGGCCGGCCCGTACCCGGGACGGCCAACCCTCGGGCCAGTGCCCAGCGGTAGCTGCCATCGGTGGCACGCAGACGGTGCTCGTTGGTGAAGGCCGCCGCCCGACCCGCTTTCAGCTCCTCGAACTGGGCCAGGAGCGCCGGGGCGTCCTCGGGGTGCACCCTGTCCAACCACTCCTCCGGGCCCCGGCCCACCTCCTGCTCACCAGGCCCGATGAGCAGCTTGCAACGGCTCGAGTAGTACATGGTGCCCGTGCCGAGGTCCCAGTCCCACAGCCCGTCGTTGGCTGCCTCGGCTGCCAGCGCGTAGCGCTCCTCGCTCTCGCGCACAGCACGGGCCATCTCCTTCTCTCGCTGGTACGACCGGGACAGGTCCTCGCCCCTCTGGCGCAGCGAGCTGAGGAGCGCCCGGTGGTCGAGGGCCTCACTGAACAGTGCCGACCAGGCGAAGTGGGCCTCCTGTTCGAGCTGGGGGCCGAGGGGCTCGGCAACGGCCAGGAAGCCCCAGTCCGAACCGGCGCTCGCCACGGGCAGCACGCACACCAGTTCCTTGTCGCCCGCACCCACCAGCAGCTCGTCGGGCGGGAACTGCTCCACCGGCACCCGGGCGCCGTCGACCGCCAGGGCCCCACCGTCGGCGTCGAAGGTGGCCACCAGGTCGAGCTGGCTGCCCCGGCCGGCAGCTTCGGGTGGAGCCATCGGGTGCTCCCGGGCGGCGACCGGCCACAGGCCCAGGGCGCCCAGGCGGGCGCTGGTGCCCCGCAACCACTCCAGTGACCGGGGGTCGTTCTCGTGCCGGCCGAGGAGGTCGAGGGTCAGGCGGTACTGGTCGCGCAGCTCCTTGCGCACCTGGTAGTAGGAGCCGGCCCGTTGGTCCATCTGCGCTCGGGCCAGAGAGAGCCCTACCTGGGCAAGGCAGTGCCCGAGGCTCTCGCGGGCGGCGGCCGTGCTGTACATCTCACCGAGCTCAGCGCACAGGCGCCCTGCGAACTGGTCGAGCGCGTCCTGGGCTTGGCGGGTCGGGACGTCGGCGTAGAAAGCCTGGCACAGCTCGGTCACCCGGGCCAGGTGCGCGCCCGTCGAGCCGGCCCGGGCCGCCTCCTCGAAAACGGCTGCCAACTGGGCCCCCATGGCCGGCCAGTGCCCTCCCGCTCCGAGGTGGGCGACGTGGGCGGCACCCTCCATCCCGGCCAGGAACTGGTCCAGAGCCGCCACAGGGGGGAAGGCAGCGAGCCGGGGACCGCTCAGCGAGCAGCCGCAGCTCTCCCTGATGACCAGCGACGTCGGGACCACCTTGCGCCCGGGCGGCAGCTGAGCGCCGCCGACCGCCGCGAGCACCAGCTCGGCCGCCAGCCGCCCGACCCGGTCGAGGTCCTGGGCGACCGTCGAGAGCGCCGGTGACATGAGGGCGCAGTCCGGCTTGTCGTCAAAGCCGATGACTGCCTGGTCTGCGGGCACCTGCAGGCCTGCGGCCTGCAGGCCCCGCACGAAACCGACAGCGTTGAGGTCGGTCGCCACCAAGGAGGCGGTCGACGGGCACCCGGCTGCGAGGAACGACTCGACCGCCCGGCCCGCTCCGTGCTCGAAGTTGTTGTCGGTGCTGAAGACCAGGCCGGGGCTCACCTCGAGGTCGTGGTGCTCTACCGCCGCCCGGTAGGCCTCGTACCGCTCCCTTATGTCGAACTGGTCGAGGCAGCCCACGAAGGCGACGCGGCGGTGGCCGTGGGCAGCGAGGTGCCCCACGGCCTGGGCTACACCCAGGGCGTTGTCCGAGACCACCGAGGCGCACCCCTCGGCGCCCGGTCCCTCGTCCCCGACCTGCACCACCGGGTTGCCGTAACCGACGAGCCTCTGCACATAGCCTGGCGGTACGGCATTGGCGATGGTCACAAAGCCATCAGCGCGCCGCCAACCCACCTGGGCGAGGTCGGAGAGGGTCACGCCCTGGTGGTAGCTACGGCCCGTCCCTGCCGTCTGTACAGCGAACAGGCTCCCCCCTCGGGCCCGCACCTCGCTCAGCACGGCTGCGATGAGCGGGCCCTCGTAGGCCCCGGCCAGGTAGCCGGAAAGAACGCATATCGTCGGTCCCGCTCCGCGTCCTATTTTGGGTCATCCTCCCTGGTGCGCCCAGCTATGCAATTGGATCGTCGACCCGTGCCCGGTCCTTAGCGCCCGGTCCTTGCCACTGACCAGGGCCCCGGGGGTTGCCGGTCCGGTACCACCAACCCTCCTCCTCGGCCACCAGGCCCTCCTGCCTGAGCCGTCCGAGCGTGAGCACCACGGCACCGACGGGAAGGCCCGAACGCTCGACCACCTCGTCCAGGCAGCAGGGCCTATAAGGCACGGCCTGACAGACAGCGCTCTCCAGGGCCCGCTCGGCCGGCGCATGCCGGACCGTGGTCCTCACGGCTCCAGGAGGCACCTCGAGCGGTGCCTCCTGCTCGGCCCAGGGGAGCTCGTCCTGACCACCGTCCCCGCCCCGGGCACCGTCCCCGCCCCGGGCACCGTCCCCGCCCCGGGCACCGGGCCCGGCCTGGGGAGCCGGGCCCCGGCCCCCCTTCGTCGCCGTTACAGGCCGGCCACTGCCGGCTCGTCGCGCCGGTGTGCGGCCGAGCAGGCAGAGCACGTCCTCGGCACAGGTCACCACAGCCGCTCCTTGAGCGAGCAGACGGTTGGTCCCAGCCGAGGCGGAGCTGTGGACAGGGCCGGGCACCGCACCCACCTCGCGGCCAAGGGCGAGCGCGGCATCGACCGTGTGCCAGGACCCTCCTTTGACGTGGCTCTCGACCACGACCACGGCCTGCGAGAGGGCGGCTATCACCCTGTTGCGGGAAGGGAAGCGCCAGCCCTGCGGCGGCGTGCCCGGAGGTGCGCCCGAAACGAGCGTGCCAACCCTGCCCACCTCCGCCCAGAGAGCCGAATTGGCCCTCGGGTAGACCACGTCGACACCGCTCGCCGCCACCGCCACGGTTGGGACCTGGCCCCGGGCGCGCACCGACAGCGCCCCACTGTGGGCCGCTGCATCGATACCCAGGGCCAGCCCGGAGACCACGGTGATGCCGGCTGCCACGAGGTCCCGGGCCAGCTCGTACGCCGTAGCCCGGCCGTCCGGGGTACAACGTCTGGTGCCCACGAGGGCCACGGCCGGGCCTCCCAGGGCCCCCACTGAGCCCTTTGCGAACAGCGGCCAGCACAGGGCCAGCCAATCGGGCGTACCATCCTGCCGCCCGCGCCCACCCGGCCAGACGACGTCGACCTCCAGGGCCAGGCACCGGGCCCAGAGCACCCCTGGGTCAGGGTAGGCGGGGCGGCGCAGTGCCGTGCCAGACCTTCCCTGTGCCCTCGGGCCGGGCGGACGGACCGCTCCCTCGACGACCTGCCTCCATGCCAGTTCGGGCGGGCTGTCCAGCAGCACGGAGCGGACCCAGGCTGGTCCCGCCCCGGGCACGCTGCTGAGGGCCAAGACGTACGCCTCGGCCGGTAACCGCTGGTCCAGACCTTGCGCCGCCCTCACCCCCGAGCCCACGCGGTACCCCTCCCGGCGGGCCCCTGAGGCGTCACCGCCACCCGCATGGCGAGGGCCTGCTGGACGGCCTCCTCGCTCAGCGGGCCCTTAGCGCCTCGCAGGTCGGAGATCGTCAACGCCACCCGCCAGCACCGCTCCAGGCCACGCGGGCTCAAGCTGCCATCCGCCAAGCGTGCGCCCAGGAGCCGGTGAGCCTCCGGGCCGAGCGGCGCCACCTCGGCCAGGGCCGAGGCAGGTAGCTCGGCATTGCAGCGTGCACCCCGCCCGGCGGCAGCCGCCCGGGCCCTGCGTACCCGGGTGGCGACGGCGGCCGAGCTCTCCCCGCGGCGGCCTGACCGGTCGCCGAGCAGCTCCGCCACCGATGGGCGGCCCACCCTTACGCGTAGGTCGAACCGGTCGAGGAGCGGGCCCGAGATGCGCCGGGCATAGCGTGCCCGGACGACCTCCGGGCACGGGCAACTGCCGGCAGCGCCGTCGCCGCCACAACGGCAACCGTTCATTGCGGCGACCAGGAGGAAGCGTGCCGGGAACACCACGGTCCCGCTCGCCCTGCTCACCACCACGCGGCCCTCCTCCATGGGCTGGCGGAGCACATCGAGCACCGAGGGCGCGAACTCTCCCAGCTCGTCGAGGAAGAGCGCACCCAGGTGGGCGAGGCTCACCTCGCCCGGCCGCAGGGAGGCCCCTCCCCCGCCCACCAGGGCGGGAGCAGTGACGCCCTGGTGAGGGGACCGGAACGGTGGCCGATGGTCGATCGCGCCCGGGGCCCCCGCCCCGCTGGCCGACCTCACCCTCGCCACCTCGAGCGCCTCCTCGTCGCTCAAGGAGGGCAGGACCCCGGCCAGCCGCCTGGCCAGCATGGTCTTGCCGGCGCCCGCCGCACCGATCAGCAGCAGATGGTGGCCCCCTGCTGCGCTGATCTCCAACGCGGCGCGGCCGAGAGCCTGGCCCCGGACATCAGCCAGGTCAGGGGCGGCCGGTCCCGGTGCGCCCTCGCCAAGGGGCGGAGGGGACGGCCAGGAGGCCACGCCGTTCAGCACGCCGGCCAGCTGGCGAAGGTCGACGGCGTGGCGGGCCCTGACGCCGGGGACGAGCCCCGCCTCGGCCACGCAGCCGGCCGGTACGACCACCTCGGTGCCGGCCAGGCACGCCACAAGGGCCAGCACGCCGGCAGGCGGCCTGAGCGACCCGTCCAGGCCCAGCTCACCCAGGTAGGCGCGCTCGCCCAGGGCCCCGGCCGGTAGTTGCCCGTCTGCCACCAGCGTGGCGAGGGCGAGAGGGAGGTCGAGCACCGACCCTGCCTTGCGCATTGACGACGGTGCCAGGTTGACGGTCACCCTGCGCTGCGGCCACCGGAACCCGCTCGACACGATCGCGGCCCGGGCCCGGTCGCGGGCCTCCCGGCAGGAAGCGTCCGGTAGGCCGACCACGCGGAAACCGGGCAGGCCACTGCTCACCTGGACCTCCACGTGGACGGGGCGGCCCTCGGCCCCGACCAGGGTTGCCGACCTTACGCTCGCCAACATGTGCACCTCCAAGGTGTGCCCGCCGGAACGGGCGCCAGCCGACAGGAGGCCGCTCACCGGCCACGACGCAGCACACAGGTTGCCGGGAGGGTGTGACGGTATCGTTGGCCCATGCCAAAGGGTGCCCGCCGGCGCGGCCGTCCCTGGCAGCGCAGCGGGGCGCAGGCAGAGGACGACCTGGTACGGGCCCTGTCCGGTACCTGGTCGGTACCTGTTGCAGAGCCGGGCGTGGAGGTGCGCAGGGTCCAGCCGGCCCAGGCGTTGAAGACCTACCTGTGCCCGGGTTGCCAGCAGGAGGTCAAGCCGGGCACAGGGCACCTGGTCGTCGTCCCCCTCGATGCCCCGGACCTGCGCCGGCACTGGCACAACCCCTGCTGGGCGATGCGGGACAGGCGCCGGCCGGGCCGCTGAGCACGGCGGCCCCGCCGGCGCGGCCCTTGTGTTCCCCGGAGGTGCTGCGGCGGGGGGACGGCAACGCCAGGCGCGGGGCGCAGCTCCCCACGCGGGTGGTCACCTGCTGCCGTCAATGGATCCAGTAGCGGCGCAGGGGTACGCTGCTGCCCGGCTCCTCCACCACCGAGTGGAGGACACCGCCGTTGTTCTCGATGACCCGCGCCGAGGCTGGGTTGTCGTCGTCGCAGGTCATCATGATGCTGTCCACACCGAGCGACCGGGCGACGATCAGGGCCTGGCGGAGCATGCCCGTAGCGTGGCCCCGGCGGCGGTGCTCGGGTGAGACGCCGTAGCCGATATGCCCACGATAGGCGGCGAGGTAGGCGTTCAGCTCGTGGCGGACGGCGACGCGACCGACGATGAGGCCGTCGTCGGTCGCGACAAGGAACGTGGTCGGCACCCTTTCCGGCGCAAGGTTGAGACCTCGGCTCTGGTCGCGCAGCCGGCCGATGTAAGCCTCCCAGGGCTCACCCGGGATGTAGTCGAGCAGGAAATCGAACCCCTCCCGGGCGAGCGCGGCATGGGCAGTCAGGGCTGCGTCCTCGTCGTCGGGACGCAGCGGGCGCAGTCTGAGCCCACCGGTCATCGGCAGCCATTGTGCCTGCGGTCGCAGGGCGGCGCCAACACCTCGGTGGCAGCGGGTGGGAACAGCACCGGGCCGGTCCTCGTGCCCAAGCGGCACCCCCGAGCCGGGCCCCGTGCGCGGCAGGGCCCTGGCCACCTCAAAAGGCGTCTGCCAAGATCTCCACGAGCTGTCCGCGCACCACACAGGCCACGTCGAAACGGGCCTGCAGAGCGCCCGTCCAGCCCGGGCTGGCCCTGGCCTGGCGCAACCAGGCGGCGGCAGCCCGCCTCACACGGACCTGCTTGAGCCCGCCCACCGCTTCTGCAGGGCTACCCCAACCCGTACCGGTGCGTGCCTTGACCTCGCAGAACACCACCAACCGCCCCTGGACAGCGACGACGTCCAGCTCACCCGACGGACAACGCCAGTTGCGGTCGACTACTGCAAAGCCGTGCTCGCGGTACCACCTGGCCGCCGCTTCCTCACCCCAACGGCCCAGGCGGGCACGCCCGCCCCCACCTGTCCGACGGCCACCCCCGGCACCACCCTCGACCTGCACCGCCACAGCATCGCGCCCACCGATGACACACTGGCCCGAGCCTGTGGACGCAGCGGCCAGGGGCCGCGCAGGCCGCCCGTCAGCGCCCGCTAGAGCTCCTTCTCGGGGAGCTCCTCGACGTTGACGTCCTTGAAGGTGACTACGCGGACGCTGGAGACGAAGCGGGCCGGCCGGTACATGTCCCATACCCAGGCGTCGCCCAGCTTCACCTCGAAATAGGTCCGCTGGCCCTCGCCCTTCGCCTCCATGTGCACGTCGTTGGCCAGGTAGAAACGCCTCTCCGTCTCGACGACGTACTTGAACATGGGCAGGACCGCCCGGTACTCCTGGAAGAGCGCGAGCTCGATCTCGGTCTCGTAACGCTCGAGGTCTTCAGCGCTCATCGCACTCCTCCCAGACGTAGGCGTATACCTGCATGCTAGGGCTGGTAGGGCCGGCGTCGGCGCCACTCGGCGCCCTCAGGCCCCGGGCGTGCGTCCCGGGCCATGACCGCATCGTGCTCAGTGGTTGACGCGCCGCTCTTTGATCTTCGCCGCCTTGCCCACGCGCTCACGCAGGTAGTACAGCTTGGCCCTCCGCACGTCCCCGAGCGTCACCACCTCGACACGCGCGATGGACGGGGAGTGCACCGGCCATGTCCGCTCGACACCGACGCCGGAGCTCACCTTGCGCACCGTGAACGTCTCCCGGACACCCGAGCCCTGGCGCGAGATCACCGCGCCCTGGAAGGCCTGGACCCGCTCCCGGTTGCCTTCCACCACCCGGACGTGCACGCGGATGGTGTCTCCAGGGGCG
This sequence comes from Actinomycetes bacterium, assembly GCA_021850325.1. Lineage (GTDB taxonomy): Bacteria > Actinomycetota > Acidimicrobiia > Acidimicrobiales > Palsa-688 > JAJZMF01. Next base: position 164,001 of record JAJZMF010000048.1, read on the forward strand.
AAGTCGGGGACGTCGTCACGCAGGTTCTCACGGTCGATCAAGTCGGTCGGGCCCATAAGTCAGTCAGGATACCTGATCGAAACCGTGCTCAGCCAACAACGCCCGCTCCTGCGCGCTCAGGCCACCCCGGGCCTCGACCAGGTCCGGGCGGTCGCGCACCGTACGGGCCAGGGCGGCCGCCCGGCGCCAATCGGTCACCCGCTGGTGGTGACCGGAGAGCAGGACCTCGGGCACGTCCCAACCACGGAACGTCGCCGGCCGGGTGTACTGCGGGTACTCGAGCAGACCGTCGGCAAAGCTCTCCTCGTCGGCTGAGCTCTGGTTGCCCATGACGCCCGGCACGAGCCGGGCGACAGCCTCGATCACGACCACAGCCGCCGCCTCCCCTCCAGCCAGTACGTAGTCGCCGATGGAGAGCTCTCCGTCCACCAGGTGGTCCGAGACCCTCTGGTCCACTCCTTCGTAGCGCCCGCACAAGAGCGAGAACCCCCCCAGGCAGGCCAGCTCCCTGGCCATCGTCTGGTCGAAGCGCCGGCCGCCCGGCCCGAGCAGGAAGAGCGGGCGACGGGGCGAGGCCTCCTCGACCGCCCGGAACACGGGTGCAGGGGCCAGCACCATCCCGGCTCCCCCACCGAACGGGCTGTCGTCGACGCTACGGTGCGGGTCATCGGCACCCCGGCGCAGGTCGTGGACCGCTATGTCGAGCGCGCCCGACCGCCAGGCCCGGCCCAGGAGGCTGGCCTCGCACCATGTCCGCACCATGTCCGGGAAGATGGTGAAGACCTCGGCCCGCAGCCCTGCCACCCGGCTCAGAGCTCGAACAGCCCGGGTGGAGCGTCCACGACGATGCGGCCCTGCTCGCAGCTGACCACGAAGTGCAAGGGGACAAGGGCACCGTTGTCGAGGACCAGGAGGTCGCTGGCCGGGTTGGCCTGTACCGCCGTGACCGTTCCCCGCTCCGTACCGTCCGCCTCGCTGACCTCGGCCCCGATCAGCTCGTGGACCCAGAGCCCGTCGTCCGGGCCCGGCGCCGGGGCGCTCAACGGCGCTCCCCGGAGCGCCTCGGCCTCCTGGCGGGAGCCGACACCCTCGAACGTCACGAGCCAGGCAGAAGCCGGGCCGTGCGCTGCGCCGGGGAGCGGCCGGGCCGCGGCAACGACAAGCTCACGCTCCCGGCACTGCACCCGCGAGCCCTCCGCCAACCGGCCCTGCCTGTTGGTCACCAGCTGGACGACGAGCTGGCCGTTGAGGCCGTGGGCCCGCCCCACCCGACCGATCTCGAGCAGCAACGGCCTAGTCGGCGATATCGACGAAGACCTCGTCTCCGTCTCTCGCCGCAGCGGCGCGGGTGAGAGCGCGTATGGCCTGCGCGGTCCGGCCACGGCGGCCGATGACCCTGCCCACGTCGTCGGGGGCGACCTCCAGCCGCAGGCGCACAGGCGCCCCGCCCTCTCCCCCGCTCAGCTCTACCCCGACCGCTTCGGGTGAACCGACCAATTGGCGGGCGAGGTAGGCCAGGACGGCACGGGACGTGCCACCCGGCAACCGGTTGGCGCCCTCGGTCACTTCTCGGCCGTCGACGCAGCGGTGGCCGCGCCACCGGAGCGAGCGGTTGCCTGCAGGAGGCCCTCGCTCACCAGTATGCGACGGACACGGTCGGTGGGCTGAGCCCCCTCACCCAGCCAGTGACTGACGCGGTCGGCCTTGAGGACGACCTTCTTGACCGCCTCCCGGGGCGCGTAGCTCCCGACGACCTCGATGAAGCGTCCGTCGCGCGGCGACCGGCTGTCGGCGGCCACGACGCGGTAGGTGGGTTGCTTGGTCTTGCCCATCCGCATGAGGCGGAGCTTGACTGCCATTTGCCTGCCTTGTTCTAGTCACTGTCGCCGGCGGGTGTCCCCGTCACGGTGCTGTTCAGCGGTGTTTGGACCGGATAAGTCTAGGCGACGCGGACAGGCTGTGGCCACCGGCCGGACGCCGGCCCGTGCCCGCTCAGCGCCGCTTCTTGCGCTTGGCCGCCTTCGCCGAGGACTTGGCCCGCGTCCCCCGCTTTGTCATCGCGGCCAGGGCAGGCATCTGCCGCATGAACTGCTGGACCTGCTTGAAGCGCTCGAGCAGGTCATTGACGTCCTGCACCGTCGTCCCCGAGCCTGCGGCGATGCGTGCACGCCGGGAGCCGTTGATAATCGCCGGCTCTGCCCTCTCCCCCGGTGTCATGGAGTGGATGATCGCCTCGATGGGCTTGAGCATCGAGTCGTCGAGCTCGGCGTTGCGCACCTCCTTGGGGACCATGGGCAGCATGCCGATCAGCCCGGACAGGGGCCCCATCTTCTTCACGGACTGCAACTGCTCGAGGAAGTCGTCCAAGCCGAACCGGCCCTCAGCGAGCTTGGCCACGGCCTTCTCCGCGTCCTGCCGCTCTATCGCCTGCTCGGCCCGGTCGATCAGGGTGAGCACGTCGCCCATCCCGAGGATCCGGCCCGCCATCCGGTCCGGGTGGAAGGTCTCGAAGTCCTCGAGCTTCTCACCGGTCGACGCAAAAGCGATGGGCCGCCCTACGACCTCCTTGACCGACAGGGCCGCCCCGCCGCGGGCGTCCCCGTCGACCTTGGTGAGCACGACGCCGTCGAGCTCCAGCGTCCGGTGGAAGGCCTCGGCCGTCGCCACGGCGTCCTGACCGGTCATGGCATCGATGACCAGGAACGTGTAGTGGGGCTTCACGGCCTCGGAGATCTGGCGGACCTGCTCCATCATCTCGGCGTCGATCGACAGGCGGCCCGCTGTGTCGACCACCACTACGTCACGGCCCGTCCGCGCCGCCTGCTCCAGACCGTTCCTGGCCACGCTCACGGGGCCCGACGGGTCCGAGTACACCGGCACCCCGACCTGTGCCCCAAGGACCCGCAGCTGCTCCACCGCCGCCGGGCGCTGCAGGTCGGCGCCCACGAGCATCGGGTTGCGGCCCTGCTGCTTGAACCAACGGGCCAGCTTCGCGGCGTTGGTGGTCTTGCCCGAGCCCTGGAGCCCGGCCAATAGGACCACTGTCGGTGGACGGGGGGCGTACGTGATGCGCAGGGCGGTCCCCCCGAGGACCCGTACCAGCTCGTCGTGGACCGCCTTGACCACCTGCTGGCCAGGCGTGAGAGAACGCGAAAGGTCGGCTCCCACCAGGTCGGCACGCAGGCGGGCCACGATGTCGCGGACCACGAGCAGGTTGACGTCCGCCTGCAGCAATGCCATGCGGATCTCGCGCAGGGCCTCGTCCACGTCTTCGGGGCCCAACCGGCCGCGTCCCCGCAGGCGCGTGAAGATCCCTTCGAACCTGTCGGAGAGGGCCTCGAACATCAGCGGGCCATGCTACAGGCAGCCCGGGGCCCGCCCGGGGACAGCCCACTACGGTCCTGCGCCCGACCTCGGGCCATCGTCCCGCCGAGCGGGGAACCGGGCTTGGCCGGCAACCACGACGACGACCTAACCTGCCTCCATGCTCGTCCTCAGCCCCTGGCCCACCCGTCGGCGGCCCGACACGGGTGGCCGGACCGCACCGTCGTGGTGAGCCGCGCCCGCTCCGACCGGGCCCCGGCACTGCCCACCGGCGAGGACAAGGTGCGAGCCGTGCGGCGGATGTTCGACTCCATCGCCCCGCGGTACGAAGCCATGAACGACATCATGACCTTCGGCCTGGACCGGCTGTGGAGGCGCACCTGCGTGGCCGCCCTCGAACTGGCGCCCGGCGCCCTGGTCCTCGACGTCGCCTGCGGCACGGGTGACATGTGCCGGCTCCTGCACCGGGCCGGGCACCGGCCGGTCGGGCTCGACATGTCCCGCGGCATGCTCTCCGTGGCGCGCACGGGCGCACCCCTGGTCCAGGCCGACGCCCTGGCAATGCCCTTCGTCGGGCAACGCTTCGACGGTGTGGTGAGCGCCTTCGCGCTGCGCAACGTAGTGGACCTCTCGGCGCTCTTCGCCGACCTGGCCCGCGTCGTCCGGCCCGGCGGCCGGCTGTCGCTCCTGGACCTGGCGGAACCCCCCAACGCGTTGCTGCGCCTGGGCCACCGGCTCTGGGCGGGCACGGTCGTGCCCAGGCTCGGGGCCCTGCTCTCGGACGCCGGCTCCTACCGTTACCTCCCCCGGAGCCTGGCCTACCTACCGAGCGGGCCGGTGATGTCGCAACTGCTCGGAGCGGCCGGCTTCCAGGCAGTACAGCGCCGTCTCCTCTCTGGGGGCGTAACACAGCTCTACACGGCCACCCGGAGCGGAGCGGCCCCGTGAGGCTCACGCCGCCCGGCGCGGGGACCGTCTCTGCCGGCACCGCCGATGTCGTCGCGGGCCTGGAGCTGCCTCCTCGTCCCGAGGGGCCGACCAGCCTGTGGTGGGCCAGTACGCCTGTCAGCCCGGACGAGCTGCCCGACGCCGCAGGGGCCGGTTCCCAACCGGGCCGCGGCCTGTGGCGTCGTCCCGGCCTCGCTCTGCTCGGGGACGGGGAGGCCCTGCGCCTCAGGCTCCGGCCTGGTTGGGCCGGCCTGGCTTCGATGGGAAGCGTGCCCGGCCTGCTCGGGGCCGCCAATTGCATCGAAAGCCTGGGCCCGGGTGGTGCCACGGACGCCCCCGAGGGACCGGTGGCGATGGGCGCCCTGCCCTACGACCCCGCCCGGCCCGGCGAGCTGGTCGTACCGCGCCTGCTGCTCGTGCGTCACGGCGAGGGCGCCTACGCCACCCTGGCCGGCGTCGGCCCGGCGCCCAGCCCCGACCAGGCGCGAGCCGACGTCCGGCGTCGGCTGGAGCTCCTGCGACGACAAGAGCCGGCACGGGTGCACGAGGCACCCGATGGCTTCCAGCTGAGCTCGAGCGTGCCCCATGCAAGCTGGAAGCAGCTGGTTGCACGCACGGTCCAGGCTGTCCTGGACGGCCCGATGTCGAAGGTCGTCCTGGCCCGGAGGGTGGACGTCGTGGCCAACGGGCCCCTGCCCGTGGCCAGCATCGTGGCCCGGCTGGAGGCCCTCTACCCGTCCTGCACCGTGTTCCACTTCGCCGGCTTCGTCGGCGCCAGCCCCGAGACCCTGGTCAGCCGGCACGGGGACATGGTCCTCAGTCACCCCCTGGCAGGCACGGTGGCCCACAGCGGCGACGCCCCAACCGACCAGGCCCTGCTCACGAGGCTGCTCGGGTCGGCCAAGGACCGCCACGAGCACGAGGTCGTCGTGCGGTCCATCGCCGACGTGCTCGGTCCGTTGTGCACCGACCTGGAGGTCCCCGAGCCCACCGTCGTGGCCTTGCGCAACGTCTCTCACCTCGGCACCAGGATCACGGGCCGGCTCCGGCCCGGGGAACGCCACGGGAGCGTGCCCGACGCCCTGGCCCTTGCCGCCAGCCTGCAGCCCACACCCGCAGTGGGAGGGGAGCCCACGGTCCTGGCCATGGCCTGGCAGGCCGAGCACGAGGGCTTCGACCGGGGGCTCTACGCGGGCCCCGTGGGGTGGGTCGATGCCCGGGGCGACGGCGAATGGGCCCTCGGCCTGCGCAGCGCCACGATCGAGGCCAACCGGGCGTCCCTGTACGCCGGCGCCGGCATCGTCGCCGGCTCCGACCCCGACGCCGAACTGGCCGAGACCCAGCTCAAGCTGCAGGCCCTGCTGGCCGCCGTGGTCCGTCCCTGACCCGGCTGTAGCGCAGCCCGCCCCGGGGGTCAGCCCCCCGAAGGAGACAGGCCGGCCACGGCCGCCTCCACCGCCCCGAGCAGCCGGCGGTGGGCCTTCACGTTCGCCGCCCGCTGAGTGGGCACGACCCACACCCTGACACCGGGCGCAGGGGGTGACGCGACCGCCGAGGACAGCTGGCCGAGGTCGCGCAGCCGGCGCGCCTGAGCGCCGAACGCCGTCGCCAGGGCGGTCAGGTCCAGTCCGTGAGGGGTGCCCCAGAGGCGCTCGAACCGCTCGCCGTGCTGGCTGGCAGCCTGGGGGAGGAAGTTGAAGATGCCCCCGCCATCGTTGTCGACCACGATCACGTCCAGGGAGAGGGCACGCCCCTGGGCCCACAGCAGGGCCCCTGCGTCGTACACGAACGCGAGGTCGCCCAGGACGGCCACAACCGGCGCCGGGCTCCCCCCGTGCTCCTGGGCACTGCCGGCAGCCACGCCGAGAGCGGTCGAGAGGACCCCGTCGATCCCGTTCGCCCCCCGGTTCGAGACCACCCTGGCACCGTGGCGAGGCCTGGTCCACCACTCGAAGTCCCTGACCGGCATGGACGAGGAGAGCACGAGCGTGGCACCGTCGACGAGGCTGCGCATGACCTCTCTGGCCACCCCGGGCTCGGTCAGCTCGTCTCCCGGCCCCATGGCGGCGTCGACGGCGGCCTCGGCCGCTGCCTCTGCCGACGACCACCTCCGGGCCCACTCTCCCCGGCGCCCTCCGGTCACCGCCGCGGCAACGGCCAGGCAGAGCGCGTCCGGCCCCGCCACGACCACGTGGCCGGGCAGGCGGTCGGGGGCCGCCCAGGCGCCGACGGGGTCCACGAGCACCTGTGGGCACGAAAGCCCGGCCAGCCATTCGTTCACCACACGCGAGGCCCACGGGGCGCCCATGCGCAGCACCACGTCGGGGTGCCAGTCCCGTACCGGTGAGCAACGCAGCAGTGCGTCGGCAAAGGCGACCGAACCCGGCGAACGGACGTTGCTGAGCGGGCTGGCCAGCACGGGCCAACCCGTGGCGTCAGTCAGTCGTTGCAGCGCACCGGGGCCGGGGCCGCCCCCGCCCACCACCACCAGGCCACGCTCCCCGGCTCCGGCCAGCAGGCGTACGGCCTCCTCGGGCACCGGCAGCTCTTCGGGCACCAGGACCTGGTGCCAGGGTGCCCTTCCCTGTCGCCCCGCAAGAGCTGCTGCCGGCCCGGGCCCGGTACCCGCGACCTTGGCCGCCGAGCCGAGCAGCGGCTCCCTGAAGGCCAGGTTGAGGTGGACAGGGCCCGGGCGGTGGGCGCCCCCCATGGCCTCGGCGAGCGCCCTCGAAGCGAGAGGCCGCCACCAGTGGGCGGTGGCCAGGTCGGCCACCGGCACCGAGGCCGCCCAACGCGTCGCAGGGCCGAACAGGCCCACCTGCTCAACCGTCTGGGGAGCACCGCAACCGTGAAGTTCCTCCGGCCGGTCGGCCGTGACAGCCACCAACGGAACGCCGGAGTGGTGCGCCTCGACGACTGCCGGGTGCAGTTCCACCGCGGCAGTCCCGCTCGTTGTGACGACCAGGGCCGGGGAGCCCGTCGCCAAGGCATGGCCGAGGGCGAAGAACCCTGCACCACGCTCGTCGAGCACCACGTCCAAGACGATCTCCCGCCTGTCGGCTGCCTCAGCCAGGGCCACCAGCAGCGGCGTGGACCGGGAGCCCGGGGCAACGACCGCCCGACGGACGCCGCCCCGGGCCCACTCGTCGACCAGGACGGCGCAGAAGGCGGCCTGGACGTCGTTGGGCGCGACCGGAGCTGTCATTGGTGCAATATCTTCCCGTGGTACAGAGCGCGCACCTTGCGGCGGCGGTCCTCGGCCCCGGCCCGGCCGGCGCCGTGCCTGCGCTAGTACTCTTGCACGGGTTCACCCAGAACAGCCAGTCCTGGGCGGCTGTGGTCGACCACCTGCCTCCGGTCACCGCTCTGGCCCCGGACCTGCCCGGGCACGGGGGCTCGAGCGGGGTGGCCGCCGACCTGTGGCAAACAGCGGAGGTGCTGGCAGCTCTGGTGCCGCAGCCGACGGCTTGGGTCGGCTACTCCATGGGCGGACGGGCAGCTCTCCACGTCGCGTTGGCACACCCGGAAAAGGTCTCGCGCCTGGTCCTGGTCAGCACCAGCGCCGGCATCGCAGAGCCCGGCCTCCGAGCCGAACGTGCCCGGTCCGACGCCCGTCTGGCAGCGCGCCTCGAGGCGGGGGGCGACGAGGCGCTGCCGGGCTTCCTCGAAGAATGGCTCGCTCAACCCCTCTTCGCCACTCTGCCCCGGGACGCGGCCGACCTCGGCTCCCGCCTTGCCAACACTGCTGCAGGCCTGGCCTCGAGCCTGCGACTGGCCGGGGCCGGCGCCCAGGAGCCGCTATGGGAGCGCCTGCCCGAGCTGGGCCGTCGGGGGTTGCCGGTCCTGGTCCTGGCCGGCGAGCTCGACCAGCGCTACAGCGGGCACGCCATGGCACTGGCCCGCGCCATAGGGCCCAGCGCACGGGCGCGGTTGTTACCGGGGGCCGGCCACGCCTGCCATCTGGAACAACCCGAGGGCTTCGCCCGCCTGGTCGCCGGCTTCTGCCTGGGAGCGTGAGGGCCCGGCCCGCAGCCGGGCAGGCTCAGAGGGCGATACCTATGGCCAGCAACGAGCCCGCCACCAGCTGCAGCCTGCCCGTCGCACCGAGGACGGGCACGAGCTCGGGCCCGGCCGAACCGGACAGCACAGCGCGGACCGGCCTCAGGGCCAGGACCAGCGCGGCCAGGGCGAGCAGGGCCCAGGGCCGGCTGAGCGCCACCGGGAGCACCATGGCGAGCGCGCCCAGGGCGCAGGAAGCGTAGAGCCGGCGCGTCCCGGCCGGGCCCAGCCTGACGGCGAGGGTGTTCTTGCCCGCCGCGGCGTCCCCGGGGATGTCCCTCAGGTTGTTCACCACCAGCAGGGACACAGCAAAAAGGCCGACCGGCAGCGAGGCCAGGACCTCCAGCGCACTGAACTGCCCCGTCTGCACGTAGGCGGTGCCCACCGTGGCCACCAGGCCGAAGAAGACGAAGACAGCCGCCTCGCCCAGGCCGGCGTAACCGTAGGGCCTGGGCCCTCCCGTGTAGGCCCAGGCGGCTAGGACGCACACGGCACCGACCGCCAGGAGCCACCAACCGGCCACCGCAGCGAGCACGCAACCGGCGGCCCCGGCCACGCCGAAGGCCAGCAGGGCCGCCCTCTTGACGGAGGCCGGCGAGGCCAGGCCTCCGGCCACCAGGCGGACCGGGCCCACCCGGTCGCGGTCGGTACCCCGCACCCCGTCGCTGTAGTCGTTGGCGTAGTTCACCCCGACCTGCAGGGCCAGGGCCACCACCCCCGCCAGCACGGCCCGCCACCACACCGCCCGGCCGTAGGCGACCGCAGTGCCCGTCCCCACCAGGACGGGGACCAGCGAGGCGGGCAGCGTCCGGGGCCGCGCCCCGAGGGCCCAGGGTGACCACTTGTACCTGGAGGGAGGTGCCTGGCGCACGGGCCCGACCCTACAGGGCCCCGGCGAGGGCACGGTGGCCGCCAAACTGGGAGCCGTGCGACAACTGGTGGCCATCGACCTGCCCGGCGGGCCGGGCTTCGTACGCGCTCTGCTCGATGCCTGGGAGGACGGCGATGCCGTGGCGCCTCTCGACCAGCGCCTGGGCAGGGAGGCCCGCCAGGCTGTGATGGCCGCCCTGGCGCCGGGGGCCCTCGTGGGCCCGGACGGGCGCCGCCCGCTGCCCGGGGGACGACCGGTCGCCGAGGGCGACGCCCTGGTCGTGAGCACCAGCGGGAGCACCGGCCGGCCCAAGGGCGTGGTCCTCACCCACGATGCGGTCCGGGCCAGCGCCCTCGCCACCTCCGAACGCCTGGGGGTGCGCCCGAGCGCGCACCGCTGGCTGGCCTGCCTGCCCCTCAACCACGTGGGCGGCCTATCCGTGGTGACCAGGGCACTGCTGACGGGCACGCCCTTAGAGGTGCACCCTGGTTTCGAAGCGGGGCGGGTGCTGGCCTCGTCGGGCCCGGACGTGCTGGTGTCGCTGGTCCCCACGGCACTGGCCCGGGTCGGTGCCCAGGCGTTCCGCACGGTGGTGCTCGGGGGCTCGGCACCACCGACCGGGCTGGCGCCCAACGTGGTCACCACCTACGGGCTGACCGAGACCGGTAGCGGCGTCGTCTACGACGGGGTGCCGCTGGACGGCGTCGAGGTGTCCTTCGGCCGCCGGGGCGAGATCCTGCTGCGGGGCCCGATGCTGCTGCGCTGCTACCGCGACGGCTCCTCGCCGTTGCTCCCGGGGGGCTGGCTCGCCACCGGCGACAGCGGGCACCTGGGCCCCGATGGCCGGCTCGAGGTCGACGGCCGCCTGTCCGAGCTCATGGTGACAGGGGGCGAGAACGTGTGGCCTGGGCCGGTCGAGGGCGTGCTCTGCCGCCACCCCGGGGTGGCCGAGGCTGGGCTTACAGCCGTAGCCGACCCCGAGTGGGGCGACCGGCTGGTGGCCGTGGTCGTGCCCAGTAGGCCGGCCACCCCTCCCTCCCTGGACGAACTGCGCCACCTGGTCCGCGACGAGCTCGCCCCCTATGCAGCACCCCGTGCCCTGGTGCTCGTGGACGAGCTGCCGAAGACCTCCATCGGCAAGCTGCGCCGGGACGAGCTGGCCCGCCTGGCCGCCCTCAGTTTGCGGGCGGCGCCACGACAGGCATGACCTCGGCCCCGACGCCGGCACCCCCGTTGGAGCGGGGCTTGACGCCCCGCCCTTCGTCCCCCGCCCCGGCTCCCGTGCGGCGCACCAGTTCGAGGATCGAGGATGCCTGGGAAGCCAGGCCTGCCACCAGCTCCCCCATGCCCTCGGCCCCGTTCAGTACGGTGACGTTGGCCTGGCGCAGCTCGCTGGCCGCGGCGGCGATGATCTCGGGCATCTTCTCGACCAGGATGCGCTGGAGCACGACCCCGTTGGCGGTCGAGGTGGCCTCGGCCTGCAGGCGGGTGGCGTCGGCCTGGGCCTTGGCCATCGTGCGCACCTTCTCTGCCTCCGCCTCCGCCGGCCGTACGATCTCGGCGACCAGCTGCTGGCGTCGCAGCTCGGCCTGGGCCGAAGCCACCTTGGCCTGTTCGGCCAGTACGTCCTGCTGGGCCTTGGCCTGGGCCAGAGGCCCCGCCTGGGAAGCAGTCTGCTGGGCCTGGTCCACTTCGGCCTGGTACTGCGCCTTGGCGACGGCCGTCTCCTGCTCGTACTGGGCCTGGTTGCGGGCGGACTCCTGGCGGACCTTGGCTGCTGCCTGGTCGGCCTGGGCCTGGGCGATCTGCGCCGCCTGGTTCACGGCCGCGACATGGGGCTGGGAGAGCGCAAGTATGTAGCCCGACTGCCCGTCGTCGATGGACTCGATCTGGAACGAGTCCACCACGAGCCCGAGCTTGGCCATCTCCGGCTTGGAGGCGTCGAGCACCTCCGAGGCCAGCTTCTGGCGCTCACGGATGATGTCCTCCACTGTCATCGACCCGACGATCGACCGCAGGTGGCCGGCGAAGATGCGCCCCACGAGTTCGGGCATGGAGCGCTGGTCGTCGAGGAACCGCTTGCCCGCGTTGGCGATCGACTCGGCGTCGTCACCCACCTTGAACGCGATGACCGCCTTGACCTGCAGGGTCAGCCCCTGCTGGGTGACACAGGGCTCGAAGACCTCGGCCTCCTGCATGGCGAGCGTCAACAGTGAGACCCGGTTGCGCACGGGCATGGCGAAGGCCCCATGGCCCACCACTATGCGGAACGGGGCGTCGCCCTTGTTCTTGCTCCCCGAAATGAGCATGGCCTGGTTGGGGGACGGTACATGCCAACCGAGCATGGCACCTGCCTTTCCGGTGCCCAGGGGGCACCAACGACGGTTGTGCCCTACAGCGGTGCGACCGAGAGGCTGCGAGCGCCCCGGTCCGCCACCACGACCACATCTGCGCCCAGCGGGACCGGCTGGTCGCAGTAGGCGATGTACGTCTCAGACCCTCCCCGGATCCGCACCAGGACCTCTCCCGGCTGCTCCCCACCTGGGATGGGGAAGCTCACACTGGCCTTCCTGCCCACGACGCTCTCGGGCTGGGACGTGCTCACCGCTGCGACGTTACCGCGCTCTCCGCCGGCTCCTGCGCCCGGGCCTGCGCCCACCGGGCCGCGGAGCCCGAGGCCAGCCGGGCCGGCCCCGGTAGGTTGTGGCCGTGCCCGCGAACCGCCTCCTCGGCCAGGCCAGCCCCTACCTTCTCCAGCACGCCACCAACCCGGTCGACTGGTGGCCCTGGTCCGAAGAAGCCTTCGCTGAAGCCGGTCGCCGCGATGTCCCTGTGCTGGTCTCGGTGGGTTATTCGTCCTGCCACTGGTGCCATGTGATGGCCCACGAGAGCTTCGAGGACCCGGCCGTGGCACGGGCCCTGAACAGCGGTTTCGTCGCCGTCAAGGTGGACCGCGAGGAACGGCCCGACGTCGACGCCGTCTACATGGAAGCCCTGCAGCTGGTGTCCGGGGGCGGGGGCTGGCCCATGACGGTGGTCGCCCTCCCGGACGGGCGCCCCTTCTGGCTGGGCACGTACCTGCCCCGCGCCCGGTTCCTGGAGCTCCTGGGAGGGGTGGCCCAGGCGTGGCGGGAGCGCCGGGAGGCCATAGAGCAGGACGCGCAGCGCCTGACCGAGGCCGTGCGCCGGGGAGGCGGCCTGCCCGCACCCCCCGCCGGGCCCGCCGTGGCCGCCACCCCCTCAGCGGGTGGTGGGAGCGGGCCTGTGGGCCTCACCGCCACCGCCCTGCTCGCCAACCGTGACCACGAGTGGGGTGGAAGGGCCGGGGCACCCAAGTTCCCCCAGCCGGCCAGCCTCGAGGTGCTCGCCCGCCACTGGTGGGCGTCCGGGGACGAGAGCGCCCGGCAGGCCTGGTCACTGGCCCTGGACGCCATGAGCTCGGGCGGGATCTACGACCACCTGGGCGGCGGCTTCGCCCGTTACAGCACGGACCGGCGCTGGCTCGTGCCCCACTTCGAGAAGATGCTCTACGACAACGCCCTGCTGGTGAGGGCCTACGTCCAGGCCTGGCAGCTCACCGGGGCGGACCGCTACCGGCAGGTGGTCGAGGAGACCGTGGCCTACCTGCTGTCCGCGCCCGTCCACCTCCCCGAGGGCACCTGGGCGGCGGCGGAGGACGCCGACAGCGAGGGTGAGGAGGGCCGCTTCTACACATGGTCCCGCTCCGAGGTGCTCGAGGTGGCCGGCCCCGACCTGGCCGATTGGTACGGGGTGACCGAGGAAGGCAACTGGGAGGGCCGCAACGTCCTGTGGCGACCGGACCGAGGGGAGCTGGCCCGGCCTGCCCATCTGGAGGTGGCCCGGGCCGCCCTGGCCGACCGCCGGGCGGGGCGGCCCCGGCCCGCCCTGGACGACAAGGTGGTGACGGAGTGGAACGCCATGGTCATCGGCTCGCTCTCCCTCGCCGGGCGGGCACTGGGCAGGCCCGCCTGGGTGGACGCTGCCCAAGCCGGGGCCGGTGCACTGTGCCGGCTGCTGCAGCGGCCGGACGGCCGCTGGCTGCGGTCATGGCGCGCGGGCCAGCCTGGGCCCCCGGCCTATGCCGCTGACCACGCCTGGTTGGTCGACGGGTTCACCCGGCTGTACGAAGCAACAGGGCGCACCGAGTGGGCAGGACGTGCCTGCGGTGCCGCCGATGACCTGCTGCGGCTCTTCGCCGACCCGCAGGCTCCGGGTTTCTTCACTTCGGGGACCGATGGCGAAACCCTCGTGGCGCGGATCAAGGACGTCTACGACGGCGCCACACCCTCCGCCAACGCTGCGGCCGCGGCAGCCCTCACGCGCCTGGCCCACCTCACGGGCGATGACCGTTACCGCCGTCCCGCCGACCGGCTGGTGGACGCCATGGCCCCCTCGATGGACCGCTCCCCCACCGCCTTCAGCGCTCTCGCCCTGGTCGCCGATGAGCTGCACCGGGCACCGACCGAGGTCGTCGCACCCGGCGACCACCCCGAACTGGTGGGGCCGGCCTTCACCCGCTACCTGCCTGGAGCCGTCGTCGCCTGGGGCGAGCCCACCGACTGGCCCATCTTCGAGGGACGGCGGGGCCCGGGCAGCGTAGGTCGCGCCTATGTCTGCCAGGGCTACCACTGTGAGCTCCCGGTGAGCGCGCCCGGCGAGGTGGCACGACTGCTCGGCCCGTCTGACGGCCCTTGGCCGGGCCGGAGCTGAGCATCCACCGGTCGACCCCCCCGAGGGGCAAAAATGGTGGCCGATGTTGACGACGCAAGCGCTCAAGGCCCCTCCAAAGACCATCCGCCGTCTCCACGACGCACCGGGGACGGAGCTGAGGCTCATGGTGGTCTCCACGGGCCGTCGGCACTGCGTCGGGGTCGACCTGGACTCGGGCACCCTGGTGCGGGCCTGGGCAGCCCACGCCGTCGACCAGCGCCTCGCCCCCTACGACCTGGTGGACGTGCGGGTCGCCAGTGACCCCGACCTGGTGCCCGACCCGACCGAGCCCGAGGCGCTCGTCATCGAGGCCGTACCGGAGCCGGTGGGCCGCCTGAGCGGTCGGCGCGCCCAGCGGCTCATGCGACCGTTGCTGCACCCCGAGCACACGCCGCTGCTCGGCTTCCACGGGCCCACCGTGCCCTTCTGGGAGCGGCGCCCCGACCACCCTTCGGCTGCGCTGGCCCAGGTCGCCGGCCCGGTGGTGGTGACCCTCGAGGAAGGGGCCATGTGGTGCCACTTCGTATGGGGAGGACGGCCCCAGGTGCTCGCCTGCTCGGACCCCCGCCTCTACGCAACGATGCACCGCGCAGCCAGGGACCGGGCCAACCTCCGCCCGGGCACCTACCTGGTCGTCGCCCTCGAGCCACCTGTCAGCGGCCAGTGCCACAAGGTGGTGGAAGCCCTCGTACCTCGGCGCTGAGGGCCGAGGTACGAGCGGCGGCCTACCTCAGGGCACCGTTCTGGGCCCTTGGACCGTCAGGCCCTGAACCCGGAGGCCAGCGACTCCGACATGGCCCAGCCGAAGGCGATCAGGAAGTCGCGCCGCTCGCCGTCCAGCCCGCCCAGGAGTGCGCCGACCTCCCCGTCGACCTGCGCCGGCTGCTCGAGCTCGTAGTCGAAGACCGGGCAGGGAGAGCCGTCCCCCCGCACCACGAACGTGCGGTCGTCGACCCGGCCCTCAGCCCCGAAGCGCTTGGCCAGGCGGCGCGACCAGGCGCGCTCCTCGCCCGAGACCTTGTAGTGGGGACGGGGGCAGATGTCCTCCAGGCCCGTGAAGGCAGCGAACCCGCCCGCGTCGCGTAGACGGGTCGCCACGAGGACGTCCTCGTCCGGGAAGGCAAGGACCGCCTTGCGGAACTGGTCGGCGCGCAGGGCGTCCAGGACCGCTTCACGCTGAGCGCAGCGCCGGACGGACACCAGGCCCCACAGCACGCAGGGAGTACCCCCGATCCGCTCGAGCGTGCAGAAGGAAAAGCCCTGGAGATCCCCACCCGAGCGCACCTGGGTGATCAGGACCCACTCGTCGCGTTGCTTGGACAACAGCCCGATGTCCAACCCCGCTGGGCCGTCGGCAACGATGTCCGCCATCTCGGCGAGCTCCGTGTCCGAAAGCGCCGTACAGTCCTTAGTCTCGACATCGAACGTCATGTCGGCTGATCACTCCTCACAGACGGTGACCATTAAAGGTTAGCCGCTGGCGGCCTCTCTGTTCCACAAACACGCAGGTCCGAGCAGCACACGCAGTTCCGCCAGTAGACCGGCGGTGTTGTCCACGTTGAAGTCCTGGGGAAGGCGCACAACCTTGGAGCCCACGTGCAACAGCACGGGAGAGCGGCCCGGGTGGTCCGACAACAGCTCCTTCAGCCGGGCCACGCGGGCATCGTCGAGAGCGTTGAGGGGTAGCACGACCTCGACCGGCTCCGCTCCGTCCAGGGCCAGCTGAGGGCGCTTGAGCTCGGCGCACACGAGCTTGGGCACCTCGTCCCGGACATCGAGCCGGCCCCTCACGCAGACCACCACGTCATCGGCGAGCAGGTGCCCGACCTCGGTCATGGTGCGCGGGAACACGAACACCTCGATCGAGGACTCGAGGTCCTCCAGGACGAAGGTCGCCATGAGCTCGCCCCGCTTGGTGTACTTGCGGGCCAGCCCCGTCACCACGCCACCGACCCAGCGGTCCCCGCCCCAGGTGCCGGTGCCCGGCCCACCTTCGCCCTGCCCCGGCTCGCGTAGCTCGGCGATCGTGCAGTCCACGACCCGCCGCAGGGCCGCCTCCGTCCCCACCAGCGGGTGGTCGCTCACATAGAGGCCGAGCATCTCCTTCTCGAACGCCAACTTGGTGTGCTTGTCGAACTCCTGGTCGGGGACGGGCACCCTGCTGTCGTCGAAGATCTGCTCGTCGTCGCCCACGGAGCCGAAGAGGCTCATCACCCCCTGGTCCGCCTCCTTGCGGCGGGCCAGGGCCCGGTCGACCACCTGCTCGAACACCAGGCACAGGCCCTGTCGCGGCACGCCCAGGGAGTCGAAGGCGCCCGCCTTTACCAGGGACTCGACCGTCCGTTTGTTGAGGACGACCGGGTCGACCCGGTTGCAGAAGTCGTAGAAGTCAGCGAACGGCCCGCCGGTGCCGCGCTCGGCAATGACCCGCTCCACCAGGCCCTCGCCCACGTTCCGCACCGCCGACAGCCCGAAGGGTATGACCCCCTTGCCGTTCACGGAACGGCCCAGGGCGCCCGGCCCGGCTTGTCCCCCGCCCCGCACGGCGGTGAAATCGGATGCCGAAAGGTTCACGTCTGGGACGAGGACCTCGATGCCCATGGCCCGGCACTCGGCCAGGTAAACGGCCATCTTGTCCTTGTCGTCCTTGACGCTCGTCAGCAGGCACGCCATGTACTCGACGGGGTGGTTCGCCTTGAGCCAGGCCGTCCAATAGGCGACCAGGCCGTAGCCGAAAGCATGGCTCTTGTTGAAGGCATAGTCGGCAAAAGGCTCGATGATGTCGAACAGCGCCGTGCCCAGTTGCGCACCGTAACCGTTCGCCTCACAGCTGGCCACGAACTTTTCACGTTCTTTGGCCATGATCTCCCGCACCTTCTTGCCCGCTGCCTTGCGCAGGGTGTCGGCCTCCGCCAGCGAGTAACCAGCGAAGCGCTGGGCGACCCGCATCATCGACTCCTGGTAGATCATGAGCCCGTAGGTGTCCCCCAGGACCTCGGCCATGTCGGGATGGATGTGGGTGACCGGCTGCCGGCCGTTCTTGCGGTCGGCGTAGTCGTAGTGCATGTTGGCGGCCATCGGGCCCGGTCGGTAGAGGGCGACCAGAGCTGCCACGTCCTCTATGCAGGTCGGCGCCAGGGCACGCACCAGGGCTCGCATGTTCGCTCCTTCGAGCTGGAACACGCCCACCGTGTCCCCTCGCTGGAGCAGCTCATAGGTCGGCGTGTCGTCCACCGGGAGGTTGTCTATGTCGGGACGGTGACCGGTGTTGGCCTCGACCATGTCCAGCGTGCGCTCGATGACGCTCAGGTTCCGGAGGCCGAGGAAGTCCATCTTGAGCAGGCCAAGCTCTTCGACCGCGTGCATCTCGTACTGGGTGACGATGGGTGCGTCCTCGGGACGCCCGCCCGGCTCGGGCTTGCGCTGCACCGGCAGGTGCTCGGTGAGGGGGTCGTTGGAGATCACCACCGCCGCAGCATGGATGCCGTCCTGGCGCCGGAGCCCCTCCAGGCCCTTGGCGACGTCGACGACGCGCTGCACGTCCGGGTCGGACGCGTACATCTCCCGCAGCTCGGACGCCACCTTGTACCCGTCAGCGTGCTTGGGGTGCTCCTCGAAACAGGCCCACAAGGGCGTGTCGCGGCCCATGACAAGAGGTGGCATGGCCTTGGCCACCCGGTCCCCCAGGCTGTAGGGGTAGCCGAGCACACGCGCTGCGTCCCGCACGGCGGCCCGGGCCTTGATGGTCGAGAAGGTGACGATCTGGGCGACGTGGTCCCAACCCCAGCGCTCCGACGCATAACGGATCATCTCGGAGCGGTAGCGCTCGTCGAAGTCCATGTCGATATCGGGCATCTGCTTGCGCCCCGGGTTGAGGAAGCGCTCGAAGAGAAGGTCGTAACGGATGGGGTCGAGGTCGACGATGCGCAGGCAGTAGGCCACGCAGCAACCGGCTGCGCTACCACGGCCCGGCCCGACCCGGATACCCGATTCCCGGGCGTGCCTGATCAGGTCCCAGACGACGAGGAAGTAGTCCGAGAACCCCATGGAGGCGATGACCCCCAGCTCGAACTCCATGCGGTCCACCACCGCCTGGGGCAACGGCGAGCCGTAGCGGGCCTGGGCGCCCTGGGTGGTCAGGTGCCTCAGGTACTCGTCGGAGCTGGTGAAGCCGGCCGGTAGGGGGAACTCGGGCAACTTGGGCCTGCCCAGTTCGATGGTCACGTCGGCCCTCTCGGCCACCCACAGCGTGTTGTCGCACGCCTCGGGCACCTCCGAGAACAGCGCCCGCATCTCCTCGGACGTCTTCAGGTAGTGCTCGGACCCATCGAAGCGGAACCTCTTGGGGTCGTCCATGGCCGAGCCCGTTTGCACGCACAAGAGGGCGTCATGGGACAGGTGGTCCTCACGCGTGGTGTAGTGGCTGTCGTTCGTCGCGATCAGCGGGGCACCGATACGGCGCGCTATCGCCACCAGCTGTGGATTGGTCTTGTGCTGCTTCTCCAGGCCGTGGTCCTGGATCTCCACGAAGAGGTTGTCCCTCCCGAAGATGTCCTGCAGGCGCGCCGCATGGGCAGTCGCCTGCTCGAAGTCCCCCCGGAGCAGAGCCTGGTTGACCAGTCCGCCCAGGCAGCCCGTGGACGCTATGACGCCCTCGTGGTACCGCTCGAGGAGCTCCCAGTCCGCCCTGGGCTTGTACCAGTAGCCCGACAGGTAGGACTCCGAGGAGAGCTTCATCAAGTTCTTGTAGCCGGTGTTGTCCTCCGCCAGCAGGGTGAGGTGGTAGTAGAGCTTGTCCCCCTCGTCGGCCTCCCCGCCTGTGTCGTCGACCCGGCCCCGCCGCATGGGGCGCTCCTGGCGGCTGTTGGCGGCCATGTAGGCCTCGATGCCGATTATCGGCTTCACGCCGGCCGACCGTGCCGCCTTGTAGAAGTCCAGGACCCCGTACATGTTGCCGTGGTCGGTGATGGCGATCGCCGGCTGGCCGTCGGCTGCGGCGCGCTTGACGACCTCCTCCACCCTCGCTGCTCCGTCCAGCATCGAGAACTCCGTGTGGAGGTGCAGGTGCGCAAAGGAAGCGCTCACGTGCTAGCCACCCCCTTCTGGGTAGGCACATATCCCCAGGCCCGAACGCACCCTGTGGGCGGACCTGTGGACAATTACAACGTTGTCGTTCGCCCTCAACTCTAGCGCGCTGGCCCTGCCCGGCCCTCCGGCCGGGCACGTTCAGAGGTACGTACCGGGCATCGGGCGGTCCTCTCCGTCCTCCGCCCCACCCCGCCCGCTGGGAAGACCGCGCCGCCTGGCCTCCTCCAGTTGGGCGCGCTGGGCCATCTGCTGTGCGTACAGGGTGGCCTGTATCCCGTGGAACAGCCCCTCCAACCAGCCGACCAACTGAGCCTGGGCCACGCGCAGCTCCGACTCGCTCGGTACCTGTTCGGGGTGGAAGGCAGGGGCCATCCGGGCCAGCTCCGCCCTCAGGTCGGGCGACAGCCCTTCCTGCAGTTCGAGCAGTGAGGTGTCGTAGATCTCACGTAACCGCACCCGGCCCGCCTCGTCGAGCGAGGACTGGCGCACCTCCTCGAGGAGCTGGCGGATCATGGAGCCGATGCGCATCACCTTGGCCGGGCGCTCCACTGTCTCGCCCTCCTCCTGGGCCTGAGGGGGCCTGCCTCCCGGGCCTTGAGCCGGTTCGGGGGCTCGTACGACGATCAGGTGCGGCTCGGGTGCGGGAGGGCTGTCGCTCACATGTGCCATATTGGCGCATCGGGAGCCACTGCCTCCGGCTTGTCCCCCACCGCCCTGCGACCGGCCTTCCTGCCGGTCCGCCCACCGGCGGGAGCAGGCCGGTACCTAGCACCGAGCGCAGTGGAGGACAGCTTGGCATCTACACCAACCCAGGGCAGCGCACGTCTGGCCGCCGGTCACGCCGGGGGCACGGCGGAGCCCCTCGCCCTGTGGCACACCAGCCCGAGGGCCGCCGTGGCCGCCGTGATGGCGCTGGGCCTGGGCGCTTTCTGCTTCGTCACCACCGAGAACCTGCCCATCGGCCTGCTACCGGTCATCTCGTCCGGCCTGCACACCTCGGTGACCTCGGTGGGCCTGCTCGTGAGCGCGTACGCCGTCGTGGTGGTCGTGGCCTCCCCCCCCTTGACCCACCTCACCCGGCGGCTGCCCCGACGGGGGCTCATGGGGGCCCTCCTCGCCATCTTCGTGCTGGCGAACCTGGCCGCCGCCGCCTCCCCCGGTTACTGGTGGCTCTTCGGGGCACGGGTGGTGACGGCGGGCGCCCAGGCCGTCTTCTGGTCCGTCGGGCCTGTGACCGCGGTCAGCCTGTTCGGCCCGGAGGCCCGGAGCCGGGCGGTGGCCGGGGTCCTCGGCGGCTCCTCCACCGGTGTGGTGCTCGGGGTGCCTGCGGGTACCTGGCTCGGCCAGCAGGGTGGCTGGCGCCTACCGTTCGTCGTCCTTGCAGCCATGGGCGTGGTCGTCCTGGCCGGCATAGCCGTCGCCCTGCCCCGCTACCACCCCCGGGACACCCATGCCGGTTCGGGTTCCCTGCCCAGCCGGCGGCGCTACCTGCTGCTGCTCGCCACCACGGTGCTCCTGGTGGCCGGCTTCGACACCTCGTACACCTATGTGACCAGCTTCCTCACCCACGTCGCCGGGATAGCCGCCCGGGACGTGCCCTCGGCGCTCCTGGTGGCCGGCGCCGCGACCGGCCTCGGTGTGGTCGCCTCCGGGCTCGGCTTCCAGCGTTGGCCCCGCCTTTCCACGGTCTCCCCTGTGGCCGGGATGGCAGGCGGCCTGTTCGCCCTGTTCGCGCTGGGCACCCGTCCCGTGCCGGCCGTGCTCTTCGAGGCCGTGGCGAGCCTGGCCCTGGGAGCGTTCGTCATCGTCAACCAGAACCGCGTGCTCATGGTGGCCCCCGGCAGCACCGACGCGGCCTCGGCCTGGACGTCGACCGCCTTCAACGTGGGCATAGCGGGGGGCTCGTTCACCGGGGGCCTGGTGATGCCGGCGCTCGGGGCGCGCTACACGGCACTGGTCGGGGCGCTACTGGCCCTGGGCGGGGCCCTTACGGTGGGCTACGACGACCTCAGCCACCACCGACCAGGGCCACCCACCCTGCATGCCCAGGGGGCGGAGGGCTCAGGCCGGGCCGGCCCAGGCTGAACCGGCAGGCGCCGGCGTCACGGCCACCGCCTCCCAGCGGCCCAGGTGCCCTGGCCGGAGCATCACGCTGACACCGGTCCCCACCGCGACGTCCCGCGAGCCGTCGGTCAGTTCCGTGCAGTGGAAAGGCACCGAGCCGCCGTCGGGCAGGGCAACGGAGCCCAGGCCCACTTCGGCGTCGAACTCCCGGACCGTGCCGGCGAGGGACCGGCCCAGCCCCGCGCCGCCGGTGGCCACCATGTCAGGGGACGATCTTGGAGATCGGCAGCTCGATGATGTCCGAGGCGCCGGCGTCCTTCAGCTCGGGTATCAACTTGTTGATGGAGCCCTTGGGGACCACGGTCTCCACCGCGTAGTTGCCGCCCCCGAAGAGCTCGGAGACGGTCGGGCTGCGCATGGCAGGCAGCAGGGAGATGACCCGGTCCAGGTCCTCCGCGCCCACGTTGAGCTTCACCAGCACCCGTCCTCTCGCCTTCAGCGCGCCCTGGAGCAAGGTGCTGATGTCCTCCATGGCCTTGCGCTTGGCCGGGTCGGCCGCCGCCGCCGGGTTGGCCACCAGCTCGGTGTACGACAGGAGCAGGGTCTCGATCACCCTCAGGCCCGCTGCCCTGAGCGCCCGGCCCGTCTCGGTGATCTCCACCACGGCGTCCGCGATCTCGGGCACCTTGGCCTCCGTGGCCCCATAGGAGAGCACGACGTCGGCCTGCACCCCGTTGGCCTCGAAGTAGCGCTTGGTGAGCCGCGGGTACTCGGTCGAGACGCGCACACCGTCGGGCATGTCCCTCACCCCGGACCACGGGCTGTCGGCCGCTACGGCGAGCACGACCTGGATGGGGCGTGATGTGGCCTTGGAGTACTGGAGCTCGCCCAGGGACAGGACGTCCGCCCCCGTCTCCTCGACCCAGTCCCGGCCCGTGATGCCCAGGTCGAAGAGGCCATCGGCCACGTAGGACGGGATCTCCTGCGGGCGCAGCACGCGGACCTCGTCGATCCGGTGGTCGTTGACGCTGGCTCTGTAGTCAACGTCCGAGCTGCGGGTCACAGCCAGGTCCGCAGCTTCGAACAGTTCGATGGTGGCCCGCTCGAGCGAGCCTTTGGGCAGGACGAGGCGTAGCACCTCGCCGAGGCTAGTGCGGCTGCTCGCCGGCCAGCACGCTGAGGGCGTGCGGCAGGAGGTCCACGATGGCACCCAGGCACTCGAGCGCCCCCTTGGGCGAGCCGGGGAGGTTGACCACCAGCGCGCTCCCCCGGGTCCCGGCCACGCCCCTCGACAGTGGCCCCAGAGGCCCGGAGCGGCGCATGGCCTCGGCCAGGCCTGGCGCCTGCCGGTCGAGCACCTCTGCGGTGCCCTCGGGCGTCATGTCCCGGGGCCCGAAACCGGTACCGCCCGTGGTCACGACCAGGCCCGTGAAGGACGAGGCCATGCGGGCCACGTCGCCCGCTACGGAAGCCCGGCCGTCGGCCACCCGGGACTGCTCGACCACCTCGAAGCCGGCATCGGCCAGGGCGCGGGCGACGGCAGGGCCGCTCTGGTCCTGACGGTCCCCCCGCACCACGGAGTCGGACACGGTGAGCACCTTGGCCTGGTAGTTCATGCTCCGTCCTCCTTGCCGGCCACCGATGCCCGGGCGGCCCGGCGTACAGCCCGCGCCGCAGCGAGCGGGTCCGGCTGGCCGAAGATGGCGCTGCCGGCCACCAGCAGCCGGGCCCCGGCGGCCACCACCAGGGGCGCAGTGACGGCGTCGATGCCGCCGTCGACCTCCAGCTCGACGGTCAGACCGCCCTCCTGCGCGTCCGACCGGGCAGCCTGCAGCTTGGGCAGCACCTCCGGCATGAAGCTCTGCCCGCCGAAACCCGGGTGGACGCTCATCACGAGCAACAGGTCGATGTCGGTCAGGTAGGGACGACAGGCCTCGTAGGGGGTCTCCGGGTTGAGCGCCAGGCCTGCTACCAGGCCGAGCGCCCGCATCTGGGCCACCAGGGCCGCCGTCCCGCCCACCTCTACGTGGACCGTGCACCCGTCGGCACCTGCGTCACGGAACGCCTCGAGGTAGGGCCCGGGGTTGTCCATCATCAGGTGGCAGTCGAGGTAGAGGTCGGTGTGCCTCCGGATCCACCTGACCACGGGCGGCCCGATGGTCAGGTTGGGCACGAAGTGGCCGTCCATCACGTCGACGTGCAGCACGTCCGCCTCGGCCCTGACCCGGTCCACCTCCTCACCCAGACGGGCGAAGTCGGCGGAGAGGATGGACGGGGCTATGTGCACCCCGCCGTCGCCTTCGGCCCGCAGGGCCCGGGGGCGGTCTGGCATCGGCGCCGAACCTAGTACGTCACGGCGACGCCGGCACGGCCGCCACTAGGCGGGCCGGCGCAACGCCAGGAGGTACATGCCGTCGGTGCCCGCTCGCTGGGGCAGGAGACGCGCCCCGCTGCCCAGGGGCTCCCAGGGTGGTCCCACCGGCGCCTCCACCTGCCAGCCCGGCAGCAGGTCGGAGACCAACCACTCGCCCACGTCGGCGGTCTCCTCCCGGGTCAGCGTGCAGACGCTGTACACGAGCACCCCGCCCGGGGCCACCAGGGGCGCCGCCGCGCTCAGCAGTTCCCGCTGCAGGCCGGCCAGCCGGCCGATGTCGCCCGGCTGCACTCGCCACCGGGCATCGGGGCGACGACGCAGCACGCCCAGGCCCGTGCAGGGGGCGTCCACCAGGACAGCGTCGAACGCCCGGTCACGGAAGGGCGGGTGCCTGCCATCGGCCGTCACTACAGCCAGGTTGCCCAGCCCGAGCCGCTGGGCGTTGCCCGCCACCACCTCGGACCGGGACCGGGCCACGTCGGCCGCCACCACCCCCGAGGCGTGATGGGCAACCAGCGTCGCCTTGCCGCCCGGGGCCGCGCACAGGTCGAGCGCCCTGCCCCCCGCCCCGCCGAGCAGGCCGACGACGTGCTCGGCAACTGCCTGGCTGGCCGGGTCCTGGGTGTAGCCGTCCTCCCGCACCGACACGGTGGGGGCCTCGTTCATCTTGGCCAGCGCTCCCGCGGCGTCCCGGGGGCCGAGGTCGGCGGCCAGGCGCTGCATGACCCAGTCCGGGTAGCTCATGCGCACCCCGGGGCTGGGCCACGGCACCGGGCCTTGCCCGACGAGCTCGGCCATCCGGCGCATGACGGCGTTGACCAACGACCGTGCCCTGGGCGGGCACTCGTCGACCGTGGCCGCCACTGCCGCGTACGCAGGCACTCGCATGAAGGCGAGCTGGTAGGCGCCCGTGCGCAGGACAGCGCGGACCTCGGGTTCCAACGGGCCCTGGGCGAACCGGCCCACGAGCCAGTCGCAGGCCCGCATCATCCTCAGGGCCCCGTAGGTGAGCTCGGTGGCGAAGGCACGGTCCCGCTCGCCCAGGCCGGCAGCCCCGAGGAGGCGGGGCAGCACGACGTTGGAGCGTTCCCCCTCCTCCACTGCCAGCAGTGCGGTGACCGCGACCCGCCGAGCGGTCGGGTGAACGGGCCCCTCCCGCGCCTGGCCCCGGGGCCGGCGGGCGACCGGCAGGCGCGCCGACGGCACTACAGGCCCAACCTCTCGTCAGCGCCCAGGTGCGCCCCGCGCGCCCAGTCCTGCGCCGGCATGGCCACCCGTCCCTCGGGCTGCACCTCGAGGAGCTCCAGCGCTCCCGGCCGGCAACCCACCATGGTCCCCTCCAGCTGGCCGGGCGCCAGCGGGGCCCCGCCGGGCCCGGCCGCCGCGGCCCGGTGCACGATCAGCCTCCGGCCCCGCAGCGTCGTCCAGGCCCGCCCGGCCCGGACCAGCCGGGCGTTGTGCTCGGCCGGTAGGCCGAAGTCCAGCCTCAGTTCGTCGACCTGCACCTTGTCGGCGTAGGTGGGCTCGCCCACCTGGGCGCGGGGCTCGGGGAGCCCTTCGGCCAATGCCCGCAGGAGCATTCCCGTACCCAGCTCGCCCAAACGGCCCCGCAGCTGGGCGGCCGTCTCGTCCGGCCCGACCGTCACCTCGGCGCACCGGTAGACCGGGCCCGTGTCGAGGCCCTCCTCGAGCTTCATGAGGCACGCTCCGGTCACCGGGTCGCCAGCCATGATCGCCCTTTCGACCGGCGCAGCCCCGCGCCAGCGTGGGAGCAGGGAAAAGTGCAGGTTGACCATCGGGAGCTCCGCAAGCACCTCGGGCCTCACCAGGCGCCCGTAGGCCACCACCACCCCGAGGGCCGCCTCCAGGCCCAGAGCCTCCTCCGGCTTGTGGAAGAGCCGCAAGCGGTGCTCCAACGCAACCTCGGCCACCGGGCTCGGGGACAGGCCGGCCCCCCTGCCCCGGCGCTTGTCCGGCCTGGTGACCACGCCGACCACATCGTGGCCGGCCGCCAAAATGGCGCGCAGTACCCGGGCGGCCACCTCGGGGGTCCCGAGGAAGACCAGCTTCACCGCCCGGCCGGGCCCTGCTGCTGCTCCGTCTCAGCCCTTCGGCGTAGCTCCTTCATCGCCACCTTGCGCTGGTCGTCGTCGAGCAGGTCCAGCAGCAGGCGGCCGTCGAGGTGGTCGAGCTCGTGCTGGTAGAGCTTGGCCTCGAGGTCCTCGGCCTCCACCGACACCTCGTTGCCATCGAGGTCGTAGCCCTTGATGTGGACCCGCTTGGCCCGCCGGATGGGGAAGTACATGCCGGGCACCGAGAGACAGCCCTCCTCGTACTCCCATTCGCCGTCCTGCTCGTCGATCACCGGGTTCACCATCACCCGGGGCCCGCTCTCGCCGATCTCGTACACGAAGAGCCGGCGCCCTACGCCGACCTGGGGGGCCGCCAGGCCCAGCCCGTTCGCCTCGTGCATGGTCACCAACATCTCCTGGGCCAGTTGCGCGACGCGGCCGTCGATGTCGGTGACCTCCTCCGCCCGTCGCTTGAGGACCGGGTCGCCGAAGGTCCTGATCCGGTAGCCAGCCATCACCCGCCAGTGTACCCGGGGCCCACCGCCGGCCCGGGCCGTGGCCCGGCTATCGTCTAACCAGGCTGTGACTGACGCAGGCTGCGCCGAACGGCGCCGCTGGGTGGAGCACCACCAGGGAGCAGCCAGCCGGCGAGGGCCGGCCGGAGCCGTGCGCCTGGGCCATATGCCAGCGAACAGAGACCCGGAGGAACCTGCATGTCCCTGAGCCCCCAAGGTGCCGCATTCCGCTCCGCGCTCGACATCGTGGCCGCCAGCGAGCCCGACGTCGCCCGGGCCATCGCCGACGAACTGGCGTCCCAGCGTCGCCAGCTGAAGCTCATCGCCTCGGAGAACTACGCCTCCCCCGCCGTCCTGCTGGCCATGGGCAACTGGATGTCGGACAAGTACGCGGAGGGGACACCCGGGCACCGCTTCTACGCCGGCTGCGAGCTGGTGGACCGGGTGGAGACCATTGCCACTGAGCACGCCAAGGCGCTCTTTGGTGCCGAGCATGCCTACGTCCAGCCCCATTCGGGGATCGACGCCAACCTGGTCGCCTACTGGGCGGTCCTGGCCAACCGGGTGGAGGCGCCCGCGCTGGCGGCGGCCGGCACCACCAACGTCAACGACCTTTCCCACGAGGCCTGGGAGGAGCTGCGCCACGCCTTCCACAGCCAGCGGCTCCTGGGCATGTCTCTCGACGCGGGCGGGCACTTGACTCACGGCTTCCGGCCCAACATCTCGGGCAAGTTGTTCGAGCACGCCAGCTACGGGGTCGACGCCACCACGGGCCTGCTCGACTACGACGCCATCGCCGCCCAGGCCCGGGCCTTCCGGCCCCTGGTGCTCGTGGCCGGCTACTCCGCCTACCCGCGCAACCCCAACTTCGCCCTCCTGGCGGAGATAGCCCACGAGGTCGGCGCCACCTTCATGGTCGACATGGCCCACTTCGCCGGCCTGGTGGCGGGCAAGGTGCTCCAGGGCGACCTCAACCCTGTGCCCCACGCCGACATCGTCACCTCCACCACCCACAAGTCCCTACGCGGCCCCCGGGGCGGCCTGGTCCTTTGCACCAAGGAGTACGCCCCCTTCGTGGACAAGGGGTGCCCGATGGTCCTGGGCGGCCCGCTCCCCCATGTGATGGCGGCCAAGGGCGTGGCCCTGGCCGAGGCCCGCCGCCCCGAGTTCGCCGACTACGCCTCCCGCATCGTCGCCAACTCCCAGGCCCTGGCGGAGGGCCTCCTGCACCGGGGGGCCCGCCTGGTCACCGGGGGTACCGACAACCACATCGTGCTGGCGGACGTGACCTCCAGCTTCGGCCTCACCGGGCGCCAGGCCGAGCCGGCCCTGCTCGAGGCAGGCGTGGTCACCAACCGCAACTCGGTCCCCGCAGACCCCAACGGGCCCTGGTACACCTCTGGGGTCCGCATGGGCACGCCGGCCCTCACCACGCTGGGCTTCGGCCCCCAGGAGATGGACGAGGTCGCCGACATCTTCGTGACCGCGCTAAGGGCGACCTCGCCGCAGGGCGGGGGCTCCCGGGCCAAGTACACGATCGAAGCCTCCGTCGCCCAAGCCTGCCGCAAGCGCTGTGCCGACCTGCTCACCGCCCACCCCCTGTACCCCGGGGTGGAGCTCTGAGCCGGGCCCCGGGGCACGGCACGGCGCGCCGGTGAGCTCAGGGCCCCGATGGCCGACCACTACTTCTCGGCATCACCCGCCGTGCCCCTGCGGACGGGCCGGGTCGCTCTCCGGCTGGCGGACATGGAGATGGAGCTGACCACGGGGTCGGGTGTCTTCTCGGCAGGGCGCGTGGACCCGGGGACCGTGGCCCTGCTGCGCGGATCGGGCCCGCCCCCGGAGCGCGGCGACGTGCTCGACCTGGGCTGCGGCTACGGCCCCATCGCATGCGCCCTGGCCCGACGCGCCCCGGGTGCCACCGTCTGGGCGGTCGACGTGAACCGGCGGGCCCTCGAGCTCACCGCGGCCAACGCCGCCGACCTGGGCCTGCCCAACGTCCGCGTCGCCACCCCTGAGGAGGTACCCCCGGAGCTGGCCTTCGCGGGCCTGTGGTCCAACCCGCCGGTCCGGGTGGGCAAGGAGGCACTGCACGAGATGCTCGCCCAATGGACGCGACGCCTGGAGGCCGGTGCTGCGGCCTGGCTGGTGGTCAACCGCCACCTGGGAGGCGACAGCCTGGCTGCGTGGCTGTCGGCGGAAGGTTGGACCGTGCACAGGGTGGCGTCCAAGTCCGGCTACCGGGTCCTACGTGCCACGGCCGGTGCGCCCGGGGCGGCACGGTGAAGCAGCTCGGCCAGACCGACCTGAAGCGCCTGCACCGGGAGTGGTCGAGGCGCAGCAGCGGCAGGTTGGCCTTGCTGCTGGAGGGCGTCAGCTCGCCGTTCAACATCGGCTCGATCGTGCGCACCGCAGCGGCGTTCCGCGTCGAGCACCTCTACCTGGCGGGGGGGACGACCTCGCCCGGCGCGGCCAGGGCGGGCAAGACCGCCATGGGCACCGAGCGCTACCTGTCATGGACCAATTTCGAAAAGGGGGCCGATGCGGCGGACGCAGCCCGGGAGGACGGCTTCACGGTCGTCGGCCTGGAGCTGGCCGACCACGCCGTGCCCATCTACCAGCTTTCGGCCGGGCCTGATGTCTGCCTTGCTGTGGGCCACGAGGACCACGGGCTCAGCCCGGGCACGCTGGCTGCGTGCGACACCGTCGCCTTCATCCCCCAGCTGGGGAGGGTGGGGAGCTTGAACGTGGCTACGGCAACCGCCATCGCCATCTACGAGGTCCGCCGACGTGAGTGGTCGGGCCTCAACGCCCCCTGAAAAGCCTCAACGCCCCCTGGACAACGGCATGAGACGCGGGGACCGGCCCGTGCAGGTGACCAGGGGTGGGCGCGGAGGGACTTGAACCCTCACGGCCTCTCGGCCAATGGATTTTGAGTCCACCGTGTCTGCCATTCCACCACGCGCCCTGGCTGGTCGTAGCTGCCCGTTCTCATCTCTCTTCCGGCCCGTTGCCATGCTCCGGTACCGCCGAGAGGTGCGTCACGGCAACGACGAAGGCTAGCGGACTGCACGACCGGCCGGGTGGCCGCACCTGCTGGTCCCCTGCCAGTCCTCGGTGACCGGTAGGGTACGCGGAGCGAGGAGCCGACCCTGGAAGGGAGGGCTCCTCGCTCCTACTGGGAGCTCAACCGTTCAGAGCACCCGTCCCCACTGGTTGCCCGTGCCGTCCATTGCATGGGCGGCGATAGGGCCGGACCCGTCCATGGCGCCATGCGGGTAACCCAGCGTGACGTACCGTGACCCGTCGTGCAGGTAGAGCACGTCCCTGTCGTGGACCTGCAACCTGTCGCCGGTGCACGGGGCACCTACCCGGGCAACCGAGGCGGAGGGCTGCACTTGGGCAGCCAGAGCGACCCCGGTGGGAACCAGGCAGACAACGGTGACAACCGCTCCGACCAGTCCTCTACGGAACCTCCTCACCTGAGGTCACCTCCTTTCTCATTTCGGCGAGTACCCGGTCCTCAAGCTTGCTGCCCCGGGCGCAGAGCGAGCGGAGAGCCGGACGACAGCGGGTGCAGATGCGGCTCGGCCCGTCGGGCGGGCACCCGGCCGCCGTGCGGTGCCCTGCCCCCGCTGTGGCCCTTTGCCCTGGACCGGCGCCCGTCGCCGGTCCCGTTCAGGACGGTGTTACCTTCAGCCCTCCGGACAGGTCAGAATGTTGCAGGACCAAAGGAGGACTCAGCAGCTCGTGCCGGCGTTCATCTTCCCGGGCCAGGGCTCCCAGCGACCAGGCATGGGACGCCCGTGGCGCGACCACCCGTCATGGGACGTGGTCGAGGACGCTTCCGGCGTGGCCGGGCGCGACGTCGGCCACCTCCTGCTGGACGCAGGCCCCCAGGAGCTGACGGAGACGCGCAACGCCCAGCTGGCCACCTTCGTCATGGGACTGGTCGTCCTCGACGCCATCGAGAGGCTGGGCATCGAGCCCACAGCCTGCGCCGGGCACAGCGTCGGCGAGTACACGGCCCTGGTGGCCGCGGGCGGGGTCGGCTTCGAGGACGCCGTCCGTCTGGTGTGCGAGCGCGGCGAGGCCATGCAGGAGGCGGCCGAGGAGAACCCGGGGATCATGTTGGCCCTCACGGGGACCGACGACGAGACTGCCCGCATCGCCTGCCGGCGGGCCGATGGCGACGTGTGGCTGGCCAACACCAACGCTCCCGGGGAGTGCGTGATAGCGGGCCGGCCGGCCGAGGCCGAGCGGGCCGCCGCCCTGGCCCTGGAGATGGGCGCCGACGGCGTGCACCCCCTGGCCGTGAGCGGCGCCTTCCACACGCCCCTGATGGCGCCCGCCCAGCCCCGCCTGCGCAAGGCGCTCGAGGTCACCACCTTCTTCCCCCTGGCCTTCCCCGTGGTCGCCAACGTCGACGCCCTCCCCCACGAGGAGGCCGGGGACTGGGCCAGCCTGCTCTCGGCCCAGCTGCGCAGCCCCGTGCGGTGGCGCCAGACCGTCGTATACCTCGCGGCGATGATGCGGACGAGCGAATGGGACGGTGACCAGCTTTTTTGCGAGCTCGGACCGGGCGGCCCGCTCTCCGCCCTGGTGAGGGCCACGCTGCCCCGTGCCGCAACCCTGGCCATCGCCGAGCCGGACGACCTCGACACCCTCGTCGCCCGCCTGACCGGGGAGGTCCCCGAACAGCTGGCGTCGGCCGGTGACGGCCACCAGGGCGAACGTCTCTACGTCTCCGAGCGCCTGGTCATCAGCCCCTGCGCCGGCATATTCGAACTGCCCCCCGACGCCGTCCCGCCGGCCCTGCCGGGTTCTGCGGGCACCGGGAGCCCGGTGAGCACCGGCGACCTGCTCGGTACGGTGTCCGGCGCAGAAGTGAGGAGCCCGTTCTCCGGTGAGCTCATGGGCCTGCTGGCCCACCCCGGCGAGCGTCTTCGGACGGGACAGCCCATAGCTTGGCTGCGTTCCTACTAGACCAACAGCACAAGGAGCCCGCTTGATGCCATCTGAGCACGGCTGCGCCATAACAGGTTGGGCAAGCGCGCTCCCAACCACGGTCGTGACGAACCAGGACATCATGACCCTTTTCGACACCAGTGACGAGTGGATCGTGGAGCGCACCGGTATCCGCCAGCGGCGCGCCGCGGACGGGCCCTTCGTCGCCGAGCGGCCCCCCGCCTCACCCGACGGCGGGATGGGCACGACGGCCCAGTTGGCCGCCCAGGCCGGCCACGCCGCCCTCGAACGGGCGGGCCTGACCGGCGCCGACATAGACCTGCTCGTGCTGTGCACCACCAGCCCGGACCAGCTGGTACCGGCCACCTCGTCACCCGTGGCGAACGCGCTTGGCATCAGGGGCGGCGGCATGGACATCAACGCCGCGTGCGCCGGCTTCACCTACGGCCTGGTCAGCGCGGCCGGGATGGTGGGCGTGGGAGCCCAACGGGTGCTGGTCATCGGGGCAGAGACCCTTTCCCGGATCACCAACTGGTCGGACCGCTCCAACGCCTTCCTGTTCGGCGATGGAGCGGGTGCCGTTGTCGTGGAGGCCGTGCCCGGCGAGAGCTCCCTGCTCGGCTGGGACGTGGGCGTCGACGGTTCCCTGCAGCCCTTGTTCTATGCCGACCACGGGGGCACCGGCATGAGGATGCGCGGACAGGAGGTCTTCCGCAAGGCCATCCGGATGACGGTCGACTCGGCCACCAAGAGCCTCGAGATGGCCAAGGTGCAGGCCTCCGACATCGCCCTCTTCGTGCCTCACCAGGCCAACGTGCGCATCATGGACGCCGTGGCCGAGCGCCTGGGGATACCGGGTGACAGGGTGGCGTCGGTCATCCAGCAGACAGGCAACACCTCGTCTGCCTCCATACCCATCGCCCTGTCCGACGCCGCCGACAACGGGCGGCTCAACGAGGGCGACCTCATCCTGTTCGCCGGGTTCGGCGCAGGCATGACCTGGGCGTCGGCCGTCTGGCGCTGGGGCAGCGGCACGCCCCGCTAACGCTGGGCGGCCCGCGCCACAAACTAGATTGTGCCAGTCCCGACCAGAGCGGCAGGCACCAGACCTACACAACGGAGGAAACATGGGAGGACAGATGGGCCCCGAGGAATCGTTCGACTTGTTCAAGCAGTGCGCGGTGGAGGTGCTGCAGGTCGAACCGTCGAAGATCGTCCCTGAGGCCCGTTTCGCCGACGACCTGGACGCCGACAGCCTGGACCTGGTCGAGCTGGTGATGGCCCTGGAGGAGAAGTTCGGCATCGACGTAGCCGAGGCGGAGCTCGAGGGCGTCCAGACCGTCGGGCAGGCGTACGAGCTGGTGGCGTCCAAGCTCTGATGCTTGCCGTCATGGGGGCCCCGGACGGTTCGGGGGCCGTACAGGGACGACGGGTCGTGATCACCGGCCTGGGAGTCGTGTCTTCGTGCGGTATCGGCGTGGGAGCGTTCTGGGAGGGCCTGCACCACCTGCCACCGCCGGGGCGGTCCCGCCCGGTGGAAGGCCTCGACGTCAGCGCGCTCTTCGGGCCCAAGGAGGTCAGACGCGCCGACCGTTTCGTCCAGATGGCCACGGCTGCGGCCGAACAGGCGGTCCAGGACGCCGGTGGGCCGGATGTCGTCGCCGAGGGCCCCGACCGTGCAGGGGCCCACGTAGGCACCGGTGTGGGGGGCCTGGACACCATCTGTGAGCAGGACAGGGTCCTCATCGAGAGGGGGGCGGGACGGGTCAGCCCCTTCCTCGTCCCCATGATCATGTGCAACCGGGCCGCGGCCGAGGTCTCCATGCGCTACGGGTTACGGGGGCCGTGCGAGACAACGGTCACCGCCTGTGCAGCCGGCACCCAGAGCATCGCCAACGCAGCGCGCCTGATCGCCACGGGCCGCTGCGACCTAATGCTCGCCGGCAGCAGCGAGGCCCCTCTGTCCGACCTCGGGGTGGCCGGGTTCGCCAACATGACCGCTCTGTCCCGCTCGGGGACCTCCATGCCCTTCGACACGGCGCGGGACGGCTTCGTGATCGGCGAGGGGGCCGGGATGCTGGTCCTGGAGGAGCGCGAACGCGCCCTGGCCCGGGGTGCCCGGATCTACGCCGAGATCGCGGGGGCGGCGAGCACGGCCGACGCCCACCACATCACCGCCCCTGCTCCTGACGGCGGCGGCGCGGCGCGTTGCATGGAGCTGGCCCTGGCCGATGCCCGGCTGTCACCGTCGGACGTGGCCCACATCAACACCCACGGCACCTCGACCCCACCCGGCGACGCAGCCGAGGCGGAGGCCATCCGCAAGGTCTTCGGGCCTTCGGGGCCCCCGGTGACCTCGGTCAAGGGCGTTCTCGGCCACACGCTGGCGGCCGCGGGCTCGATCGAGGCGGTGGCCGTCGCTCTCACCATCGCCAACCGCTCCATACCTCCGACGATGGGCACCACCGAGGTCGACCCCGCCTTCGAGCTCGACGTCGTCATAGGCGAGGCGCGGCCCTGGGAGCCGGGGCCGGTCGTGTCCAACTCCTTCGGCTTCGGGGGCCACAACGGCTCCCTGGTGATAGTCCCCGCCTGAGGGGCCCTCCTGGTCCCGGGCTGCCAGGGGTGCCCCGGCCGGCACCTCTGGCATGGGCGCAGGGGGCCTGCAGGCGCTGGGGCTCAGACCTGTCCGAGGGCCGACAGCAAGTTGGCCACCGTGGCCGCCGGCGACACCTTGTACCAGGTCTCCTCCAAACGCCCATCGGGGCCCACCAGGAACGCCGAGCGCTCTATGCCCATGTACTTGCGGCCGTACATGCTGCGCTCCACCCAGACCCCGTAAGCCTCGGCTACGGCATGGTCCACGTCGGCCAGCAGCGGGAAGCCGAGCCCGTACTTGGCATCGAAGGCGGCCTGGCGCTTGGGGGGGTCGGGGCTGATCCCCACCACAGCGGTGCCCTCGAGCCTGGGCATGGCGTCCCTCAGGCCGCACGCCTGGGCCGTGCAGCCCGGCGTGTCTGCCTTGGGGTAGAAGTAGACGAGCGCACGGCGACCGAGGAAGTCCCCCAGGCTGACCGGCTCGCCGTCCTGACCAGGAAGGTTGAAGCCGGGCGCCTGGTCGCCCTTACTGAGGCGCGTGCTCACGGCGCGAGCATACGGCGCCCTTGGCGGCCACCGGGTAAGGCGGGCCGTTTGGCTAGGGTTCCTCCGGAGCTCATATGACCAGCACGGCCCAGCCAGACGACCTTTCCATCGGCGCGTTCAGCGACGACGCGCCGTGGGACCTCAGCCAGCGGGTGAACACCTGGCGGGCGGAGGTCCCTGCACTGCGGGCCCGTACTGCCGCCCAGGTCCCCACGCTCCTGCAGCGCCACCGCCTGCCCCCCGCCGACAGGGTGGTCCTGACCACGGCCCGGCTGGGCTGGGCCGTGGTCATGTGGCGCCTGGTGGAGCGGCGCCGGGCGGCAAGGCTGGGCCGGCGGGAGGTGTCCAGAGCAGGGCTCTCCCTGCGCCTGCGCCGGGCCTTCGAGAGGCTCGGGCCCACTTACATCAAGCTGGGCCAGATCCTGTCCTCAGGAGAGGGCGTGTTCCCTCCCGAACTGGTCAACGAGTTCCGGCTCCTGCGCGACAGGGTTCCCGCCGAGCCCTTCGAAGCGGTCCGGGAGGTGGTCGAAGCCGACCTCGGCCGGCCCATCGAGGAGGTGTTCGAGCGCTTCGACCGGGTGCCGGTGGCCGCAGCCTCGATCGCCCAGGTCCACCCCGCCCGGTTGCGCACCGGGGAGGAGGTCGTGGTCAAAGTGCAGCGACCGGCGGTGGCGCGCCTGGTGGAGCACGACATCGCAGCCATGAGCTGGCTGGCGCCCCTGCTCATCGGGCGCATCCCCGTCGCCTCCCTGGCCAACCCCCCGGCACTGGTGGAAGTGTTCGCCGAGACGGTGGTCGAGGAGCTGGACTTCCGCCTGGAGGCCGACAACATGCTCGATATCGCCCGTGTCCTGGCAGAGACCGGGCAGCGTTCGGTGGTCGTCCCCCGGCCCCACCCGGAGCTGGTGACCCGGAGGGTGCTGGTCATGGAGCGCCTCGACGGCTTCGGCTGGGACGACGTCGAGGGGATGCGCC
The DNA here is from genome assembly GCA_021850325.1 of Actinomycetes bacterium. Taxonomy (GTDB): domain Bacteria; phylum Actinomycetota; class Acidimicrobiia; order Acidimicrobiales; family Palsa-688; genus JAJZMF01. The sequence continues at coordinate 199,134 of JAJZMF010000048.1, forward strand.
GGGCAGGCATCGACACCTCGGCCGTGGTGAGGGCCCTGCTCATCGCGTTCCTGGAAGGGGCGACCCTCTACGGCGTCTTCCACGGCGACCTCCACGGCGGCAACCTCTTCGTGCGCACCGATGGCCGCGTGGCGCTGCTGGACTACGGGATAACCGGCCGCCTGGACGAGGTGCGGCGCATAGCGTTCCTGCGCCTGCTCATGGGCGGCACCCTCAACGACCAGCGCCTGCAGTTGGCGGCACTGCGTGACATGGGCGCGGTGCCGGCCGACACCGACCTCGAAGCGCTGGCCCGGGACCTCGGCCTGGACAAGCCGGTGGTGGACCCCACCACGATGGCCCCCGAGGCCCTTCTGGCCGAGGTCAGGGACCTCACCAAGCGCCTCCTCGAGTACGGTGCCCGCTTCCCCAAGATCCTGATGCTGTTCGTCAAGGACCTGCTCTTCGTCGACGGCTCCCTGGCCACCCTGGCGCCCGACATCGACCTGTTCGCCGAGGTCACCGCCATCGCGGCCTACTTCACCACCCGCTACGGCGAGCGTATTGCCCACGACATCGGCATAGACCCCCGCCTGCACCCGGTGGACATGGCCGGCGTCCGGGCCGCGGTGGGCATCGGCGACGAAGTGGAGCAGCTCACCTACCGCGACCTGCAGGCGCGCCGGGAGCTCATCCACAGGCGTATGGAGGACCACCGCAAGCGGGCCGAGCGGCCCCGCCGGGCCGGTTGGCGGCGGCGCACGGGCAGCTGACCCCTCGGGCGGTACCGGGCGCCCAACCTGGCTGGTCATCCTCGCCAGCCGGTACCCTGGTCATCACGGGCGGCCGCCGGTCGCCTGCCCCCCCTCTCAGCCCCACGAGGACCATGAAGCGCGCAGACATTCGCAATGTGGCCATTGTTGCCCACGTAGACCACGGCAAGACCACGCTGGTGGACGCCATGCTCCGCCAGTCCGGCGTCTTCCGGGCCAACGAGGAGGTGGCCGAGAGGGTGATGGACTCGACCGACCTCGAGCGGGAGAAGGGCATCACCATCCTCGCCAAGAACACGGCGGTGCGTTACGGGGACCTGACGGTCAACATCGTCGACACTCCGGGCCATGCCGACTTCGGCGGTGAGGTGGAGCGTGCCCTCACCATGGTCGACGGTGTCCTACTGCTGGTCGATGCCAGCGAGGGCCCCCTCCCCCAGACCCGCTTCGTCCTGCGCAAGTCCCTCGAGGCGAAGCTCCCGGTGGTCCTCGTGGTGAACAAGGTGGACCGTTCGGACGCCCGGCCCGCCGAGGTCCTCGACGCCGTCTACGACCTGTTCATCGACCTCGGTGCGGGCGAGGAGCAGATCGAGTTCCCGGTCGTGTTCTGCAACGGGCGCAGCGGCCAGGCCGCACTGGCTCCCGAGGACGTGGCCAGCTCACCCGACCTCAAGGTGCTCTTCGACGTGCTGGTGGAGCACATCCCTGCCCCCCACTACAGCGAGGACCACCCCTTCCAGGCGCTGGTGGCGAACCTGGACGCTTCTCCCTATGTCGGCCGGCTGGCCGTCTGCCGGGTCCACCAGGGTTGGGTGCACAAGGGGGACACGGTGGCCTGGTGCCGTGCCGGCAGCCCCGATGAGGCCCCCGTACGGGCGCGCGTGGCGGAGCTGTACAAGACCCAGGCCCTGCAGCGGGTGGACGCCGGCCCGGAGGGGGCCGGGCCGGGCGACATCGTGGCCATCGCCGGCATACCCGAGATCATGATCGGCGACACCCTGGCCGACCCCACCGACCCGCGGCCCCTGCCCGGGGTGCGGGTGGACGAGCCGGCCATATCCATGACCATCGGCACCAACACCTCGCCCCTGGCCGGCAAGGAGGGCCAGAAGATGACGGCCCGCCTGGTCAAAGGACGCCTGGACGCCGAGACCGTGGGCAACGTCTCGGTGCGGGTCCTTCCCACCGAGCGCCCTGACACCTGGGAGGTGCAAGGCCGGGGGGAGCTGGCCCTGGCCGTGCTCGTGGAGCTGATGCGCAGGGAGGGCTTCGAGCTGACCGTGGGCAAGCCGCGCGTCCTGACCAAGCTCGTCGACGGCAAGGTGTTCGAGCCGGTGGAGCGGGTGTCCCTGGACGTCCCCGAGGAGCACCTGGGGACGGTCACCCAGCTGCTCGCCTCCCGCAAGGGCCGGATGCAGCACGTCGTTTCCCACGGCTCGGGCTGGGCCCGTACCGACTGGCTCGTCCCATCGCGTGCCCTCATCGGCCTGCGGTCCCAGTTGCTCACCGAGACCAAGGGCACGGCCCAGCTGCACCATGTGCTGGAGGGCTGGGAACCTTGGGCGGGCGAGATACGGACCAGGCAGAACGGCTCGCTGGTCGCCGACCGGCGGGGCAAGAGCGCCACGTACGCCCTGATCAACCTGCAGGAGCGGGGAACCATGTTCATCGGCCCCGGTGAGGAGGTCTACGAGGGCATGGTGGTGGGTGAGAACGCCCGACGCGAGGACATGGACGTCAACCCGACCAAGGAGCGCAAGCTGACCAACATGCGCTCGTCCACGGCCGAGGAGCTCGTGCGCCTGACGCCTCCACGGGTGCTCAGCCTCGAGCAGGCCCTCGAGTTCCTGAGAGAGGACGAGTGCGCCGAGGTGACCCCGGTGGCCGTCCGCCTGCGCAAGGTGCTGCTGGCGCAGGCCGACCGGGCCCGCCTGCGGGCGCGCGCCCGCGACCAGGAGGCCGTCCTCGTCTCGGACTGAGAGGACCAGCCCGCTCAGTTGAGCGAGGGGTCCGCAGGCAGGGCGGACAAGAGGGCCAGCTCGCCCCCCTGCCTGCGCAGCACCGACTTCCACAGTGCGCCCGGCTCGGGACCGAACACGTCCGTGTCCTCGGGATCCAGCACCCACCAGGCCTCAGCAGCCAGCTCTTCCTCCAACTGCCCCGGGCCCCAGCCGGCATAGCCGGCGAACACCCTCAGCTGGCCGATCCATGGGGCCACGAACTGGGGGTCCGTGTCAAGGTCCACAGTGCCCAAGGCACCGCTCAGTGCGAGGTAGCCGGCGCCGGGCACCGTCACCTCCGACTTGAGCCGGGCCAGGCAGATCGTGCCCTCGGCCACCGGTCCGCCCACGAAGACAACGGCGGGCGACGACGCGAGGTCCCCCCACTCGGGCAGCGGGACGGCAAGGGGCGACTCGGTGGGGCGGTTGAGGACCAGGCCCAGGGCACCCTGGTCCCCGTGCGCCAGGACCAGCACGACGGTCCGGGCGAAGTTGGGGTCGACCAGGGTGGGGCGGGCCACGAGGAGCCTGCCCTGCAGGAGGTTGTCTTCGCCAGCCATGCAACCATCATCCCTCCTGTACGTTTCTTACATGCGAGCCGTGACCGTGGTACCCCTGCAGGCCGGGTCCGTCGACCTCACCGAGATGGCCGAGCCTCCTGTCGAAGACGGGCCCGTCCTGGTCAGGACCCGGGCCGTCGGCATCTGCGGGACCGACATCGAGATCATCTCCGGAGGCTATGGCTGGGCGCCCGAAGGCGAGCAACGCCTGGCGATCGGGCACGAGTCCCTGGGCGAGGTCCTGGAGGCCCCGGCCGGCAGCGGCTTCGCGGCCGGCGACCTGGTGGTGGGGATCGTCCGCCGTCCGGACCCCGTGCCCTGCCCGAACTGCGCCGTCCTCCAGTGGGACATGTGCAGCAACGGCCAGTACACCGAGTGGGGGATCAAGTCCCATCACGGCTACGCACGCGAGCACTACCGGATAACCCCGGACTTCCTCGTCAAGGTGGGCCCGGCACTGGGTGACCTCGGAGTGCTGCTGGAGCCGACCACTGTGGTGGCCAAGGCCTGGGACCAGGTGGAGCGCATCGCCCGACGTGCCCTGTGGGAGCCGAGGCAGGTGCTGGTGACGGGTGCCGGCCCCATCGGGCAGTTGGCGGCGCTCCTGGGCGTTCAGCGTGGCCTGGACGTCCACGTCCTCGACCAGGTCACCTCGGGGGCCAAACCGGACCTGGTGGCCGCCCTGGGTGCCACGTACCACCACGGTGACCTGGCGGCCACCGGGCTTCAGCCCGACGTGGTCCTCGAGTGCACGGGCGTCGGGCAACTGGTCTTCGACGCCATGGACATGATGGCCCCGAACGGGATCCTCTGTCTCACCGGGGTCTCCTCCAAGGGCAGGTCCCTCGGCGTGGACGCCGGGGAGATCAACCGCCACATGGTGCTCGAGAACAACGTGGTCTTCGGTTCGGTCAACGCCAACCGTTCGCACTACGAGGCGGGCGCCCAGGCACTGGCCAAGGCTGACCCGGCCTGGCTGGCCCGGCTGGTGTCACGCCGTGTGCCCCTGGACGACTGGCGCTCTGCGTACGAACGTCAGCCGGACGACGTCAAGGTCGTGCTCCAGTTCGCTGACTGAGCAAGCGGCCGGCCGGGGCACTCGGGCGCGGCCCGGCCCACTGCCGTGCTACCTGTAGCGGAAGTACAGTCGGCCTGCCACCACGAGCCGGTGACCGCTGCTGCCGTGCCCGGCAGCCACCTCGGCGCTCACGACGACCCTACCGGCCGGGTGGGCGGGGGCCTGCACCGTGAGCCTGTTCGCGCTCCGGCTCAGGACCCGTCCCGGCACAGCGCCGAAGAGCACCCGGTCGACCGGGGCGAGCCCTGTTCCTCTCAGTGTCACGACCGTGCCCCCCTCGACCGGGCCGGCGCCCGGCGTCAGCGCCACCAGTGCTTGGGCAGGACCGGCCGCCCGGCTCGCACTGGCGGAGGCCGCCCCGGGCGCCCGGACGAAGTACGCGCCGGCCCGGCCGGCGGGCTCCGCCTGACGGGCGGGCGCCAGCACGGGAGCGAGCGCCCCGTCGGCAGCCTTGCCCGCGGTGGGGACCTGGGCGCGGCCCCCAACGGAGAGCACGCCGAGCACCAGGGCCAGCGCGGCCACCAGACCGGCGGGGACAGACCAGCGCAGGGCCCTGGCCCGGCGGGCCGAGGTGGGCCGGCCCAGGCTCACCTCCAGACGCCGGCGCAGCTCGACCGGGATGTCCAGTGCAGGGCCGGCTACCACGTCCCCCGTCCCCGCCGGCCGGGAGAGCAACGCACCCTCCAACCGGGAACGCAGCCCAGGGGGCAGGGGCCGCGGCCTGTCAGCCCCGACCAGGAGCTCCTCGGGGGGAGGCACGGCCTCAGGCACCTTCTTCTCCCATCTGGCGGCGCAGGGAGTCCCGCCCGCGCTGGAGCAACGACTGGACCTGGACCCGGCTCCGCCCCAGCTGGTCAGCCACCTCCTGCACCGACATCTCCTCCAGGTACTTGAGCACGAGCACCTGGCGTTGCAGCGCCGGCAACCTGCCCAATGCCCTCACAACCGCGTCCTGGCGCTCGAAGAGCTCCGGTGCCCCGTCGGCAGGCGCGGTGGCGCCTTCCACCCGGAGGGCGCTACGAGCCACCTCCGCCCGGCGCTCGGCCTCGTAGTAGCGGGCCAGGCGTCGGCGGGCGATCGAGCACATCCAGGTGCTCGCCGCCGCTTCGCCGCGGAAGTTGGCGGCCGAGCGCACGGCCTCGAGCAGCGTCTCCTGCAGCAGGTCCTCGGCCACGGCCTGGCTCGCTCCCACCCGGGCAAAAACGAACCCGTAGACGACCGGTGCCACCTCGTCGAGCAGCCACCTCACAGCCTCGGGCTCCCCCCGGGCGGCGCGGCCCAGCAACCACGCCTCACCATCCCTCGTGACGGCACCCTCCGGCTGGTCCGGCGAACCCACGACCACCATGGTGGCCGAGGAGGTGCCAGGGTTGCCGACAGGGCCCCCCTGGGCGCTGCGGGCCCAGGGGCCCGGAGGTTTGCTCACGACAGGTTGGTGCCGGCCCGGCCGCCGCTCCAACCGGAGCGGCGGGGGCTTTTGCCCACCACGGCGCGGGCCGGCTCGCCCCGGCCACCCCTGGCCTTCCCACACCGGGGCCTGCCTACACCGGGGCCTGCCTACACCGGGGCCCCCTCCACCCTCACCAGGCCGTCCATCTCGGCCCGCAGGATCTCCGCCATGGCAGCCAACCCTCCGCTCTCCCCC
>JAJZMF010000026.1 GCA_021850325.1 Actinomycetes bacterium
GCTGAGCCGGACAGCCACCCGGGCAGGGGTACCGCGTCATCGTTCAGGAGCGCCACCAGGTCCCCTCTGGCCAGGCCCAGCGCGCTGCACACGGCGGGGGCGAAACCGCGGTTCACCCTGGACCTTATGACGCGTGCGCCAAAGGCGCGGCCCAGTTCCGAAGCCCTGGCGTCCTCCGACCCGTTGTCGACCAGGAGGACCTCGTCCGCCTGGGCCACGGTTGCTGCCAGGCACTCGGCCAGCCAGTCGCCGGGCCGGTAGGAGAGGACTACTACGGTGGTGCTCACGCCGCCTGTTGGCGCGCCAGGGCCAGGACGGCCCGCGCAGCGGCCTCGTCGTCCCCGTCGACAGAGGGCAGGGACAGCTCGGCCACCACAGCCAGCACCTCAGGGGACGTAGCGGGGCCTGTGATCACCAGGCACCGGCCGGGCAGCGCCGTGGCGAGCTCCCTCAGTGCCGCCGAGCCGAGCTCACCGTCGCCGTGGGGGGACAGCACGACGGCGTCGTAACCGCCCTGCCAGGCGCCGGTCAGTACGACGGCGGTAGCACTCGAAGGTGGCCAGGTGAACGAATCGCACACCAGCTCGGGTGACAACTGCTCGGCCAGGGCGTCGGGGGCGCCGAACAGAGCCACCCGGGGTTTCGCCCGCCAGGAGCGCGGGTGCCGGCCGGCTTGTCGGAGCAGGTCCTCGAGGGCTTCCGCGGCCTTGTCGGCTACATCGTCCCATGTAGGGGTCGGCTGTCTCACCAGCGCCATCAGACGGGCGCGGTGGGACGCGTCGTACAGGGCGCGCTCGATCGCCTCGGCGATGGCCCACGGGTCCTGCGCCTGGAAGCGCGCCTCCCGTGGGAGGATCTCGCGTAGCGACGAGTTGTCACCGGCGATGGCTGGAGTCCCGCAGGCCAGTGCTTCGACCACGGGGAAACCGAAACCCTCGTAGAGCGAGGGGAACACAGCCAGCTCGGCGGACTGGTTCAACGCCACGAGCACCCGTTCGGGGACGTAGCCCGGGATGAGGACGCGGTCCCGGCGCAGGCCGAGCTCCCGGGCCATCACGAGGTAGTGGTTGCGGGTCAGCGGCGGGGCCGAACATGCGATCACCAGCTGGTGGTGCTCGATGACCCTGGGTGGCAGAGCCGCGTACCCGCGGACCAGGTTGTCCACGTTCTTGCGCGGGTCGAAGGCACCGGTGTAGAGGAGGAAGCCCTTCTTCAGCCCCTTGACCCGCGCCTTGGCCGCTGCCAGTGCCTTCTGGCGTGACGCGGCCGGGACGAAGGTCGAAGCCGTGCCCGTGCCCACCACGCGGACGCGTTCCTCGGGCATGCCGAGCAGGGCCACAGTGTCCTCACGGGTGGACTCGGAGATGGTGAAGACGAGGTCTGCGGCACGCACCACTTCACGCCCGGCGCGCCACCGGCGGCGCAGACCGGGGTCCTGGAGGTACCAGCCCGGGAAGAGCTCCGGTATCAGGTCGTAAACGGTGACCGCAGTGAGGAGGCCGTGCCTGGTCACCTCGGGGGGCCAGAAGAGCTTCACCGGCACTTCCGGTTCGAAGGCCGAGCTCAGGTGGACCACCCCGGCGGCCTCCCAATCGGGCGAGCTCGTCAGCCAACGGCCCAGCCCCGCCAGCTCCTCGGCATCCTCGAGCTCGGGGTGGACCACCATGGCCGTGACGAGCTCCGGGTGGCGCTCGCTGACCGCCTTTGCCAGTTCGAAGCTGTAACGGGCGATGCCCCGGCGCCGGTAGCTGGGGCTCTGCACGGCCACGAGGTCGAAGAGGACCCCCTTGGCCGTCATGCGGGTGGCAAGGTCCCCGGCGTCGTCGCGTGCAACGCCTCGGAGAGCTGGTCCACCTCGGTGGACAGCCGGGCGATGGTCCGGCCGAGCACCTCTGCCACCTGGTCTGCGGCGTCCCCCTGCATACGGAGCATCCTGGAAAGCTCGACCAGGTCGGACCGGAGCTTGTCGACCCGGTCCTCGAAACGCCGGACGAGCGATTCGACCGCTGCCGCCTGGTCGTCCATGGCGCCGCGCAGCTCGGCCTGCCTCGCTGCCTGGCCTTCGAGCTGGCGCACCACCCGGTCGGCATGGCCTTCGAACGCCATGCCAGAGCGCTCCTCGCTGCCCCTCAGCTCGTCGGACATGCGGTTGGCGAACGCCTCGAACTGCTGGGAGAAGATCAGCTGCGAGCGCTCCTCGCTTCCCCTCAGCTCGTCGGACATGCGGTTGGCGAACGCCTCGAACTGCTGGGAGAAGATCAGCTGCGAGCGCTCCTCGCTTCCCCTCAGCTCGTCGGACATGCGGTTGGCGAACGCCTCGAACTGCTGGGAGAAGATCAGCTGCGAGCGCTCCTCACTGCCCCTCAGCTCGTCGCCCACCCGGTTGCCGAGCGCCTCCAGGTCCTGTGCGACGGTGCGGCCCAGGCCTTCGAAGTCGCCCTTCAGCTCACGTTGCCTCTGCTCGATCTCGTCGAGGCGCCGTTCGACCGGGCCGAACCTCTGCTCCACCCCGTTCAGCCGGTCGTCCAGCGCCGGGACGGTGGCGTTGGCGGCATCACGGGCTGCCGTGATGACGGGCAGGGCGCGTGCCCACTGTTCGTCGAAGTAGTGCTGGATAAGGCGGTCCAATGCAGCCCGCGCGCTAACCTTCACGCCGTTCACGGAGGGTGAGCCTACCGCGGGGCGCCAAGAGCCTTACTGATGGTAAGTTCTCGGATCATGGCCGCTTGCGACGTCGCAGTGGTGGGTGGTTACCCGCCGGCCCCGGGACCGGCCACGGCGGCCACGCTCGCCGCTGTCAGGCGAGCCTGGTCCACCGGGGCCACGGTGCGGGTCGTCTCCTACCGGCCCGGGGCTGCAGACCTGGTCGTCCCCGTCGTCGGACCTCTGGCCGGCCGGAGGCTGGACCAGGTGAGGCGCCACTACCAGTGCCCGGAGCGGGTGGTGCTCGTGCTGCAGTACGGCGCGCCTTTCTCCGACCGGGCACCCGCGGCCCAGATGGCCACTGCTGCGGGCTTGGTCTTGGCGCTCCGGCACTTCGCACACGCGGAGGTTGTGGTCGGCGAGGACCCGGAGGTCCTGCCCCCCGTGCTGTGGGCGCTGGCCCTGGTGGCGTCGAGGTTCTCGGCTGCGTCCCCCGAGCTGGCCGAGCAGCTCCGCAAACGGTACAGGCTCATCTCCAAGAGAGTGGAGGTCGACACGGTGGACGCCTACCCCCTCGTCGCCAATGGTACGAGCCCCTCCAGCTGGGGAGTGTTCGACCCCTCCGTGCTCCGGTCGTTGACGGTGGTCGAGACGTCTCCCATCTCGCTAACCCAGCGCCTCCGGGAGCGAGCGGGCTCGTCCCGGGTCACGGCGGTGCGCCGCCTGCGGGGCCGCTAGGCGCGCGGCCGGTTGTCAAGCCCCGGAGCACAGTTGGCCTGGGCCGCCAGGAGGCGACCAGTCCTGCGCCTCTGGGCAGGTGCGGTCGGCGTGGCGGCCGTGGCCGGCTTCGCTGCCCCGTCGCCCGGAGCGGCGGGTGTTGTCAAGGTCGCTGTCGAGCAGGTGGTGGTACAGCTCTCGCGCCACGCCGAGGCTGACCCGGCAGCGCTCCTCGGGCGGGTGCCGGGAGGGGTGCCTCAGTTGCTGCCCGGCGACCGTTGGGTGACCGATCTCCCCGATGCCGAGGTGGCCGCTATGGCCGGCCCGCTCAGTGAGCGCCCAGGGGTCAACTACGTCTCCGTGGCGCACCAGGTGAGGGCCGCCGGGGAGGTGGTGCCGAACAACCCGTGCTATTCGTCGAGCTGCGGGCCGTCGCAACCGGTCGTGGTGGAGAACCCGGAGCTGGGGGCCGGTGCCACCCTGGTGCACCCGAACGGCCAGACAGACATGTGGGCGGTCAAGGCCGCTCAGGCGTGGGCGGTCACCAAGGGCAGCAGCTCCGTGCTGGTGGCTGTGCTGGACACGGGCGTCGACCCGAGCCAACCCCAGCTCAAGGGCAAGGTCGTGGTCGGCCCCGACGTGTGCCAGGCCGACAACGCTCTCTGCTCGTCGCCCTACGACAACAACGGTCACGGCACCTTCGTGACCGGTCTGGTCACGGCCCAGCCCAACGACGGCATGGGGATAGCGGGCCTCGGCTGGTCGACAAGGGTGCTCGACATCAAGGTCCTGGCCGACAACGGCTACGGCACCACGACGGACGAGGCAACCGGCATCTACGACGCGGTGAGCGCCGGGGCCAGGGTGATCAACCTCTCCCTGACAAGCAACCCGTGCAGCCAGTACCCGGGCGACTGCGGCCCCAACGCCGACGAGGAGGCGGCCGTGGCCTACGCGATCGCCCATGGCGTCGTAGTGGTTGCGGCTGCAGGCAACGCCGAGCCCGGCTCGGGGCCGTCCAAGGAGCCCCTGTACCCGGCGTCGTACCCTGGTGTGCTGAGCGTGGCCGCCAGCACGGACCAGGGACAGGTCAACCCTGCCGGTGGCGGGCCCTATCTGGACTTCTCCGAGTACGGCAACGCGGCCAACATCGCTGCTCCCGGTGTAGGAGTCCTCTCGACGTGGTGGGACGGCAACTACGCCGTCGAGAGCGGTACCTCGTTCGCCGCGCCGCACGTCGCGGCGGCGGCCGCGCTCGTGATGGCGGCCGACCCCTCCCTGAGCGGGCCGGAGGTGGCCACTCTGCTCAGGGCCACGGCCACACCCCTCGTGCCCGGAGGGGACAGGATCAACGGGGGCTTGCTCGATGTGGCGGCCGCCGTCCAGGCCGCCGCCCGCCGGGCGCGCACACCATTGGACGGTTACGAGATCGCAACCGCCAACGGGAGCACGTACAACGCAGGCGTGGCGGCCCCGGGCGGTTCCTTGGCGGGCAAGCACCTGGCCGCACCCATCGTCGCCGTGGCCGAGGCGCCGGACGGCCTCGGTTACTGGCTCGCCTCCAGGGACGGGGGCGTGTTCGCCTTCGGCGGGACGGGCTACTTCGGGTCGGCGTCCCACGCCCACCTGGGTTCACCTGTTGTGGCCATGGCTGCCACCCCGGACGGGCGTGGCTACTGGCTGGCAGCGAGCAACGGCAGGGTCCTTGCCTACGGTGACGCCCGGACCTTGAGGGAGGCCGGTGGGCACCCTCCACCTGCGGGGCCCGTGGTCGCCATGGCAGCGACCCCGGGCGGACGTGGCTACTGGCTCGTCAACGCGCAGGGGGACGTCTACCCGTTCGGTAACGCCGGCTACTTCGGCCCGCGCACGTCCCTGCACCTGGCCGGGCCGGTGGTGGGCATCGCCCCCACCCGGGACGGTCGTGGCTACTGGCTCGCCTCCGGCGACGGGGGCGTGTTCGCTCTGGGTGATGCCACCTTCTACGGCTCCGCCGTCCAAGCCCGGCCCCGACAAGCCATTGTGGGCATAGCCACCAGCCCCTTCGGCCGTGGCTACTGGCTCGTCGGCTCGGGTGGGCGCGTACTGGCCAAGGGGGGCGCTGCCTACGAGCCGAGCTCGCTGACGGGGGCGCCACCGGCGCCCGTGGTAGCGATCAGCTCCTGATGCGTTTAATATCAGGTCCCGGGCTGCCGAGAAGTTCCGTACCAGGGTCGGTGGCGGCCTCGACGACACGTCGCCTGTCCAGGTACGGGAGAAGCTCTTGTCGGTCTTACCCTCTCAGCAGCGGTGCGGGGTGGCCTTGCGGGCAGGGCGGCGGCTGAGCCGCCTGCTCGTCGTCGCTGCGTCAGTGGTGACGGGCCTGGTGGTGACGGCGGCACCCGGAGCTGCAGCAGCCTCCCTGGCCTTCCGGGTCACCGGTTTCGGGTACGGCCACGGGCAGGGCATGGGACAGTGGGGTGCGTTCGGTTACTCCTCCGAGTACGGCTGGGACTACCAGCAGGTACTTGCCCACTACTACGGTGGCACCGTCCTGGGCAAGCTCCAGGGCCCTGAGCCCGACGTGACCGTGGTCATCTCGGAACTGAGCGGCCACCCCACCATTGCCACGGCAGCACCGGGGGGCGACCTGGTGGCGACCACTGCCGCCGGCCCCAGCTACCGCGCCGCGGCCTTCCTGGTCCGTTGGGCCGGTGGCGCCTCGACGCTGTTCGCAGGACAGGGTTGCGGCGGGCCGTGGTCGGTCGTGGCTGCAGGGGCAGGGCCGGTGACGATCGCCTCGGCCGGGCGCGGGGGGGCCACGTCCGCCGGCGCCGGCAGGCCCCAGGTCACGCTCTGCCTGCCCGGACTGGGCCAGAGGACCTACCAGGGGTGGATCGTCGCTCCTCAGCCGGGGCGGACCGAGAACATCGTGGGCTTGGAGGACTATGTGGACGGCGTCGTGCCGGCCGAGTCCCCGGTGAGCTGGGAGCAGAACGGAGGCCAGGCGGCCCTCGAGGCCCAGGCCGTGGCAGCCCGGAGCTTTGCTCTTGCCTATACAGCGGCCGCCGGTGCGATCTGCGACACCACCTACTGCCAGGTCTATGCAGGCCTCCCCAGCCAATGGGGCCAGACGGCGGACGCCCAGGTGGCAGCCACGGCGGGACAGGTCCTCTACTGTGCTCGAGGGACAGCGTGCGGCCCCGTGGGATCCGTGGCCATGGCCGAGTACTCTGCGTCCACCGGCGGTTACACAGCCGGTGGGGCCTTCCCTGCCGTGCCCGACCTTGGTGACGCCGTGCCTGCCAACCCGGTCCATTCCTGGACGGTAACCCTGTCGGCGGCGGCGGTGGCCCGACGGTTCCCCTCGGTGGGCGACGTCACCTCGGTGCAGGTCGTCGAGCGCAACGGGTTGGGCCAGATCGGCGGTCGGGTGCTGCTGGTGCGCATCAGCGGGACCACCGGGGCCGAGACGGTGACCGGTGCCCGGTTCGCCGCGGCCCTTGGACTGCGAAGCGACTGGTTCCAGGTCGGAGCGGGGACCGGGGCCCCTCCCGCGGCCACCACTACCAGCCCCCCGCCCGCCGCCACCACGACCCGCCCGCCCGCAGCGACCAGCACCCGCCCGCCCGCAGCGACCAGCACCCGCCCGCCCGCAGCGACCAGCACCCGCCCGCCCGGGGTGACGACCACGGCCCCAGCCACCACCACCACACGTCCTGTCCCGCCCGCCGCCACCACCCGGCCGGCTGCACCCACGACCGCGCCGCCGGCGCCAGCAACTACGACGACCTCTGTTGTCGGCGGCGCCCCGGCGCCCACCGCGCCGGCCTCACCCGGGCCGGCCGGACCGGTGACGCCTTCGGCCCGCCAGGGGACGAGCTACTGGGTCGCCGACTCGGCCGGCGACATCCGGGCCTTCGGGCGCGCTCCCTACTACGGGACGGCGCGAGGCACGGCTCTGGCAGGCAGCCTCGTGTCCATGGCCGCCATGCCGGGCAAGGGAGGCTACTGGGTGGTCGGCAGCCGTGGAGGTGTGCTGGCGTTCGGCCATGCCCGGTGGTACGGCTCTGCGAGCCATGACCTGCTCAGAGCGCCCGTTGTGGCGATCGTGGCGATGCCGGGGGGCCGCGGGTACTGGCTTGCGACCCGGGACGGGACCGTGTACGCCTTCGGGACAGCTGAGCTCTACGGCTCGCTGGAGGGGGCGCCGGGGCCGAGGCGGGTCGTGGGAATGGCAGCCACACCCGATGGCCACGGGTACTGGCTGGTCACCGCGCACGGGTCCGTCTTCCCGTTCGGTGACGCGGCTTACTTCGGGTCAGGGCCACCCCTGGCCCCGGGCAGGCAGGTAACCGGCATAGTCCCCTCGGCCGACGGGCGGGGCTACTACCTCGTGGCGAGCGATGGCGGGGTTTTCGCCTACGGGGACGCACCCTTTGTCGGGTCGTTGCCAGGCGTAAGGGTGCGGGCACGGGTGGTCTCGGTGGCGCCCGCTCCCCGGGGCGGTTACTACGTACTGGCCGCCGACGGCCGCGTGTACAGCTTCGAGCAGGGCCGGGGCCCGGCTGGCCCGACCGGGCCGACCGGGTGGCCCCGGCCCGCCGGCCCGTCGGTCCTCACCGCTTGGCGCCCCTGAGCACCGGGCCGGGCCCCGTGCACCCCGGTCCTGCGCCTAGCGGGAGAGCGCCTCGACGTCGGCGTCCACCATCATGCAGACCAGCTCTTCGAAGCTCACTTCGGGCTTCCAACCCAGCGCGTCATGGGCCTTGCCCGGGTCGCCGATGAGGAGGTCGACCTCGGCGGGGCGGAAGTGACGCTCGTCCACTCGGACGTACTTCTCCCAGTCCAGGCCCACGTGGCCGAAAGCTATCTGGCAGAACTCCCTCACCGAGTGCGTCTCCCCGGTGGCGACCACGTAGTCGGCCGGTTCGTCCTGCTGGAGCATCAGCCACATGGCTCGGACGTAGTCCTTGGCGTACCCCCAGTCCCGCTGGGAGTCGAGGTTGCCCAGGCCCACGTGGTCCGCCTGGCCGAGCTTGATGCGCGCCACGGCATTGGTGACCTTGCGGGTGACGAACTCGAGGCCACGGCGTGGGCTCTCGTGGTTGAAGAGGATCCCCGAGCTGGCATGCAGCTTGTAGCTCTCCCTGTAGTTGACCGTCGCCCAGTGGCCGTAGACCTTGGCCACCCCGTAGGGGCTGCGGGGGTAGAAGGGTGTGGTCTCCTTCTGGGGCACCTCGACCACCTTGCCGAACATCTCCGACGAACTGGCCTGGTAGAAGCGGACCGAAGGGTCGACGGTGAGGATGGCGTCGAGCAGGCGTGTGACGCCCAGGGCGGTGACCTCGCCCGTCAGGACGGGCTGTGCCCACGAGGTCATCACGAAGGACTGGGCGGCCAGGTTGTACACCTCGGTCGGCCGGTACTCCTTCAGCACACGGATGAGCGACGACTCGTCGAGAAGGTCGGCCGAGACCATCGTGACCTTGTCCATGAGGTGGGCGATCCGTTCGAAGGTCACCGTGCTGCTCCTGCGGTGTGCCCCCACCACCTCGTAACCCTTTTCGAGCAGCAGCTCTGCCAGGTAGGAGCCGTCTTGTCCCGTTATGCCAGTGATGAGCGCCGTGGGCATGGCCACCAGCATGGCCGCCCGCCGCGCGAGGGGCAAGCCACTGGGCGCTCCTCCTGCCCCGGCCGTCTTTCGGCCCCCTGGCGCGCCCCGCTAGTGTGCGAGAAGTCCGCCACCCCCTCGCAAGGAGAGCACGTGGACCTGTTCGAGTACCAGGGCAAGCAGTACTTTGCCCGCTACGGCATCCCGGTGTCCCCCGGCGATGTCGCCCTAACGCCGGATGAGGTGGTAGCCACAGCCGACCGCCTCGGCTACCCCGTTGTCGTCAAGGCCCAGGTCCAGGTCGGTGGCCGAGGCAAGGCCGGGGGTATCAAGCTCGCCGGCGACGCTGCCCAGGCCCGGGCCCACGCCGAGGCGATCATCGGCATGGACATCAAGGGCCACAAGGTGAAGCGCGTCTGGGTCGAGCACGCTTCCGACATCGCCCGGGAGTACTACGCCAGCTTCACCCTGGACCGGGGGGCCAAGAAGCACCTGGCCATGGTCTCGGCCAAGGGCGGGGTCGAGATCGAGCAGGTGGCCGAGGAGGACCCCTCCGCGATCGCCCGTCTGCACATCGACCCCTTCGAGGGCTTCAGCCCGGAGCAGGCCCGGCGCCTGGTGGAGGAGGCGGGACTGGACGAGGAGGCGAGGGCGGGGGCCACCGATGTGCTGCTCAAGCTGTACCGCTGTTTCGTGGAGGGTGACGCAGACCTGGTCGAGGTCAACCCGCTGGTCCTGACCCCGGACGGCCGGGTGCACGCCCTCGACGCCAAGGTCACCCTCGACGACAATGCGGCCTTCCGCCATCCCGAGTGGGAGGAGCTGGCCGGTGTGGCCGAGATGGACGACAGGGAGCGGTTGGCCCGCAAGCTCGGCCTCCAGTACGTGGGCCTGGACGGCTACGTGGGCGTCATTGCGAACGGGGCGGGCCTGGCCATGAGCACCTGCGACGTAGTCAACCAGGTCGGAGGCAGCCCGGCGAACTTCCTCGACATCGGTGGAGGTGCCAGTGCCGAGGTGATGGCCAACGCCCTGGAGGTCATCACCTCGGACCCGAACGTGCGCTCGATCCTGGTCAACATCTTCGGAGGGATCACGCGCGGCGAGGAGGTCGCCAACGGCATTGTCACCGCCCTGGCGCGGGTCGACATAACAGTGCCGATGGTGGTGCGCCTTGACGGCACCAATGCTGAGCAGGGGAGGCAGATCCTGAGCACGGTGGAAGGCGAGAAGCTGGTCTCCGCAGCCAGCATGATGGAGGCCGCCCGCACGGCCGTCGAGCTTGCAGGGGTGCAGCGATGAGCATCTACGTGGACGAGAGCACCAAGGTGATAGTGCACGGCCTGACCGGGGGCCAGGCCAGGTTCCACGGCCTGCGCAACCGGGACTACGGGACCAAGGTCGTTGCCGGCGTCAACCCGGCCAAGGGCGGTCAGGACGTCGAGGGCATACCTGTCTTCGCCACGGCGGCGGAGGCCCGTCAGGCGACCGGGGCCACTGCGAGCTTCATCTCGGTGCCGGCCAAGGTGGCGCCGGCATCGATACTCGAGGCGGCGGCGGCCGGTGTCGAGCTCGTGGTCTGCATCACCGAGGGCATCCCGGCCCAGGACGAGGCCCGCGTCTACAGCGAACTGCGCCACAACTACCCCGGTACCCGCCTCATCGGCCCCAACTGCCCCGGTCTCATCAGCCCGGGCAAGTGCAACATCGGCATAACCGCCGGGGACATCGCCCTGCCCGGTGGCCCGGTCGGTATCGTCAGCCGAAGTGGCACCCTCACCTACCAGGCTCTCTACGAGCTGAAGGAGATGGGCATCGGGGTGACCACCTGCGTCGGCATTGGGGGTGACCCCGTGCCGGGCACGACGTTCCTGGACTGCCTGGAAGCCTTCGAGGCCGACCCGGAGACGCGGGCGGTGATGATGATCGGTGAGATCGGTGGCACCGAGGAGGAGAAGGCCGCCGAGTTCATCTCCTCGCAGATGTCCAAGCCGGTGGTCAGTTACATCGCCGGGGTCACCGCGCCTCCGGGGAGGCGCATGGGCCACGCGGGGGCGATCATCTCGGGGACAAAGGGCACGGCCAAGGCCAAGATGGACGCCCTGCGGGCGGCCGGGGCGCGGGTGGCCCTGAACCCGACCGAGGCCGGCCAGTTCATGGCGGAGGTCGTGAAGAGCCTCTGAGGCTCCCTGCGAGCGGCGCCTGTGGGCCGCCGGTCCCACCCGAGTGCCGTCGGTGACGGCGCCAGGGCGGCCCGGCGGGCCACTTCACTAGGCTGACCAGCTATGTCCCGGCCAGCAAAGCTCGACGAGACCCGCCGCAGTGCTCTCGGCAGGCACCTGGGAGAAGTGCTCGAGGGCGAGGTGAGGTTCGACAACACGACCCGCGCCGCCTACGCGAGCGACTCCTCGAACTACAGGCATGTGCCTCTCGGGGTGGTGTACCCACGGGGCCACGAGGACGTGGCGGCCGCGTCGAGGGTGGCCGCCGAGGCGGGGGCGGCGCTCCTGGCCCGGGGCGGCGGCACCAGCCTTGCCGGACAGGCCTGCAACGAGGCCGTGGTGCTCGACATGTCACGGCACATGGACCGTGTGCTGGAGATCGACTCCGAACGCCGCACGGCGCGGGTGCAGCCCGGAGTGGTGCTCGACGACCTGCGACGACAGGCCGAGCGCAGCGGTCTCACCTTCGGCCCCGACCCCGCCACGCACGCCTGGTGCACGATCGGCGGGATGGTGGGCAACAACTCCTGCGGGACTCACGGCGTCTATGCGGGCAAGACAGCTGAGAACGTGGAGGCTCTGACCGTCGTCCTGGCGGACGGGGAGACGTTCGAGGCCCGCTGCTACGACCAGCCCGGCCTGGCAGCCGCACTCGAGGGCGGGGGACGTTCTGCCGCCGTGCTCTCGGGGTTGGAGGCCCTGACCCGGCGCTACGGGGAGCAGGTGCGCCAGCGCTTCCCCGACATCCCGCGACGGGTGAGCGGGTTCAACCTCGACCAGCTGGCCACGCCGGAGGGGATGAACGTGGCCCGGGCACTGGTGGGCACGGAGTCGACATGCGCCTTCACCACCGAGGCCCTCCTGCGCCTGGTCACCAGCCCCGCCCATCGAGCCCTGGTGGCCATCGGCTACGAGGACATCTACCTTGCCGCCGAGGCCGTCCCCGAGCTGCTGGTCCATCCTCTCCTGGCCCTGGAGGGCTTCGACCGCACCCTGGTGTCGCAGATGCAGGCTCATGGCCTCAACCAGGCCGGGGTGGCACTGCTGCCTCCCGGTGACGGGTGGTTGCTGGCCGAGCTCGGAGGGCAGACGGCTGAGGAGGCACGCGAGAAGGCAGCCCGCCTGCTCCGGTCGCTCCCGTCGGGCACCAGCGCCACCCTCGTGGAGGACGCCGGTCAACAGCGTCTGCTCTGGGCGGTACGGGAGTCCGGGCTGGGCGCCACGGCGATCCGGCTCGACGGGCACCACAACTACGAGGGGTGGGAGGACGGAGCCGTTCCCCCGGCGCGCCTGGCCGAGTACCTGCGGGGTGTCGGGGGGCTGTGGCAGCGCTACGGCTATTCGGGGGCGTGGTACGGGCATTTCGGCCAGGGGTGTGTGCACACACGGAACAACTTCGACCTGGCCAGCCGGGAGGGCCTGGCCCGCTACCGGGCCTACGTCACCGAGGCTGCCGAGCTCGTGGTGTCCCTGGGCGGTTCGCTCTCCGGGGAGCACGGCGACGGCCAGAGCCGAGGGGAGCTGCTGGAGGTGATGTACGGGCCCGAACTGGTGGGAGCCTTCGCCGAGTTCAAGAGGACCTGGGACCCCCAGGGCCTCATGAACCCGGGCAAAGTGGTCGACCCGTACCCGCTCGACAGCAACATCAAGTACTTCGGGCTCTCGGAGAAGCCGGTGTTCCGCCGGGCCCGCTACGCCCTCGCCGCCGACGAGGGCTCGCTCCTGCATGCCACCCTGCGCTGCGTCGGGGTGGGACGCTGCCGACGTGACGACACGGCCACCATGTGCCCTTCGTTCCGTGTGACCCGCGACGAGGTGCACTCAACCCGTGGGCGGGCGAAGGTCATGGCCGAGATGTTCAGGGGCGAACTGGTGCCGGCCACGTGGCGCAACGAGGAGGTACGGGAGGCGCTCGAGCTGTGCCTGTCATGTAAGGCTTGCGCCTCGGACTGCCCGACCCACGTGGACATGGCCACCTACAAGTCCGAGTTCCTCTCCCACTACTACCAGGGCAGGCTGCGCCCGGCGGTCATGTACGCCATGGGCCTGCTGCCCTGGGCGGCCAGGCTCACCTCGGCCTCGCCGGTGCTGGCCCGTCTGGCCAACGCTTCCCTGGCCTCGGACAGGCTCGGCCCCGTGCTGAAGAAGGCCGCCGGGATCGCTCAGAACCGGCCTGCGCCGAAGTTCTCGCCCTCGGGCGGGATGCGTTACCAGCTCCGGCGGAGCTCACCCGACCTGGCCCGGCACAAGGGCGCCAGTGTCGTCGTGTGGCCTGACACCTTCACCGACGCCTTCTCACCCCAGGTGGGCCGCGAAGTCGTCTCGATGTTCGAACTGCTCGGCGAGCGTGTGGCTGTGCCGCAGGGTTGGGCCACCTGCGGGCGTACGTTGTACGACTTCGGGATGCTGGACCTCGCCCGGAGAAGCCTGCGGCGGTTGCTCTCGGTGCTCGGCCCCTGGGTCGACGCGGGCGTGCCCGTGGTGGTCCCGGAGCCGAGCAGCCTGGTGGCCTTCAGGGACGAGCTGCCCGCTCTCCTGCCCGGGGACCCCAACGCCAAGGCCCTCGCCGGTCTCGCCCGCAGCCCGGCCGAGCACCTGGTCGCCGAGGGCCACCTCGAGGAACTGCGCCGACGCGCCCCGTTGCCCGGAGCGGCGCGCCGTGCCCTGCTGCACCCGCACTGCCACCAGCGCTCGGTCGTGGGCACCGCGGCCGACGTGGAGGTCCTGGAGGCACTGGGCTACGAGGTCGAGGTCCTCGATGCCGGCTGCTGCGGCCTCGCCGGGTCGTTCGGGTTCAACGCCCGCCACGAGCCGCTCTCGCGCCGCATCGGCAACGAGATCTGGTTACCCAGGCTGCGCCAGGGTCTCGGGGCGGCCGGGGGCCACGAGGTGCAACTGGTGATGGACGGCTTCAGCTGCCGTACACAGCTCTCGCACCTGGCGGACGAACTGGTCGACCGGGCTGCGAGCATACCTGCACTGGTGCAGGCGAGGCTGGTGGGCAGGTGAGCACGCCGCGGTCGGTGACTGTCGACAGGTGCAGCCCGGCCGACGTCGTAGGCCTGCGCCACAGCGTCCTGCGCCCGCACACGACGGCCGACCAGGCTCTCTTCCCCGGCGACGAGAGACCTGTGAGCGCGCACTTCTGTGCCCGGAGCGCCTCGGGAGAGGTTGTCGGCGTGGCCACGGTGTGGCCCGAGGCCCCTCCCTGGGAGGTGCGCGGCGAGCCCGGCCCCCTCGAAGTGCCTGCCGGGGGAGCATGGAGGCTCCGGGGCATGGCCACGGCGCCTCATTGGCAGGGCCAAGGTGTCGGGGCACTGGTCCTGCGGGCGGCCCTGGCTCATGCCGAGGAGCAGGGTGGGTTGCTCCTGTGGTGCAATGCCCGTTGGGGGGCGGTCGAGTTCTACCGCCGGGCTGGTCTGGCGACCTGGGGGGAGGTGTGGGAGGAGCCGGTCATCGGGCCACATGTCGTGATGTTCAAACGGCTAAGAACGCCGGTCGGGGGGTAGGGAACAATCCTGATGACTTCCGGGACCGCATACCCAGTGGCCGGCTCGAGCCTGGACGGGCCCACCGGCGGGGCACTGTTCGACTTCCTCGTCCTTTCCAACCGCTTGCCGGTGGAGCCGGGCCCGCTGGGGGACGGTGCACGTTGGCGGAGCAGCCCGGGTGGCCTGGTGACGGCCCTGCAGCCGGTGATCGCCAAGAGCGGTGGCGCCTGGGTGGGTTGGACCGGAGAGGCGGCCCCCTCCGCGGCCACGGCGCCCAGGCGGCGCGAGGGCCTGCCACCGGGCCTGTGGGAGGACACGGGCCAGGTCCGGGCAGTGACGGGCCCGGGCACCCCGCCGGCGGCCGCGGTGCAGGACGGGCGTGCCGGCGGCCCGGACCTGGGGGCCGGTGACGTCCATGCCATCTCCGTCGCGCTGAGCGAGGAGGAAGTGGACCAGTACTACGAGGGTTTCTGCAATGCCACCCTGTGGCCCCTCTACCACGACGTGACCGCCCCACCCGTCTATTCGCGTCGGTGGTGGCACGCCTATGTCGAGGTCAACCACCGTTTCGCCGCCACAGCTGCTGCGCATGCGGCGCGCGGTGCCACGGTCTGGGCCCACGACTACCACCTCCAACTGGTGCCTGCGATGCTGCGCGGGATGCGTGCCGACCTGCGCATCGGGTTCTTCAACCACATCCCCTTCCCGCCCTACGACCTTTTTGCCCAACTGCCGTGGCGGCGGGAGGTGGTCGAGGGCCTGTTGGGGGCGGACCTGGTCGGCTTCCAGACCGCTGACGGCGCCTCCAACTTCCTGCGTGCGTGCCGCAGGCTCACCGACCACCATGTGCAGGGACCGCTGGTCAACATCCGTCGCCGGACGGGCGAGCAGGCCGTCGCCCGGGTGGGGGCCTTCCCCATCTCGGTGGACTCGGCGGGCCTGAGCGAACTGGCCCAGAGGCCGGAGACGATCGAGCGGGCGAGGCAGGTGCGCCACGACCTGGGGGACCCGGAGGTGGTCCTGTTGGGTGTGGACAGGCTGGACTACACCAAGGGCCTCCTGCACCGGCTGCGGGCGTACGGGGAGCTGCTGAGGGAGGGCCGGCTCGGCCCACCGGGAGCGGTGATGGTACAGGTGGCGAGCCCGAGCCGGGGAGAGGTGGAGCAGTACCAGCGCTTGAGGGAGGAGCTGGAGCGGGTGGTCGGTGGCATCAACGGTGACTTCTCGCCTGTCGGCCACCCCGCCCTCCACTACCTCCACCAGAGCTTCCCCAAGGAGGAGATGGCAGCTCTCTACCTGGCGGCGGACGTTGCCCTGGTGACACCCCTACGCGACGGGATGAACCTGGTGGCCAAGGAGTACGTGGCCTGCCGTTACGACCTCGGCGGGCGTCTCGTGCTCTCGGAGTTCACCGGTGCGGCGGAGGAGCTGCGGGGTGCCTTCCTTGTCAACCCGCACGACATCGACAGCCTCAAGGGGCAGATAATGGCGGCCGTGGAGGCCAGTCCCGCCCAGGCGGAGCGACGCATGCGCCGCATGCGCCAGCGGGTCTCCACCAACGACGTCCACCGTTGGGCATCTGAGTTCCTGGCCACCCTCAGTGGCGAGCAGCGTCGCCAACTGGCGGTCTGAGCGGCCGGTGCGCTCCGGCCCCTGTACGGGCTGGAGGGCGTGATGGCGCCGGGCCCACCCGGCGCGGCTCGCCCCATGTCGCCCATGCTCGCCGTGGGCGGCCGGGCCGGCGAAGCGGTGCTCCGCCCCGGGGCGCCGGTTAGCTGGCTGTTCGAGCC
Source organism: Actinomycetes bacterium (assembly GCA_021850325.1). Classification (GTDB taxonomy): domain Bacteria; phylum Actinomycetota; class Acidimicrobiia; order Acidimicrobiales; family Palsa-688; genus JAJZMF01. Next base: position 16,457 of record JAJZMF010000026.1, read on the forward strand.
CAAGCTCGACGGCCTCCGCTGTCAAGCCGTCCGTAACGGCGGGCGCGTCGAGCTGTTCTCACGCAACGGCCTGTTGCTGGGGCCCCGGTTCCCCGCCTTGGTCGAGGCACTGGTGGCCGTAGCGGCACCTGACTTCGTGCTCGACGGCGAGGTGGTCGGGCTGAAGGCCGGCCGCCCGGACTTCGGGGCCCTTCAGCGGGGGGAGGCCGACGAGGTCGCCTACTGGGTCTTCGACCTGCTCCAACTGCTGGGCCGGGACACCAGGCCGCTCCCTCTCGAGGACCGCAAGGCGTTGTTGGCGCAGTTGATCGAGCCCCACGGCCCGCTGGTGCTCGTAAAGCCCCTGGTCGGCGAGCCACGGGCGCTCCTACAGGCCAGCTGCCGGGAGGGCTGGGAGGGACTGGTGGCCAAGAGGACCGGGTCGGCCTACCGGGGTGGCAGGTCCGGGGACTGGGTCAAGCTGAAGTGCTCCTGCCGCCAGGAGCTGGTCGTGGGCGGCTTCACCAGGCCCCGGGGCTCGCGGGCCGTGCTGGGCGCTCTCCTCGTCGGGTACTACCGGTCGTCGTGCCTGGAGTACGCGGGGCGGGTGGGGAGCGGCTTCGACGGGGCGGCCCTGGCCGACCTCGGCCGGCGGCTCGCGGCGTTGGAACGGCCCACCTCACCCTTTGCCGGGCCCGTGCCGGGCACGGGTGCCCTCTGGGTCGAGCCGGTCCTGGTGGCGGAAGTTGCTTTCAGCAACTGGACCGAAGAGGGCCGCCTGCGCCACCCCAGCTTCCTCGGCCTGCGCCCGGACAAGCCGGCGCGCCAGGTGGTGCGGGAGGAGTGCCTGCCCCTGGGTGGTGGGCGTCGGGGTGGGGCAAGGGGAGCCCGGGCCTGATGCCTGTGCCTGCCCGGCGATGGCGGCAGAGCAGCCGTGGGGGGCATCCCCCGCTCGGGCTGGGGGTGGGGGTGGCGTCGCAGCCGGTAGGATCGGGGGGAGGAGGTAGGAGCACTGTCCAATACCAACGCCAAAGAGCAGGCCATCCTGCTGGAGGGGACGGTAGTCGAGTCCCTGAAGAACGCCACCTTCCGTGTGAAGACCGACAACGGTCACGAGGTCCTGGCCCACAACTCGGGCAAGATGCGCATGCACCGGATCCGGGTGCTGCCCGGTGACCGGGTGCAGGTCGAGATCAGCCCGTACGACCTGAAGCGGGGTCGTATCACTTACCGCTTCAAGTAGGGCCCGATAGGGCCCGACCGACCGGTCCAGAGGGACCGCTGTCCCGGGAGTGCGGTCGGCGCCTGCCCGGTTGGTGCGAGCCGGAGGCCTTGTGCCGCCGGTTCGTGGCGCGTCCGGTGGCGCTCTGTCCCGGCGTGCTCCCCGTTTAGCCCGCGGACTGCACCGACCCAGGGCCAAACCCGTTGAGGCCGCTTTAGCTGCGGTCGTCCACCCGCAAATGGGTGCCGTGAGTTTGGGCCAAAACTATGGCAGGTGCGGCATTGCCTCCGCAACCTTTGGGTGCACCGAACAGTCCGCCGTGGGGATGCCGCACTGCTCCGTGGGCAGTGCCGGCCCCCGGCAGCCCTGCCCGGCACCCGTTCTGCGCCACCAGGTTGAAAGACCTCTTCACGGTGCCTGGCCAACTGGCAAAAAGGGGCAAAATGGGACATCAACGCTAAAATAGAAGGGCCGTGCTCTGTTCCAGATATGCCCAGGCCAGAGCGCATCTTTGTGCGAAAAGCTTGACGCCGTTGCAATGCCGTATTAGCTTGCCAAGAGACCAAAATAGAGTAGTCGGCGACGAGACAAATTCGTCACGGGGGCCGGATCGGGCGTAAGTGCCCGGCCCCGGGCCGGCTGAGCCGGGTGCAAGCTATGCGGCCGTAGGCGGCCGTACCCCGTGGTGGCACGCGCCTCCGCTTGTCCCGGCCACAGAGGACAAGGGGTTAGGGCTCTTGACTGCTCAGAGGTTCATCGGACGCGCCATCGCAGCGGGCTGCCTGGTTGCCGGGGCCATCGTCGGGGCTGCCGGCGCGGTGGGGGCGGCCCCGGTCCCGGCCCTCCCGAGCTCGGTGGACAGGGCCGGTCCAACTGCTGAAGCCCAGGCCCCGGCCCACACGGACGCCGGGGCCCTCGCTGCGCAGTTCGGCCTCGCCCAGGTGGGCCGGCCCTACGCGTACGGCGGCACGGGGCCCTATGCCTACGACTGTTCCGGCCTCGCCCTCTCGGCTTGGCGGACGGCCGGCGTCTACCTGCCCAGGACGGCGGAAGAGCAGTACTATTCCGGCCCCCATGTGCCCCTCAGCCAGCTGCGCCCTGGCGACCTCGTCTTCTGGGCAACGGACCCCGCTGACCCGGCAACGATCTACCACGTTGGCATTTCCCTGGGGGGTGACCGCACCGTGCAGGCGACGGTGCCGGGGGCCGGGGTGGAGGTCGTGAGCCTGTGGTGGGCGGAGGGCCTGGTGCCGCTTGCAACCAGGCCCGCCTGAGGCGGGCACCCGGGCCTGTCCGGCGGCAGCCGCGGAGGTCGGGGCCTAACGCTCGGCGGGCCACTGGCCCCGCTCGCTGAGCACCGCCCTGAGGACGCTGGGCCGGTCGGTCATGATGCCGTCCACTCCCATGTCCAGGAGCCCGTGCATCTGATCGGCCCGGTCCACGGTCCAGACGTGCACGGCCAGCCCGGCCCGGTGGCAAGCCCCCACGAAGCGGGGGGTCACGACAGCCAGACGGCCTTGCTTGAGGGGCACCTGCGCGGCCACGGCCCGGCCCGGCCATCCCGGGAGCCCACCGAGCTGAGCGGTCGCCCACAGGGAGGCAACGGCCACCCGGCCTGCGCCGACGGCTACAGCACCGCCGAGGGCAGCAGCCGCCCGGGCTGACCGCCTCCCGGAGAACGAGGTGAGCACCACACGGTCCCGTGCGCCGGCGCGGCGTACCGCCTCCACGGTCGGCCCCACCACCCCGTCCTCCTTCATGTCTATGTTCCAGGTGACCTCGGGAGCCCAGGCCAGGAGGTCCTCCAGGCGCGGCGGCGGCCTGCCGTCGCCCAGGGCGCACGTGCCCAGCTCGGTCGAGCTGAGCTGGGCCAGGAGCACCGGGCGCCCTGCCACCCGGTGCAGGCCGGGGTCGTGCAGCGCAATCGCCACGCCGTCCGCGGTGCAGCGGACATCTGTCTCCATGTGGCGGTAGCCCAGGGACCGCGCGTTCTCGAAGGCGGCCCAGCTGTTCTCAGGAGCCTCCTTGCCTCCGCCCCGGTGCGCGAACGCCAACGGGCCGGGCTGGTCGAGCCATGGGCTACGGGGCCGCACGATTGACGAACATAACCGTCCGAGCGGGCGTCCCGGTCCTCCCACCGGGCGCGCGACGCTCCACCTCGGGTACGGTTTGTGCCGTGGTCAGCATCGACATCTCATCGGCCCGGCTGGTACCGGGCGCAGGCGACGACGGCTGGCTCTGCCGGCTGCCCAGCGCCTTGGTCTGGGCCCCCGGTCGTGGCCCTGCGGCGGCCGAACTGGTCTCGGTCTGTATGGCTGCTGCGAGCCCCCCCGAGCTGATCGGCCGCCTGGGCGCGCACCTGGCCGACCCGGAGGCGGCCCCCTGGCCACCGTTCGCCATCGTCGTGGCCCGGGGAGCCGACCTGGTCGCCGTGGTCCACGGGCCCGTCGAGCTTATGGTCGGCCATGCAGGGACCGAGGAGAGGCTCTACGGGGGCGATGAAGTGGGCTCCTGGCTCAACCGGGCACTGCACAACGTCTCGGTGCTGAGAGCCGGCGCCACGGTCACGGTCGACTCCCTGTCCGACCTGCGCCAGGGCGTGGTGCGGGCGGCCGGTTTCGTGCTCATGCCCGCCGGCGTCGGAGGAGGCGGCCCATCGGAGGTGCCCGGCGAGGGCGAAGCAGCCGAGGAGGTGGCGCCGGCTCCCGCCGCCAGGCCGGCCGCCGCCCGGCCGGCTCCCGCTCCGTCCGCCGAAGCCCCTGTCCTGGCTTCGCCCGCCGAGTCCTCGTTCCCCGTTCGTCGTTTCGCTGACGACGACTTCAGCCAGGTCGTCCCGGGTGGGGACTTCTCGGCCGAGAGCCCCACGGTGGTGGAGCAGGCGGTTGACGTGAGCGCCCCCATGGGCGGTGAAGGGGCGTTCCTGGGCAGGTTGACCTGGGACAACGGAGAGGTGGACGAGCTCCATGGCCCGGCGCTGGTGGGCCGCGATGTGGCTGCCGACGAATCGGTGCTGTCCGGGCGCCTCAGCCCCGTGGTGCCCAGCGGTCAGAACGACAGCATGTCGCGTGTTCACGCCGAACTGGGGGCCCACGACGGGCAGATGGTCGTGACCGACCGGGGCTCGACCAACGGCACGTTCATCTGGGACGAGGGGGTCAAGGCCTGGCAGCGCCTGGCCGCTGGGCAGCCTCAGGTCGTGGTCCCGGGTACCGTGCTGGCGTTCGGGGAACGTACCGCCACGTTCGAGGGGCCGGGGCCACTGCGCGTTGACGCTTAAGGTTCTGTGAAGCCTTCTTCCCGGAGGCGGCCAGGGGCGTAGGGTGGCTGTATGGCCGACCAGGCACGTTTCGCAGAGCAGGCGATGCCCTACATGGGCTCGCTGTACAGCGCCGCGCTGCGCATGACGCGCAACAACGCCGATGCCGAGGACCTGGTGCAGGAGACGTACCTCAAGGCCTACCGTGCCTACGGCTCGTTCCAGGAGGGCACCAACCTCAAGTCCTGGCTGTACAAGATCCTGACCAACACGTTCATCAACAGCTACAGGTCACGGAGGCGTCGCCCCAACGAGACCGACCTGGAAGACGTCGAGGACCTTTACCTGTACCGACGCCTGGGCGGCCTGGAGGCGGCATCGGCTGGCCGCAGCGCGGAGGACCTGGTGCTGGACCGTTTCAGCGAGTCCGAGGTCAAAGAGGCTGTCGAGTCGTTGCCCGACCAGTTCCGCCTGGCTGTCCTGCTGGCTGACGTGGAGGGTTTCTCCTACAAGGAGATCGCCGAGATCCTCAACGTCCCCATCGGGACCGTCATGAGCAGGCTCCATCGGGGAAGAAGGGCGCTCGAGAAGGCGTTGTTCCCATTTGCCGAGGAACGCCGATTGGCCACCCCGGCTGACGTATCCAACTGATGGGGACCGGATGGGTGAGCCGATGCAACCGCAGAGACCACATGACCACCGTCAGGAGACTGAGCAGGTGAGCGTGCCCGCCGGGGACGGAGAGGCACTCCCCGTGGGGGACGTGTCAGGCCTCGAGGCAGAGGCGCGGGCTGTCGGTGGTCGCACCGTCACCGAGCCGTGCCAAGAGGCGATCGCCACCCTTTACAGCTTCCTGGACGGTGAGCTGACACCAAAGGTGCGCCGGAGGATCCAGGACCACCTGGACGACTGCGCCCCCTGCCTGAGCAAGTTCGACTTCGAAGCCGAGCTCAAGGCCCTCGTGGGCCGCAAGTGCCGTGACGAGGTACCCGATTCGTTGAAGTCGCGCGTGGCCATGGCCCTGAAGCTGGCCGGAGACGTCCCGTCGTGATTACGCGGGCGCCGGTGCGGGTAGATCGCCTCGTGCCCGGGAAGGAAGTCCCGCCCATAGGTGTTGGTGAGGGAGATGAGCGAACGATCACTCGGGGGCCACATGTTGAGCGGGGCCGAGCGGCCTTCCAAGTCGTTCGGGCGGGGCCGTACCTGCCGCCACCCAGGCTGCAACACGAGGCTCTCCATGTACAACAACGGGAAGTACTGCTTCCAGCACGAGCCGGTCACCGTGCCACGTACCCGGGGCCGCAAGATCGCCTGAGCGCGGTTGCGGCTGCTTGGGCCGGACGGTGAGCGACCACACCACAGGGCCGATCTCCTGGGACCTGGCGGGCCGAGTGGCGGCGAGGGTTGCCGGTAGGCAGCCGGTCATACCGCGGGGCCGTACCACGGTCCTGGAGGAGGACTTCGTCGAACTGACGGCCGAGGCCGAGGCACTGGTCGAGAGGGAGACCGGCCTGCGTTCCGGCTCCGGCCCGGCGCGCGCCAGGGTGACAGACCGCCCGGGCTGGGCACGGGCCAACATCTCCTCGGTGGAGAGGCTCCTCCGGCCCCTGAGCGACAAGCTCGACCAGGCGCTGGCAAAGCCAGGCCCCAGTCTCGGGCCGCTCCAGGTCAAGATGCCCGTCCAGTTGACCCGTAACGTGGCCGGGGTGCAGCTCGGCCTCCTACTCGGGTGGATGTCGGCACGGGTACTCGGCCAGTACGACCAGTTGCTGATCGAGGACGAGAACCCCGAGGACCAGGACCTGGTCTACTACGTGGGCCCCAACGTGATCGAGCTCGAGGACCGCTTCGGCTTCCAGCCCCGCCAGTTCCGTCTCTGGATCGCGCTCCACGAGGTCACGCACCGCCTCCAGTTCACCGGTGTGCCCTGGCTCCGGCCTTACTTCTTGTCCCTGGTCGGCTCGTTGGTCGAGGGGGTGGACCCCGACCCGCACCGCCTTGTCGAAGCGCTCAGGACGGCCGTCGCCGAGGCGCGCCACGGTCGTAACCCGCTCGACGAAGCCGGCCTGCTCGGCCTGCTCGCGTCGCCCTCGCAGCGTCAGGCCCTGGACCGGGTTGCCGGGCTGATGAGCCTGCTGGAGGGGCACGGCGACATCGTCATGAACCGCGCTGCAGCCGAGCGCATCCCCCAGGCCGAGCGTTTTGCCCGGGCGCTGAGCGAACGTCGCCACCAGCGCGGTGCGGCAAGGGTGGTGACCAGCCTGGTGGGCCTGGAGGCCAAGTTGCGCCAGTACGAGATGGGCGAGCGCTTCATCCAGGCAGTCGAGGCCCGTGGTGGCCGTGAGCTGTTCGACATGGTCTGGCAGGGGCCCGAGTGGCTACCGGGGCTGGACGAGATCAAGGACCCCGACCGTTGGGTGCAGCGGGCAGGGGGCCTCGGCCGTACGGCCTGAGTGGCCTGCGGGTTGCCCCGGGGCGGGCTCTGGCCCGGGCAGGTGCTCTCGCTGCTGCCCCGATGCCGGTTCCCGCCGTCCGGGTCCGAGGTGGTGTGCGCCGTTTCCGGCGGGCCGGACTCGTTGGCCCTCCTGGCTCTGGCCGTCGCCGCAGGGTGCCGGGCCGAGGCAGTGCACGTGGACCATGGCCTGCGCCCTTCGAGCGCAGCCGAGGCGGAGGTCGTCCAAGAGGCTGCCGAGCGACTGGGTTCAGCCTTCCGCCGGGTGTCGGTCCGGGTGCCCCCCGGGCCGGACCTCGAGGCCCGTGCCCGGCGGGCGAGGTACGGGGCCCTGCCTCGTGGCTCGCTCGTGGGCCACACCGCCGACGACCAGGCCGAGACCGTTCTGCTCAACCTCATGCGGGGGGCAGGCCTGGAGGGACTGGCCGCGATGCGCCCGTCAGGAGCCGGCCTCGGCAGCGTCGGCCGTCCCCTGCTCGCTCTGCGTCGCAGCGAGACCGAGGCGGTTGTGGCCGCTCTCGGCCTGCGGGTGGTACGGGACGAGTCCAACTCGGACCTCCGCTTCCGGCGCAACCGGACGCGGCACCAACTGCTCCCACTGCTGGCGGACATCTCGGGGCGGGACCCGGTCCCCGTGCTCGTCCGCACGGCCCGCATCCTCGGGCAGGACTCCGAGGTCCTCGCCGCCCTGGCAGGCGACCTGGACCCGACCGACGTGCGCGCCCTGCGGGCGGCGCCGCGGCCTCTGGCCAACAGGGCGCTGCGCACCTGGCTCCGCCAGGGGCCGGACCGGCACCCGCCCTCCTCGGCCGAACTGGAGCGCGTCTGGGCGGTGGTGTCCGGTCAGGCCAAGGCCTGTGAGCTGGCCGGTGGGTGCAGGGTGAGCCGGTCGAAGGGCAGGTTGACGCTGTCCCCGCCTCTGCTCCCGCCCCTGCCGGTATAGGTTTGTCAGCGTCCCATGTCGCAGCGTCCCGCCCTCACCTCGACCGAGCAGCGCTGGGCCGACGAAGATCCGGACCTGGGCGAGGTGGTCGTGAGCGAGGCCGATATCCGGGGACGGGTGGCCGAGCTCGGCCAACGCGTGACCGAGGACTACGCGGGGAGGTCGCCTCTGTTGGTCGGCGTGCTCAAGGGAGCCCTCGTGTTCATGAGCGACCTGGCACGGGCCATCGCCCTGCCGGTGGAGTTCGACTTCATGGCCGTTGCCTCCTATGGGAGCAGCACGAGGACCAGCGGGGTCGTGCGCATAGTGAAGGACCTCGACACCGACCTGGCGGGCCGCCATGTGCTGGTCGTCGAGGACATCGTGGACTCCGGGCTCACGCTGGCCTTCCTCCTGCGCAACCTCGCCGCCCGGCACCCGGCCAGCCTGGCCGTGTGCGCGCTCCTGGCCAAGGGGCCCCAGGCCGACCTGCCGGAGCTCGCCTATGTCGGCTTCCGCATCCCGGAGCACTTCGTGGTGGGCTACGGCCTGGACGTGGGTGAGAGGTACCGCAACCTGGCCTGTGTCCGCCGCTACACCGGTGTGGCCGGGACCTGAGCTGTGGCGGTCGACCAGCGCCGGGCGGAGATGGCCGTGCGCGAACTGCTGGCAGCACTGGGGGAGGACCCCGACCGGGACGGGCTCAGAGCCACTCCGGCCAGGGTGGCGCGCATGTACGCGGAGCTCCTGGTGGGCAACGACGAGGCTCCCTCGGAGCACCTGAGCCCGACCTTCGAGGCCGGGCACGACGAGCTCGTGCTGGTCCGGGACATCAGGCTCTACAGCCTGTGCGAGCACCACATGCTCCCGTGGTTCGGGCGTGCCCACGTTGCCTACATCCCCAATGCAGACGGCCGGGTGATCGGCCTGTCCAAGCTGGCCCGGCTGGTGGACGGCTACGCCCGCCGCTTACAGGTGCAGGAGAGGCTCACCACCCAGGTGGCCGACTCCCTGGTGAGCGCGCTCGAGCCCCGCGGTGCACTGGTCGTGCTCGAGGCGGAGCACATGTGCATGTCGATGCGCGGGGTGCACGCTCCCGGGGCTACCACGGTGACCTCGGCCGTACGGGGCCACTTCCTCACCAGCATCGCGGCGCGGGCGGAGGTCATGGGGTTCCTCCAGGGCCGGGGACGTCCCGGCCCGGGCTGAGCCCGTGCCCGGTCCGGCGTACCCACCGGCGGGGTTGACCGGGGGGCGGGGGCTGGTCAGAGGCGGGGGGCGACGGCGGCCAGGGTGCCCCCTACCAGGATGAGGACGGCCCCGACCCGGTAGAGCCAGTAGCCCACGAGCTCATAGAGCTCGGGTTCCAGCAGCTGGCCCGGCCCGAAGTAGCGGCGCCGCCAGCGGGCACCCACCCCTGAGAAGGCGCACACGGCGCCCAGTGCGGCCAGGTTGGCCCCCAGGTGGGTGTGCAGGGCGGACATGGACCACAGGGTCGAGACGATCAGCACCGTCATCTTGGTCACAGCCCAGGCCCGGGTGAGGACGGTCCAGTGACGCCGGGGGCGCCTGGTGGCCGGTTGGAGCCGGTTCGGGACGGACCTTGGTACTGCGGTGTTACCGGCCTCCTCGAGATGCATATTGGCTGCCTGCCAGGCCGCCAGATTGGCGTCGGTGGGCCCGGTACTGCGGGCTGAGGGGGCTTCCACTGCATTCGTGTCGGCTCGGCCCTCATGCGCCTTGAGGGTCGCTGTCCCGCGGCAGGGCCGGGACGTCGGGGGGTTGGCCCACCGATAAGCTGGCCGATTGCCATGCCGCTCGTGATGGGGGTGCTCAATGTTACGCCGGACTCCTTCTACGACGGTGGGCGCTGGCAGGGTGCCGGTGCAGCGGTGGAGCATGGGCTCGAAATGTTCGACCAGGGTGCCGACATAGTGGACGTAGGTGGCGAGTCCACCCGTCCCGGGGCGCACCCGGTGGACGAGGCCGAGGAGGCGAGACGCGTGGTGCCGGTCGTGGCCGCCCTTGCCGGGCAGCTGCCCCAGGGCCGCCGCCTGTCGGTGGACACGCGCAAGCCGGCCGTGGCGGAGGCCGCACTGGACGCGGGGGCCTGCATCGTCAACGACGTGTCCGCTTCGCTTTGGCCCGTCGCCGCCCGTAATGGTGCCGGCTGGGTGGCCATGCACATGCGTGGGGCACCGGCCGACATGTCCCGTTACGCCCACTACGGCGACGTCGTGCTCGAGGTCAAGTCCTTTCTCGCGGGCCGCGCCGCGCTGGCCCGGGAGGCCGGGGTAGGCGAGGTGTGGGTTGACCCTGGTATCGGGTTCGCCAAGTCGACCCGCCACAACCTCGAGCTCCTGGCCCGCTTGCCCGAGCTCGTCGCCACGGGCTGGCCGGTGGCCATCGGGACATCGCGCAAGAGGTTCACCGGGGTGGCCGGGCGCACGGAGGGCTCACCCGCCCCGCCCGAGGAGAGGCTCGAGGCATCGCTTGCCACTGCCGTGTGGGCCATGGCGTCCGGGGCGGCCATGGTCAGAGTGCACGACGTCAAGGCCACGGCCGACGCGGCGCGCCTGGTCGGGGCGAGCTAGGCGGTCGGGGTGAGAGGGAAGTGGGCGGCCGGCATCAAGCCGAGGTTCTTCACCTGGGTGATCAAGGACAAGCTGGCCGTCTGCGAGCGGCCCGGTGGCTACGCCCGCAACCATCGCAAGGTCCGCCGACGGGAGGAGATCCTCTGGATCAAGTGCCAGGGGTTCACGAGGGTGGTCTCGCTCCTGCCCTCCCCGCACAACCTCCACGCCTACGACGAGGAGCAGCTCAGGTGGTCCCACGTGCCCTTCGCCGTCAACGACGACCCGGCAGCAGTGCTGCCCGACCTCTACCAGCAGCTCCGGGCGTGGCTGCGCGAGGACGAAAGGGTGGTCGTGCACCAGGAGGAAGTGAGCGACCGGTTGATGGGGGTGGTGGCCGGTTACCTGCACTGGAGCAGGTTGGTCCCCGAGAGCGCTCAAGCCGTGACCATCGTGGAGCGGCTGTTCGCCCGCCAGATGGGGCCCGAGGGCCGCGAACTGGTGGCAACGGTGTCCTCCCTGCCGGGCGGGCAGGAGCAGTAGCGGAGTGGAGGCGTGGGGAGCCTTACCGGACCGCATCGAACTGCGTGGCCTCCGCCTGCTGGGCACCCATGGTGCCCTGCCCGAGGAGAGCGACCGCCCTCAGCCGTTCGAGGTCGACATCGACCTCTTCATGGACCTGGGGCCGGCCGGCCGTTCGGACGACCTTGCCGCCACGGCTGACTACGGGCTCGTGTGCGAGGCTGCCCGCCGTGTGCTCGAGGGGCCGCACGTCGACCTGATGGAGGCGCTGGCCGAAAGGGTGGCGGCTGAGGTGCTGGAGAGCGCCGGGCCCGGTGGCCTGGCGGTGACCGTATGGGTACGCAAGCTGCGCCCCCCGGTCGGGTACCAGCTCGGCTGGGCAGGCGTGCAGGTGCACCGCCGCCGCTCGTGAACAGGTCTTTCGTCGCTCTCGGTTCGAACCTGGGCGACCGGTGGGCATACCTGCGGGGTGGGGTGGCACTGCTGCCCGGCCTGGTCGCCGCCTCCAGGGTCTACGAGACGTCCCCCGTCGGCGGCCCGCCCGACCAGGGCCCGTACCTGAACATGGTGGTCGAGGTGAGCCCTTCCACCCCTCCGTACGAGCTGCTCGAACAGGCGCGCCGCGCCGAGGAGTGGGCCGGGAGGCAGCGTGGGGAGCGTTGGGGGCCGCGGACACTCGACGTGGACCTGCTCATGGTCGCGGGCCACGTGGTCGACGACCCCGAGCTGACCCTGCCGCACCCCAGGATGTGGCAGCGGGCGTTCGTCCTGGTACCGTTGGCGGACCTGGCTCCCGAGCTGGTGGCCGGCCATCTGGAGGCGGTCGGCTCAGAGGGCGTCAGGCTCGCCGGCCAGCTGTAAGAGGTCATCGTTGATCGTCACCTCACAACCCTCGGAGTTCTCGGAGCTGCTCGAGCAGGCGCGCCGTGCCGGCCGGACGGTCGGCTTGCACCCGACAATGGGCGCGCTGCACGCCGGGCATGCAGCGAACGTGCGCCGGGCCGCGCTCGAGTGCGACCTGGCTGCGGTGACCATCTTCGTCAACCCTCTGCAGTTCGGTCCCGGGGAGGACTTCGAGGCCTACCCCCGGGACCTGGGCGTCGACCTCGAACTGGCGGAGGCGGCGGGGGCCGGGGTTGTTTTCTGCCCCTCGACAGAGGCGATGTACGGCCGCTCTCCTCTGGTCACTGTGGGCGTCAAGGGCCTGGCCGAACGGTGGGAGGGGGCGCGCCGCCCGGGCCACTTCGATGGCGTGGCCACCGTGGTGACCAAGTTGTTCGCCCTGGCCGGCCCGTGCACGGCGTACTTCGGGGAGAAGGACTACCAGCAACTGGTGGTCGTACGGCGCCTGGTCGAGGACCTCTCGTTGCCCGTACGGGTCGAGGCATGCCCGACGGTACGCGAAGCCGACGGCTTGGCCCTGTCGAGCAGGAACCGCTACCTGGGGCCGGAAGAGCGCGAGGAGGCGCCGGGCTTGTACTGGGCCCTACTGGCAGGCAAGCGGGCCATCGAGGAGCAGGGCGTTGCGGACGCGGCCCTGGTGGTGGAGGAGATGCACCGGGCTGTTCGTCGCCAGCCCCTGGTGGAGCTGGAGTACGCCGCCGTGGTGAGCCCCGAGGACCTCGAGCCCGTCGACGAGGTGAGCGGCCCGGCCCGGCTGCTCATCGCCGGACGGGTGGGCCTCGCACGCCTGATCGACAACGTGGCCGCCGAGAAGGAGGACGCCTAGGTGCTGATGGCCATCGACGTTGGCAACACCCAGATCGTCGTGGGCTTGTTCGCCGACGGGGGGGCCGGGGTGGGGTCGGGCGACCTGGTGCACCACTGGAGGGTGGCCACGCACTCGACCTTCACCGCGGACGAGTTCGCCCTCCAACTGTCGCAGCTCCTGGCCCTGGAGGGCCTCGACCTCGGGGCCGTCAGCGGCACGGCGGTGGCCTGCGTGGTCCCACCGTTGAGGCTCGCACTGCGGGAGGTGATCGGCCGGCGGTTGCCCGGGCCCTCGGTCATCCTCGAGCACGGGGTGCGCACGGGTATGCCGGTCCTGGTGGACAACCCACGCGAGGTGGGGGCGGACCGCATAGCCGACGCCGTGGCCGCCTACGAGCGCTACGGCGGGCCCACGATCGTCGTGGACTTCGGGACGGCCACCAACTTCGAGGTGGTCTCGGAGCGGGGGGAGTACGTCGGCGGTGTGCTCTTCCCCGGGTTGGAGGTCTCGCTCAACGCTCTCAGCGCCCGGGCTGCCATGCTGCCCCGGGTCGACATCGCCCCGCCGAGGACCGTCCTGGGCAAGAACACCGTGGAGCAGCTCCAGGCCGGTGTCTTCTATGGCTACGGGGCACTGGTGGAGGGTGTCTGCGCCCGGATCGTGGCCGAGGTCGGCCCGGCAACTGTGGTGGCCACCGGTGGGCTCGCCCCGTTGGTGCTGGGTGCCTCCCCGGTGATAGACCACTACGAACCCTGGCTGACCCTCTACGGGCTCCGGGCCATCTACGACCGCAACCAGGCCGATGACTGATCCGCTCCCCTACCGGGTCGACGTGACGGCGCACGCCGGGGAACTGCAGGAGAGGTTCGCCTCCCTCGCCCCCGGTGAGGGCTCCGGGGCCGAGGTGACCGTGGCCGGCCGGGTCGTCCTGCGGCGTGAGATGGGCAAGCTGACCTTCATGACCATGGCCGAGTGGACGGGCCAGGTCCAGTTGTTCGCCGGTGCCCAGTGGACGGAGCGCTTCGGCGAGCTCAACCATCTTTCGCTCGGGGACTGGGTGAGCGCCAGTGGTGAGGTCGTGCGGACGCGCACCGGTGAGCTCTCGGTACGGGTGGCCACCTGGCAGCTGCTGGCCGAGGCCAAGCGGTCGTTCGGGGACAAGTGGCGCGGCATCAGCGATATAGACACCCGCTACCGGCAGCGGTACGCCGACATGTGGTCGAACCCGGGTTCCCGCCAGGTCCTCCTGCAGCGCAGCCGCGCCGTCTCGGCCATCCGGCGTTGCCTGGAAGACCGTGGCTTTGTCGAGGTGGAGACACCGGTGTTCCACCCCGTCCCCGGGGGTGCCACGGCCAAGCCCTTCGTCACCCACCACAATGCGCTGGACATGGAGCTCTACCTGCGCATAGCCCTGGAGCTGCACCTGAAGCGCCTCGTGGTGGGAGGCATGGAGCGGGTGTTCGAGATCGGGCGGGTGTTCCGCAACGAGGGCCTGTCCCCCCGTCACAACCCGGAGTTCACGATGCTCGAGCTCTACCAGGCCTATGCGGACTACCACGACATGATGGACCTCACCGAGCAGATGGTGGCCGAGGTGGCCGTGGCCGTGACCGGGACGACCAAGCTGGGTTACGGCGGGCGGGACCTCGACCTGTCCCCTCCATGGCGCCGGGCCACACTGGTCGAACTGGTGGCCGAGCACTCCGGCCAGGAACTGTCCCTCGAGATGCCCGTCGGGGAGCTGGCCCGCCGGGCCGAGGGCCTCGGGGTGCCGGTCGAGGACCGCTGGGGCCCGGGCAAGCTCCTTCTAGAGATCTATGAGAAGACGACCGAGCCCCACCTGTGGGGCCCGGTGTTCGTCATGGACTACCCGAAGGAGGTGTCCCCGCTGGCCCGCGACCACCGCTCCTCACCGGGGATGGTGGAGCGCTTCGAGGCGGTGGTCGCCGGTCGCGAGCTGTGCAACGCGTTCTCCGAGCTGACCGACCCGGATGAGCAGCTGGCCAACTTCGAGGCCCAAGCCTCGGCAAGGGCCGCAGGTGACGAAGAGGCAATGGTGGTCGACACCGACTATGTCAGGGCCCTCGAGTACGGGTTGCCCCCCACCGGTGGCCTGGGGGTGGGCGTGGACCGCCTCGTGATGCTCCTCACCGGGAGCGAGGCCATCCGTGACGTCATAGCCTTCCCGACGCTGCGCCCCGAGGTCGCGGGGGACTGAGGGCCCGGGGTGTGGTGCCCCCTCCTGCCTGCCCTACGGCTTCAGCTGGCCCGCACGTCGAGGTCGTCGAAGAGGCGCTGGGCCAGGCCGGACAGGGTCTCCCGGGCCGTTGCGGCGCGCCGGGCCTCACCGTTGGCCGAGGGGCCCGGTGCCGGGAGCAGGGCGAGGGCCTCGGCCGCCTCCTCCGCCCAGCGGCGGCCTTCGTTGATCGAGCTGCGCACGGCGCCGGTTGCCAGGACCATGTCGCGCACCTTGTCCAGATCTGCCGGTTCGAGCGGCCGGCCGAGCAGGGCATCGATCTCGGGCCCCGTGTCGGGGTCCGCCAGCGCCCGGATCACGGGCAGGGTGTAGGTGCCCTCCAGGATGTCGTGACCTGCCGGCTTGCCCAGTTCCGCCTCCGTGCGGACCAGGTCGTTGACGTCGTCCCAGATCTGGAAGGCCATCCCGAAGGCGTGGCCGAACCGGGTGAGGGCCTCGACCGCCGCCGGCGGTGCCCCGGCGACCAGGCCGCCGATACGCGTGGAGGCCGCGAGCAGTGAGGCTGTCTTGGAGGAGATGGCGTCGAAGTACGCCACCTCGGTACGACCGGTCGAGTAGGAGTGGCGGAGCTGGACCAGTTCCCCCTGGCACAGGCGCCCGATGGTCGTCGCCAGCACCCTCACCACCTCGGTCCCCAGGCCGGCTGCGATCTCCGACGCCTTGGCCAGCAGGAAGTCGCCGGTCAGGATGGCCACCAGGTTCCCCCAGCGGGCGTTGGCGCTCGGTACCCCTCGCCGTGAGCTGGCTTCGTCGATGACGTCGTCGTGGTAGAGCGAGCCCAGGTGGACGAGCTCGACCGAGACCGCCCCCAGGACGGGCTGGGCGCCCAGTGCGGCTCCGGCTGCGCTCGTGGCAGCGAGGAGCAGTGCCGGCCGCAGGCGCTTGCCACCTGCGGTGACGAGGTGTGACGCAACTTCGGACAGGACGGGCTCGGGTGCCGCCACCGCCTGGCGCAGCTCCGCCTCCACTCGGCTCAAGCCTTCATCGAGACCGGGAAGCTCGAGCAACTCCCAGACGTTCATTACCAGACGATATGCCAATGTCACGGTCAAGTACGAACCGACCAGGTCGCCGGCCACCTGCGCGCTGCCGGCGCCGAGGGCTTCCGGAGGGTGCCGGCGCCAACGCTGATGTCGGGGGTGGCAGGTACACTGGGAGAAGCAAGAGCCCAAAAGAGAGGGTATGGATGACTTGCATAGGGAGCGGGGCTTCAGACGGCCTTCGGGACGCCGACCTACTCCAGGTGCGGAGCACCGGATCTGCTGAGGAGGCTGCGAGCGTTGTTTGAGCGCTTTACCGACCGAGCCCGACGAGTGCTGGTGCTGGCCCAAGAAGAGGCCCGCATGCTCAACCATAACTTCATCGGGACCGAGCACATCCTGCTCGGCCTCATCCACGAGGGCGAGGGTGTCGCAGCCAAGGCATTGGAGTCGCTCGGCATCAGCCTGGAGGCGGTGCGGGAGAAGGTCGAGGAGACGATAGGGCCAGCCGGGACGGCGAGCACGGGCTCGCCCCCCTTCACGCCCAGGGCCAAGAAGGTGCTGGAGCTCTCCCTGCGGGAGGCGCTGCAGCTCGGGCACAACTACATCGGCACCGAGCACATGCTGCTGGGCCTGGTGCGCGAGGGAGAGGGCGTGGCGGCCCAGGTCCTCGTCAGCCTGGGGGCCGACCTGTCCAGGGTCCGCCAGCAGGTCATACAGCTGCTGTCCGGCTACCAGGCCGCCGGCCCCGAGAAGGCCACGGCCGGCACCGCCCCGAGCTCCCAGGAGGCACCGGCGGGGAGCCCGGTCCTGGACCAGTTCGGTCGCAACCTGACCCAGCTGGCCCGTGACCGCAAACTGGACCCGGTCATCGGGCGCGAGCGCGAGATCGAGCGGGTCATGCAGGTCCTGTCACGCCGCACCAAGAACAACCCGGTGCTCATCGGGGAGCCCGGTGTGGGCAAGACGGCGATCGTCGAAGGCCTGGCTCAGCGGATCGTCGCGGGCGAGGTGCCCGAGACCCTGCGGGGCAAGCAGCTCTACACGCTCGACCTCGGTGCCCTGGTGGCCGGCTCCCGGTACCGGGGAGATTTCGAGGAGCGCCTGAAGAAGGTGCTCAAGGAGATCCGTACCCGGGGCGACATCATCCTGTTCATCGACGAGCTTCACACCCTGGTGGGCGCAGGCGCCGCCGAGGGGGCGATCGATGCTGCGTCCATCCTCAAGCCGATGTTGGCCCGGGGCGAGCTGCAGACCATCGGGGCGACGACCCTCGACGAGTACCGCAAGCACCTCGAGAAGGACGCCGCCCTGGAGCGCCGGTTCCAGCCCATCAAGGTGGAGGAGCCCTCCCTGGCCCACACCATCGAGATCCTCAAGGGCCTGAGGGACCGCTATGAGGCTCACCACGGGGTCACCATCACCGACCAGGCTGTCGTCAGCGCGGCCAACCTCGCCGACCGCTACATAGCCGATCGTTACCTGCCTGACAAGGCCATCGACCTGATCGACGAGGCCGGCAGCCGGCTGCGCATCCGGCGGATGTCCACGCCCCCCGACTACAAGGCGATCGAGGAGGAGATAGCCAAGGCCCGCAAGGAGAAGGAGCTCGCGATCGAGAAGCAGAGCTTCGAGCAGGCCAAGAAGTTGCGGGAGAAGGAGGAGGAGCTCCTCCAGCGCAAGGCAGCCAAGGAGCAGGAGTGGCGCGCCGAGGGTGTCGACCTCTTCGACGTCGTGGACGAGGAGGTGATCGCCGAGGTGCTGGCCAACTGGACGGGCATCCCCGTCTACAAGCTGACGGAGGAGGAGACCTCCAAGCTGCTGCGCATGGAGGAGGAGCTCCACCGGCGCATCATCGGCCAGAACGACGCGCTCAAGGCGGTCTCCCAGGCCATCCGGCGTACCCGGGCCGGGCTCAAGGACCCCAAGCGGCCCAGCGGCTCGTTCATCTTCCTCGGCCCCTCCGGGGTCGGCAAGACCGAGACGGCCAAGGCGCTGGCGGAGTTCCTCTTCGGCGACGAGTCGTCCCTGGTGCAGCTCGACATGTCCGAGTACATGGAGAAGCACACCGTCAGCCGGCTGGTCGGCAGCCCTCCCGGTTATGTGGGCTACGAGGAGGGGGGCCAGCTCACGGAGGCCGTGAGGCGCAAGCCCTTCTCCGTGGTGCTCTTTGACGAGATCGAGAAGGCCCACCCGGACGTCTTCAACGCCTTGCTCCAGATCCTGGAGGACGGCCGCCTCACCGACGCCCAGGGCCGGACCGTGGACTTCAAGAACACGGTCATCATCATGACCTCGAACCTGGGTACGGCCGACCTGCGCAAGGCGTCGGTGGGCTTCGCCAAGGCCGACGAGGCGGTCACCCACGAGAAGATGAAGACGAAGGTCAACGAGGCGCTCAAGCAGCACTTCCGGCCTGAGTTCCTCAACCGCATCGATGACGTCATCGTCTTCCACGAGCTGACCAAGGACGAGGTCACCCAGATCATCGACCAGTACATCCGGCGGATGCGTGAGCAGCTGGAAGCCCAGGGCATCAGTGCCGAGCTGACGAAGGCGGCCAAGTACCTGGTGGTCGACAGGGGCTACGACGCCACCATGGGCGCCAGGCCGTTGCGGCGTGCGTTCCAGCGCATGGTCGAGGACGCCCTGTCCGAGAAGATCCTGTGGAAGGAGTTCAGGGCCGGGGACACGATCATCGTCGACGTGGAGAACGGCGAGCTCACGTTCAAGGTCATGGAGCACTTCGAGCCGCCGCCCGTCGAACTGGCAGGTGCGGGTAGCGGCGATTGAGCACGCACGGGGGCTGACCCCGGTCAAGCGGCGGCGGGGACGGGCCACTGTCCCCGCCGCCGCCTCGCGTCCGGGGCCCGGTAGCGGCCCTCCGGTGCCGCGGTGAGCGTCGCAGGCCCCGGTTAGCCTCGGGGCCGTGAGCAAGGCCCGTAGGTCCTACGCCTGTCAGGTTTGCGGCGCCGCCCAGCCCCGCTGGTCGGGCCGCTGCCCGTCCTGCGGCGAGTGGAACGCCATGGTCGAGCAGGCTGCGCCCACTTCCGGGAGCGGGCCGGCGGGTAACGCTGTTCCCGAGCTCCTTGCCCTGAACGAAGTGGACATGGACGGGCACCGGCCATTGCCCACGGGTATCGACGAGCTCGACCGTGTCCTGTCGGGAGGGCTCCTACCCGGCTCCGCCACCCTTCTCGGCGGCGAGCCCGGTACGGGCAAGTCCACTCTTCTCCTGCAGGCCCTGGCCTCGCTGGCCGCGTCCGGGCGGAGGTGCCTCCTGGTCGCAGCCGAGGAGTCGGCCCATCAGGTGCGTCGGCGCGCCCAACGGCTCGGTGCCGACGTGCCGGGGGTGTTCGTTGTGGAGGCTACACAGCTCCCGGCCATCGTCGAGGCGGTGAGCCGTTCGGCGCCCGACGTCGTGGTGGTGGACTCGGTGCAAGCGGTGAGCGACCCGGCCGTGCCGGGGGGCGCCGGGTCGGTGCCCCAGGTCCGCGAGTGCGCACAGAGCCTGGTCGCGTTGGGCAAGGCCAGCGGTGCCGCCCTGGTACTGGTCGGGCACGTGACCAAGGACGGTTCCCTGGCCGGGCCGCGGGCACTCGAGCACCTTGTGGACACGGTCCTCAGCTTCGAGGGCGACCGCTACCTGTCCCTGCGCGCCCTGCGGGCGGTGAAGCACCGCTTCGGCCCCACGGGCGAGACGGGTCTGTTCGAGATGGGGGAGCAGGGCCTGAAGGGGGTGGCGGACCCGAGCGCGCTCTTCCTGGAGGACCGTCGCGAAGGCTCGGCCGGCTCCACGGTGACCGTGCCGATCGAGGGCTACCGGCCCCTTGTCGTCGAGGTCCAGGCGCTGGTGGGCCGGGCGTCCCAGGTCCCACGCCGCTTCGTCACCGGCCTCGACCCCGGCCGCGTCGGCTTCCTGGTGGCGGTGCTCGACCGACGCGCCGGCGTGCCCCTCGGGGACTGTGACGTGTACGTGTCGGTCACCGGGGGGGCGCGGGCGGCTGAGCCCGCCGCTGACCTGGCGATCTGCCTGGCGCTGGCCTCGAGCCTGGTGGGCGAGCCCGTGGCACCGGGCATGGTGGCGATCGGGGAGGTTGGCCTGGGAGGCGAGCTGAGGCGGGTCGCCGGCATGCCCAAGCGCCTGGCAGAGGCCCGTCGGATGGGCTTCACGAGGGCCCTGGTGCCGGCACCCGGGCCGGGGCACGGCCATAGGGCACCTGATGAGGTGTCGGTGGCGGCCAGCCTGCGCGAGGCGCTCGGTGCTGCGTTCGCCCGCGGCTGGCCCCTGGAGGGCGCCGGTCGCGGCGGCCGCAAGACGCCCCCGGGCAGCGCCGCGCCGGGTAGGACAGTCCACACGTTGCGTGGAATGGGTTAGCATCGCCGGGTGCCGGACCGGCTGAGCGCAGCGATGATCGAGGCACTGAGCTCGATCGCCCCCGGCCAGCCTCTCCGTGAGGGCCTGGACCGCATACTCCAGGCCAATATGGGTGGCCTCATCATCGTGGGGGACGGCCCCGAGGTGCTGTCGATCTGTTCGGGAGGTTTCCTCCTGGACTCGGAGTTCAGCCCCCAACGTCTGTCGGAGCTGGCCAAGATGGACGGGGCGATAATCCTGGCCAACGACGCCAGTCGCATCGCGCGTGCCAACGTGCACCTGGTGCCCAACCCGTCGGTTGCCACCGCAGAGACCGGTACACGGCACCGGACGGCCGAAAGGGTGGCGCGTTCCATAGACGTGCCGGTCATCACGGTGTCCGAGGACCGCTCCGTGATCACCGTGTACCGGGGGGACCAGCAGCGGCCGCTCGTGCCCGTGGAGAGGCTCCTGGCCCGGGCCAACCAGGCGCTGGAGACCCTGGAGGGTTACCGGGACCGCCTCGACGTGGTGACCAATGCCCTGTCCGCCTTGGAGGTGGAGGACATGGTCACGGTACGGGACGTGGTCACCGTCCTGCAGAGAGCCGAGATGGTGCGCCGCATCGCCGAGGAGGTGGACGGCTACAGCATCGAGCTCGGCACGGACAGCCGCCTCGTGCGCCTCCAGCTGGAGGAGATGTTGGCCGGCGTGGAGGAGGAGCGCCGCCTGATCCTGCGCGACTACCTGCCGGCAAGCCCCACCTGGGGGGTGCACGAAGCTCTTGGGGCCCTCAGCCAGCTGTCGACCGAGCGGCTCCTGAACCTGGCCAAAGTGGCCGACGTGCTGCGTATCGTGTCCAGCTCCGACCTGGAGGGCGCCCTGCGGCCCTTCGGTTACCGCCTCCTGTCCAAGATCCCCCGCCTACCCGACCAGGTTGTGACCAACATCGTCCAGCGCTACGGGGGGTTGCAGCAGATCCTGCGGGCAAGCGTGGACGACCTGGACAAGGTGGACGGGATCAGCGTGGCCGGTGCGCACTTCGTGAAGGAAGGCCTCGCCCGTCTGGCCGAGACCAGCATCCTGGACCGGCTGGGGTGAGCGGGTCACCGGGGCCCAGCTGGGAGGAGGTGGACTCCTACCTGGAGGCCACCCTGCTTGCACCCGACAGTGCCCTCGAAGACGCCAGGCAGGCCAATGGCCGCGCCGGGCTGCCCGCCATCGATGTCTCGCCACTTCAGGGCAAGCTCCTGATGTTGCTGGCCCGGCTCTGCGGCGCCCGGACTGTGCTCGAGGTGGGGACTCTGGGCGGTTACAGCACGACCTGGCTCGCCAGGGGCCTGCCTGAGGACGGCTTGGTGGTGTCGCTCGAACTGGAGCCCCGCCACGCCGAGGTGGCCCGCTCCAACCTGCAGCGGGCCGATGTCGCCGGACGCACCGAGGTCATCGTAGGCCCGGCGCTCGAGTCCCTGCCCCGGTTGAGCGAACACCGCGCTGTCCCCTTTGACATGTTCTTCCTGGATGCCGACAAGGACAGCAACACCGCCTACCTGGACTGGGTGGCCCGCTTGGGCCGCAGAGGCTCACTGGTCGTGGTGGACAACGTGGTCAGGCAGGGCCGGGTGGCTGTCGGTGGCCACCAGGGTGCGGATGGTGGCTCCAGGGCGGCGCTGGAGCTACTGGGCCGCGACGAGCGGTTCGAGGCCACGGCGCTGCAGACCGTGGGCTCCAAGGGCTGGGACGGGATGGCGTTGGCGGTGCTGCGCTGAGCCTGCCGCTGGGCCGGCTCCCCCTACCCGCCCGGCTCAGCGGGCTCGCTGCGCCAGGCGCTCGCGGTTGAGGATCCGGTAGCGGCGTTCGGACTGCTCGATCCAGCGCAACCGGATGAAGGCGGCGATGGCCTTGTTTACCCGCTCCCGCGAGGCTCCGACCAGGCCCGCCAGCTCCTCCTGGGTGATGGGCAGGACGAACTCGTCGGCATCGCCCGACAGCTCCAGGAGACGCTTGGCGGTCCGCCCCGTCACGTCGAGCAACATGGCGTCCGCCAGAGCGTCGTCGGCTGCCCTCAGGCGTGAGGCGAACAGGCCGACCACGTGCCAGAGCAGGCCTGGCTTGGCTTCCAGTTCGGTGCGCACGACGTCGAAGGGCACCCGCACGACCTCTGACCGCTCCAATGCCCGGGCCGAGGCCGAACGGGTCTCCTCGTCGAAGAGCGGCATCTCCCCGAAGAGGTCGCCCTTTTCCATCAGGGCGACCAGGGACTCGCGACCATCGGGTGAGCGCTTGCCGATGGCGATCCGCCCGCTCAGTACCACGAAGAGCTCGTTGGCCTCGTCACCCTCGTTGAACAGCGTGTCATTGCGCTCCAGGCGCACTGTGGAGGCCTTCATGGCGACACGGGCCAGCGCCGCCTCGTCCAGCGACGAGAACAGGTCCGACCCCGACAGCGGCGACACATCTTGCATCGCAGCGAGACGCTAGCCGCTGTCCTGCTCGCGCGCAGGCCCCGGGCTGCAGGTGGGTTGGACCAATGACCTCAAAAGGGCCTACCCTGGTTACCAGGCAATTCAGCTCCGGGCCCCCGCCCGGGATCTGTTCGGGAGTGTCATGCCGTTCGACGTCGGTGACAAGGTTGTCTACCCCCATCACGGGGCAGCTGTCGTCGAGAGGAGGGAGGTCCGGGCGGACTTCGGTGACCCCCGTGAGTACCTTGTGCTCAGGTTGGCCTACGGCGACCTCACGCTGAAGGTCCCTGTCGACTCGACAGCCGACGTGGGCATACGCGAGGTGATCAACGACGAGGAGGTCGAGGAGGTGTTCGCCGTGCTGCGCAAAAAGGACGTGCGCATGCCGACGAACTGGTCCCGGCGCTACAAGAACCACGTGGAGAAGCTGAAATCGGGCGATATCTACCAGGTGGCAGAGGTGGTCCGTAACCTGTCCAACCGGGACAAGGACAAAGGCCTGTCGGCGGGTGAGAAGCGGATGCTCAACCGGGCACGCCAGATCCTGGTGTCGGAGCTCACCTTCGCCATCGGCGTCTCGGAGGCGGAGGCCGAGAAGAAGCTGGACGAAGCACTGCCCTGAGAGCCGTCCGTTCCGAGGGTGCCCCGGCCATCTGGGCGGTCGTCGTGGCCGGCGGCAGTGGCGCCCGCTTCGGTGGGCACAAACAGTTCGCGTCACTGGGCGGCCGCCCGGTCGTCGACTGGTCGCTGGAGGCTGCCGGAGCGTCGTGCTCAGGTGTCGTCCTCGTCGTGCCGGTTCAGTTCTTGGCCGAGCACGAAGGGCGGGCCGACCGTGTCGTGGCCGGTGCCGGGTCGCGTGCCGGATCGGTCCGGGCCGGGCTGGAGGTGGTGCCGGCTGACGCTGTGGTGGTCGTGGTCCACGACGCGGCCCGTCCCCTTGCGAGCCCGGGGCTCTGGGCGGGCGTGATCGGTGCCGTGCTCGACGGTGCCGATGCTGCCGTGCCGTGCGTGCCCGTGACCGACACCATCAAGCAGCGCCAGCCGGACGGACGTCTGGTCACCCTGGACCGCTCCCTCCTGGTGGCTTCGCAGACACCGCAGGCCTTCTCGGCCACCGCCCTGCGGGCTGCGCACGCCTCCGGTGCCGAGGCCACCGACGACGCCGCCCTGGTGGAAGCCATGGGCGGCCGGCTGGTGGAAGTCCCGGGTGAGCCGTCGAACCTCAAGCTCACCGGCCCGGAGGACCTCCGCCTGGCCGGGGCCCTCCTGGAGGGACGCCTGTGCAGCTGAGAGTGGGCCAGGGGTTCGATATCCACCCCTTTTCGTCCGACCCTGCTCGACCCCTCCTGCTCGGCGGGGTGCAGGTGGAGGGCCGAGGCCTTGCCGGCCACAGCGATGCCGACGTCGTGTGCCACGCCGTGGCTGACGCGCTCCTGGGGGCATCGGGGATGGGGGACCTGGGCTCCATGTTCCCCGACACGGACGAGCGTTGGCGCGGTGCGGACAGCACGGCGTTGCTCAGGGAGGTCGTCAGTCGGGTGACGGCACATTGGCAGGTCATGAACGTCGACTGCACGGTGGTGGCCGAGGCACCGCGCCTTGCCCCCTACCTCGCCCTCATGGAGCCCAGGCTGGGCGCCGTCGTGGGCGCACCGGTCTCGGTGAAGGCAAAGCGGGGCGAGGGCCTGGGGGCGCTCGGCCGTCAGGAGGGCATCGCCTGCCTGGCCGTGGCCCTGCTGTTCCAGCTGTGAGCAGCGGAGGCGGCCGCGGCGGCCACCGCCGCCCCTCCGGGTGGACCGGGGGGGACTTCCTGGGCGGGGACCAGGTGGAGGGCCACCATGCGGTGGGTGAGCTCCTGCGGGCGGGCCGTCGCCGGGCCTTGCGGGTCTGGGCGAGCTCGGCCCAAGCCGAACGGGGCCCGGTGGCCGAACTGGTCGCACTGGCCGGCCGGCGGGGTGTGCCGGTGGCGCTGAAGGCACCCGAGGCCCTGGCTTCAGCCGCTCAGACCGCCGCTCCCCAGGGCGTGGTCGCCTGGGCGGAGCCCGTCCGCTCGGCCGACCTGGACCTATTGGTGGCGGCGGAGACGGGGCACCCCCCTTTCCTGGTCTGCCTGGACGGCGTCACGGACCCGGGTAATTTCGGTTCCGTGCTCCGTACGGCACTGTGCGCAGGTGTGGACGGTGTCGTGGTGGGCCGCCACCGCTCGGCCCTGCTCACCCCGGCCGCTGTCAAGGCTGCAGCGGGGGCAGTGGAGCACCTCCCGGTCGCCGCTGTGCCCGGAGTGCCCGCCGCGCTCGCAAGGCTGTCCTCGGCCGGGATCTGGTGCGTGGGCCTCGACGCCGGCGCAAGCGCGGACATCTGGTCCACCCCGGTGCTCGGTGATGCCGTAGCCCTGGTCATGGGCGCCGAAGGCCGTGGCCTCTCTCCGCTCGCCGCACGGCGCTGCGACACGCTGGTCCGCATACCGCAGTCCGGCTTGCTCGGCTCCCTCAATGTCGCCGCCGCCGCCGCCGTGGCCTGCTTCGAGGTTGCCCGGCGGCGGTACGGGGCTGAGAGCCGGGCCTGAGGCGGGGTCGACGGAGACCGCCTCCTCCCCGTTGGCCAGAGGTGGTGGCCGGTCGCCAGGGGTGGCTGAGCTGGCTCAGGCCCCGCTGCGGGTGCGGCTTGCCATGGCGGGCATGACCTGGAGGGCGAACATCGGCGTCTCCTGGACCAGGAACAGGAACCTGTGCTTGTTGATGACGGCGAGCGTGCAGTCGGTGACGGCGACGGCGGTGGCCGACCGGGGGGAGGAGCCCACCAGGGCCATCTCCCCGAAGATGTCGTCAGGGCCCAACAGCGTGCAGGCCACATGACAACCCCGCCACCGGGCCCGCCTGACAGCACCTGTGCGCCGAGCTGTGGAGGTGTGCCCCGGAGCCGGTGGCGACGCCAGCAGTGTCAGCGAAGGCCGGCGAAAAGGTCGTCCTCGGGAGGGCCGGCCGCTTCCCCGTCCGAGCGGAGCGTGAAGTGCTCGGTCGACAGGACGAAGCTGAGGACGTCGGCAGGGAGCTGGGTGAGGAAGAAGTTCTCGGTCTGGCTGGCATGGGCGTGCAATGCCTCGAGCTTGGCGCCGACGTAGGCCGAGACATCGATCGCTGCGGTGACGAGCTCGTCGGGGGCCCCGAAGTCGTCGGGGAGGTCGAACCCGGCGATGTCGACGCCGGCAGCCTCGAGGCGCTGGCGCATGAGCCGGACGCCGCTGCGGGGTACGGCTGAGTAGTACAGCTTCGCCGGGATGCCGGTCGCCTCCGCCGCCGACACGGCGGCCCGGTGCGCCTGGATGTGGTCGGGGTGCCCGTAGCCGCCGTTGCTGTCGTAGGTGACCACCACCTGTGGCCGGTAACGTCGCATCAGTTCGGCCACGCGCCCCGCCGCTTCCGCCAACGGCACGTTGCAGAACACGCCGGGGTCCTCGTTGGCCCCCCAACCGGCCATACCCGAGTCCCGGTAGCCGAGCGTCTCCAGGTCGCTGACGCCCAGATAGGTGGCCGCTTTGCGCAGCTCGTCGGCGCGGGTGGCTGCCACCCGCGCCGGGTCATGGCCCTGGTCGCCCGGCTTGGCGCCACCAGGGCCGTCGCCCTGCTCCCCGTTGGTGCACGTGACGAGCACGGTGCGGACGCCCTCCGCCGAGTAGCGGGCAAGGACGCCGCCCGTTGCGATGGCCTCGTCGTCGGGGTGAGCATGGACGGCCATGAGGACAAGCGGTTGAGCCATCTGGTCAGTCTGGCCGCAGAACGGACCGGGCCGGCCGGGTGGCCTGCTGGTGAGCCCGGGCGGAGAATCGAACTCCGATCGCCTGATTACAAGGCAGGTGCTCTGCCGTTGAGCTACCCGGGCCGGACTGCCGACCAAGAGCATGCCGCATCGGGCGGGGGCTTGTCAGGCGTGGGGTCCTTGATCCTGGTCGGGCCCGGTGGCAGGGTGGGCTCGATGGCCCTCGGTGAACGTGACCGTGCCGTTATCGATGTCGAGCGGACCTGGTGGTTGGACGGGCGCACCAAGGCCGAGGTGGTCAGGGCACGGCTGGCTCTGTCGATGTCGAGGTACAACGAGCTGCTCGCCCACCTGGTGGCCGGCTCGGAGGCGGAGGACTACGATCCTCTCGTGGTGCGGCGCGTGCGGAGGGCCAAGGACCGGCGTCGGTGGGCGCTGCCGGGTACCGGCCCGCTCGGCGGCCGCAGGCACCGATGAGCACCACCGGCCCGGCTGGGCCACCGGGCAACCAGGGCGGTCGGCCGCGAGGCGCCGGGGTGCAGGCAGGCCGGGCCTTCCTGGTGGTAGCGGTTGCCCTGGTCATAGGTGTTGCCGTGCTGGCCCGCCAAGGCCCTGCGCCCCGGGCGTCTGCCCTGGTGGCACCGACGTCGACGACGGCGCCGCCCCGCTCCCGGCAGACGACCACGACCGCGGTGGCGCCGACAGTGGCACCCACC
Organism: Actinomycetes bacterium; assembly: GCA_021850325.1. Lineage (GTDB taxonomy): Bacteria > Actinomycetota > Acidimicrobiia > Acidimicrobiales > Palsa-688 > JAJZMF01. Next base: position 43,625 of record JAJZMF010000026.1, read on the forward strand.
ACGACCACGACGTTGGCCCCCTCGTCGGTCAAGGTCCTGGTCCTCAACGGGTGGACGACGGCTCACGGGGCGCTCTTCTTCCAAACCAAGCTCAAGGGTGAGGGCTACGACACGCTGGCTCCCTACAACGCCACCTCGTCGTCCATCACGAGCTCCGAGATCCTCTTCGCCAGCCCCCGCTACAGGGCCAACGCGATGGCGATCGCCGGTCAGCTCCTGGTGCCGACGTCGGCGGTGGTCGAGCTGACCTCGTCCAACGGTGCCCCGGTGCCCCCGACCCTGGTCGGCCAGGCCTCGGTGGTGGTGGTCATCGGGCAGGACATCTCGAGCCAGGTGCCTGCGAACTACAAGTGAGGAAGGCACGGGCGTGAGCCCTGCCCCCGGCCGGCCGGACTGGTCGCCCTGGTGGGCGGCACCGGGACGCTCGGGGGTGCTCACGGACTTCGACGGCACTCTGGCCCCCATAGTCGAGGACCCGGCGCTGGCTGCGCCGCTGCACGGCGTGCCCCAGGTGCTGGCTTCGCTGGCGCGCCACCTGGCCGTGGTCGGCGTGGTCTCCGGACGGCCTCTCGACTTCCTGCAGCGTCACCTGGGGTCGGTCCCGGGCCTCCGGCTGTTCGGCCTGTACGGCATGGAGCGGGCTGTGGGGGACAGGGTCGAGGTGGGCCCCGAGGCGGCCGCTTGGCGCCCGGTCGTCCACGAAGCCGCGGCCCGCGCCCGGCGCGAGCTGCCCGCGGGGGCCGAGGTCGAGGGCAAGGGACTGGCGGTGGCCCTGCATGCTCGCCGGCGCCCGGAACTGCACGGGGTGCTCCTCGAGTGGGCGGCCCGGGTGGCTGCCGGTTCCGGGCTGCGGGTGCAGCCCGGGCGCCTCTCGGTCGAGCTCCTGCCCCCGGTCGGCCCGGACAAGGGGAGGGTCGTGGAGGAGGTTGCGACCGGCCTGGGTGCCATATGCTTCTTCGGCGACGATGCTGGCGACCTGCCGGCTTTCTCCGCCCTGGCCGGGGCGCGCCGAGCTGGCGCGGTGACGGTCGGGGTCGGAGTGCGGAGCTCCGAGGGGCCCGAAGGGCTTACCGCGGCGGTGGACTTCATGGTCGACGGCCCGGACGGAGCTCTCGGCAGCCTGCGGGCGCTGGCCCGCGGCCTCCAGCCCGATTTGGGTGTCCCGGTCCTCGACCGGCCATGATGTGCACGTGCCGACCCTGCTCGCCGCTCCAGACAAGTTCCGGGGGACGCTGAGCTCCCGCCAAGCAGCTGAGGCGATCGCCGCCGGTGCCCGGGCCGCTGGCTGGGAATGTGAGCTGGCCCCTGTTTCGGACGGGGGTGAGGGCTTCATCGACGCCTTCGCCGACGCGGCCCGGGACCGCTACACGACGGTCCTCGGGCCCTTGGGCAACCCCACCAGGGCACGCTGGGCGCTCTGGTCGCCACCGGGCGGAGGCGCCGTCGCCGTGGTCGAGTCCGCCCAGGCTGCCGGGATAGCCCTGGCCGGGGGCGCTGAGCGCAACGACCCGGTCGGGGCCAGCACGCGGGGGGTCGGACAGCTCCTGCTCGCTGCCTTCGCTGAGGGCGCGGGCGAGGTACTGGTCGGTGTCGGCGGTTCGGCTACCACGGACGGGGGCCTGGGCGCAGTGGAGGCTCTCGGCCGTCTGGCCGGCCGGTTGCCGGCGCCGGTGACCGTGGCCTGCGACGTCACGACTCGGTTCATCGATGCCGCCTCGGTGTTCGGTCCCCAGAAGGGCGCCACCGCGGCCCAGGTGGAGTTCCTGCAGCGCCGGCTGCAGCACCTGGCGGAGATGTACCGGGAGCGCTTCCACCTGGACGTCACCGGCCTCGCCGGCGGCGGTGCGGCCGGCGGCCTTGCCGGTGGCCTGGCGGCAGCGGGGGCCAAGTTGGTACCCGGCTTCGAGGTGGTGGCAGAGCACCTGGGCCTGGCCGAGCGCATAGCCGGAGCCGACCTGGTCGTGACGGGTGAGGGCTACCTGGACGCCCAGAGCTTCCAGGGCAAGGCGGTAGGTGGGGTCTGCCAGCTGGCGGCGCGGGCCGGAGTACCCGTGGCAGTGGTGGCGGGCGACGCCGAGGACGACCTGCTGGACGGCCCGATGCGGCTGTCGCTGTCGCGCCAGATGGGCCGGGAGAGGTCCTTTGCCGATGCCGCGACCTGCCTGAGCACGGTCGTCGAGACCCTGTTGGGCCAGTTCGCCACCGGGTGAGCCGGGGAGGGGCCCTGGCGCCCGGGGGCACCTGCTGGCGCTCCGGTGCCCGGCTGCCCTAAACTGGTCGGACATCATCCAGAGCGGCTGAGGGACGGGCCCGTCGACGCCGCGGCAACCAGCGAGCCCGGGCCCCGGCCCGAGCGGCGCATGGTGCCAATGCCCGAGACGATGAGGGAGGGCAGTGTGCCGTTCGTGGAAGGGCTTCGTTGTCGAGAGTGCTCGCGCCGGTACCCGGCTGAGGCGCTGCATGTGTGCGAGTGGTGTTTCGGGCCTCTCGAGGTGGTCTACGACTACGAGGCGATCGCCTCGGTCATCTCACGCGAACGGGTAGCCGCCGGTCCCCAGACCATCTGGCGCTATGCCGACCTGCTCCCGGCCAACCCACAGGGTGCAGTGGACCTGGGAGCCGGGATGACCCCGCTGCTGCGTGCCGACCGGCTGGGCAGCGAGCTCGGGTTGCCCGAGCTCTGGCTGAAGAACGACACCGTCAACCCGACCGGCTCGTTCAAGGACCGCGTGGTCTCGGTCGCCCTCACCCGTGCCCGGGAGCTGGGGTTCAAGGTGGCCGCGTGTGCTTCCACCGGCAACCTGGCCAACTCGGTGGCCGCCCACGCTGCGCGGGCGGGGATGCGTTCTGTCGTCTTCATACCCTCGGACCTGGAGACGCAGAAGGTCGTCACCACGGCCGTCTTCGGGGGCACCCTCGTGGCCGTGGACGGCACCTATGACGACGTGAACCGTCTGTGCGCCGAGCTGGCCAGCGAGTACCCGACGTGGGCCTTCGTCAACGTCAACGTCCGGAGCTACTACGCGGAGGGTTCCAAGACCCTCGCCTTCGAGGTGGCCGAGCAGCTCGGCTGGCAGGCCCCCGACCACGTGGTAGTGCCCATCGCCTCGGGCAGCCAGCTGACCAAGATCGCCAAGGGGTTCAGGGAGCTGCACAAGGTTGGGTTGCTGGAGGAGGAGCCCTCGGTGCGCGTGTCGGGCGCCCAGTCCGCCGGGTGCGCCCCGGTCGCCGACGCCTTCGTCAGTGGCGCCGACTTCGTCAAGCCGGTGAAGCCCAGTGGCATCGCCAAGTCGCTCGCCATAGGCAACCCCGCCGACGGTGGCTACGCCCTGCAGGAAGTGCGCGCTTCGGGCGGCGCCGTGGGCTCGGTCACTGACGACGAGATCGTGGAGGGGATCAAGTTGTTGGCGAGGACCGAGGGTGTCTTCGCCGAGACGGCTGGCGGCGTGACGGTGGCGGTCCTGGCCAAGCTGGCCGCGTCCGGGGTCGTGCGGCCCGACGAGAAGGTCGTCGCCTATATAACGGGCAACGGCCTGAAGACCCTCGACGCCGTGGCAGCCAGCTGCGGCCCCACGGCAACCGTTGCCCCGAGGCTGGAGGCCTTCCAGGCGTCGGTCAACGTGGCAGACTGGCGTTGAGCCCTCCCCGGTCGGTGCACGGCCCGCAGGCGGGCGCACCCACTCCCAACACCCCAGGAGCACTCCTCATATGAGCGTCAAGGTCCGTATCCCAACCCAGCTCAGGGCGCTGTCCGGCGGGGCCGGGGAGGTCGAGGTGGAGGCGGCGACGGTCGGGGACGCCCTCAAGGCCCTGGAAGCCGCCCACCCCGGGTTCGCCGAGCGGCTGTTCGACGACACGGGCAGCCTTCGCCGCTTCGTGAACGTCTTCATGGGCGAGGAGGACATCCGGTTCCTTGACGGGCTCGGCACACCCGTTCCCAGCGGTGCCGTGGTCTCGGTGGTCCCTGCCGTGGCTGGCGGCCAATAGTCCCTGCCAGCTGCCGTTAAGTCTCTTCTCAGGCGGACGGGCACCCAGCTTGCGCGCGAGCGCCCCGTTGCGCTGTAGTGTTAGCACTCGACCTGTGTGAGTGCTAACGAGGACGTGACCGGGTGACCGGTCAGCCCAACGGAGGGAACTTTAGACCGATGCCCAAGCTGATTGCATTCGACGAACAAGCCCGCCGCGCCCTGGAGAAGGGCATGAACCAGCTGGCGGACGCGGTGCGCGTGACGCTCGGCCCCAAGGGCCGCAACGTCGTGCTCGAGAAGAAGTGGGGCGCCCCCACCATCACCAACGACGGTGTCTCCATCGCCAAGGAGATCGAGCTCGAGGACCCCTACGAGAAGGTGGGCGCCGAGCTGGTCAAAGAGGTGGCCAAGAAGACGGACGACGTGGCCGGTGACGGCACGACCACCGCCACCGTGCTGGCCTGGGCGATGGTCCGCGAGGGCCTTCGCAACGTGGCCGCCGGTGCCAACCCCATGTCGCTGCGCCGGGGCATCGAGTCTGCGGTCGAGGCAGCCGTGGGCAGCCTGAAGGAGCTGGCCCGGGAGACGGAGACCAAGGGCCAGATCGCCCAGGTGGCCGGGATCTCCGCCGCCGACCCCGAGATCGGCGAGCTCATCTCAGAGGCCATCGACAAGGTGGGCAAGGACGGCGTCGTCACCGTCGAGGAGTCCCAGACCTTCGGTATGGACCTCGAGCTGGTGGAGGGCATGCGCTTCGACAAGGGCTACGTCTCGGCTCACTTCGTGACCGATGCCGAGCGCATGGAGGCGGTCCTGGAGGACCCCTACATCCTGCTCTTCGGGTCCAAGATCTCGGCCGTACGTGACCTGCTGCCGCTCCTGGAGAAGGTCATGCAGGCCAGCCGCCCGCTCGTCATCATCGCCGAGGACGTCGAGGGCGAAGCTCTGGCCACGCTGATCGTCAACAAGATCCGTGGCACGTTCCGCAGCGTTGCGGTCAAGGCCCCCGGTTTCGGGGAGCGCCGCAAGGCGATGCTGCAGGACATGGCCATCCTCACCGGCGGCCAGGTCATCTCCGAGGAGGTCGGCCTCAAGCTGGAGAACGCCACCCTCGACCTGCTGGGCCGGGCCCGCAAGGTCGTGGTGACCAAGGACGAGACGACGGTCGTGGAGGGCGCGGGTACCGACAGCGACATCAAGGGCCGGATCGCCCAGATCAAGACCGAGATCGACAACACCGACTCGGACTACGACCGGGAGAAGCTGCAGGAGCGCCTGGCCAAGCTGGCCGGTGGCGTTGCGGTGATCAAGGTCGGCGCAGCGACCGAGGTGGAGCTCAAGGAGAAGAAGCACCGCATCGAGGACGCGGTGTCGACAACCAAGGCTGCGGTCGAGGAAGGTGTGGTCCCCGGTGGTGGCGTGGCCCTGCTCCGGGCCCAGGCCGCCATCCTCGACCGGTCCGAGAAGCTGGAGGGTGACGAGGCCATCGGTGCCCGCATTGTGGCCCGTGCCGTCGAGGAGCCGCTCAAGCAGATCTCGGTCAATGCCGGCCTCGAGGGCGGCGTGGTGGTCGAGCGGGTCCGCAACCTGCCCGCCAATGAGGGCCTGAACGCGGCCACCGGCAAGTACGAGGACCTGTTCAAGGCTGGGGTCATCGACGCTGTCAAGGTGACCCGGTCCGCTCTGCAGAACGCCGCCTCGATCGTGGGGCTGTTCCTCACCACCGAGGCCGTGATCGTCGACAAGCCGGAGGAGAAGCAGCCGGCTGCTGCCGGCGCCGGCGGCGGCGGCATGGACGACTTCTGAGCATCTCGGCCCCCCAGTGGACCGGGGCTCGCCGAGGCTGACGCCTGCGAGCCCATCGAGACGCCCCTCCTCCGGGAGGGGCGTCTTGCGTTCTGGCACCTGCAGCGCGGGCGCCGACACCCCCCGTGGGGCCCAGGGGCGGGCACTTTTAGCAGCTCCCGGGCGCGGGGAGGATCTTCTCACAAGGCTGCCCACCCCGGGGCAGATGTCGTGGGAGGTTCGTATGGTCAACAGGCAGGAGGGTGCCCCCGAGCCCTCCGTCCCGGCTGAGGACGTGAGCGGCGTCGCCCCGATCGGCGTCGAGCCGTTCGCAGACCGGTCCGCGCTGCAGACGGGCGCCGGCTCGAGCGCAGCACCGGGCTCCGAAGCCACCAAGGCGGGACCGGTTTGGACCGCGATAGCGGTCGGCATCGTCGTGCTGGCGGTTGTGGTGGTCTTCATGCTGGAGAACCTGCAGGAGGTGCGGGTGAGCTTCTTCGGTGCCCACTGGCGGGCACCGCTCGCTGTCGACCTCCTGCTGGCCGCGCTGCTGGGTGGCTCCGTCGTTTTCAGCGCCGGTACGGTGCGGTTCTTCCAGCTGAGGGCGCGGGACAGGAGGAGGAAGCGGGCTGCGCTGCCGGGAGGGCGGGCGGGTTGGCGGCATCGGCCCAGTCACGCCTGAGGGGACAGGCTGTGCCCTTGGCCCTCACCCGCCCCTAGCATTGGTGGGCGATGAGCTTGTCGCCACTTGTGCCGGAACAGGGATGGGGAGTGCTCCACCTGTTCTTCAAGGCGTCTGCGCGCACCGACGCCGAAGCGGTCGTAGCGGCCGTCAAGTCTGCCCATGACCAGGAGCTGCAGGTGGTCCCCTTCGCAGTCCTGGGCCATAAGGCCGACCTCGGGGTCATGGTGCTCGGTCCTGACCTGGTAGCGCTGAGAAGGGTGCAGAGCGCCATGTGCTCGACCGGCCTGGATCTGGTCGGTTCGTTCACGTCCCTCACCGAGGTGTCCGAGTACGCCAAGGGGATGCCGGCCGAGAGGCTGGAGCCACGCCTGCACCCCAAACTGCCGCCTGAAGGCAAGAGGGCCATCTGCTTCTACCCCATGTCCAAGCGCCGTGACGGTGACGACAACTGGTACCGCTTGCCGTACGAACGGCGTTTGGAGCTGATGTACGAGCACGGCACGAGCGGTCGTCGTTTCTCCGGACGGGTCCTTCAGCTGGTGACCGGGTCCACCGGGCTGGACGACTACGAGTGGGGGGTCACCCTGTTCGCCACCAGCCCTGACGACCTGAAGGACTGCGTCTACACCATGCGCTTCGACGAGGCATCGGCACGTTATGCCGACTTCGGGCCGTTCTACAGTGGTTTCGTGGGGGATGTCGAGGAGGTCTTGGTCACTTGCGGGCTCGTGCAGTGAGCGGTGCCGTCACGCCGCTGGTGGGTGGGCACCTGGAGCGGTTGCGCCAGAGGCTCGAGGAGCTGGCTCCCGTCGTCGTGGCCTTCAGTGGCGGTGTGGACTCCGCGCTCCTGGCCTACGTGGCGCATGAGCACGTCGGTGCGGGACGCGCCCTGGCTGCGACTGCCGTGTCGGCCTCGCTGGCCGAGAGCGAACTGGCCGACTGTCGTTCCATGGCCGCCCAATGGGGCCTCAACTACCGCGAGGTGACCACGGCCGAGGCGGAGCGCCCGGCCTACGTCGCCAACGGTGCCGACCGTTGCTGGCACTGCAAGGACGAGCTGATGCAGAGCCTGGCGGTCGTGGCTGCAGCCTTCGGCAGTACGGAGGACGGGCCGGCCCGGGTCCTGCTCGGGGTCAACCTGGACGACCTCGGGGACTACCGGCCCGGGCAGGAGGCCGCCAGAGCGGCCGGGGCGGTGTTCCCGCTCGTCGAGGCGGGTTTCAGCAAAGCGCTCGTACGCGAGGCGGCCCAGCAGCTCGGCTTGGCGGTCTGGGACAAGCCCGCTGCTGCCTGTCTGGCATCGCGGGTGCCCTATGGCACCCCCGTGACGCTGGGGACCCTGGGTGCTGTGGCCAAGGCGGAGGCGGGCCTGCGGGCCCTCGGCCTGCGGGCGTTGCGTGTGCGCCACTACGGGGACCTCGCCCGGGTCGAACTGCCCCTGGAGCACCTCCAGCGGGCATTGGAGCAGCGGGAGGAGGTCGTGGAGGCCGTTCGTGCCGCCGGCTACAGGTACGTCACCCTGGACCTCGAGGGCCTACGCTCGGGTAACCTCAACGCCTCGCTCGATGCGTCGATCACCGCTCGCCAGGAGGTAGCGCCGTGACGCTCAAGTCGGTCCGTGCCCGTCTCACCTTCCCGGAGGACATGGTCGGCGAGCCTGTCATCTCCAGGCTCGCCCTGGACTACAAGGTGACCGCCAATATCCGCCGGGCGAACGTCGAGGAGCATGCGGGCTGGATCGTCTGCGAGCTGGCAGGCGAGAGCGGCTCCCTCGACGAGGGGGTGGCCTGGCTCGCGGGCAGGGGCATCAAGGTGGACTGGCTGGACGCCCAGGTCGAGAGCTGAGCCCCGGCGCCCGCCCTCAGCGGCCGCGGCGCTTCTTCTTGTTCTTGCCGTTCCCCGGGCGCCCACCCCCGGCTCGTCCCCCACCCGCCTGGCCCGAGGGCCTGGGGCGCGCCGGGGGCAGGTCGGCCAGGCTCCAGGCGGTGTTGGTCATGGCCTGGTCACCTTCGCGTGCCCAACCGGTTGTGGACAGCTTCCTCTCCTCGAAGAACAGGCACCCGTCCGGGCACCGGAAGGGGAGCTCCGAGGCTGCACCGAGCCGGCAGCGCTCCACTGCGTCACCGTTGTGCGAGCTCCGCCGGAGGTAGTGCCGGCAGTCCTCCCGCGCGAAGTGGTCGGGTGTGCCCGGAGCGGTGCTCACCGGCGCCCCGCGTGGCCCTTGCCGGCCCGGCGGCTGCGCCAGCTCAGTACCTCGAGCCCGAGCCAGGTGGCGAAGGGCAGCACAAGTGCGATCGTCAGGAGCACCGGTTCAGCCAGTGCGTCGTCCCCGCTGGTCGGCCTGAGGGCGACCTGGTCGGCGACCAGGGTCACAGACCTTGCCACGGAAAGCTTGCTGCCCAGTGCCGATGTGCCGGTGACCCGGATGGTGTGCTTGCCCGGCCCGCTCGCGGGGACGAGCACGGAGGCCTCGAAGGAACCCCCCGGCCCGGCTACGGTCTGGCCGACGACGACAGGCCGGGGCGCCTCGAAGACGATCTTCACCGGGGTCCCGGCCCGGAAGCCGGCGCCGGACAGGTCGAGCAACTGGCCCGACTTGGCCTTGCTCGGTGACTGGACCGCGGGGGTGGCCACCATGGCCGGCGGGGGGGCGCTACGGGTCACCCGAGGTTCGCTGTCCCCGTTCGTGGTCGTCGTGGTGGGCCCGGGGGCCGTGCTGGAGCTCCGAGGCGGGGTGGTGGCGGCGGTGGACGGAGCACGAAGCACTCCTGGCCCGGGCGCCGGGTGGGCCGTGCTCGGTACGGGCCCGGGCAGTGAGCCGGTGCCGGCGGGCCCGAGGACGGGCAGCGTTGTGGTCGGCACGGTAGTCGCTGACGTGGTCGTCGTGATCGGAGCGTGGCCCTGCACAGTGCCCTGGGGTGGAGTCCTCGGCACCGTCGTCGTGCTGGCGGGCACGGTCGAGGTGGTGGTCGCAGCCCCTGTGCTGGGCGGTGGCCCGGTGACCCTGGGCGCTGTGACCTCGGGCGTCGTGCCCCCCGTGGTGGCGGGCACGGTTGTGGTCGTGGTGGCCCCGAAGGGGTTGGGCACGGTCGTGCCCGTCGTGGTCGCGGTGCCTCCCGTCGAGCGGGTGGTGGTGCCTGTGGTGCTCCTTGTGGTGGATGGCCCGGTCCCTGTCCCGGGCGGCCCGGTGGTGGTCGGGAGGGTGGTCCCTGTGGTGGGTGCTCCCGTGGTCGTAGGCAGCGTGGTCGTGGGCAGCGTGGTCGTGGGCAGCGTGGTCGTGGTCGGGCTCGGAGGCACCGTGGTGCTCGTCGACGTCCCCACCGTCGAGGTCGTGGTGCTCGTAGACGTCCCCGCCGTCGAGGTCGTGGTGCTCGCCGCGGTGCTTGTGGTGGACGTCGTGCTGCTGGTGCTCGAGGTCGGAGCCGGGTTCGAAGTCGTGGTCGCGCCGCCGGTGGTCGAGGTGCTTGCCGCAGTACCGGTCGTGGTCGTGGTGACGAGAGGTGAAGCCGGGCCGCGCCCGCTGGCCAGGGTTGTCACCGTGGAGCTCGTGGTGGCCTGGGCGGCCGGGGAGGTCATCTCCACCAGGACGGACCATGCGGCAAGGGCGTACACCGAGCCGATCGTGCGGCGCGGCCGACGTCTTCCAGGCCTGGCAGGCGCAGGGCGCACCGCGGTCCGAGGTGTCGACATCCGAGCACCAACTTTTTGTTCGGGGGCCGGAGAGGCCCCGGCCCGCCGACCAGAACACGATCATATCCCACGGGTGGGCCGCCCACCAGGGTGCTCCTCGCTGACCAGGCCCGGAGGCGGCTGTCCCTGGACGCTCAGGTGCGCCTGGTCGTGGGCCGCGTCGTGCTCGTGGTCGCGGTAGTTGTGGTGGGGTGCGTCGTGGTGGGGCGCGTCGTGGTCGACGTGGGGCCCGAAGCCCGCGGCTGCGCCCGGGTAGCCAGGGCGACAGCGGCCTCGCCGGCCTGCACGTCGGCCTGGTAGGTGCCAAGGTCGCCCTGGGCGAGAGCAGCCTTGGCGAGTGCGAAGTCCTGCTCGGCGACCTGGAGGTCGTGAGCGACGGCCCCAGGGCCGGCGGCTACGGGCACACCCGTGGTCGTGGTCCTCACGGGTGGGCTGGTCCTGGTGACCCGGGGGGTGGTCGTAGTGGTCGTAGACGATGGCTGCCTGGAGCGCCCGGGGCTGGCGGTGGGTGGGTTACCGGTGGAGGAGGGCTGGGGTGCCTGGGCCGGGCACAGGGCAGCAAAGGGCCTTACCCCGTTGACCTGCACCCGGCACAGGGCGCCGTACACCGTCGGAGGGTTGCCCTGTCCCGAGTCAAAGGCCTTGCCGTCGTAGACGACGATCACATCGGCCAACCTGGGCGCTGTGGCCCCCTGGTTCGAGGTGCTGGGCTCCACGTACAGCGGCTGGAAGTACAGCAGGGTCTGGCCCAGTGGGACCATGGCCAGGTTGCCCAGGACCACCTTGGAGCCGTTCTGGTCCAGGAGGCTGATCTCCTCGGATATGGCCGTGTTCGTGAGCACTGCATTGGCCACATTGGACGGCCCGTAGACCGTGTGGCCGGCGGGGATCGTATAGACCGTGAGCTGGCCGTAGTCGTTGGGGTCGGACGAGGCCGTCATGAACGCGGTCAGGTTGGGCTTGTCACCGCTCGATGCTGGCGCAAAGGGCTGTACCAGCACGAAGCTCTGCTGTGCCGGGGCCTGGCCCGGGAGTGCGGTCAGCTCGTACACGGGCGAGACAGCCCGCGATGAGGCTGTCCCTGCGCCCAGGGCACCCCCTGCCGCGCCGGACAGTTCCGAGGCCGCCGGGTCCTGTGGGATGCCCCAGGCGAGGGAGGAGGTGTAGAACACGCTGGCCTGTTGCTGGTGGTACGTCGCGTACATGTTGGTCTGTACCGTGAACAGGTCGCGGGGGTAGCGCCAGTGGGACGTGATGCCCGGTATGTCGGCGTTCGCCCGGGACATCGGCGTGAAGAGCCGTGGGAAGGCGCTCTCGTAGGCCTGGACGACAGGGTCCGTAGGGTCGGCGACGAAGAACCACATCCGGCCCGTGTAGGCGTCCACGACCGCCTTCACCGAGTTGCGCACGTAGTTGAACGGTTGGTTGCCGAGCCCCACGCCCGAGCCGGGCAGGCGCCCGGTGTTGGCCTGCTGGGAGTAGGGGTAGTTGTCGGTGGTGGTGTAGGCGTCCTCCACCCAGTAGAGGCGCCCGGAGAGGATGACCGGGTAGGGGTGGCTGTCGTAGGCGAGGAAGGGCGCCGCCTGGTGCAGCCGCTGCACCACATTGCGGTAGTACAGGACCCTCGAGGTCGAGGTGACCTGACCGGAAAGGAGGAAGTTGGCGTCACCGAAGCTGACGGCGAACGCCAGGCGTCGGAAGAACCCGCCCGCCGGCACCCCACCGTTGCCGTTGTAGTGGTTCGTGGCTTCAGCGTTGGTGGCCGGGTCCTGGTAGTCGACTTCGGGCTGGTTCGACCCGGCGATTATGTACCCCTGGGTTGAGCCGGGGTTGGTGCCGAAGTAGACGCGCGGTTGGACGTTGAGCGCCGGCTGGCCGGTGGTCGGGATGTCCGAGAGCGAGAAGTTGGGGTACCCGGCGGAGGTGATGCCGGCCTGGTCGGCCGGAGCGACGACCGCCCCGTAGCCGTGGGTGAACTCCAGGTGCTGGTTCACCCATGTCTGCGGCGCGCCACTGGAATTGAGCTCACGGGCCGAGATCAGCACCGGGGTCTCCTGCGCCTTGGAGCTCGTCCCGGTGACGAGGTCGTACCGGTCGATGCTCGGGCCGCTCATCGTGAAGTAACCCCGGAAGCCCTGCAGGCGGGTGAAGATCTTGTTGATATCGGCCGTCCCCGCGTCCAGGAGGGCGACATTGGCCAGGCTCTGGCGGTAGGCCACAGCCTGGGCCGAGCCACCTGTCAGCGTCCCGGGCGCGATGGTCGGGCTGCCCTGGAAGGTCTGCGTGGTCACGCCACCCAGGCCGTAGGCGGCGGTGGTGGCATTTATGTTGTCCTGTATGTAGGGCTGTTCCTTGACGTTCTGGCTCGGCTTGACCACCACCGACTGGACGATGGCCGGGTAGACGTTGGCCACCAGGGCCCATACCACGCCCCAGAGCACCACACCGGAGATGGGCAGCACCCATCCCTGGCGCCTCACGTTGTAGAGGAACAGGCCTGCGGCTATGGCCGAGATCGCCACGAGCAGGAGCAGGGCCGGCCCGACGGCATGCACGTCGGTGTAGGTTGCGCCGTCCACTGGCGGGTAGCGGGTGGACAGGACCAGGGAGAGGCGCTGGAGGTAGTAGTTGGCACCCTCGGTCAGCACCATGGCGGCGAGCAGCACCGAGACGTGGGCCTTGACCCGGGGACCGACCCGGTCGGTGCTGACGTGGGGCCGGATGCCGCCGTTCAGGTAGTGGGCCACCAGGGACAACAGCAGGGCCACGACAAGGGCGGAGAAGAGCCAGTTGACGAACCAGCTGAGGAAGGGCAGCTCGAACACGTAGAAGCCGTTGTTCAGGTGGAACAGGGGATCGGTGCTCCCCGGCCCGGTGAAGCTCTTGGCATTGGAGAACAGGAGCCAGTTGTCCCACTGGCTGTGGGCACTGGCCCCGCCCAGTCCGGCGAACAGCACGGCCAGCCCCAGGCGCAGCCATGCCCGGTGCTTCGCCATGACCAGTTGCCAGCGGGCTACCAGGTCGTCGGTGGGGCCCGGCGGGTTGGGTGCCAGTCGGTCGGCGAGCACGAGGTTGCCCCACACCAGCCCGAACATGAGGAGGCTGAACACGACGCCCAGCCCGAACTGGACCGTCAGCGTCTTCACCCAGACCGAGGACAGGCCGACCGAACGGAACCAGAGCAGGTCGGTGTAGAGCGAGGCCAGGCGTTGAGCGGAGGCCAGCAGCACCAGGAGCACTGCAATGGCCACCAGGACCACCAGGCGTCCCCGGTGCGTGCCCACGCCGAGCCGGCTGGGTATGTCTGACGGCGCGCGCATCGGCATGTGGGAGCTTATTGTCCAGGGTGCTCAGCGCGTGGGCAGGGGAGGGCCGTCCTACGTCCTCGGCGGTCAGGCCTGGCCGTGACCGGCGCTCCCCGCAGCGGTGCCCCCGACGACCCGGGCGAGCGCGCAACGGCAGCCCGGGTGGGCCGGCGGGTACAACTGGCCCGTCGGCCAGGCCTCGCCCTTGCGCTGTGCGCCCGCCAGCGAGTTGTCGTCACAGTCGGGGCATGGGCCTTCATCCTCGCTGACCACCCACTGCAACATGGCGCCGTCAGGGAATGCCAGGTAGGCCCCCCGCGAGAACGCCGCGGCCACCTGGTCGTGGGCGGTCGCCTCGATCCGCTGGGTCTTCCATTCCCGGTAGGCGACCCCCAGGGCGTCGGCGACCTCGGCGCTGTCCTCACCGGCCGCGCTGAAGGCGGCCTCGAGGCGCTGGCGCAGTGGCCCGGCGATGGCCCTTCCCAGCTCTTCGGCCAGGTCCTCCACCAGCTCGGGACCGCCCGCCAGGCTCGTGCCGGTGCCGGCATAGACATCCCCGACCAGGGCGGCGCCGCTCCGGGCGGCCTCTTCGAGCAGCGGCCGGCCCACCTCAATGAAGCGGTCAGGCTGCTCCTCGGCGCTGGGGAGCGTGCCTGCCGCCGTAGGCGCGCCCTTGGTGCTGCGCAGGCGGTCCAGGAGGGAGTTCTGCTCGTCCTGCAGGGCTCTTTTGAGCTTGCGGGCGAGAGAAGCCTCCAGCCGGGTGGTCAACTGGTCACGGCGGGCGAAGAAGTCGGCCTGGGCGGCGGTGAGGGCGCGTTCCCGGAGCTCCTCGTCGGGGCCCGGGGCCGGTGCCGTCGGGAGGGCCTCCGCCCGGGCGCTGTCATCCCCGTGCACGCCCGCAGGAGCTTCCGCACCGGCCGGGCCCGACAGCGCCCGACGGGCGGAGGATGCCGCTTCCTCCCGTCCCGCACGTATCCGGGCGAACAGGCTCTGGACATCGCGCGGCTCGTCGCCTTGTGGCGTCGCCTCGCTGCCTCCCTCGCCCTCGCCCTCGCCCTCGCCGGCCTCGGCTCGGCCGGCCGCGCCCTCATCGGCCTCGCCCCCGCCGGCCTCGGCTCGGCCGGGGCGGGCGGGGGAGGCGAGGGCCTCGGCGTCGGGCTGGGCGGGCCCCGGAGCCGGAGCGCCTCTCTCGGGGCCCCCGGCCGCCCCGGGTGCTCCTGCCTCCTGCTTGCTGTCCCCTGGGCCGCCGTGCCCGGTCTCTGCATGCCCAGGGCTGCCTGCCCCCGGAGGGGGCGCGGCTTCGTTGTGCCTCTCCCTTCTCGGGGTGGTGGCGGGGGCTGCGCCTCTCAGGACCCGGACGCTTTCGACGACGTCACCCGGAGCCGAGCTGTCGAAGCCCGTGCCCGCCTGGTGGCGGGCGGCAGCCGGAGCATTGCTCCGGGAGGGCGCAGGTGCCACGCCCGGTCCCTGTTCCTCACCCGAGGGGCGGGGCTGCAACGTGCGGGCGGCCATCTCCGAGGCCTTGGGCGCCATGACGACGGGCGTGGTGGGGGGCTGGGCAGCCCCGGCCTTCGGTGGGGGCTCGGCTGCGGCGACCTGGGAAGGGTTCGCCCCGGCGGGCGCCGAGGCACGTCCCCCGGCGGCTGGGACCGGGGCCGGCTGCTCCTTCTGGTCACCGGCCCGGACGGGCGAAGGCTGCTCCTGCCCCGCGGGGGGACCGGCCGGCCAGGTCTCCTCGGTGCGAAGGTCGAGCGGTCCCCCCGCCTCGGCAGTGTGCTGCTGGCCGACCGCTTCCGACGCAGCCCTGGCTTCGGCGTCCGCCTTCTGCAGCTCGTCTGTGACCTCGTCGAGCGTCCTGCGCACCACGAGGTAGGCGTCGAGGAGCCGCTCCCGACCAGCCCGGAGCTGCTCGATCTGCACCATGGCCAGCTTGCGCCGGCGGGCGAGGTCGCTCAGTACCTTCTCGCGCAGGGCGCGGGCGGCCTCGACCATCTCGTCGTGAGCCGCGCGGCCCTCTGCCTCGAGGCGGGTACGCTCCGCCTGCGCTTCCTCACGCAGGGCGCCTGCCTCGGCCTCGGCGGTTGCCAGCTGGGCCGCGGCCGCTTCCTCGGCTTCCGCCAACCTCGATGCGAGGACCGAGCTCGCCTCGGCCAGCAGCCCTTCGGCCCGGGCCTGGGCGGAGCCCAGCGCCTCCTTGGCCGACGCCTCAGCCTTGGCCACTATCTCCTGAGCTGCGCTCCGGGCGCTGCGCAGGATCTGGGCCGTTTCCTCGCCCACCGCCGCCATCAGGGTGGCTTCGTCCAACCGGGGGTGCATCGCTCTTTGCTCGGCTTCCCGGCGAGCGGTCTCGGCTGCGTCGTAACGCTCTCTCAGTGAGCGCACCTGCGCAGCCACCTGGGCCAGGAAGTCGCGCACCTCCTCGGGGTCGAAGCCGCGCCAGGCCTGCCCGAACCGGCGCCCGGCTATGAGCTCCGCCGACATGTCCGTCAGGTCGCTGGTCCGGGGCACGAGGCGGTCGTTGGGCATGGCCCATCAGCCTATGTCCGGCCATCCGGAGGTCGGGGAACCTGCTGCAGCCGTGGGCCTCAGAAGGTTCAGTGCCGGGGCAGGGGGCTACCCCCGAAGCGGTGCTGCAGGACGGCCAGTGCCTGGGCCAGGCTTGCGACGGGCACAACCCGGAGGCTCTTGCCGGCCAGGGGCTCGGCTTGTGAGTACTCGGCGGCGGGCACGAAGAAGATCTGAGCGCCCGCCTGGCGGACGGCCACGGTCTTCTCGCGCACCCCTCCGACCTGGCCCACGGCGCCGTCCGGGGAGATGGTGCCCGTGGCCGCGACCCGGTGCCCCCCGGTCAGGTTGCCGTTGCCCAGGCTGTCGAGGATGGCCAGGGTGAACGCCAGGCCCGCCGACGGCCCACCGATGCTGCCCGCGTTGACCGAAACCGGGAAAGGCAGCACCGGGCGCAGGTCGGTCTGCGTCTCGACCCCCAGGAACGAGCGGTCGCTGAACCCCTGGGCGACCAGCTTGGCCGGGGGGGCGGCCAGGGTGACCCTCACCTCCTGCGCCCTCCGCGTGCCACCGGGCCGGTCGGTCAGGGTCACCCGGGTGCCTGGAGCCAGGTTGGCCAGGTAGCGGGTGAGGCTGGCGGCGGTGCGGACGGGCTGGCCGTCAACGGCCGTGATGAGGTCGTTGCACTTGACCCCTGCCTCCCAGGCGGGCGAACCGGCCAGCACCCCCACCACCTGCGCGCCCAGTTCCCGGCCGCCCACGGGGTAGTGCAGCGCCTGCAGGGCGGCGAGGGCCGCGTTCTCGTTCGCGGAGCTCATCTGCTGGGCGTCCTGGCAACCCAGCTCCGAGGCAGGGGTGTTGCCCGCGTAGGCAGCCACGGGGACCATCTCCCGCTCACGCCCGAGCAGGCCGAGCTCGTACTCCGCCCACTGCAGGGGGCTGGCCTGGCCGACCTCCACGTCCACCATCAACAGGCGCCCCGTCGAGCGGTGCGCACGGTGGGCGGGCACCTCGAGCCTGACACAGGGCGACCCGCCCGGCAAGGACAGGCTCCCCTGGTCGAGACGGCACGAGGCGCTGGTCGTGATCACCGGGGCCGTGCCCGGGGAGAAGACGAAGAACGTGCCGGCCTGGTGGACGGCCAAGCCGGCCAGGGCCGCCACCACCGCCACCGCCGCCACCAGGGCAGGCACGGCCCCGGCCCGTCGCCGTCGGGGCCGGGGCGACGCCGGGGCCGTCCCCGCGGGTACAGTCGGCCAGATGTCGCTCATCGGGCGTCACGGGTCATGGTCCCCCCAGGTTGCCACGGAAGCCCCCGGACGCGGCAGCCGGCGCCATGGACCGGCGCACAGGGGCTCCCGATGAGCCCCCGGGAGGTGTTCGGTGGCCCACGCCTGAGGGTGCGCACAGCGGTGATGTCGCGGTTGCGTGCCTTGGTGGCCCTGGTCGCGCTGGGAGTGGTGGTGGGTTTGGCCGTTGGCGCCGGCCTGTCCGGGGGTGTGGGCTACGCCGTGCAGGCGCTGTTGCACTCGCTGCGCTCCGGTGGTTGAGGCAGTGCCCGGGGAGGGACAGGACGCGCCGTCCTACCGGGCGGGGGGCGACGAAGTCGCCATGCGCCGCCGGGCTGTGGTCATGAGCGGCCACGAGGGGCGGCCCGAGGTGGCACGCCAGGCTCTGGGGGACCCGGCCGCCACGGTGAGGGCTGCGGCGCTCGGGGCGCTCGGCCGGACAGGGTCCCTCAACCCCGAGGACCTGGCCTGCGCCCTGGACGACCCTGCCCCGGTGGTGCGCAGGCGGGCGGCCCAGTTGGCACCGGGCATCCTCGCCGACCAGGGTGTGGACGCGGAGCTGATGGCCCACCTGGTCAGGGCCATGGGCCAGGAGGACAGTTCGGTGTGCGAGGCCGTATGCCATGCCCTCGGAGAGGTCCCAGCCGAGATGGTGGGCACGGACGTGGTCGCCGCCCTGGTCGGCGTGGCCCGTGGTCGGCCGGAGCCCCTGTGCCGGGAGGCCGCCGTGGCAGCCCTCGGCTCCCTGGGCAAGCCGGAGGGCCTGCCTGCGGTGCTCGAGGCCATGGCCGACAAGCCGGCTGTGCGCCGTCGGGCCGCCGTCGCCCTGGCCGCCTTCGAGGGCCCCGAGGTGGAGGAGGCGCTCCAGAGGGCGAGCACCGACAAGGACTGGCAGGTCCGTCAGGTGGCGGAGGACCTCCTCGGTGCCCGGGCCCGGCCCCCCGGCTGAGCTACGCCCCTCTCAGCTCATCAGCAGGTCGTGCACTGCATCGAAGTTCTCGATGCACTTGCCCGCACCCATCACAACGGACTCGAGGGGTGCTTCCACGAGGTGCACGGGCAGACCGGTCTCCTCGGACAGACGGCGGTCGAGGCCCTTCAGCATGCCGCCCCCGCCCACCAGGTGCAGGCCCTGGCTGAGCAGGTCCTGGCTCAGCTCGGGAGGGGCCGCCCCGAGGCAGCGCAGGACGGCGTCGACGATGGCTCCCACCTGCTCCTCGATGGCTTCGCGCACCTCTTCGGGGGCCAGGATGACGGTCTTGGGGAGGCCGCTCATCAGGTCCCGGCCTCTGACCTCGGCCTTGACCCCGTCGTCCATCGGCCACGCTGAGCCGATGGCCACCTTGATCTCCTCGGCTGTGCGCTCCCCGATGGCGATGCCGTACTCCCGCCTGACGTAGGCCTGGATGGTGGCATCTATGTCGAAGCTGCCCACTCTGATGGCCTCGAGGGCCACTACGCCGCCGAGCGATATGACGGCAGTTTCCGTCGTGCCCCCACCGATGTCGCACACCATGTTGCCCAGAGGCTGGTGTATGGGCAGCCCGGCACCGATGGCGGCCGCCGTGGGCTGCTCGATCAGGCTCACGCTGTTGGCCCCGGCCGCCCGCGCCGCCTCCTCCACCGCCCGACGCTCGACGGCCGTTATCGCTGAGGGCACACAGATGAGCACCCTCGGGCGCCCGAACCGGGATATGCCTGCCCGCTTGAGGAGCAGCTCGATCATGCGCTGGGTGATGTCGAAGTCGGTGATGGCCCCTTTGCGCAGCGGCCTCACGGCGACGATGTAGCCCGGCGTCCGCCCGATCATCTGCCATGCCTCGCGGCCCATGGTCAGCACCGTGTTGGTGCGGCTGTCGAGCGCGATCACCGTGGGCTCGTTGAGCACTATGCCCCGGCCCTTGGCGTAGACCAGGGTGTTGGCCGTACCGAGGTCGATGGCGAGGTCCCTAGACAGCTTCGGTCTCCCCTCTACGAGCCCGCAACGGGCTCTCGTCGTACTTGGCCGTCGGCCCTAGCTGGACGTGGTCGCCGCTCGGGCGTTGCCCCAACCGGTGCACCGGTGCGACAGCCTGCAACGAGCGCGAGAACTCGGCGATGCCGTCCTCCATGGACTTGGGCCGGCGGGACAGGAGGACGATGACAGCGATTATGAGGGTCGCAGCCACCGCTGCCCCGGCGATCCAGGCCAGTGTCGCCCACTGGACCGACGTGTGCGCTGTGGGAGTGCGCGCCGCTGCGGCGCCGAGCAAGGCATGCACGGCTCTAGCTCCTAGAGGGTTCCAATGGGCGGGCGTCGAGGCCCCAGCCCGAGCCACCCTCCCAGCTCTCACGCTTCCAGATGGGCACGCTCGCCTTTATCTCGTCGATGCCGGCACGGGCGGCTTCGAACGCCTCGGGCCGGTGCGGTGCCGAGACGGCCACCACGACAGCGACCTCGGTCAGCGACAACAACCCCGTCCTGTGCAGGGCTGCCACTCGTCCCAGGCCCGGCCAGCGCTCCCGTAGCCCGCCCACGACGCCCTCCATCCGCTGTCTGGCCACCCGTTCGTAGGCCTCGTACTCCAGGGTCGTCACCCCGGGACGTCCCTCGGCATGGTCCCGCACCGTGCCGACGAAGAACACGGACGCCCCACAGCTCGGCAGCACGACCCACTCGGCCACCTCGGCCACGGGGAGGACCGAAGGACCGATGAAGACCCAGTTGTCCCCGGGGGGAGCCGACGCCACCGGGCAATCCTACGTTGCCCGGCCAGCTGAGGTGCAAAGGAGAGGCCGACCTCAGCGTCAGATGGCAGGTGGGTAACCTCGGCGTACAGCTATGGGCCCGGACGACCAAGAGGAACAGGGGCCGGGCGACGATTTCGAGGACGAGGGCCCGGCTTCGGCGTGGTTGCCGCCAGACGACCGGCTCTGGCGGCACCCGTCGGAGGTGGCAGGAGGCGCCGGTCCCACCACTGGGCCGGGGCCGCAGCAGGGCCGGCGACGGGCCGGTCCGTACGCCAGCCCGTTGCTGGTGGGCCTGGCTTCCGGTCTGGCCGGGGCGCTCCTGGCGGTGGGGGTGCTCGTCGGTTCGGGCGTGGTCGACGGAGGGGCGCCCGTGGCCACGCCGGTGAGGACCCAGGCCACGGTCAACAGCACCCGTCCGGCCAGCGCCCAAGGGCTCACGGCCCTCGTGGACATGGTGGCACCCTCGGTCGTCGGGCTCGATGTGACCGGTGCCCAGGGCCAGGCCGTCGGTTCGGGGGTGATCCTCAGCTCGTCGGGCACCAACTGTTACGTGGTCACCGATGGCGCCCTCTTTGCCGAGGCCGGTCCCAACAGCCAGGTCGTGGTGTCGGACTACTGGGGTGGTTCCGCACCCGGCCGCCTCGTGGGCACGGACCCCTCGGCAGGTATCGCCGTCGTCCGTTACGGCCGGGCGCCGTGTGCTTCCAACACCGCCACCCCGGGGACCGTCGCTTCGGTCCAGACCGGCGAGCCGGTGGTGGCGGTGGGCTCGAGCTCGGTCGCCGTGCCCAACAACGTTGCCCCCTTCACCAGCGGCTACATAAGCGACACGGCGGCCTACCTGGCGCCTGTCAACGGTGCCACCAATGCCATGTACTCGATGCTCGTGGCCAACCTGGACATGGGCCAGACAGGAGCCGGTGAGCCCGTGGTCGACGGGACCGGCGCCGTGCTGGGCATAGCCAACCCCGTTGCCGACCCGTCGAGCCAGCCCGGGTTGACCTACGTCACGCCCATAGACACGGTGATGGCCGACCTCAGCTCGATGATGAAGACAGGGCAGCCCGCCGCTCATCCCTGGTTGGGTGTGACCCAGGCGGACGATGTGTCCGGCCCCGGTGCCCAACGTCTCGGTGTCCGGGGCGCGGTGCAGGTGGAAGGCGTAGCAGGAGGCAGCCCGGCGGCCAAGGCAGGCCTGGTGACCAGTGACGTGGTGACGGCGATCGCCGGCCAGAGCATCTCGTCGGTGGGTGCTCTGATCGCCTGGCTCTCGAGCGCCCGCGTGGGGCAGGTGTGCACCCTGGTCTGGCTGCACAACGGCCGCACGAGACGTGCTGTCGTCACGCTCGGACAGCAACCGGCCAGCGTCAACTCATGACGTCGCAGCCCGGCGGGCCAGGCTGCGACGGGGCCCGGCTCAGCCCCTGTGCCTCCACCACACGGCACCGCCTGCACCCAGTGCTACCAGGGTGCTCCCAGCCGCGCCCAGGGTGAGGGCGACGCGCTTGGCCTGAGGCAGGTCGTCCCAGTGCTGCCGCTGGTCGGTCACCACGAGAGCCTGCTCGGAGCTGTACTCCGGCACCCAGCCCGTGCTGCGGAGCTTGTCGGCGGAGACCACCCAGGTGTGCTCCACGTAGGGCTTCGACCCGGGCCCCCAGCTACCGTCCCGGCCGGTCAGGAGGGACGGCAGGCGGGCCGCTCCCGCTCTCAGCAGGGGGCCTCTCCCTCGCAGGGCAGCCGCCGTCCCTTCCGCGGTCCCCTCGTCAGGGGCAACGTTGAACACCCCTTGCAGGCCCCGGTCACAGACGTGGGCCACGGCGGAGGCCAGGTCCTCGGCATGCAGGAACTGGACCAGGCGCTCGTCGCCCGGAGCAACGGGTGAGCGTCTGGCCAGCGCCAGTACGGCCGGGAGCACCCGGTCTGCCCCGAGCGTGGTGGCGGCTCTGAGCAAGGCCAGACGCGTGGACGGGCTGCGCTCAGCCCACTGCTGGGCCATGAGCTCGGCCGCCCTCATGTCCATGGCGAAGGCGGAGCGCGGGTTCGGCCTGACCGGTGCCGCCTCGGTCAGTGGCACCGGGTTGTCGGGCCAGGCACCGTACACGGCTGCGCTCGAGAGGTGGACGAGCTGTTCCGGCCGAATGGAGGAGGCGGCGGCCAGGAGGTTGCCCATGGCAGGGCGCCACTGGGAAGGCCTGCCCCAGGCCAACGCCACGACGGCACGGGCGCCCTCGCCCAGGGCCGCGAGCTGGTCGGCTGCCCCCGGTGCGGCCGGGCCCAGGGCGTGCACCTCGAGGGCGGGGAACGACCGCGGAGCACGGGTGACGTCGATGGCGACCAGTCGTTCAACCCAGGGCAGCTGGGCCAGTCGGGCGGTGACCAGCTGTGCCTGGCGGCTGGCGGCACCGACGACCAGGACGGTGCTCACCGGTGACCGGGCCTGGACGGGTCTGGGTGGGCCATGGGTCAGCAGGCGAGGTTAGCGCGCCCGGTAACCTTGGGACGATGCCATACTGCAGGCCGCTGTGCGGCGGCCCGGCTCCCCACGGGTGCCCGGCCCGCGGGGGGGACCGGTGAGCGGGCCCTCCTTTTCCGGAGGTGGGCCCCTGGGCGACCTCTTGCGCGACCTGGCCCGCCTCCTGACGGCGCAGGGCCCGGTCAACTGGGAGGTGGCGCGCCAGCTGGCCGTGTGGACGGCGACAGGTGGCGAGAGCGAGGCCAACCCCGAACCGCTGGCCCGCATGAAGACCGAAGAGCTGCTCCGGGTGGCTGAAATGTACGTGGCACAGGGCACGGGCCTGCCCACCTCGCGGCGCGGGTGGCTCGGCCTGCGCTGTGTGACGCGGGCCGAATGGGCGGGGGCGATGCTCAGCCTCCTGCACGACCCACTGGCCGAGCTGGCCACGTCCGTGCAGGCGACCATGGGCACCGGAGCCCCGGAGGAGCACCCGGCTGTGCCGGGCCCCATGGGTGACCTGCTGGGCAACCTCCCACAGGTCCTGGGCCCGCTGATGCTCGGCGTCCAAGCAGGCACAATGGTGGGCAACCTGGCAAGCCGGGCACTGGGCCAGTACGACGTGCCCTTGCCGGGGCCTCCGGACGACGAGCTCCTGGCTGTGCCGGGGACGGTGGGCTCGTTCGCTGCCGAATGGGACCTGCCGGTCGACGACGTGCGCATGTACGTCTGCCTGAGGGATGCCACCTACCACACGGTGCTGAGCCGGCCCCACGTCTCGCAGCTGTTCCGGCAGCACCTGCGCGCCTACGCCAGGGCCTTCGACATGGACCTCGGTTCGTTGGAGGGACGTCTGGCGGCGATCGACCCCATGGACCCCATGGCCTTCCAGCAGTCGCTCGGCGACCCCGATGCCCTGTTGGGCGAGCTCCGCAGCGACGAGCAGCGCCGGCTCATGGTCCCCTTCCGGGCCTTCCTGGCTGCGTTGGTCGGGTACGCCGACCACATGGTGGACACCGTCGGCCGGCGTCTCGTCGGTTCCTACTCCCTCGTGAGCGAAGCGGTACGCCGCCGCCGCCTGGAGGACGGCCCGGGCCAGCGGGCATTGGGCAAGTTGCTCGGGGTGGAGGTCGACCAGCAGGTCGTGGACGCCGGCCACGGGTTTGTCGCGGGTGTGCTCGAGCGCGCCGGCACCGAGGGCCTCAGCCGGCTGTGGGAGAGCGAGGCCACCCTGCCCACCCCGGCCGAGGTGGACGCTCCTGGGCTCTGGCTGGCCCGGATCGACCTTCCCGCTTAGCCGAGCACCGGCCGGCTCAAGTAGGGGGCCTGCGCAGCCGACCGTTCTCTCATGGCACTTGTGGAGCCGGACGAGCAACCGGCACCGGGCCTGGTCGGTCGCTCACCCCGTCGTCCCGGGCCCTCACGGGGCCCGGTCGGGCGCCGGGCGTTGTTCGCCGTACCCCTCCCCGCTGTCCCTCAACTGGCACCGAGCTCGAACGTGCACCTCCCGGGCGGACGGGCACGGGCCATCCTGAGCTCGTTCACGGGCCTGGCGGAGGACGGCTCGGTCAAACCCTCCCAGCTCCCTCGGCCCAGGCCCACGGCCGCCACCTCACCACCGGCCGACGACCCGGTGCCCGTCAGGCCGGTGCTCCGCCCCGCCGCCGCACTGGCTGCTGCCGTCGAGGCAGCGGGCCGCGTCGCGGCAGAACAGGAGGCGTCGCGCCGGGCCGATGTCAGGACCAGTGCTGCCCTGGGCAGCGTGGCCCGCTTGCTCGGCGGGGCATCGGGCCAGGAGGGCCAGGCTGCTGCCGGTGGCGGCCAGCTGGAGCAGGCCGCCGTCCCCGATCCCGGCTCCCCTGTGGGGCCAGCGACGGCAGGCACCGAGCGCCCCGAGGTCCCGGGCAGGTCGGTCCGTCCCGGGGTGGCCGAAGCCGTCGTCCCCGCGGGCCCGCCCGTGACGGGTGACGGGCCCCCGGTCAGTACGCGGCCCTCCATGGGGGTCACGAGCGCCGCCGCAGCAGCCCTGGCCGCCGTGGCCCGCTCCTCGGCAGCTGCGTCCGCAGGTGGGGCCGTGCCGGCACGACCGGCGGTGCCCCCGCCGCCCGCACCGGCCGCAGCGCGGAGCCGTGTGGCCTCCCAGATGGCCGTTCTCGCCGGCCTGGTCGCGCAACGGCCCTCGCATGCTGCCGGGCCCGGGGAGGGTACGGGCACGGCGCGCCCGGCACCCGGCCCGCCCCCACCGCCTGCGAGCACGACGACACCCCAGCCCATCGGATCGCCGTTCGGCCCCGGCGGCGGCGCACCCGAGCCGCCCATCGGGGACAGCAAGGGTGACGGTGGCCCGTTGCAGGCCCAGGCGAGACCGTCCATGGGCCTGGCAGCCCAGGAGGGGGCAGGCCGAGGTGCGGCGGCATCGGCCCGTGCCCTGAGCAGCCTCGTGGGTGCCTCCGCCGGCTCTGCCGCCCAGGCGCCCCAGGACAGCGGTGCTGCAGCTCCGAACGCCGGGTTGCCCGATGGCGGGCGGGAGGCGCCCAGCACGGTCCCCGAGCCGCCCGTGCCCCGAGGGGACGACATCCTCCCCAGCCGGGGTAAGGGCTTCAGCCTCCGTCTGCGGCGTCGCTGAGCCGCTCCAGGGGGCAACGGCCGCGGCGGTGGCTCAGGCCCCCTCCATCTTGTAGCCCAGGCCTCGGATGGTGGTGATGCGGCGCGGGTGGGCGGGGTCGTCCTCGATGCGGGCCCGCAGCCGTTTGATGTGCACGTCCAGGGTCTTGGTGTCGCCCACGTAGTGGGGCCCCCAGATGCGGTCGATCAGCGTTTCCCTGGTCAGGACACGGCCTGCATTGGCCATGAGGAGCTCGAGCAGTTCGAACTCCTTCAACGGCAGCGTCACCTCCTGGTCGCGCAGGTAGACCTCATGGCGCTCGGGGTCGAGCCTGAGATCTCCCACCTCCACGGTCTCCGCCTGCACGAGCGTCGGCTCGTTGGCGGGAGCACGTCTGAGCACCGCCCGCATGCGGGCCACCAGCTCCCTCAGCCGGTAGGGCTTGGTCACATAGTCGTCCGCCCCCACCTCGAGGCCGACCACTGTGTCTATCTCGCTGGCCTTGGCTGTGACCATGATGACCGGGGTCATCGAGCCCCCGGCCCGGATGGTGCGGCACACGTCGATGCCGGAGACCTTGGGGAGCATCAGGTCCAACAGGACGATGTCCGGGCGGACGGCCGCGAACTTGTCCAGAGCCTCGGCGCCGTCATAGGCCACCTCGACCCGGAAACCCTCGCGCTTCAACCCGACCACGAGGGCCTCGACGAAGGAAGGCTCGTCTTCGACGAGCAGCACGGTCTGCTGCTCAGCCATTGTCTGCACCTCCGGCGCTCAAGGGCAGGCGGATGGTGAAAGTGGAACCCTGGCCCTCTGCTGAGGTGAGCGTAACGTCGCCTCCGTGGTAGGCGGCCACGTGACGGACGATAGCCAAGCCGAGGCCGGTGCCTCCAGTCCAACGCGACCGGGCGCGGTCCACACGGTAGAAGCGCTCGAAGATGCGTTCCTGGTCCCTCTTGGGCACCCCGATACCCTGGTCGCTCACCTCGATGCAGGCCAAGTGGTCGTGCTGTTCGGCCTTGACCGTGACCGAGCCCCCGGGTTCGGAGTACTTGATGGCGTTGTCCACCAGGTTCGCGATGGCCGACGCCAGGTCACGGCGGTTGGCTGCGACCCAGATGCCGCTCTCGACCGGGCTTATGTGCAGTGTGATGCCGCGTGCCGCCGCAGTGTCCCCGAAGCCCTCGACGGCCTCGTCCACCACGCCCGCCAGCCGTACGGGCACCAGGGTGCCCGTACCACCTGCCTCGATCCGGGAAAGGTCGAGGAGGTCGTCGACCAGGCGCGAGAAGCGGCGGGCCTCGGAGCCGAGCCGGGCCGTGAGACGCGAGACCACCTCGGGGTCGTCCTCGCCATCGAGCGTCTCGGCCAGCAGGCTGAGAGCCCCCAGCGGCGTCTTCAGCTCGTGGCTCAGGTTGGCCACGAAGTCCCGCCTGACCGCTTCCAGGCGTCTCAGCTCGGTGACGTCGTCGACAAGGGCCACAGCCCCCGTCGGCCGTGACCGCTCCCCGAGCGGGTAGGCCCGCAGGTCCAGGGTGTGCCGGGTAGGCGAGTACAGGTCGAGCACCTCGGCATGGTCCTGGCCGGAGAGCGCCCGGGCCAGGGCGGCTTCGAGGGCATTGGCGGCCAGTACGTCACCGCTGTGGGCGCTCAACAGGCGGGCGCACTGGGCGTTGCGCAGGAGCACCCGGCCCTGGTCGTCACAGACGACCACGCCCTGGTTCGTATGGTCGAGGGCCTCGGTCAGAAGAGCCAGAAGGCCCAGGGGATCCGGGGCCGCGGGCGGGGCGGCCGCACCGGAGGGTGGTACCGCGGCAGGCTCCGCGCTCAAACCCGCTCCGCTCCGACCGGCGCTGTGTAGGTGGCCGAGGAGAACCTGCCTTCAGCACCGGCGAGGGCCCACACCGAGCCCTTGGCCTGCTTCGGGTTCGGCCCCAGGTCCACGTGGTCCTCATCTGCCAAGCTGACCAGGACCTCGACGATCACGTCGCCGTGGGTGCACAGTGCCACGTCCTGTCCGGCGAGCTGGCGCACGAGCTGCACGGCAGCGGAGCGTTGGCCCTCGGCCAGCGCCTCGTCCACCTCGAGGGGGATGCCCCGGTGGCTGGCCAGGGGGGCCAGCGTCTGCTGGCAGCGCAGGTAAGGGCTGCAGATGACCCTGCTCACGGTGGCCAGCCCTTCGGCCACTGCCACCAGGCTCTCCGCCTGCCTGGCGCCGTGACCGGTCAAAGGCCGCAGAAGGTCGTCCCCCGACCAGTCCTTGCGGGCCTTCGCCAGGGCGTGACGAACCAGCAACAGCGGCACCCTGACAATCTTGGCAGAACGGAGGCCGCCGGGCGCAGGCGACAAAGGGCACGTCGGCGACCACTGAGCGTGCGGGAAGGGATGGAAAACCGAGACGTTGGCCGCACCAGGCGTCGAAGAGACCGGCGGTGACGAGCTTGACGGGCGGCCGGGCCCTAGCTTGTGGGGCGTGCAGGCCAAGCAGGCGGGCGGACGGGGGCGCACCCGCCAGCGCCTGCTCTTCGAGATCGGTGCGGCGGCGCTGACCCTGGGTGTGCTGGTCGTACTGTTCGTCGTTTACGACCTGTGGGGCACCGGGATAGCCGAGGGCCGCAGCCAGGTGGCCCTCGCCCGTCAGTTCGGGACCGAGCTGCACCGCTCCGAGCGCCTGCCTGCCGCCGGGGCGACAGGGGTGCCGGCGGGCGCCAGGGACGCCTCCAACCGGTCGTCCGCCCCGGCGCAGGGCCACCGGCCCGCCCCGGCCGAGGTGCAGGCGCGCCGACCCCTCACGACCGGTGGGGCGAAAGGCACTGCCCGGCCCGGCGTGCCGGGTGCCACGCGCCCTGTGGTACTGGTACCGCCCCCGGGGGGCGCGCTCGACCACCTGCTCATCCCGGCCATCGGAGTCGACCGCTACGTGGTCCAGGGGGTCGACGAGGCCGACCTGCAGATGGGCCCTGGCCATTACCCGGGGACCGCTCTGCCGGGCCAGGCCGGCAACGTGGCGATCGCCGGCCACCGCACCACCTTCGGGGCCCCCTTCTTCGACCTGAACGCCCTGAAGGCCGGGGACTTCGTCTACATCACCGACACCTCGGGGACCACGTGGGTCTACCGGGTGCAACGCCAGTGGGTGGTGGCTCCCACCGACGTGGCGGTGCTGACCCGGACAAGGACACCCGAGCTCACGCTTACGACCTGCAACCCGCGCTTCGAGGCGACCACGCGCCTGGTGGTCCGTGCCGCGCTGGCCGGTCGCATCGCCGCCGGGGCCAAGCTTGCAAGGGGACTGGCCCTGGCCGCCGGGGCTCCGGCGGCGCCGCCCCACCACCAGGGCAAGAGCACCGCCGTGGCGGCGGTGGCCGCTCCGGCACCGCGGGTGCCCGCGGGGCAGGACGGTGGCCCCACGGCAGCCGGCGGGGTGCACGACCCGGCCGTGTCACTACCCGGGACGAGCACACCCGCCCCGGTGCTCGAACGTTCCACCACGCCCTCCCTGGCCCGTCCGCCTGCCGGTGCCTGGAGCTGGGTGGGGGCAGCCGGGTGGGGCCTGCTGGCGCTCATGGTGTGGACAGCAGCCCGGGTGGCGGGTGCGAGGCGCCGGCGGTGGGCCAAGCTGGGCACGGTGGGGGCGGGCGCATTGGTGGCCCTGGTCCCGGTGTGGTTCCTCTTCGAGAACCTGGTGAGGCTGCTGCCAGCGAACTTCTGAGGTCGTGGCCGGTTGGCCTCGCTCCTCAGTGCCAGCCGAGCTCGGTGTGCAGAGCGTCGAGCACCACCACGTCCCTGGGGTAGGTGAGCAGCTTGCGCACCTCGTCGAAGGTGCCCCAGCGCACCTCGTCGACCTCGTCCCGGCCGTCCACGGTGGGGGCGGGGCCTCCGGGCGGGGCGCCGCCGGCGACGACAGTCATGGACCAGTAGCGCACCACCTTGAGGCGACCGTCCGGAGCGCGGTAGGTGGTGCTCGGCAGAGGGGACAGGAGCCGGCACTGCAGGCCCGTCTCCTCCAGGACCTCGCGCAGTGCACACTCCTCGTCGCTCTCCCCCGGGAGGGCTTTGCCCTTCGGCAGGCCCCAGTCGTCGTAGGAAGGCCGGTGCACGGTCACCACCTCGGTCCCTGTGGGGACCCTCCGCCACACCACTCCGCCGGCCGCCCTGACCGGTCCCGGGCCGAGTGCGCCCGCCGGGGCCGACGTCCGGGCCGCCTCCGCCGCGCTGCTCACAGCGCCGGCGGCACGCCGTCGCCCTGCGCCCGCCGGCGGGAGCGTGAAAGAGCCAGTTCCTGGAAGTGCTTCTGGGCGTTGAAGTGCTTGACGACCGGGACTTTGCCCCAGGTGCCATCGGGCTGCAGCTCCCAGGCCAGCTCGTCGTCGGCCAGTACGACCTCCAGGATCTCCCTGAGGCGCGCCTGGACGTGAGGCTCCTGCACGTCGACCAGGGCTTCCACCCGTCGGTCCAGGTTGCGCTCCATGATGTCCGCGGACCCCATGAGGTAGCGCCCGCCGTCCGGGAGCGCAGGCGCCAGCCCTCCCCGGTCCCGCTCGACCTGCACCGGGGCCCTGGTGGCACCTGCCGAGCCGTCGCTGAAATAGAAGATGCGTGAGTGCTCCAGGTACCGCCCGACCAGTGACCGCACCCTGATGTTGTCCGACAGGCCGGGCACTGCCGGCCTCAGGCAGCACATGGCCCGCACGATGAGGTCCACCTGGGTGCCGGACTGGGAGGCCGCGTAGAGGGCGTCGATCACCTTGCGGTCCACCAGGTTGTTGACCTTCCACACGATGCGGCCGTCGGCGCCGTAGGAGCTCTCGCGCTCGATGAGCTCGATGATCCTCGATCGCAGCGCGAGCGGTGCCACGACCAGTTGGCGGTAGGTGGCCTGCCTGCTGTAGCCGGTCAGGAAGTTGAACAGGTCGGTCAGGTCCTCTCCCAGGGCAGGCGAGGAGGTGAGGATCCCGATGTCCTCGTACAGGCGTGCCGTGGACGAGTTGTAGTTGCCGGTGCCGATGTGGCAGTAGCGGCGGAGCCCGTCGCCCTCCTCCCGCACCACCAGGGCTGTCTTGGCATGGGTCTTCAGGCCGATGAGCCCGTAGACGACGTGGACTCCCACCTGCTCCAGCGCCCTGGCCCACCCGATGTTCGCCGCCTCGTCGCCCCGGGCCTTGAGCTCGACCAGGGCCGCCACCTGCTTACCCCTCTCGGCGGCCCGGATGAGGGCCCTGACGACGGGGCTGTCACCCGAGGTGCGGTAGAGGGTCTGCTTGATGGCCAGCACCTTCGGGTCCCGGGCCGCCTGCTCCACGAACGCCTCGGTCGACATGGCGAAGCTCTCGTAAGGGTGGTGCACCATCACGTCCTCCGCCCGGACGGCGGCGAATATGTCCACGGGTTCGTCGTCCAGGGGGGCAAGCCGGACGGGGTTCACCGGGGTGAAGGGCTCGTCCTTCAGCTCCGGTCGGTCCAGGGCGTGGACCGCCCACAGGCCCTCGTAATCGAGCAGGCCGTCGACCTCGTAGACGTCGTCGGGCAGGAGGTCCAGCTCCCGGGCCAGCAGGTCCCGGACCTCAGGGCTGAAGCCCCGCTGGACCTGCAGGCAGACGGCGCGACCGAACCGCCGCCGACGCAGCTCCATCTCCACCGCCTCGAGCAGGTCGTCGGCCTCCTCTTCGGCCAGCGTCAGGTCCGCGTTGCGGATGACCCGGAAGGCGTGGCAGCTCTCGATCTCCATGCCCGGGAAGAGCTCCCCGAGGAAGGCGGCGATCACCTGCTCCACGGGCACGAAGCGCTCCCCGTCCGGCAGGGCCATGAACCCGGGCAGCAGTGGCGGCACCTTGACCCGGGCGAACCGACGTTCGCCCCGCTGAGGGTCCCTGACCATCACCGCCAGGTTGAGGGACAGGTTGGAGATGTAGGGGAACGGATGCCCGGGGTCGACACCGAGCGGGGTCAGGACCGGGAACATCTGCGACTCGAAAACGGACTCGGCATGGGCCATGTCCGCAGGGCCGAGGGAGGCCCACTCGACCAGACGGGTGCCATGGCGGGCCAGTTCGGGTACGAGGGCGTCGGCGTAGGTCGCCGAACGTTCGGCGAGCATCTCCTGCACCCCACGCCGTATGGCCCGCAGCTGGCTGGGCACCGAGAGCCCGTCGGCAGCCGTGCCCGAGACCCCGGCCGCCAGCTGGTCCTTGAGGCCTGCCACCCGGACCTGGAAGAACTCGTCCAGGTTGCTGGAGAAGATGGCCAGGAACTTGGCCCGTTCCAGCAGCGGTTGGTCCGGGGAAGCCGCCAGGGCCAGCACCCGACGGTTGAAGTCCAGCCACGACAGCTCCCGGTTGAGGTAGCGCCGCTCTCCGCCCGGGTGGAGACCTTGGTCAGCTCCACCTTCGACGGCACCTGTGGCGAGGCTTGTGTCGGTTGGCACAGGCCTCACGCTATCGCCGCGAGCGGCCGTGGCCCCGGACGGTGCCCCGGAGCCGGCCTGGTGGCACGACGACGGGCTTCTCCAGTGCGCGGCCTGCAGACGGCGTCTACGCGGGGGCCCCGTTCAGGCCTCCGGTGGCGTGCTGAGCCCGTCCTCTTCGGCTTCGGGCATCCCGAGGTCCCACTCGAGGAGCACGTTCTCCCGCTCGGCATCGCGGATGATACGTTCCCGGTTGCGCCGGAACTGGGGGTCGTGGGGCGGCAGCAGCAGCAGCCGGGCCAGTACGCGTTGGCGCAGCTCCTCGATGAGGTTGCGGTCACCGAAGTCGGAGTCGACCCGCCAGTGCGGGGCGACAGGGCCGAGGTAGACCACCCTGATATGACCCCGTGGCGGCCCGGCGTTTTCGACTTGCTGGCTGGACATGGGGCCGAGCATAGACGCAGGCTGCTGCTCCGCCCGTTGCAGAGGGCTGGGCAGGGCATCCGGCAGTGGCTCAGCCCTGGTCCGACGCGGGGCGGCGCAGCCGGTTCGCCGCACTGATCAGTGCCTGGAGCGAGGCGTCCAGGATGCTCGAGTCCATGCCCACACCCCAGGCGCTCTCACCGTCACGCTCGGCCTCGACGTAGGCGGCGGAGGAAGCGCCGCTGCCCGACGTCAGCGCGTGCTGGTGGTAGTCGCGCACCGACAGCTCGAGGCCTAGGGAACGCAGCCCGTCGACGAGGGCATCGATCGGGCCGTTACCTCGGCCCTGGACCGTGCGGTGCTCGCCGTCCACCAGGACCTGGGCTGTCACCTCGGTGATGTGGTCGGTCCCGGAACGCTCGCTCGAGACCTCGGTGGAAACCAGGCGCAGGCCGCCCGCCTCCTGGCGGAGGTAGGACTTCTCGAAGACCTCCCACATCTGGTCGGGCTTGATCTCGGTACCGGTGGCCTCGGTGACGGCCTGCACCGCCTTGGAGAACTCGACCTGGAGCCGGCGCGGCAGGTCCAGGCCGTGCTCGGTGCCCATAACGTAGGCGACGCCGCCCTTGCCCGACTGGCTGTTGACCCGGATGATGGCCTCGTAGCTGCGTCCCAGGTCCTTGGGGTCGACGGGCAGGTAGGGGACTTCCCACCGGGCGGAGCCGTCGGGCAGTGCGGCCATTCCCTTCTTGATGGCGTCCTGGTGGGACCCCGAGAAGGCGGTGTAGACCAGGTCACCGACGTAGGGATGGCGGGGGTGGACGGGCATCCGTGTGGCGTGCTCGGCTACCCGCCGCACCGAGTCGATGTCGTGGAAGTCGAGCTCGGGGTCGACGCCCTGGGACAGCAGGTTGAGCGCCAGGTTGACGATGTCCAGGTTCCCGGTGCGCTCACCGTTGCCGAAGAGGGTGCCCTCGACCCGGTCGGCGCCGGCCAACAGAGCCATCTCCGCCGCCGCAACGGCCGTTCCCCGGTCGTTGTGGGGGTGCACGGAGAGCACGAAGGAGCTCCGGTCGGGGAGCCGGCGCCCGAACCATTCGATCACGTCGGCGAACACATTGGGGCTGTAGTTCTCGACCGTCGAGGGAAGGTTGAGCACCAAGGGCCTTTCCGGCGATGGTTCGATCACCTCGGCGACGGCCCGGCATATTTCCAGGGCGAAGTCCGGCTCGGTACCGGTGAAGCTCTCAGGGGAGTACTCATAGCGCAGCTCGGTGCCGGACAGGTCGTGCTCCAGCTTCCGGCACAGACGGGCGGCGGCCGTCGCTATCTCGACGATGCCCTCCCGTTCCTGGCGGAAGACCACCCGGCGCTGCAGCTCCGAGGTCGAGTTGTAGAAGTGGACGATGGCCCTGGGTGCGCCGTCGATGGCCTCGAAGGTCCGCTCGATCAGCTCGGCCCGGCACTGTACGAGCACCTGTACCGTCACGTCCTCGGGGACCATGTCCTCCTCGATGATGTGGCGGACGAAGTCGTAGTCGGGGGCCGACGCCGAGGGGAAGCCGACCTCGATCTCCTTCAGGCCGACAGCGATGAGCGTCTCGAAGAGCTCCAGCTTGCGTTCGGGGCTCATGGGGTCGATGAGCGCCTGGTTCCCGTCCCGCAGGTCGACACTGCACCAGCGTGGGGCCTTGGTCAGCTGGCGCGAGGGCCAGGTCCTGTCGTCCAGGACGAGTGGCAGCGTGGGGCTGTAGCGCTGGAACGGCATCTGCTTGACGGTTGTCGCTGAGCGGGTCATGAGCAGCCTTTCGGTCCCTGAGGTATGAAAAAACCTCCTGGCCAGAGGCGCAGGAGGTGGGGACGAGCACCGGGTGCGGTGCTCGTCTAGGTAAGAAGGAGCAGGCTCGTACGAGGTGACTGCACAGTGCCCCCATGTTCCCGGGCCCCGGGCCTGTTGTCAAGGGCGGCCCTGGGCTCTCCCCACCCTCCGGCCAGGCCATGTGAACTTGACAAGCGAGAGTGCAGTAGAGTAACCCTTGCCGACTCCTTCCAGTGCTCTGACTGACCTCCAGCCGCCAGGGAACCGGTCAAGGATGTGCGGGGGTTGGACACGTTGCGACGGCGCGACGCGGAGCGTACGGAGGTCGAATTGGACACTTCCTGGATGGTGCAGGGGCGTTGCCGGGAGCTTCCCCCAGAGGTCTTCTTCCCCAGCGACGGGGTTGGGGTGGAAGTGGCACGCCACTACTGCGCCGAGTGCCCCGTGAAGGGCCAGTGCTTGGAGTACGCGCTGGAGAACCACATAGAGCACGGTGTTTGGGGCGGAGCTTCCGAGCGCGAACGCCGCCGCATCGCACGAAGCCGGCGAGGTGTACCGGCGCACGTCAGCGGTGCGCTGGCGGTGCGACCGGCTGCTGCGCCCTCGGCCACCACCCGCAGGTAGGTCGCCGGCCGGAGGGCCGCAGGCCGCGCGGGCGGCTCTGCCAGTACGAACGAAGGCCGGGCGCTGCACCAGCGCCCGGCCTTCGTCTTCGGTTGGCCCCTCAGGCCCGAACGGCCCTCAGGCTTGAGCGCTGGGCGGTTCGGCTCCGGCCCTGGCCTTGGCCTCGCGGTCGGCCAGCAAGGCGTCCAGCTCGGAGCGGGTGAGCGTGACATGGTCGTCATTGACGGCAGGGCTGGGGCCGACGGCGGCCGGGGCAGGCGCTGGGGCTACGGCAGGCTGAGCGGACACCGCACTGGCCACGTCGGAAGCATCGGCGTGCGCCTTGCGGAACTCCTTCATGGCATCCCCCGCGTTACGGGCCAACTTGGGCAGCTGGCTGCCGCCGAAGAGGACCACGACGATGAGCGCAACCCAGATCCAGTCGCTGCTCGCAATTGTTGCCAACATCACTCCACCTCCAGATGAGCCGGCCAACCTCCGTATCCTACCTTCAAGTGCAGTGCCCTTTCCCACCCCCGCGCGATCTGGGCCAAGAAGGCGTCCTCGAGTGCGTGGCCAACGTCAGCGAGGGCCGTCGCCAACAGGTGGTCGAGCAGCTGGCCCGCTCCTGCGGGCCGTCCCTGGCGGACGTGCACAGCGACCCCTTCCACCACCGGTCCGTCTTCACGCTGGTGGGCCCGGGCAGGCAGGTGGAGGAAGGTGCGCGCTCGCTGGCCCGAGCAGCCCTGGCCAGCGTCGACCTGAACGGCCATACCGGTGCCCATCCACGCACAGGGGCTCTCGACGTGGTGCCGTTCGTGGCGCTGGAAGGCTGGCCGCTCGCTGACGCGGGGCCGCTGGGGCGCGCCCGCGCCTGTCGGGCGCGGGACAGCTTCGCGGCCTGGGCGGCCAGGGAACTGGGCCTGCCGGTGTTCGTCTACGGGCCCGAGCGCAGCCTTCCTGAAGTGCGCCGGAGCGCCTGGCAGGGCCTGAGGCCCACCTACGGGCCGACCGGGCCCCATCCCAGCGGCGGGGCCGTTTCCGCTGGCTGCCGGCCGCTCCTTGTCGCGTACAACCTCTGGCTCGAGGAGGCCGACCTCGACCTGGCGCGGCGGGTCTCGGCGGCGCTACGGGGGCCGGGCGTCAGGGCACTGGGGCTGGCGGTGGGCGGTGGGGTGCAGGTGTCGCTCAACCTCGTGTCCCCGTTGGAGGTCGGCCCAGCCGAAGCCTGGGACAGGGTTTCCGCCCTGGCCCCGGTGGCAAGGGCTGAGCTCGTTGGCCTGCTGCCCTTCGCCGTGCTCGAACGGGTGCCCGAACAGCGCTGGGAACAGCTCGACCTGTCGGCTGAGCGAACTGTGGAAGCGGCCCTCAATGGCTTCGGGAAGGCAGCGAGGCACGTCCCGGGCCGGGCCTGAGACGTGCCTCGCTGGGGGAAGTCCCGCCGGCCAGGACGCTCAGGACGCCTGGCCGACGCTGTAGGGAGTGCCGTTGCGCCGGCGCCGCAGCCGGCGGCGCTCCCGCTCGGAGAGCCCACCCCAGATGCCGAACTTCTCGCTGTTGTCCAGGGCGTACTGCAGGCACTCCTCGCGCACCACGCAACCGCGGCACACCTCCTTGGCCTCCCTGGTCGAGCCTCCCCGTTCGGGGAAGAACAGGTCCGGGTCGACCCCCAGGCAGTTTGCAGCCCGCTGCCAGGTCGGTGTTCCGTTCTCCCGGCGGAGCCCGGTCAAGTCGGCCGGTAGGCGCAGCATGCGCACAATGTCTGACACCGGTGGCTCCCCTCGTTGTCGGATCGGGTCGGACGGGGCGGTGGGCCGGCTCGTGCGGCTCACCACGGTGCAACTACGAACGACGTAACTACACCTGTGTCATCTTCCCGCATCGATGCCGGGACCGCAAGGGGAAGTTGCAGCCGGCGGCGTGCACGCGAGCACTTTGCAGCCCGGCTGGCCCCTGAGCCTCAGCCTCCTCCCGCGCTCGCCAACGCCGGTTGGTGGGGCAGGGGCACGGCCAGCTTGGCCCGGCGGCGAGGGGGCGTCCGGGTACGGCTCGATTCGCGCTCGACCAGCTCGGGTTCGAAGACGACCTTGCGGTGGCGGTGGCGCTCGTCGGTGGTCTCCTCGAGCAGGAGCTGTGTGGCCTGGTAGCCGAGCTGGTAGCGGGGCTGGCGGACCGAGGAGAGAGGGACCGCCCCGGCTTCGGCGAGGTCGATGTCGTCGTAGCCGACCACGGCCATGTCGGTGGGCACCCGGGTGCCGGCCCGGGTCAGCTCCTGGAGCAGGCCGAGGGCCAGGAGGTCGTTGGCGCAGAAGGCCGCGCTCGGCCTGCTCCGGGGAGGCAGGGCGAGCAGAGCACGGCCCGCCTGTCGCCCGCCCGCCACGCTCAGGCTGCTGGTCCCCACCACCTCGAGGCCCACGGCCCCGCCGGTGGCGGTCACGGCCTTCTGGGCACCTCGCAGGCGGTCTGCCACCTGGTGCTCGCGGTTGTCGCCGCCGACGAAGGCGATACGGCGGTGACCACGCTCGATCAGGTGCTCGACGGCGACCTCCCCACCCCGCTCGTCGTCCACGGAGACAGAGCACCCGAGCGTCTGGGAGATCTGGGCGTCGACCGCCACTACGGGGATGCCCTGTTGGCGCAGGGCCTGGGGCCGGCGGGGGGCGCCCTCGACCGGGACGAGGAGCACTCCGAGGGCCCGTTGCTCTGCGAGGAGCGTGAGGTAGTGCCGCTCCTTGGCCCGGTCCCCGTCGCTGTTGCACAGGATGACTGCTATACCGGCCTCGTTGGCGGCGTCCTCGGCTCCTCGGGCCAGGTCGGTGAAGAAGGGGTTTGCGATGTCCAGGACGACCAGGCCCACCGTCCGGCTGCGAGCCGTCCTGAGCTGACGCGCCGATTCGTTGCGGACGAAGCCCAACGTGGCGATGGCAGACTCGACGCGCTCGCGGGTGGGCGGGGCCACCAGCTCGGGCCTGTTCAGCACGTTCGACACGGTGCCCAGAGAGACCCCGGCCAGGGTCGCCACCTCTCGTATGCTGACCCGTCCAGGGGACAATTCGAGCCTTTCCTGGGACTCAACCGGTCCCGGGTGACTCTACCGTGGCCATGCGGCGGGAGCGACAGGGTGAGCAGGTCTTGCTCGACCTCGAGGCCCCTCCCGGTGCGCAGGCCCGCTCTCCCGGGCCCGGCAACGGCCGTGCCGGTCCGGGCCTCAGGCGGGGCGCCGTCCCCGGCGGCGCTGGGCCCTCTTGCCCTCGAGGAAGTCGACGAGCACGTAATCGCCCAGTTCGGAGGGTGACGTGAAGAACGCCTTGCCCTTGTTGAGGCGGGCCATCTGTTCGACGAAATGGCGCAGGTGGCCCGTCGCGTCGAGGGCGAAGGTGTTGACCCTGATCCCGTCGCGGGTGCAGCGGGCGACCTCGACCAGGGTGGCGTCAACCGTCTCCCGGGTGGGAGGGTACGAGAAGACGGGTTCGGGCGCACCCACCGGCCAGTGAGCCGTCGGCTCTCCGTCAGTGACCATGATTATCTGCCTGGTGCCTCTCTGGTGGGCCAGCAGCCGGCGGGCGACGGCCAGGCCGTGCTGGATGTTGGTCCCCCAGTCGTAGTCCCAGGACACCTCGGGCAGGTCGCGGAACGCTATCTCCCGGGCCGAGCGCGAGAAGCCCACGATGCCGAGGTAGTCAGCCGGGTAGCGCCCGGATATCAGGGCGTGCAGGGCCATGGCCATCTTCTTGGCGGGCAGGAAGTTGTCGCGCATGGGCATCGACAACGACAGGTCGAGCATTATGACCGTGGCCGAGCGGGTCAGTGCTTCGGTCTGTTCGACCTCGAAGTCGACAGGGTCGAGGTGCACGGGGGCTCCCGGCCCCTGACGGGCCACCGCGTTGCGCAAGGTCTGCTCGATCGACAGGTTGAAGGGGTCTCCCCACTCGTAGGGCTTGGTCTCCCCCGCCCGCTCGTGCCCGGCCCCGGGTACCCCGACCGGGTGCTGGCCCGATCGGTACCGCTCGAGCCGGCTGTAGAGGTCGGCCAGGGCCAGTTCTCCCGTGCGGCGCAGGCCGCGTGGCGTGAGACGGAGCTGCCCCTCCCTCTGTTCCACCAGGCCCGCGGCCTTCAAGCGGTTGGCCATCTCCGAGAGGGCCTGGAGCGAACGGGCCTCCTGGTCGCCGAGCAGCTGACGGGCGCGCTCGATGTCCACTTCGGCCAGGGCGCCCGGGCTGGGGGCACCGGCCAGCAACTGCTCCAGGTCGGACAGGTCGGAGAGCTCGGACAGGACGCCGGAGCCGGGGCCGAGCTGGAGGCCGATCTCGAACTGGTCGCCTGCCAGCGGGGTCCCTGCCAGGTTCGCCGCCAGCCTGCCCAGTTCGAGCTCGAGACCGGCGTCGCCTTCGAGCACGGCCTCCGAGAGCTCGGCCAGCCGGGCCCGCTGCTCGGGGGTCATGGCGTCGAGCAGGGCACGACTACGGGCCATTTGTGCGCTGAGCGCTTCCATCAGCTCGTCCAGGTTCCTCGGCCGGCCGGGTACGGCGTCGCCGTAGCGGCGCATGAACTGCTCGAACTCTGCGTCCACGTCCTCGCCGGCCTGGCGTCTTTCGACCATGTCGTTGAGGTCGGCCAGCATCTGGCGCGTGCGCGCCAGGTCCTCGGGAGACGTCCGGGACAGGGCGTCCTGCAGGCGCGAGAAGGCCTGACGTGCCAGCTCCTGGCGCCGGTGCCGCACGCGTTCGAGCAGCTCCCGTAGGCCCTGCACCTGACCAGGGCCGCTACCGAAACCCTGCTGCATCAGGCGCCGCAGAGCCTGGTCGGGGTTGCCGTGCTCCACCAGGTCGTCCGCCAGTTGGGGAAAGAGGTCCTCGGCGCCCGGGGAAGGGACCTCCTGCGACCCGTCCCAGCGGGAGTAGTAGGCCCGGGCCCGCCTCACTTGCGCCTCGACTGGTATCGGGAGCCGCCCTCCTCGGAGTACTTGTTCAGGCGCTTGGACAGATGGAGGCCCTCCAGCACGAACTCCAGCGCAGCGGCGAGCGCGGCAGGTGAACCGTCCTCGGCCAGGGCCTCCACCGGTGCCCGCAGCCCGGGATGGTGCTCCAGGGCGGCCACGTAGTCGGCGGAGGGCTTGTCCTCACCCACTTCGAGGACCGACCCGTCCTCCAGTTCGGCCACCGCCTTGGCCAGGTCGGCCGGGCCCAACCGGGCGCGGAACACGCTGAGCACAGCCTGGTGGCAGAGGCGCTGGAAGAGCTCCTCGGTGCCGTCCTCCTCGAGGGAGTCGACCTCCACCTTGCCCGCCGTGGAGTAGATGAGGCTCTCCAGGTCACTGACCCGGGGCACCGCCTGCTCCTCGCCCCGGCGCAGGGCCCGGCGGACGGCGTTGGCCAGCAGGGTCTCGTAATTGGCCACCCCCAGGCGGACCGAGACGCCCGAGCGCTGGTTGACGCTGGGGCTCTGCCTGGCCACCTGGGAGATCGTGGCCACCACCTCCGCCATGTACGGGGGCATCGTCACCGACGGCCCGGGCACCTCGGCCACCTGCGCCTCCTGGGCGATGACCTCGACCTCGGTCTGGGTGTCGAGCGGGTAGTGGGTCCGGACCTGGGCCCCGAAGCGGTCCTTGAGCGGCGTGATGATGCGCCCGCGGCTGGTGTAGTCGTCAGGGTTGGCCGAGGCGACAAGCATTATGTCGAGGGGCAACCGGATCTTGTAGCCCCGGATCTGCACATCGCGCTCCTCGAGGACGTTGAGCAGGCCCACCTGGATGCGCTCGGCCAGGTCGGGGAGCTCGTTGATGGCGAAGATGCCCCGGTTGGTGCGCGGCACCAGGCCGTAGTGGAGGGTCAGCTCGTCGGACAGGTACCTGCCCTCCGCCACCTTCACCGGGTCGACCTCGCCTATGAGGTCGGCAATGGAGGTGTCCGGTG
Source organism: Actinomycetes bacterium (assembly GCA_021850325.1). Lineage (GTDB taxonomy): Bacteria > Actinomycetota > Acidimicrobiia > Acidimicrobiales > Palsa-688 > JAJZMF01. The sequence continues at coordinate 83,802 of JAJZMF010000026.1, forward strand.
TCGCCAGCTTCTCGCTGAAGCGCTCCGAACGGTGCACCCATTCCACAGGGCAGTCGTCGCCATGGCGGTCCACCATGTCGCGGCCGTAACGGGACAGCGGGGCGAACGGGTCGTCGAGCACCTCCGAGCCCGCCACCACCGGCAACCACTCGTCGAGCAGCTCCACCAGCCCTCGCATCAGACGGGTCTTGCCCTGCCCTCGTTCGCCCAGGAAGACGATGTCGTGCCCGGCCAACAGGGCGTTCTCCACGGCGGGCAGGACGGTCGAGCCGTAGCCGACGAGGCCGCTGACCACCGGCACCCCGGCTGCGACCCGTGCGGCGGCATTGTCTCTCAGCTCCTGTTTGACGCTGCGGGGACGCCACCCGGAGGAGCGCAGCCCGCCGATCGTCGCCGGTCTGTGGGGCGAGGGGGAAGCCATCCCCAAAAGCTACCTTTGTAACCATCGTTGTCACGCCTCCGCCACCCAGGTCGCCGGTGCCCGGCGCCCCTGTCCCGCTCGGCGGGCCCTGGAGGGCGGCCGAGGGTGACGAGGCGCTCCGTCGCCGGGCGGCGGCCCCCGACTTCGACGACTCCGGTTGGCTGCAGGTGGCCGGGGCCGGCGCACCGCTCGTGCGGGGCGGTGCGGCTGCCACCGGGGCCGGGGCCGGCACCGCCCGCACCCTCGTCTACCGCCGCCGGTTCAGCCTGGGGCCACTGCCCCCGTCCCGGCGGGCGTGGTTGGTGGCCGACGGTGCCAACTGGGACGCCGAGCTCTGGCTCGACGGGTCGTACCTGGGGGATGTCGGTGGCCCCGGCCCCCCCAGGTCGTTCGACGTCACCAGGGTGCTTTCCGGCGGTGGCGACCATGTCCTCGCCATGGAGGCGCCCGAGGCCGCCCCACCTGCCACCGACCGGGGCGGCGCGAGCCCGCACCTGGTGTCGACCGGCCCAGTCAAGCTGCTCAGCGTCCGTGCTGCGTGCCGCGACGCCAACAGCCGCCGGGCCGTCCTCTCGCTCTGGGCGGTGGTCGACTCTTCCGTAGGCCTGAACGCCGACCTGGTGACCACCCTGGCCCCGGTCGCCACGGGGACCGAGGCGGTCATCTCGGAGCGCCGGCACCCTCTGGCACCGGGGGTGAACCGGCTGCGCTGGTCGGTCGAGGTGGCCGACCCCGAGCTGTGGTGGCCGGCCGGCCTCGGGGCGCAGCCCATGTACTCTGTCAGCCTTCGCTTGGCCTGCGACGGCGAGCCGAGCGACTCAGTGGCTCTGGAGACAGGCCTGCGCCAGGTCCGGGTACGGGACATGCGCTGGTCGGTGAACGGCGTACCGGTGTTCGTGCGGGCGCTGGACCTGGGCGCCGAGGCCGACAGCCGGGACCTGCCGGCGCCGGAAGAGCTCCTCGGATCGGGCCTGAACGCGCTCAGGCTGGTCGGGGCGGGAGCGGGGCCGGCCTTCTACGAAGCGGCCGACCGGCACGGCCTGATGGTGTGGCAGGAGCCCCATGTGCCCGCCCGCAGGCTCGGACGCGCCCATGCCGTGCGCAGGGCGGGCGAGCTCGCAGCCCTGCTCGGCCACCACCCGAGCATCGTCGCCTGGGGGGCGGGCGCCGGTCCGCGCAAGCTGGGCCGGAGCGGGCTCTCCTGGGCACACGGGCGGGCCGCCAGCAGTGCCGCCGCTCTGTCCGGGGCGGGAAGGCCGGGATGGCTCGTGGCGCGCGCCGTACGACGTGCCCTGACCCGCTCGGACGGGTCCCGGCCGGTGCTGAGCCCGCCCCGGGTCGTGACCGCCGTGGGCGTCGCCAGCGTCGGACGGGCAGCCGCCTGGTGGCCCGCCAGTGCCCGTTTCCCCCTCCTTGCCGCGAGCCCCGGCCAGGACGACGAGCTCCAGGCGAGCGTGGAGGACCTGCGCCGCCTGAGGCTGCGTGCCTGTTCCGGTTTCCTGGTCGTGGGGGCAGGCGCCCTGGTGGTCCCCGCGGCTGGCCCCGCTCCTGCCGGCCCCTCAGCCGACGGGCCGGCTATGGGGGGTGAGGGAGAGCGGCAGGTCTCACCGGCGCTGCGGCGCGCCTGCGCCCCCGTCCTGGTCACCGCCCGCTGGCCGGTGCGTGCCCTCACCGGGGTGGCAGCCACCTCTCTCGCTCTGCATGTCGTGAACGACACCCCTGCCAGGTTCCCTGCCGCGGTGCTACGGGCGACGGTCACCTGGCCCGGGGGGGGACGTCGGGTCGAGCTGCGCGGGGACGTCGAGCCCCTCAGCACGGCCTACGTCGGGCACCTCGAGCTGCCGCCCGGCCGGCGCGCGGTGACGGGCCGTGCCCCGGTGCCGGTCGTCCATGTAGACCTGGTACTCGACGCAGCGGACGGCAGGACCGTGTCGACCAACTCCTACAGCCGCGCTCTGCGGGGTGCCGTACCGGTTACGAACTGGTAGATCTGTGTGGTGGCCCGGTTCTTGTCCCCGGAGTGGTTCGACCAGCTGGAGCGGCTGGGGGAGCACATGCCGGCAGATGTCCCCGACCAGTTGGTGGTGGACATCGAGGTGCAGGGTGCACCGGGCGGCGAGGTATGGTACCAGGTCGTGGTCGGTGGGGGTCGGGCCGAGGTTCGCAGGCCCGGCGCGCCGCGCCGTCCGCCCGGCGCCCGGCTGATGACCGACTATGCCACGTTGGCCGGCATGGTCTCGGGCCAGCTGCAGCCCGAGGAGGTCCTGGCTGGCGGTCGTGCCCGAGTGGGCGGTGACGTGCGTGTGCTCATGGCCGTAGGGGAGAGGGGCGGTCTCGTCGACCTGCTGCCCGCCTCTTTGAGGGCGGGGACCACCTTCTAGAGCCGATGGCCCGTTCCTACCCTTCCAAACCGGGATGGTACCGGGACCCCGGGCAGCTCAGGGCCCTGCGCTACTGGGACGGTGAGCGCTGGACCGACCGGGAGCGTCCTCGGCCCTCGTGGTACCTCGGTACCGATCGCTTCGAGGTGGACCAGGAGATGGACCGCTCCAGCGAGGGCCCGGCGCAGCCGCACGAGCTGAGAGAGCCTGTAGCCAGCGGTGCGTGGTCACGCGAATGGCTGCCCTGGCGGTTGCACCAGCCCGACCCCACCTGGCCCAGACCGCTCGGACGGGCGCTGCCCCGCTCCTGGCACCCACCGCGTACCGCCCCCCAGGTGAAGCTGGGGCCGGCACGGCGGCCGTTGCTGGCCATGGTCAGCCTGCTCGTCGTGGCGGTGGCCGTGGTGGTCTCCAGCGTGGCTTTCATCACCCCTTACGAGGTAAAGCGCCCCTCGCCCATCACCCTGCAGCCTGCTCAGGACCCCACTCTCAAGCTGGCGAACAAGGCCTGCGCCTCGGTGGTGCCCTCGGTCCGCCACGTCTTCGAGGCGAGCACCGACCCCCGGGCCCTGACCAGGGCAGCGGCGAGCCTCGACGCACTGAGCCGCCAGATGTGGGCACTGAGCTGGAGGGTGGACCAACTGGGCCGGGCCCAGGAGTGGTTGAGCACGCTGGCCGAGCTCAGCGCCGACCAGAGGACGTACGCCATGAGGCTCGCCTCTGCGCCCACCGGGTCGGCGCTCACGGCCCAGGCCGTGCAGGCCCGTGACCGCGCCTGGGCCGATGCAGCACGGGCGGACCGCTTCAGCGCCAACCTGCTGCTCGGGCCGTCCTGCACTTTCGGTCTCCGGACGGCTGCCTGAGGCAGGTGGCCCGGGCCCGGAGCTGCGGCGGGCCATGGAGCTGAGGCCTCCCGAAGAACTCCCGCAGACAGTTGCAACGGGGCGACGCCCGGGGGGATAGTGGTACTTCTAGGCCCAGTCCAGTACGGAACACCGGAGGTGCAGCGCAATGCTGAGCGAAGTCGTGGACGACCAGTTCATCACCAGGTACCGCGCACTGCTCGACGCGGAAGACGAGGCGTTCGACGAGCTCGAGCACGCCTACGAGGAGGGCGACCGGGCCCACTTCGACGCAGACCTGACGGCGTGGCGGGCCGCCCTGGAGCGCAAGCTGTCCTACCTCCACCACCTGGGCCTGGTGAGCCCGCCCGCCCTCACCCACTGATGTCGGTGGGCGTACCCCGGGCGCCGCGAGGCGGCCCGGGGTACGGCTCGGCCCTGGGGCCGGGCTGTCAGGGCAGCAGGCCCAGCTCCACCACGCTGTTGCGTTCCTCGACCAGCTCGGCGGTGCTCCGGTCGATCCTCTCCCGGGAGAAGTCGTTGACCTCGAGGCCCCCGACGACCTCGTAGCTGCCGCCGCCGGCGGTCACCGGCACCGAGGAGTAGATGCCCTCGGGTGTGCCGTAAGAGCCGTCCGACCACACGGCCATGGAGGTCCAGTCGCCGCCGGGGGTGCCGAGGAACCAGTCCCGCACCGTGTCGATGGCAGCGTTGGCCGCGGAGGCGGCGCTGGAGGCCCCTCGGGCCTCGATGATGGCTGCCCCTCGTTGCTGGACGGTCGGGATGAGCGTGTCGCGCGCCCAGTCGACGCCGCCTACCTGGTCGAGGGCGGGCTTGCCCTGTACCCGGGCATGGAAGATGTCGGGGTACTGGGTGGCGGAGTGGTTGCCCCATATGGTCACGTTGCTCACCTCGGTCACCGCCGCCCCGGCTCTCGCCGCCAGCTGGCCCACCGCCCGGTTGTGGTCCAGCCTGGTCATGGCTGCGAACTGCTGGGGCCGCAGCGGGGTCGGCGACGCCATGGCATTGCTGGCTGCGATCAGGCAGTTGGTGTTGGCCGGGTTGCCCACCACCAGGACGCGCACGTCCCGGCTGGCGCTGGCGGCCAGGGCGCGGCCCTGGACGCTGAAGATGGCCCCGTTGGCCTCGAGCAGGTCCGCCCTCTCCATCCCCTTGCTGCGGGGCCTCGCACCCACCAGCAGGGCCACGTCGGCGTCCCCGAAGGCTTCTTCGGCGTCGTCGGTCACGGTGACGCTGCGCAGGAGCGGGAAGGCGCAATCGTCGAGCTCCATCACGACGCCCTTGAGCGCGCCCAGAGCCTGGGGGATCTCGAGCAGGCGCAGGGCAACGGGCTGGCCCGGGCCCAGCATGGCACCGCTGGCGACCCGGAAGAGCAGGCTGTAGGCGATCTGGCCGGCACCGCCGGTGACGGTGACGGTCTTGGTCTGGTTGGTCATTTGTGCTGCCTCCGCTTACAGGCGCTCGATGATTGCGCTGGCGAACTCCGAGGTCTTGACTTCCTTGGCACCCTCCATCTGGCGGGCGAAGTCGTAGGTTACGACCTTGTCGACGATGGTCTGCTCCATCGCCCGGACGATGTCGTCGGCTTCGTGTTGCCACCCGAGGTGCTCGAGCATCAGGACACCGGAGAGCAGCACGGAGCCCGGGTTGACCTTGTCCTGGCCGGCGTACTTGGGGGCCGTGCCATGGGTCGCCTCGAAGATGCCGTGGCCCGTGACGTAGTTGATGTTGGCGCCCGGGGCGATGCCGATGCCCCCCACCTGGGCGGCAATGGCGTCCGAAAGGTAGTCGCCGTTGAGGTTGGTGGTGGCTATGACGTCGAAGTCCTCAGGCCGGGTGAGGACCTGCTGCAGGGTGATGTCGGCGATGTTGTCCTTCACCAGGACCCGGTCCCCGGGCTTGCCGCCGCAGTCGTCCCAGCCGACGGCGACATCGGAGAACTCCTCCCGGGTCAGCTCGTAGCCCCACTTGCGGAAGGCACCCTCGGTGAACTTCTGGATGTTCCCTTTGTGCACCAGGGTCACCGACTTGCGGCCGTGGTCGACCGCGTACTTGATGGCGGCTCGGACAAGGCGCTTGCTGCCGGTCTCGGAGATTGGCTTCACGCCCACCCCGGAGTCGGGCCGGATGTCCCAGCCCAGTTGCTCGTGGAGGGTCTCGATGAGCCGCTTGGCCTCAGGGGTGCCCTCCTCGACCTCCAGCCCGGCATAGATGTCCTCTGTGTTCTCCCGGAAGATCACCATGTCGACGAGGTCCGGCCGCTTGACCGGTGAGGGCACGCCCTGGAACCAGCGCACCGGACGGAGGCACACGTAGAGGTCGAGCAGTTGGCGCAGGGCCACGTTGAGGGAACGGAACCCTCCGCCCACCGGCGTGGTCAGCGGGCCCTTGATCCCGATGAGGTACTCGCGGAAGACGTCCAGGGTCTCGTCCGGCAGCCAACTGCCGGTCTGGTTGAACGCCTTCTCGCCTGCAAGCACCTCCTTCCACACGATGTGCCGGCCCCGCTTGGCGACCGCAGCATCGATGACGCTCTTCGCCGCGGGCCAGATGTCGACGCCCGTGCCATCGCCCTCGATGAAGGGGATAATCGGCTCGTCCGGCACGTGAAGTTTGCCGTCGGGCCCCATGGTGATCTTTTCGGCCATGGTCCGCTAGCCTACGCCCGCCCGGCCGAGGGGGCGCCAACCGGCCCCGCTAACGTTCGGAGGGTGAGCACGGCGCTTCCCCCGGCCGCACCCGAAGGCGTGCTGCTGGCCGACAACCTCGATGTGCTGCGCTCGCTACCCGAGGGCTGTATCGACCTGGTGTACGTGGACCCGCCCTTCGGGACGGGCCAGGTCCGTCGCCTGGGCACCATACGGACCGGCGGCGGCACCTCGACCCGGCGCGGCTTCGCCGGCCGCACCTACAACTACGAGGTGACCTCCCGCTACGCCTACCGGGACGACATGGCGCTGGAGGACTACCTGTGCTTCCTGGAGGTCCGTCTACGCGAGATGCACCGGGCCCTGACACCCTCCGGGTCGCTCTACCTGCACCTGGACTTCCACGCGGTGCACCATGCCCGGCTGCTGATGGACGAGATCTTCGGCCCGGAGCGTTTCCTCAACGAGGTCATCTGGGCCTACGACTTCGGGGGCCGGGCCCGGGACCGCTGGCCCCGTAAGCACGACAACATCCTCTGGTACGCGAAATCCGACCACTGGACCTTCAATACGGCCGACATCGACCGCATCCCCTACATGGCGCCGGGCCTGGTCGGGCCGGAGAAGGCCCGGAGGGGCAAGCTGCCCACCGACACCTGGTGGCTCACCATCGTCCCCACCTCCGGGCGGGAACGGACGGGCTACCCGACCCAGAAGCCGTTGAAGCTCCTGGAGAGGGTGGTGGCGGCATCGAGCAGGCCCGGTGACCTGGTAGCCGACTTCTTCTGCGGTAGCGGGACAACCGGGGTGGCCGCCGCCCGCCTGGGAAGGCGCTACCTGCTGGTGGACTCGAACCCTGAGGCGGTGTCCATCGCCAGGCGGCGGTTGCAACTGGACGGCCCGCCCCGTCCGGCCCCGGGGGAGACGGCCTCCGGGGCCGGGAGCAGTCCCGGCTAGAGGGGTTGCCCGAGGTGCCCCAGGGCCAGGTTGGTGTGGATCCGCCTGGTGGCCTCGGAGCGGTTGAGGGTGTAGAAGTGCAAGCCCGGTGCGCCCTTTTCCAGCAGTTGGGCGCACAGCTCGGTGGCGGCCTCGATGCCCTCCTCGGTCACGGCCGCCGGGCCGCCCCGCCGGTCGGCGGACTCGAGACGTCCCACGAGCCAGGAGGGTACGGCGCACCCCATCTGGGCCATGCGGGGGATGGAGGCCAGGCTGACCACGGGCATGATCCCCGGTAGCACCGGCTTGTCCAAGCCTCGGCCGACCATGTCGTCCACGAGCGAGAAGTAATCCTCGGCCTCGAAGAAGAACTGCGTAATGGCGAAGTCGGCGTGACGCAGCTTGTGGGCCAGGTGCCGGCGGTCGCTGGACAGGCTGCGCGAGCGGGGGTGCCCGGCCGGGTGGGCAGCAACGCCGATGCAGAAACCCCCGATGGCCCTGGCAAGCTCGACCAGTTCCGAGGCGTGCTCCAGCTCGTCGGCCACCGGCTGCGCCTGCTCGAGGGGCCGGGGTACCGGGTCCCCTCCCAGGGCCATCAGGTTCTCGATACCGGCCTTGCGGAACGAGACGAGGATGTCGGCCAGTTCGAGCCGGGTGTGGCCGGCGCACACCAGGTGGGCCATGGGGTTGAGGGCGGTGAGCCGCAGCATGGACACGGCCAGGTCTGTCGTGCGCTGGCGCGACGAGGGACCTCCCCGGTAGGTGACCGAGACGAAGGAGGGCGCCAAGGGCTGGAGCTCCACCAGGGTCTGGACCAGACGCGCCTGCTCCAGGTCGTTCTTGGGAGGGAAGAACTCGAAGGAGTACGTCCTGGCCCGCGCCAGCAGGTCGGTGACCCTGGTCATCCGGTCAAGGATAAGCCAGGCCCGGTCCGGGCGGAGGCGGCCTTCACCGTGTTGAGCAGGAGCATGGCGATGGTGGTCACGCCCACGCCTCCCAGGCGCGGGGTCACCCAGCCGGCCACCTCGGCGCACCGCTCGTCGACATCGGAGAGCAGCTTGCGGCCCTCGAAGGTGATGCCTCCTCCCACCACGCACGCACCGGGCGCCACCACGTCGGGGGTGATCATGTTGGGCACACCCGCCGCTCCGATGACGATGTCCGCCCGGCGCGTGTGCTCCTGCCAGTCCTTGACACCGGTGTGCACCACGGTGACAGCAGCGTTGCAGCCCGGCTCCTTGAGCGACAGCAGGAGAGCGAGGGGCCGTCCGAGGGTTGGCCCCCGGCCGACGACCACCACTGAACGACCTTCGACCGGCACGCCGTAGTGGCGCAGCATGGCCACCACCCCCAGCGGCGTGCACGGCCTGGGGTGGCCCTGCGCCCCGAGCGCCAGGTAGCCCAGGTTCACCGGGTGCAGCCCGTCGACGTCCTTGGCCGGCAGGACGCGCGCCAGCGCCTCGGTGTAGTCGAAGCCTGCGGGCACGGGGTTCTGGACCAGGAACCCGTCCACTGCCGGGTCGGCATTGAGCCGGTCGACGGCCTCGAGCAGGTCGGCCTGGCGCGCGCTCGCCGGGATGCGGACGTCGACCGAACGGATCCCGTAGCGCTCGCACGTCTCGTGCTTGCGGGCCACGTAGTGGGCGCTGGCAGGGTCGTCTCCGACGAGGACCGTGCCCAGGCCCACGCTACGGCCCTGCCCGGCCAGTCGGGCCACCTGGGCCTGGACTTCTGCCAGGGCGGCATCGGCCACCGGTGCGCCCGCCATGATCACTGCCGTCATCGTGCTGCCTCCAACCGTAGGCGGGCCCGCTCTCCGCCGGGCACGCACACCGGGTGCCGCACCGCGGGCCCGGCGCCCGGTCCGATGCTAGGCGCAGGTGAGGGGGCGCCCGTCACGAGGGTGCCCGAGGGCCTTCTGCGAGCTGGTGCATGTAGCGCCTGATGGTCTCGGGGTAGAGGCGGCGTTCGACCGCCTTTATGCGCTCGTGGAGCGAGGCCTCGGTGTCCCCGGGGAGCACCGGTACCTCCTCTTGGGCGAGGACCGGGCCGTCGTCGACGTCCTCGGTCGCGATGTGCACGGTGGTCCCGGTCACGCTCACCCCGGCCTCCAGGGCGTCACGTACGGCATGCCAGCCCTTGAAGGCGGGCAGCAGGGCCGGGTGGGTGTTGAGGACCCGGCCGGGGAAGGCGGTGAAGAGGGACGGGCCGAGGACGGTGCCGAACCCGGCCATGGCCACCACGGTGATGCCCCGGGCCTGCAGGGCCCCCACCAGCCGGTCGGTGTAGGCGTCCCTGTCGAAGGCCTCGCCGAAGCTCCCCCGCGCCACCAGCTCGGTAGGTACGCCGCCCGCCTCGGCCACCTGGAGGGCCCGGCACGGGCGGTCAGCCAGTACGGCGCGCACCTCCAGCCCCGAAGCCAGGAGAGCCTCCAGGACGGTGCCACTGCCCGAGACCAGGGCGCCCAGGTTCACCGGCCGGCGCCCACGTTCGGTGGTCATCCAGCGAACATAGTGCGGGTAAGGTGGGCCAATGAGCCGCCCGGTCTCGTCCCGTCCCCAGCCTTGAGCCTTTCCCCCCAGCTCCCGGGCATATTCCACGCCCTGGGGCCCACGATCCAGAACTACGGGTACCTGGCGGTGGGGAGCCTCGTGCTGCTGGAGGACTTCGGTGTGCCCGTGCCGGGTGAGACCGTCCTCATCGCGGCAGCCGTGTACGCCGGAGCGGGACGGCTGAACGTGGTCGCCGTGGCGGCCCTGGCCTTCGTGGCCGCGGTGGTGGGCGACAACATCGGCTACCTCATAGGGCGGCTGGGCGGCAGGGCCCTGGTCGCCCGTTTCGGCCGCTACGTGCTGCTGACGCCCGAGCGCTTCGACCGGGCCGAGCACTTCTTCCGCCGCCACGGGGGCAAGGTCGTCACGGTGGCGAGGTTCATCGACATCCTGCGCCAGGCCAACGGCATCATCGCCGGGATAACCGAGATGCCGTGGGCCTCACGTTTCCTGCCCTTCAACGCTCTGGGAGCCGCGCTCTGGGTGTCGCTGTGGACGGCAGTGGGCTACACCGCCGGCTCCAACATCAATGCCGTCTACAACGACATCGTCCGGTACGAGCTCTACTTCGCCGGGCTGGCGGCGGTGGTGGTGCTGGTCCTGGTGGGCCGTCACCTGATGGCCCGTCGTCGTAACCCGGGCACTACGGGCTCGGCACAAGGCGCTGTAGCCGAGGGGGAAGGGGAGCCGCAGGGCGTCCGCAGTTCCTAGCCCTCTCCCCGCCGGCCGGGGCAGCCCGGGCAGGCTCACCCAAGGTGGCGGTTTCGCCGTTTGCACGCCTGGGGCCCTCCACCTGTCCCAGCGGCCGGAGCGGCCGATCTGTCCTGTTGGCAACAGGCACGGGAGGCAGAGGGGACGACATGCCCAAGTTCATGGTGGCTCGCCAGCCGGTCTTCGACTCCCGGCTCCGGGTGGTCGGCTACGAGCTGCTCTTCCGTGGCTCCGACGGGGGTGTGACCGGGGACGCCATGACCGCCGACGTCCTGGTCCGGGCCTGCCTCGACCTGGGCCTGGGCTCCCTCGTGGGGGACAAGTTGGCCTTCTTGAACACCACTCGTACCTACCTGGTCGGCGGGCAGGAGATCCCGTTCCCGCCCCGGCAGACCGTGCTCGACATCGTCGAGGAGGTGACAGCCGACGCCGAGGTGGTCGCCGGGTGCCGCAGGCTCGTCCAGAACGGCTACACGCTCGCCGCTGACGGCCGCTCACAGGGAGCCGGTGACCCGCTCCTGGAGGTCGTGTCGATCATCAAGCTCGACGTCAGTGCGCTCAGCCCGGCCGAGCTGCGCTCGAGCGCCCTGCAGTGCTCGGCCTACGGGGCACGGCTGGTGGCCAAACGGGTCGAGAGCCGTGACCAGCTCGAGGCCTGTCAGGCCCTCGGCTTCGACCTGTTCCAGGGCTACCTGCTCTCGCACCCCGAGCTGGTGGAAGGGCGCGCCATAGCACCAGGCCGGTTGACATGCCTACGGGTCCTCGAGCGGCTGTGCGACCCGATGGTCTCGGCCGCCGAGGTCGAGGACATCGTGAAGAGCGATGCCGCCCTCAGCTACCGCTTCCTGCGCATGGCTGGGGAGGGTGCCGCCCGTGGGCTGTCACGGCGCGTCGGCTCGGTGCGCGAGGGCGTGGTCCTGGTGGGCCTGCGCCGGCTTCGGGCCTGGGTGTCCCTGATGCTGCTCTCGGAGGACGCGCACGACGGTTCGGACGAGCAGTTGGTGATGGCGATGACCAGGGCCAGGATGTCGGAGCTGTTGGCCGAGCGCACGTGCCCGCGCCAAGCGGAGGAGGCCTTCACCGCCGGCCTTGTCTCGGCCCTCGACCTCCTGCTGGGCGTGCCCATCGAAGAGGTGCTCGGGGAGCTGTCCCTGACCGCGGAGCTAACCGACGCCGTCCTCAGCGGCACGGGCCGCCTGGGTGCCATCGTGGCGGATTCGGTGGCCTGGGAACTGGGCCGGGCCGATGTCAGTTGCGGGCTGCCCGACCACGCAGTGGACGAGTGCTACCGGGAGGCTCTCGGCTGGGCACGGGACCTCTTTGACGCCGTCAGCCAGAGCGCTGCCGGCTGACCCGGTGGCACGCGGAGGCGCTCAGCGGGGACGGCCCCGCCCGGCCTGCTTGATGGTGCCCGGGGGCAACCCGGGGCGGTAGCCGCCGCCCTTGCCGCTCTTGCGTTGGCGCGCTGTCGCCCGGCGCATCTGCCGGCCCAGGTCCTGAGGGTTCTCCAGCTCCTGGTTGGTGGTGATCGCCTCTTCGAACTTCTTGGCCCGCTCGTACTTGGGCACCCGGGCCAGGTAGCGGGCCAGGTCCTCCATGCCCTCGGGCAGAGGCCTCCCCTTGTCCCGGTACTTGTCGATGTACCTGAGCGTCCGGCGGATGTACCAGCGGCGCAGGAACCCCACGCTGAGGAACCTGCGGCTCAGCGACCCCCAGATGCGGCGCGTCCTCTTGGGCTTGGCCGCTACCTGCTTGGCCTGGTTGCGCTTCACAAGGCCAGCATATGCGGCCAGGCACCTGTGGCCCCAAGTGACGCGTCGTCACTGTCCGCCGTCCGTGAGGACAGGCGCACGTGAGCCCGAGACCAGAATCGAACTGGTGACCTACGCATTACGAGTGCGTCGCTCTGCCGACTGAGCTACTCGGGCTGGTGCTCCTGAGCCGGCGCTTCGCGCCTGGGGCCAGCTCAGCTTAGCCGAGCACCCGCAGGGGCGGGCAAAGCGGGGAGGCGGGCGCGACCGCTCGTCGGGCCCGGCACGCGGGCAGCAGCCGGCCCGGCCTCAGGCTGCGCCCTCGCCCAGGTAGGCGACGCGGACGCGCTCGTCGCCGAGCAGGGTCTCGGCGTCATCAGCCATCACCACTGACCCGTTCTCCAGCACGTAGCCACGGTCCGCAAGTTGCAGCGCCTGAGCTGCGTTCTGCTCCACCACCAGGACGGTGGTCCCCTCGTCGCGGATGCGCTCGATGATGTCGAAGATGGCCTCGACCACCAGGGGGGCCAGGCCCATCGACGGCTCGTCGAGCAGCAGCAGCTGCGGCTTGGACATGAGAGCGCGCCCGATGGCCAGCATCTGCTGCTCACCCCCCGACAGCGTGCCTCCCTCCTGGTTGCGCCGCTCGCGGAGGATGGGGAAGAGCTCGAAGATGTGGTCCAGCTCGGCCTGGGTGACCCCGCGACGGTGGTAGGCACCGATCTGGAGGTTCTCGAGCACGCTCATGCGGGGGAAGATGCGCCGGCCCTCGGGGACATGCCCGATACCCAGGCCGACCACCTGGTGCGCAGGCACCTGGTCGACCCGGCGGCCGTTCAGGAGCACCGCGCCCTTGCTCGGCCGCACCAGCCCGGAGATGGTGCGGAGGGTGGTGGTCTTGCCCGCCCCGTTGGCCCCCAGCAGCGCCACGATCTCGCCTTGGCGGACCTCGATGTCCACCTCGCGCAGTGCCGGTATGGCCCCGTAGCGGACCTCAACCCCCACCAGGGCCAGCATCGGGGTCATGGGAGGGCACCCGGCCCGTCGGGACCGGCCTGGCCCGGCGCGGCGTCGGGGCCGGCCTGGCCCCGGCGTTTGCGTTGCCGCAGCCCCTGGCCCGTCGAGCCCAGGTAGGCCTCGACGACCGCCGGGTCACGCTGCACCTCCGCCGGTGTGCCGGCGGCGATCACCCGACCGAAGTTCAGGACCACGATGCGTTGTGCAACGGACATGACCAGTCCCATGTCGTGCTCTATGAGAAGGACGCTCACGCCCATCTCGTCGCTGGTCCTCTGGATCAGGCGGGCCAGGGCCTGCTTCTCCGAGGGGTTGGTGCCCGCCGCCGGCTCGTCGAGCAGGAGCAGCTCCGGGTTGGTCCCGAGCGCCCGGGCGATCTCGAGCCTCCGTCTGTCCCCGTAGGGCAGCGAGCTGGCTATGTCGTTGCTCCGGGCCTTGAGGCCCACGAAGTCGAGCAGCTCGAGCACCCTGGCGTCGCTTTCGCGCTCCTCGCGTCGGGTCCGGGGTAGGCGGAGCATGGCACCGATGGGCCCGGTGTGCTGGCGGGACTCCACCCCCACCTTCACGTTCTCGAAGGTGGTCAGGGCGTTGAAGAGGCGGCTGGTCTGGAAGGTCCGGGCGATGCCGGCATGGTTCAGCTGGTGAGGCTTGCGGCCGACCACGGCGACGGTCGCCCCGTTCCCGCGGCGGAAGCTGATCGAGCCCTCCTGGGGCTTGTACACGCCGGTCAGGCAGTTGAAGAGCGAGGTCTTGCCGGCGCCGTTGGGCCCGATCACCGAGAGGATCTCGTTGCGGCGCTGGTCCAGGCTCACGCCGGCCAGGCTGGTGACCCCTCCGAAGCGGAGCGTGACGTCACGGACCTCGATGATCCGGTCGACGTCTCCCGGCACCTCACCCGAGACGCTCTGGGTCGGAGCGGCCACGCTCACTGGATCTCCGCTGTGGTCGTGGTCATGGCGTCAGCGGTGCCCACGCCGTGCTCCGCCAGGCCGATCTCGCGCTTGCGCCGCTTGGAGGGCAGGATGCCCTCGGGGCGGAAGATCATCATGACTATCAGCAGTGCCCCCAGGTAGATGTAGAGGTCCTGCTGCTGGAAGCCGAACAGGGGGTGCAGGCGCAGGAACTCCGGGAACCACTGGAGGACCGCGGCGCCCACGACCGCTCCCGGCAGTGACCCCATGCCCCCGAAGATGACCAGCACCAGGATGAGGATGGAGAGGTAGTAGGTGAAGTCCTGGGGCTCGATGTAGCCGACCTGGCTGGCCGTCAGGACCCCGGCGAAGCCCGATGTGGAGGCGCCGATGGCGAAGGCCATCACCTTGTACTTGAGGACGTTGACCCCGCTCGCCTCGGCGGCCACCTCGTCCTCCCGGACCGCCGTCCAGGCCCGGCCCACCCGGGACTCCTCCAGGGAGTGGAAGAGCACGAGTATGAGCACGACAAAGGCGAGCAGGAGGTAGTAGTAGGGCAGGTTGCCCAGCCCCCAGGTGTAGTGGACGCCCAGCAGGTTCACCGAGAAGTGGGGGATGCCGAGCACACCGCCGGAGCCGCCCGTGATGCTGGTCAGGTTCTGGGCCACGATGGAGACGATCTCGCCGAAGCCGAGGGTGACGATGGCCAGGTAGTCGCCCCGGAGGCGCAGGGTAGGCACGCCGAGCAGGACGCCGGCCATCATGGCGGCCAGGATGGCGAGAGGGATGGTCCAGAAGGGGTTGAGGTGGAAGGGCAGGTGCACGGGCATGGCACCGGTCCAGAAGGCCGCCGAGTAGGCGCCGATGGCGTAGAAGGCCACGTAGCCCAGGTCCAGCAGCCCGGCATAGCCGACCACCACGTTGAGGCCCACGGTGAGCAGTACGTAGACGCCTATCTGCTGCACTGCCACCTGTTGCCAGAAGCCGGAGACGTGCATCGGGTAGATGATGGCGAACACCAGCAGGGCCAGGTAGAAGCCGTAGCGCACCCGCTTGTCCGGCATCAGGCGACGGGGGAGGGCCAGGACGGAGTCGTTCCAGGCCCTGATCCTCGCCTGGTACCTGTGCCGCGCCGTCGTGGCACCCCAGAAGACGACGGCGAGGCCGATGAACCAGAAGACCCGCGGGTTGAACAGGGAGCCGGTGAAACCCGAGGTCGGAGCGCTCGAGCTCCCCGACGGCCCTGTCATGACCGCCAACACGAGGAAGCCCACCAGGTAGGCGAACGCCCTGCGGGCATCGACGCTGGACACCAGGCGCGCCCAGGCCGTCGGCCTCTCGTCCCAGGTGACGGCGGGCTGGGCCCCGGCCTCGGGGCCTGCGGGCGGCCGGGCCGCGGGTGTGCCGGGTGCGGTCATGCCGAACGTCCCAGTCGTTCACCGAGCAGGCCCATGGGCCGGAACAGCAGGACGACGATCAGGATCCCGAAGGCGATGACGTCCTGCCAGTTGAAGTTGACGCAGCTCAGGGGCAGGCTCTCCGCCACACCGAGCACCAGGCCCCCGAGCATGGCCCCCCGCAGGTTGCCTATGCCGCCCAGCACGGCGGCGGTGAAGGCTTTGAGGGCGGGTGTGAAGCCCATCGTGTAGACGACACCGAAGTTGAGCGCGTAGAGGAACCCGGCCGCGCCGCCCAGCAGTCCACCGAGCACGAAGGCCTGGGAGATCACCCGGTCGATGTTCACGCCCATGAGGCTCGCCGTCTCGGCGTCCTCGGCCACCGCCCGGATCCCCTGGCCTAGCTTGGTCTTGGCCACCACGCGGTCGAGCGAGACCAGCAGGACTATGGCGGCGGCGGCCCAGATCAGGTACATCGTCTGCACCTGGGCGCCGAGGAACGTGAAAGCTATCCCGCTGTTGGTCCCGTTGAATATGTACGGCACGCTCAGAGAGGTGCGCCCGAACTCCTTGCCGGCCAGGTTGAAGAGGAAGTACGACGCGCCGATGGCGCTTATCAGGAACGCGAGCTTGGGTGCCTTACGCCTGCGCAGCGGCCGGTAGGCCACCCGCTCCAGCAGGAAAGCTATCAAGCCTCCGCCGCAAGCCCCGGCGACGATACCGAGCACGATCATGAGCACTGACATCAAGCCGTGCGGTTGTCTGCCCACAACTGCCTGGAGGACGAAATAGCCGGCGAAGCCCCCGCTCATGAAGACCTCGCTGTGGGCGAAGTTGATGAGCTGGAGAACCCCGTAGACCAGGGTGTACCCGAGGGCGATGAGGGCGTAGAGGAAGCCGTTCGCCAGCCCGTTGACCAGGTACTGCATGAAGTTCTCGGTGAAGCACATCGCGTGTCTCCCGGGATGTGGGCCGCCCAAAGAGGCCCGGGCACCCGCATTGGGCGGGTACCCGGGCCTGTTTCATGTCCAGAGCATAGTTACCCCGGTCCGGAGCCCGAGGTTGCGGTGCTCAGGGGGCGAGGCCGAGCTCGACGATCTTGCCGTTGACCACGTGGTAGATGTAGACGGCCGTCCCGGCGATGTTGCCGTTGGCCTGGAACTTCACGACTTTGGTGAGGCCCTTGTAGGTCACGTGGTGCAGGGCGTTCACGATATTGGCCCGGCTGATGCCCTTGACGCCCAGCTTCTTCATGACCGAGATAATGACGTTGGTGGCGTCGTAGGACTCGGCCGAGTAGGTGCCGACCGGGAAGTGCGCCAGAGCGCGGAACTGCTTTGCGAACGGTGCCGCAGCAGCGTTCTTCGACAGGTCGGCGCAGGCGCAGCTGATATAGGTGCCGTTGGCCACCTTTGCGCCGGCTTCGCTCACGTAGTGGGGGTCCAGGCTCCCGTCGTCCGACATGAGGATGCCCTTGTAACCGGCGGAGCGCAGTGACTTGGCCAGCAGGGCGAAGTCGCAGTAGTAGCCCGCATAGAAGGTGACCGGTGCGTGGCTGGAGATGATGCTGGTGGCGACGGCACTGTACTGCTGCACGTTGCCGGTACCCGCCTGGCACTGGGTGGTGCCGAGGGCCGTGGCATGGGTGACCGAGGCGCCCAGCTTCTTGGCTGCAGCGTCGAAGGCGGTGGCCAGGCCCTGCGCGTAGGCACTCCCGTCGTCGATGCTGTAGATCTTCTTCGCCTTGAGCTGCTTGACGGCGAAGGTGGCGTCGGCCGGGCCCTGGGCATTGTCGTCGGCCACGACGCGGAAGAAGTTCTTCCACCCGTGCTGAGCCAGCTCGGGGGCGGTGGCGGACGGGCTCACGGTGGCGAGCTTGGCCTGGGCGTACAGGGGCTCGGCCGCCTTGGTGGCACCCGAGAAGGCGGGGCCGACCAGGGCCATGACCGATGAGTTGCCGATGACCTGCTGGGCGGCGGTCGGTGACTGGGTGGCCGAGCCCTGGTCGTCAGCTGCCAGGAAGGCGAGCTTGAAGGGGAGGTGGCCGAAGGTCGTACCTGCGTTGGCCTGGTTGATCGCCAGCTGGACTGCGAACTTCATGTTCAGGCCGAGCTGGGCGTTGCCACCTGACAGGGGCCCTTCGTAGGCGATGGTGTATGTCGGTTCGCTGCTGGCCGACGCCGCTGTGACCGTTGCGCTCAGCGACAGCGCCGAGACTGCGGCTGCGAGCGCCGCCCCAGCGAACTTGCTCAGCAATTTTGTGTGCATTGGGTCTCCTCTCGTGCACTCCAGCCGCTCGGCGCACCTGGCGCCGACCACTGGTGCAGGAGCGTGGTGGGCTGATGGACGGCAGTCCCCACGCCGGCGGTCCTTGCCGTAGGCTGGTGGAGGGGCGGACTACCTGTGTCTGCTTGAAGCATTGTCGGGGCAGTATAGATGGGCCGTGTTGCGGGCACGTTGCGCGCCGGGAGAGGTCTGCCCGGATGCCCGCGGGCACCACCAGTCCGGTTGACCAGCGCGCTGAGCGCGGTGCACCTGGGGACGGCGCTCCCCTCCGTTCCAGCCCCCGGCCTGGTCAGCCCCCGGCCTGGGTGCCCCCGGGGCGTTTTGGGGTCGGGACGGCATGCCCGGCGCCCGTCCCTGCCCCGCCCCGGAGCACGAAGGGGTCGATCCGCAGTTGCTCGCTCACCGGGGTGGCCGGCGCCTGGTCCCCGTCGTAGAAGTGGAGGACCCGTAAGCGGTACCAGATGGCCATGGTGTCCAGGAGCGAACGGTAGACGGAGCGCCAGGAGACGGTGCTCGTGAACTGGTGGCGCAGGCGTATGGGGGCCTCCAGGAAGCGCCGGTAGCCCAGCCGGCGGGCGATCACGAACAGCTCGAGGTCGAAGGCGAAGCGCTTCTCAACCATGCGGGGCAGGACGGCGGAGAGCACGTCACGGCGGACGAGCTTGATCCCGGTCTGGGTGTCCCTGATGTTCAGCCGGAACCCCAGCCGCACCAGCTGCTGGTAGCCCCAGGAGTAGACCCGGCGCAGCAAGGGGTACTCGACCTCGGACAGCGGGTGCCTCTTGCTCCCGAGGATTATGTCGGGGTGATAGAGGTCCACCATGGTCTGGAACGACGTGAGCAGGACCGGGTCGAGGTCGCCGTCGGCGTCGATGAACCCCAGGTAGCGGCCCCGCCCACGGGCCAGGCCGATGCGCAACGCCGCTCCCTTGCCCTGGTTGCGGGCGAAGACCAGGTTCGTCAGGTGGGGGTCGCCGGCCAACGCAGTGTCCAGTTCGACGTCGCTCCCGTCCGTCGAGCCGTCCGATACGGCTATCACCTCGTAGGCCACCCCCGTGCCGCCCAGCACCTCCAGGAGCCGGCGCATGGTCGGTACCAGCAGTTGGCCCGGGTTGTAGTACGGCACGACGACCGTGAGGTCGAGGTCGGCGTCGAGGAGGGCCAGGTTGGCTGCCTCGACCAGGGGCCGGCGGTCACCCTCGGCATGGCCGAGGGTGACCACGAGCATCACGGCGCACACTGTCGAGACGGACACGACCATCACAATGGCGACCTCGGTCATCGACCGGTGCCAGAGAGCGGTCCCCACGACGGTCATTGCCAGGCCGGGCCAGCACAAGGCGGCCGTGAGCCGTCCGCCCCGGTTGAGGTGGTAGTGCAGGAGCACCGTGACCAGGCCGAGCATGGCACCGGCGAAGCTCAGGAGCCCGACGACGCTTGCCGCCCCCTCGTAGGGCTTGCCGAAGAGCGCATCTACGGTCGGGCGGGCCAGGAGGCTCACCACGACGGCCGCCACCGAGCCGGTGACGGCGACGGCTGCCGAGCCCAGGGCGAACATGAGCCGTTGGTTGGGCCTGCTGTCCGGCCCGACCAGGCGCGGGACCTCGCTGCCGACGAGCCGGGGGAAGGCCAGAGCGGCCACGGCCCCCGGCGCGACCAGGGCCAACTGGGCGACCGTGGCGGCGGCAGCGTACCGGCCCGAGACCTCGGCACCCAGCCAGTGACGCCCGAGGACCACGTCGGCGGCGGCCAGGGCCCAGTAGCCGGTGAAGGCAATGGCCGGGGCCCGCACGCCCTGCCAGCTCAGGTGGGCGGAACGCGAAGACCCGGGGCCCTGTGCGGCCGGGGCCCCGGGCCGCTCCGCCCCCAGGGGGGCGCCGGCCAGCTGTCGTAGGCCCACCATCACGATGGCGGCGGTCACCACCTCGCCCCAGACCATGGCCAGGAAGGCACCCTCGGTGCCCCCACCCCGCCGCACGAGCACGACACCGGCGACTATGCGTACCGCCGTTCCGGCCAGCAGCCCGGTGGCCAGCACGGGGAGCTTGCCCCGGGCGACCAGCACGCCCTTGGGCACCACGCTGAGGCCGACCGGGAGGGCGTACGCCCCCAGGAGCAGGGCGCTGGTCAAAGTGGGCAGGTGCAGGAAGCCCTTGACGAGCGGCGACAGGGCCAGGAGCAGGGCGCAGGCCCCGGCGCCCAGGGCGCTGGCATCGACCAGCAGCGCTCCCACGGCCAGTGGGGCGTCACCCACCCGGTCCCCTACCGCAACCTGGAGGGCGTTGGCGGGCACGTCGAAGAGCAGGGCCAGGCCGGCCAGGGCGGCGAGCCCTCCGAACACGCCGGGCGAGGAGGAGCGGGCTACCAGGACCAGGAAGAGGAAGCTCCCCAGGTTGACGGCCAGGGTGAGCGCGGCCACCACCCAGCGCCGGCGGTCCCGGGCTGCCCTCGGTCCAGGCTGGTTGGTGTTGTCCGACATCACTGCCCCCGGGCGTCGGGCGAGGGAACGGCTCCCGGCCGGCCTGTGCCCATATCGGCCTGTTCGGGCCCAGGCTCCAGTCCGCAACGGTACCGTGCAGCCAATGGGACGACGCGCAGGCACCGACCAGCACACGGCCGACTGGCCCTCTCGACCGGGGGGCGGCACCTGGGGCCCCCCGCCCACCAGGGACGAAGAGGGGGAGCTGCTCGTGCCGGTGGACGTGGGCCGTGTGAGGGCAGCCGTCCGCTTCGACGTTGCCACCAGGGAGGCGGAGGTGAGCGCCACCATGTCGTTCACCTCGGGCGACCGGGAGGGCAGGCCGGTGTTCGACCTCCGCCAGGACGTCGACGAGGCCTTCTTCGACGGCCGCCCCCTGCCACCGGAGGCCCTCAGGTACCGCTCGACCGGCGCCGGCGACGAGGCCCGCGTGAGGGCCGTCGACCTTGTCTGTGACCCCGGGAGCCGCCATGAGCTCGTCCTTCGCTACCGGCTGGGGTTGCCCCAGGCCACCGGGGCCGTGCCCGTCGCCTGGGCGCCGTCCGGGGACGGCGTCACCTTTGACCTGTGGATGTCAGACCTCGAGCCGGGCCGCTACCTGGAGATGTGGTTCCCGGCCAACCTCTGCCACGACGAGCTCGCCTTGGAGCTCGACATCGAGGTGAACGGCTCGGACCGGCCGCACACCGTCCTGGCCAACGGGGCGGTCAGGCAGAGCGCGCCAGGTCGTACCTTCGAGGTCCGCTACCCGCCGTCGTACACCTCTTTATCTCCCATGCTCGTCCTGGCCCCCTCGGACGAGGTGGTCACGGCCCAGGGGGACGCGACGTGCGCCGGCCGCCCCCTGAGGGTGGGGGTGGCAGCCCTGCGCGGGGCGGGGGCCGATGTCGCCGGTGCTCTGGCTGACACGCAGGCCTGGCTCGGCTACTTCGGCAACCGCTACGGCCCCTGGGCGCACGGCGACCGGTTCACGGCGGTGCTCTGGGCCCCGGGGCGGGGTATGGAGTACGACGGCGCGACCACCTCGAGCCCCGAGGCGCTCGAGCACGAGATCTTCCACAGCTGGTTCGGTCGTGGCGTCAAACCGGCGAGCGCCGGTGACGGGTGGATGGACGAGGCCATGGCCACCTGGGCCACCGCCTCCCGGAGAGCCGGGGCTGGCCGCTTCGGCTCGGAGGAGCTGGGCCTCGACCAGGCGCCTGTGGAGCTGAGGCCCCCCCACCCCTGGTCGAGGCACACGCCCCGCGAGGCCTACGGGGACGGTGCCCGCCTGTTGGCGGGGGTGGCCCACATGGCCGGTGGCCCCGACCGGTTGCGCAACGCGCTCGCCGCCTGGCACCGGGCCTATGCCGGCAGGCACGCCTCGACCAGCGACCTGTGCCGGCACCTCAGCCAGTGGTGCGGACAGGACCTCGGGCCGTGGTGGCGGCGCTACGTGGACGGCCTGGCGGAGCCGGCCTGAGCCGGCGACCAGGGGCGGTTTGCAGGACAGGCCGGGCTGGCTATACTGGGCGGGCCGTGTAACTGACGTCCGTGGCCGCCTGCGCTCGAGCAGGGACCCCACGGCACATCGTGAAGCGAGCTCCGCCCGGGCAACCCGAGCGGAGCATCTGCGTGTAAGAGGACCAAATGCCCGCTAAGGCCCCTAAAAGAGCGCTTGTCGGCGAAAAAGTCGGCATGACCCAGATCTGGGACGAGAGCCAGCGTCAGATCGCCGTCACCGTCGTGAAGGTGGCACCGCTGCGCGTCGTCCAGGTGAAGAACCAGGAGCGGGACGGCTACGCCGCGCTCCAAGTGACCTACGGCACCCGGCGGCCCAACACTGTGAACAAGCCCATGGGCGGCCACTACGCCAAGGCCGCGGTCCCCCCCGGTCGCAAGCTCGTGGAGCTGCGCGTCGAGGGTGCGGAGTCCTACGAGGTGGCCCAGGAGATCGGGGTCGACGTCTACAGCGCCGGGGACAAGGTCGACGTCACGGCGTCGAGCAAGGGCCGGGGCTTCGCCGGCGGGATCAAGCGTCACAACTTCAAAGGCCAGGGCGCCAGCCACGGCAACCACAAGCACCACCGTGCCCCCGGTTCGATCGGTGCCTGCGCCACCCCCGCCCGGGTGTTCAAGGGGACGAGGATGGCAGGTCAACTGGGGAACCAGAGGGTGACCACTCTCAACCTGGAAGTGGTCTCCGCCGACCCCGAGCGCAACCTCCTGCTGCTCAAGGGTGCGGTCCCCGGCCCCCGTGGGGCGGTAGTGGTCATCCGGGACGCCGTGAAGGGGGCCAAATGACCCGCGTTGACGTGCGGTCGCTCGACGGGTCCGTGACGGGCTCGGTCGAGCTCGACCCCGAGTACTTCGGTGCCCAGCCGAACGTGCCCCTGATGCACCAGGTGGTGACGGCCCAGCTGGCTGCGGCCCGGGCCGGCACCCAGAGCACCAAGACCCGGGCGGAGGTGTCCGGCGGCGGCGCCAAGCCCTTCAAGCAGAAGGGCACAGGCCGCGCCCGCCAGGGCAGCACCCGGGCGCCCCACTATGCGGGTGGAGGTATCGCCCTCGGCCCCAAGCCCCGCAGCTACCGCCAGCGCACCCCTCGCAAGATGGTGCAGTTGGCGTTGCGTGGCGCCCTCTCGGACCGCGCCTCGGGCGGCAACGTGGTAGTGGTCAGCTCCTGGGACCTCGATGCTCCCAGCACCAAGGCCGCTCTGGCAGCCCTGCGGGCGATCGGTGCCGAGGGCAGGGCCCTGGTGGTCCTGTCCCGGGACGACGAGACCGCCTACAAGTCCCTGCGCAACCTGGCCGAGGTCGACCTCGTGCTGGTGGGCGAGCTGTCGGCCTATGACGTCCTGTGCTCGGACACGGTGGTGTTCAGCCGCCGGACCCTGCCCGGCTCTGCCCGGTGGTCCGAGGCGGCGCCAGCTGCGGGGCAGGGCACCGCAGTCGGGGGCGCCGGCGACGGCGCCGATGAGGAAGCCACTGAGGAGGCCTGATGGAAGACCCCCGGGACATCATCGTCCGGCCTGTGGTCTCGGAGAAGTCCTACGCCCTGAGCGAGACCGGCGTGTACATCTTCGTCGTGCCCAGCCAGGCGAACAAGGTCGAGATCCGCCGCTCGGTGGAGAAGGTCTTCGACGTCAAGGTGGTGAAGGTCAACACCCTCAACCGCCCAGGCAAGCGCAAGCGCAACCGCAACAAGCCGACCTACGGCAAGCGCCCGGACACCAAGCGTGCCTTCGTCACACTTGCCACCGGCCAGTCGATCCCGCTGTTCGAGACCAGCTGAAGGTAGAGATGCTCCGATCCCGTAAACCGACCAGCGCCGGTCGTCGCTTTCAGACCGTTTCGGCGTTCACCGAGATCACCAAGGACCGGCCAGAGCGTTCCCTTACCGTACCCAAGCCCGGGACGGGGGGGCGCAACGCCTACGGGCGCAAGACGGCGCGCCACCGGGGAGCCGGCCACAAGCGCCAGTACCGCATCGTCGACTTCAAGCGGGCCAAGGACGGTGTGCCGGCCACGGTGGCCAGCATCGAGTACGACCCCAACCGCAACTGCCGGATCGCCCTCCTGCACTACCACGACGGGGAGAAGCGCTACATCCTGGCGCCCAACCGGGTCGCGGTGGGGGACGTCCTGCGCAACGGCCAGGGTGCGGAGATCCGCCCCGGCAACGCTCTGCCCATGCGCTACATCCCTGTGGGCTCGGTCGTGCACAACGTGGAGCTCAAGCCGGGCGGCGGCGGCAAGTTGGCCCGCAGCGCCGGTTCCAGTGTGCAGCTCGTGGCCAAGGAGGGCGACTTCGCCACGCTCCGGCTCCCTTCGACCGAGATGCGCCGGGTCCCGATCGACTGCCGTGCCACGGTGGGCGAGGTGGGCAATGCCGAAGCGGAACTGGTCAAGATCGGCAAGGCCGGGCGTAACCGCTGGAAGGGTGTCCGGCCCCAGACCCGTGGTGTAGCGATGAACCCCGTTGACCACCCGTTGGGTGGTGGCGAGGGCAAGACCTCCGGCGGTCGCCACCCTGTTTCGCCCTGGGGGCGCCCCGAGGGCCGTACCCGGCACTCTCACCGGCCGTCCGACGGCCTGATCATCCGTCGCCGCCGGGGACGCGGCGCCAGGAGGTAACGCATGCCCCGAAGCCTCAAGAAGGGCCCGTTCGTGGACGGCCACCTGCTACGCAAGGTGGACGACCTCAACAGCCGCAACGAGAAGCGGGTGATCAAGACCTGGTCGCGCCGCTCGACGATCATCCCCGACATGGTCGGCCACACGATCGCTGTCCACGACGGCCGCAAGCATGTACCGGTCTACGTGACCGAGTCGATGGTCGGCCACAAGCTGGGCGAGTTCGCTCCCACGAGGACCTTCAGGTACCACGCGGGCCAGGAACGCCAGGGTAAGCGCTGATGACCGGCCCCAAGACCAACGAGCGGGAGGGCACCCGCGCCGTCCTGCGCTATGCGGGCATGAGCGCCTTCAAGGTGCGCCAGGTCCTGGACGTCGTCCGGGGCAAGCCTGTGCACGAGGCGGCCGACGTGCTCCGCTTCGTCGAGCGGGGAGCGGCCGAAGTGGTGGCCAAGGTCCTCCAGTCGGCCGTGGCCAACGCGGCAAACAACGAGGGCCTCGACCCCGAGGAACTGTACGTGTCGGCCTGCTTCGCCGATGAGGGCCCCACCGCCAAGCGGTGGCGTCCCCGTGCCCGTGGCAGGGCGACGAGGATCCGCAAGCGTTCGTGCCATATCACGGTGATCGTGAGCCGGATGCCCGAGACCGAGCTGGCCCGTCTGCAGGCCAGGCGCCGGGCCGAGAACCTCTCACTGCGCCAGCGGCGGGTGGAAGCGACGCGCCGGGCACAGGCAGAGGGCGCGAGCCGGCGTGAGCGCCGCCATCCCGAGGCCTTCGCGGCACCGGCGGAGGCTGAGGGCGCCGAGCCGGAGGAGGCCGAGGCCGGACAGGCCACCGAGGCCGGACAGGCCACCGAGGCGCCGGTCGCGACAGCGGAAGCCAGCCCCGGCGAGCACGAGGCGGCTGACGCGGCCTCCGAGGAAGAGAAGGGCATCTGATGGGCCAGAAGGTCAACCCGTACGGTTTCCGCCTCGGGACAACCACGGACTGGAAGTCCCGCTGGTTCACCGACCGGGAGTACAAGGACTACCTCATCGAGGACATCCACATCCGCGACTACCTGAACCGGGAGCTGGAGCGGGCGGCCGTGAGCCGGGTGGAGATCGAGAGGACCCGTGACCGCCTGCGCATCGACGTGCACACTGCACGGCCGGGCATCGTCATCGGCCGGCGGGGTGCCGAAGCCGACCGGCTGCGGGCCCACCTGGCGGAGATCACCAAGAACCCCAAGGTCCAGCTCAACATCCAGGAGATCAAGCAGCCCGAGCTCGACGCGGCACTGATGGCGCAGGGCATCGCCGACCAGCTGGCCGGCCGGGTCAGCTTCCGGCGGGCGATGAAGCGCACGGTCCAGACCGTCCAGAAGGCGGGTGCCCTCGGGGTGAGGGTCCAGTGCTCGGGACGGCTGGGTGGAGCCGAGATGTCCCGGCGGGAGTCCTACCGGGAGGGCCGTGTCCCCCTGCACACGCTGCGGGCGGACATCGACTACGGCTTCCGGGAGGCCAAGACCACCTACGGCCGGATCGGTGTCAAGGTGTGGATCTACAAGGGTGACATCCTGCCCTACAAGACCTCGGCCGAGGAGAAGATAAGCCGTGAGGCGGCCATGGCCGTGGGGGAGACCTCCGGTCTGGCGGCCCCACGCCGGGTGGTCAGCGCCGGTGGCGGTCGTCGCCGCCCGGAGATGGGTGAACCCGGGGCAGTCCCCGCTCCCGCCGTGGTCGAGAAGGAGGTCGTCGAGCAGCCGGCGCCCGTCGCCGACCGCGAGATAGTCCAGGTCGACCCCGAGCTGGAGCGCCTCTTGCAGGAAGAGGAAGAGATCGAACGCCGGACACGGGGCGAGCACCACGAGACGCCCCACTTCCCGAGGGACTAGCTGCCATGTTGATGCCCCGTAAGGTCAAGCACCGCAAGCAGCAGCGCGGTCGCATGGAGGGTATGTCCAAGGGCGGCACGGAGATCACCTTCGGTGACTACGGCATCCAAGCCCTGGAGCCGGGCTGGATCACCGCACGCCAGATCGAAGCCGCCCGTATCGCCATGACCCGTCATGTGCGCCGCGGTGGCAAGGTGTGGATCCGGGTCTTCCCGGACAAGCCGGTGACGGCCAAGCCGGCCGAGACCCGGATGGGCTCAGGCAAGGGCAACCCCGAGTTCTGGGTGGCCGTCGTGCGACCCGGCAGGGTCATGTTCGAGCTGGCCGGAGTGGCCGAGCCCCTGGCCCGTTCCGCCATGGAGCGCGCCATCCAGAAGCTGCCGATCAAGGCACGTTTTGTGACCCGTGCCCACCAGGAAGAGGTGGAGGTCCAGTGACGAGGCCCACGCAACTGAGGGAAATGACCGACCAGGAGCTGGCGCAGCACCTGGCAGAGACACGTCAGGAGCTGTTCCACCTGCGCTTCCAGCTCGCGCTGGGCAAGCAGGACAATTCGGCGCGGGTCGCCGACGTGCGCCGCGAGGTCGCACGTGTGCTGACCCTGCAGACGGAGCGGGCGTCCGGTAGCCAGGCCCGAGCGGACAAGAGGAAGGTTGCGCGCTGATGAGCGAGGACATTTCAGCCGTCGAGGCTGCTCCCTCCCGCGGCCGCCGCAAGGTGCGCGAGGGCATCGTGGCGTCCAATGCGATGGAGAAGACCGCCGTTGTCGAGGTGGTGGAGCGGGTACGTCACCCGCGCTATGCCAAGACCGTGCAGAGGACCAAGCGCCTGTACGCCCACGACGAGGCGAACGACGTGCGTGTCGGTGACCGGGTGCGCCTGGTCGAGACGCGGCCGTTGTCCAAGCTGAAGCGCTGGCGTGTCGAGCAGGTGCTCGAGCGGGCGCGATAGGGAGAGGCGATGATCCAACAGGAGAGCCGGCTGAGGGTGGCCGACAACTCGGGTGCCCGCGAGGTGCTCTGCATAAAGGTGCTGGGCGGGTCGCGTCGGCGTTACGCCTCCATAGGTGACGTGTTCGTGGCCACGGTCAAGGACGCGATCCCTGGGGCGAACGTCAAGAAGGGCGATGTGGTCAAGTGCGTCGTCGTCCGGACCCGCAAGGAGAAGCGGCGGCCCGACGGGAGCTACATCCGCTTCGACGAGAACGCGGCCGTGCTCATCAACGACCAGATGCAGCCCCGTGGTACCCGCATCTTCGGTCCTGTGGGCCGCGAACTGAGGGACAAGCGCTTCATGCGCATCATCTCGCTCGCTCCGGAGGTGCTGTGATGAAGATCCGCAAGGGTGACCATGTGGTGGTCCTCTCGGGCAAGCACAAAGGCCAGCGCGGCCAGGTCGTGCGGGCGTTGCCGGGCCAGGAGCAGGTGGTGGTCGAAGGTGTGAACCGGGTGAAGCGCCATCAGCGCACGACCCAGCTCCGCAAGCGTGCCGGCATCATCGAGAAGGACCTGCCGGTGCCCGTTTCGATCGTTGCCATCGAGTGCCCCAAGGAGCACATCCCGGCGCGTATCGGTTACCGGGTGGCCGAGGACGGAAGCAAGAAGAGAGTCTGCTCTCGTTGCGGAGAGGGTCTGTAATGGCACCAGCCAAGGGTTCGTCAGGTAAGGGAGCCAAGGCGCCGGCCAAGGGCGGCAAGGCCACCTCGGCCAAGCGGCCGACCGGCCCGTCACCCCAGCAGCAGGCGCGTGGCGGGGGTGGGCGCTCCGCGCCGGCAGTGAAGGCTGCGGCCGGACGCCCGGCCGGCGCCAGCGAGCCGCCCCGCCTGCGGGTGAGGTACAACAGCGAACTGAAGCAGGGCCTGCAGCGTGACCTGGGCCTCGCCAACCCCATGCTCGTCCCCCGTATCGAGAAGATCGTGGTGAACATGGGTGTCGGCCGGGCTGTGGCCCAGCCGTCCCTGCTCGAGGGCGCGGTACGCGACCTGACGCTCATCAGTGGGCAGAAGCCGGTGGTGACCAAGGCGAAGAAGTCCATCGCCGCGTTCAAGCTCCGCCAGGGCAACCCAATCGGCGCCAAGGTGACCCTGCGCGGTGACCGGATGTGGGAGTTCCTCGACCGGCTCATCTCGCTCGCCATCCCCCGCATCCGTGACTTCCGGGGCCTGCCCGGCCGCGGCTTCGACGGGCGGGGCAACTACACCTTCGGTGTCACCGAGCAGCTGATCTTCCCCGAGATCGACTACGACAAGATCGACGCACCCCGGGGTATGGACGTCACCATCGTGACCACGGCCCGGACCGACCAGGAGGGCCGGGCCCTGCTGGACGCGTTCGGTTTCCCCTTCCGCCGGGAGGGCGCAGCGTGATGCGCACTCGCGGACCAGTCCTGAGCGGTTCTTAGGAGCAACGACCACATGGCCAAAAAGGCTCTAATCATCAAGGCTCAGCGCAAGCCCA
Source organism: Actinomycetes bacterium (assembly GCA_021850325.1). Taxonomy (GTDB): domain Bacteria; phylum Actinomycetota; class Acidimicrobiia; order Acidimicrobiales; family Palsa-688; genus JAJZMF01. The sequence goes on from JAJZMF010000026.1 coordinate 112,603, forward strand.
AGTACAAGGTGCGGGCCTATACCCGTTGCCGTCGTTGTGGCCGGCCGCATTCGGTGCTGCGTAAGTTCGGGCTGTGCCGTATCTGCCTGCGTGAGCTAGTCCATGCCGGCGAGATCCCCGGCGTCACGAAGTCGAGCTGGTAGGAGGGCAGGCATATGACGATGACCGATCCCATCGCGGACATGCTGACCCGCCTGCGGAACGCGAACGTGGCGCACCACGACACGGTGCGGATGCCTTCGTCCAAGCTGAAGGAGTCCCTGGCTGCGATCCTCCTCAAAGAGGGGTACATCTCCGGCTACAACGTGGTCTCCGACGAACGGCGCCCGGGACGGGTGCTCGAGGTGGCCATGAAGTACGCGCCGGACCGCACTCGCACCATCTCGGGCATCCGCCGCGTCTCCAAGCCGGGCCTGCGTGTCTACACTGGGGCCGACAAGCTGCCCCGTGTCCTTGGCGGGTTGGGTGTGGCCGTGCTTTCCACCAGCCATGGCTTGATGACGGACCGCGAGGCCCGCAAGCGCCGGGTTGGTGGGGAAGTCCTCTGTTACGTCTGGTGAGCGCGCCTGTCAGCGTTCAGGTATCGAACTAGGAGCATCGCATGTCACGCATAGGTAGGGCACCGGTACCCGTGCCGTCAGGAGTGGACGTCACTCTCGACGGCCGTTCGGTGACCGTACGCGGTCCCCGGGGCACGCTGCACCACGAGGTGGCGGGTGACATAACTGTGCGCCAGGAGGGCCAGGTGCTGCTCGTAGAGCGTCCTGACGACGAACGGCGCAACCGGGCCCTGCACGGGCTGACCCGTACCCTGGTCAACAACATGGTCGTCGGTGTGACTGCCGGCTTCAGCAAGGACCTGGAGATTGTGGGCGTCGGCTACAGGGCCACGCCCAAGGGACCGGCCACCCTCGAGCTCGCCCTCGGCTTTTCTCACCCGGTGACGGTCGAGGCCCCCGAGGGGGTCACCTTCGAAGTCCCTGCACCCACCCGGGTGAGCATCCGGGGCAGCGACAAACAGGTGGTGGGCGAGGTGGCGGCCAAGATCCGCAAGCTGCGGCCACCTGAGCCCTACAAGGGCAAGGGTGTGCGGTACGCGGGCGAAGTAGTCCGGCGCAAGGCCGGCAAGGCTGCGAAGTGAGGACCCGATGAGCAATGTGAGCGACAAGCGCAGCGCCCGAGCCAGGCGGCACCACCGTGTACGCAAGCACCTGACCGGCAGCCAGGAGCGGCCCCGTCTGGCCGTCTTCCGTTCCAACCGTCACGTGGTCGCCCAGGTCATAGACGACGCCACCGGGCGCACGCTGGCGGCTGCGTCTTCTCTCGAGGCCCCGGTGCGCAACGCCGGCGCCACGGGCAACCGTACGGCGGCTGCTTCGGTGGGCCGGCTCGTGGCCGAGCGGGCCAAGGCCGCTGGGGTCACCAAGGTGGCCTTCGACCGGGGCGGTTTCCTCTACCACGGGCGGGTCGCGGCCCTGGCCGATGCCGCCCGAGAAGCCGGACTGGAGTTCTGAGCAATGGCTGAACAGCAGCAGTACCAGGACCGCACCATCAAGGTGAACCGGGTGGCCAAGGTCGTCAAGGGCGGCCGCCGGTTCTCGTTCGCCGCGCTGATGGTGATCGGTGACGGGGCAGGCACGGTGGGCCTCGGCTACGGCAAGGCCAAGGAAGCCGGCCTGGCCGTGCAGAAGGGCATCGAAGAGGCCAAGAAGGACCTGTGCAAGGTCCCGCTGGCGGGGTCGACGATCACCCATCCTGTGATCGGGGAGGCCGGGGCAGGTCGCGTCCTGCTGAAGCCGGCAGCACCGGGCACCGGCGTCATTGCCGGCGGCGCGGCCCGGCCGATCCTCGAGCTGGCCGGGATCCACGACGTGGTTGCCAAGTCGCTCGGTTCGTCCAACAGCATCAACGTGGCCCAGGCGACCATGGCCGGGCTGCGGGCGCTGATGAGGCCCGACGAGGTGGCCCGCCGCCGCGGCCTGTCGGCCGAGGAGGTCACCCCGGCCGGGGTGCTCCGGGCTTACCAGGAGGCGCAACGGGCGCCCCATGTTCCCACCGAGGTGGCCTGATGGCTGAGCAGATGCTCGAGGTGACCCAGGTGCGCTCGGCAATCGGGGTCAAGCCCCGGCACCGGGGCACGCTGCGCGCGCTGGGCCTGGGGCGCATCGGGCGCACCCATGTCCTGCCCGACCGCCCCGAGATCCGGGGCATGATCGCCACGGTCACCCACCTGGTCGAGGTGCGGGCCCAGGAGGCAACGAAAGGGGCCACCAAGTGAAGATCCACGACCTCGCCCCCGCTCCGGGGTCGAAGCGGCCCCGTCGTCGGGTCGGCCGCGGCATCGCAGGCAAGGGTGGCAAGACGGCGGGCCGGGGCACGAAGGGCGCCGGCGCGCGCGACAACACCAAGCCGGGCTTCGAGGGTGGCCAGTTGCCCCTCACACAGCGCATCCCCAAGCTGAAGGGGTTCAAGAACCCCTTCCGGGTCGAGTACGCGATCGTCAACCTCGAGGCGCTCGAGAACATGGAAGCAGCGGAGGTCACTCCCGAGGTGCTGCGCGAGGTGGGGCTCGTGCACAAGCGCGGCCTGGTGAAGGTGCTCGGTGAGGGCACCTTGAACCGCAAGGTCGACGTGTCCGCCCACGCCTTCTCGGCGTCCGCCCGGGCGGCCATCGAGGCAGCCGGGGGCCAGGTCACCGTGCTGCCGCCGCCGTTCGGCCACGGCCGTCCGCCGGCGAAGGGCAACGCGCTCACTGCGCGCTAGCGTCGCCTGCTAGGACTGGTTAGACGATTTCCAGGGTGAACCGGACACAGGAGTAGGTAGGGCCTGCCCATGGCAACGAACAGTCTCCGCAACCTGCGGGCCGCATTCCAGATAGGGGATCTCCGCAACAAGATCCTGTTCACCCTGTTCATCATCGCCGTGTACCGGGCGGGGGACAATGTGATTACCCCCGGTATCGACTTCAACGCCGTCCAGTCGCTCGCGGCAGCCGCGAGCAAGGGCGGGGTGATCGCCTACCTGAACCTCTTCTCCGGGGGCGCCCTCACCAAGATGGCGGTGTTCGGGCTGGGCATCATGCCCTACATCACCAGCTCGATCATCATCCAGCTCTTGATGGTGGTGATACCCAAGTTCGAGCAATGGCGGGAAGAGGGCCCGAGCGGCGAGCGCAAGCTCACCCAGGTCACCAGGTACATGACCATCGCCCTGGCCATCATGCAGTCCACCGGGCTCGCCTACGCCTTCCACAACGGCGGTGGGGGCCTCATCGGGGGTGCCCCGCTCAACGTGGACCTGGTGCCGAACTTCACCGTTCCCCGGGTCCTGCTCATCGTGGTCACGATGACCGCGGGCACCGTGGTGGTCATGTGGCTGGCGGAGCTCATCACCCAGCGGGGCGTCGGGCAGGGCATGTCCGTGCTCATCTTCGTCAACGTGATCTCGGGCCTGCCCACCCAGGGCGACTCCCTGCTGCAGAGCGCCGGGGTGGCCAAGTTCAGCTTCCTGGTGGCGCTGTCGCTGATCTTCCTGGTGTCGATCGTCTTCGTGGAGCAGTGCCAACGCCGCATCCCGGTGACCTTCGCCAAACGGGTGGTGGGCCGCCGGATGTACGGGGGCCAGAGCACGTACATCCCGATGAAGCTGAACACCGGTGGGGTCGTGCCGATCATCTTCGCCGCCTCGGTCCTGTACTTCCCGATCCTCATCTCCAACGTCTTCCCGAGCACCGGGTGGGGCCGGCACGTGCAGACCTGGATCAGCAACCACTTGGCGCAGCCGAGCAACCTGATCTACGTCCTGCTCTACGGCGCGCTCATCCTCGTGTTCGCCTACTTCTATGCAGGCATCACCTTTGACCCGCACCAGCAGGCAGATGTGATCCGCAAGCAGGGCGGGTACATCCCGGGCATCCGGCCGGGGTACCCGACGGAGCGTCACCTGCAGAACATCCTCTACCGCATCACTCTGCCCGGAGCGCTCTTCCTGGCCCTCATAGCCCTCCTGCCGTCGCTCTTCCTCGCCATGTGGCAGATCCAGAACTACCCCTTCGCGGGTACGACGCTGCTGATCGCTGTCGGAGTGGCGTTGGAGACCATGAAGCAGGTGGACAGCCAGCTCATGCTGCGCAACTACGAGGGCTTCCTCCGATAGTGGCGGGCCCTGCACCTCGGATCGTCCTGCTCGGGCGCCAGGGGTCGGGCAAAGGGACCCAGGCCACGCGCCTCTCGGCCGTGTACGAGGTACCGCACGTGTCCACCGGTGAAGCGTTCCGGGCCGCGGTGAAGGAAGGGACCGAGCTGGGCCGTGCCGTGCAGGGCTACATGGACCGGGGCGACCTGGTACCCGATGACATGGTGGAGGCGGTGATCAAAGCCCACCTGTTCGGCCCCCGGGCGCCGGAGGGCTTCATCCTCGACGGGTTCCCGCGCAACGTCGCGCAAGCCGAGGCATTGGAGCTCATGGCCGGCCACCGGAGCCTGGACGTGGCGGTCAACCTCGATGCCAGCACGGCCGAGGTGCTGCGCCGGATCGCCGGCCGCCGGGTCTGCTCCAAGTGCGGGGCCAACTACAACGTCGTCGACAACCCGCCACGGGTGCCAGGGTCGTGCGACGAGTGCGGGTCCGCCCTCTACCAGCGCGACGACGACACCGAGGAAGCAGTGGCACGCCGGTTGGAGCTGTACGAGAAGGCCACCGCCCCCCTCATCGACTGGTACCGCCAGCGGGGCCTCCTGGCCAATGTGGACGCCATGGGCGAGCCCGACGCGGTGACCGGCCGGGTCGTGGCTGCCGTGCAGGCTGCTCTGGCCCGGCGCTGACCCGGTTGCCCGGCCGTCGTTGGGTACGGGAGGCCGGGCCGGGCCGGCGAGCCGTCCCACGCCTGCCTTCTCTTCGGTCTCCCGGCGAGGGCAGTAACTTGGAGGCCATGAGGCGGCGCCCGGACGAGATAGCCAAGATGCGCAAGGCCGGGCGTGTGGTGGCGGAGATGTTGGCTGTGACGTCGGAGGCGGCACGCCCCGGCGTGACCACAGCGCAGCTCGACCGCCTAGCCCGGGACGTCCTCGAACGCAGGGGGGCCAGGTCCAACTTCCTCAACTACCACGGCTACCCCGCCGTGATCTGCACCTCCCCCAACAACGTGATCGTCCACGGCATCCCGGGCGACTACACCCTGGCCGAGGGGGACATCATCTCGATCGACTGTGGGGCGATCATCGAGGGCTACCACGGCGACGCCGCGGTGACCGTGCCTGTCGGTGAGGTGCCTCCCCTGACCGAGAAGCTGCTCAGGGTCACCCAGGAGAGCCTGGCGGCGGGCATAAGCCAACTGGTCCCGGGCAACCGCCTCCATGATGTGGGTTACGCCGTGCAGACGGTGGCGGAGGGGGCAGGGTTCTCTGTCGTCCGTGGCTACACGGGCCATGCCATCGGGACCCGCATGCACGAGGACCCGAGCGTCCCCAACTACTGGCCCGGGACACCGGGGCCTGCTCTGCGCACAGGTATGGTCTTCGCCATCGAGCCCATGGTCAACATCGGTGGCGCCGAAACGGTGGAGCTGGACGACGGCTGGTCGGTGGTGACGGCTGACGGGAGCCTCTCGGCCCATTTCGAGCACACCATCGCGGTCACCGAGGAGGGCCCGGAGGTGCTCACCGTCCCCTGACCGCCGACCGTGCTCCTTAGCACATGGCGCGACGCGCTTGGACGACCCCCCGGTTCTGCGCTAACATGTGACCCCGTCCCCGACGGGGCTGAGTGCGTGCGCGCTTAGGCGGTCCGTACCTGCCCTGCCGGGCAAGCCGATCTCGAGGGCCCCCTGCGGGGAGCCCTTCAAGCCGAGGTAGACCTTGTGAAAGTACGCCCCAGCGTCAAACCGATCTGCGAGAACTGCAAAGTCATACGTCGCCACGGCCAGGTCATCGTGATCTGCACCAACCCGCGCCACAAGCAGCGGCAGGGTTAGGAGGCTCCCGTGGCACGTATCGCCGGCGTTGACATCCCCCGCGAGAAGCGGTTGGAGATCTCGCTCACCTACATCTACGGCATCGGCCGTACGACCTCGAACCAGGTCTGCCAGGCGACCGGGGTCAACCCGGACACGCGGGTGAGGGACCTCACCGACGAGGAGGTGGCCAAGCTCCGGACCTGGATCGACGCCAACCTCAAGGTCGAGGGAGACCTGCGCCGGGACGTGGCGCAGGACATCAAGCGCAAGATGGAGATCGGCTCCTACCAGGGCCTCCGGCACCGCCGGGGCCTTCCCGTGCGCGGTCAGCGCACCCATACCAATGCCAGGACGAGGAAGGGCCCGAAGAAGACCGTGGCGGGCAAGAAGAAGCTGAGGAAGCACTAGGACATGCCGAAGCCCAAACCAGGCGGCCGTCGACCCCGTCGCCGCGAGCGCAAGAACGTCGCCTACGGCGTGGCGCACATCAAGAGCTCTTTCAACAACACGATCGTGTCCATAAGCGACCTGGACGGCAACGTCCTGGCGTGGGCCTCTGCCGGGAACGTCGGCTTCAAGGGCTCGCGCAAGTCGACCCCCTTTGCCGCCCAGCTCGCAGCTGAGGCATGTGCGCGCCGTGCCATGGAGCACGGGGTGCGCAAGGTAGACGTCCTCGTGAAGGGGCCGGGATCGGGACGCGAGACGGCTGTGCGGTCCATCATGAACACGGGGATCGAGGTGGCCGGCATCAAGGACGTGACCCCCATCCCCCACAACGGGTGCCGCCCCAAGAAGCGGCGGAGGGTCTGAGGCATGGCGCGTTACATCGGCCCGGTGTGCCGGCTGTGCCGGCGCGAGAAGATGAAGCTCTTCCTCAAGGGCCCCAAGTGCGACTCGATGAAGTGCCCGATCGAGCGGCGGCCCTACCCTCCCGGGGAGCACGGCCGGGACCGTACCCGTCAGGGTTCCGAGTACCTTGCCCAGTTGCGGGAGAAGCAGAAGGCTCGTCGCATCTACGGGGTGCTCGAGAAGCAGTTCCGTAACTACTACGAGGAAGCGAACCGCCAGCAGGGCATCACCGGTGAGAACCTGCTCCGCATGCTCGAGCTGCGCCTGGACAACATCGTCTTCCGTTCCAACTGGGGTGCAAGCCGTTCGCAGGCTCGCCAGTTGGTGCGCCACGGCCACGTGCTCGTGAACGGCCGGCGGGTGACCATCCCTTCCTACCGTGCCCGCAGGGGTGACGTCATCTCGCTCAAGGAGAAGGCCCGCAACCTGATCATCGTGCGCCACAACCTCGACACGCTCGGTCGGCAGATCCCCCAGTGGCTGGAGGGCGGTGCCGAGGGCTTCGAGGTGACGGTGCGTGAGCTGCCGCTGCGCGAGCACATCGACGTGCCCGTGCGCGAGTCGCTGATCGTCGAGCTCTTCTCCAAGTAACGCCCCGCCAGGAGGCCGCCCCCCATGCTCATCATCCAACGCCCTTCAGTCGAGCCCCTCGGCGAAGAAGAGAACAACCGCCAGAGGTTCGCCATAGGCCCCTTGGAGCCGGGCTTCGGCCACACCCTCGGGGTGTCCCTACGCAGGACACTGCTCTCCTCGATACCGGGGGCGGCCGTCACCCAGGTCCGCTTCGACGATGCCCTGCACGAGTTCACGACCCTGCCCGGGGTCAAGGAGGACGTCACCGACATCATCCTCAACCTGAAGGACATCGTCCTCACGGTTGAGTCGGACGAGCCCGTCACCTTGCGCCTCGACCAGCGTGGCCCGGCCACCGTGACGGCGGGCGACATCCAGACCACGGCCGACGTCGAGATCCTCAACCGGGACCTCCCCCTGGCCACGCTCAACAGCAAGGGCCGCCTGGCCTGCGACATCACGGTCGAACGGGGCCGGGGCTACGTGCCCGCCGACCGCAACAAGAAGTCGTCGACCATAGGCGTCATCCCCGTGGACTCGATCTTCTCGCCCATCCGCCTGGTGGCCTTCTCGGTCGAGCCGGCCCGGGTCGAGCAGGCGACCAACTACGACCGGCTCGTGATCGACATCACCACCGACGGGTCGATCACGCCCAGGGAGGCCCTGGCCTCGTCGGGCAGCACACTGCGATCGCTCTTCGGCCTCGTGGCCGAGATGAGCGACGCCCCCCAGGGACTTGTCCTGGGGGAGGTGGCAGGCGCCGGGACCGGGTCCCCGGATCTGGACCTGCCCATCGAGGACCTGGACCTCTCCGAGCGCCCCCGCAACTGCCTGAAGCGGGCACAGATCAACTCGGTGGGCGAACTGGTCTCCAAGACCGAGGACGACCTGCTGGCCATCACGAACTTCGGCCAGAAGTCGCTCGACGAAGTACTACAGAAACTGGACGAGCGAGGGCTCTCTCTTCGCGGCAAGCAGGGGCAGTAAGCAAATGTCTGGAATACCTGGTCGTCCCAAGAAGGGCCGTCGTTTTGGCGGCGACGCTGCGCACCAGAAGGCGATGATGGGCAACCTTGTCGCCTCTCTCATAGCGGCTGAGGGCCTGGTCACCACCGAGGCCAAGGCCAAGGCTCTCCGGCCTGTCTTCGAGAAGACCCTCACCAAGGCCAAGAAGGGCGGGGTCGACCACCACCGGCAGGTGGTGGCCTTCATCCGGGACAAGGACATGGCGCACAAGCTGTTCGCCGAGATCGCTCCCCGCTATGTCGACCGGAACGGCGGCTACACGAGGATCCTCAAGCTCGGGCCTCGCCAAGGTGACAACGCACCGATGGCCCGTATCGAGCTGGTCTGAGGTCGACTGCGGACGCCCGGCTGCCGGGCGTCCGCAGTCGCAGCGTGCCCAGCGGGCGCGGGACCGGGTGCCATGACGACTGCGGACGCCGGTGCGGCCCGCCGATGCCGGCTCCTGGTGGCCTATGACGGAGCCGCCTTCCACGGGTTCGCCGCCCAACCGGGGGTGAGCACCGTGGCCGGGGCGCTGGCGGGCGCTCTCGGGAGGTCAGCCCGCACGGTAGTCGAGCTCACCTGCGCCGGGCGGACGGACGCCGGGGTCCACGCCTGGGGACAGGTGGTGAGCCTCGACCTGCCGGGCAACGTCGACCTCGTGCGGGTGCAGCGGTCCGTCAACCGCCAGCTGGCGCCGACCGTCGTGGTCCGGGAGGCCAGCTGGGCCCCGCCGGGCTTCGACGCCCGTCGCTGGGCCGTGTCGCGCACGTACCGCTACAGCATCGACTGCTCCGGTACGCCCAGTCCCTTCAGTGCGGCCACCTCGTGGCACGTGGGCAGCCCCTTGGACGTCCGAGGCATGCAGGCTGCCTCGGACGCTCTGCTCGGTGAGCACGACTTCCGGTCGCTCTGCCGGCCCCCAGCCGGTCACAGCGGTCCCCTGGTGCGTCGCGTGACCAGGGCCGATTGGGCTGACGTGGGTGACGGCGGGCTGCGCTTCGAGGTGGAGGCCACGGCCTTCTGCCACCAGATGGTCCGCTCGACGGTGGGCCTGCTGGTCGAGGTGGGCCGCGGGCGACGCCGGGCAGCCGACGTCCTCGCGGTCCTCCGGGCGGCCGACCGGGCGGCCGCTGGCCCGGTGGCTCCCCCCCACGGCCTCTGTCTCTGGGCGGTCAGCTACCCGGAAGGGTAGCCATGGCAGGCGCAGGAGCCGGCTGGGCGAAGGGAGCCGTGCGGCGCAGGAGGCCGGCCACCAGGCCCCCGGCCAGTACCACCCAGGCTTTGCCCACCAGCTGCCCGGGCAGGGCAGTGGCAAGAGGGATCCCGGCCAGGGACAGGAACACGGTCGAGTCGACGACGTCGCTGACGAGACCGGACCCGAGGACGGCCAACGGGAAGTGGCGTCCCTGCAGAGGCGTGTAGACGAGGAAGTCACAGCTCTCCGAGAGCAGGAAGGTGCCCGCCGATGCCAGGGCCAGCGTCGGCGTGGACACGGCCCAGGAAGCCACAGCCCCTACGAGGATGGCGGCCAGGCCTGCGCCGGTGCCCGCCAGGCGCTGGAGGAGGTCCCGGGCGATGAACGTGCTCGCCGCGACGTAGACGCCGGACGGGGCGTCCAGTCCCGGCCACACCGGGAGGACGTGAGCGCCCGGCACCGAGCGGCCGACGTGGGAGATCATCCAGTTGGCCAGCGCTATCGAGCCCACGTAGAGAACGAACACGCCCACTGCCAGCAGCGCCCGTCCCGGTGCCCGGGCCAGCGAGGCCAGCCGGCGCGTGCCGAGTGCCCTGGAGAGCAGGTGCACGGGACGGAGGGGCTGCTCAGGCCCCATGCGAGGAGGCGGACAGGCTCAGAGCCTGCTCCAGCAGCTCGAGGTGATGGCGCCTGTCCTCCGGGGACGACCCGGGCCAGGCCCGGAGGGCGACGGGCTTGATGGCTATGCCGCCGCGGGGTGCGAAGTCCCCGTACACGCGGATGAGGGCCGGGGAGAGGACCTGGTAGAGGTCGTCCGCCACCCGGTTGACGCAGGCCTCGTGGAACGTACCGTGGTTGCGGTAACCGATCAGGTAAAGCTTGAGGCTCTTGCTCTCCACGCACAAGGACCGGGGCACGTAGTCGATGCGCAGCCGCCCGTAGTCGGGCTGGCCCGTGACCGGGCACAGCGTGGTGAACTCCTGGCACAGCAGCGAGACGGCCCAGGCGCCCGTAGGGGAGGGGTTGGCGAACGTCTCCAGGCTGGCGGCGTCGGGGTGGTCGTACCGGTAGCTCGTCGTGCCCCCGAGGGCCGTGAGCCCGGCGCCGGAGCTGCCCGGGGCCGGTGGTAGGGGAGTGCTGTCGCCGGGTACAGGGCCCATGGGGCCAGCGTAGGGCAAACCCGACGGCCCCCCGCCGCCCGGGCGTGGGCGCGTCAGGGGCCCCGAAGCTCGGACGTTAGGACTGATTGGGATCGCGGCCGCCGCGTTGTGTAGAAAGTAAGGGTCATGACTGCTGTGAGCGCAACGACATCTCCTCCTGCGCACCCGGCGAAGCCGTTGCACCCGGGCGACTACCGCCCGGCGATCGTCAACGTGGGCACGATCGTGTGGCTCGCCTCGGAGCTGATGTTCTTCAGTGGCCTCTTCGCCGCCTATTTGACCCTGCGTGCCGCCACCCCGGTGTGGCCCCCCTTCCATGACAAGGTCGACATCCCCACCGTGGCCGTGGCGACCGTCATCCTGGTGGCCTCGTCCGGCACCATGCAGCTGGCAGTGAGGGAGGTGCACCGCAACAACCTCGGCGCCTTCAGGGCCTGGCTGGCCTTCACGTGGGCCCTCGGTGCGGTGTTCGAGGGGATGCAGGTCGTGGACTACATGACCCGCAACTTCTCGCTGCAGCAGAGCGCCTACAGCGGGGCCTTCTATGTCCTGACAGGCATCCACTTCCTGCACGTCCTGGGTGGCCTGGCGGCCATGGTCTTCATGTACCTGCGCTCGGCCAACCCGCGCATCCGCTTCGGTGGCCACCGCAGTGCCCCGCATGTCGAGATGCTCTCCTACTACTGGCACTTCGTCGACGTCGTCTGGGTAGCCCTCTACGCCATGATCTTCCTCCTGCCGGCCACCAAATGAGCACCGCCGTTCCTTCCTCGGAGAGGGGTTGGCGCCGACCGCTCGCGGCACTTCGGCGCAAGGCCATGGGCGGCCCCCTGGCGCTGGTCGGTGTGGCCGTGGCACTGTTCGCCGTGCTGGCCTGGGCGGGGCCGGCGCAGGCGGGCCCACCGGTCCACTGGACCGTGCCCGTGTCGACCAAGCCGGCGGACATCCAAGCGGGCAACGTCCTGTTCAACGAGCACTGCTCGGCGTGCCACGGTGTGGGCGCGGTGGGGGCGAGCGCCCCCTCACTGCTGAACGTCGGGCCGGCCGCCGTCGACTTCTTCGTCGCCACCGGGCGCATGCCGCTGAACTCGCCCAAGGCGCAGCCGATGCGGAACAAGCCCTACTTCAGCCCCAAGCAGATAGCGGAAATCGTTGCCTACGTCAACGCCCTGGACGTTGCCCACGGTACGCCGGGGCCGGGCATCCCCAACGTGGTCGCCGCCTGCAAGACGCAGTCGGCCGAGTGCCCCACGTTGTCCGAGGGCAACCAGCTGTTCCTGCTCAACTGCGCCCAGTGCCACGACGCCTCCGGCTCGGGCGGGATGCTCAGCCAGGGGTACGTGATACCGAGCCTGCGTGACGCCACCGCCACCCAGGTGGCCGAGGCCATCAGGGTCGGCCCCCGTCCCATGCCCAACTTCGGGCCCGGGCAGCTCACCGACCAGCAGGTCATGGCGGTCGCCGACTACGTGACGTGGCTCAGCCACCGACCGGACCGGGGTGGCCTGGGGATCGCCCACTTCGGGCCGGTGCCCGAGGGCTTCGTCGCCATCATCTTCGGCCTGGGCATCCTGCTCGTGATCTCCCGTCTGATCGGTAACCGAGGCTAGGTAAGTGACTGCCACCAAGTACCCGCGCATCGTCACCGGCACCCATGGCCCTGAGGAGGGCGCAGGTGCCGGGACCCCCTGGCCCGACGACGTACCCCCGGAGCAGGACGACACCTGGTACCCCCTGCGTGACGACCCCTGGAAGGCGCGTCGGATGGAGTACCTGATCGCTGCCTTCTGGGCCGTGACCGCCGTGTGCGGGATCGGCCTGATGGTCGTCTACTGGACGGGTGGCCAGACCCAGCTCGAGGGCGCCCTGTTCGCAGCCGGGGCCGGGTGCCTGGGGACGGGCCTCGTCCTGTGGGCCCGCTTCCTGCTGCCCGGCCATGAGGTGACCGGCAGCCGTGGGCACCACGTCTCCAGCCCGGAGGAGCGAGCCGCGGTGGTCGAGTCCCTGTCCCGGGGCACCGATGCCATGATGTCTCGCCGCGGCTTCCTGGTGAAGAAGGTGCTGGCCCCGGTGGGAGGCATATTCGGCATCGCAGCCATTTGGCCGCTGGCGTCCCTCGGGCCCCGGCCCGGGCGTTACCTCTACCACACCAAGTGGTACGCAGGAGCGCGCCTGGTCACCGAGGACAACCGGCCCGTCCACGTGAGCGACGTGATGGTGGACGGCCTGCTGACCGTCTTCCCCGAAGGCTACATAGGGGACGCGTCCTCACCGGCCGTCCTGCTCAACGTCGGCACGGCGGCGGTGTCCGAGCCCTATGGGGAGAGCGGCTTCGAGGTGGTCTCAGGGGCCAACGGACTGGTCTGCTTCTCCAAGATCTGCACCCACGCCGGGTGCGCGGTGAGCCTGTTCAACGTGCTGTCGATGCAGCTCATCTGCCCGTGCCACCAGTCGACCTTCGATGTGCTCGACGGCTGCAAGCCCGTCTTCGGCCCCGCCCCGCGGGCCCTGCCGCAGCTTCCGTTGGGCGTGCGGGAGGACGGCTACCTGTACGCCAAGCACGACTTCTACCAGCCCATCGGACCAGGCTTCTGGAACCGGGGCAGTGACAGGCAGTACTTCCCGAAGGTGAGCTCATGAGCACGGTAGAGGAGCGCTCGGCGTCCCGGAAGCGGGCACAGCGCCAGGGACAGGCGCTCGACTTCGTCGACGACCGTCTGGGTTCTTCCAAGTGGATCCGTTCCGCTCTGGACAAGATCTTCCCGGACCACTGGTCGTTCATGGTGGGCGAAGTGGCCATGTACTGCTTCGTGCTCCTCCTGGCCACCGGTATCTACCTGGCGCTCTTCTACAGCCCGTCCAGCGCCGTGGTCACCTACCACGGCTCGTACGCCCCCCTGGACGGCCAGAAGATGACCCAGGCCTACGAGTCGGTCATCAACCTCTCCTTCAACGTGCGCTTCGGCCTGCTCATGCGCCAGGCCCACCACTGGGCGGCGAACATCTTCCTGGCCGCCATCGCCTTCCACATGTGCCGGGTCTTCTTCACCGGTGCGTTCCGCCGGCCCCGCGAGGCCAACTGGATCATCGGCATAACCCTGCTCCTGATCTCCATGCTGGAGGGGTTCTCCGGCTACTCCCTCCCCGACGACCTCCTGTCGGGCTCCGGCCTCCGGGTCGTCTACTCGATCGTCCAGTCGATCCCGTTCGTGGGGCCGTGGCTCGCCTTCAACGTGTGGGGTGGGCCCTTCCCCGGGAGCAGCGCGTTCCTGCAACGGCTCTTCGTCATCCACGAGTTCCTGTTCCCGCTCCTGCTGGCCGGTCTGCTCGGGGCGCACCTGGCGGTCCTGTGGCACCAGAAGCACACCGACTTCGCCGGGCCGGGCAAGACCGAGAAGAACATCGTCGGCAGCCGCCTGTGGCCCCAGTACGCCATCAAGTCCCAGGCCCTGCTCATGTTCGTGGCCATGGTGGTCTTCGGCCTGGGTGGGCTGGTCCAGATCAACCCGATCTGGATCTACGGGCCGTTCGAGGCGGCCCGCTCCAGCGCCGGGACGCAGCCGGACTGGTACGTGGGCTGGCTGGACGGTGCGTTGCGCCTGTGGCCGCACTGGGAGTTCCGAAGCTTCGGCCACGAGATCGCCAACCCCTTCTTCCCGGGCATCCTCCTCCCCGGCATCGTCTTCACGGTGATCTACGCCTGGCCTTGGATCGACAAGCGGGTCTTCTCCGACTACGGGGAGCACAACCTGCTCGACCGGCCGCGGGACAAACCGCTGCGCACCGCTCTCGGTGTGGCGGCTCTGATCTTCTTCATCGACACCACCCTGGCGAGCGCCACCGACCTCATCGGGAACGGGTTGCAGGTGTCCTTCGAGCTGCTGATCGAGATACTGCAGTACGGCTCGTTCGTCGGACCGGTGATCGGAGGCGTGGTGGCCTACAGGACCTGCATCCTGCTGCAGCGGACCGGCGCGCACCCGGTCCAGCGTCCCGTGGGCGGCATCATCGTGCGGGACGCGCATGGTGCCTACCACACCCTGGGAGCGGAGCACGACGGGCATGAGGGCAACGGCCATGGTGGCCCAGAGGAGGTCGTGCTCGGAGCGCAGGCCCACCGGGAGGCCTGAGGCCTGAGGCCCAGGGCCAGGGCCTCACGCCCGAGAGGGCCGGCCGGAGCTGCGAGAGGACGTCGGCCGAGGCGGCAGATTTTTGCCCCGTGGGCGGCGAACTTGCGGCGCGACGGGTCGCACGCCTGTAGCGTGACGGGCGTGGCCCGAGTTCTCTCGATCGTCCTGGCCGGAGGCGAGGGAAAGCGGCTGCTGCCGTTGACCCTCGACAGGGCCAAACCGGCGGTGCCCTTCGGCGGCCAGTACCGCCTGATCGACTTCGCCCTCTCGAACCTGGCGAACGCAGGTTTCCTCCGGGTGGTCGTGCTGACCCAGTACAAGAGCCACAGCTTGGACCTGCACGTGACCAGGACGTGGCGCCTGTCCACGCTGCTCGGCAACTATGTGACACCCGTGCCGGCTCAGATGCGCCGAGGGCCGTGGTGGTTCGCGGGCTCGGCGGATGCCATCTACCAGAACCTGAACATCATCGGTGACGAACGGCCGGAGTACATCCTGGTGTTCGGGGCCGACCACATATACCGGATGGACCCGCGCCAGATGCTGGTGCAGCACATCGAGTCCGGCGCTGCGGCCACGGTGGCTGCTCTGCGCGTCCCGCCGGTTGAAGCCAAGGGTTTCGGGGTGCTCGAGCCCGGGGAAGGGACCCGGATCGCGCGGTTCGTCGAGAAGCCGGCCGATCCCGTGGCCCTGGCCAACGGCCGCGAGCACCTGTTCGCCTCCATGGGCAACTACATCTTCACTGCCGATGCCCTGGTCGACGCACTGCGTGAGGATGCCGAGGACTCCAACAGCCGCCACGACATGGGCGGTGACATCGTGCCCCGTTTCGTCGAGCAGGGTGCCGCCCACTACTACGACTTCTTCGACAACCGGGTGCCCGGCGTGAACGAACTGGAGCAGGGTTACTGGCGCGATGTCGGGACCATCGACGCCTACTACGAGGCCAGCATGGACCTGGTCGCCGTGCAGCCGGCGTTCAACCTGTACAACCGGGAGTGGCCCATCTTCACCAGTCCCCCCCAGCTCCCGCCTGCCAAGTTCGTCTTCGAGGAGCACGGGCGGGCGGGGATGGCCTTCAACTCGGTCATTTCGGGCGGCACCATCATCTCCGGTGGCACGGTGCGCCGGTCGGTGGTCTCGCCGGGGGTCTTCGTCGACCAGGGTGCACTCGTGGAGAACTCTGTGATCATGGACAACGTGCGTATCGGCGAGGGGGCGGTGGTCCGCAACGCCATCATCGACAAGAACGTCGTGGTGGAGCCCGGTGCCCGCGTAGGTACTGATCCTGACCTGGACCCCTCCCAGTTCACGGTGTCCGCGAGCGGGATCGTGGTGATAGGCAAGGGCGAGAAGGTACCCGGGTGAGCGGGGCCGGCGGCCCGGCAGATGTGAGCGCCGGGGCGGGCCCCGCCGGCGCCCCGCCTGAGAGCGCCCGGCCTCGGGTCGCCATGCTCACCCGGGAGTACCCGCCCGAGATCTACGGCGGTGCCGGCGTGCACGCCGAGTACCTCGCCCGGGAGCTGTCCCACCTGGTGGACCTCGAAGTGCTCTGTTTTGGGGGACAACGCCAGGACCCTCTGGTGGCCGGGGCCTACGGGGTCTGGGACGCCCTGGGCACGGACGGCAAAGGGGCAGCGCTGCGCTACCTGTCGGTCGACCTCCGCATGGCGGAGGCGGCGGAGGGTGCCGACCTGGTCCACAGCCACACCTGGTACGCCAACTTCGGCGGCCACCTGGCCCAGGTCCTCTACGACGTCCCCCATGTGATGACCTGTCACAGCCTCGAACCGTTGCGGCCCTGGAAGCAGGAGCAGCTCGCTGCGGGGTACCGGTTGTCCTCGTGGGCGGAGAGGACGGCTGTGGAGAGCGCCGACGCCGTTATCGCCGTATCGGGTGCCATGGCGGAGGACGTCCTGCGCGTCTACCCGGCCGTACGCCCGGAGAAGGTGAGCGTCATCTACAACGGGATCGACCCGGAGGAGTTCTCCCCCGACCCGGAGGTGGACGCGTTGGCCCACTACGGGGTCGACCCTGCCGTCCCCTATGTGCTCTTCGTGGGACGGGTGACCCGTCAGAAGGGGATCACCCACCTCCTCGAAGCGGCCCGGTACTTCGACCCGGAGGTCCAAGTGGTCTTCTGCGCCGGGGCACCGGACACGCCCGAGATCGGGGAGGAGGCCAAGGCCCTCGTACAGGAGCTGGCCGTGGGCAGGCAGGGGGTCTACTGGCTGGAGGAGATGGTCCCCCGGCGGTCCCTGGTCCAGCTCATGAGCCATGCCGCGGTCTTCGTGTGCCCTTCCATCTATGAGCCGTTCGGCCTCATCAACATCGAGGCCATGTCGTGTGGGGCACCGGTGGTGGCCAGTGCTGTGGGCGGGATCCCTGAGATCGTGGTCGATGGGACCACCGGCTACCTCGTGCCCTTCCGTCGTAGCAGTGACGCCTTCGGGAGCCCGGCCGACCCTGCCCGCTACGCTCGTGACCTGGCCGAGCGGGTCAACCAGGTGCTCGCCTCGCCGGGTGACCGGAGCCGTATGGGCGAGGCCGGGCGCCAGCGTGTCCTGGAGCGTTTCACCTGGTCAGCAGTGGCGTCACAGACAGTGGACCTCTACCGGGAAGTCCTGTCCGGCTCGAAGAGCGTGTAAGCACGGTTGCCCCGCAGTACACTCGGGTGGTGCCTGGCGTTCGCACGTACGGCAGGTGCCGCTCCGTATGATCCGTTTTGACCGCGTCAGCAAGACCTACAAGGGCACGGTTGCAGCCCTACGGGATGTGACCGTGGACATCCGTCGCGGCGAGTTCGTGTTCATCGTCGGCCCGTCCGGCTCGGGCAAGACGACCTTCCTCCGCCTCATCACCAAGGAGGAGCGTGCCGACGAGGGCGAGATCTGGGTGGCAGGCAAGGAGGTGGGGGAGCTCCCCCCATGGAAGGTGCCCTACCTGCGGCGCAACATCGGCTGCGTGTTCCAGGACTACCGCCTCCTGCCGGACCGCTCGGTGTACGACAACGTGGCCTTTGCCCTCGAGGTGATAGGCCGTTCCCGCCACTTCGTCCGTTCCCAGGTCCCGCAGATCCTGGAGCTGGTGGGCCTGGGGGGCAAGATGGACCGTAAGCCCAATGAGCTGTCCGGCGGGGAGCAGCAGCGGGTTGCGGTGGCCAGGGCGTTCGTCAACCGGCCGCTCATCCTCCTTGCCGACGAGCCCACAGGCAACCTGGACCCGGCCACCACGGCTGGCATCATGCGCCTCCTGGAGCGCATCAACCAGTACGGGACGACGGTGGTCATGGCTACCCACCAGCACGATGTCGTCGATGCCATGCGCAAGAGGGTGATCGAGCTGGACCATGGGACAGTGGTCCGGGACCAGGCCCGGGGCATCTATGGGATGGTGGACGCCTGAGGCCGCTGGCCCGGGTGTCCTGCGCAAGGAGCTGAGCTTGGCGATCCCCAGCCCCTACGTGCTCCGGGAGACCGGTAGCAACCTGGTCCGCAACATCGTGATGACGGTGGCGGCCGTGGTCACCATGGCTGTGTCGCTCACTGCGCTGGGCGGTGTCCTCATAATGCGCCAGGCTGTCAACCAGGCCACGGTCCAGTACCAGCACGGTGTCGAGATGATCATCTTCATGCAGGCCACGGCCAGCCAGCAGGAGATCTCTGGCATGCACCAGGAGCTGGTGTCGATGGTGCCGTCGCAGATCAACCGCTGTTTCTATGTGGACAAGGCGCAGGCCTGGAGCGAGTTCAAGCAGATCTTCAGCGGCGAGCCGGACATGGTCAAGGTCATGGACGTGCAGAAGATGCCCCCGTCGTTCCGCTGTGTACCGGCTCGGGCGCAGAGCGTCAGCGTCCTGGCCGCCAAGTTCCAGCAACAGGCCGGGGTCCTGGACGTGAAGTACCCGGGGCAGGCCATCAAGGAGGAGCTGGCCCGCTTTGCCACGCTGCGCAACGTGGCCCTGGTCGTGGCGGGTGGCGTGATGCTCGGGGCTATCGCCCTGGTCGTGAACACCATCCAGTTGGCCATATTCGCCCGCCGGCGGGAAGTTGCTGTGATGAAGCTGGTCGGGGCGACCAACTGGTTCATACGGGTCCCTTTTATGCTCGAGGGCCTCACAGAGGGCCTGGTCGGAGCAGTGATCGCCTTCGCCGTGACCTACTTCGCCCGCAACACGTTGGCATCGTTCACGGGCAGCAACCCGTTCATCCCCAGTCTCCCCCTCTACGTGAGCCCGCACGCCGCTCTCTTGACCGGGGTGTTCGTGGTCGTCGTTGGCGCCCTCGTGGGTGCCCTGGGCAGCGGCTTCGCCGTGCGGCGTTTCCTCTCCGTCTGAGCCGGGGCCGCCGACCGGCCCCGCCCGGCAACCCGCGCCGCGTCGCGCGACCGGCCCCGCCCGGCAACCCGCGCCGCGTCGCGCGACCGGCCCCGCGCCGACGGGCTGCCGTCAGGTGTGGCTGGGCACGCCGTAGGCTTGGCGCGCGTGACCCAGCGCCTCGAGGACTACGCCCTGGTCGGTGACACCCATACGGCGGCCCTGGTCGGCCGGGACGGGTCGGTGGACTGGCTGTGCGTGCCCCGCTTCGATTCGGCGGCCTGCTTCGCCGCTCTCCTCGGCACGGCCGACAACGGCCGGTGGCTGCTGGCGCCCCAGGAGGGTGGGGCAGCGACCCGCCGCCACTACCAGGGGAGCGGCCTTGTGCTGGTGCAGGAATGGGACACCGCCGGTGGCTCTGTCCGGGTGACCGACTTCATGCCCCCCCGAGCGCACCGCCCCCGTCTGTACCGGCGAGTGGAGGGCCTGTCAGGGTCGGTCACGATGGCGACCGAGGTGACCATCCGGTTCGAGTACGGTTCCCAGATCCCCTGGGTGGTGCGGACGGAGCGGGGCCTGCGCGCCGTGGCCGGCCCGGACGCCGTGTCGATCGAGGGCGACGCCCCCCTCAAGGGAGAGCACATGCGCCACCGGGCGGTGTTCGAGGTCGCTGAGGGTGAGCAGGTGGACTTCGCCCTGCAGTGGGAGCCGTCGTTCGAGCAGAGCGCGCCCCCTCCCGACGCCGCCCGTGCCCTCTCCGACACGCTTGCGTACTGGCACAGCTGGTCCAAGCGCCTGGTGGAGGTCCACGGTGAATGGGAGGCGCTGGTGCAGCGCTCCCTCGTCGTCCTGAAGGCGCTCACCTACGCACCCACCGGGGGGATGGTGGCCGCCCCCACGACCTCGTTGCCCGAGCAGCTGGGTGGTGCCCGCAACTGGGACTACCGCTACTGCTGGGTCCGGGACGCCACGCTCACCATCGACGGCCTCGTCCTCGCCGGCTGCCGGCAGGAGGCGGAGGCATGGCTGTGGTGGCTGGTCAGGGCGGCCGCCGGCAACCCGGCCCAGTTGCAGGTCATGTACGGCGTGGGCGGCGAGCGGCGCCTGCCCGAGATCGAGCTCGACTGGCTCGCGGGTTACGAGGCGTCCAAGCCGGTACGGGTGGGCAACGCGGCCTCGTTGCAGTTCCAGCTGGACGTGTACGGCGAGCTCATGGAGGCCATCGACCTGGCCCGGGGCCACGGCATAGATGCAGACGGTGCCATATGGGACCTGCAGCGGGCGCTCCTGGAGTTCGTCGAGGAGCACTGGGACCAGCCTGACCAGGGTATCTGGGAGCTGCGGGGCTCACCTCAGGCCCTGGTGTACTCGCGGGTGATGGCGTGGGTGGCGATGGACCGGGGGATCCGGGCCGTCGAGGAGCACGGGCTCGAGGGCCCGGTGGAGCGCTGGCGCAAGGTGCGCGACGCCATCCACGAGCAGGTCTGCCGTTTGGGCTACGACCCCGACCTGGGGTCGTTCACCCAGGCCTACGGGTCCACCGAGCTGGACGCCAGCCTGCTGCTCATGCCCTTGGTGGGGTTCCTGCCCATCGATGACCCGCGCGTGGTCGGCACGGTCGAGGCTGTCCAGCGCGAGCTGGTCCACGACGGCTTCGTGATGCGCTACCGCAACGCGTCGGGGGTGGACGGCCTGGTCGGTGACGAGGGCTCCTTCCTGCCCTGCAGCCTCTGGTTGGTGTCCTGCCTGGCGCTGCTCGGACGAGCCGGGCCTGCCCGCGAGCTGATGGACAGGGTCGTGGGCGCAGCCAACGACCTCGGGCTGTTCTCGGAGGAGTACGACGCAGTGCAGGGGCGGATGGTGGGCAACTTCCCACAGGCCTTCACCCACGTGGCCTTCGTGAACGCCGCCCGCCACCTGGCCGGCGCCCTGGCCGACTAGACGGCGGCGGCTGTCCCCGGGCAGATCTGGCGCGTCCAGTGAGCCACGGCGCCGGGGTGCATCTGGGGGAGCAGGTGCCCGGCCCCAACGACTGTCTCGAGCCGGGCAGCGGGGAGGCGAGCGGCCAGGCGTCGCGCGGTGGGGACCGGCACCACGCGGTCCAGGCTGCCCGTGAGCACCAGGAAGGGGCCGGCCGCTGCCCCCATGAGGGTGGCCATGACCGGTAGCTCGTGGACCAGGGCGCGCTGTTCCACGGCGAAGCTGGCCCAGGTGGCCGGCCGTCGCCAGGACCGGGCCAGTTCCTCGATCTGCTGGTGGGGCTGTGAACGCAGGCGCCAGCCCGCGAAGGCCCGGCCCGGGCCCCAGGAGAGCAGGCGGCCCACCGTGCTCAGGCTGGCAGCCACCAACGCCCTGCCGACCAGTGGTCGTGCCAGGAGGCGGTCCAGGTGCCCGGCCGGCTCGAAGGGCGAGACCGATGCCACGAGCACCACACCGCAGACGCGCTCCGGGTAGGCCAGGGCGAGCGCCAGTGCCACCCCGCCCCCCCAGCTGTGGCCGACGACCACGGCCGGGCCAAGGTCCAAGCGGTCCATGAGCTCCGCCACCTGCTCGGCATTGGCCAGGAAGCCCGCTGCCCGCCCCCCTGTCCGCCCGTAACCGGGGCGGTCAGGTGCCACGACGAGGTGGTCCTGCTCGAGCTCCCGGCTCACTGCGGCCCAGTCGCCCGCTGTCCCCGGCTGCCCGTGGAGGAGGACCACGGGGTGGCCCTGGCCGGATATGTCGGCCACCAGTGGCTTGGCCCGCCCCGGTTTCACCCCTCCAGCGTGGGCCCGCCACGTCGCCCTGGGACCGGCCATGGTCGTCGTCGCCTCAGGAGGCCGTGTTGACCATATGGGCCGCAGAGGCCCGGAAGTAGCCCATCAGCTGGGCGTTGTCCAGTGCGCTCAGGCCCGCCGCCTCGACAGCGGCGCTCATGTGGGCAAGCCAGTGGTCCCGTTCCTCGGGCCCCACCCGGAAGGGCAGGTGGCGTGCCCGGAGCTGAGGGTGGCCCCGCTCGTCCTCGTAGGCGCGCGGGCCTCCCCAGAACTGGGCCAGGAACAGGCAGAGGTGCCTGCGGGAGGGGCCGAGGTCCTCGGGGTAAAGGGGCCGGAGCAGCGGGTCGGCCTCCACGCCGGCGTAGAAGCGTTCGGTCAACGCCTCGAAGAAGGCCATCCCGCCCAAGCGGTCGTACATCGTCGTCCTCGTAGTTGGCAAACCAACCTCGTCCCCGCCGGTGACACGGTCCGCTCCCGGCGCCGGGGCCAACTTAACAAAACGGCCGCGCACCTCGTGAGCGGCCAGCGGAGGGGAGGCCCCGGTACGATCGGTGCGTGCCTGCCCCCTGCGTGCCGGCCAGAGCCCTCTGGCGTACCGGGCTGGTCGCTCTCGGTGCACTGAGCCTGGCCGCCTGTGGCGCCGGCCCCGCCCCCAGCGCCCGGCAGTCCCAGAGGTTCCTCGACTCGGTCTACAGCCGGGCTCCCGACATCGGCGGCTATCGTACGGGCAGCCAACTGGTGAGCCTGGGCGAGGCGGTCTGCGCGGACCTGCGGGCCGGTGCCACCGTGCAACAGCTGGCCGACCGTACCCGGCTGCTCGAGGGCAGCGTCGCCCTGCCCCCGGCCGACCTGGGAGTCGTCATTTCGGCCGCCGTCGCCGTGATGTGCCCCACGTTCAGCAAGCTGCTGGGCTGAGCGCCATTGCCCCCGTTCATCCCGGCCAGGCGGCGAGGTACGTGAAGACCCGGCCACCGCACGACAGGTGGGAGCCTGTGGCCAGCTCGCGCTGTTCGTGGCGGGCCAGCAGGGCCCAGCCCGGGCCCCCCGGTGCCTGGACGCTGGTGCCCCCCTCCGCCCCCCGGTCCACGAGGTAGACGCCCCAGTCCCGTACCTGCACCTCGCAGTGCACAGGGGCCATCATGTGGTTGTTCCCCGCCAGCATGGTGATGGCCTGGGCGGTGCCTGAACGGGCCTCCGGGGAGCTGCCCGCCTCGCTGCCGATGAGGCAGGTGCGCTCCAGGGACCACACGGAGCCGTCGTCGGCCAACAGCACCCCCAGGGAGGGACGCGGCCCGCTGACCTGGGCCAGACCGGACAGGGAGCGGCCGCACAGGGCGCAAGTAGCAGAGCGGGGGTGGTTCATGTGGCCCTCTTCGCAGCGCAGGCCCACCACCTGGGGCCGGTCGGCGGCCGCGCCGGTGACGGCGCCGGCCTGGGAGAGAGGCCCTGTCCCGGCGGGGAGGACCGAGCGCAGGTCGACCAGGTTGGGGTTGCCCGCTGAGGGGGGCGCGGCCGGCAGCTCCGGCCCCGGTGGCGCGGAGGGCACCGGCCCGGGCGACGTCGTCGGGCCGCCCCCCTGGCCCGGCCCGCCCCCCTGGCCCGGCCCGCCCCCCTGGCTCGGGAAGCCACCTTGGACGGGAGCCAACTGGCCGGTGGCAGCGCCCACCGGCCCGGCCTGAGGCCCCGCCGTGGCCTGGGGGGAGGGCGCGAGCACAGGGCTCGTCGGTGCGGGCCCCGGGGCCTGCGGGACGGGGGCCTGAGCGGTCGGCCCGGCCACGTAGCCGGGGCCTCCGTAGGCGGTTGTCGTGCCCTGCGCATGGTCCGCACCGGCAACAGCCGGCCCAACAGAGGCGGACGGTGCCGGGGTGGGCGGGGCGGCGGGGCGGAGCATCACGAAGCCGGCTCCGGGGACCGTTCCCGAACGCAGGTCGAACGGGTTCCCCGGGGGGCTCTGGGGCGGTGGCGGTGCTCCGTAGGGGAGGACGATGAGCGGCCACGGGCGCCCGATCGGGGCGACCATCCACCCCGGCACGGGTTGGGGTGCCAGCCAGCGCCCGCTGTCCCAGGCCTGGACCGGCCCGTGGAGGAACAAGGTGAGCCCGTTGGCTCCCGGGCCGACGACGGCAAAGGGCGCCTGTGGCTCGGGGTCGCCCCGCTGCAGGATGGAGATGAACGAGTTGGCCAGCTGGTCGCCGCACTGTGGCGAGCCGGCGAGCCTCTGGGCCTCCGTCACCAGGTGGGCCTGGAGGGCTGGGCTGGCCTGGGGCCCGGCCCACACCGCCAGGTCCCCGAAGCGGGCGACCAGCCCGGGCCCGGGGAGGACTTCGAGTTTGTCTGGCACCTTTTTACCTCCTGCGCGTCCGAGCTGCGGTCAGCCGAGCTCGGCGGCCTGGTCGAGACGGTCGGCTACCTCTGAAGCGGTGCGGGGCCTGGACGACGGGTCGGTGGCCAGGCACTGGCGAGCTAGTTCGGCTACGAGGGGCGGGGCCTCGGGCGGCACGGGTTGGGGGACGGCCAACAACTGGGCCAGAGCCTGGACGACGGGGACGTCGTCCTTGTCGGGGAACGGAGGCGAGCCCGAGGTTGCCGCCTGAAGGGTTGCCCCCAGTGCCCAGATGTCCGACCAGCGGCCGGCCTCGCCTCTCAGGAGATGGGGGTCGACGAAGCCGAGCGGCGGGTAGCCGACCTGCAGCAGTGGTTGGTGCCCGTCGGCCAGGGGCGGCGGTGCCAGTACGGCCTGGCCATCGGACGGCCCCGTGAGGCAGATGGCCTGAGGGCAGATGCCGCCATGGAGCACGCCCGCCTCGTGCAGGGCGTGCGCCCCCCGGGCAGCTGCGGCCAGGGCTCGCAGCTTGGCGGCCATCGTCATCCCCTGGGCACCGGCCAGCGTGCCCGTGACAACCGTGGTTGCGGAGGTGAAGACGACCGGCCGCCCCGCCCATTCACCCGCCCCGGCTTCCAGCCAATCGGGCAGATGGGGTGAGCGGACCGCAGCCACATGCTCGAGGCGCCGGCGCACGCTGGTCAGGGGGGCGCGGGCGAGAGGCCCGAGCACCCAGACCGTGACCGTGCCCCCGCCCCCGAGACGGGCGGGCCGTCGGGCGCTCGAGCAGGGTAGGACACCGTCGTCGGCGACCGCGCCGATGACCTCGTAATCGGCTAGCTGGTTAGCCACTAGGTAGCCTCCTTGGACCTTTGCAGGAGGACGCTACCGGCTGCGCACCGGGGTGCGTCGGAAGGACCACGGCCCACGGCCCGGTCGCTAAGGGGCGAGGGCCAGCGTGGACAGGGAGCGCCGGCCGGTCGGTGAGGCGGGGACGGCTACCAGCCAGACCAGCGACTGGGTGCCCCGGGCCCATGCCATGACGGCCTCGGCTGCACGTCCACCGCTCAGGGCGAAGTGGTACTCGAAGGCCCGGTCCGCGTTCTTCAGCCGGACCGGGATGTAGGACCGCCCGGTGTAGGGCCCCCCGAGGAAGGTCGTCACGATGGCGGGAGGGGGCGACGCCGGGGAAGGAGGCCGGGTGGCCTGGGTCACCGACTCGCCCACGCCACGGCCCCCGGCCCCGAAGAACACGTCCCCGGCGGGATCGCTCAGGCCCTGTTCCAGGGACCACGAGCGGGGCACCGAGAAGCTGGCGTATATCCCGGGCACTGCCTTCCAGCCCGTGGGCACCGGAGGCTTGACCGTGGGGTAGTTGCCGTTGAGGCCCACTGCGGCCCAGGCCACGATGCCCACACAAACCGGGGTGATGCCGAGGACTGCCAGCCATGTCCAGGTACGGCGCCGGTCCGCCCGGGTGGGCTGGTGCAGACGGGGGTCGTGCCGGGGCGGGCCGGTGGTGGCGCCCGGGCCGAGCGTGGCCGTCAAGGCCGGCCTGCCGGCTGGGGCGTGGCCCGGGGCAGGGCCTGGTCCCGGCGAGCGGAGCGTGCTCTGTTGCATGTGGCACAGGCACCCAGGACGTCCAGCCTGTGGTCGTCGCTGACGAACCCGCTGGAACCGGTCAGCGAGGCCAGGTAACTGTTCATGGCCTGTTCGAAAGCCGGTGTGGGCGTCACGTCGAGCACCTGGCCGCAGTAGGTGCACACCAGGTGGTGGTGGTGCTCGGTGATGTCCTCGGCCAGCTCGAAGCGGAAGTACCCGTCGTTGGCCGCCACCCGCCGGACGACCCCGGCCTGCTGCAGGTCGACCAGGTGACGGTAGGCGGAGCTGCGAGGCATGCGGGGTGCCTGCTCGGCGATGTCCTCGATGCTGAGCGGGTGGCCGGCCTGAGCCAGAAGGTCGACCAGGGCACGCCGCCCGCTCGTGTAGCGCTGGGCCGCCTGCCGCAGCCGTTCCTCCACCAGGCCGTGCAGGCTGTCGCCGCCGGTCTTGTCTCCCGGGCCCCGGCTCACCGTCACGACCTTACCGCCGCACGGGCACGCGCCCGCCGTCGGTGGGACGAGGCGGCGCGGCCCACCAGGTACCACACGACCGCCGACGCACCCACGAACGCCCCCAGCGGCCAGTTGCTGGCGTAGGAGGCGACCATGGCCGTCCACACCGTTACCAGGGCCAGCCCGACGGACAGGGCGAGGGCGGCGCCGGGCCGGTCCGTGAGCGACCGGGACGCTGCGGGCGGGCCGATCATGAGGCTGAAGACGAGCAGGGCACCCACCACGGGCAGGGCCAAGGTGGTGGCGGCTCCGACCGCCAACAGGAACCAGAAGTCGGCCCGTTCGGGCACCACGCCCCGCGCCCGGGCCAGCTCGGGTGCCGCTGCTGTGAGCAGCAGCCTCCGGTAGGAGGAGAGGACCAAACCGGTGCAGGCCACGCCCAGGCCCACCGTGGGCCAGAGGTAGCCGGCGCTGACCGCCAGCGGTTCGCCGAAGAGCAGGGAGAACGTCTGGTCGGCGTACTGGGACCCCAGGCTGAGGAAGAGGGCGCCTGTTGCCAGCATGCCCACCAGCACCAGGGCCGTGACCACGTCGTGCCGGCCCTTACGGCCCCAGCGGGCGATCGCAACCACTGCGGCCAGTGCCACCAGGCCCGAGCCGAGCAGAGTGCTCGTGCCCACCAGCGCCGCCCCGGCCGCACCCGTGAACGCGCCCTGGGGTATGGCGTGAGCAGCGAAGGTCGCCCCCCTCACCACGACGAAGAAGCCGACCACGCCGGCCACGACAGCGACCACGCTGGTGGCCTCCCAGCTGTGGACCATGAAGGGGGAGAAGAGCCCGGAGAACACGGCTAGCCCTCGCTCTGCTGCGATGCCCGGCCCCGCGCGTGCATGTGACCGCTGGCCACGCGGGAGGCCCCGTAGGCCAGGAGCACCAGCGCCACGACAAAGAAGCTCACCGGCCAGCCCTGGCCTCGGGGCGGCCAGTTGAAGCTGTCGTAGGACAGGACGATGCCCCCCCAGACGCTCAGCATGGCCACCAGGCCGGCCCATGCCATGGCCCTGCCCGGCCGGCGGACCACGCCCAGCGTGGCGGCTGCCGGTCCGACCACCAGCGCCGTGGACAGCACAGCGCCCACGGTCAGGGCGGAGAGGGACACCGCGGCGGCCAGGGCACCGAGGTAGGCGAGCCCGACCAGGCGCACAGGCACGCCCCTGGCCGCTGCCAGTTCGGGGCTGACCGAGCTGAGCAGCAGGGGGCGGTAGGCAAGGGCCACCAGGCCGACGGCCAGGCCGCCCAGCGCCACGACCCAGGGCCAGCTGGACGTGCTCACCGAGAAGATGGACCCGAACAGCACGGTCACGGCGGCACCGCTGGCGTTCCGGGTCGTGGCGCTCAGGTAGAGGAACAGAGCCGAGAGCCCCAGCGCCGCGCCGAGCACGGCACCGGTGACAAGGTCCCGGTCCCGCTCGCGGCGGGCGCTGAGGGCTTCCATGGACGCCGCTCCGGTGGCTGCAGCGGCGGCGAAGCCGACCACCGGGCTGATCCCGAGGAGCACCGCGGCAGACCCTCCGGTCGAGGTGATGTCGGCGAAAGCGTGGCCGGCGAAGGACTGGCGCCGCAGCACCGCCAGCACGCCCACGGGCGCGCAGACCAGTGCGACCATGGTCCCGGTCACCAGGGCTGCCTGTACGGGGCCGTTGGAGAAGAAGCCGGGGGCGAAGAGCCAGCTCACTGTCACCATCCTCCCGGCGCGGCACCTGGGGCGCCCAGCGCACCTGAAGGGGCGGTCAGGGGGTCGCAATCGTCGAGGGCCCCGTCGCAGCCGTCGTCGGCGTGCTCGAGGCCGCCGACCGACACGATCACGCGCCCGTGGGCACGGAGCACGTCCACATGGTGCCCGTACAGAGCGCTCAGGACGTCGCTGCGCACCACCTCGTCCGTGGTGCCGGTGGCAGCCCGCCCCGAGGCGAGGTACACGGCTCTGTCCATCACCCCGAGCATGGGGTTTATGTCATGAGTGGACATCAGGACGGCCACCCCTTGGGAGCGGGCGATCCGGCCCAGCAGCGCGACGGTGGCCTGGGCACTGCGCATGTCCAGGTTGGCCAGGGGCTCGTCCAGGAGCAGGAGCTGCGGGCGACCGGCCAGGGCATGGG
Organism: Actinomycetes bacterium; assembly: GCA_021850325.1. Taxonomy (GTDB): domain Bacteria; phylum Actinomycetota; class Acidimicrobiia; order Acidimicrobiales; family Palsa-688; genus JAJZMF01. The sequence continues at coordinate 141,078 of JAJZMF010000026.1, forward strand.
CGATCAGTACCCGCTGCTGCTCGCCCCCTGAGAGCTCACCCACGCGGGCCTCGGCCAGGTGGCTTGCGCCCACGCTCTCGAGCAACCGGTCCGTCAGCCGCCTCTTGGTCTCCGAGGGCAGGGGCAGGCCCCAGCGGTGCCCGTCCTGGCCCAATTGCACGAGGTCCCTGGCGCGCACCGGCACATCGGCGTCCAACAGCACCTTTTGAGGGACGTAACCGACACCGGCGTGCCCCCCACGGCCGGCACGTTGCCCCGTCCCGAGCCTCACCTCCCCTCCGGCCAGTGGCACCAGGCCGAGCACCGCCCGCAGGAGCGTGGTCTTGCCCGCGCCGTTGCTACCGATCAACCCGGCGACCTCTCCCCGGGCCAGCTCGAAGGTGACGTCCGTCAGGACCGTACGTCCTCCGAGGCGGACGGTGAGGCCGTCGACGGACAGGACGGCGTGGGTGGGTGTTGCGGTCGGAGCGGTGGTCATGTCTCAGAGCCTCGTTGTGCTGATGCCGCTGGCCACGGCGCGCGACAGGGCGTGCACCTCCGCCAGCATCCAGGACTGGTAGTTGTAACCGGGTTGGGGCATGGTCTCGTAGACCGCCACCACCGGGATGCGCGCGGCGCGGGCTACGGCGAGGAAGTGCGAGGTCACGGCGTCGGTGACCTGTTCGTTGTAGAGAAGGGCCCTGACCAGGTGACGCGACAGGAGCCGGTCCTGGAAGGCCACGTCCTGAGGGGAGGGGTCCGTGCCGTTCATCACCGCGGTCTGCAGGGACGCAGGGGTGAGCACACGGGCGCCGGCTGACTGGAGAAGGAAGTCGGCAACCGGTTCGGTCACAGCCACCGGCGTGCCGGGGTGACCGGCGGCGAACGCCGACACCGCCTGGTGCAGTGGGGCCAGCGACGAGACGAAGGCGTCCGCCCGGGCGGCGAAGTAGGCCCGGTGGGCGGGCTGCAGACGGGCGAGGTCGCGCGCCACTGCACGGGCAACGAGGGCCATCGTGCCCGGCTGGTACCACAGGTGCGGGTCGAACGTCCCCGGCCTGGGCCGGACGAGCTGTGCCGCCACGACCACGTACTGGCCCCGAGGGGAGACGGCGTTCTCCAGCTTGTCCATGAAGCCGTCATAACCCAGCCCGTTCTGGACGACCAACTGGGCCTCGCTCAGCCGTGACGCCACTTTTGCGCTCGCCTCGAACTCGTGGGGGTCCGTGTTGGGGTTGCTCATGACCGAGGTGACGTTCACGTAGCGGCCCCCGACCTGGCTGATCACGTCGGCGTACTGGCTCTCGGCCCCCACCGCCTGCACCTGTGCGCCACCCCCTGGCACCGTGGTCGTCCCGCAGGCCGAGGCTCCGGTAGCCGCGGCGAGCAGGGTGAGGGCGGCAGGCACCCGGTGCCGTCGTCCTGGTGCGCTCAAATGCCGGGAGGACCGGAGGTTCACGGCACAAGTATACACTGAGAACAAGTCTCAATCCAACTCGGGGGCGCCGGTCCCGGTGCTCCTCCCGGGCCCGGCCCGGCCCCTGTAGTGGGCCTCGCCTGGCATACTCGGGGCGAAGTGCCGGCGAGCACCAAGCTGTGCCGGTGGGAAGTGCCCAGGGCAGTCCAGGACAGCCCAGGGCAGTCCAGGACAGTTGAGAGGTAGAGGTCTTGCCGCTGCAGCCACCTCCCGTCGACAGGCAGGCCGGGGGCCCCGTCCGGCAGGAGCGCCGGTCCGGCGGCGTGCCGGCACGCCATGGCGCCCCGGGGCGGATGGGAGCAGCGGAGGGTTGAGGCGGGCGCTCTTCGTCGTCAACCCGACCGGGGTGCGCCACCTGGGGGAGCTGCGCCGGCGGTGCGAGGAGGCAGCACGGGGGCACGGCTGGGAGGCCCTGCTCATGGTGACCCAGGCGGGTGATTCGAGCCTCACCCTGCACGCACAGGTGAGGGGGTACCTGGAGGAGGGAGGCGAGCGGCTGGTCTTCGCCGTGGGGGGCGACGGCACCGTACGTGCCTGTGCTCACGACCTGGCCGGCACGGGGGTCCCTCTGGCGGTGCTACCGCGCGGGACGGCCAATCTCTTCGCCCACGCGCTGGGGCTCCCGGCCGACGCCGCCCGGGCCCTGGAGGTCGGCTTCGGAGACGCCTCGCGCCAGGTGGACCTGCCCTTCGCCGACGGCATGCCCTTTGTCGCCATGGCGGGAATGGGCCTGGACGCAGCCGTCGTGGGCTCTACGCCGCCCTGGCTCAAGTCCGGGCTGGGCTGGGTCGGTTATGCCCTCGTGGGGGCCCCGCACGTGTTCATGCCCCCCCGTCCGGTACGCCTGTGCCTGGACGGGGGGCCGGTGCTCGAACGCCACGCCCATGCCGTCGTGGTGGGCAACGTCGGCGTGCTGCCGGGAGGGTTCCACCTGTTGCCCGGTGCCCTGGTCGACGACGGACTGGTGGACGTGGGCGTGCTCAGCCCCGGGGGCCTGGCAGGCTGGGCCCGCCTGGGCAGGCGGATGGTCAGCGGGCGCCCCCCACGCCCCGGGCGCCACCACCCCGACCTGGAGCACCTGCGTGCCCGGGTGGTCGAGCTGAGCACCCCGGAGGTCTCCCCGCGTCAGCTGGACGGCGACATGGTGGAGCCCGGTGCGACCATGTCGGTGGTCGTGGAGGCCGGTGCGCTCGTGGTCAAGGCACCCCCACGGGCCGCGGAATAGGGCCGTTCGCCGGGCTGTTGGCGTAGGGGCACAAGCCCGCGAAGGGCGAGGAGGTAAGCCATGCCCGCCGTCACCGTTGAGGACATCCTCGTACTGCCCCGGACCTCCAGGCCGGTGGGGGCGGGAGGCTCCCGGCCCCTGCGTTCTGTCACCACTGCTCCCTCGGGTTACGAGGGCGAGGGCTTCCCGGTCCGCCGGGCGTTCGCCGGGGTGGCGATGTCGGACCTCGACCCCTTCGTGCACATGGACCAGATGGGGGAGGTGGAGTACGCACCGGGCGAGCCCAAGGGCACGCCCTGGCACCCTCACCGGGGCTTCGAGACCGTCACCTACATGATCGACGGGACCTTCGTCCACCAGGACTCCAACGGAGGGGGCGGACGGGTCAGCGACGGTGACACCCAGTGGATGACGGCGGGGTCGGGCATCCTGCACATAGAGGCCCCGCCCGAGTCCCTGGTGGCGAGCGGAGGCTTGTTCCACGGCGTCCAGCTGTGGGTCAACCTTCCCCGGGCCGACAAGTGGGCGCCCCCCCGCTACCAGGACATCCGAGGGCGAGAGGCGGTGCTGCTCTCCAGCCCGGACGGCAGCGCCCTGCTCAGGGTGGTGGCGGGCGAGGTGGACGGCCACATGGGGCCGGGCACCACGTACACCCCCATCACGATGGTCCACGCAACTGTCTCGCCCGGAGGCCTCCTGGAGCTGCCTTGGCGGCCGGACTTCAACGCCCTGGTCTACGTCCTTGCCGGCCGGGGCTCGGCCGGGCCTGACCGGAGGCCCTTCGCCACCGGGCAGCTGGGGGTGTTCGGGGCCGGTGACTTCATCGAGGTCCGGGCTGACGCCCACCAGGAGAGCCGCTCCCCGGCGCTCGAACTGCTCGTGCTCGGGGGCCGGCCGATCCGCGAGCCGGTCGTCCACTACGGCCCGTTCGTGATGAACACCCGGGAGGAGATCCTCCAGGCCATGGCTGACTACCAGGCAGGGCGCCTGGGCCAGGTGCCGGCCGAGGCCCTGGTCCACCGCCACCCCGGAGACGTGGAGCTCTGAGGGCAGGCCCCTGGAGGCACCCGGCTCGAAGGTGGGCGGCACTCCCTGTTCGGCCACCTGTAATGGTGAGAGCCCCACTCTGAGTGTTGACAAGCGGCCCGCGGGGGCTTAGTTTGGAGACCTTAGGAAGCTGCTCATGGGCGCGCGCCTGACGGAGGACCGGGTAGTTGTCTCGAGACCAGGAGCTGTCCAAGCACGGCATCCGTCGCGGTGACCGCCGGCTCATGGCCGAGATGAACCGCAACCTGGTCTTCAACGTCCTGCGCACCGGAGCTCTGTCCCGGGCGGACGTGGTGCGCACCACGGGCCTGAGCCCTGCCACCGTGTCGGCCATCGTGGGCGAGCTGATCGAGCGGGGCCTGGTCAACGAGGTGGGCCATGGCCGGTCGCGGGGCGGCCGGCCACCGCTCGTGCTGCGGATCAACGACGAACGCAATTACGCCGTCGGAATGAAGCTGATGAAGAACGGCGCCTCTGTCGTCGTCACCGACATCAGGGCCGAGGTGCTGCACTCCGAAATGGTGGCGGTCGACTGGGCGCCGGTGAGCGGCGACAGTGCCCTGAACGCCAGAGCACGCGCCGGTGACCCGTCGTCCGTCCTGGACCGGATATGCCAGGCGGTCGAGGACGCCGTCGGCCGGGCGGGGGTCGGCATGGGCGATGTCGTCGGTGTGGGGATATGCCTGGCCGGGATAGTGGAGACGGCCACGGGGACATGCCGCTACTCGCCCACCTTCGACTGGCACGACGTCGCTGTGGCGGGACCGGTTGCGCGGCGTCTCGGCCTGCCGGTGCTGGTCGACAACGACGTCAACGCCCTGACGGTGGCCGAGCAGTGGTTCGGGCGGGGCCATGGCGTCGACGACTTCATAGTGGTGACGGTGGGCGAGGGCGTAGGTGCCGGGCTGGTGGTAGGTGGCAACATCTACCGTGGAGCCGAAGGTGCGGCCGGGGAGATCGGCCACCTTCGCGTGGCCGGCCAGACGGGGTCGTGCAGGTGCGGCCGGACGGGGTGCCTGGAGGCCGTGAGCAACGACGCGGCCATAACCGGTTACGTGAAGGACGCCCTCGGCAGGGGGAGGCTTTCGTTGTTGTCGGAGGCCCCTGCGGAGAGCCTGACCGTGGAGACCGTGCGCCGAGCGGCCGAGAGCGGCGACCAGGTGGCGGGCGAAGCGCTGGAGGCGGCGGGACGCATGTTGGGGCTGGGCATTGCAGCACTGGTCAACCTGCTCAACCCGCGGCTCGTCATCGTCTCGGGCGAGGGGACCAGGGCGGGCCCGCTGCGTTGGGAGGCGGCGATCCTGGCGATGCGTGAAAGCGCCTTTGCCGGCCTGGACCGCAACGTCGACTTTTTTGTGGACTCGGTCGACGACGTGGCGTGGGCCAGGGGTGCGGCGTGCGTGGTGCTGGGTGAGCTGTTCAGTTCGCCGATGCACCGCAACGTTGCGTTGGAGCCGGTGCGCGCCTAGCTGTTCCCCCGGGTCGGCCGCCCCTGGGGATGAGAACACGTTTGACACCACCAGGTGCTGCCACCAAGATTGGGCCATGAAGAGCCGGGGAGCGGTCTTGGTGCACTTCGGGCCGGTCGCCGTGCTCACAGCCGGTCTGGTGGCGCAGACGATGTGGGTAGCGCCGTCTGGAGCGTCGGGCACGGCTACGACAACGACGACGACGACACCCCCAGTCGGTCCTTCGACCACCACGACAGTTCCCCGGGGCCCGGCCACCACGACGACCGGTCCGGCCACGACCACGACGACCAGGGCGCCCGTACTGACCGCCTCCCAGGAACTGTCCGACTGCATGAACGCCTTCGTGGCCCAGCGCGCCGTGACCTGGACCGAGAGCTTCGAGTACTTCGGCACGAAGTCGGTCGACGTCACCCACGACGGCGTCAAGGACGGGACTTTCTCCGCCAGTTCCGACCTGGGCGGGACCGTGGCCCGGGCGGGCGCGGTCCTGCGTTCCAACGTGTACCTGACGGGCAATGCGGCCGGGTTCAGCCAGTTCTTCTCCTTTACCAAGACGGGTTCGGCCGCCGCCGCCGGCAAATGGGTCTCGGTGCCGCCCAGCTCCCGGTACTTCCGGTCACTGGCTTTCCGCCTCACCATGGCCACTGCCGTCCAGTACCTGGCCCTGGGGCGCTCGCCCGAGCTCCTGGCCCCGACGACGGTGCGCCACCAGGCGGTCGTCGCCATCCGGGAGACGGGCAAGGTGGGCAAGGTGAGCCTCGACGAAACGGTCTACATCAGGGCCCACGGCACCCCGTTGCCGGTGGAGGTGCTCCTCTCCGTCGGGGGTTACCCGGCGACGATCGTCTACAGCAACTGGGGGGTGCCCCCCAAGGCCGACGCGCCACACCGGGCGGTGCCCTTGCAGGCGAAGTGGGTGGGCTGAGCAACTGTGGGCCGGCGCCGTTGCCCCGGCAGACCCGGAGCGCGGCCGGGCAGGGGACTTGACACCGGCGCCCACGTTCACCAGGATCGTCGCATGAAGGCTAGGGCCTGGTCGGCTCGGCTCGTCGTGGCCATCTGCCTGCCGGTCCTGGTGGCCGGCGCTCCCGGGGCGCTCGCCGCGGCACAGGGCAGCGGTGCCCCGGGCCCGGGTGCGAGCACTACGACGTCCACCTCGTCCCCGCCGGGCGCCCCGACGAGCACCGGGCTGCCTTCGACCACCGGCCCGTCGTCGACCACGACCACCACCGTCCTGCCCGGGGCCAGGGCCCAGGCCGTGCTCGCCTCCGCCATCAGCGCCGCCAACTCCGAACGGGGCCTCACCTGGAGGGCGACGGTAAAGGCGGGCGGCCTCTCCGAGACCTTCGTGGGCCAGTCCGGGCGGGAGTACGGCTCCCAGGAGATCACGGTGGGCCAGGGGACCGGGGGTATAAGGCTCCAGGTCGTGCTGGCCAAGACAAAGCTGTTCGTCAGCGGGGACGCGGCGGCGCTGCAGGGTGTGCTGAGCCTCAAGCCCTCTGTGGCGCAGAGGTTGGCAGGCCGGTGGATCCTCCTGTCGCCCGCAGCGGGCACCGTGTACCAGGCGTTGAGCGACGGCTTGACCGTGGCCAGCACCACGGTCGGCTTCAACATGGTCGGCTCGCTCCAGTTGCTGCCCGTGAGCATGGTGGGCGGCGTACCTGCCCTCGGTGTCAGGGGTACCAGGTCGTCCCAGGGCGTGACCGTGACCGAGACCCTCTACGTGCGGGCCAGCGGCCGCCAACTGCCCGTTGAGCTGGTGACCTCGGCCGGCGGTGTCTCCGAGACGGTGCTGTTCAGCAACTGGGGGCGCAGGGCCCGGGTCACGGTCCCGTCCACCTGGTCCACCTGGTCCAAGTCCTGGCTCTGAGCGCGTTGTAGCCGCCCGGCGGGGCGGGCGCGCAATATCCTTGTGCCGGCGCCCAACGGGGCGTCGCCGTACAGTGCCCCAGGAAGGAGCAGCAGAGCCGTGCTGAAGGGATTCAAGACGTTCGTAATGAGAGGCAACGTCATTGACCTTGCCATTGCGGTCGTGATCGGTGCCGCTTTCAACGCGGTGGTGACCGCCCTGGTCGCTGACATCTTCACCCCCATCATCGCCGCAATCGTCGGCAAACCGAACTTCGCCGACCTGGTGTTCACCGTCAACAAGAGCCAGTTCCACTACGGGCTTTTCATCAATGCCATCATCAGTTTCATCTCTGTCGCCGCCGCCATCTACTTCTTCGTCGTGTACCCTCTCAACAAATTGGCCGAGCGGCGTGCCCGGGGGCAGGAGCCGGCGCCTACCGTGGTCCCCGACGACATCGCGCTGCTGACCGAGATCCGTGACCTGCTGTCACAGCAGGTCGGGCCGGCACAGGGCGGTGACGCCCAAGGGGCCTGAGAGGCCATGCCCGACGAGCGGGCCCGCTCCGAAGCTCAGCGGGCCGGGCCGGTGCTCCCGGAGGTACCCGGGGCCACAAGCTCGAACCAGACGGCCTTGCCGTGGTCCTCGGTCTGTACGCCCCAGGCATAGGAGAGCGCCTCCACCAGTTGCAGGCCCCAGCCCGAGGTACCGTCCTCGGCCCGTGCCGCCGCGTTGTAGGGGAGGCGGTGCGAGTCGTCGGCCACTGCGACCCGGAGACGTCCGTCGTGCAGGGAGACCTGGAGCTCCACTGTGCCGTCGCCGTGACGCGAGGCGTTGGAGACGAGCTCGGTGACCAGTAGGGCTGCAGTCTCCACGGTGGTGCCGTCGAGCTCCCACTGGACCAGGAGGTCGCGCAGGAACAGGCGCGCCACAGGCGCCGAGGACGCAGCCGCCGGGAGCCGACGGGCAACGACGTGGCCGGGGCTCTCCGGCCCCCCGTCGGGCAGGCGCAGGAGCACCAGTGCAACGTCGTCGTGGCGTTCGCCCTTGCCCGGCAGCCGCGAGAGCACGAGGTCGGCCAGCAGGTCGACATCGTCCTCGGCGTGGGCGGACAACAGCTCGGCCAGCCCGGCGACACCCTCGTCGAAGGCCTGTTCGGCCGTCTCCACCAGCCCGTCGGTGAACACAGCCAGGAGCGCCCCCGGAGGCAGGTGCAGCGTCTCCTCCTCCCAGTGCTCCCCGCTCCGCACCCCCAGCGGTAGGCCACCCCGGCCGCAGATGGCCCGGGCCCGGCGGTCCGGGCCCACCACCACGGCTGGCATGTGGCCGGCCCGGACCCAGGTCATCAGGTGCTCCCGAGGGTAGATCTGCATGTAGCTCATGGTGACCAGTTGCTCGGTGCCCGTCTCCAGGACGAAGCGGTTGGCCTCCTCCGCAATGCGCCCCGGTGGCAGCCCGAGGCGGGCGTGGGCATGGACCACGGCCCTCACCTGGCCCATCAGGGCGGCAGCCTCGAGGTCGTGGCCCTCGACGTCACCTACCGCAACGGCGAAAGACCCGGCCTCCAGGGGCACGGTGTCGTACCAGTCGCCCCCTACGGCCGTCCCGGCCCCGCCGGCCTCGTAGCGTGGTGCCATCTGGACCGGCCCGGGCGGCACTGCGGGGGGCGGGAGGAGGCTGCGCTGAAGCGTCAGGGCGGCTTGGCGTTGTTCGTTGTAGTCGCTGGCGTGGGCCAAGGCGACAGCTGCCCTCTCGGCGAACTGCTCGAGCAGGGACCGGTCGGCCAGGCTGAAGGCTTTGCTGCCCTCGGCCCTGACCACGCACAGCGCCCCGAGGCGGCGCCTGCCCACCTGGACCGGGACGCACATGTACCAGCGAGGCTCTAGCCTCGCCATGATGGCCCGGTGCTCGGGGCTGGCGGCTGCGGCCAGGAGGGCGGGCGGCACCTCCCCGACCAGTGGCTGGCCGGTGCGGGCCACGCGGGTGGAGTAGGCCTCGGGTTCCCGGCCCGGCCGGCCCGAGATGCGCGGCAGCTCCTTCAGCCTGTCCAGGTCGCCTTGGAGCTCGGGGAGATGGTGGGTGGCCGCCACCCGGGCCAGCGAACCGTCCGCCTGCCAGAGGTCGAGCAGGCCCCAGCCGGCGAAGGCCGAAGCCGCCAGGCGGGTTACGGCCTGGGTCACCTGGTCCACGTCGAGGGACCGGGACAGGTCCAGGCCGGCCTGGTTGATGGCCAGGGCCGTCCGGAGCCGCTCGTCGCCGTCCTCGTGGCCCGTGACGTCGACGGCCTGGGCGAGGACGGCAGCGACGCCGCCCGCCTCGTCGCGAACGGGGAAGAACTGCGCATCAAGGACCAGCGTGCGCTCGGCGCTTGCCGCTGTGCCGGTGAGCGCGAACGGCGCCCGACGGAGCTGGACCGTCTCACCGTCCGACATGCAGCGCCCGAGCGCTGCCAGGTAGTTGGGGTTACCCGGGAAGACCTCTTCGACCGGCGCCCCCAGCCGGCGCGGCCCCAACGCGCGCTCTGCCTCCTGGCTCTGGAAGGCAAGACGGAGCTCAGGGCCGACGAGCACCACGCTGAGGTACGGCGCACCGTCGATGGCCGGGAGGAGCACCGCCCACAGCGGCGCGGGCAGGAGCCGGAGGCTGTGCACCAGCCGCTCCCCCGGAGGGGATCCATTGCTTGCCAATCGTCACCGACACTAGCCCTGATGGGCGGTCCGAGGCGGCAGCGGCCCGGCCCTGCCTGCTCAGCTCTAGGGTGTGGGCAAGGCGGCCGGGGGACAGGTGGCGTTGACCGGCCCCGGGCCGGTTGGCAGCGCGCCCGTGGCCAGGTAGCGGGCCACGTACCCGATGACGCAGAGGTTGGGGGGCGTGCTCACCAGCTGGCCGTGGTTGCCGTCGCCCTCCACCACGACCATGCGCGAGCTGGGCAGGTCCCGGTGGGCCTGCAACGCACCGGGGTAGGGCGTTGCGGCGTCCAGGCTGGCCTGCACCATCAGCACCCCGGGCAGGCCGGGTGCCCCCACCCGGAACGGCTTGGCCGGGCCGGTGACGGGCCAGAAGGCACATGCGGCATTGAACCAGGTGTTGTCCCAGGTGACCAGGGGCGCACGGCTCAGCAGTCTCCGCGTGTCGGTGTCCCAGCGCTGCCAGTCCCGGGGCCAGCGGGCGTCGGAGCACTCGACAGCGTTGTACACGGCGAACTCGTTCTCGTTCGTGGCGCCGATGGTCGCGTACAGCGTCTCCAGGACGGCCGGTGAGCCCTGGTGCAGGTAGGCAGCGAGCGCCGCGGCGAGGCTGGGCCACACCGAGGTGCTGTAGAGACCGGCAACGAAGTCGTCGTCCAGCTCGTCCGGCCCCAGCTGGTGGGGAACGGGCGAGGCCGCCAGGCGTGCCCTGGCCCGCAGGAAGGCAGCCTCCACGCCGGCCGCCGTGGTCCCCAGGTGGTAGGTCGAGGCGTACCGGGCCGTCCAGGCGAACAGGGCGTGCATCCGGGCCTGGGCTGCCACGTCCTGGGCGAGGTTGTCTGCGTACCAGACCCCCTGCGGGTCGACGGTGCTGTCGAGCACCATCCTGGCCACCCGGTGGGGGAAGAGGGTGGCGTAGACCTCGCCGATGTAGGTCCCGTAGGAGAAGCCCAGGTAGCTGATCCGGCTCACGCCCAGGGCGACGCGCAGCGAGCCCAGGTCCCTCGCCGTGTCCACCGTCGTCATGTAGGGGAGCAACCAGCCGTAGCGGCGCTCGCAGGCCTGCGCGTAGCCCCGGGCCTTGGCCTCCAGGGCAAGCTCGTCCGCCTGGGTTGCGGGGACGTAGTCAGGCTGCACGGGCTGCAGGTAGGTGGGGTCGCAGTGCATGGAGGGCACGGAGGCGCCCACGCCGCGGGGGTCGAAGCCGATGATGTTGTAGCGCGAGGCCAGGGAGGCGGGGAGCACGGACTGCACCAGGGCAGCGAGGTACCGGCCGGGCACGCCCGGTCCGCCCGGGTTGACGACCAGGTCCCCCAGGCGTTGGCCCGGGCCTGCGGTGGCCGGGGCCTCGGAGAGGGCGAGGATGATGCGACGGCCCTGGGGGTGTGCGTAGTCGAGGGGTACCGAGAGGGAACTGCACACCAGGCCCCAGCTCACGGAGGGGCACGGTTGCCAGTGGAGGACCGCCGGGGCCCCCGGGACTGCCGGGGTGGTGTGCCTCGGAGCGGGAGGTGCGGCGGCTGGCGGGGCCAGAGCGACCAGGGCGGCCCCGATGGCCAGGGCTCTACGGTGCGGCACGTGCGCAACCTACCCCCCGGGCCCCGCCCGGCTGGGCTCGCGCCGCCTGGGGCGCCGAGGCCGCTGGGGCCCGGAGCCCGTCGGGGGGCGGGTAGCTTGGTCCCGCCCCGAAAGAGGAGGATCAGACCATGCAGACCTGGGACGCCATCCTGGCCCGGCGCAATGTGCGCAGTTTCAGCGACCGACCGGTGAGCGCGGAGGACCTCGAGCGCGTCCTGGAGGCTGGGCGCAGGGCACCGTCGGCCAACAACCGCCAGCACTGGGACTTCGTGGTCAGCACCGAGAGGGCCCAGCTGGAGGAGCTGGCGACCGTCTGGGCGGCCGCCGGGCACGTGGCCACATCGGCGGCCACGGTGACCCTCGTACTGCCCGAGCCGGAGGACGACCGCCAGGCCCTGCTGGACGAGTACGACCTCGGCCAGGTGACCATGGCGATGATGCTGGCGGCTGCTGACCTGGGCATAGGCAGTGGCCACGCTGCGGTCGGCGACCGCGAGGCCTGCCGGCGCATCCTGGGGGTGCCTGCCGGTCACCGGCCCGCCTACCTGTTGGCCCTGGGCTACCCGGCCGACCGGCCCCTGGCACCCGTGCGCGACCCCAAGCGGCGGCCCTACGCCGAAGTGGTGCACTTCGGGCGCTGGTAGGCGGGCGCCCAAGAGTTCACCAGTGCGGTGGTTGGAGTTCCGGGTTAGTTAACCGGGCGTTCAATCAGCCGTGGCAAGTTGTTGCCGTCCGTACGACTGCAGCCGGCCATTGCGGGCGGGTGCCCGTCCCCAGGGGGCGTGGTGCCAGCCGACGTGCACATAGCCGACGTGTAGAGAGGAAGACTGCAATGACCGCCAAGCAACCCCTGACCCTACGCCGCCGCGCCGCCCATGGCCTGCTTGCGGTGGCCGCCGGCCTGGCTGGCACTGTGGCCGCGGCCCCCGCTGCCCTGGCTGCCAAGCACGTGGCCGGCAACGAGACGCCCCCCAAGGCGAACGTGGCCATCTCCGAGACGGGCAGCACGCTGCTGTACCCCCTGTTCCAGATCTGGTCCACCGCCTACCACCACAAGTACCCGAACATCACCATCACCCCGCAGGGCACCGGGTCGGGCGCCGGTATCTCCAACGCAGCGGCAGGCACGGTGGACATCGGGGCCTCCGACGCCTACCTCCCCTCCAGTGAGGTCACCCAGCACCCGGGCCTCATGAACATCGCCCTGGCCATCTCGGCCCAGCAGGTGAACTACAACGTCAGTGGCCTCGGGCGCAATGTCCACCTCAGGCTGAACGGCCAGGTCCTGGCGGGCATGTACGAGGGCAAGATCACCAACTGGGACGACCCCGCCATCAAGGCGCTCAACCCGATGGTCAAGCTCCCCAACGAGAAGATCGTCCCCCTGCACCGTTCCGATGCCAGCGGTGACACCTTCCTCTTCAGCTCCTACCTGTCCGACCAGGACGCCAACGGTTGGGGCAAGTCCATCGGTTATGGGACCAGCATCTCCTTCCCGGCGGTGCCCAACGCCTTGGCCGAGCAGGGTAACGGCGGCATGGTGAGCGGCTGCAAGGCCACCCCGGGTTGCGTGGCCTACATAGGCATCAGCTACCTGACCGAGACCCAGCAGGCCGGTCTGGGTGAGGCCTTCCTGCAGAACCGCTCGGGTAAGTTCGTCCAGCCGACGGGCAAGACGATCGTGGCCGAGGCGGCAGCCCTGGAGAGCAAGACGCCGCCGAACGAGACGTTGTCAATGATCGACGACTCGGCGCCCAACGGCTACCCGATCATCAACTACGAGTACGGCATCCTGCCGGCCCACGAGTCCAACGCCCGGGTGGCCGACGCTGTGAAGGCCTTCCTGTACTGGGCCGTCGACCCCAACGGTGGCTCGTCGCCCCGGTTCTTGAAGGTCGTCCGCTTCCAGCCCCTGCCCCCGGCGGTGGTCAAGCTGTCCCAGGCTCAGATCGCCAAGATCGGAGGCTGACGCCTCGGGGCCGGGTGGGCCCCCAGCGACGGGCCCACCGGCGGGACGGGCACAGCTCGTCCCGCCGGTGGCGCGTCAGGCCGGCGCCACGCTCAGAGCGCCCGGTCGCCTCAGCCAGCGCAGGTGCTCCGTCGCACCCTGGAGCTCGAGACGTCGGCGCAGGACCGTGTTGCCGCCGAGTTGGCTGCGGTGGCATGAGATGGCCCGCTGCTGGGCCTCGCGGTCGACGGTGAGCTCGATGTCGAGCTCCGAGGGCACACGGCCGACCATCTCGACCCCCGTCTCCGCACGCAGTGCGGCAGCCACCCCGGCGGCGAGGGCCCACCCGAGGACCGGGAGCCCGAGCTGTTCACCCGCCTGTAGCGCAGCTTCCGTGGCTCTCTGGTGGTCGGGATGGCCGGTGATGCCTCCAAGGTCGAACGTGAGCAGGGTGTCGGCGCCCACCTCGGTCGCCAGAGCTTCCACGTGGCCTGCCAGCACCTCTAGAGGTACCGTGCTCAGCCGGCTGTCGGGGTAGGCGAGCAAGTCCGTCCGCCGTGCCCCGAGCACCGACGCCGCCTGGTGCAGCTCCTCGGCCCGGATGGCGTCGAGGGGGCCGTCGCCCGCTCCCAGGGTCGACGCCTCCCCGTGGGTGAAGCTGAGCAGGCTCACCTCTGTGCCCTCTCGGCGTAGTGCCATGAGCACCCCGCCCAGACCGAACGACTCGTCGTCGGGGTGGGCGCACACCGCCACCGCCGAGCGCGCCGTCCAGGCCTCCGGCCGCTGCGCCTGGTCCGACAGGGGGCCCAGCGGGCTCACCGGTCCGTCCCCCGCGCCGCCTCGGCTGTGCCCTGTGCCGTCTCGGGCCGTGCCGCCTCGGCCTGCTGGGCCACCTCCCGGCGCACCTCGTCCATGTCGAGAGCGCCGACAGCTTCGATCAACTGCTCGAGCGCCGGCTTGGGTACTGCACCCGGGCGGGCGTAGACGACGATCCCGTCTCGTACCACCATCAGCGTCGGTATCGACCTGACCCGGAACATCGCGGCAAGCTCCTGTTCGCTCTCGGTGTCGACCTTGGCGAACACCAGGTCCGGGTGGCGCTGGGCGGCGTCCTCGAACACGGGGGCGAACATGCGGCAGGGGCCGCACCAAGCGGCCCAGAAGTCCACAAGCACCGTCCCCGGGGCTTCGACCAGGGATGTGAAGTTGTCCCTGGTCGCTGTGACAGTGGCTGTCATATCAGCTCCTTGTCCGTCGGTACGCCGGCTTGGGCTACAGCCACCAACGTACCCCCTGGGGTATATGGTAGACCGCCCCGGGCGCCAAGGGCGGCCAAACCCCGGGCCCGTGGCCGGAGTTGTCCCGACGGACGGGCGCGCATGCACAGAGGGCCCCGGTCGGGGGCCCCCTGTGCTCAGTGGTCAGCGGCCGGTCACCTCGACGGCGCCCAACCCGGGACGGCGAAGGACCTCCGGGCCTCGGCGCCGCCAGGAGGGTGGGCGCGGGTAGTCACGCCAGCCTCAGGCCAGGCTCATGAACAGCTTCTCGATGGCCGGCATCGGGTAGCCGTCGGCATCGGCGCTCTCCGGGTGCTCTATGCAGTAACTGAGGCCGCTGGCGACGAGGCGGAAACCAGCCCGGTCGAGAGCCTTGGAGGCCGCGGCCAGTTGGGTGATCACGTCCCGGCACTCGCGGCCCTCAGCGAGCATCCGCTCGATACCCTCGACCTGCCCCGCGACCCGGCGTAGGCGCTTGCGTACGTCCTCGACTACTTCCTCAGGTAGATCCACCCCTCCAGTGTACCCCCAGGGGTAGCGCGAAGGGTACCGGGGCCGCGAGGTGGGTGCCGTGCACGGCGACCGACGGAGCCGGCCGCGAGCAGCCGTCGGCCCTGGGAAGGGCCGTTGTGCGGTGAGCCTGTAGTAGGGGCTTGTGAAGTGACATAAAACCTGCAACCGTTTGCTCTGCTTGCCGATCTACACAGCACAGGGCACGCGTCGGAGGGGAGGGCCCGGGATTGCAGGCACGAGAGCCATGGGCGGCGCCCCTCAAGGTGCGCGCCTTCCGCCTCCTTCTGGCCAGTGGCATGACCTCGAACGTGGGCGTCTGGGTCGAATCGGTGATGGCCGGCTACGTCATGGCACAGCTGACCCACGTACCGTCCCTGGTGGCCGCACTGCCCATCGCCACCTCTCTCCCCGGCGTGCTGTTCGCGCTGCCCGCGGGCGCCGTCTCGGACGCTGCGGACCGACGGCTGGTGCTCCTGACGGCCAAGTCCCTGTTCTGCCTGGGCACCCTGGCACTGGCCTTCATGGCCGCCGTGGGGGGGCTCACGCCGTTCGCCCTCCTCGCGTTCTCGGCCCTGCTCGGCGGGGTGGGCACGTTCTCGGCGCCTGCCTGGTGGTCGACGCTGGGCGACCTGGTCCCGCCCCGCCTTTTGTCGCGGGCGCTCAGCCTCGACGGCCTCCAGTGGAACGTGGGCCAGGTGGTGGGGCCGGTCCTCGGGGGCGCCCTGCTCGCGTCCATAGGCGCGGGGGGCATGTTCGCCTGCGCCGGCCTACTGATGGTGGCGGTGGTCGCCTTCCTCGCAGTCTGGCGAGGCCGGTCGGGGGCCAGGCTGAAAACACCCGGCCAGAGCGCGCCGGAGAAGATGGCCGGGGCCATGGCGGCCGGGGCCCGCTACCTGCTCAACGCCCCCGCCCTGCAGGTCGCCTGCTGGCGTACCGTCCTCTTCGTGATGCCGGCCGGTGCGTTGGCGGCACTGCTCCCGTTGCTCGCCTCCAGGGACTTCGGCACCGGTGCGTTCGGCTACGGGCTGCTGCTGGCATCGGTGGGCGGGGGCTCGGTGGTGGGCGCCCTCCTGCTGCCCCGCTTCCATGACCGTTACCACCTCGACGCCATGGTGGCAGTGTCGAGCGGGGTTTCGGCGTTGTGCGTGGTGGGCCTGGTCATGCTCCACGGTGGGGCCGAGATGCCTCTGGCCGCCCTCGCCCTGGCCGGCACCGGCGCCGCCTGGCTGGTGGCCGTGACCTCCCTCAACCTGGCCGCCCGCCAGGCGGTGCCCGATTGGGTGGTGTCGCGTGCCCTCGGCTCGTACCTCATGGTCTTCCAGGCCTCGATCGTGGTCGGGTCACTTCTGTGGGGGGCGGTCGCGGACGCCGTGGGCGTCAGGGTGACCCTCTTCGTGGCCGCTGTGATGTTCCTGCCCGGCCTGCTCCTGGTCCGGCACTTCAGCCTGCCCGTGGTGGACCGGGCCGACCTGCGTGTGGTGCCCCGGCCGGTGCCCGAGGTGGCGAGCGAGCCCGAGGCCGAGGACGGCCCGGTCATGGTCCAAGTGAGCTACTACGTGGGCCCCCTGAGCCGGGACCCCTTCATCGAGGCCATGGAGGAACTGCGCGTTGTGCGCCGCCGACTGGGCGCTGTGCGCTGGAGCGTGTTCGAGGACGCCACCGAGGCGGGCCACTTCGTCGAGTCCTTCGTCATGCGCTCGTGGGGTGACTACCTGCTCCAGCGCAGCCGTTACACGAGCGCCGACCTGAGGGTCTACGACACCGCTCTGGCCCTGGGCTCGGGTGGCCAGGAGCCGCGGGCGCGCTACTTCCTGCACCCTGAGGCCGCCGCCAGCTACCGCCGCCAGGCCCGTTGGCAGCGCCTGCGCGGGGTCGACCGGGCCCTGGAGGGCCCCGGTCTGCCCCAGGACGAGCACGGCATGGTGCCCGGTGCACCCGTGCCCGAGGTCCCCGTGCCCGAGGTCCCCGCGCCTGAGGTGCCGGAGGCGGCCAGCGCACGCGGCCCTCTCGACCTCGGGCAGGGGCCGTGGCGCCCACCGGGCACCGCCGCACCGGCGGTAGGGCCGCCCATGAGCTTGAGCGACTAGGCCCGGTCGGCCGGGGGCAACCGGGTCAGAGAGCTGTGTCGGTGCCTGTCCGGGCGGACTCGTAGGCGGCGAGGACCAGGCCCAGCGCGGCGAGGCCGTCCTCACCCCGCACCGCCGGGGCGTGGTCGTTGCGGATGGCGCTCACGACATCGGCGAGTTGGAGCCGGTGTGCTGTCTCCCCCAGGTGGCGGGAGCCGAGGGCCGCCGAAGCGAGCGTCGTCCCTGCGGTCTCGGGTGCCTTGCCCAGGGCGGCTTCGTCCTGGTCCCAGGTGCGCACCGAACCGGCTTCGAGGACGACGTTGGCCGACGTACCGGTAACAGCGACCGTTTCGGGGACACCCGGGAAGCTCGCCGTGGTGACGCTCAGCACGCCGAGAACGCCCGAGGCGAACGCCAGGTTGGCCACGAGCAGGTCCTCGGCCTCCATCCGGTGCGCCGCAGTGGTGGCCCGGGCGAACACGGACCGCACCGGGCCGAGCAGGTGCAGGAGGAGGTCGACGGTGTGGATGCCCTGGTTCATGAGGGCGCCCCCGTCCTGGGCGTAGGTCCCCCGCCAGGAGCCGGCGTCGTAGTAGCCCTGCGAGCGGTACCACCAAACCCTGCCCTCGGCGAGCAGCACCCTGCCGAGCCCACCTGCATCGAGCGTCGCCTTGAGGCGTTGCGTCCCAGGGTCGAAGCGGTGCTGCGAGATCACGCTCAGGACCACGCCGGCCTTGTGGCATGCCTCTACGAGGTCCCGGGCCGCCTGCATCGTGGTGTCGACCGGTTTCTCCACCACCACGTGGCGCCCGGCCCGGGCGGCCTGGGCCCCCAGTTCTCCGTGGGTGCCACTGGGGGTGCAGATGCTCACAAGGTCCACCCCGGGGGTGCCGAGCAGTTCGTCCATGCTGGAGCACGCGGTCACGCCGTGCTCGGCGGCCAACTTCTCCGACCGCTCACGTCTCAGGTCGGCCACGGCGACCAGGCGGGCACCCTCGATCCCGGCTACCGCCCTCGCATGCAGTGGGCCGATGGTGCCACAGCCGACCAAGCCGATCCCGACGGTACGTGTGGTGCTCATCGTGCCATCTTCGCCGCGCCGGCCGGCGCCCCGCACGTCGGCGCCCCGTTGGGGCAGACCTCAGTAATTGCCCACCGTCGTTATGCGGTCGTCGCCGAAGCCGGCGACCGAGCTCGACTTCTCGTAGAAGTGGGGCGCTCTTTCCAGCAGGCCCCTCTGTGTTGCGAAGGGGTCGTCTGCTGCGAGCGGGAGACGGACGGTCCCATCGGTTATGGCCGCCTTGTAGATGGCGTTGATGAGCTCGATGGTCCGCCTGCCCTGTACGCCGTCCACGAGCGGTCCCGACCCTGTCTCCAGTGCGCGCAGCACGTCGTCCACCTGGCCGTCGTGGCCTTCGTGGGCCAGGGGGGGGACAGCCTCGTAGAGGGCGCCCAGCTCCGCCTCGTAGGCACTGTCACGCTCGGGGAACCCGTTCTCGAGCGAGCGGGAGGCGTAGCAGGTGAAAGGAGCCGAGATGCGGGCCCGCTCCCCCTGGAAGACCAGCTTCTGTTCCTGGCCGTGGTGCACCACGGAGCAGGTCAGCTGCCCGAGGGCGCCATTGGCGAAGCGCAGCAGCACGGCCGAGAGGTCCTCCACCTCGGAATTGTCGTGGGCGACATTGGCCATGACGGCCCGGACCTCGGCCGGGGCCCCCATCATCCAGAGCAGCAGGTCTATGTGGTGGACGGCGTGGTTGAGCGTCGGCCCGCCGCCCTCACTGGCCCAGGTGCCCCTCCACCACAGGTCGTAGTAGCTGTGGCCCCGCCACCACAGCGACTCGACCTGGGCATGGAGCACCTTGCCCGCAGCGCCCCGTTCCAGCAGCTCGTGCAGCCGCCACATCTCCGTACGGAAGCGGTTCTGAGCCACCACCGAGAGCAACTTGCCGCTCTCGGCCTGGGCGGCCAGCATGGCGTCGCACTCGTCCAGGCCCGGTGCCATGGGCTTCTCCACCAGCACGTTGCAGCCCGCCCGGAGGGCGTCGACCGTTATCTCTGCATGCGTCCCAGGCGGCGTGCACACCGATACCAGGTCCGCTCCGGCCTCTGCGAGCAGGGTGGCGTGGTCGGGGTAGCAGGGGACGTCCAAGCCGAAGCGCTCGGCGCCCTTGCGGGCTTTGCCGTCCACGATGTCGC
This sequence comes from Actinomycetes bacterium, assembly GCA_021850325.1. Taxonomy (GTDB): domain Bacteria; phylum Actinomycetota; class Acidimicrobiia; order Acidimicrobiales; family Palsa-688; genus JAJZMF01. The sequence goes on from JAJZMF010000026.1 coordinate 160,392, forward strand.
ACAGGGCGACTACCTCTGCCCTCTCCGGGAACGCCAGGTAGGCGCCTATGTGGGCGGCGGAGATGTTGCCGATGCCGATAACCCCGACCCTGGTCATGAGGTCCCCCCTGAGAGCCGCCGTACTGGCATGCTAGTATACAAGCAGCGGCCCCCTGCGGGAGGCCTGTTCGGACCGGGCCCGGCCCAGCCGGGCACTGACGAGGAGGGGCGCCATGTTGCGGGTTGCCGCCGGGCAGGCTGCCCGGCCAACGGAGGAGTACCTGCGCTTTGCCGCGCAGCTCGGCTTGAAGTCCGTCCAGTTCAACACACCCGACCTGCCGGGCCGCCAGCGCTGGGAGGTCGCGGACCTGGTCGCCCTCCGTCAGCGCTGTGAGTCGTTCGGTCTCCAGCTGGAGGCGATAGAGAACATCCCGGTCGAGTTCTACCTCCGGTGCATGCTGGGCCAGCCCGGGCGCGATGCCGAGATCGACAACGTCAGGGCCACCATCGCCAACATGGGCGAGGCTGGTATCCCCGTGCTCGGCTACAACTTCATGCCGCAGTCCGTCTGGCGGACCTCGCTCAGCCCCACGGGGCGCGGGGGAGCGGTCGTCAGCGGCTTCGACGCGGCGGTGGCTGGCGACTCCTCCCGGCGGCACGAGGTGCTCGTGGCCCGGCGGGACCTCCGGGTCGAGGACGCCAAGGACTCCTGGACGGCAGGCTCCCACATCGTCTCGGACCTGCGGGTCTCGGAGGAGGAGCTGTGGGCCAACTACAGCTACTTCATGGCCGGGGTCCTCCCGGCTGCCGAGCAGGCCGGTGTCCGCCTGGCATTGCACCCCGACGACCCGCCCGTGCCGGAACTGGACGGCGTCGGCCGTCTGTTCCGCAGCGTGGACGCGCTGCGGAGGGCGTCTGCCATCGCCTCGAGCCCGGCCTGGGGCCTCGAGCTGTGCCTGGGGACGGTGTCCGAGATGGGAGGGGAGGAGGCGGTCTTCGACGCCATCGACTGGTTCGGCCCCCGCGGCGAGATCGTCTACGTGCACCTGCGCGACGTCCGGGGCTACGGAGGCTCCTTCGTCGAGTGCTTCCTCGGCGAGGGCAACTACGACCCGGTCCGGGTCATAGAGAGGCTGTTGGCCGTCGGTTTCGACGGCTTCCTCCTCGACGACCACACCCCGATGCTGGTGAACGACTCACCCTACGGCCATCGGGGCAGGGCCCACGCCATCGGCTACATGCAGGGTGTCATCGACGCCTTGGCCCATCGGGACGGGGCACCTGCCCGCTGAGGTCGTCGGAGGTGCTCCCCGTGACCGCCGCCCGGCGGCCCCGGGGAGGGGGCGCTGCGTGCGCACCCGGCCCGTGCAGGGTGAGCTCCAGCGCCACCAGCTCGACCGTCTCACCCGGTCCCTGCTCGGGGACAAAATAGCCCGGGAAGCGGGCCGACATCTGGGTAAGGACCACCAGCACGTTGCGCAGGTGGGACCGCATCACGGCGTCCGCCTCGGTTTGGTGACCGGCTTCGACGTGCTCGAGCAGCCGCCGGTGCTCCAGCACCATCTGCTGCATGGTCTCGGGCTCGGGCAGGCTCAGCGCGCGCGCCCGGTCCAGGTGGGCGCGGGCGCTGGCGGCGATCCGGGCCAGGCCGTCGAAACCGCTCAGAGCCGTGAGCGCCCGGTGGAAGTGCTGGTCGGACGCGAAGAAGGCACCGAAGTCGTGCTCGTCTGCGGCTCGCTGCTGGCGCGCCAACTGGTCGTGCAGGGCGCCGAGCTCGAGAGGAGGCCGACGTTGGAAGGTGAGGGCCAGGGCGGACCGCTCGAGCAGTTCCCGCACGAACTGGGCCTCGCGCGCCCTGTGCACCGATATCCGCGAAGTCTCGGTCCCTTGCTGCGGGCGCACCACCACCAGGCCGTCGTCAGCCAGCCTCTGCAGCGCCTCCCGCACCGGGGTGCGGCTCACCCCCAGAGCGCCCGCCAGCTCGTTCTCCGACAGGGCCTGGCCGGGAGGGATGTAGCAGAGCACGATGGCACGTCGTAGACGACGGTAGGCCTGCCCGCCTGCGGAGCGGCCCCAGGCCTCCTCGGGCTCGCCCTCCCCGGCGAAAGCCAGTGCCGCGAAGTCGACCGGTCCCTGGGCGCCGGGCCGTGGCTGCGGCGTCCTGGTGGTCACCGGCCCAAAACTAGTGCCATGAACGGTCGCCGGGCCGGGCCCCCGGGGTAGGAGAGAGGGGCCTCCTCCCCGGGGCCGCCGGGCTCATCCCTCGACGCGCACCGCCTCCATCTCGGCCCGCACGCACAGCTCGGCCGCCTTGAAGGCATGCTCCTGGGTCATGGCTGTCTCGGTACGGTCCAGGCAGTCCCGCACGAACTGGCCGAAGAACGGGTAGCCCACCTGCCCGTGCACCGAGAAGTGGTGCTCGCCCTGACGGTCGACGAGGTACACGTGGTCACCGGTTGCCTCGCGGGCGACGTCGACGTACTTGCGCAGCTCGATGTAGCCGTCGGTGCCCAGGAGCACCATGCGCCCGTCGCCCCAGGACGACAGCCCGTCCGGGGTGAACCAGTCGACGCGGAAGTAGCCGGTGGCGCCGTTGTCGCCCACCAGGCTGCAGTCGCCGAAGTCCTCCAGGCCGGGGTGGTCCTTGTGATGGTAGTTCGCGACCCGGCTGGCGGTTATGGTGGCGTCCTTTGCCCCGGTGAAGAACAGGAACTGTTCGATCTGGTGGCTGCCGATGTCGCAGAGGATGCCGCCATAGCGCTCCTTCTGGAAGAACCACTCCGGCCTGCTGGGAGCGTTGATCCGGTGCGGGCCGGTCCCGAGCACGTGCAGGACGCGCCCGATCGCCCCCCGCTCCACCAGTTGGCCGGCAAAGACAGCCGCCTCGACATGGAGGCGCTCGCTGTAGTAGACGCCGTACTTGCGGCCGGTGCGCGCCACCGCCTCCCGGGCGGCGGCCAGTTGCTCGAGCGTGGTGAGGGGCGGTTTGTCGACGAAGTAGTCCTTGCCGTGCTCGAGCGCCCGGATGCCCGTGCCGGCACGGTCGGCGGGCACGGCACCGCTGGCCACCAGGGCCACCTCGGGGTGATCGAGCACCTCCTGCTCGCTGCGGGCGGCGCGTGCCGCGGGGAAGCGGGCGAGCAGCGCGTCCACCTTGGCCGGGTCCGGGTCGTAGACCAGCGCCAGTTCGGCACCGGCTTCCACGAGGCCGTTGCACATGCCGTAGATGTGGCCGTGGTCGAGGCCTACAGCAGCGAAGCGGAACTCGCCCGGTTGGCAGACCGGGCTCGGTTTACCGCTCGGCGCGTAGTTCATACCTTCTGACGCAGGCATCGCTCTTCCCCCTTCTCGTGGCCCGCCCCCGACGTCGGTGCGACCGGCTGCGCGGGTGGCCTGGCTACAGGCAAACCTGACCCTACCGGGCCGGGAACGCGACGGGGGACGATCGCTGCAATGTTCGCAGGATCAGGCTGTCACCGTGAGCTGGTCTGCCCAGGGTTGGACATCGGTGCGCACTGTCTCACCGCTGGCTGCGGCCTGTTGGAGGCAGAGCCACAGGTAGTGGTCCTGGGCTGCCTCGGCCACGCCGTAGAAGCCGTCCGCCCCCTCGACGTGCGCGGCCATGCGCACCAGGCACTCGGCCACCGCGATCTCGTCGTCCGCCAGACGCGCCCCCATGAACGGGTTGCGCCAGGCCCAGCCTTCTAGGCCGGTGATGCCCATCAGCTCGTGGCCGCTCAGGTCGCCGTCCTGGCCCGCCACGACCCGCTCGAGGTGCACGGTGCGCACCTCGTCCAGGCCGTGCACCACCCGGAGGCGGTCGTCGGAGATCTCGCCGGTGGCCCCGCGCACGGCCACATGGGGGAGGCGGACGTAGGAGCGGTGCTGGTTCTGCTCGAAGTCGTAGAGGCCCAGGGCGTGGCCCCACTCCATGGTGGCCGTTATGCGCTCCTGGGGCACCGTCTCTGCCTGGTGCCGGGGCCCGGAACGGGTGTTGCCGTTCTCGCTCAGGGCCACCGCCCGCGCCGCCCGGACCACCACGGGCCCGCCGCCGGCTCGCAGGTGGCGGCGCATGACGGCAAAGGCGTGGTAGCCGTGGGAGAACGACACGGAGGCCATCGACACCGTGCCCAGGACGCCGGCATCGGTAAGGGCGATACGGGCTGCATGCAGGGGCTGCAGGGGGTACTGCTCGGCCACCTGGAGGAGCGCTCCCCCCCGGGCCAGGTCGCATACGGCACGGAGCCCGTCCAGGTCACCTGCCGGGGGTGTCTCGCACAGTGCGGGTACCCCTGCGGCCGCCAGGGACGCCAGGTGCCGGGCGGCGACGTCGGGAGGTACGGAGACCACGACGAAGGCGGGGCGTTCGGAGGCGAGGAGGCCGGCCAGGTCGGGGTAGGGGTGCACGCCCCAGTCCTCCCGTACGGAGCGGGCCCGCTCGGGGTCGGTCGTTACCACCCCTGCCAGCTGCAGGCGCTCGGGCAGGCCCGCAGCAGCCCGGGCGAAGAACTGTGCCCGCCAACCCCACCCAACCATACCGAAACGGACCATGGCCCCCGTCCTTGTCCTTGATCTCGCGGTCTGCCCCGCCCTGCCCCGGGGCCCCCGGCGGGCGGTGCCCGCCGGGCACATGTTAGGTGCTCGCGGCCTGGTTGGCGGAACGGTTGCAACCGCGGCTGCGGTGGCGCTCAGCCGTCGACGGTGACGGCGGTGGGCACGGTGCCCGTGATGGGGTAGACGGTGACCGTGCCGCTCAGGGTGACGGTGGCGCTGGCCCGCAGGTCGCCCGACGAGGGCCCCACCGAGAACGTCAGCTCGCCCGGTTCGGTCACCCGCTGCATCGCCTCGTTGTAGAAGGCGAGCCTGCTCGGGTGGACTTCGAACACGACCCGCCTGGTCTGGCCGGGAGCGAGGTCCACGCGGGCGAAGCCGACCAGCTGGCGCTCGGGCCGGACCACCGACGCCACCGGGTCGCTCACGTACAGCTGGGCCACCTCGGTGGCGAAGCACCCGCCGGTGTTGGTCACGGCGGTTGTGACCACGACCGGGGCGGCCGTGGTGGACGCCCTTGCGCCCAGGGCGTCGTAGGCGAAGCTGGTGTAGCTCAACCCGTGGCCGAACGGGTAGAGGGGGCTTGCCGGGCTGTCGACGTAATCCCCGTAGAACATCGACTTCGAGCCTCCGTAGCGGTGCCCGTAGTAGCGGGGCACCTGGCCCACGGCCCGGGGGAGGGTGACGGGCAGGCGCCCGGAAGGGGCCACGGTACCGTACAGGACCTCTGCCAGGGCATGCCCACCTTCCTCGCCCAGGGGGTAGGCCTGGACCAGGGCGGCAGCCAAGCGGTCGATGGGCGAGAGGTCGTGGACGCGCCCGGACATGACGACCACGACCGTGGGTGTGCCGGTGGCGGCGATGGCGTCCACCAGCTGCTCCTGGGGCCCGGTGAGCCCGAGCAGGGTGGCATCACGCGCTTCTCCCACCGTGCTGGAGGGGGCGAGGCCGGAGCGGCCTGCCACCACCACGACGGCCACCTCGCTGTCGAGCGCCGCCCGGACGGCCTCGGGGAAACCCGAGGTGTCGTCGCCCAGGACGTCGCAGCCCTGGGCGTAGGTGACCTCGAGGCCCTGGGGCGCCTGCGCACGTAGGCCGGCCAGAGGCGTGACGTGCTCGGTGTAGTAGGCCCCGGGCCGCCACTCGCCGGCGCTAACCGGGAGCAGGTTCAGGTCGCTCCCACCGCTCCAGGTCTCCGCCAGGGTGCTGTCGTCCGCAGCATCGGTGACCACCTGCTGGTGGCCGGGGTAGTGGTAGTCGCCTTGGAGCAGGCGCCGGTCGTCGGCGCCCGGGCCGATGACGGCGAGCCTTTGCAGCCCGGGCCGGAGGGGCAGGACGCCGTCGTTCTTCAAAAGCACGAGCGATTCGACGGCGGCCCGCCGGGCGAGGGAGCGCTGGGACGGGGTCTCGAACGCCGCCGACGCCTTGGCTTCGTCGACGAAGGGCTGTTCGAACAGGCCGAGAGCGAACTTCACGCTCAGCACACGGCGAACGGCGGCATCAACGGTGCCCATTTCGACCTCTCCGGAGCGGACCGCGTCCAGCAGTGGCTCACCGAAGCAAGCGGTCTCGGGCAGTTCGATGTCCAGGCCGGCACGGAGCGCCTTCAGTCCTGCCTGGCGCTTGTCAGCTGCGACATGGTGGTGGGTGATGAGCAGCGAGACGGCGAAGTAGTCCGCCACGACGATCCCCTGGAACCCGAGCTCCCCCCGCAGGAGGTCCGTGAGCAGCTGGGCGGACCCGGCCGGGGCGAGGCCGTCGACCGAGCTGTACGAGTTCATCACCGACGCCAGGCCGGCCTGGTTTATGGCAGCGGCGAACGGCTCGGCGTAGACCTCGCGCAGTTCCCTGGGGCCGAGCTGCACCGGGGCATGGTTGCGCCCGCCCTCGGGCAGCCCGTGGCCCAGGAAGTGCTTGCCCGTCGCCACGACTCCGTCGGCCAGGTTGTCGCTCTGCAGCCCCCGCACGTACGCCGTGCCGAGCACCGAGCACAGCACCGGGTCCTCGCCGAAGGTCTCCTCCACCCGTCCCCAGCGGGGGTCGCGGGCGACATCGAGGACGGGGGCCAGGCAGTGCCGGGCGCCGACGGCGCGCAGTTGGTCCCGTACCACCCCCGCCACCTCCTCGACCAGGCCGGGGTCGAAGCTGGCTGCCAGCCCGAGGGCCTGGGGGAAGACCGTGGCGTCCCGGGCCAGGAAGCCACTGAGCCCCTCCTCGTGGACCAGGGCGGGTATGCCGAGGCGGGTGTGACGGGTCATGTGGCGCTGCAGTTCGTTCATGAGGGCGGCGCTCTCGTGCGGCCTCAGAGCGGTGGCGCCGGAGATCCGGGTCACTTCCCCGATCCCGTGGGGTGCCACTTCGGTCGCCCGGCGGGCGCTGAAGCCGTCGCGGTCCATGAAGGCCGAGATCCACGCGCAGCCCAGTTGGGCCAGCTTCTCCTCGAGGGTCATGCGGGCGAGCAGGTCCTCACAGCGCTCGTGCAGGTCCAGCGACGGGTCGAGGTAGCGGTCCAGCGCCATGCCGGCTCCTTTCGGTTGGGTGAGCACCATGTTGCCCCAGGGCTGCCGCGCCGGGGCGAACCCTCCCTGGTAGGCGGCCCTGAACCTGCCCTCCGGCGGCCAGCTCTGCATATGTCGGTGTTAGCATATGAGGAGTACGGTATATGAGACGGCCGTGGACCGTCCCAGGAGAGGAGACCACGTCATGTTGCAGACCGGCTTGGAGCACATCGAGTCCGAGGAGGCATTCCGCCAGGCGCTGGAGGAGAACGACAACGTAATGATCTGCTGTGGTCGCATGGGCCCGATGTGCCTGCCCGTTTACGACATCATGGAGACGCTGACCCCCGAGTACCCGCACGTGGCGTTCCGGGACATGGCTTTTGACGAGCCCGTGGGCCGCGTGGTCCGGGACCTGCCCGAGACGGCGGGCTTCACGGGCTTGCCCTTCACGGTGTACTTCAGGGAGGGCAAGGTCGTTGCCGCTACGAGCAGCATCCAGACGATGGACCAGGTGACTGCGGTCCTGGACGCCAAGTTCGCACCGCAGGCCTGAGCGGCGGGACGATGGGCACGGACTACGACATCGTCGTACTGGGAGCGGGGCCGGCGGGCCTGACGGCCGGCATCTACGCGGCGCGGGCGCGCCGGTCGGTGCTCGTCCTGGACACCGGTACCGTGGGAGGGCAGACCGTCCTCAGCTACCAGGTGGCCAACTACCCGGGCGTCGCCGAGACCTCGGGGCGTGAGCTCTCCCGGGCCATGGCCGAACAGGCGCGGGCGTTCGGTTGCGACATCAAGGCCTTCGCCCGGGTGGCAGATGTCGAGCTGAGGGGCGAGGTCAAGGTGGTGACCATGAGGGACGGAGCCCGCTTCAGATCCAGGGCGGTGATCGTGGCGTCCGGAGGGGTGCCTCGCAAGCTCGGGGTCGAGGGTGAGGAGACCTTCGTCGGGCAGGGGATCTCCTACTGCGCGACCTGTGACGGTGACTTCTTCACCGGGCGCCCCATCGCCGTCATCGGCGGGGGCAACTCGGCTCTCGAGGAGTCCGTTGCCCTCAGCCGCTACGCTTCGCACATAACCGTCATCCACGAGTTCGACCACTTCCAGGCCGAGCCCTGGGTGGTGGCAGAGGCGCAGTCCAACCCCAGGACGAGCTTCCTCATGAACCAACGGGTCCTGGGTTTCACGGGGGTAAAAGGCCTGGAAGAAGTGCGTTCTGTGGACAAAGCCACCGGGGTTGTCACCCGGACCACGGTCGACGGTTGCTTCGTGTTCATAGGCTATGTGCCCAACTCCGGTGCCTTCGAAGGGCAGATGGAGCTCAACGAGAGAGGCGAGGTGGTCACCGACGAGGCGTTGCGCACCAGCCTCCCGGGGGTCTTCGCTGCCGGCGACGTACGCCACAAGCGTGTGCGCCAGATAACCACGGCAGTAGCCGACGGTACGGTGGCGGCCCTTTCGGCCCTGGAGTACCTGAGCGGGGCCGCGGCTTGAGCGACTTCGTCAGCGAGGTGTGCAGGGCGCTCGCCCACCCGGCCCGGCGGGCGCTGCTGCACGCGCTGGTGCGCGACGAGTGCGATGTCGGCAACCTCGGCTCCTGTTGTGGCCTGGACCAGCCCACGGTCTCCAAGCACCTGGCGGCGCTGCGCGGTGCGGGCCTGGTGCGGGTCAGGGTGGACGGGCGGCGGCGCTGCTACTCGTTGGGCGACCGGGCAGCCGTGGAGCGCATCCTCGACCTCCTCGGCCAGCTGGAGGAAGCTGCGTCAGGCCCCCTCGACGGGCGCCGTCAGGCCTCTGATCACAAAGGGCATGGTCAGGCGTAGGAGCTCCTGGTAGCTCGGCCCGTCGGGGTCCTCGAAGCTCAGCGCCAGCGCACCGCCATGCACTGCGGCCAGTGCCGTGCTCAGGGCCCGGGGAGGGACGGTCGGGGCCAGGCCGGCCTGGTCGAGGGCGCTGACGATGAAGCGGTCGAGCTCGTCCTGGAGGCGCCTGCGCAGGGTGCCCAGCCGTTGGGCGAACTGCTGGTCACGGGCCGCTTGCAGGGTGTACTCGGACGTGAGCAGCCACCAGGAGCGGTCTTCGGGGGACATGGCCACCGATAGGAACTCCTCGACCGCCGCCCCGACGATGTCGTCTCCCCCTCCCGGCCCGCCCCTGTCGTGCCCGACCGCCGACACGGCCTCCCTGGCCCGGTCCAGGGTGGTGGTGGCCAGCTGCTCGTACAGGGCGAAGAACAGCTCCTCGGTGGTCCGGAAGTTGGAGTAGAAGGCCCCCCGGGTGTAGCCGGCGCGCTCGCAGATCTCCTCGATGGTGGCCGAGAGGCCACGCTCGGCGAACACCTCGAACCCGGCCTCCATGAGCCGCTCGCGCGTCTGCGCCCGCCGCCGCGTCACCCGCCTTGCCCCCCCGGGGCTGCCACCCGCCGGGACCGTCGTGGGGGCAACCGCGACGGGCTGGGCAGGAGCTGTCCGCACCGGCTTCGGCATGCTCACCGGAGGTGGGGCCTCACCTGGTGGCGCGGGCGCCGGGTAGCCGGTGCCTTGTGCCTCCCGCCGCCACCCTCGGGTGTGCCCACCAGGGAGCGGCCTTCGATATCGGCGTGGGGGAGCACGCGGTCCAGCCAGCGGGGCAACCACCAGGCCCGGCCACCGAGGAGCGCCAGGACGGCCGGCACCAGGGTCATGCGGACCACGAAGGCGTCGACCAGCACCCCTACGGCTGACGCCACGGCTATGGGTTTCACAATGGCATCATCGGTGGCCCCGAAGCTCGCGAACACCGCGAACATGACCAGCGCCGCCGCCACCACCACCCGGTAGGCGTGGTGGGCACCGGTGAGCACGGAGAGCCGGGCATCGGAGCTGCCGACCATGTAGTCCTCCCGCACTCTCGACACCAGGAACACTTCGTAGTCCATGGCCAGACCGAACAGTACCGCGAGAAGGACAATGGGCAGGAAGCTGACCACGGGCCCGACGGCCGGCACGGCGAAGAGGCCGCTCAGCCAGCCCCACTGGAAGACCGCCGTCACCGCGCCCAACGCCGCCCCCACCGAGAGCAGGAACCCCAGCGCCGCCTTTAGCGGGACCAGGACCGAGCGGAACACCACGAGCAGGATGATGAGGGCGAGGCCCACCACGAGAGCTGCGAACGGGGCCAGGGCACCGGCCAGGCGGTCCGAGACGTCGATGCCGACCGCGGTCATCCCGGTCACCCGGACGACGGTGCCCGTGGCGGCCAGCAGGGCGGGCTCCTGCGCCCGGAGCGAGGTGACGAGGTCCTTGGTGGCGTTGGCGGCCGGCCCGGTGCGGGGCACGACGTCGATGACCGCCAGGTCCCCGGCGTGGTCCAGCTGGGGGGCCGACGCTGCCAGGACGTCGGGGAGCCGGAGCGCCTCGGACCTGACCTGTGCCGCCGCGGCGAGCAGGCCGGGGACCTGGCGGGAGGAGCCGGGACGGGGCTGGACCAGGAGCACTAGGGGGCCGTTGAGGCCGGGACCGAAATAGCGCGACACCAGGTCGTAGGCCACGCGCTCGCTCGAGGCCCGGGGGGCACTGCCGTTGTCGGGCATGGCCAGGTTGAGGCCGCGGGCCGGCACGGCCAGCGCGAGCAGGCCGAGCACGACCACGGCGATCGTCAGCGCCGGCCTGGCCACCACTGCCCGTGCCCACGACCACCGGCCGGTGCCCGGTGCCTCCGCTCGGGCTGCGGAGCGGGCGGCGGCGGAGCCGGTCCTCGGCCGCAACCTCTCGCCCAGGAGACCGAGCAGTGCAGGCAACAGGGTCAGGGCAATGGCCACGGCGACCAGGACGGTGAAGGACGCGGCCAGGCCCATCACGGTCAGGAAGGGGATGCCGACCACCGACAGGCCGGCCATGGCAATGACCACCGTGGAGCCGGCCACGGCAACTGCTGTCCCGGACCTGCCTATGGCGAGACCGATGGAGCCCGCCACGGTCATGCCCGAGGCCAGCTGGGCCCGGTGCCGGGAGACGATGAACAGGGTGTAGTCCATGCCCACGGCCAAGCCGATCATCAACGCCAGGGTGGGGGCGGTGGAGGAGATCGCCACCACCCTGGTGAGCGAGAGCAGGACCGCCAGCCCCGTCCCCACCCCGAGCAGGGCGGCGAGGACCGTCATCCCCGCTGCCAGGGCGGACCCCAGGGCGACCAGCAGCACCACCAGGGCTATGAGCACCCCTACGGCTTCCCCTGCGCCCACCTGGACACCCGTGGCGCCGAAGGCGTTACCGCCGAGCACCACCTGCAACCGGCCATCGCCGGCAGCGTTTTGCACACGCCGCTGGAGCTCGGCCGTGGTCCCGGCGCGCAGGTCCATGCGCGACACCGGGTAGAGGACCTGGCCCACTGCCACCCGCCCATCGGCCGAGACCAGGTGGGCGCTGAAAGGGCTCACCACCCCGACCACTTGCGGTGCCCCGGCCGCTGCCCGCAGGGCCCGGCCGATCTCGGCCCTGGCTGCTGCCGACGTGACGAGCTGGCCGGCCGGGGCCACGAACACCATCTGGGCGGAGCTGCCCACGGCGGCGGGGAACGACCTGCTGAGCAGGTCGAGGGCCTGCTGGGACTCTGTGCCCGGGATGCTGAACTGGTTGTTGGTCCGGGCGCCGGAGGCGGCGACGCCGCCCACGGCCCCCGCCAGCAGGACCAGCCAGACGGCGACGACAACCTTGGCGTGGCGCGCACAGGCCTGCCCCGTTCTGTAGAGCCACTTCGCCACAGGGGTTCCTCCTCGTCCCCGCCCGGCCCGGGCCCCACCGGCCCCTTACCGTAGGCGGCGGGAGCCAATGGGTACACAGCCGTATCCGATACGTGTACGTATCCACTTGGCCGTAAAGAGGCGGCCTCGGTGTAGGGCCCAAGGTCACAAGCCGACCGGTCCCCTTTCCGTGCCCCCGCCTGACCAGGGTGGCCCGCGGGCGGCTCAGCGGGCAGACTCTTGCCAGGACCCTCAGGAGGAGAGATGGCGAACATGGGGACCACGGCCGGGCAGAGCGAGCTCAGCGCCCGGGCCGAGGAGCTGCTCGCGAGCATGACCCTGGCGGAGAAGGCGGGACAGCTGACCCAGTACTTCTACTTCGGCATGCTCGAGGGGGTGGAGGGACCGGTCGGGGACCAGCCCCGGGAGGTGCAGGCGGCCCTGAGCCGTGGCGGTGCCGGTTCGCTCTTGTTCGTGAGCGACCCGGCCCAGGCCAACCGCCTGCAGCGTATGACCATCGAAGGCAACCGGCTGGGCATCCCGGCCCTGTTCGGTTTCGATGTCGTCCACGGCTTGCGGACCGTGTTCCCGGTGCCCATCGCCATGGCCGCCTCCTGGGACCCCACCATGGTCGAGCGGGCGCAGGCGGTCGCCGCCCGGGAGGCCAGGGCGGTGGGCATCCACTGGACCTTCGCCCCCATGGTCGACATCGCCCGCGACCCACGCTGGGGCCGCATCGTGGAAGGCGCCGGTGAGGACCCCTACCTGGGGGCGGCGATGGCTGCCGCGCAGGTACGCGGCTTCCAGGGTGGCGGCCTGGGTGAGCCGGAACGGGTGATCGCCGGGCCCAAGCACTTCGCGGGTTACGGTGCTGCGGCCGGTGGCCGGGACTACGACGAGGCCAACATCTCGACCTCGGAGCTGTGGAACGTCTACCTGCCGCCGTTCAGGGCGGCCGTCGAGGCCGGTGCCGGCAACGTCATGACCGCCTACATGGACCTGAACGGCATCCCGGCCACGGGGAACGCGTGGTTGCTGGGCGACGTCCTGCGCGCTCGGTTCGGGTTCAAGGGCTTCCTGGTCAGCGACGCCAATGCGGTGCGCAGCCTGGCCACGCACGGCTTTGCGGCGGACCTGACCGACGCTGCGGCCCGGGCGGTCAATGCCGGGGTGGACCTGGAGATGGCCATCAGCGACCCCGCCTACGCCCACCTGGAGGAGGCGGTCGCTGCCGGGGCTGTGAGCGTCGAGGCCATCGACGCCTGCGTCCGGCGGGCCCTGGAGGCCAAGCTGGCCCTGGGCCTGTTCGAGCAACCCTATGTGGACGAGGAGCGCGCCCGCGTGGTCCTGGCGGACCCTGCCCACAGGGAGGTCGCCAGGGTGGCGGCGCAGCGCTCGGCCGTGCTGTTGCGCAACGAGGGTGGCCTGTTGCCCTTGAGCACCGAGCGCCTTCGCTCTGTCGCGGTCATCGGGCACCTGGCTGCCTCCAAGAGGGACACCCTCGGGCCCTGGGCGTTCGATTTCGACCTGGAGGAGACGGTGACCGTCCTGGAGGGGGTGCGTGCCCGCCTGGGTGGTGTGGCCGAGGTGCACTATGCCCCCGGCGTCCGCCCGGCGCAACGCATGTTCCCCTCGATCTTCGACATGTTCCCCGGCAATGTCCCCGCTGTGCCCGAAGGGTTCGACGACGAGGCGGAGCTGGCCCGGGCCGTCGAGGTGGCCAGGTCCGCCGACGTGGCGCTGGTGGTGCTGGGGGAGTGGCAGAACCTGGTGGGCGAACAGGCGTCCCGTTCCTCGCTCGAGCTGCCGGGCCGGCAGCTCGAACTGCTCCGGGCCGTCGTGGCCACCGGGGCCCCCGTGGTGCTCCTCGTCATGTCCGGCCGGCCCGTCGACCTGCGTTGGGCAGCCGAGCACGTGCCGGCCATCCTCGCCATCTGGTACCCGGGCACCCAGGGTGGTGCCGCCGTGGCCGACCTGGTCTTCGGGGACGTCGCTCCCGGCGGCAAGCTCCCGTTCTCCTGGCCGCGCAGCGTGGGCCAGATCCCGGTCACCTATTCGCACACGACGTCACACGACCCGGGCGCGCAGGGAGAGCGGTACTGGGACGAGCCGAGCACGCCGCTCTACCGCTTCGGTACCGGCCTCAGCTACACGACTTTCTCCTACTCCGACCTGTCTGTGGACCGGGACCAACTGCCCGTTGGCGAGACGCTCACCGTCTCGGTAGCGGTGGCCAACACCGGTGAGCGCGCCGGCGACGAGGTGGCCCAGCTCTACGTGCACCAGCGGTACGGGACCGCGTCCCGCCCGGTCCGCGAGCTGAAGGGCTTCCGGCGCCTCCACCTCGAGGCGGGGGAGCGTACGACCCTCCGGTTCACATTGGGCCCCGACGAGCTGAGCTACTGGAACGCGGCGGCCGGCGACTACGTGCTCGACACGGCGACGTTCGACCTCTGGGTAGGCGGCAGTTCCGGTGCCGAGCTGGGGACCACTTTTGCCACCACGCCGGCAGTGGCCCAGGCGCACTAAGGGCCCCAAGCGGGGCAAAGGCGTAGAAGGCCGCACAAGGCCCCTTAGGCGCCGGTGCGGGCTTCTCGTCCGGTGGCGGCGCAACCTCCTACCCGCGGGTCAGTGCTCCCGGGCCAGGGCAGCGCCCCATTCGCGCGCCGCCTGCTCCTCTCCATCGCGGAGTGGGCCGCGGGCGCCCCTGACGACGAACCCGTGAGGGCGTGCGGCGATCTTGTAGCCGTGGCGCCGCATGCCCTTGGCGATGGCGCGCGCCGCACCTCCGGAAGGAGGGAAGGCAAGCCGGGTGTCGAACGCGGCGGCGCGGGCCCCGTTGCTTGCGTCCGGCATGGTGCCCAGCCATTCCCGGATCCCCATGTCCGAGCCACCGGGCCCCTGGGCGTGGCCTGCGGCAGGGACGTCCGGCGCGTTGCGACGTGACTGGGCCGTGCTCATGCGCAGGGCATGGGTGGGGCCTCCGGCTACTACGAGCTGGCCACCGCTCAGGTCGTGCGGGGTCACCTCGTCCACGCGCAGGACCCGCACCAGCGCACCAGGGTCGGTGCTGCTGATGCCGGCGGCAATGGCCTCGGCCACCTTGCGGGTGTTGCCGTAGAGGCTCTCGTAAACCACCAGTGCTTCCATCTGACAGGGACCTCCTTCTTCACTCCTGTCTTCTTCACTACTCCTGTGCTACGGCTGCCAGGACGTCCAGGCGGGCGGCACGTTGGCTCGGCCGGCGGCTGGCGAGCACGCCGGCCAGGGTGGCCACGGCCGTCACGACGAGCAGTTGTGCCACCGGCACCGAGACGAGGTCGAGCCCGGACGAGGCCAGGGCCGCCACAAGGGCCCAGCCCAGGGCAAGGCCGAGCACCAAGCCCTCGGCGGCACCGAAGAGCGAGATCAACAGCGCCTCCAGGTTGACCATGGACCGGACCTGGGCCCTGGTCATCCCGACCGAACGGAGCATGCCGAGCTCCCTGGTCCTTTGGTGCACGGAGAGGGAGAGGGTGTTGGCGATCCCCATGAGGGCGATCAGCAGGGCCAGGGCCAGGAGGGCGTAGACGAGGTTCAGCAACTGTCCCACCTGTCTCGACTGTTCGGCCTTGAACTGGGCCTGGTCCATCAGCGTGGAGTTCGGGTAGGCGGCCAGCACCCTCTCCACCGCGGCTCGGCCGACGGCCGGGGGGACGCCGGGTGCCAAGCCGACGTAGACGAGCGCGTCCAAGCTGCCCGGCAGGAGGGCACGTGCGGCCGAGGTGCTGATCACGTAGTCACCGGCCGCGGCCCGGGCCCGGTATATGGCCTCGACCGTAAGGGCCCTTGTCCCTACGGCCGTGAAGGTGACAGGCAATCTGCTGCCGATGCCCACCTTCGCTTCGGCGGCGGCTCGGGCGGACACCGCTATGCCCGTGGGGGACAGCGCCGCCAGGCTTCCCGCGGACACGTCGAGGTCGACCAGTCGCGAGGCCGGCAACGGGCTCAGCGCAACCACTCCGACGGTCGCCCCGTCGACCCGGGCCGTGCCCAGCTTGGCACCCGTGACATCCGAGACCTCGCGCAGCCGGGACAGCGAACTGGCCAGCGCAGGGCTGAAGCCGCTGTTGACGGTGGCTCCACCGGCCGTGACCACGTAGTCAGCCCTCATGGTCGAGGCGATGGCGTGGTCGGCGGAGGCCCTGGTCGACGAGGCCACGATGGTCATTGAAGTGACCAGGGCGACGCCGACCATGAGCGCTGCGGCGGTCGCCGACGTGCGGGCGGGGTTGCCGACGGTGTTCTCGCGGGCCAGGGCGCCTGGTACGCCGGCATGCGCCAGGGGCGCCCCTGCAACCCGGGCGAACGGCCGCGCCAGTAGGGGGCCCAGGGCGGCGACCCCGACGAAAAGTGCCGCTGCGCCGGCCCCTGCCCAGAGCAAGGGGCCAGGCACCGGGGCGGCCAGGCCCATGCCGATGCTTGCCGCGCCTGCCATGGTCATGGCGGCCCCGGCAAGGGCCCTGCGCCGGGGCGGCTGGCGCGCCTCGCTCGCCGCGCCCTGCATGACCGCCAGTGGCGGCACCATGGAGGCCCGCCATGCCGGCAGGAGGGCAGAGGCCACGGTCACCACTACGCCTGTCCCGATGGCGGCAACCACTGTGGTCCCGGTGAGCACCAGGCCGTTCGAGGGGATATCGGTCCCCAGCGCGGCCAGGCCGGCTCGTAGGCCGACCGCAAGGCCCGTCCCTGCGGCCAGGCCGGCCGCCGAGGCCACGGTACCGATGAGAACCGATTCACCCAGTACCGTGCCGAGCACCTGGGGGCGGCTGGCCCCCAGGGCACGCAGGAGCGCCAGTTCTCTCTGCCTCTGGGCCACGACCATCGAGAAGGTGTTGAAGATGAGGAAGGAACCGACGAACAACGAGATGAGGGCGAAGACGAGCAGGGCGACATTGAAGAAGCCCAGTGCCCGGTGGACGGCGTCCTGCCCCTCCCTGGTCACCGCCTGCCCCGTCACCACCTCCAGGCCCGGGGCCGCCAACGCGGCTCGGACCCGTTGGACGAGCTCAGCCCGGTTGGTGCCGGGTAGGGCCTGGACGTTGACCTGGTCCACCTTGCCCGGGGTGCCAAGCACCCGGGCGGCCGCGGCCGGGGTGAACACCGTGATGCTGGCCCCCAGGGGGCTGTCCTGGCCTGCCCAGGTCACGATGCCGCTGACCGTGTAGGTGGCGGGGGCCAGCTTTGTGAGCACTGTCACCCTGTCGCCGACGGCCAGCCGGCCCACCGTGGCCGAGTGCTTGTCGATGGCCACCTCGTTGTCGGCGCTGGGCGGGTGCCCCCCGGGCAGGATGCGCAACGGGCTGAGCGAGGCCACGTCGCCCCACGACTCGCCCAGTGCCGGGGGGCCGGCAGCGGGGTTGCCCACAGGCTTGCCGTCACGGCCGACCAGCTGTGCGTACCCTTCGATGGTGCTGCTGACCGCAGCGACGCCGGGTACGGCACGTACGGTACGGGCGACGGAGGCGTCGATCTGTGCCCGCTTGCCGGTGTAGCTCAGTCCCGCCTCGAAGGGCTGGCTGGCCCGGACCACGACGTCCGTCGACGCGTACACCTGGTTGTAGAGGTTGTCGAACGTCCGTCCGATGGTGCCCGTGAGCACCAGTGCCCCGGCGATGAAGGCGACGCCCATCATGACCGCCAACGCCGTCATCGCGTAGCGCAACCGGTGGCCCGCCGCACCTTTGAGGCTGAGCCGCCACATGCCGGGACCTCAGCGCGCGTGGCGGGGACGGGGACGGCTCAAGCCGGCCAGGAGGTCGAGGACAGCTTCACTGGTGGGCTCGTTCATCGTGTACGCCACTTGGCCGTCAGCCAGGAACAGTGCCCGGTCGGCGTACTCGGCGACCCGTGGGTCGTGGGTCACGACCACGACGCTCTGATGGAAGTCGTCCACCGCGGCCCTCAACTGGCCCAGGAGCCGCGTGGCGGAGGAGGAGTCCAGGTTGCCGGTGGGCTCGTCGGCGAAGACGAGCCGGGGGCGCGTGACCAGTGCTCGCGCCGTGGCGACGCGTTGCTGCTGGCCTCCGGAGAGCTCGGACGGGCGGTGGCCCAGCCGGTCGGCTATGCCGAGCAGTGCGGCCAGGGCCTGCACCCACTCCCGGTCGGGCTTGCGCCGGGCGAGCCTGAGAGGCAGCACGATGTTCTCCTCGGCGCTGAGGGTCGGCACGAGGTTGTAGGCCTGGAAGATGAAGCCCACCTGCTCGCGCCGGAGCAGGGTCATGGACCTGTCGTCGAGGGAGCCGAGGTCGGTACCGGCCAGCAGGGCCCGGCCCGAGGTCAGCCGGTCCAGCCCGGCGAGGCAGTGCAGGAGAGTGGACTTGCCGGACCCGGACGGGCCCATCACCGCAGTGAGCTGGCCGGCGAAGAAGCGGGCTGTGACGCCGTCCAGCGCCCTGACGGTGGTGACGCCCCGGCCGTAGACCTTCACTCCGTCGAGCATCTCGGCGGCTACGGCCTGGGCCGGCCAGGGCGTGACAGCTGCGTGGGACGCGGGCCCCTCCCAGGGGACTGCCATATGTCGTACCTCCTGTCGGCACCGGCCGCGCACGGCATGGCGCCCGCTGCCACGGCCAAGCCGGCGAGCCGCGCGTCCGACGCAGGCACACCCAAGCCGGCCGGGGTGCAGCCTCGGCCCAGGCGTGGTGCAGGCATGGTGTGAAAGCTGGGAGGTGAAGGCGCGCTTGCCAGGCTCAGCGCTGCCAGGCACGTCCGTTCCGTACGGCCACGAGCGTGCTCGCGCTGACCGCGCACCAGAACGCGGCCAGGACGACGAGCAGGGCGATGGCCCCCAGCTCGAGCGGACGGGCCCCCCAGCTGCGGGCGAGCTCGAGCGTGGCGACGGTGTAGGCACCGAGGGGGAAGGTGAAGGCCCACAGCCCCACGCCGGAGCCAAGAGGGCCTCGGCGCAGGTACCGGGCCAGCAGGGCGGCCGCCGTGGCAAGCCACCACAGGCCGAAGCCCCACAGGGCCGTCGCCGCGATGACGGACAGGGTCTGCACGGCGCCCGCCGCCTCACCCCAGTAGGGTGCCCCTCCGGCTGCGAGGCGCACCAGGGCCAGGCTCCCGACCCCTATCGGCCCGAGCCCTATCCACAGCGACGGGGCGAGCGCAGGTGGGGGAAGGGGGTGGTGCACGAGCCGGCTGAAGAGGGCGGCAGCTACCAGGACGAAGAGCAGTAGCCCGGTGCCGAGCCCGGCGTAGCCGGCGAGCAGCAACAGGCGTGCCGACGGCACGCTGACGTGAGGCAGGAGAGTGAGCAGGGGGAGGGGGACGATGATGTTGGCTACCGGTGGTATGAACCATCCCCCGTTGACGGCGTCGGCGGACAACCCGTCGTCGGTGAAAAGCACATAGGTGAAGACCACACTGCCCACAAAGGTGACGAGCGTCCCTGCAGCGGCGAGCACGGCGACGGCCAGCGCCACAGTGCCGGCCGGCAGCAGCGAGCCGCCGACGGTGGCGGTTGCGGTGGCGAGGACCAGGACGGCGGCAGGCAGGGTGGCGTAGAGGGGGCCGGCCACGGGGTGGTGCAGATCGGCCAGCGCGGCATCCGGGTGCCGGGAGAAGCGGGCAAGGTAGGGGACGGCTATGACGAGCGCCAGGGCCCAGGCGAGCAGGACGAAGCTCAGGCCGACCCCATGGGCGGTGTGGGTGAGGCTGGCATAGGAGCCCGGGTTCAGGTAGGCGGCCACCCCCACGATGGCCGTGCCCATGACGGCGCCGAACCAGCCCGGGTGGAAGCCACGCAGGTACCCGACCGGAGGGCCCCCTTGGGGCGGCACGGGCCTGGGTGCGGTCTCGGGCCCGGGCCCGGCTGCCACCCGTTGCCTGCGAGTGGGCTTGGTGGCCAGGTTGCTCATAGCTCGCCGCCTCCGTCCGCCCTCCCGTTCACGAGGTCGAACAGGGGCTCAGCGTTGCCGAGCACCGCAGTGGCCCGAGCCAGCCGGGCGATGTGGAACGCCTCGAGCAGCTTGGCCGAAGAGGTCCCCTCCGAGCGGGCCTTGGCCACCATCGCCTTCACGCAGGTGTGGTCCGAGGTGGCCAGGGCAACGGCCATGTACACGAGGGTGCGCGTCTCTTCGTCGAGGGCACCGCCCTGGGGGGGCATGGCGTACTGCTTCGAGCGGGCGTGCTCGACGACCACCGTGGGGTCGGCGTCGAGCGCCTTCTCCATGACGGCGGGTGCTGCGCCCAGGGTGTCGCGCATCTGGACAAGGATCTGCTCTGCGCTGGGGGCCAAGCCCGGCATGTCGTTCTCCTCCATTGTGGGAGCGGTCTACGTACCCCATGTTCACCCTGGCCGAGGACGGCCTCGTCACCGCTAGTGCCCGAAGTGCCCCCCGGCTCGCATGACATCGGCACCTACTGCTGACCGGTAGTGAGAGCGGGCCCGAAGACCCCAGCGCGCAGGGGCGGTAGGCACGTACAGTCGTTGCGGTGCGAGAACTTGGCGGGCGCCCGGTTCCCGTGCCCGGGGAGGCCGGCACTGCTGCGGTCCCTGGCCGGGCCCGGGTGGTGCTGGCCGACGACGACGTCCTCCTGCGGGAGGGCCTGGCGAGCCTGTTCCAACGCTCCGGCTACGACGTCGTCGGGCAGTGCGGCGAGGCGACCACCCTCGTCAACCTGGTCTCCGAGCACCGGCCCGACCTCGCCGTCATCGACATCCGGATGCCGCCCAAGCACGGTACCGAGGGCTTGGACGCGGCCAAGTACATCCGGGACAGGTTCCCTGCGACGGCCGTCCTCCTGCTCTCCGCCTACATCGAGGTGGAGGAGGCCATGGACCTGCTGGCTGCCCGTGGGGGCACCGGTTACCTGCTGAAGAGCCGGGTCACCGATGTGGCCCAGTTCCTCGACACGGTCGAGAGAGTACTGAAGGGCGGATCGGTGGTCGACCCCGCACTGGTACGTGAGCTCGTCGCCGCCCGGCACGTCCACGACCCCTTGGACGAGCTCACCGACCGGGAACGCGAAGTGCTTTCGCTCATGGCCGAAGGGCGCTCGAACGCGGGGATCGCCCACCGCCTCTACGTCTCGGAGGGCACCGTCGAGAAGCACGTGCACAGCATCCTGAGCAAGCTCCTCGTCCCCGAAACAGACGACGACCACCGCCGGGTACTGGCGGTGCTCACCTTCCTCGGCCCCCGCCGACCGGGCCGGGAGCCCGCCCGCTAACTCCCGGGCAGAGGCATGAGGGCTTCCAGCGAGGTGCCGCCGCCGGGCAGGCTGTGCAGCTCGAGCGAGCCCCCGACCGCCTCCACCCGGTCGCGCAGGCCGACAAGGCCCGACCCCGCCTGCAGGCGGGCCCCACCGACCCCGTCGTCGGCCACGATCACGTGCAGCGCCCTGTCGTGCACCGCCACTTCCACCCGTACGAAGGAGGCATTTGCGTGCTTGGCGACATTGGTGAGCGCCTCTGACACGACGTAGTACACGCTGACTTCGAGCTGCTCGGGGTAACGCCCGGACGCGACATCGAGCTGCACCGGTACGGGCGACCGGCGGCCCAGCGCCCTCAGGGCGGGGCCGAGCCCGCCCGTGTCGAGCACCGCCGGGTGGACTCCCCGGGCAATGCTGCGAAGCTCGTCGAGCAGCTCTGTGAGGCCGTCAGCGACCGCCGAAAGCTCCGAGCGGAGCTCGGCGTCCTCGGCGGGCACCTTCGCCTCAGCCGCACGCAGTGCCAGGGCGAGAGAGACGAGCCGCTGCTGCGCCCCGTCGTGCAGGTCCCGCTCGATCCGCCTTCGGGCCTCGTCGGAGGCAGCCACGATCCGGGCCCGGGATGCAGCAAGTGCCGCCCGGCTCCCGGCATTGGCGATGATCGTCGCCATGAGGGAGGCGAACTCGCGCAGGCGCTCATCTGCATCGACGGGAAGTGCCGCGTCAGCCGACCAGATCGCCATCGCTCCCCAGGGGCGGCCCTCCACCTCGATGGGCACCTGGACGGTGGCAGGAGGACCGGGCGAGGCGGGCTCCGCACCGGCGCCGGGGGCCGGACGGCCGGGGCCCTGCCCCCCGGGCCGCGCCGTTACCGGGGCCATGGCTGCGTCGGTGCCTGAGCTGTCCCCTTCGTGGCTCCAGGTCCCCACCGGGTGGAGCTTGCCGTCCTCCCCGTAACGGCTCATGGCCACCACTCCGCGTGGTAGCAGCTCGCCGAGCTCCCCGGCAAAGGCCTGGAAAAGCTCGGCGGGAGGGGCACCCTCGGCGACCAGGGAGGCCAGGCGTCGGTAGGTGGCCTGCGCCTCGACCAAGCGGCGTAGTGCGTCGCCGGCACGGGCCTCGTCACCCACGTTGAGCGCCCCCCGGAGGCGGGCCGGCCACCCGGTGCCTGAAGGGCCCCTTGCCATGCCCACCCGTGCGGGCTGCCGCCGGCAGTAGTGCCTTCACGGCTCGCGGTGGCCGAACAGGCTCAGCACCGAGCGGGCGGAAAGCTCCGCCTTGGGCAGGAAGCCGACCGCAGGGCTCGCTTGGACGAGCTCGGCGAGGTCGTCCTCGGAACGGGTGGAGATGAGCACCACCGTAGTGCCTGCCGTCGTCGCGTCAGTGGCCAGCCGCTGCGCCAGGTCGAACCCGCTGTCGGTACCCAGCGCGATGTCCACCAGGACCACGTCGGGACTCCGTGAACGGGCCAGTCGGTAACCCTCTTCGGCCGTGCCCGCTGCGCCCACGACGCGCAGGCCCTGCCTTTCCAGTAACGTGCGCGCCGCTGTCAGGAACACGGGGCTGTCGTCTACGAGGAGGCACGTGAGAGGCGCGCCCGCCCGGGGCTGTGCCGCTCTGTCGGGGGTGCCCGTCATCTCGCCCCCAGGTTGCCCGGTGCCCGGCATGGCACCGACGCTGCCAGCACCAAACCCGTACCCCGGCTAGCGGTAGTGCCCCGGGCCCCGCTGGTGGCACCCGGGAGTGCACGGTCTTATGGCCCGATGGCTGTCCTCAGGGCGGCGAAACGGTCCCGGTCGAGGGAGTACCACACCCACTTGCCCCGGCGTTCGCCGCGCACGAGGCCCGCTTCGCCCAGGATCTTCAGGTGGTGGGAGACCGTGCCCTGGGACCTGCTGAGGGGGCCGACGAAGTTGCACACACAGACCTCGCCCGAGGGTGCCGCGGCCAGCATGGAGATAAGTCGCAGCCGGACAGGGTCGGCCAGTGCGCTGAAGGCCCGGGCCAGCTCAGCGGCGTCATCGGCCCCGAGCGGTGCGGACAGCACCGAGGGGCAGCACTCGACGGCCTCAGCCTCTGTCCCGGGTGCGAGCGAGCTCGTCCCCCTCACCCCCCCTATTGACGTTGGTGATTGCATTGACATTGGTGATTGCATTGACATTGGTGATTGCAGCGACCATCATCGAAGCATTGATACCCATCGATACTACCAGGAGGGCCGGGGCGCTCCGGGCGCAGCGGGCCCTCAGGGTGGCCGGCCTCGGTACCCCCGCACCGGCCCGCCCGAACAGAGCCGCCGGGTGGCAACGGCGAGCAGCGTCGCAGGCACCGAACCGGCCATGGGCGCCGTCGTAGAGGCGCCGGTCGTTGCCCGGTTGTCGTTCGTGGACCGGTTCCTGCCCGTCTGGATCGTCCTCGCCATGGCCGCCGGCATCGGGTTGGGCCGGGCTGTCCCCAGCCTCAACCGGCACCTCGACGCCGTCCAGGTCACGTCCGGGACCTCGCTGCCCATCTTCATCGGCCTCCTGGTCATGATGTACCCGGTGCTGGCCAAGGTCCGCTACGGGCAGGTCGGGCCCGTGGTCCGCGACAAGGCGATGCTGGTGTCCTCGCTGGTGCTGAACTGGCTGGTGGGCCCGGCCGTCATGTTCGCCCTGGCCTGGCTGTTGCTCCCCGACCAGCCCACTTACCGCACGGGCCTCGTGATCGTGGGCCTGGCCCGCTGCATTGCCATGGTCCTCATCTGGAACGACCTGTCCTGCGGCGACAGGGAGGCTGCTGCGGTCCTGGTCGCGCTCAACTCGTTGTTCCAGGTCCTCATGTTCGCGGTGCTCGGCTACTTCTACCTCGAGGTCCTTCCCGGTTGGCTCGGCCTTTCCACCGTGGGCCTGCACCTCTCCATGGGCCGCATCGCCGAGACGGTGGGCGTGTTCCTGGGCGTGCCCCTGGTCGCCGGCGCCCTCACCCGCCTGATCGGGGAACGGGCCAAGGGGAGGCGCTGGTACGAGGAAGTGCTGCTGCCGCGCCTGGGGCCTTTCGCCCTCTACGGCCTCCTCTACACCATCGTCATCCTCTTCGCCCTCCAGGGTTACACCATCACCGGTCATCCCGGCGACGTGGCGCGCATCGCACTTCCCCTGCTCGCCTACTTCGCCATCATGTGGACCGGTGCGTTCGCGCTGGGCCGGCGCATCGGCCTGCCCTACGAGCGGACGGCAACGCTGGCCTTCACGGCTGCGGGCAACAACTTCGAGCTGGCCATCGCCGTGGCCATCGGGGTGTTCGGCGTGACCAGTGGCCAGGCGCTGGCCGGGGTGGTCGGCCCGCTCATCGAGGTGCCCGTCCTGGTGGGCCTGGTCTACGTGGCGTTGTGGGCCCGCAAGCGCTACTACCCGCCGCCCGCCGGTCCCGGCGCCCGTGCCGGGGCGGGAGGGTTGTGAGCACCAAGCCCGTGGTGCTGTTCCTCTGTGTCCACAACTCCGGGCGCAGCCTGGCCGCCAAGGTGCTCCTGGACCACTATGCCCTGGGACGGGTCGAGGTCCGTTCCGCCGGTTCCGAGCCCGGTGAGGACCTCAACCCTTCCGTGGTCGCAGTCCTGGAGGAACGGGGCCTGAGCACCTCGCGGGAGTTCCCCAAGCCCCTCACCGACGAGGACGCCCGGGCCGCCGACGTGGTCGTCACCATGGGCTGCGGGGACACCTGCCCGTACTACCCGGGCAAGCGGTACGTCGACTGGGAGCTCACGGACCCGGCGGGGCTACCAGTCGAACAGGTGCGGCCCATCGTGGACGAGATCGACCGGAGGGTACGGGGGCTCCTGGCCGAGCTCACCGGTGAGGAGCCAGCGGGCTGACCGGTACCACCGGGACCGGGGCAGAGGCGGTCGGAGCTCTTCGCCGACTTCCCGCTCGGACCAAGGTCACAGTGGGTGAGCTTGACCACCGACGGACCGGGCCGATCAGCTTGGGTAGTAGGGCACGGCGCACACGGACGGCGCTTGCAGGCCGAGGAAGGCGACTGGGGAATGAAGGCCATCGAGCCGCGCGAGCGCCTGGTCTGGCACCTGAGAGAGGCCTTCGCCGACCGTCGTCCCCCGGTGGTCGCAACGGCCCACGCCATGGGGACCACCGGTGGCCTTTTTTATCTGTCCGGGGCCCTTGCCGCGCTGTTCGTGACGGCACAGTTCCCGGCCCGGGGCGTGTACCTCGCCGCCGAGCTGGTCGTGGTGTCCGCAGCCGCCGTGAGCGGAGGGGCCGTCTTCTTCTTCGGGCACCGCTTCCCCAGGGGCGCCTACCAGCTCATGAACCTGGCCGGGACGCTCATGGTCACCCTCCTGGTCGTGCTCGCCCCGTCGACCGAGCCGGCAAGCCTGCTTGCGGTCGCCTACCTTTATGTGCCGCTGTACAGCTTCTTCTTCCTACCTCTACGCCAAGGGCTGGCTTACGAGGTACTGGGTGACCTGGGCATAGCTGCGACGGCTGCGGCGGGCGCCGTGCCCTGGGCGGAGGCCGGGGTCCTGGTGCTCGTCAACCTCGTCATTGCAGCGGTCGTCACCTGGCTCGTGCGCGCCGCCAACATGGCTGAGGTGGACCGGCTCACGGGCCTGCTCAACCGGGCCGGGCTGCAGCGGGCAGTGAGGTCGACCATCGAGTCCGCCCGGCGCTCGGGGCACCCGCTGGCACTGGCGCTGTTCGACATAGACCACTTCGATGCCTACAACCGCGACCATGGTCAGGTCGCCGGGGACAGGCTCCTCCAGTACTTCGGTGCCGAGCTGGCTTCCCGGGCGCCCAAGGGCGCACACGTGGCCCGCAACAACTCCGATGGGTTCGCCGTCCTGCTCCCCGGCCTCGACGCCGCACGAGCCGGGGCCATGGCGCGCTCCTGGTGGTCCCACCTGTCCGGTGCCCGGGCCTGCTCCCTCGGGGTGTGCCAGCTCGACCCGGGCGACACCTTCGCCATGTTCGCCGACCGGGCCCGCAGTGCGGTGTACGAGGCCAAGGAGGCAGGGCGGGCGACCATGGTGGTGCGCGAGAGCCACGCGGCCCAAGCCGCCGAACTGGCCGACGGCCTCGCTGCGGGCCAGTTCGTCGTCTACTACCAGCCGATCGTCGGTCTCCCCGGCCGCGAGCTGATCGGTGCGGAGGCTCTGGCCCGTTGGGAGCACCCTGACCGGGGCATCGTCGGACCGGACCAGTTCATACCTCTGGCCGAGGAGTGCGGCCTCATCGTCCAGCTCGGCCAGGTTGTGCTGGCGCAGGCCATGGCCGAAGCCGCGACCTGGCCCGAGCCGATGACGGTGAGCGTCAACGCGTCGGTGCGCGAGCTCGACCGTGACGACTACGCGGCGAAGGTGTCCTCGCTGCTCGAGGAGACCGGTCTCGCTCCGTCCCGGCTCGTCATCGAGGTGACCGAGTCCCTGCTGGCCGAGGGCCAGTGCGTGCTCGCCAACATCCGGGGCCTCCACGAGCTCGGTGTGAAGGTCGCCTTGGACGACTTCGGCACCCAGTACTCCTCGCTGCGACAGTTCTCGTCCTTGCCGGTCGACTATGTCAAGATCGACCGCTCCTTCGTTGCCGAGATCCATGCCGGTTCCAGCAGCGCCCCGGTCGTGGCTGCCATCTGCACCCTTGCCAAGGAGACCGGGAGGGCCATCGTGGCCGAAGGCATCGAGGACGAGCACCAGGCGGCAGTGCTGACGGCTCACGGGTGTGACAACGCCCAAGGCTTCCTCTACGGCCGTCCTGTCCCGGCGCGCGAGCTGTTCCTCCGCTCCGGCGTCCTCGTCGCCCCCGGTCCCTGAACCCCGCAGGACCAGGGCCTCGCACGTCCTCCGGGGACGGAGGCTACATGGAGACGTCCAGGTTGGCCCCGAGCTTCGGGCCGCTCGCAGCTGCCCTGGGCGCCAGGGCGGCCAGGTTGCCCACATAGCCCGGCGGAGGGTTGGTAGCGAGCTCGGAGGAGGTCTGGGCCGCAGCCGTGTTGGCCGCTGCAACCGTGGCCGCGCCGGCGGCGGTGCTGGTCGTCGGCGCCACCTGCAAAGGCACGGGGCGCCGGTTGACGGCGTCGACCTGGTTCACGCCTGGCGCGCTCACGCGGTACAGGTCGGCCGCAGGGTAACCGGGGACGGATGAGATGCTGGTCATAGGGGTCTCCTGTGTAGTTATCGGCAGCCCATGGCCCGAGCTTCAGTCCCCGTTGGCCGGTCGTGGCCCGTACCTCAAGGTGCGAGGATGTACCGCACGGTGGAGGCGGGCGTCAGTGTGCGGACGTCCAGGTGACCTGCGCCGTAGGTGAAGTTCTCCTCGCTGACCGTTATCTGGCCGTTGGACACGCCGGTCACCCAGGCGACGTGGCCGTCAGCGCCGGCACCATTGGTCCAGGCCGGGAAGACGGCTACCGACCACGGTTCGGGCACCGCGCTCACGGTCCAGCCCTTGGCTGCGGCATTGCCTGCCCAGTACATGGCATTGCCGTTGTTGGGCCCGGTGAAGTCGGGCCACAGGCCGCTGTAGGCGTGGAACTCGTAGTCCGCCCACCAGGTGCACTGGCCCAGGTCGCCCTGGTCGCCGGCGGTGGTTGCACCGACCGTAGGGGCACCGGGGGCGGGAGGCGGCGTGGCCGGGCACTGCGGCAGCCCGGGGGTGAACCGGGCGAAGACCGGTGTGCTGACCCAGTAGTCGGACACGTACTGCCCACCTGTGAGGCGGTCCCAGATCGACGAACCGTACACGTCAGTCCCCGTCGTCTGGCATTCGATCACCACAGCCTCGTCGTGCGAGAGCCAACCGAGCACTGCGGACGAGGTACTGGGGGCGGCCCGCTCAGCCAGGGGCAGGGTGGCCGTAACGTAGTAGACGCCGGCGGCGGAGGCGGTCGAGGCCGCCAAGCCGAGGCCCGCTGCTGCCGTAATTGCGCACACCGACGCCGACAGAGCGGCCTTGAAGGTCCTTGCTGCGTTCATGGCTTCATCCTCCTCTCGTGCCGGCTGGGGGCCGGCTCCGGGCTGCAACCTGTGGTGCACCCTCGTCGACAAACCTAAAAGGAGGGGCCCGTGACGGTAAGGGGCAGATCCGCCCTACGCGGCCCCGCCGGCGCAGCCCCCTGCACCGGCCCCGCCCTGTCAGCGGAAGCGCCTCATGAAGCGGAGGAGCGCGCTCCGGTACAGAGCGGGGTCGGCTCCCAGCTCGGAGACGTGGTCCGCACCTCTCACGGGCACGTAGGTGACGAGGCGGCGGTCGGCTCGGGCGAAGCGGCCTGCCAGATAGGCGGGCACGACCCTGTCCGCTGTGCCCTGGTAGAGCAGGGCAGGCACGCTGAGGTCCTGTTGCAGCGCGTGCTCGGAGAACATGGACAGGTCGGCCCCTGTGCGCCATGTGGCCATCTCGGCGACGAGCGTCGCCACGAAGCCGGGCAGGTGCACCCGCCCGGCCTGGAAGTCCAGGGTGCCGCCCCAGCTGAGGAGGGGGGAGTCCATGACGATGCCACGTACGTAGGGGGCGTAGGCGGGATCGTGGGCCGTCACCAGCGACATGGCCCCGCCGAGCGAGTACCCGTAGAGGACCACGCCCTTGGCGCCGTGGTCGACGGCATAGGTGACGGCGCGGCCGACATCGTGCCATTCGGTCGTCCCGAGGTGGGAGAGGTGGTCGCGGCTGGCGGGGGCGCCGATGTCGTTGCGGTAGGTGATGGCCAGGACCGGGAAGCCGAGCGGGTGCAGCAGGGAGATGGCCGGCAGGTCGTCCTGGCGGCTGCCGCCCAGGCCGTGCACGACGACGGCCCAGGTCCCTAGCCTCCCGGGCACGTACCATGCCGGCATCGGCCCTAGCTGGCCGGGCACGCCCACGTCGCGGTAGCGCACATGCAGCGCCTGCCAGGGGTTGCCTGTGTAGGGGTCAGGCTGCACACCGGCCGCCTGACCGGCAGACAGGCGCCCGTGGACAGAGCTCAGCCGACGGGTCACGCTCGAAGCACTTGCGGCCGTTACGGTGGAGACGAGGCCCTGTCCGCCCGGCCAGGAGAGGCGGAACGTCCCCGGCTCGGCGGCGTCAGGCCCCCGGCTGAGCACGACGTAGCGCTGCCCGGGGCCGACAGCGACCACCCGCAGCGGGTAGGCCGGTCGCACGTGCTGGACGTCGGTGAGGCGGACAGCCGTGTACCACGCCAGCCCGGTGGCGCCCGCGCCGATGAGGAGGACCATCGCGGCCACGGCCATGACGGCCCGACGCACGGCACGGCCGGCACCGAGGGGCACGTCGTCATCGTCGCGGTGAGCGGCCCCCGGCGTAAGGGGCAGACCTGCCCCTTACGGGGCCGGCCACTCCAGTACGGTGCGCAGGCCACGGGCCTCGGGTGCCGCGGCGGGGTGGGCAGGGCCCACCCGGTAACTGCCTCCCGCCGCGCCCAGCATGTGGACACTGTTGCGCTTGCGTTCCCAGGCAGCGACGACACGCTCGGGGACCGGGCCGGGACCGTCGTTGCGGACCTCGATGACGATGTGCCGGGCGTCGCCTGCGGCCTTGAGCGAGACCGGGTACCCGTAGGCGTGGTAGGCGGCGTTGTTGAGCAGTTCACGCACCGCCCCGACCATCGTGAGCACCGGAGCGCCCGCCGGGAGGGTGCCCGAGAGGCCTCCCAGGTCCAGCTCGAGCCTGGCCACGGGCACGAACGCCCTGCTCAACCGGTACAGTTCCTCGGCCAGGTCGGTGCCGTCGAGGTGCTCCGCAGGACCAACGTGCCCGTCACCTCCGGCTCGGCCCAGGGCGACGGCCAGGTCGCGCCTGTACTGTTCGGCCCATGGTGCCAGCTGGTCCGCCGTCATGGTGCCGCGGCGCACTTCCCGGAGCAGGGCCTTGGGTATGTCGTGGCCTATCCGGTAGGCGCTGGCGGCGGCCGCCACCCTTGCCTGCTCGCCTGCGAGGCGCCCCAGCATCGCCCGGAGGGCCTCCGATTGGCCCATGATGGCCCGCAGCAAGCCGAAGCCCAGGACGGCGAGCAGGAAGAAGGGCACGTAGGACAGCGCGTTGTTCCACACCGCGGCCTCTGCGCCGCGAAGCGCGGCCACGTCGGGGAACTGGTGCGGGCCGATGGCCGTGAAGACGGTGAGGGCGTAGGTGGCCGTCAGAACGCAGGCGGGTGCGGCCCCCGCCATGAGGGACCAGCCGGCGGCGCCGACGATGACGACTGTGATGACCGTATAGGGCTCGGCCCAGAACGCCGAGGTCGGGAGAGCCCCGGGCGCCAGGGCCGTCGCCACGAGGACAAGGCAGGCGATGCCGCACGCCGTCTCGCACAACGCCGTCGTGGTGTCGATGGCGGGAAGCCGGCCGCGCTGCAGGCGCCGGTAGGACCGGCCGAAGCCGAGCAACGACTGGGCAGCCAGCGCAGCAAGCAGCCAGCCGGTCCCTGCGCTCTCTGCCAGGCCGAGCACCAGGGTGCCGGCGCGCAGGGCACCCGTCACCAGCAGGGTCACAATCTCCGCTGAACGCCCTTCATCGCTCGGGGCCGTCGCGTACGGGGCCGTACCCGGTGCTTTGGTGACGCGCTCTGCTGCCCTCATCCGTCCCCGGGGCCTCCCGGGCTGCTGACCCCCCACGGGCCGGGGAAGCCGAGCCGCCCGAGATGGCGGGCCGGCGCGGCCCATTTCACCACTGGGCCTCGGCGCTCGGACGAACGGCCTCGATCAGCTCTATCAGTCGGCCTGCCTCGAGCTGCATCCTCTCCGGCACAGGGCCTGTGGTGCCGCTCAGCTCGTCGAGCAGAGCACTGACCGGGCCGAAGACGTCGGCTCCGACCGCTCGCCACTGGGCCTGTTCGGCCAGCGCCGCCGCAGCCCGGGCGACCTCGGCATTGCGCAGGCCCATCACCTTCACGACGCGGCGCAGGAAGGCGCTGGCAGCGAAGCCGGCCAGGAAGAACACGGGAAAGTTGGCGCAATTGCCCACTACCTGGCCAACGTCTTCGCCCGTCACCGGGTGCGGGAGCAGGGTGCCTGCGGTGTAGGCGACCATCAGGAGGCCTACCACGGCAGGTGACCACCATGCTGTACGCGCCCCGTCGGGACGGCGGGCCCCCAGGGCACCCGAAGGGACCACATCATCCGAAGGGAGGGGCGCCAGCCCGGTCGCTGCCTCCATGAGGTCCCCGCCGGCAACAAGGCCGAGCCCGGCACAGGTGGCCACGCTGTACTGCAGCATCCAGTTGATGGCCGCGGCTCGGCCCGGGGCGGCGGTGGTCGCAGCGGAGAGCGCCGCCAATGCGGCGACATCGAACGCCGCCTCGGCCAGCAGGCCACCGGCGCTGAGGCGCCCCCGGCGCAGGAAGCGCCACAGCAACAGGCCGCTCTCCACCAGACATGCGGCGCCAGCGGCCAGAGCCAGCCAGTAGCGGGTGTACGAGCTGCCGGCAACGGTGAGGTCGACGGCGGCCTGGGAGAGATGGAACATGCGTCCGGCGCAGTACAGCAGGACCATGGCCAGCATCAGGCGCTGGGCGGTCACCGTCGCCAGTTGGCGGCGTGACCCCCGGAACACGCCCGAGCGTACCTGGCGGGCTTCGTTCAGGACCTGCACCAAGGAATACCCGTGCGCGCCGGCAGGCAAGGGGCCAGTCCGTGCCCGAGGGCCGGCGGCAGGCGGGTGAGCCTCCCTGATAACCGAGAGCATATGTGGCCCGGCCGGGCCCCGGCCCACCCTGTGGCGGGGTGCCAGCGCCTGGGCCCGCGGCTTGGTGAACAGGGCTTCGAGCCACTTCTGACGCCTGCGGTCACTGGCTGCGCCCCCTGGGCGGCGCTAGCTTGCGCTCCGTGGGACCAGTGAGCGCAACGCTCGGGGCAGCGACCTTGGCCTTGGCCTCGCTGCTGGCGCCCCCGGCGCCCGGTGCGCCGGGCGCCCATCGGGGCCCCGCGCCCACGGTGCCGGGCACCGGTTGCCCGTCGTTCCCTGCGGACGCAGTGTGGAACACGCCGGTGACCGGCCTCCCCGTCAACGCCAAGAGCTCCGCTTGGCTGGCCGCCATGGACGCCTCCACCAGCTACCTCCACCCCGACTACGGCCCCTCGGGTGACCCCAGCGTCCCCTATGGGATGCCCTGGACCGTCGTGGCGTCTGGGGTCACTTTCACCCGGGTCAACTTCCTCTATGCGTCGCAAAGCGACAACGTGCGGTACCCCTTCACCGCCGGCACCCCGATCGAGGGAGGTCCAGCAAGCACGGGCGACCGCCATGCGATCATGGTCAGTGCTGCGACCTGCGAGCTGTACGAGCTTTGGGATGCCCATTACCGCCCCGGCTCAGCTCACGCCGGCTCCGGGGCCACCTGGGACCTCAGGTCCGACGCCCTGCGCCCGGCCGGCTGGACCTCCGCCGACGCCGCGGGCCTGCCGCTCCTACCGCTCCTGGTCAACTACGACCAGGTGAGCTCGGGAGCGCTTGACCATGCCGTGCGTGTGACAGCGCAGTGCACGCAGGCCAGCTATCTCTGGCCTGCCAGGCATGAGGCCGGCAGCGCGGGCTCCAGGTGCCCGCCCATGGGGGCCAGGTTCCGGATGAAGGCAGGTTTCAGGCTCCCCGCCAGCCTGTGCTCGGCGTTCTGCCAGACGGTGCTCAGGGCCATGAAGACCTACGGCCTGATCGTGGCCGACAACGGCGCCAACTGGTACTTCCAGGGCACTGCTGACCGCCGTTGGACCTACCAGGAAGTGGACCAGCTGAAGCGCATCCCGGCCAGCGCCTTCCAGGCTGTGGACGAGTCCTGTTTGCAGGTCCAGGCCGGCTCCGCTCGGGCCTATCAGCCCGGCACAGCCGCTTATCTCGAGCATTGCAGGTGAGCCTAGGCTCGACGGGCCGACCATGCCCCCGGCGGACGGAGCTCCCCGACCGGCGGGCACCGGGACCGGTCGTTCTCGGCCTGTGGCGTGATGGTGCTGGTCAGCGTGGCGCGATCAGCGAGCAGACGGGAAGTCGTTGCCCTCCAGGTCCTGTCGGACGACCAGGTTGTCGTTGGGCCGGTCGGCTGGCCCGGGTCAGGCGGCGCCGACCACATCGGTGACCCTGACACCGGTGCCGGGGACCGAACCCCTGTACTGGGCGTCGCCGAAGCTGAACACACCTCCGTCGGCGGCGATCAGCCAGTAGCCGCCGCCGTCAGCGGTGGGGACGATGGCCACGATGGGCTTTGTCAGGTGGGTGGTCCCGAGCGAGCCGTGGAACAGGGCGTCGCCGAAGCTGAACACACCTCCGTCGGCGGCGATCAGCCAGTAGCCGCCGCCGTCAGCGGTGGGGACGATGGCCACGATGGGCTTTGTCAGGTGGGTGGTGCCGAGCGAGCCGTGGAACACGGCGTCGCCGAAGCTGGACACGCCACCGTCGGCGGCGATCAGCCAGTAGCCCTTGCCGTCGGCGGTGGGGGACCCGCCCACGATGGGCTTGGCAAGGTGCACCTTGCCGAGTGAGCCGTAGAACCTGGCGTCACCGAAGGTGAAGACGCCACCGTCGCTGGCGATGAGCCAGTAGCCCTTGCCGTCGTGGGTTGGGATGATGGTGACGATGGGCTTGGCGAGGTGCACCTTGCCGAGTGAGCCGTAGAACCTGGCGTCACCGAAGGTGAAGACCCCTCCGTTGGCCGCGACCATCCAGTACCCGCCTTTGTCGGGGGTGGAGGTCACAGCCACGATCGGCTTGGTGGGGTGCGCTCCGCCGAGGGAGCCGTGGTAGTTGGCTCCTCCGAAGGTGAACACCCTGCCGTCCCGACCGACGATCAGGTAGCCGGCGGGGTTGACCGGGGTGGCCGTCACCGTGGTCGGGGCCCCCGGGGCCCCCGGAGCAGTCGGAGCAGTCGGAGCAGTCGGAGCAGTCGGAGCAGTCGGAGCAGTCGGACCGGCCTGGTTTTGTACCGTCTGGGTCAGGCTGGCATTGGGAGCCGCGGCAAAGTTGGAGCTCCCGGCGTAGAAGGCCGTTATGACGTGGGGACCGGCGGTGCTCGGGGTCTCGTTGCAGCCAACCGTGAGGCTAGGCCCGAGGGCCACCGTGCAGATGGTGGTGGCACCGTCCTTGAAGACCACCGCCCCGGTCGGCGTCCCCTTGCCGGGGGCCACCACGCTTAGAACCGCCTGGTAGGTGACCGTCTCGCCGGTATAGCTCGGGCTCGAGCCCGAGCTGGAGGTCAGGTCCAGCAACGTCGAGGCTGGGATGACTGTCTGCCGCGCAGCTGAAGACGACGAAGCGGCGAAGTCGGCGTCACCCGCGTAGGCGGCGGAGATGAGGTAGGGCGAGTTGGCTGCGACCAGCGAACTGTCGGTGCAGGTGGCCACGGCGCCGGCGTTCAGGGTGCCTGTGCACAGCGTTGTGGGACCGGCACTGAAGGTCACGGTGCCGGTCGGTGTGCCCGAGCCCGGCAAGATCACTGCGACCTGGGCCGAGTAGGTGACGGCCTGGCCGGTTACCGACGTGGTGAGCGCGCCCAGGGTCGTGGCGGTCGCGGCCTGGTTGACCGTCTGGGTGAGCGGGTTGGACACGGAGCCCCCGAAAGCTGCCGCCCCCGGGAGGTAGGTGGCCACGATGGTGTGGTCTCCGACGCTGCCCGGGGTTGCGTCACATATGGCACTGCCGTTCACCACGTTGACGGTGGTGCAGTTGGCGATGGGCGAGCCTCCATCCGTGAAGGCAACCGTCCCCGCGTTCACCGTCGAGGTGGAGGCGACCACCGCGCTATAGGTGACACCCTCGCCGACCACGGAGGTGTCGCCTGTGCTCGACGAAGCCAGGGTGGTGACGGTGGCCGGGTAGACCGGCTCGCTCGTGGTCCCGGTCGAGGTCGTGAAGTTGGTGTCACCCGAGTAAACGGCCGACAGGCTGTAGGTCCCGGCGGTGAGGGTCGTGGTGCAGGTGACCGTGAGCGTTGCCAGGCGCACCGCCGAGCAGTCATTAGGGCTGGTGATGGGGTTCCCGTTGTCCTGGAACTGGACCGTGCCCGTCGGTGTGCCGGCACCGGTGGCCAGCGCGACCGTGGCGGTGAGCGTCACGTTCTGCCCGTCCCCGCCGGGGTTGGGAGATGCGCTCAAGGTGGTGTGGGTAGTGCCTTGAGTGACGGTCTGGGTGATGGCGCCCGAGGTGGAGCCGGCGAAGGGAGCGGTCCCGGGCGAGTAGATGGCCGTGATGCTGTGGGCTCCAGCCGTCGCGGGCGTGGCGACGCAGCTAGCCGATCCCGCGCTCACCGGCTGAGAGCCGCAGTTGGCGATCGTTGACCCGCCGTCCTGGAAGGCCACTGTCCCGCCGTTGGGGGTGCCGCCGGCGGAGGTGATCGTCGCGGTGTAGGTCACTGCGGTGCCAACCACCGAGCTGTTGCCACTGGAGTTGACCGTGGTGTTGGTGGCGGGCGCAGTGACGGTTACAGCCACCGCCGACGAGGTCGACCCGCCGGTCATGGTCGCATTGGCGGTGTCGGGGTTCTGGATGTCGCCGAGGGTGGGGACGAAGGTGGCGGTGTAGGACTGACCGCCGCCGCCGGGGGTGTACGTGTAGGTGGCGGTCCCCGAAGCGTCGACTGCTCCCGAGCCGATCAGGGTCGGTCCCGACCCGGTGTCATCGAAGAAGTTGACGCTGCCGGCACCCGTGG
This sequence comes from Actinomycetes bacterium, assembly GCA_021850325.1. GTDB lineage: Bacteria > Actinomycetota > Acidimicrobiia > Acidimicrobiales > Palsa-688 > JAJZMF01. The sequence continues at coordinate 195,954 of JAJZMF010000026.1, forward strand.
CCCCGCCGACGGGGGTCACGTCGGCGGTGAGCGTGATGGGGTTGGTGATGTTGAGATCACCGCCAGTGGCGCTGGTCGTCAGCACGGTGGTGCTCGTCGGGGCCACCACCGGGAACACCTGGGCCCATCCGCCGGGCGGCACGGTGGCACCGAGAACGGTGATGGCGGTCGCGCCGGGGTTGATCGCCACATCCGATTCCCAGTAGGTGCCGTTGGAGTTACCCGCACCACCCGGACCGGAGTCGGTCATGCGGACCTGGACCACATCCTGGTACCCGGCCACCGTGGTGGTCGGGTAAGCCACATTGAACGTCGAGAGGCTGGCCGCAGTACCACCGGCAACCACATCGTGGGTGGCGTTGAGAGCCGCCACATCACCCGGAGCTCCCGCAACAGGCTGCGCGTTCTCGTTGACGAGCTGCCCGTTCCACGACCCAGGCGGGACACCCTGCTCGGGGACCTTGTAGACCAGCTGCGCGGTGCTGGCACCGGCATCCTTGGCGGTAGCCGCCACGGCGAAGGCGAAGGGGTTGTTGTAGTCGGTGCCGCTCGTGACCACATCGCCATTGGCGTCGTAGAACACGATCTGGCCGTAGCTCGCCGCATTGCCATCGGGTTCCCATGCCGGAGCGGTGCCGGCGCCAAAGCTGGGTGCCGCCGCCGTGGCCGCTACCGCCGCCGACAGGAGGGCGAGCACCGCTGACGCCTTGGCAAGCAGGCCGCAGCACCGCCGTTCACTTTTCACTGTACCCAGGTCCCCTTTGTCGTGTGTTCAGCCCGGACACCCGCTACGAACCCATCCCACCGCACCGGGCGAAGGACAAGCCATGGTCCTTCAGATGGCAAACCTCTCACAGTGAGGTGCCATAACGGCATCAGCTCAGAGCTCTGCTGCAGACGCGCCACCTACGTTGACGTACACCTTTACGTGGTGGAGATGACGGCCCTCAGGCCCGTGGCCCCCTGCGTGCAAGGCGTGGCGAAAGCGAGCGACGCAGCCTCCCCTACCTGCACGTCGGCCTGTCAAGGGACCTGGTCACGGGGAGGACAATACCAGCCGCGGAGGGCGATGGGCGTCCCATCGCTGCGGCATGTCAGGCAGCCGAAGGTGCCCCGCTCGACGCACTGCGCCCGGAGGGACCACCAGGCATCCGGCCCGACCAGTGCCGGGGTGGAACCGCCCCAACCCGTGAACGAGGTCGACGCACCTCAGCGCTCCATCAATGCGAAGACGCCCCAGCCGAGGTACTCGCGCTGGTAGCGGACATGGCGCACAGCGCCGCTCGCCAGTTCGGCGCGCAGCTCGCCCGCCAGCTCGTCGTCGGGATTGGCGTCGAGCCACCGCCGGATGTTGAGCCACTGTGGCGCCACGTAGCGGTCCCAGCTGTCCTGGTCTGCGAGCACCATCTCCACCACGTCGTAACCGAGCCTGCCGAAGGACTCGAGCAGGCCGGGCAGGGGGAGGAAGTCGTCCTTGTTGGTGGCATGGCAAGCTTCGACGGTGGCCTGGTCGGGCGGGTCGAGCCGCCAGTAGGGCTCGCCCACGAGGACCGTCCCGCCTGGGCTGAGGCTCCTCCGCAGGAGCTCCACGGTCCCGGCGACGCCCCCGCCCACCCAGGTGGCGCCGATACATGCAGCAACCTCCACCGGTTGGCTGGCGACGTACCCAGCGGCGTCACCGTGGACGAAGCGGGCCCTGTCGGCGACGCCCAGTGCCTCTGCCCGAGAGCGGGCCTTTGCGAGGAAGTCGCTGCTGATGTCCACCCCGGTGCCGGCCACGCCGTGGTCGCGCGCCCAGGTGCAGAGCATCTCACCGGAGCCACACGCAAGGTCCAGCATGCCGGTCCCCGGCGTAATGCGTAGGGCTCGCCCAAGGGTGGCCAGCTTCTCCTCGGTGAACGGGTTGTGGATGCGGTGACTGCTCTCTCGGATGCTGAAGCTACGGGGAAGGTCCACTCCGGGGGCTCCTTGGCTCGATCGGTTCGGTGCTCTCGCAGGCGAAGCTAGAGGCCGGGGCCGCGATCGCGTGGCAGCCGGCCCAGGGCTCCACAGGAATGAGCACCTTCCTGCAGGCGGGCGTTCATCGCGGTCAGGCCTCCTACGGAGGCGGCTGGCTGCTGGGCGTAGCGACGTGCCGGAAGCCGGCAGGGACAGCGACCTCGAGCACCGCCCGGTTGTTGGCCGTGGCGGGCAGCCAGGCGAAGACGGTCTTTTCGGTGAGATGACCGCTGGTGGTCGACTGGACCGGCAGGTAGGTCGTCGCGTCCACCCACAGCGTCGTCAGCTTCGTCACCGGGTGCAGCCCGGAGGTAGCTGCCCGGGAGACGAGCCGTAGCACCCGCCGCCCGTCGATGTTCCCTTGACCGGCAAGGGTGTAGCGGCCGGCGGCCACGTCCAGCGCAATGGTCCGTGGGGTGAGCGGCTCACAGGTCACGCCCCCACTGCTGCGGGACCACCACTGCCTGTTGGCGTGGTCGATGATGACCGCGTGACCGTCTCCGACGAAGACCGTCAAGGTGAGCTTGCCGCCCACCGCGGTGTTCACCCGGCACGCACCGGTAGCGAGGTCCACCCACGCCGTCGAGCCGAGCTGGCCCATAGGCACGGTTTGGCGAACCTCCTCGATGTCGCCACCCGTGCCGGCGAGCGCTCCCGTAACGGCCGTGAGCACGGCCGACGTGCCCGGTGCCACGTACGGTGGGTGTGACGGGGGGCGCGGTGAGCGCGAGCCGGGTACCACCACCATCCCGGTCACTGCCGCCGCAGCCGCAGCGCCGACCGCCAGGAGCCAGCCCCGGCGGCGAGGGTGGTGGCGCCCCGGGCCCGGCCGTGCGCTGCCCGCCGCCTCGATCGACCGGACGAGCGCGGCACGTTGGCGTGCCTTGGCATCGGGTGACGGCGGCGCCGTCTCGGGCGCGAGCTGGCCTACGAGCTGGACGAGCCGGTCCATCGTTACTCCAGTTCCTCCCACAGCGCCGAGGGCGAGCGGCTTTCGGGGGCCGTGAGGTGGCTCTCCAAGCGGTGGCGGAGCCGGCTCAGCCGGGACCGGACCGTGCCGACCGGGACACCGAGGGCCGTCGCTACGTCGAGGTAGCTCAACCCCTCCCAGACATGGAGGAACAGGGCGTCCACGTCCCTTCGGGGTTCGGCCAGGAGGAGGCGGGCGAGCATGACGAGATCGGAACGGGCCTCGGCGCGTCTCGCCGCCTGGTCGTCCTCGTTCCGCCACCCGGTGCCGGCCAGAGCGTGCAGCCGGGCATAGGCCCGGTCCTCAGCCGCTCTCGCGCGGAGCTCGTCGCGGACGAGGTTGAGGGCGATGCGGTACAGCCAGGGAAGAGCGTTCGGCATGCTCAGGTCGTAGGAGTGCCGGGCCTCGAAGGCGCGCCGGAAAGTCTCGCCTGCGAGGTCCTCGGCCACCGACCGCCCGACCCGTCGTTCGCAGAACCGGTAGACGGTAGCGAAGTGGCGGTCAAAGAGGGTGCCGAAGGACGCGGGGTCCGTCTGGGCCGCCCGCATCAGCACTGCGTCGTCCCCCGTCGCCACAAGCATCACCCTCCTCTTACGCACCAGGCGTCCAGGAGTTCCCCAAGAGGGTAGTCACATGTCGTGGGCCCTCGCGTTCGGCGGTCCAGGGCCTGGTGGCGGGGCCATGCGGTGCGGCGGTCAGCGGTGCGGACTGCCCTCTGGGCCCCCTCCTGCGACCTGGAGCTGGCGCTCGCCGGGCCATCCAGGAGCGACTACGAGCAACAGTTCAAGTTGGCCCGTCGGTCGGCTCGCCAATGCTCTGGGATGGGCCCACCCGACGCCTGTCAGGGGGCCGCCGCTCGAGCTCGGAGACCGAGGCCCTGCGGCCTGGTACTCGTCGACGCCACCGACGAACAAGCGGCTCGTTCCTACGCGCACCACGGCTTTGTCCCTGCCCCAGAACACCACGGAGGCTGTACCGTCGCATGAGGGACATCCGCCTAAGCGTGCGCTCTCGTTTATCGGTGATGACCCCGGGAAGCTGACCGGAGCTGTGAGGCCATACCGCCCTCAAGTCGGCGCTCGGGGCGCCCGAGACAGCCAAGAGCTCCGTTACAGAACGTCCACCGGGCATTGGATGCCGGGAGCTGCTGCCAACCTCGGATCGGTAGTCAGCAGCGACGTTGCGGACAGCATCTCCGTCAGAGCTACGTATGTGGCGTCGTAGGCAGAAAGGTTATGGCGTAGCGCCCACATTCGGCCTCGAAGCCAGTCCGCCGGAAACCGAGTGAGACTGAGCCGCACGAAACCGTCCATTGCAGTGGTCGCCGCGTCGTCGGTCAAGTCCCCTCGATGAGCCAGCCGTCGCAACACGTGCGTGACCTCGCTGTCGATCAGGTGCGGTGCCACCAGCTCCTCGTCGCCTAGCGCCTCAGGTCCAAGATCACCGACGAGAACACCAACGAGCACACCGGCGTCGACGACCCTCACTCGTCGCGACCTGCCTGTACCGCAGCGAGGATGTTTGACCGTGCCACCTTGTTGGGGATCCGTGCCCTCGTCTCGGTAATGACCCGAGCGTTGAGTTCTACAGCTTCGGCGCGGTGGGCCAGATGTTCGAGTTCACGAAGGACGTACCGGTTCAACGAGAGCTTCTCGGCCTCGGCCGCCTTGGCCAGTACCTCATGCACATCATCGGGGACGTCTCGGATCTGGATCACTCTGACCACAACCTGATCTTACCACAAGAGTGGGTGCAGATTGCACTCACTCTTGCCGATGGCGGCCGACCGGCGCCTTCTCGAGCGCAGAACATCGGGCCACGGTCCGCAGAGAGCACGAGCGCCCACTCCACCACCCGCGCCCTAATGGGTGTTCGGAGCGCTCGGGCCCAGGCCCATCGCTAACCCCGGACCAGCTCAGTGGCCCGGCCGACCTACGGGCCCACCCCTCAGAGCCAGGTCCCCGAGCCCGAGGAGCTCTGCCTGGGCACAGGGTTGCTACCGGGCCAAGGGGCCTGCCAGCCGCCACGGCTGCGCCCTCGGCACATGGCCTTACCTCTCCCATCCCTCCTTGGTGAACTTGTCCTCCGGGCGCCAGGCAACGAGCTTGCGGGCCAAGTGAGCCCCTGACGCGGGACGAACCGGCCTCATGGCCGGTCCGTCCCTTTTGTTCCGCTAGCCAGTGGGCCCTTATTTCGCTAGGACCCCGTGGTGGGGTGTTAGCGAAATAGGATCTTGCCTGCTCAGAGGGGGTGTGGCGACGACTGGTACAGAGCGCGTTCACAACGTCCGTCCCCGATCTGTCTCGAGCGGGCCGCTCTGGGCCGTGACCAGCGCATTCGCGTACGGTGCAGTCCTGGCCCGACGGAGCACGAGGCCTGGCGCGCGGCTCGGCGTGTGCGACAGCGAGGCCCTGTGGGGTAGCGGGAGGAGGTTGCAGGCGGCGTGGTGGTGCCGTGCCAGTACGGGTGGTGCCACCTACTCCCGAGCGACACCAGATCCGTCGATACGCGCTAGTCGAAACTGCAGGCGCGGCCACTCAATCGCGAGCAGTGTGGGGCTGATCTGTTCGCTATGGAAGACGACCCTTTTGATGACCTAGGTTTCGCCCCAGCGTTCCGGGTGGACTGCGGGCCGGAGTTCCCAGGCGACGGGAACTGGGGGTGCCCGTTCTTCGGCTTTGACCGGCGGGGCCGCTGCGGCGAGCCTTTCGAGTCTCGGTGGGGAGCACCCACCGTGGTCCGAGTGCAGCCCGCGGGCGCTGAGGAATGGGGCGGGACCTTTGCGTCCGGAGGCCTGGGCGGCTTGTCGGGGGTCTATGGCTGCCCCTCACGGCACCACTTGTGCGTCGTCGCTGACGGCCTCGTCTACATCGTCGACGTGACCAAGCCGCGTGCCGGTGCCGTCGTTGCCCACGACCAAGTCCGCCAGGTGGCGAAGGTCGCCGAGCACGACCTGGTGCTGTTCGTCAGGTTCATCGACATTGTCGCTCTAGGCCTGGCCGGGACCGCGTGGCGGACTGAGCGGCTCGTCGTCGACGACCTGCGGGTCCTAAACGGGCGCGCGACGCCATCGTCTGTAGCGGCGACACCCTGGGCGGGACGCCCGAGATCGAGCTCGACCCGTTGACCGGCCGACAAACCGCAGGCACGGTGCTCAGTTCGCTCCGGTGTGGCGGCGCGCTGTAGACCGCGCGGTCGCTCAATCCGGGCCGTCGGAGGGCTGCTGCCGGTCCCGGACGAACGTCCCGCCGATGTCGCAGGACGAATCGCCGGAGAGCGGAGTGGCACCACCAGCGGGTCGTTGCCGTCGATAGGGGGTTGAACATCCTACGCAGAGTGCGCACGTGCTCACTCCTGGTTTGTCGGTTTCCCTATTGTCGCGCCTTTCGCGGGACGGCCCCAGTGCAAGCCCAACACCCTGTCGAGTGGAAGGGCGGATCGGTTCCCGGCGGTTGGCGCGCTCGATGCTCGCAAACGCCTTGGCAAGCGGTCCTGTCGGTTCACGCTGGCGGCCTCATATCTGGACACTACGTACGCCCACTCCCTCCGTGCCCGTTGGCACTGCCGATGGGCGCCGGTCGCCTTGGTTGCCAACGTTGGCACCGCTGAGCACCTGCCCGAGGACGCCCCCCGGGCATCTCTCTCCTCGGCGTCAAGGGAGCGTCACCTCGCGGCGTAGGCGGCGAGGCGGCCCTCCAAGTGGCCAAGCGCCATGACGACCGCGGCGGCGGGCATAGGCGCAGCCGAGGCGCTTGTGGCCTTGAGCACTTCCTCGGCGCGGCCGGCCCCGAGGATGACCCACGCGAATAGGGCAGACACGTTGTGCTGGGGTGACCTGAGGGTGAAAGAGACGGTGTAGCCGACGGCGGTCACACCCGTCGCTGCCTCCTCGGGCACGCGGTGCACCGGCCCGAACGCCATGCTCACATGCCTCGCTGAACCGAGCTGCTCGGCGATGGCAAGCATCTGCCAGGCCTCCTGGACCTTGAAGCACCTCGGGAACGAAGGCTGCGAAAAAGCAGCGAGGTCTCGCCCCTGTACCGCGGCGGACGGCTCGATAGTAACGGCGGACGCAAGGGTCGGCACCTGGTACAGGCCGGAGTACCCCGGTGCCGTGAAGGTGGGCGAGAGGTAGGTGAACGGCTCGCCCGGCTCGTCCTTCCAGGTGAGCATGGAGACGTGGGACACGGGCAAGCCCAAGCACTGGGCGAACTTGTCGTCGGAGGCCTGTTGGCGCGGCACGCCCGTAGTGCTGCAACCGGCAGCTGAGGAGCTCGGGCCGCTCCCGTCCATGCACTCGCCGGCGTCGTCGTCTGATGTCCAGCCCCTCGGCAGGTCAGATGAACGGAGGACGAGTTCCTTCCCGGTGGCAAGTAATGCTGGCGTGCCCACCTGCCCCTCGGCTGCCACCGCGCTAGGGACCACACCGGTCAGGCAGGCCACCAGCGCCACCCCTGCTCCCGCAGGTCGCCAACTCGCTCGCATGCCAGTACCGTAGCCCGGTCCCCTCCGTCGGCGTGATTATGGATAGTCCAGGGACTACCCAGGGGCTCTAGCACCGGTCCCGGAACCGTCGTTCCGCTCGGGTCAGTCGTAGGTGCTGTGCTGACAAGCCGGCACCCAGATGAGCCGATCTGGCTCGTGGTGCCCTTGAGGGGCCAGCCTGCTTTGGGGTCAGGAAGGTCTTGACACGTCGCTACCCAGCGGTACTATCTACTGGTCACTAGTAGCGATGAGTACCGGGGTGGTGCGGTGGGCAGGCAGATGACAGAGATGCTCAAGGGCACGTTGGAGGGCATCGTTCTGGCTGTCCTGGTCATGAGGCCCGCCTACGGCTACGAGATCACAGCGTGGCTACGCGAGCAGGGCT
>JAJZMF010000028.1 GCA_021850325.1 Actinomycetes bacterium
GGCCGCCACCAGAGCAAAGGCAACCGTGCGGGCCACGGGGCTCGGGTTGGGCCCGATGGTCACCCGGGCGCTGAACTTTCCGCTGGCACAGCTGCGGGGGGCCTGCGAGTACACCACCGGGAACGACTGGTGCGAGAGGACCTCCAGCCGGCAGGTGGAGGCGTGGGCCACGCGCCCCGTGACCTGCACCGTCCCGCCGCTGGCAGGTACCAGGGCGGGGGCCGCGCTGGCCGCCAGCACCAACGGCGGCAACGGCGCAGCCGACGCCCCAGGCTGGAGGGCCAGCCCGGCGAGCGCAGCGAGCAACCCGGCCGTGAGGGACTTCAGCATGGGGCCATGCTCACCACTCCTACCCGGGCGCGCGCTGAGAGCATGCTGTGATCTCGGCAAAAAGTGCGGCCACCCAAGCGCGGCCTAAGGCCGCGACGCATAATCCGGCCGGCGCCAGGGCCAGTCTCTGGCCAACCACAGCACCAGGGCATCGTGCAGCGGCTTGTCCATGTCGGCTCGGTCGGCACGCACCCACGAGCGAACGTCGACGTCGTAGCCCGGGCGCCGGGGCCCGTAGAAGTAGGCACAGCCGATCACCTCGTCGGTCACCGGGTCGACCACGCTGTAGGTGAAGCCGGTACCCGCTGCCATGTCCTCCTCGTGCCGGCGCAGGTCGGCCGCGTTCTCCTCCAGGCTGTAGGGCCGCACCGGCCAGTCGCGGTCGGCGAAGCCGGGCGTCGCCCTGATGTGGCTGATGCTGGCCGACCAGGCAGCCAGGTCCGAGGCGTTGTCTGCCCGGGTGAGCGGCCGTAGGCGGAAGCCGTCGCCCTCCAGACCGGCCGGGGCACGGAAACCCTCGGGGACGATCGGCTCGGCCACACGTGGACGTTAGCCGCGGCGCCACCGGCAACGGCCAAAGGGTACCCCGAGCCGGCTCTCTCTGCCCTTACCTGCCCGGGCCGGCCGGCGGTAAGGTTGCCGCCACGCCGGTCCCGGCCGGGCAGGTGCCCTGCCGGCTCACGCAGGAGGGGCGACGTGCAGGTAGGTATATCGATCGGCACCAGCTTTGCCCTCGACGGGCCCGATGGTCACCGGGCCGGCGTCCTGCAGGCGCTCGGGCAGGCCAGGGCGGCCCGTAGGGCCGGCCTCAGCTCGCTCACCCTCGGCGACCACCATTCGACCGGTGGAGCAGGCTACGTGCAGAACGTTCCCCTCCTGGGCCGGCTGGCAGCCGAATGGCAGGGCCAGATGGGCTGCCTGTTCATCCTGCCCCTCTGGCACCCGGTCCTCCTGGCCGAGCAGGTGGGCACGCTGGCCACCATGACCGAAGGCCCGTTCATCGTGCAGACCGGCCTGGGCGCCGGCGCCGCAGAGTTCGCCGCCATGGGCGCCGACCTGCAGGGGCGGGGCGCACGGGCCGAAGAGGCCTTCCGGCTCGTGGCAGCCCTTCTGAGGGGTGAGACCGTGGACAGCCCCCTCTTCGGGGTGAAGGCGGCACGGGTGGCGCCGCTCCCGCCCCAGGGGACCGAGTGGTGGATGGGAGCGGGAGCGCGCTCCTCGATCGAGCGGGTGGCCCGCCTGGGCGGCCACTGGTACGCCAACGCCGACCTCACGCCCGCCACGGCCGCCCGGGCCATGGACCTCTACCGGGAGGCTTGCGCCGCAGCGGGCCGCGCCCCCGGCCGGGTGCCGCTGCGCAGGGACGTGTTCATCGCCGAGGACCGGGGGCTCGCCACCAGAGTGGGCGACGCCCTGGTGGCATCCGGGTACCGCGGCTTCGAGCGGGAGGCCGTCACCTACGGTGACCCCTCCAGCGTGGCCGAACAGCTGTCGGTTTACGCTGAGCTCGGCTTCACCGACATCGTCATCCGGACCATGGGCCCGCTGCCCCCTGAGCTGGGGCCCGGTGCCGCCGACCGCTCGGTCGAGCTGGCAGGCGACGTCATGTCCCTCCTCGCCTGAGCAGGCCGACCGGGCCACGTCGCCCTCTGAGGGGGACCGCAACGACATCCGTAGGGCGCCCTGTACCGTATAGATGGAGGAGATGAGCGACCACCGGTTGAGCATCGGTACCGGGCGGGCTGAAGGCCCGGATGAGGGCGGGCCGGCACCTGCGCCGGGCACCAGGCCGCTGGGGCGGCGCCTGTTCCTCGGCATCGTCGGGGCCGGGGCGATAGGGACGGTCTTCGGCCAGCAGTTGCAGTCCTGGGTCGGCTCGGCCCTGAGCTCGCTGGCCAACCCGGCCGGGGGAGGACTGGCCGCTCTCCTGCCCGGTGCCGACAGGTTCCGGCTCTACACGGTGACGTCAGGCTTCCCCGAGGTCCACCGGGCCGCTTACCGTCTCAGCGTCGGCGGCCTGGTGTCCAACCCCGTCACCTTGACCTACGCGGAGCTGCTGAGCCTCCCCCGCACCCAGCTGACCCGGGACTTCCAGTGCGTCACGGGCTGGCGGGTCCCTGGGGTCCACTGGGCAGGGGTGCTGCTCCGGGACGTCCTCGCCCTGGCCCGGCCCACTGCCGCAGCCAAGGCGGTCGCGTTCGGGTCCTACGACGGCGTCTACACCGAGAGCCTCACCCTGTCCGAAGCCCACCGCAGCGACGTCCTGCTGGCCTACGAGATGCTGGGCAAACCGCTCAGCACACCGCACGGTGGCCCCGTACGGCTGTACGTCGCACCCATGTACGGGTACAAGTCGGCCAAATGGCTCTCGAGCATCACCCTCGTGGAGCAGGCCAAGCCCGGCTTCTGGGAGCAGCAGGGCTATGCCGTGCAGGCCTGGGTCGGGCGCTCCAATGGCCGCAACGACGCACCCATCGCCTGAAGGGGCCGAGGGGCACCGCCCGGCCGCTGCACCGGCAAAAGGGGCGGAGCCCGGAGCAGGCAGGCCGGCACTGCGCACCCTGCGCTTCGACCTCACCGAGCGGGTTGTCCACTGGACGAGCGCCGTGGTCGTGCTCTCCCTCACAGCCACCGGTGCCTTCCTGTACGTGCCGTCCCTCGGCACCCTTGTGGGGCACCGCCTGGCTGTGGAGGACGCCCACGTGTGGGCCGGCGTAGCGGTCTTCGCGCCCGTGCTCGGCGGGGTGCTCGGGCCATGGGGCCGTCGCCTGCGCCACGACCTGCACCAGGTACGGGACCTCGGCCCTGACGAGCTGGACTGGCTGCGCTCCCTCGGGCGGCTCGGCCGGTCCGCCCTGGGCAAGTTCAACCCGGGACAGAAGCTCAGCACCAACGCCATGGCCGGGCTGCTGGTCGTGCTCTTCGCTACCGGCCTGGTGATGCGCTGGGGCAACTTCATGCCTGTGGGCATGCGGACCGGGGCGACGTTCGTGCACGACGTCTCCGCCTTCGCGCTGCTGGCCGTGGTCCTGGGCCACATAGGCTTCGCGCTCTCCCACCCCAATGCCCTGCGCAGCATGGTCACCGGGTGGGTGCCCGCTCGGTGGGTGCAGAGGCACGCACCGGCCTGGCAGGGCGAGGAACTACCCCCCAGGTCCGCTCGCGGCGAGCCACGCTGACGACCTGACCTGCCCCGGCCGGCCTCTCCGACCTGGCCCTCCGCCACCCGTAGGTACGATCTGGTCGTGGTAGAACCGGTGCCGCCCTACACCGCCGTCATATTCACCTCAGTGCGCACGGAGGCCACCGGCTACGACGAGGCGGCCGAGCGCATGGAGGCCATGGCGGCCCTGCAGCCTGGTTTCCTCGGCATCGAGAGCGTGCGCGACCCCGCCAGCCGTCTGGGGATCACGGTCTCCTACTGGGCGGACGAACGTTCCGCTGTCGCCTGGAAGATGGTGGCCGAGCACCGCACCGAACAGGAGCGGGGCCGCACTCGCTGGTACGAACGCTACGACGTGCGAGTGGCCACGGTGCACCGCAGCACCCACTGGGTGGGGCAGGGCGGCGCAAGCGGTGAGCCGGGGGCTCACGGCTGACCGGAGTTGGCAGTGCGGGTGCGCCCAGCGACAGCGCCGCCGCCTTGACACCCGCCCCAAATAGCGTCATAATGACACTGGCTGCTATGTAGCTAATTAGTTTGACATTAGGCGTACCGTAATTCAGGTGTGCCAGGGGGAAGGGGGAATACCGGCCTGATCGCCGCTTCTTTCAGCGTGCAGCGATTGCCGGGTGACGGAAGTGC
>JAJZMF010000014.1 GCA_021850325.1 Actinomycetes bacterium
ACGACGCATGACCTTTATGCCCTCAGCTACCTGGGCCCGTACTTCAACCAGTACGCGGCAGTGGGAGCCGACGGAACCGAGGTCACAGGGGTACCATTTGGCGCCTGAGGCCTGCTGCTTCGCGTGGTGACGACCGGGACGCGGGCTCTGACCATGCCTCTCAGGCGGCTTCTGGTGTGCAGGTACCAGAGACGGGAAGCGGTGGGGCTGGCCCTACCGGGCGGTGCCGACGGTGCCGGGGGAGGGCTCGTTGGCCGACGTCGGGCGCACCGCTCCACCGGGAGGTGCACCGGAGCCGTGGCGGAGCGAGAGATAGCGAGCGCCGACGATCAGCTGTCGTGAGCCGACCTCCACCAGGACCATGAGCAGGAGGCAGGCCACGATGGCCTTGGAGCTCGTGATGTCCCAGGAGTGCATGACCTGCGCGATGTGACGGTCAGCCGAGGTGCCGCCGTCGGAGGCGTACAGGCTGAAGGCCGTGCGCAGCACCACTCCCAAGGTCCAGAACACCGCCGCCACCACGCCGGCCTTGGCGTACACGCCCTTGTCGCCCGTGGACACCTGGGTGAAGACGCCGGCCCCCAGACCGAAGACCAAGCCCAGGGCGATGCCACCGCCGACCAGGTACACGTCGTTGCCGGCGGTCGGGACGCCCTTGAGGTAGGCGAGCAGGAAGTACACGACGATCACCACCGGGAAGACCAGGTTGCGGGGCGTGAGCCGGCGACCTCTGAACTGCAGGAAGATCGTCGCCACCAAGACGGCGTCGAGGATGTAGTCGAGTCCGTTCATGCTCGCCTCACCGGGTGCGCCCCCGGTTGCCGACAGCCATGCCCGCCGAGCGCCCCCTGTCTCCGGGTACTCCTCGCGGCCTACTATACAGGTCGGATCCACCGGTAGGAAGGTCCATTGCTCCTCGCCCCGACGCCTCACCGACTTCGAGCAGGTCGTCCTCGGCCTGACGGGTGGGTAGCCCACGCTCGCTCCGCAACCTCGAGCTCCTCCCCTCCTCGACGCCCAACGAGCCGAGCTGGCGCCAAGAGGTACCACACCTGGAGGGCCGCCAGGTGTGGGCTGCGAGTTCCGCCGGGCTGCGGCCTCGGGCCACCCGGCCCGCCGGCACATGCAGCGCGACCACGGCTGGGTGCCCGTTGCCCGGGTGATGGCCCAGAACCTGGGCCCCGAGACGGGGTGACGCACCGAGGGAACATGCCGGCCGTGACCTCCGGCATGCCCCGCCATGAGCCGTCGATGCCTTCGGCGATGCCTCCGAGGGCAACCGCCGGCCCATCGACGACCACCGGTGACAACCAGTTCACCCCCCTTGTACGCGCGTAGGGCGTGAACATGGCCCGGCGCTGCCAGGGCCCTACGGCCACGGACGGAGCGCCCCAGCCGTGGCAGCTGTCCGTCGCGCACGTCAGCGCATAACAGTTTTGGTGCCCGCAGGCCCGAGGTCGGCATACGACCACGAGGTTCGCGGTCCCTGCCAAGGTTGAAGGAGGTGCACCTGGTGCGGAGGCATGCCCTCGTACTGCCCGATATGAAAGGACCTCCGCGGCAGTGGGTGCAAGACCTCGAGGCCCGTGTGAAGAAGCGCGCCACGGTGCCGCATGGCAGGGTGGACAGGTGGACGCTCCCGGTCTTGTGGACGCGCTGACCTCGGCCGGGGTTGGCCGGGGCGACCCCGTCGCCCTGGTCGTCAAACCGGGCGTCGGGACCGGCATGGCCGGGGGCGCGGGGGCCTGGGCGTTGGCGGAGGTCGATGACGGTCCCGGGCCCTCTCTGTCGGGAGTCGCCGCCGTGGAAGCGGCGCTCCGCCCACGGTGGGTCCTGTGGTCGGCCGAGACGTCGGTGGCCCTGGTCCGAGCCGGTACCCGGCCGGCCATCGCGTGGGACCTGGCTGCGGTGCACCGCCTGCTGTTCGGGGGCTGGCAGGCAGACGCCGGCCGGGTCTGGGCGGCGGCGCACGGCCTCGCCCTGGAGGCAGTGCCGGCGCTGAGGCCGGTTGACCTGTTCTCGTCATTGGACGACGCGGGCGGGGGGCCCGTGCGGGCCGACGGTCACCTACGGGCCGAGTGGGCTGCGGGGGCCTGGGGAGAGAGCCTGGAGCGGTTGCGGACGTGGGCGGAGCTCGCCCAGGAGGTGGCGGCCCGCCAGCTGGCCCACCTGGCCGCCATGACCGACCGGCCGATGGCCGTGGCCACGGCCCGCTCGGAGTCGGGCGCCGAGCTGGTGTGCGCCGAGCTGACGGTCGACGGGCTGCCGATGGACCGGGCCGCTGCGGAGTCGGTCATCGCCGGTTATGTCGGTCCCCGGCCGCGCGATGAGGCCGAGGCGGCCGAGCGCCGGGTGGCGCGCGATGCCGAGGTCCTGAGCCACCTCGCACCCGGAGCCGAGGTCGACCTGCGTTCCACCGCCCAGGTCAGAGTACTGCTCGGCCGGCTCGGCATCGAGGTCGCCGACACCCGTGCCTGGCGGCTGCGCGAGGTCCAGGACCGCCACCCGGTGGTCGCGGCCCTGCTCGACTGGCGCAAAGCGGAGCGGATGGGCACCACCTACGGGTACCGCTGGCTGGACGAGCACCTGGGCGCCGACGGGCGCCTGCGTGGTGAGTGGTCCGGCTCCGACGGGGCCGCCGGGCGGATGACGGCCTCGGCCGGGCTCCACAGCATGCCGGCAGAGCTCCGCCCCGCTGTGATCGCCGAGGCGGGGATGAGCTTTGTGCGCGCTGACCTGGGCCAGATCGAGCCGCGGGTGCTGGCGGTCGTCTCGGGCGACCTAGCCCTCGCCGCCGCCGCCGGGGAGGACGACATGTACGCCCCTGTCGCCGCCCAGCTCGGGGTCGACCGCGCCACGGCCAAGACCGCGGTCCTCGGCGCCATGTACGGCGCGACCACCGGTCACGGGGCCCAGGCCCTGCGCCGCCTCGAGACCGCCTACCCGGTGGCCATGGGCTTCCTGAGCCGCGCCGCCCAGCAAGCGGCAGCCGGGCGGGACCTACGTACCTACGGTGGGCGCCTGGTGCGCATGGGGCCCGGAGCACCGGGCGGAGCGGCCGCGCCCGAGACGCCCGGTGCGATGGCGGCCCGGGGGCGTTACGGCCGGAACGCGGTGGTCCAGGGAGCGGCCGCCGAGCTGTTCAAGATGTGGGCGGTCACCGTGAGGGCCCGGGTGGGCGGCCTGGGCGCCCGCATCGTCCTGTGCCTGCACGACGAGCTCCTGGTCCACGTCCCTCGGGAGCACGCCGACACGGTGGCCGAGCTCGTGGCTGCGGGGTTGGACGAAGCCGTGCACCGCTGGGCACCGGGGACAGCGGTACGCTTCGTCGCCGACATAGCCGTCGTCAGTCGGTGGTCCGACGCCAAGGGATAGGCCTCTGCCAACGCTCTGCCACCTGGGACCGCCCGCACGGCGGTGGACCGTGCGCCGGCAGGCGGCCGCTTCGGCCGGCCGGGAACGTGCGGGTGCACAGGGCGGGAACCTGGCCCGGCGCGGCGGGCTCGGCGGCCCGGGCCGGGCCGGAGCGCCTGGGCCGTGGCAGCTGTTCGTCGCGCACGTGAGCCCATCGCCGCCGCCGACGTTCAGATGACCGAGAGGGCGGTCTCCGCTGCTTCGTGGTCGTCGTACGCCTGGATCTCGATGACCCGCCCGTTGCGAACCCGGTAGAGGTGGAAGACCTCGTCCCTCCCCGGTGGGCCGCCAGGGCCCGGCCAATGGACGCGCAAGTGGCACAGCACCCCAGCGGGCCCCGTCCTCAGGTCTGCCACCTCGCCGGCAACGCCACCAGCGATCAGGCGCTGGAAGGTCCCCACCACCTCAGCGCGGCTACGGCACTTGTTCGGGGCGTCGTCGTCTCCCCAGCGCACGTCCTCCGCCAGCAGGGCCCCGAAGGTCGTCATGTCCCGAGCCTCGAAGGCGCCGCGCAGTTGGGCAGCCATCCCTTCGAGCGCCTCGCGGGTCGGGAGCGCCGTGCAGCAACAGTTCGGGTCGTCGCACGTGGAGACGCGCACACCGGCCTCCACGAGGCACCCGCAG
>JAJZMF010000045.1 GCA_021850325.1 Actinomycetes bacterium
TGTCGGGAGCGTGGCTCACCCGGCGGCTTCCGTTGTTCCTGGGGTGTGACACGCCAGTTGACACCAGCCTTGGTTGGCGCGACACTGTGCGTGCGCCGGCAACGCTCCGGTCTCGGCCCCGCTCAGCCCCTGCCCAGCTGCCCAGTTCCCAGGTCGCCTCGCGTGTCGCAGGCGGACAAGCCCCCTGCCGACTTGAGCCCCACGGGGTCGTGTCGCGCTCGGCAACCCCGCTTCAGAGCCGACCTCACCGGTTTGGGTTGGGATCAAGGACCGCGGTCTCGCAGTCGGGACTTCCGGCTTTGATATGCGTAATTCGCCCACCCGCCGTTCTCGCTCGGCGTCGAGGATCAAGGACGTATGCGGGTGAGCGTCGAGCCACTCTGACCTTGCCCGCTACACAGCTACGAGCGTGCTGGGCCGCTCGTGACGAACCAGAAGAGGCCCGGTGTGGTGCCAGGAGGGTTCTGTTCACTCCCCCCGGGGGATTGTGTTCACTCAACTGCCTGGATTGTGTTCACTCCTCGCCCGAGCGAGCGACGGGAATCGAACCCGCGTTCTCAGCTTGGGAAGCTGATGTACTGCCTCTGTACGACGCTCGCGTGGTGATGCGGCAGGCATGCTACCAGACCACCTAGGGCGGCCTACCCCGCAGGCTCGGCAGAGATGCTCGCAGGGGCGTGGCCCTCGCCTTGCCGCGGTCCAGCTGTTGGGACATGGCCCACATGGAGCAAGCCTGACCACCACCCCCCTGCCCCCGGTGCACGGACCACGAACGGGGACGCCGACGGCTCCCTGGCATGACGCGTTGGCAGGGGCCCGTCTACTCGATGGCGGCGACGGGCAAGCTGTTCGCAGATGGCTGCCGGGCGGCGGCCACCGTGGCCGTGCCCGGCCTCGACGGGTTCTCCACGGTCTTCCCCTTCAGCAGCACGCAGGCGTGCGCTCGGAGGGGTACCGGGCATGTGCCGATGGTCAGGTGTCCCGGGCGAGGATGTCCGCTGCCGCCCTCATCTGGCGGGCCAGGTGCTTGCGGGCCTCCGCCTTCGAGACCTGGCGCATCTCCTCCTTGGCGTCCTTGATGGCTGTCCTCAGCCCTTGGATGGCCTCGTGGGCCTCGGTCGTTGCCGCCTTCACGGCCTCACGCTCGGCGGTGAGCTGGCCCAGCACCTGGACGAGCTCGTCGCGTGCGCGTTCGGCTCGGGTGAAGGTGTCCTCGAGGGGTTCGACCATGAGCCTCAGGCTACGCCCTGAGTGCCGGAGCACAGCACGAACGGGCGGAGGCCGCGCTCATGCAGGGTGCGACAGCAGCTTCGGGAGCCGACGTAGTGCCTCTGGACGGCACTGGCCAGGCCCTCTTCCCCCTAACCGGTCCCGCGCACCAGTCGTAGGCCTGTCGCCTCCGGCCTGGCCTGCTGGCGGGTCAGCCAGTCCCGCAGGTCCCCCACAGGCATGGGCCTCCCCAACAGGTAGCCCTGCACCCTGTCGATACCCAGCGCCCGGACTGCTTCCAGCTGTTCGACCGTCTCCACCCCCTCGCTCAGTGCCTCCAAGCCCAGCTGGTGGGCGAGCTGGGTCATGACGCCCACCAGGGCCCCGTCCTTGGCGTCGCCCAGCTTCGCGACATAGCTGCGGTCCACCTTGACCGAGTTCACCGGCAGCATCCGGAGCTGTAGTGGAGAGGTGTAGCCGGTGCCGTAGTCGTCCACGGCCACGAGCACCCCCAGCCCGCGTACCTTGGCGAGCTCGTCGGCCATGAGCTCCACGTCGTCCAGGAGGACGGTCTCTGTGATCTCTACGGTGAGCAGGTCCGGGCGTACCGGCACCGCCGCCAGGAGCTGGCGCAGGTAGGCGTCGAGGCCGCCACGCAGCAGGTGCCGGCGCGACACGTTGACGGCGAGGTTCAGGCCGGCGAACAGAGGGTCGGCGGACCACTCGGCCAACTTGGCCACGGCCGTACGCTGCACCCACCGGTCGAGGTCGATGATCAGGTCACTGGCTTCGGCCACCGGTATGAACTGGTCCGGGTACGTCAAGCCGTGACCGGGCCGCTGCCAGCGCACCAGCGCCTCGAACCCGTAGACAGCGCCCTCCCTGCCAAGGACGGGCTGGTAGTGCAGCTCCAAGCCGGCGCCGTCATGGGCCAGCGCAGAGCGGAGCTCGCTCTCGACTTCGTCGCGCGCCGCCATACGGGCCTGCAGGGACGCGTCGTACATCTCCACCGCGTTGCCCCCACGGGCCTTCGCCTGGTAAAGCGCGATGTCGGCCCGGGTGAGCAGTTGGAGCGGAGCGGTGTCACCATTGCCCGCCAACGCCACGCCCACGGAGGCGCCCAGGCTGAACTGCTTGCCCTCCCACTCGAAGGGCTCCACAAGTGCGGTGATGAGCCGCCTGGCCAGCGCCTCGGCGGCGGCCGGGCCACTGACACGTTCCGAGACCACCACGAACTCGTCCCCGCCGATCCTCGCCAGGGTGTCGGCCTGCCCTACGGCTCCGGCCAGGCGTTCGCCGACCTGGCGCAGCACGGCGTCGCCCGCCTGATGCCCGTGGAGGTCGTTTGCCTGCTTGAAGTTGTCCAGGTCGAGGTAGAGCACCGCCGTCAGTTCCCCGTCACGGCGGGCGCGGGACATGGCCAGGGCCAATGACCCCACCAGGGCAGCGCGGTTGTGGAGGTTGGTGAGCGAGTCGTGCGTCACCTGGTACGCAAGCCGTTGCTGCAGCGAATGGCGGTCCCTTATGGAGGCCTGCAGGACGCGCACGGAGTCCTCGAGCGAGGCCCCTATGTTGCCTGGCAGCACGCTCGTCAGGACCTGGTTGTCGAAATCGCAATCGGCAAGCGCCCTCGCCTTGGCCTCCAAGAGGCGCAGGGTGCCGAGCAGCGAGTTGAACGCTGTTGCCACCCAAGCCGTCTCGGCCAGCCCCCCGCCTGGGAGCTCGTCGGTCCCCAGGTCCCCGTCCACGACAGCCTGGGCCGCCCGGGCCAGGCGCCGCAGGGGACGGGATATGGAGCGGGCGACAGCGAAGGCCAGGGCCAGGGTCACCAAGGCCCCCAGGCTCACCAGGCCCAGCCACAGCTCGTAGGACCTCTGGCTCGACGACACCAGGGCGGACGCCTCGCGTGCCACGGACTGCGCGCTCAGGCTCAGTACCTTTGCCACCAGGCTCCGCTGGGTCGGGGCACCCTCGACAGCGGCGACCATCACGGCCAGGTTGACCGTTCCCGGCCCGGAGCGCAGTTGGTCGCCTGCAATGGGGAGGCGCTCACCCGCGATGGCGCCGAGCATGAGCTGGCGCCAGGCGCGTGTTGCCGGGTCGTCCTGCCAGGCCGCCAGAGCTTGGACCACCTGAGGGTCGCCGGTAGCGAGGACCTGGGACGTCGCCTCCTGCTCGAGCGCCATGTCCTGGGCCAGGCGGAGCCCGCTCTGGCGACGCTCTGCCGGGGCGCCGACGAGGGCCGGGACGTTGTCAGCCACCTCCCGGGCGGCCACCACGGCCGCCTGGTTGGCCCAGGTGAGCGCGTCCAACGCGTCGACCAGGGTGAGGCTGGCCGAACCTCTGAGCAGGTCCAGCCTCAGCCGGAGCGCATTGGCGGACGCCTGCACGCCGAGGGCACGTGCCGCTCCCAGGTACGGGGTGCCGAAGCTCACAGCGGCCGAGGGCCTCGCCCCCTCGCCCAGGCGCCTCCCGGCCGCCAAGAGGGCGGTCACCTGCCTGCGCAGCCCGGCTGGGAGCCGGCCGACGGCGGCGTCGGTGCGCGAGCGGGCCCTGGTGATGCCCTGCTCCAGGTGCGCACCCATGAGGCGGTCCACGAAGGCGAGAGCGAACCCGGAACGCTCCGCGTAGTAGGCCATGTCCGCCTCTGCCATCTCCTCCTGTACGGCGGCGAGAGCGTTGTCGACGGCGACCAGGGCAGGCACCTCGGCACTGGCTGCCTGCGCCTGGACGGCTCGCCTGTGCGCCATCAAGGCGGCGGGAGCACCGATGGCCCCGAGCGCCACCAGTGGCAGGAGGACGAGCACGATCAGACGCCTCGTCAGGCCACCGTGCCAGCTCCACCGGGAGGGCGCGCCGCTACGAGTAGGAGGCCCCGACGCCGCGTGCCGCCCGTCGGTGCCCACAGCTGATCAATCGGACGAAAGCAGACAACTATGAGGGGCAAGCGGGAGGCTCGGCATGCTCGGCAGAGTAGACGACCGGGAGGTCGGGCCGGCCTCAGGCCCTCCGCACCTTGTAGACGACGGTGCCCTCGGTCGTGGCCGGCACCAACTGGGGGCACAGGCCGTTCGGGCTCTCGGCCGTGCCCAGGAGCACGTAACCGCCCGGGGCCAACTGTTTGACCGCTCGGCACAGGACCTCGGTCTTCACCTTCATGTCGAAGTAGATGAGCACGTTGCGCAGGAGGACCACGTCGAACGGGGCCATGGGAGGCCAGGGCCCGGCCAGGTTGATCCGGCTGAAGCTCACGCGGTCCCGCAGGGACTGCTTGACCCTCCAGTGCGCCCCCTGCTTGTCGAAGAAGCGTACGAGCATGCTGGCCGGCAGGCCGCGGTTGACCTCCAGGGTGCTGTACAAGCCCTCGGAAGCACGCTGCACCATCTCGGTGTTCAGGTCGGTGCCCACCAGCTCGACCTTCCAACCAGCCCGCAGCTGTGGGAACTTGTCCTCCAGCAGCATGGCCACGCTGTACAGCTCCTGGCCGGCCGAGCTGGCCGCGCTCCAGACCCGCAACCGACGGGTCGTCGCGTTCTGCCGCAACAGCTCAGGGAACACCTGACGTTCGAGAGCCTGGAAGGGCCGGGAGTCGCGGAACCACGACGTCTCGTTCGTTGTCAGCGCCTCGACGACCCGTTGCTCGAGGGACGGGTCCTTCCTGCTGCGGACCTGGTCGACCACCTCGTTGACGTCGCTGGCACCGAGGTCCCTGGCCAGGGGCGCCAACCGGGCATCGACCAGGTAGGCCTTCTCCGCGCTCAGCACGATGGCGGACCGCTCCATCACGAGCTGCTGGACGTACTGAAAACGTTCCGGCGCTACGGTCACTCCAACCCTCCGTCAGCCATGCCAGCGATCTCACACATTCAGGAAGCCGGCTCTCCCTGAGGGGTAGCCGGGCACCCGGACTTCCACGGGGGAACGCCACCAACCAGGTTCGGCCGCCCAAACCTGAGCGTGCTCGGAAAGGCGGGCGTACACCTGCATTTCCTCCAAGAGCCAGCGCTGTTCTCCACCGGGCACGGCCTTGGACAGGACGTTGACCACCTCGTACACGTTCTGCTGCATCGCCTCGGGCAGAGCGCCCTCGGCCACCATGTCCTCGACCGCTCCTGCCGGGACGCGCGAAAGGGCTGCCCCCAGTGCGGCCGCGATGTCGATCTCGGCGACGAAGAGCGCCCTCTCGGGCTCCCCGTTGCCCCGGTAGCGTGCCACCACGCCCGCTTTTTGCGCCCTGGGCGGCTCCGCCGGCGAGGTCGAGACCTGGCAGCCCAACAACCCTGACAGCACCGAGGCCACCGTTCCCTCACCGCTGGAAACAGCCGCGCCGAGGCCGTCCGCTTGGCGGTGCCCACCGAGCGCCAGTTCCACCTGTTCCGCCAACGAGTTCCCCGAGAAGGGCTTGGTCACGACGAAGTCGGCGCCGGCGTCCAACGCGTCGCGGTGCATGACCGGGGTGGACTCCGAGGTGACAAAGCCGAAGGGCACGTTGTTCCCGTCCCCCCGCAGGGCCTGGAGGAGGTTCATGCCCGACATCTCGGGCATGTTCCAGTCGGAGAGCACGAGGTCGACCCCGCCTTCCCGGACCTTCTCCAGGGCCGCCCGGCCGTTCTCGGCCTCCATGACGTCACGCGTCTCGTACCCGGCCTTGCGCAGCTCACGCATAACGATCATCCGCATCGCCCTGCTGTCGTCCACGACCAGGATCGCCATCAGCCGCACTCCTTCTTGCACCGCCGGGGCACCGCTCCCGTCGAGGCGGCCCGTGTCTCTCCTTCGGCAGCCACGCCAGGGGGATTAGGTACTGCCCCCATGCGGGGCCCGGGTACGCGCAAGTCGGCACACAGCGCACCCGGAGCGGCCGGCGGGCACGGCCCGGGTGGCCCCGGGAGCCCCCCTGCCCGGGGGAGCCCCGGCCCAGGTCGGCAACGGCCCAAAAAGAAGCGCTAAAGGGGGCTGGGGGTGGGCACAAATCAGGGCCGGCCGCCTCGGGCAAATGAGGCTCTTGGCCCACTTGGCAACCACCCTCACTACGACTAATGTCACATTCGGAGCGGGAACCCGCCGCCTGCTCCGCAGAGCGGACACGAGATCCGCCGCTCGGTCTGCTCCGCCAGTGGCGCCCTCCGGGGCGCCACTGGCGTCCTGACCCGGACGGCGCGCTACACATCCGCTCGTTGCGCGCCGATAAAGACTCTGGTGCCGCACGCGGTCCTGTCATGGGAGAGGCGTCCCCTTCTGCTCGGGCACGTCTCCCTGCACTACCTGCAACCGAACACTGAGGAGCATCGCCGCTGATGCCGACGACCACGCTGGGCGGCGCCGGCTCATCGGCCGTAGCTAACGCCGAGGAAGGGGAGGTCCCAGGCACGGCACCCGCCGACCCCAGACCAGGCAGCGAGGGCTCGCTGGCCAGGCTGTGGGCCGAACGCGACCAGTTGCAGCTGGAGATGGCCCAGCTACGGGCCGAGGTGGCCCGGCTGGAGGGCGCCATCGAGCGGATGGGCTCGCTGGCCTCGGCCACCGATGCCCAGCAACTGGTGCTCGGGCTCACCGAGCTGGCCCGGGTGACGACGCGGGCACCGGTGGCCATGTTCGTGCCCGCCGAGCCGGCGGGCACAGCCGGGGCCTCGCTGTCCTACGACCCCGGCTACCTGGCCGAGGAGCCGGAGCCAGCACGTGTGCCCCTCCTGGCTGGTGCCCTGTGGCGGGTCACCCCGCTGCGCCTGGACGACGTCACCGAGTGGGACAGCGACCGGGCGTTCTACGGGCGCCTCGCCGACGGCCGACCGCTGCGCAGCTGGGTCGGCGCCCCCGTGCGCTCGCGCTACGGGGACGCCTTGGGCGTCCTGTTCATCGCCCACCCCGAGCCGGCGGCGTTCAGTCAACGGGAGGAGGACATGGCGCAGTCCCTGGCGGAGCACCTGGGGGGCACGCTGGACAACCTCTCCCTGTTCCAGGAGAGGGCACGGGTGGCCGGGGCGCTCCAGCAGACCCTTCTGCCGCCCGTCCTGCCCGACGTGCCCGGCCTGGAGATCGCTGCCCGTTACCGCCCGGCGAAGGCACTGGCCCAGGTGGGCGGGGACTTCTACGACCTGTTCGAGGTGCGGCCCGGGGTGTGGGCGCTCCTGCTCGGCGACGTGTGCGGGATCGGCCCCGAGGCAGCAGCCCTGACCGGCGTCGCCCGCTATGCGACCCGGGCCATCGCCACCCAGGAGAGCTCCCCTGGCCGGGTGCTCCTCCAGCTCAACGACACTCTCTTCCGCTTCGACCTCCAGGACAGGTTCTGCACGGCCATCTACGCCGAACTGCGGCCCGAAGCCGGGAAGATCCATGTGAGGATGGCCAATGGTGGCCATCCGTACCCCTTCCTCCTCCGAGCGGACGGGCAGCTGCACGAGGTCGTCACCCACGGCACCCTGCTGGGCCTGGTACCGGAGATAAGTGTCGAAGAGCAGGAGGTCGTGCTCGGCCCGGGCGACATAATGGTCGCCTATACCGATGGCATCGTCGAGGCCCGTGACCCTGACGGCAACATGTTCGCCTCCGAGGGCGTCGCTGCCGTGCTCCCCCGGTGCGCCGGCGGGCACGCGGCCTCTGTCGCCCGGCGCATCGAGCTCGCGGTCCTGGAGCACCAGGCCGGGGGGACACCCGACGACATGGCGATCATCGTCCTGCAGAACACCAGCGAGGAGCACCAGCGGGCCAGGCCCAGGCGGCGGCACCGGGGGGCCTGAGGACCGGGCCGGTGCCTGAGCCCTGGCGCCAGCCCTTCGCCTCCAGCGAAGCGGTGCAAAGGCGCATGAGCGCCCAACGCCGGGAGGGAACGAGGCCCGAGCTGGCCCTCCGCCGCGAGCTCCACGGCATGGGCTTGCGTTACCGGCTGCACCTGCCGCCCCTGGCAGGCCTGCGGCGCCGGGCCGACGTGGTCTTCGTCCGGGCCAGGGTGGCCGTGTTCGTAGACGGCTGCTTCTGGCACGGCTGCCCCGAGCACGGCCGGCGCCACTACGGGGTCAACGGCTGGTACTGGCCGGACAAGATCGGCCGCAACCAGGACCGGGACAGGGACACGGCATCCCGCCTCCAGGAGGCGGGATGGGCCGTGGTCAGGATCTGGGAGCACGACCTGGGCACGCCGGGCAGCGCCCGCAGTGCCGCCGAGGCCGTGAGGGACCTCGTGCTCAGGAGGGTGGGCCGCTCGCCAGGGTGACGGTCGCAGTGCGGCTCGCCCCCGTGGCGTCGGTCCAGCCGATCGCCACCTTGTCCCCCGGGTGGTAGGGCACCATGAGGTGGGTCAGCTGGGACTCGCTGGTCAGCGTCGCACCGTCGAACCTGGTGAGAGTGGAACCCGCCGTGACCCCCGCCGACTGGGCAGGGGAGCCACCGACCACCTGCGAGACGGCGATACCCGGGACGGGGACCGTGGTGGTGCCGGCGAAGCCGTTGCCCAACCCACCACTTCCGAAACCACCGCTACCGAGGCCGCCACCACCGAAGGGGCTCGTGGAGGCGCTGCCACCGAGCAGGACCCCGAGGAAGGCTGTCTGCCCAACGTGGACGGTGGCACTGCCCTTGCCCGACAGGATGGTCCTGGCGATGCCCATGGCCTGGGAGACGGGGATGGCGAAGCCCTGGTTCCCCTGGGAGGAGAAGCTGAAGCTGTCCGAGGCTGCCGTGTCCATGCCGATCACCTCACCCGCCGTGTTGACCAACGGGCCGCCCGAGTCACCGGACTGGATGTTGGCGTTGACCTCGATCAGCCCCGAGAGGTGCTCCGAGCCCCCGGTCAGGGCGTCGGAGGCCGTGATGGACTGGCCCAGGGCGGTGACGGAACCGCCGGCGCTGGTAGGTGCCCCACCCGTGCCCCCGGCATTGCCGACGGCCACCACCGCCTGGCCCGTGGAGGCAGCCACCGTGGCGAGCTTGGCCGTCGCCAGGCCGGAGGCCCCCTGGAGCTGCACCAGGGCCACATCGTGGGTGTTGTCGTAACCGAGCACCGTCACGTTGTAGGTCCGGCCGTTGCCTACGTCCGTCGCCGTCAGCTTGGTCGACTCGGCGATCACGTGGTTGTTGGTGAGGACCAGGCCGTTGGAGGTGAGGACGATGCCCGTACCGGCGCCGGACTCCCCCTGGTAGTTGAAGGTGGAGTTGATGTCGACCACGGCGGGGGCCACCCGGGACGCTATCGACGACACGTCCGAGGGTGCGCCCGCTCCCTCGGAGGGAGTGGTCGTGGCCGCAGACCCACCGTTCCCGAAGAAGGGCGACAGCCCTCCGCCCTGGCCCGAGCTGCTCCCGCCGCCGGCCGGGACGGTCGTGCCCGGGGAGGCCGCGCTGGCCCCTGTACCTGACGAGCCCGGCCAAACGGCCCGGCTCACCCCGGCCCCGGTGACGGCGGCGGCAACGACCACCAGCACAGCCGCCGCCGACCGCAGGGCCCGGGCACCGGGCCCGGAGGACCGCTGGTCCCGGTAGCTACCGGCCGCGGGTGGGGCACCAGCCCCGTAGTCGTACGGGCCGCCGGGGGCGGCACCATAGGCGTCGGCCGGGTGGGCGTAGGGGCCCGGAGGTGGCGGTGCCCCGTACCCGCCGGGGCCGGCGGGGGGAGCCGGGTACCGGGAGTGCGCCTGTGGCCAGTACGGGCCGTCCCCGGGGGCGGCACCGGCAGGGTCGACGGGCACGCCGGACGGGCCGGCACCCTCCGAGGGCGCGGCGCCCGGGCCCTGCACCTCCTCGCCTCGTCCCCAAGCCTCGTGCTCGCTCATGGTCGCCTCCGCTACTACCTAGATCGTCCCTGTGCACCAGCCAGTGAAGGCCTGCTGGCTGTGAAGCCCCTGAGCCGGTGCTGAGACTCGCCGTAAGCCTGGCCGGGCTGGCCCCGGTGCACCCTATGCCGTCCTCACTCCGTCTCGGTGATGGTCACGGACTCGATCACCACCTCCTCCAGGGGCTTGCCCGAGCCGGTGCCGATGGCGTCGATGGCCGCCACCACCTCGAGGCCCTTCACCACCTTGCCGAAAAGGGAGTACTTGGGCGGCAGCGACACACCGTTGGGCCCGCTGATCACGAAGAACTGGCTGCCGTTGGTGTTCGGCCCGGCGTTGGCCATGGCGAGCGAGCCGATCTCGTAACGGCCTGGCTTGGGCAGCTCGTCATCGAAACGGTACCCGGGGCTCCCGGTGCCCGTGCCCGTAGGGTCACCCCCCTGGAGGACGAACCCGGGGATCACCCGGTGGAAGACGATGCCCTCGAAATAGTGGTAACGGGCGAGGAACACGAAGTTGTTGACCGTCCTGGGTGCGCCGATGGGGTCGAGAGCGATCGTCATCGCCCCCTTGGAGGTCAGCATCTCGGCGCCGTACCGGTGTGACGGGTCGATGCACATCGGGGGCGGGCCGTCGAAGCGCTGTGTCTTGGGGCTCGACCCGTCGAGGGCGGGGCAGTTGGTAGCCATGGGACCTGTCTACCCGCTCCCGGTGCCCTGGTGGGCCGAGCATCCCCGGCGCCCCCTGCCCGGTGCCCCTGCCCGGTGCCCCTGCCCGGGCCGGCTCACCCCGGGGCGCCACCACAGGCCGGCCGTCTCCGGCACGGCCTCAGAGCCCGGGGCCTGCCGCGTGCTGAGCGCAGTGAAGGGTTGTCGGCTCAACCGCGAGGCGCTCGTCGCCAATGGGCTCACCACAGGTCGCACAGCGGCCGTAGGTACCCTCCTCCAGCCGGGCGAGGGCCGCGTCCACCGCGTCCAGGTCGGCACGGACCTGGGCCAGCAGCGCCTGGTCGTGCTCGGCCGAGCTGCCAGCGGCGCCGGGTGACGGTGCAGGTCCCGTCTGCAGCGGGGCTGGGCCCGTCTGGTCGTCCATATCGCCCACCCGCCGCTACTGGCGGTAGTTCTCGACCACTTCGCCGGGGCGCGTGGTGACTTCCTCCGGGTCCTGGCCTGCCGCTCGTCGGGCACGTCGCTGCCGGAGCAGGTCCCAGCACTGGTCGAGGGTCACCTCGATGCGGCGCAGCTCATCGGTCTCCTCGGGGGAGCGCCCCCCGCCCTCGTGGGCCCGCTCCAGCCTGTGCTCCTGGTCGGCCAGTTCGCCGATCCGGCGCACGATCTCGGCGTCGTCCACCTGTGGCTCCTCCTGTTCGGCTCACCCCACCATACTGACCGGGCACCGCCTGGCGTCCAGGACGGGCCGCCCTGCTCAAAGGGCACTGTGAGGCCAGCTCGGGGCGTGGGCTTGACCGCAGGGCCGCCAGAGCGGCAATTATCTTCCGGGTGCCGCCTCTCACCCTGTCCCGGGCCCGCACCGTCGGGCGCAGGCGCCGCGCCCTTGTCACCGCCGGGGTCTGTGCCGTCGGCCTCTGGGCCGGGTTGACCGCCAAGCTCTTCGTATGGCCCGCTCTCGACGAGCTGGACCAGGTCCACGCCGACGCCGTCCTGGTCCTCGGAGGCCCGGGCGACCGCGTGGCGCTGGGCGAGGAACTGGCCCGCCGCCACGCCGCTCCGTGGTTGGTGGTGTCGGTGGCCTCCGTGGAATGGGACTGCCCCCATCTCGAGGTCCCGGGGGTCAGGGTCCTCTGCTTCAGGCCCGATCCCTTCTCAACCCAGGGGGAGGCCCGCTACTTCGGGGCCCAGGCCCGTCAGCACGGCTGGCGCAGCGTGGTCGTGGTGAGCTCGGTGCCCCAGGCCACCCGGGCCCGCCTAAGGGTCAAGCGCTGCTTCCCGGGCCGCGTCCAGGTGGTGGGGGCCAGGCTCGGCTGGCCACAGTTCGTCTACGGGGTGGTCTACGAGTGGGGCGCCCTGGCCAAGGCCGTGCTCTGGCAGGTCAGCTGCTGAAGCCGGCGAGAGCGGCCGCCGCCGCGTCGTCACCGGCCTGGGACGCACGGCCCACGAGGTCGGCCTGCGCGAGATAGAGGTCCAGCTCGTGCCGCTGGTCGTCTGCGGCCCAGCCCAGGGGACCGGCCATCAGAGCAGCCACCTCGCCTGCCACCGTGGCGCCGCCGTCGGGCTCCTCCATGGCCAGGCGGGCCCGGCGGACCATGACGTCGTCCAGGTGGCGGGCTCCCTCGTGGGTCACCGCGTGCACGACCTCGGCCCGCAGGTACCGGGTCGGGCTGCCGCCGGCCTCCCCGAGGGGCGCCGCCAGCGAGGGGTCCCCGGACAGGAGGTCCAGGACCTCGCCCACCTGGCCCCCGTACCGGCCGACCAGGTGCTCGAAGACCTCGGCGCCCAGGCCGGCTGCACGCGCCCGCTCCTCCTCCTCCGCCCGGGCCTGTCCCAGGTGGCGGGCACCCAGGAGCGGGAGGCTGTGGGTACGCGAGACCGGTGCGTGCACACCCGCCTGCCGTACGGCCAGGTCGACGGCCTGTGCCGCCATCACCCGGTAGGTGGTGTACTTGCCACCCGACACGACGACCAGCCCCGGCACCGGGGAGACGACGGAGTGCTCGCGGGAGATGGCCGAGTTGCCCCCCGTGCCCGCCCCTGCGCCACCGGCGCCGCCCGAGGACGCCTTGCGCTCCTCGCCCGGGCCCCTGACGACGCCCTCTCCGGCGACCAGGGGGCGCAGGCCGGCATAGACGCCCACCACGTCGGCCCGGCTCAACGGGCGGCGCAGGACGCTGTTGAGCTGGCCCAGGACGTAGTCCAGGTCGGCCGCCGTGGCCAGGGGCACCGCCTTGTCGTAGGGCCAGTCCGTGTCGGTCGTGCCTATGACCCAGTAGCGGCCCCAGGGCAGGACGAACAGGACGCTCGTCGGGGTCCGGGTGATGAGGCCCACCTCGCTGCTCACCCGGTCGGCCGGCACCACCAGGTGCACCCCTTTGGAAGGCTTCACCCTCACACCCCGGCCCGCGCCCGCCAGGGCCTCGGTGTCCTCGGACCAGACACCGGTGGCCGAGAGCACCACCCGTGCCCTGACCTCGCGTCCCGAGCCCGTCTCGGTGTCCCACAGACGGGCCCCGACCACCCTGCCACCCTCTTTGACCAGCGCCGTCACCCGGGCCCGGTTCAACGGCACCGCCCCGTAGGCGGCAGCCGTCCTCACCAGCTCGGCCACGAACCGGGCGTCGTCGACCTGGCCGTCGTAGTAGAGCACCGCCCCTGAGAGCCGGTCCGGCCGCAGGGCGGGGGTCATGGCCAGGGCCTGGCGGCGGCTCAGGTGGCGGTGGTGGGGAAGCCGGCCCGCAGCACCGCCGGCCGGGAACGCGGCCCCCATGAGGTCGTACAGGCCGACCCCGGCGCCCACGGTCAGGCGCTCCACCACCGGTACGTGCAGCGGGTACAGGATGGGCACCGGTCGCACCAGATGGGGTGCCAGCTTGCCCAGGAGCAGGGAGCGCTCCCGGAGCGCCTCGTAGACGAGGTGGAAGTCGAGCCGCTGGAGGTAGCGCAGGCCTCCGTGCACGAGCTTGCTGGAGCGGCTGGAGGTGCCGGCCGCCCAGTCGACCGACTCGACCAGGGCCGTGCGCAGCCCCCTCGAGGCGGCGTCGAGCGCCGCACCGGCCCCGGTGACCCCGCCCCCCACCACGAGGATGTCGAACTGCTCTGCACTGAGGCGGTCGGCATCGGCAGCACGCCGTTCCGGGGTCAGCTCGCTGGCGGGGTACCTCATGGCTAATGGGAGAGCGTAGCGTTGGCGCACGAGCGACCCGGCACGCACGACCGTGGGCGCACGACCTGGGACGATGAGAAGGGGGCCGAGGATGGCGGAGCTCGTGGGAGCACTGGACCAGGGGACCACCAGCACCCGGTTCATGGTCTTCGACGGCGAGGGCCGGGCGGTGGCGCGCCACCAGCTGGAGCACACCCAGTACTTCCCTCACCCGGGATGGGTGGAGCACGACCCGGTCGAGATCCTGGAGCGCTCGAGGACGGTCATGGAGGCTGCGCTGCGTTCGGCCGGCCTGGGCACCGGGGACCTGGCTGCGGTGGGCATCACGAACCAACGCGAGACCACGGTCATCTGGGACCGGGCCACGGGCCGGCCCTACACCAACGCCATGGTCTGGCAGGACACCAGGTCGGCGACCCTCATGGCGGCCATCGAAGCCGACGGCCGCGGCGCCGTGGTGCGCGAGCGCAGCGGCCTGCCTCCCGCCACGTACTTCTCCGCCGGCAAACTGGCTTGGGCGCTGGCCAACGTCGACGGCCTGGCGGCTGCCGTGCGGGAAGGCCGGGCACTGGCCGGCACGGTGGACAGCTGGCTGGTCTGGAACCTGACCGGGGGGGCCCGGGGTGGGCGCCACCTCACAGACGTGACCAATGCCAGCCGGACCATGCTCATGGACCTGCGCACCCTGGACTGGGACGAGGAGCTGCTGGAGATGTTCGGCGTCCCCCGGGAGGTGCTCCCCACGGTGGTGGCCTCCTCGGGCGACTTCGGGGAGGCCCGCCTGGAGGGGGCAGGCCAGGCGCCCCTCAGGTTGGCCGCCGTCCTGGGGGACCAACAGGCAGCCATGCTTGGCCAGGTCTGCCTGGCCCCCGGGGAGTCCAAGAACACCTACGGGACCGGCAACTTCCTGCTCATGAACACGGGCCGGGAGATCCCCCGCTCCCGGCACGGGCTGATCACGACGGTGTGCTACAAAGCGCCGGGCGAGCCGGCCTCCTACGCCCTGGAGGGCTCGATCGCGGTGACAGGCTCAGCGGTGCAGTGGCTGCGGGACCAGCTGGGCATCATCGACGACGCAGCCCAGAGCGAGGTCCTGGCCGCCCAGGTCCCTGACACGGCCGGCGTGTACTTCGTGCCCGCCTTCTCAGGCCTGTTCGCCCCCTACTGGCGTGCGGACGCCAGGGGCACCATCGTCGGCCTGACCAGGGCCGCCACCAAGGCCCACCTGGCCCGGGCCACCCTCGAGGCGATCTGCTTCCAGACCCGCGACGTCCTCGACGCCATGCGCCTGGACACCGGGAGCTCGGCGGGGACGCTCAAGGTGGACGGCGGGATCACCTCGAACGAGCTGTGCATGCAGCTCCAGGCCGATGTGCTGGGCACCGCTGTGAGCAGGCCCGAGGTGGCCGAGACCACGGCGCTCGGGGCCGCCTACGCCGCAGGTCAGGCCGTCGGCGTGTGGGCGGGCCCCGACGAGCTGCGCCGCAACTGGCGCGAGGGCCGGCGCTGGGAACCGAGCTGGGACGGCGAGCGACGCGAAAAGGCCTACGCCGGCTGGAAGAAGGCCGTGGAGCGGGCCATGGACTGGGAGGCCGGCTGAGCGTCCCACATGCAGCGCTGCTGCTTCGCCACAGGGACGACGGCCTGCCGACAACCGCAGGCCCCGCGCTGGACGGTACCTTTGGACGATGAACACCCAGCGGGGCCTACCCTTCCCTCTCGGCGCGACCCCGACGGCAGGAGGCACCAACTTCGCCGTGGCCTCGGAGATCGCCGAGGCGGTGGAGGTCTGCCTCTTCGATGCCGACGGTGCGGAGCGGCGGGTCGAGCTACCCGAGCGTACAGCCCATGTCTGGCACGGTCACCTGCCGGGCGTCGGGCCCGGGCAACGTTACGGTCTCCGCGTGCACGGCCCATGGGCACCCGCTCAGGGCCTGCGCTGCAACCCGGCCAAACTGCTGCTCGACCCCCAGGCCACGGCGATCGACGGGGAGGTGCGCTGGGGCCAGGAGGTCTTCGGGCACGACTTCGACGCACCCGGACAAGCCAACCCCCTGGACTCGGCACCCAACATGCCCAAGTGCGTGGTGACGGAGCGCGGGTTCGACTGGGGTGACGACACCCCGCCCCGCACGCCGCTCGACGAGACCATCGTCTACGAGACCCACGTCAAGGGCTTTACCATGCGCCACCCGGACATCCCCGAGGAGATCAGGGGGACGTACGCGGCCATGGGCCACCCCGCCGTCACCGACTACCTGGCCGACCTCGGGGTCAGTGCGGTGGAACTGTTGCCGGTGCACCACTTCGTCCACGACTCGCACCTGCTGGAGAAGGGCCTGCGCAACTACTGGGGCTACAACAGCATCGGCTTCCTGGCCCCCCACGGTGGTTACAGCTCGTCCGGGACGTCGGGCAACCAGGTGCGCGAGTTCAAACAGATGGTCAAGGACCTCCACGCGGCCGGGTTGGAGGTCATCCTGGACGTGGTCTACAACCACACCGCCGAAGGCAACCACCTCGGCCCCACCCTGTCCATGAAGGGTATCGACAACCCCGCGTACTACCGCCTGGTGGACGAGGACAGGGCTCACTACTTCGACACCACCGGGACCGGCAACAGCTTCAACGTGCGGCACCCGGTCGCCCTCCGGCTGGTACTGGACTCCCTGCGCTACTGGGTGACCGAGATGCACGTCGACGGCTTCCGCTTCGACCTGGCCACCACGCTGACCCGCCAGAGCGGGTACGAGGACATACACAGCTCCTTCCTGACCCTCGTGCACCAGGACCCCGTGCTGGCGCCGGTGAAGATGATCGCTGAGCCCTGGGACATCGCGGGCTACCAGTTGGGCGGCTTCCCGGCCCGGTGGTCGGAGTGGAACGGCAAGTACCGCGACTGTGTGAGGGACTTCTGGAGGGGTGCCGACGGCACCCTGGGGGAGCTGGCCCTGCGCATCTCGGGTAGCGCCGACATCTATGCGTCGGACCGTCGGGTACCCACCGCGAGCATCAACTTCGTCACCGCACACGACGGTTTCACGCTTGCCGACCTCACCGCCTACAACGACAAGCACAATGAGGGCAACGAGGAGGACAACAACGACGGCGAGAGCTACAACCGCTCGTGGAACTGCGGTGCCGAGGGCCCGACGGACGACCCCGACGTGCTCGACCTGCGGGAGCGCCAGAGGCGCAACCTGCTCGGCACCCTGCTGCTCTCGGCCGGGGTGCCCATGCTCTCGGGTGGTGACGAGATAGGGCGCTCCCAACTGGGCAACAACAACGCCTATTGCCAGGACAACGAGCTCTCCTGGTACGACTGGGAGAACATCGACAAGGACCTCCTGGCGTTCACCAAGGAGGCGATCGCCCTCCGGCGGGCGAACCACGCCCTACGGCCCCGCGAGTACCTGGGAGGCGCCGAAGGGGGCCCGGCACAGATGGTCCTGTACCGCCCGGACGGCAAGCAGATGAAAGCAGAGGACTGGCAGGACCCCAATGCCCGAGCCCTGATGGTGGCTCTCGACGGGCGCCAGATCGAGGACGCCGACGGCGAAACGTCGAGCGACCGGTTCCTGCTCCTGCTCAACGCCCACTACGAACCCGTCCGTTTCCGTATCCCACCTGGGCGGGCCACCTGGGCACCGGTGCTCACCACCGGCCCCGTCGACCGCTCACCCCGGACGGCCGGCCGGCGCACCGTCAACATCGCAGGGCGTTCCTTCCTGCTCCTCCACAGCTCCTGATCGACGGGCCGCCGACCGCCCCGGGTGCCGGCTCAGCTGGCGGCCCGGGCCTCGTCGTGGTGGCCGGGCCGCTTGACCACGACCACCGGGCAGGTGGCGTGGGCAGCGCAATGCTCACTGACCGAACCGATGAGGGCACCGACGAGCTCGCCATGGCCACGGGTGCCCACGACGAGGAGGTCGGCCCCCCGGGACAGCTGCACCAGCACCTGCGAGGCCACGCCCTGGACGACCTGGGCCTTGATGACGGCCTGCGGGTGGTCCCGGGCCACCTCGGTGATGCAGCGCTCCAGCGAGCTGGAGGCTTCCTGGCCGGGGTCGAGGCCCGACATGGCCACGAGCGGGGAACCGTAATTGGCGGGCCACTGCCACACTGCCGTGGCCTCCACCACTGCCCCTGTCCGCTCGGCCTGCTCGGCCGCCCAGGCCAGCGCAGCGATGGACGACGGCGAACCATCCACGCCGACCACTATGCGGTGCTCGCTGCCGACAGTGCTCATGGTCACCTCCCGGTGCCGAACAGAGGCCCCGAGGGCCTCCTCAGACCAGGATGCTCCCGGGCAGCCGCCTCCGTCAGGGCCCTTGGTCACCAGCCGGGCCGGACGGGCGGCTACCGTGGGCCAGCGTGGGAGAGCCGGGTGTGCAGGGGCGGGACGCGCCGAGCCAGCCTGCCGAGATGCCTTCGGGTGGTGGCCCCGGGCCCCTGGCACTGGTCGGCTCAGGGGAGTACCTGCCCAGCATGGCCGCCTTGGAGGCTTCGCTCCTCCAGGGCCGCCCGGGTCGCTACGTCCAGTTGGCCACCGCTGCAGTGCCAGACGGTGAGGAAGTCGTGCGCAAGTGGGAGCGTATGGGCCGCGAGCAGGCCGAGCGTCTGGGTGTCGAGGCCGTCACCCTGCCCGTACGCGAGCGGGCCGACGCCGAGCGGCCCGAGGTGGTGGCCATGGTGGCCGGAGCCGGCCTGGTGTACCTCTCGGGCGGCCACCCGGCCTACCTGGCCCGCACCCTGGGCCGGACGGCGCTGTGGCGGGCCATCGTGGAGGCCTGGGACCGCGGTGCCGCCCTGGCCGGCTGCAGCGCCGGGGCGATGGTGATGGCATCCCGGGTCCCGTCGCTCTCGGGCCCGGCCTCGGACGGGGTGGAGGGGCTGGGCCTCCTTCCTCACCTCCAGGTAGTGCCCCACTTCGACCGGTTCGTGCACCGGGCGCCCGACCTCATCGAGCGGGTGTCACCCCCGGCGGGCAGCGGTGTCGTACTGGCCGGTGTCGACGAAGGCACGGCGATGGTCGGCGGCCCGGTCCACTGGACGGTGCGGGGCCAGGGCTCGGTGTGGCTGTTCGCGCCGGGCAGGCAAGAGCAGTACCGAGCCGGCTCTCAGCTGACTACGCCCGCCCGGCCCTGAGGGCTGGCTACCAGGGCTCGACCCCGAGCAGTTTGCGGCCAAGCGGGCTCATCACCGCCAGCTGGGCATCGTTGTAGCGACGGGGCCCCGACTTGGGGTCGCCACCGTGGGCGTGGTCGCAACGGATGTAGCGGACGAAGTAGGCCAGCCTGGCCCTGGGGAGGCGGTTGTGCGAGGCGGCGTGGGGCATGAGGTGGTGCAGTACGGCGAAGTCCCCGGCGCGGCCGGTCACCTCCACTGTCTCCATGGGCGGCAGCCGCTTCCAGTCGTCGTACAGGTGGCGCCCACCCGGCCGGCTGGCTGACTCCTCCAGGACCCTGCGGTGGCCGCCGGGCACCACGTGGATCCCGCCTCCCCCCGGCTCCACGTCGGTCAGGTAGTAGCAACCCCCCACCTGCAGCTCCTCCGGCGTGCCGAGGAACTGGTCAACGTCCTTGGGCACCGAGCAGTCGATGTGCAGGTTCTGGCTGAGAGCGTGGTCGGGCCCCGACATGTTGCGCATGGTGACGCCCACCGAACCGTCGAAGACACGCAGGCATGGCGAACCGAGCAACTGGGCCGCCACCTGGTAGAGACGCTCGTTGCAGAGCAGGGGCAGGAGGTCGGGCCCGTCGATGCAGTCGTCGAGCACCCCGCCGGCGCCCCGGCGGTAGGGCTTGAAGCGGCCGGCGTTGGCGTTCCACTCCCCGGGCACGCTCAGGTCGCGGGGCATCATGTCGAGCACCGCCCGCGAGTACACCTCCACCTCTCCGGCCGACAGCACCGAGGGCACGAGGATGTAGCCGTCCCTGAAGAACGCCTCCACCTCGTCCGGCCGCAGTGCCGTGCCCTCACCGGTTACGGTCGCCATCCCCACACCTCCTGCGCCTGGCCCCCGGCGCAGCCTGGGAGCGCCCCGCCTCAGCCTATCCCCGGGGCCGTCTGCGTCCCGCAAGCGCCGCGGTCGGCCGGGCCGGTGTCAGTGAGCGCGAACACCCTGCACGGAGGGGGCCGTGCCGAAGCCGGCGGTAGCGCACCTCGCCCCGGTGCGGCCCGGGAGGGCCTCCGACGCCAGCACCAGGTCCACGTTGGCCACCCGCCAAGCAGAGCGTCGGCTGTACGCCTCGGCCTTGGCGACGTTGCGCGAGACATGCTGGGCCCAGGCCAGCACCAGGGTGGCCGCACGGGCCTGGCGTTCGACGCGACCACCCGGGGCAGCCTGCCCAGCCGGGGCGGGAGAGCCCCACCGGAGGGCCACGCGCTCGAGCTCGCTCCACCGCCCGGGGCCGACGAGGCCCTCCCAGGCCGGTACGGCCTCCGGCCTCCGCAACAGCCCGGTGACGACCTCACCCATGTCCAGGCCCAGGCGCTGCATCACGGTGGAGACGACGAGCAGCGAGGTGTCCCGGCCCAGGAGCCCCCGGGGCGACCCGGCACCCCAGTCCACCACGCCCTCCAGGACCGTGCAGCCGGGACCGCCGAAGAGGAGGTTGCCCGGGCTGTAGTCCCCGTGCGACCAGCCCACCAGGACATCGGTGCCGTACAGCACCTCGGCCAGCACGCCCTCCAGGCGGGACAGTGACCGGACCTGCCAGGAACCGGCCCGGTAGAGCGAGCCGATGGCTGCCAGTGGCTCCCCGACCCACTCTGCCAGCAGTGCCTCGTCCGCTCTCGCCCTGGTGGCGGTGGCTGCGTGCAGTTGGGCGACGGCGTCCAGGGCGTTGCGCAAGGCCGGCGCAGCACTGGCCGGGGGCCCAGCCAGTGCCTTACGGCCGTCGACGCGGCCCCGGCGCCGCTCGACACTGACCGCCGGGAGCGCCTCCAGGTCGGCGTGCACGACCTCGGGCAGCAGGGCCGACCAGCCCCGGGCGCGGGAGTCGGCCGCTATGCGGCCCCGGACGAGGCTGTCGAGGCGCATCTCCTCAGCCGCCCTCGGCTCCGTGGCCAACTTGGCCACCACCTCCGACCGGTCACCGCAGGCCACCACAGCCACGATCAGGGCCGACCCGCTCGACACCACCTGGACATGCTGGCGTCCCTGGGCGCACCGGCCGCCCATCGCGGCCAGTGCCCGCGCCACCTCGTCGGCTCCCTCGAGGCGACGGACGCCCTGCGGGCCCCGGCCCGACAATGCCCGGGCCGACCACCACAAAGGCGCCGCCCACCTGCGCCGGGACGCAGAGCGCGCCACTAGTACCAACCGGCACCAGAGGTACCTGAGGTACGCCACGCTCCCCTGGGCGCCGGCACCGGGCCCCGGCGTACGCGAGAGCGCGGCTCTCCCCAGTACCGATAGCTCCTCCCCGCTAACAGCCGCGTCGGTGACCCTACCCATCCCTGCGCGAGTTCCATCACCAACGCCCTCAAATGCCGGCTGCCCGAGCTGTGGGTCGACAGCAGTGCCACGAGCTGCCGGTGCTCCGGCCCCATGCCGGGAGCCCTGCAGAGCGGGCAGCTCCCGGGCGCGTGGCCGAGAAGGGCGCCCACACCTTCGGCCACGCCCGCCTGGTAACCGGTACCGACCACTACCACTCCCCCGCTGTGCCGCAGTGCCGGGCTGCAGTTGGCAGGTGCCACTGCGATGGCGGCTGCCCTGAGCATGCCCAGGTCGCTCCGGCTGTCGCCCACGGCAAGACAGAGGAACCGGCCGGTTCCCTCGGTGCCCCCGGTGCCCTGCCGGCCCGCCGTCCCGACCAGGGCCCGCAGCCCGGCTGCCTTCTCCGTCCCGGGTAACAACATGTCGGTCTGGTTCTCGCCCCGGACGACCTCCCACTCCCCGGCCAGGTCGCCGAGCAGTTCGTTGCCCACGGCGCGCCCGGGACCACGGCCCCGACGGCGCACCCTCACGCTGTAGGCGTGGAAGGGGCTCAGCTCCAGGCCCGGCGTACCTCCCATCTGCACGCGCAACTGCGCCAACCTGCTCGTCCCGGTGCCGTCGACCAGGGGGGTGACCACGCCGTCAACAGCCCGGTAGGCTGCCGCCCCGTACTCGGCCGTCCCACCCGGGAGACCGAACGCGCTGCACCTCTCCACGACCTCACCCACCGACCGCCCGGTGGCCAACAACGTCGGTACCCCGTGGGCACGGAGGGCCCGCAGCGCCATCGCCCCGGTGCCCGTCGTGGCCGAGAAGCCGAGCACCGCCCCCTCCAGGCACCCGTCCAGGTCGAGCGCGCAGGGGGCGACGGTGCCGCTCAAGGGCACCGTCGCCAGGTCGGAGAGGAAGGTGGCGGCAAAGAACTCGTTCACGGCCCGGCTAGACGCCCTGGCCGCCATCTCCTCGTCCACCTCCCCCCGGCGCTCCAGGTCCCAGAGGCGGACCAGCCGGTGGAGCAGCCACCGCCCCTCGTCGGGAGCCTTGCCGGAGCGGTGTGCCCAGGCTTCGGCGTAGCCGGCGGCGCCCGGTGCCACCACCTCAGGTGCACCGTGGCCGGGGACCGCTTGCCCGGGCGCCACGGCCTCCTTGGCCAGCCCGGCCAGGTCCGCCTCCACCGCCGCCGCGGCCAGGTCATAGGCGGCGTCGTAGCAGGCCAGGTCGAAGTGCCAGAAGGCCCCGGTGGCTGCTCCCCGCTTGACAAGCCTGCCCTCGTCGTCGCGGTACCACAGGGAGTTGCCCATGCACCCGTCGATGACCGAGGCATCGGCCGTGACCAGCAGCCGCCGGGCCAGGGGCGCGAGCAGCCCCATGCGCAGGACGGGCAAGGGCCGGCCGGTGAGAGGTGCCAGCGCCCGCGAGGCCGCCTCCCAGAGCGGGAGCCGGCCTCCCATCGCCGGCGTGGGGTCCCCCTCGGTCCCCAGCGCCCGCCGGCGGAGGTCGACGTAGGCTGCCACCTCCCGGGCGACGGGTGGCTCATCCAGGTCGGCACCCTGCCAGCCGCCGGGTGGCTCGGTCATGTACACAAGGCCGTCCCCGAAACCGAGCACAGGCTCCACGGCGGGGCCCATGGCCCGGCTCACGGCCAGGGCG
Source organism: Actinomycetes bacterium (assembly GCA_021850325.1). GTDB lineage: Bacteria > Actinomycetota > Acidimicrobiia > Acidimicrobiales > Palsa-688 > JAJZMF01. Next base: position 22,906 of record JAJZMF010000045.1, read on the forward strand.
TGACGACCGAACATCCCGGTCCCGGTCCCCTCCACGACGAGCTCCATGGCCTCGACGACGCTGCTGCCCGGTGGCAGCAGGGCGATGTCGTAACGGGCCTGCACGTGCCGGCGCCCATCACCCACCCGCTGACGGGCGAGACAGGACAGGACCTGCGAGCCCCCCGCCAGGTGCTCGACCGCGTGGGCCACCTGGGCCGGCTCCAGTAGGCGCTGGACGTGCCAGTCGTCCCAGGGCAGGACGACGGCCGGGTAGCGCGCCAGGGCCGGGGCAGGCACCATGGCCGTCCCCGCCAGCGCGAGCAGCAGCGCCACCGCCGATGGGCCAGCGCCCATGCCCTCGAGCTGGGAGGCCACCCTGGCAAGGCTGCGGCCGCTCACAGGTGGGTCGTCCATCAGCAGGGCGAGGCCCGGCCCCGCCGTGACCCTGGCCAGCGTGCTCCGGGCGGCCGCCGGGGGTGCCACCCCCGGGCGGAGCGTCACCACGGACACCTCGGCGTAGCCCTCCGCCCTCAGGCAGGCGGCAGCCAGCGGGGCGAGGTAGCTGCCCGATGTCCTGACCCCCACCACCACGATGGGCCGGGACCGGTCCGGCCAGCGCCCGGCCGCCCGCCGGACCAGCTCTCTCACGTCCTCGGGGTGCTGGTCGAAGCTGCGGAAACTGGAGGGCAGGCGCAGCACCTCCGACCTGGTACCCCCGGGCAGGCTGGCAACCCCACTTTCGGCGGCCTCCAGCAGCGCCGCCAGCACCGCCTCGTCCGGCCCCGGCTGGCCGACCACCGGGGGGGCCAGGGCATCGCGCAGCCGGGCCAAGGCCCCCGACACTGAGGCCAGCGCCCTGCCCGTGGAAGTGGCCTCGCTCACGAGGTCCGCCCCGGCAAGGGCCGATCGGGCCGCCCTCAGGACCGCCCGGCGCGTGAGGCCCGGCGCCTCCATCTCCTCGACCAGCTGGCGCCACCACATGCGCCGCCCGGTGCGGGCAGAGCCCGCCATGAGGTCCTCGGTCACCTGTACCGCGGCTGCGCTCACGAGGTAGGCATCGAGCCAGTAGCCCTTTGCCACTGCCGTTCGGGCCAGCCCGGGAAGCCGTCCGAGGGGCTGCAACAGGTCCACCAGCACCAGCCCCCGGTCGTCGGGAGCCCCAGGGCCCGTCCGGCCCGGTGCCCTGTCGTCCGGCCGGCCCTCAAACGACATAGTCGGACAAGTTTAGGTCGCGTGACATTATTCTGCTGGACGCCGTGAAAACCCCGGAACGGGTGTTCCTGGGATGTGGGCCGCTGCGTCCCGTAGCGGGCTTCCCCCCGGCGGCCGCCCAGGGGCAACGGGGGGAACAGGGGCCGCCCCGCCGGAGGCGCTCCTCGAAGGGTACCCTATGGGGTATGACGACCTGCGACCTGGCACGAGCCCTGGCCATACCCGTCCTGGTGGGGTACCTGCTTGCGAGCTTCACAGGCGACAGCGCGCTGGGCTGGGCGGGCGGTGTGGTGGTAGGGGCCGTCATGCTGGCCGTGGACGTGCTCAGGCGCCGGAAGGGAGGCGCCGCATGCGGCCCTGCCTGCACGGCGCTGAGCCTTCGGCGCCCCTCCCGGCAGCACCGTGCCGGGCTCCCCCGGCCGGTGCTCGACCTCCCAGCCGGCCTCTCGGACCGCTCCCAGGCGTCGGAGCAGGCCACGGGGACCACTGCCGGCTCCCCGCGCTGATACCCCATAGGGTATACTGACAACGACCGACCGGGCACCCGGCGTGCCCAGCGGCCCTGCGGGGACCGCGGGGACCTCTGAGACGAAAGAAGGAAAGAACGATATGTGCCGTGCAGTCAAGTGCAGGACATGTGGCAAGACGACGTGGGCCGGGTGCGGCCAGCACGTCGACCAGGTCTTGCGTGGCGTGCCGGCCTCCCAGCGGTGCCCCGGCCACCCCAAGGAAGCCAAGAGCGGCGGCCTGCTCGACCGCCTCCTCGGCCGGCGCTGAGCTTCACGGCACCACCACCGGGCACCGGCACCGGCCGGCCCCCGCCGGGCCTTCCGGGGCCGTCCTGCTTGCCCTAATCTGGCGCAGGCCGCACCTATAAGGCGCGGGCAAAGGCCCCGGGCCAGCTCGAGGAGGAAGTGCCGGTGAGAGTCGTCGTGATCGGGGCAACGGGCCACATCGGCACCTACCTGGTGCCCCGCCTGGTCCAGGAGGGCCACGACGTCGTGGCCCTGAGCCGAGGTGAGCGCGCCCCGTACCTGAGCTCGCCGGCCTGGGACCAGGTCGAGCGGGTCAGCTCGGACCGGGCAGCCGAGGACGCCGCTGGCACCTTCGGGCCCCGGGTGGCCGCCCTGAGGCCCGACGCCGTTGTCGACCTCATGTGCTTCAGCCCAGGCTCGGCCGCCCACCTGGTCCAGGCCTTGGCCCCCATCGGGGCCTACCTCCTGCACTGCGGCACGATCTGGGTGCACGGCAGCGCGTGCGAGGTCCCCGTGCGCGAGGACGCACCGCGCCATCCCTTCGGTGACTACGGCGTGCAGAAGGCGGCGACGGAGGAGATGCTGCTGGCGGCAGCCCACCGGGGCGACCTGCGTTGCACCGTGCTGCACCCGGGCCACATCGTGGGGCCGGGTTGGCGGCCGTTGAACCCGGCCGGCAACTTCAACCCCGAGGTGTTCAGCCGCCTTGCCCAGGGCAGGGAGCTCACCCTGCCCAACTTCGGGCTCGAGACCGTGCACCACGTGCACGCAGATGACGTGGCCCAGGCCTTCGTGCTTGCTCTGGCCAAGCCGGAGGTGGCCTCAGGGCAGGCCTACCACGTGGTGTCCGAACGGGCGGTGACCCTGCGTGGCTACGCCGAACGGGTCGCTGCCTGGTTCGGCCTGGCTGCTGACCTTCGCTTCGAGCCCTTCGCCAGCTGGGCCGGGGGTTGGTCCACCGAGGACGCCCGGGCCACCTGGGAGCACATCGCGCACAGCCCTTCGATGAGCATCTCCAAGGCGGTGCACGAGCTCGGGTACCGGCCCCGTGCCAGTTCCCTGGAGGCGGTCTTCGAGGCGCTGTCCTGGCTGGTCCAGCAGGGCGAGGTCTCCACTGGTGGCCGGGCCCCGGCCTGGGACGCCCCCGCTCAGGCACCCGGGGCGCCGGCGGGGGCACAGGCCTGAGCCGCGAGCCTCACCCGCTCAGTCCTCAGCCCCTCAGTCCTCAGCCGCTCAGGCCCACTTCCAGGTCCTCTCGACGACAGCGGCCGTGGCGTGGTCCATGGCGGCAGAGCTTGCCGTGAACGTCAGGATGTAGAGCCGGGGCCCGTGCTCGACGTAGAGCTGGTAGCCGTCGACCCCGGGCTGGCGGCCTGCAGAGGCCTGAAGGTGCAGCACGTACCCGACCTCCACGGCCCGGCCCAGTGGGGTTACCCCGGCGCTGGCCGTGACAGCGCTGGCCCCGGCCTTGGTCAGCTCCAGCTCGACCTCCATCTTCATGAGCGAGGTGAACGAGCTACCGGTTGGCAGGCTGGGGTCGTAGACCATGGCGATGCTGAAGTTGGGGAAGAAGCCCCCTGTGAGAGGCCCGACGGCGAACACCTTGAGGCCCTTCTTGCTGGCCGCGGACACCTGCTGGCTGAGGGCTCCCTTGAGGGCAGGGTCGGCCTTGGCCGCCTGGGTGAGCAGGGCACCTATGTCCTTGGCCTTCAACGGGATCGACGTCCACCCCTTGGGGAGCGAGAACGACAGCCCGTACTGGGGGTAACTGACAGAGGCAGCAGCAGCGGGCAGGGCGGTGCCCAGCACGGCGACGGCGCCGAGGACGCCGGCAGCGAGAACCGAGCGTGCCCGGGACGCCACACCGGTCCGGACGGGCCTGCCCGGCCCACCGGACCGGGCAACAAGTGCCCCGCCCTCACTCGCAACCTGGACGTGGCGCACGCAGCCTCCTCGGTACAGGGCCGGCGACCGCCACAGCTCAGGGCGCCGCCGGCCACCCCACAAAGCCCGAACCGGCCCGGCGGTGTACGCCGGCGCCCGGGTGACGCTACCACGGCGTTGCCGGCCGGGCCCCCGGGTACCGGGTTTTCCCGAGCCTGCACGGGAAGGGCCGGGTGGGCTCTGAGCAGCCACGTGGGAAGGCGCCGGGTGCACAGGCTGGCGCCGTCCGCAGGGCCGGGCCGGGGTGGCGAGGCCCCACCCGGGCCCTCTATCTTTGGCCGGGCAAGCATCTTGGAGGCGCCGGTGGGGGGCTTCGACCGGCTGCTCCCACAGGAGAACGAGCCCCACGTCCCCGGGCCTGTGCAGGCCCAGATGGGAGCAGGCACCATGAGGTTGTTGAGAGTGGGGGCCTATGGCCACGAGAGGCCGGTCGTCCTGGACGACGAGGGCCGCAGCTTCGACATCTCCCCGCTCGCCGCGGACCTGGACGGTGAGTTCTTCGCCAGCGGGGGGACCGAAAGGGTACGGCGCAGCCTGGAGGCGGGCACCCTCCCCGAGGTGAGCACCGAGGGGCTCCGTACCGGTGCCCCGGTGGCACGACCGTCGGCCATCATCTGCATCGGGCAGAACTACGCAGCCCACGCCGCCGAGTCGGGCCAGGCGCCGCCCACCGAGCCTGTCATCTTCTTCAAGCACCCGAGCACTCTCGTGGGCCCGTTCGACCCCGTCACCATCCCGCCCGGCAGCACCAGGACCGACTGGGAGGTGGAACTGGCCGTCGTGATCGGCCGCCGTTGCCGCTACCTCGCCTCCCAGGACGAAGCGATGGCCCATGTCGCCGGCTTCGCTGTAGCCAACGACGTCTCCGAGAGGGAACTGCAGCTGGACCGCTCGGGTGGCCAGTGGTCCAAGGGCAAGTCCTGCGAGACGTTCAACCCGATGGGCCCCTGGCTGGTCCCGGCGGAAGACGTGGCCGACCCCCAGGCTCTGCGGCTGCGCAGCTTCGTCAACGGCGAGGCACGTCAGGACTCCACCACGGCGGACATGATCTTCGGCGTCGCCCACCTGGTCTGGTACCTGTCCCAGTGCATGGTGCTCGAGCCTGGTGACGTGGTCAACACCGGCACACCGGCCGGGGTGGCCCTCTCGGGGCGCTTCCCCTACCTGGGGCCGGGTGACGTGATGGCCATGGAGATCGAGGGCCTGGGACGCCAGGAACAGCGCCTGGTCGCGGCAGGCACGCCCGGCGGGCTGCTCCAGGGCAACAGCGGCACCTAGCCCTGTGCCGGGGCCGGGCGGGGGGGCAGGCGCAGGCCTGACATGCCACCGTCGACGGCCAGGGACATCCCCGTGGTGGAACCGGCGGCCGGGCTGGCAAGGTAGGCGATGGCGACCGCCACCTCCTCGGCGCTCACCAGCCGACCGTGCGGCTGGCGGCGCTCCAGGGCGGCCCGCTCCGCCCCGGGGTCGTCGGCCACCGCGAGCAGGCGGCCCACCCACGGGGTGTCGACGGTGCCCGGGTTGACGCAGTTCACCCGGATGCCCTCGTGCAGGTGGTCCGCCGCCATGGCCAGGGTGAGCGAGAGCACGGCCCCTTTGGTCGCGCTGTACAGCGCACGCCGGGGCAGGCCCGCGGTGGCCGCGATGGAGCACGTGTTGACCACAGCCGCATGCGGGCTCCGCCTGAGGTAGGGGAGGCAGGCCCGGGTGACGCGCACGATGCCAACGACGTTGACGTCGAAGACATGGTGCCACTGCTCGTCAGGGTTGTCCTCGACCGTGCCCTGCGCACCGATCCCGGCGTTGTTCACCAGTACGTCGATACCGCCCAACCGCGCTGCCGCCTCGTCAACGGCCCGGTTGACGCCAACCGGGTCGGTCACGTCCGCCAGCACGGTCCCGGCGACGGGGCCGTCAGGGGCAGGGGCGATGTCAAGGGCCAGGACCGTCGCCCCCAGCCCGGCCAGGTGCTCCGCGGTGGCGAGGCCGATACCCGACGCGCCCCCCGTGACCAACGCCCTGATCCCGTCAAAAGGCGCCCCGCTCACAACTTGGCCCGACATCCCCGGCTCCCTTCCGCTCTCGACGTCAGAGCAACCGTAGCCCCCCGGGCCGAGCCGCCGCCCACTTTGGCCACTTGGAGCGCAGCACCGATGCCACCTCTGCGCCCGGCCCTCAGGAGCCGACGACCAACTCCAGACCGCTCGGCAGCCCCTGTGCCTCGACAACGCCGCCCTCGCCGACCCGGAGCGAGACGGTGGAGCTGCCGACCCGCAGGCCGTCCACTGAGCTGAGGCCCACCACGCCGTCCATGGGCGCCACGTACAGCCTTCGGGAGGGCAGGTCGGGCCGCAGCCCGAGCAGGCTGCTCACCACCACTACCGACGCGGCCGCGGACCAGGCCTGGGGACGGCACGATGCCGGGTAGGGGCCCGGAACGGGCCGCTCCGTCCTCTGGTGGCCCCCGTAAAGCTCGGGCATCCGGTACTCGAAGTGCTCTGCAGCCCCGAGCAGGCCGTCGATCAGCGAGGCAGCCACCTGGCGAGCGGGCACCGTCCCGCACCGCGCCAGGCCGGCCACGACTATGGCCGTGTCGTGGGCCCAGACCGAACCGGCATGGTAACTGAGCGGGTTGAAGCCCGCCGATGAAGCAGCCAGTGTGCGCAGCCCGAAACCGCTGTCGAGGTCCGGAGTGGCCAGTCGGCGCACCACGAGGGACTCTTCCTGCGCATCGAGCAGGCCCGTGCCGAGGAGGTGGCCGATGTTGGAGGTGAGCGAGTCCACAGGCGCCCCCGCGGCGTCGAGGGCCGCCGCCGGGTAGGCACCCTGGGCGTCCTCGACCCAGAACCGGTTGCGGAAGCGGGCCGCCAGGGCCTGGGCCAGCTCGAGGAGCCTGGCCGAGCCCGGGCGGCCGAAAGCGTCGAGCAGGGCGGCCCCGCTCACTGCTGCCTCGTAGGCGTACCCCTGGACCTCGCACAGCGACAACGGGGCGGTCGCCACCCGCCCGTCGCGGAACTGGATACCGTCGTGGGAGTCCTTCCAGCCCTGGTTCTGCAAGCCGGAGCCCGACTCGTCCACATAGCTGACGAAGCCGTCCCTCCGCTCCACCGAGGACGTAAGCCATCCCAGGCAACGCTGCATGGGGTCGAGCAGCTCCTCGACCCGGGCCTCGTCGGCCCCGTAACGCCAGGCGTCGTGCAACAGCAGGGCCCACAACAGGGTGGCGTCGACGGTGCCGTAGTAGGCCGGCGGGAGCCGCAGAGGGGCACCCTCGCCCCTCCAAAGGTCGTGCTGGGTGGGCGCGCGGCGCAGCTCGTGCAGGATCTTGCCCTCCTCCTCCCCCGTCTCGGCGTCGGTGCGCCGGCCCTGGCGGGAGGCCAGGGACCTCAGGGTGCCCAAGGCCAGCTCGGTCCCCAGGGGCAGCAGCATCCGCGCCGCCCAGATGGAGTCCCTGCCGAACAGGGTGAGGAACCACGGTACGCCTGCGGCGAGGAAGACGTCCCCGGGGCGGTCGGCGGTCGTCAGGCGGAGCGCGCTCAGGTCGGCCAGGCTGCGCTCCAGGAAGAGGCCCAGCCGCGGGTCCCGGGCGCGGGCGCTGACCGCGGGCAGAGAGGTGCCGGACGGTGCCGGGCGCACCACCGCCCCTGCCGGCGCTTCGCCGCCGAGCCGGGCCGTAACGCCGAACGCGACCTGCCCGCCCGGCGCCACCTCGACCTCCCAGGCCAAGGTCCCCTCGGCCGCCCCGACCACGTCCGGCGGGGGCACGGCCCTCACCTCCACCGTTGCCCCCTCAGGGCCCGACCACCGCAACCCGTCCCCGTCAGCCACCGCTTCCAGGGCCCGGGGACGCGCTCCCGACTTGACCGCGGCCATCTCGGCCATGTCGGAGGCCAGCCTCAGCCCCAAGGTGAAGCGGAGGGGCCGGCGGTCGTAGGAACGGAACAAGTACTGCTCCTGGAGGCCATCGGCCAGGACGCGGCGTCGACGGGTGAGCAGGAGGGTCGGGTCGGGTATGGCGGTGCCCACGTTGAAACAGACCGATTCGAACGAGTTGTCGGCACCACCCCCGATGTCGCCCGTGAGAGGGCTGGGCTCGGCACCGTCCACCTGCAGCACCAGCATGCTGAGCAGGCGTCGGTCCTCGACGAACAGGCCGCAGGCACCACCCGGACGGACCTGGCCGTCGGGCCCCGACAAGCACAGCGCAGGTGCCAGGAACGAGGCGAACAGGCCGTTCAGCTGGGGCTGGTGGGCTTGACCGGTCGGGGCTGCGGCGGCTTGCGGGCCGGTACCCGGCGGACGGCGATGCTCGCTTGACATGTAGCCCTGCCTTCCCCGACAAAATCTCGGCACAGACTAGCGAGCCGCCCCGCGGTGTGCAATGATGACGACCGAGTCTTTGGATCGTTCATATGAACGATCCGATGAACGGTCACAAGATGTGCCGCCCTGGGGGGGCAGCGGGGAGCAGGGCCGTATGGGAGGGACCGAAGTCGACGGCTACGAGCGGCTGGAGGACCTTGCCAGACGCCCGACGATCGGGATGGTGGCCGCTCGCGCCGGCGTGTCCAGGCAAACGGTCTCCAATGCCGTCAACGCCCCCAGCCGGCTGCGGCCCGAGACCCTGGCTGCCGTACAGGTGGCCATAGACGAGCTCGGCTACCGCCCCAACCAGGCGGCGCGGACGCTCAGGACCCAGGCCACCCGGGTCATCGGGTGCCGCCTCCTGCCGAGCAACTACGGGGGCACCGGCGGGGTGCTCGACCGCCTCCTGCACGCCTTGTGCGACACAGCCCGGTCCAATGGCTACGACCTGCTCACCTTCTCCACCAGGGACGACGACGACGAGATCGAGGTCTACGACGACCTCCTCCGCCGTCACGCGGTGGACGGCTTCGTCCTGACCAACACCCACCACGGTGACGCCCGTCCCGACTGGTTGCTGGAGCGAGGGGCGCGCTTCGTGGCGTTCGGACGCCCCTGGGGACGGCGCGGCGCGCAGCACAGCTGGATCGACGTGGACGGGGCCAAGGGCACGGCGGCGGCGGTGAGCCACCTGGCCGCCCTGGGGCACACCCGCATCGGCTTCCTCGGCTGGCCCCCGGGCATCGGAGTGGCCGACGACCGCCTGGCGGGCTGGGAACGCCAGAGCAGGCAGTTCGGCTTCAACACCAGGGGCCTCCTGGCACAGGCCGAGGACGGGATAGCTTCCGGTCGGGCCCTGGCCGAGGAGCTGCTCTCCTCCTCCCGCCCGCCCACTGCTCTGGTCTGCGTCAGCGACGCCATAGCCATCGGAGCCCTGAGGGCCATCGAGGACCGCGGCTGGCAGGCCGGACAGGAGGTCTCGGTCGTCGGGTTCGACGACAGCCCGGTGGCCTCGGTGATCCGGCCCGGCCTGTCGAGCCTGCGCCAGCCCGTCGAGGCGGTGGCCAACCAGCTCGTGGAGACCCTGCTGACGGTGATCTCGGGCGCCCCCGCCCGTCCCGTCCGGACGTTGCTCGCCCCCCGCCTGGTGGTCCGTGACAGCAGCGGCGAGCGCAGGCACCGCAGCCCGGGCGTGACAGCCTCCATCCTCAAGCGGCAATCCCAACCGGGAACTATGAGACCGGGAACCACGAGAAAGGAAGAACTAGCATGAAGAAGACCCGAGTGCTGGCGTCGCTGGCACTGGCAGGAGCGTCGGTCGCCGCCGTCTCCACCAGCGCCGTAGCCTCCCCCCGCGCACCGGCCGCAACGAGCGTGACCCTCACGGGCAAGGCGTCGGGGGTCACCCTGACGCTCATGTTCGGCTCCTCGGGGCCGGCCGAGACGGCGGCCGTCAAGGCAGCCGCCGCCGCGTGGGCAGCCAGGTCCCACAACCACGTCAACGTCATACCCGCGTCCAACTTCACCCAGCAGCTCGACGAGGCCTTTGCCGGGGGCACGCCGCCCGACGTCTTCTACCTCGGCTCGCAACAGATAGAGACCTTTGCCAGGCAGGGAGAACTGCTGCCCTACGCCCCGCTCGTAGCTCCGGCCAAGGACTTCTACTCGGCGCTGGTCAAGGCGTACACCATCAACAAGACCTGGTACTGCGTGCCCAAGGACTTCTCGAACCTGGCACTGGAGATAAACACGACGATGTGGAAGGCCGCCGGCCTCGGCGCCTACCCGACCAACTGGGCGCAGCTGCAAGCCGATGCGAAGGCGCTCACCAAGAACGGCGTCGTGGGCCTCGACGTGGGCAATACCCTGGACCGCCTGGGGGCCTTCTTCGCCGAGAACGGTGGCTCCTACATGAACAAGCAGGACACGAAGTTCAACTTCAACTCACCGCAGAACGTCGGGGCGCTCCAGTTCGTGCAGAGCATGGCCAAGCAGGGGATCCTCCAGTTCCCACCCCAGCAGTCCGCCGGTTGGGCCGGTGAGGCCTTCGGCTTGGGCAAGGCGGCCATGGCCACCGAGGGCAACTGGATCATCGGGGCCATGAAGTCGAGCTACCCCAGCATCAAGTGGGTGGCCGTCCCCATGCCCGCCGGCCCGAGCGGCAAGAAGGGCACGCTCACCTTCACCAACTGCTGGGGCATCCCGGCGGCCAGCAAGAACTCCCGTGCCGCCGTGAACTTCGTGAAGTTCCTCACCTCGACCCAGCAGCAGCTCAAGTTCGCCAACGCGTTCGGCGTGCTGCCCTCGCGCATTGCGGCCGCCCAGGCCTACGCCAAGCAGAACCCGTCGGTCGCCGCCTTCGTGGCCGGGACACCCTACGCCATGGCCCCGGTACCGACGATCGGCTTCGCCACCGTCCAGAGCCAGTTCGACTCCCAGGTCGTGAACCTGGCCACCGGTGGCGCCAGCCCCAAGACCATGCTCGACCAGTTGCAGACCAACGCCGAGGCGCTGCTGCATCCCTGACCTCCCCCCCGGCAAGCCGGCGGCAACGGCCGTGAGGCCGGCTGCCGCCGGTGGCCGGCTGCCCGCGGCAGCTGCTCGCGCCGGGGGACGGCCGGCTTGCCCATGCCCGGTGCCCGGCACAGGTCGCCGGGCACCAGCTCCTAGGACCGGTGAGACATGCCTACTACTCCTGGCCCAGGGCCAGAGGTCGTGACCCCCGGGCGCCCCACCGGTGAGCCGGCCCAGGACGGGCCGGCTCACCGGCGACGGCGTGGTGGCAGCGCCACGGCCGGACAGAACGTCGGCGGCTGGCTCTTCGTGTCGCCGGCGCTGGCCATCCTCCTGCTCTTCCTTGTCGTCCCCATAGGCCTCGCCGTCTACGTGAGCTTCACCGACTGGTCCGGGGTGACCAGCCCGTTCGGCTCGACCGTGCACACGGTGGGCCTGTCCAACTACGCCTCGCTCGTCAGCCGGCCCGGGCTCAGCCAGCAGCTGTTCGGCACGTCGGTGCGCGACAACTTCTACTACGTCCTGTTCGTCGTGCCCCTGCAGACCGCCCTGGCCCTGTGGCTGGCCATTGTGGTCAACAACCGCTTCCTCAAGGGACGGGGCCTGTTCCGGCTGGCGTTCTACTTCCCGTCGGTCACCAGCTCGGTGGCCATCACGACGGTCTTCATCTTCCTGTTCCAGGGCACGGGGGCGGTGAACAAGTTCCTGGCCTTCTTCGGCATCAGGGGCCCCAACTGGCTCTACGACAGCCGGGGCGTGTTCACGACGCTGCTCTACAACCTCGGCCTCCACAACCCGCCCGCGTGGTCCAACCACCTCTTCCTGGGCATCAACATCTGGCAGTGGCTGGCCGGGCCGTCCTTCGGCATGTGCGTGCTCATCATCCTGGCCACCTGGACCACCTCGGGCACCTTCATGCTGCTCTTCCTGGCCGCCCTGCAGGGCATACCCCAGGACGTCGAGGAAGCCAGCGAGATCGACGGCGCATCGTCGTGGCAACGGTTCCGCAGGGTGACACTGCCCATGCTCAGGCCGGTGGTCGTACTGGTCCTCACACTGGGGCTGATCGGGACCTGGCAGGTCTTCGACCAGGTGACCCTGGTCGGGCCGTACAACCAGACCACCTACACCCCCGCCTACCTCTCGTACTACCTGAGCTTCCAGAACAACGAGTTCGGGCAGGGTGCCGCCATCGCCTTCCTCCTGTTCACGCTGATCGTCATCCTCACGCTGCTGCAGCGGCGCTTCGTAAAGGAGGACCTGACCCGATGAGCACCCTCGCCTACCGCTCCCCGCGTCGCCAGGTCCTGTCCTACGCGCTGCTCGTGCTCTTTGCCGTCGTCTTCCTGCTGCCGTTCCTCCTCCAGGTGGTCAACTCGCTGAAGACGGACGGCAATGCCACCTCCCATCCGTTGTCGCTCGTGCCTCACCCGGTCTCCACCGCCGGTTGGCAGCAGGTCCTCGGTACCGGAGGGGCGGCAGGGGTCACCGACTTCCCCCGCTGGCTGGCCAACAGCGCCCTGGTCTCGGTGCTCATCACCGGGGGCCGCGTCTTCCTGGACAGCCTGGCCGGCTACGCCCTGGCCCGGCTCGACTTCCGCGGCCGGCGCCTGGTGTTCGCCCTTATCGTGGCCACCCTGATGGTGCCCAACGTCGCCCTGCTCATACCCCAGTTCCTGGTCATAAAGGAGCTCGGCATCTTCAACAGCTACCCGGGCATGGTCCTGCCCATGTTGACCGATGCCACCGGGATCTACATGATGCGGCAGTTCTTCCTGCAGGTCCCCGTGGTACTGGAGGAGTCGGCCCGCATAGACGGCGCCGGCACCTTCACCACGTACTGGCGGGTGGTCCTGCCCATGGTGCGCCCGGGCATCATCACCCTCACCATCCTGTCCTTCCAGGGGGCCTGGAACCAGTACGCCTTCTTCCTCGTCGCCACGGTCTCGCCCAACTACTTCACCCTCACCACCGGTCTGGCCAACGTGGTCAACGGAGGCCTGTCGGCCGGCAACCAGTTCCCGCTCAAGCTGGCAGCAGCCATGTTGACCACCGTCCCGGTAGCCCTGCTCTTCTTCGTCTTCCAGCGCTACCTGCGGGCCAACCGCTTCGACGCCGCGGTCAAAGGCTGACCTGGGCCGGAGGGGCCGGTGCAGGCAGGCCCCTCCGGCGGGTGTTCAACGCCGCAGGTCGAGGACGATGACAGGCACCAGGACGTCTGGACGGTGGACAGGCAGCTCGAGGGTCAGGGTGCCAGGGGGCAGGCCGCCGGGCTGCACGTTGAACGCCTCCTGTGCCGGGGCGATCTCCTCCCGCCTCACCTCCGAGCCGTCGTGGAGGAAGCGGGCCAGCTCGACCCGGCCCGCCAGTCCTGGCAGGTGCAGGTGACGGAACGGCCACGAGAAGACATGGAGGTAGAGCCGGTCACCCTTCATCGTGTAGCGGCAGTCAGGCGGCGGCGTGAAGGGGGCCGGCCCGCAGCCGTACACCGACGGGCTGTGGCGCCTCATCCACCCGCCGAGCTGGCGCAGGGTGGCCAGCGCCTGGTCGTCCAGCTCGCCCCGGCCGGTCGGGCCCACGTTGAGCAGCAGGTTCCCGTCCTTGGAGACCCCGTCCACCAGCATCCTCACGATCATCTCCGGGGTCTTCCAGTCCAGGTTGTCCCGGTCGTAACCCCAGCTCCCGTTGAGCGTCTGGCACGCCTCCCACAGCCCGGCCCCGTCCCGGACCACCATGGGCGCGGATGGCTGGTACTGCTCAGGCGTGGCCACGTCCCCCTGGCCGGGCAGGTCGAGCCGGTCGTTCACCACGATGCCGGGCTGGAGCTGGCGGACCATGGCCAGGAGCTCCTCCGAGCCCCAGTCCTCCCGGCCCTTGTTGCCCCAGATCTCGGGCCTCTGGCGGGCAGGGTACGAGAAGTCGAAGAACATGTAGTCGACCCTGCCGTAGCCCGTCAGCAGTTCACGCACCTGGGCGTGGAGGTACTCGCGGTAGCGGGCGATGTCCCGGCCGGCCGCCGCGGCCTTGGCGGCCTCGTCGTCACGCTGGGGGTGGTAGCCGTCGATGGGGAAGTCCGGGTGGTGCCAGTCGAGGAGCGAGTGGTAGAAGCCGATCCGCAGGCCCTCGGAGCGGAAGGCGTCCACCATGGGCGCCAGCAGGTCGGCCCCGGCCGGGGTGCGGGTGGCCTTGTAGTCGGTCTGTTGCGAGTCCCACAGGCAGAAGCCGTCGTGGTGCTTGGTGGTCACCACGAAGTAGCGCATCCCTGCCTCCCTGGCCTCCCGGGCCCAGGCCCTGGGGTCGTAGAGGTCGGGCTCGAAGTGCCTGAAGTAGACGTCGTAGTCCTCGTCACTGGTGCGCTCGCGGTTCTTGACCCACTCGTGACGGGCCGCCACCGAGTAGAGGCCCCAGTGGACGAACAGCCCCAGGCGCGCCTCGCGCATCCAAGCCAGGTGCTCGGCCGGTCCTTGTACGCTCATGTCCCCTCCTGTGGTCGTACCGAAGCGTCTCAAGCGACCCCGAGCGCCTCCCGCCAGAGACCGTACCTCCCTCCGGCGTAGCGGGCCGCTCCGGACCACAGCTCCCCGTGCCCGCGCTGGTACAGGCCCGCCCAGGGCTCCTCGCCCGAGAGGTGGCCCCGGTGGAGCAGCCGGTACATCGAGAGCGCCCGTTCGGCCAGCACCTCCACCAGGGCCAGCCGGCTCGGGCCGTCCAGGCCGTACCCGTCCACCAGGGCGCTCAGCCGGCCCGCCGCCTCGTCGTCCTCCAGCTCCCCCCAGGGGGCCAGGGGCACGAAGCCGAGGCAGGCCCAGGCCAGGTCCCAGCGCCGCGACCCCGGGCCGGCCCCGTCCCAGTCGATGAAGACGAGCCCGCCGGCACCCCTCACCAGGTTCCAGGGGGCGAGGTCGTGGTGGCATACCAGCTCCTCCCGGTCAGGGCGGACCGGGACGTCCCAGACAGCTCCCGGCGGGGGCACGAACCGCTCGGCTGCATCGTGGTACCCGCGGACCAGGCGTCCCACCTCCACCAGGCCCGGACGGTCGATGTCCGAGGGCGCCGGGCCGGCGTGTCCCTCGACGTAGGAGAGCACCTGGCGGCCCTGGCCGTCGTAGCCCAGGAAGCGGGGACATCCCTCGAACCCGACGTTCTCCAGGTGCACCAGCAGCGCCTCGACGGCCCTGGACGACGGCCCGGCAGGACGGCGCACCGTAGCGCCCACCCGCACCACGCCGGCACCCACGTTGCCCCCCTGGAGCGGGACCTCCTCCTGCGTCATGCCGACAAGCTCCCTCAGACCGGTACCGGGCCAGGACCGGCCGTCACCGCGTGGCTGCCACAGCGGCCGCCGACCGGATGACGCGCTCCCCCACGGTCAACGCCCCCCGGCCGGCGCACCGGGCGCAGGGGCAGCGGCAACGGGGGCAACCTGGACCTTCACGCCCGTGCCACGCCTCACCCGCTCGACGGCCTCGGTGTAGGACGCCAGAGGGAGGACATCGCTCACGAGGTGGCCCAGGCCCAGGTCCAGGTTGGCCGCCAGCTCGCACGCCCGCTCGAAGCTGTGCAGCACCGCGATGGAGCCGTGGTAACGGGCCTCGTCACTGTAGAGGCGGTAGGGGCTGAAGGCGGCCGTCGCCGCAGCCGGTGCGACCCCGAACTGGTGGAAGGTCCCGCCCCGGGCCACGCGGGAGAGGGCGTCTTCGATGGCCTCGATGGACCCGGTGGCATCGATGACCACCTCGTAGCGGGCGTCACCCAGGTCCTGGCCACTGCCCACGACCCTGGTGGCACCGAGGTGCAGGGCCAGCTCCCGCCGGGCGGCCCTGGGCTCCACCACGTCCACCGAGACGGCCCCCACCCGGGGGGCCAGGGCCACCAGCAGCAGGCCCATCGTCCCTGCGCCGTAGACCAGGAACCTGTCGGCCAACCGGGGTGCGATGACGTCGTAGCCGTGCACGGCGCAGGAGAGGGGCTCCACCAGGGCGCCGATGGCCATGTCGAGGCCCCGGGGAAGGACCTGGGCCAGGTAGGCGGGCACGGCCACGAGCTCGGCACAGGCCCCGGGCAGGTTGATGCCGAGGGCGCGGAAGTCCTGGCACAGGTTGCCATGGCCCTGCCGGCACGGCCGGCACCGACCGCAGTAGATGTTCGGGTCGGCAGTGACCCGGTCCCCCACCGAGAGACCGGTGACGTCCCGGCCCGCTGCGACGACCTCACCGGCGAACTCGTGGCCGGGCACCACGGGGTAGGAGGCGAGGGAGAACTCCCCGTCCAGGATGTGCACGTCGGTCCCACAGATGCCGGCGGCGTGAACGGCGACCACGACCTCGTCTGCCGCCGGCACCGGGTCAGGGAGCTCCGTCACCCCGACGCGCCCGGGCTCCTCTATCACGACTGCACGCACGGGCGGGGCCTCCTTCCCGACGGCCGGACGGCCGGACGGTCCACGCGCACCCGAGCCTATGTGACGGCCCCCGGCTCAGGGAACGAGCTGGGTCTTGACCCCCTGCCCTGCCCGCACCTGGGCGATGGCCTCCCCGTAGGAGGCGAGCGGCAACGCCGGTGTGAGCAGTTCGCCCGTGCGCAGAGCACCGGCCGCCAGCAGCTGCAACGCCCGCCCGTAGCTGTGCAGCACCGCCATCGAGCCGATGACCGTCACCTCGTCGTTGTAGATCTGGAACGGGGACATGGAGACCCGGGCCTCACTCGGGGCCACGCCGAAGACCATGAAGCGGCCACCGCGCCGCACCAGGGACAAGGCCTGCTCGATGGCTGCCGGTGCCCCGCTCGCATCGACCACCACACTGAAGCGGGAGCCGGCCAGGTCGTCCAACGACCCCGCCACGTCCGAGGCGCCGAGGCTGGTCGCCACCGCGAGACGCTGGGGCACGAGGTCGGCCACGGTCACCGACGACGCCCCCGCCCGCACCAGCAGTTGCATGAGCAGGAGGCCCATCGTGCCCGCCCCCACCACGAGGACGTCCTCCCCCAGCACGGGGCCCAGTCGGTCGGTACCGTGCACGGCGCACGAGACCGGTTCCACGAGCGCCGCCTCGGCCCAGGTCATCTCCGGGGGGATCCGGTAGGCGTTGGCGGCCGGCACGGCCACCAGCTCGGCGAACGCCCCGTCCACCGTGTCACCCACCGCGCCCCAGTTCTGGCACAGGTTGCCCCGGCCCTGCCGGCAGGCCTCGCAGTGCCCACAGAAAAGGGACGGGTCGACGGCGACCCGGTCGCCCACCGAGAGCGCGCCACGGGCGTCCTCACCCACGGCCACCACCTCCCCGGCGAACTCGTGACCGGGGATGATCGGGTAGGGAGTGGGGGCGAACTCACCCTCCAGGATGTGCAGGTCGGTCCCACAGATCCCGCAGGCGCCGACCCTCACCACCACGCCGTCACGGGCCGGGGCAGGGTCGGGTGCCTCGGTGTACGCGAACTCACCCGGCTTGCTGACGACGATCGCTCTCATGTCCCTGGCCTCCCTCTCGGCTGTGGTCTCGCTGCGGGGCGTGCCGCTCCGGGCACCCTGCTCACCTACCCAGAAGGCTGCCGGGCCGAGCGTAAGGCCGGGCCCGGGCAGCGATCAACCTGGGGCCCCACCGGCCGGGGGGTGAGCGGGGCGGCCAGCTGTCGTCCCCCCGCACGGCTAGTGGGCTCCGGGGGCACGCGCCGGGGCCCGGTGGGGGACGGCGGACCTGCCGCGCCAACCCACCGGGCCCGGGCCCGACGGCTCAGTGCTCCATCGCCACCACTGAGGCGAGCTGGGCCGGGGAGACGATGCCGCGGGTGGTGTTGTTGAGCTTGGAGTCGAAGCCCACCATCTGGAACCCGCTGAACACGTTGTGGAACTTGTTGAAGTCGTCGTTACCCGAGGCGCCCTGGTAGTTGACCTTCTTGCCCTTTTGGACCAGGGCACGGCACGAGGCGTACGTGTAGCACATGGTCCCCGGGGGGTCGGAGACAGCCATCACGTCCTTGACCCAGACCTTGGGGTCCGTCGACTTGGCCATGGTCATGGCCAGGGCCGAGATCACGACCGAGTCGTACTCGTTGAAGGTGGTGGGCAGGATGGTCTTGGTATGCCACACCTTCTGGTACGTGTCGAGGAAGTGGTTGTACGCGGCACCGGACGGCGAAGCCGGTAGGGCGGCGGTCAGCTCCTTGGCGGCCGTGGGGCCGAAAGCCTTGGCATAGGCTCCCTGAGGGGCCGACTGGAGGTCGTCCCCGATCCAGGGCACGTTCATGTAGCCCAACTGCTGGCCGTCACTGAAGAGGGTCGCCGCGCTCTGGCTGTCCATGGAGTCGAAGATCACCTGTGGCTTGTTGGCGAAGGCCTGGGTCAGCTCGGTGCTGTAGGAGGACTGGCCGGGTGTCAGGGTTATGTTGGCCTCGATCTTGCCCCCCAGGGCCTTGAAAGCCTTCGTCAGCGGTGGCACGAAGCCCTGTGAGTTGGCTGAGTTGTCGAAGATGAGCGATGCCGTCTTCCACCCGTGGTGGATGGCGAAGTACGCCATGGCAATGGCTTCGTTCGAGTCCGACGACGACGTCCGGAAGACGAACGGGTACTTCATGTTGTCCAGGGTGGTGAGCCCCCCCACCATGAAGTCGGCCACATCGTTGGGCTGGAACTGCCCGATCACCGCTTCGATGGTGGGCGAGAACGGGCCGACCACCACTGTCGGGTGGTCGAGCAGGAGCTTGCGGAACGCAGGCAGGGCGTCGACCGAGTCGGCGGAGTCGTCGACGTAGGACGCCTTCAACTGGTGGCCGAGCACGCCACCGTTGTGGTTGATCTCGTAAACCCCCACGGCGACGCCGTGGGTACCCCACTGGGACAGCAGCGACTTGGAGCCGGTGAAGGGGAACATGCCCCCTACCACGAGCGGCGCCGACGACGACGTGGCATGCGGGAGCGCGTGCGCCGACGCTGCGCTCCCACTGGCAGCCACGAGGCCGGCAAGCGCCATACCAACCAGCGTGCTCCTACGCAGCCTGGTTGTCCTCATATACGTAACCTCCTCATTGTTGTTTGCGATAGCCGCGGCGAGGGCCCCGCCGCGTGAGGGGCTGCCCCTCCGGGCACTTGTGCCGCCTAGGAGCGGCCGAGGAATATCGACGGGAGGTCCAGGGCCGCGATCTCGGCCGCTGTGCCGTGGACGTGGTTCCTGCCGGCGACGAAGATGTGGACGAAGTCGGAGTGCCCGAGAGCACGCTCGACGTTCTGCTCGACCACGACTGCCGCGGTGTTCAGGTTCGAGATCCGTTCGATCTGGGCCCACACGACGTCGGTGTAAGCCGGGGACAGGCCGGCCGTGGGCTCGTCCAACAGGATCACGGTCGGGTCGACCATCAGCGCCCGGGCAATGGCCAGGAGGTTCTGCTGGCCGCCCGAGAGGAAGCCGGCCTTCTTGTCGACGGCCTTGGCCAGGTCGGTGAAGATGCTGAGCACCTCCCCCATCCGCGCCGTCGGGTCGGAGCGCGAGGCGAAGCCCCCGACCTCCAGGTTCTCGCGCACGGTGAGCCTCTTGAAGACGTTGTCGTTCTGGGGGACGTACACGAGGCCGTGGCCTGCTATGCGGTGACCGGGGACCTTCGTGATGTCCACGTCGTTGACCTTCACCTTCCCGGACATGGGCCGGAGGATCCCGATCAGGGACTTGACAAAGGTGGACTTGCCCGCTCCGTTCGGCCCGATGATCGTGGTGATGGTGCCCAGTTCGGCCGTGAGGGAGATCTCGTTGATGATGGGGGAACGGCCGTACCCTGCGGTCACGGCCTCAGCGGACAGTGCCGGCATCTATCACCTCTCCCAGGTAGGCCCTGACCACCTGCTCGTTCTGGCGCAGGTCGCTCAGGCGGCCCTCGGCCAACGTGCGGCCTTCGGCCAGCACGATCACGTGGTCGCATATCTTCTCGACGACGTTGAGGTTGTGCTCGATCATGAGCACTGTCACACCGTTGCGCTTGAGGTCGAGGATGTAACCGCCGATCCGCTCTATGAGCGCCGGGTTGACGCCCGCCATCGGCTCGTCCAGGAGCAGGATGCTGGGCGATGCCATCACGGCGCGGGATATCTCGAGCAGCTTCTTCTGCCCGCCCGACAGGTCACTGGCCCGGGAGTCACGGAGCCGGTACAGGCCGTAGGTCTCGAGCAGGTCGAGAGCGCGCTCGATGTTGTCCCTCTCCTGACGGCGGACCAGGCCCGGTCGGAGGAAGATGTTCCACAGGGCTTCGCCTGCCTGGTCCCTGGCCGCCACGAGGAGGTTCTCCAGGACGGTGAGGCCCCCCAGCTCCCTGGAGAGCTGGAAAGTCCGCATCAGGCCCATGCGGGCGATGCGGTGGCTGGGCCAGTTCGTCACGTCGGTGCTGCCGATGAGCTCCTGCCCGCGGTCGCAGGTCATGGAACCCGAGAGGATGTTCACGAGCGTCGTCTTGCCCGCACCGTTGGGCCCGATCAGGGCCGTGACCAGACCACGGGGGACGGCGAAGCCGGCACCGTTGACAGCGTGGACCCCCTGGAAGGCCTTGGTGATGCCCTCACAACGCAGGGCGGCCTCCCTGGGCGCGGTCCCCGTGGTGCCGGTCGGGCCCACCGAGGTCATCGGGCGCGGCCCCCGGCTCGGGCACCGGCCGGTGCCAGCGCGGCCACGTCCTCACCGACAAGGCCCCCGGGGCCGTCTGCCGGGCGTTCCCGCGCCCCCATCCGGGCTGCCTTGCGCACCCTTTCGGGCACGATGCCCTGCGGCCGGAACCACAACATCGCCATCAGGAGCGCCCCGACGACCACGGCGTCGAAGTACTCGATGAGGCCGGGGGCGCCCGGGATGGCGGGCAAGAAGGCAGGCAAGTGGACCAAAAGGGTCTCGACGAGCAGCGAGCCCACGATCAAGCCGATGTTGTTGCCGACACCGCCCACGAGGATCACGGCGAACACGACAAAGGTCTCACCGGGCAACCAGGCCGTCGGGTTGAACGAGCCACTGAACTGGATCAGCAGCCCGCCACCGATACCGGCGTAGAACGACCCGATGATCATCGACTTGAGCTGCTGGCGGAACACGTCCTTGCCCAGTGCTGCCGCGACGACGTCGTCGTCGCGGATGGCCCTGAAGGTACGGCCGGCCGGAGAACGCGTCACCCGGCTCATGACGAACCACAGCAGGAGGGCGATCGCCCCGGTCACGCCGGCGAACACGGGGATGAAGGAGTTGGTGTTCAGGTGCAGGGCACCGGCAAACGGCTCGGGCACGTTGTAGAGGCCGTCCGCCCCGTTGAACAGCGGGACATAATTGTTGCTGATGTCGTAGAGGACGAGGGAGAGCGAGATGAGGACCATGGCCAGGTAGTCGGTCCGCAGCCGCCGTAGGGCGATCAGCGCCACGAGGACGGCGAAGGCGGACGCCGAGAGCCCGCCCAGCAGCAGGTTGACCGGGAACGGCAGGCTCAGCCCGAGGATGTAGTACTGGCCCGTGCCGGCGGAACTGGGGAGGCTCAGCACGCCGGTCATGTAGGCGCCGATGGCGACGAAGCCGATATAGGCGAAGTTGAGGATCCCCGTCTCGCCGTACTGGATGTTGAGGCCCATGGCCAGGATGAAGTAGTCGAAGAAGAAGAAGACGAGGGTGAAGACGTAGTACCAGGTGCCGCTCATGGCGCGCTCAAGCCCTTCCCGGGCGGGCGAAGAGGCCGCTCGGCCGTACCAGCAGCGTGACTATGAGTATCACGAACGCGATGTCGAGCTTGTAGGCCGGGTTTATGTAGGCGGCGGAGACCTCGGTTGCGAGGCCTATGAGCAGTGCCCCCGCCATGGCGCCGTAGATGCTCCCTACGCCTCCCACGATCACGGAAGCGAAGATCACGAAGAGGAACAGCTCGCCCGCTGCGGGGGTCAGGTTGCCCTCCGTGATGCCCAGGACACTGCCCGACAGGCCGGCAAGCGACCCGGAGATGAACCAGGTGATGGTCGTTATCCGCTTGGTGTCGATCCCACTTGTCATGGCCAACGAGGTGTTGTCCGACATGGCTCGCATCGACTTGCCCAGCCGGGTCACCTTCAACAGGGTGTGCACGGCGAGCATCGTCACGACCGCTATGCCCATGACGATGATCTGCGAGGTGGTCAGGAGGACCGGGCCGAAGTGGTGGGCCCGGTCGAGCGACATGTTGAAGAAGCGAACGTCGGCACCCCATATCGAGTACTCGAGGTTCAACAGGACGAGCGACAGGCCGAAGGTGACGATGAGGACGTAGAAGGTCTTGTGGAACCGCCGGGCGAACGGGGCCAGGACAAAGTGGTTCAGGAGCACCGCCAGGGCACCCATCCCCAGGGACCCGATCACGGTCGCCACCCAGATGTCGAGGTGCAGGAGCTCGTTGTTGAGGGCGTAAGAGAAGTAGGCCCCCAGGGCCATGAAGTCGCCGTAGGCGAAGTTGATGTAGTTGGTGATCCCGAACTGCAGGCTGAGGCCCACGGCGGAGATGGCGAGCACCGAAGCCGTGACGAGCCCGAAGCCCACGGACAACCAGAAGAGCTGCATCCCTTGCCCCTGACCCCCTTCTACGGACGCGAACGCCAGCAGGACCAACGGGCCTGCTGGCCCGGCCCGACCGGCTTGCCCCCGCCGGCCGAGCACAAACCGTACACACGGCACTGTCCCCGTCCCCGCTTTGGGTACTTGCGCAGACGTTGTGCCCATTGGACGACTTCTGCGCATTCTGCTCACCCCCGGCCGACTCCCAACCGCCTTTGCGCCTTGACACACCCTCTCCGGACCGCCACACTTGGCTAGGGGGAACGAAGAGTGCGTCGAGCGGTGAGGCGCCGGAGTCTGTCGGCACAGGTCCTCGTCATCCAGTCCGCTGTCCTGCTGGTCACGTTCCTGGCCGGTCTCGCCATGGTCGTGTGGTACCAGGAGGGCCAACTGGACCACTCCTACGAGCAGCGCGCGCTGAGCGTGGCCGAGTCGGTCGCGGTAGCGCCCGGCCTGGTGCAGGCAGTGATGCGGGGAGACCCGCACGGGGTGGTGCAGGTCATTGCGAGCCGGGTGTGGCACGCCACCGGGGCAAGCTTCGTCGTCGTCACCAACCGGGAGGGGATCCGCTACTCCCACCCCAACCCGGCCCTCATCGGCAAGCCCATATCCAGTGACCCCGAGCCGGCGTCGAGCGAGCCCTACCGTACCGGCCAGCCCTGGGTCGGCATCCAGGACGGGACATTGGGCCGGACCGCACGCGGCAAGGTGCCCCTCTTCGGCCCGGGCCATGCCCTGGCCGGGGAGGTGTCGGTCGGCATCCCCGTCACCCGGTTGCAGGACAACCTGGTCGGGGAGATCCCCACCATCGCCGGGAGCGCCTGCGGTGCCCTGGGCCTGGGCGCCCTGCTCTCCCTCCTTTTCACGAGGAGGCTCAAGCGCCAGACACTGGGCCTGGAGCTCGACGCCATCACCGGCCTGTTCCAGGAGCGCGAGGCCATGCTCCACGGGATCAGGGAGGGGGTGCTCGGCCTCGACACCCACAACCGGGTCCGCCTGGCCAACGACGAGGCCCGGTCCATGCTGGGCCTGCCGCCCGACCACCTGGGGCGCCCCCTCACAGACCTGCTTCCCAGGGACCGCCTGACCGATGTGATCCTCGGTCGCGTGGAGGGCACCGACCAGGTGGTCCTGCTCGGGCACCGGGTGGTCATCGCCAACCGCATGCCCGTGCACACCGAGCGGGGGGGCCACCTGGGCTGGGTCGTGACCTTCCACGACCGCACGGAGACAGAGGGCCTGATGCGGGAGCTGGACGCGGTGCTCGGCCTCACAGAGGCGCTGCGCGCCCAGTCGCACGAGTTCTCCAACCGTCTGCACACCCTGGTCGGCCTGGTGGAGCTGGGCCGCTACGAAGAGGCCATCAGCTTTGTGACCGCCGTGTCCGACGCCCGCAACGGGCTGGCCCAGCAGCTCATGGGCTCGCTCGGCGACCCCATGGTGGTGGCCCTGCTCCTCGCCAAGACCTCGGTGGCACTGGAGCGCGGCGTCACCTTGCGGGCCGAGCAGGGCCAGGGCCTCCAGGGGCAACTGACGGAGGTGAGCGACGTGCTGACCGTGCTGGGCAACCTCATCGACAACGCCATAGACGCCGCAGGGGCCGGCCCCGGCGAGCCATGGGTGGAGGTGGCCTTTGCCGCTTCGGGCACCGACCTGCTCCTGCGGGTGAGCGACTCCGGCCCCGGCGTGCCCGACGCCGACCGGGAGACGATCTTCATGGACGGATGGAGCACCAAGGCCTCGAGGTCGGGCGCCCGCAGAGGGCTCGGGCTGGCACTCGTCCGCCAGGTGGTCGAGCGCCGAGGAGGTTTCATAGAGATCGGTAGGCGGCAGGGGGCCGTCTTCTCCGTCCTCCTCCCCGGCTGCGTCCGCACCGATGCCGGTGTGCCGGCATGATACGGGTGCTCGTGGTCGACGACGACTTCCGGGTAGCCGCCATCCATGCCGCCTATGTGGCGAGGGTGCCCGGGTTCGAGGTCGTGGGCCAGGTGCACTCGGCACACGCGCTGGTGGGCAGCCTGGCCAAGCTCACCCCCGACCTGGTCCTGCTCGACCTCTACCTGCCCGACCAGCACGGCCTCGAGGTCCTCAAGCGCCTCAGGCAGACCTCCTCGGGCACCAGCTCCATCGACGTCATCGTCATCACCGCAGCCAGCGACGCCGCCAGCGTGCGCGCCGCAATGCAGTACGGAGCGTTCCACTACCTGCTCAAACCGTTCGGCTTCCCGGCCCTGCAGGAGAGGCTCCTCGCCTACCAGGCCATGCGCCAGCAGCTGGGGTCGCTGCACCAGGCGGACCAGACAAGCGTCGACCGGCTCTACTCGACCATGTCGGGCCCGAGCCGGGCAGAGCCCAAGTCCCACACCCTCGAAGCGGTGGAGGAGCTACTGGCCAACGCCGGGACGTGGCTGTCGGCCACCGATGTGGCAGGCCGGTTGGGCACGAGCCGGGCCACGGCACAGCGCTACCTGAGCAGGCTGGAGGCGGCCGGCAAGGTGGCGGTTGCGCTGCGCTACGGGGCCACGGGGCGGCCCGAGCACCTCTACAGCCACCCCGCCGCCGACGTACCCCGCCCTGGTGGCTCACTGCCCACCAGCTCCTGAGCCCCCGAGCAGGCCCCGGGGCGCACATGCCCGCCGAGCCTGGAGGGGCTGCCCGGATGCCCGCCCGGGCGAGGCGCCAGGTGCACGCGCTTGGTGCCCGGGAGGCGCGAGCGGACGGCGTTGCGCTCACCGCCCGCCGACCTGAAAGCTCATCGGCCTCACCGCTCATCGGCCTCACCGCTCGCCGGCCTCACCGCTCGCCGGCCCGATCGACCCGAGGATGGCCGCGGCGGTGCGCTGGGCCCTCTCCCCGCAGGACCTGATCGCCATGACCGCCTGCTCCCCGCCACCGGCCCAGGTGGCCACGTAGCCGAAGGAGTAGTCACCCGAATCTATGCCCAGGGCCTGGCACACGACATAGGCGGTCGACTCCGCCTCCAGCTCGGCCAGCGCACGGCTGTCGAAGTGCTCGTGGAGCAGGGCGTGAGCCAGCTCGTGGGCGAGGGTCTTGACCCGTTGGGCAGGAGCATTGGTGGCCTCGACCCGGATCCGGCGCTCGCCGTGGCAGCAGTCCCCGTTGGTCGCATCGTCGAAGTGGTGGTCCTGCACCTGGAAGCCGATGGAGCGGGCACAGCCGACCAGGGCGTCGTACAGGCCCCCCGGGTCGTCGCCCTCCAGGTGCTCACAGACCGAAGGAAGCGGTTGGCCCTCGGTCTGGGCGACGTCGAAGACGGGCACCCACTTGAAACCGCGCAGCACCTCAGCGCGCTCCCCGTCGTCTCCTCCGGTCTCCTTGTAGACCATGGGGGCGAGGACCCATATGGCCTTCTCGCCCTTGCGCACGCTGCGGCCCAGGCGGCGCCAGGCGTTGAAGCCGGCCACCCGGGTCGCCCCCTGGCACTGCGCCGAGATCAGCAGCACGTTGCTGAAGCTGTAGCGGTGGAACCGGCCCTGGAAGGCGAGGTGGCGGCGCCACTGGTCCGAGGACGTGAGGCGGCGTACCCCCTCGGCCAGCTTGTCGACCAGGTCCGGGTGCTTGTCTTTGGCTTTGTCCACTAGAGCTCCTCTGGTTGGCTGGCCCGGTGGGCCGGAGGGACAGCAGAGGACGGCGACGCGCCCGCGACCGGCCGGGCACCAGGCGGTGGGAGCCCCGCCACGGGGACGGGGCGAGGGCAGGCCTGCCGGTGCAGGCGACGAGGCAGGGCCGGGCAGGCAGTGCCGGTGCCCGCAGTGCCGGTGCCCGCAGTGCCGGGGGGCCCGTGAGGGCCGAGGTGCGAGGCACCCTAGCGGGCGGCGGTGACCACATACCCGGCGGTAGGGTTGCAGCAGCGCCCATCCGGTCGGGCCCCCGGATCCGTACACCCACCAGTGAGCAACGACCTCGCCAAAGCCAGCGACGCCGCGCTGTCGGTCGCCGTGGCGAGGTGGCACCCCGAAGCCCTCTCGGAGGTCTACCGGCGTAACGCGGGACCGGTGTACGGGCTCGCCAAGCGCCTGCTGGGGGACCAGGCCCTGGCGGAGGAAGTCACCCAGGAGGTGTTCGTCGGCTTCTGGGAGCGCCCGGAACGCTACGACCCGGCGAGGGGGTCGCTCCGGGCCTTCCTGCTGGCGGTGGCCCACGGACGGGCCGTGGACATGCTCCGCTCCGAGGCGAGCCGGCGGGCGCGCGAGCAGCGGGCACAGGCTGTGGTGGTCGACGGCTACGACCTGGAGCAGGAGGTGGTCGAGCTCATAGCCAACGAGCGGGTCCGCCAGGCGTTGGACAAGCTTCCCGAGGCGGAGCGCACGGCGATCGAGCTCGCCTACTTCGGTGGCCACAGCTACCGCGACGTCGCCAGGGCCCAGAACCAGCCCGAGGGCACGGTCAAGAGCCGGATCCGTTCCGGGTTGCGCCGCATGGGCGACGAGCTCTCTCACCTGGCCCAGGGGACGAACCGATGACACACGACGAAGCCGAAACCCTGCTCGGGGCCTACGCGCTGGACGCAACCAGCGACGAAGAGCGCCATCAGGTCGAAGCCCACCTGGCGGGCTGCCCCCGGTGCCAAGCCGAGCTGGACGCGCACAGGGAGGTCGCCGCGCTGATGGCAGGAGGCCTGAGCGACGAGGTCCCGGCAAGGGTCTGGGAGCGGGTGGCCGCAGCCACCGCGCCGGGCAGGGCCACGGGGCGGGCCACAGTGCCCCCGCCCGCACTGGCTCCCCTGGCCGTGCCGGACGGGCAACGTAGGCTCAGGCACCTGCCGGTGGCCCGGCGCCCCCGGGCCGTGGCACAGGGCCTGGGAGTGGTGGCCGGGCTGGCAGCGGCCGTGGCCGCCCTGGTCCTCGGTACCGAGGTGGGACAGCTCCGCTCCCAGGTGCACAGGCTCCAACAGCAGATGGGTACGGCGAGCATCGCCAACGCCGCCGCGCTGGCTGCAACCGGGCCCCACGCAACGGTCACCCTCACCGCGGCCGACGGTGCCCGAGCGGCGACGGTCGTCGTCGTGCCCAATGGCCCGGCCTACTGGGTCTCCTCCACTCTTGCCGCCCTGCCGGCATCGGAGACCTACCAGTTGTGGGGCCTGGTCCGGGGCAAGCCGGTGTCGCTCGGCCTCATCGGGCCGGACCCGAGCCGGACCGGTGCCTTCCGGGTGGGAGCCGGGGCGACCAAGCTCATGGTGACGGCCGAACCGGCGGGCGGTACCCCCCTGCCCACGACGGCAGTGGTGGCGGTCGGCACCGTACCGGTCGGAGCTCTGGGCTAGCACCCTTGCCCGCCGGCCGGGGGCCGCCACGTCGGCTCCCTGGCGCCTGTTGCCCCTGCTGCCACGGAGCCGGCGCGAAGTTGCCATCCGCTCGGGCCATCAGCTCCGAACAAGGAGCATGAAGGCTCGCTCTGCAACCGCTGCAGCTATAGCAACAGGTGGGGTGAGCCTGGCCGCCTTCCTTGGTACCGCTGAGGTTGTTGCTGTTGCCACCGGGCCGGCGTCACAACCCGAGGTGGCACTCGGCAGGGTCGTTATCGCCCGTACACCGGAATGGCTCAAGAACTTCGCCATCAGCAACTTCGGCGAGAACGACAAACTGGTGCTGAATATCAGCGTGTACGCGGCCCTCATCGTCCTGGCAGGCCTGGCAGGGGCCCTGGCCGGGCGTACCCGCACCTGGGCCGCCCTGGGGGCCTTGACCGCCCTCGGGACGGTGACAGCTGTCGCTGCTGCCACCGGGCCGTCTGCTTCGGCCTGGCAGTCCCTGCCCTCGGTCGCCGGGGCCATAGCGGGCGCAGCCGTGTTCGTCAGTGCCAGCGCGCGTGGGGGCCGGGCCGGCAGGGCCGGCGTCGGGGCTGACAGCGGCCCTGGTGGCAGCCCAACGCTGCCGCGGCGCCAGTTCCTCAAAAAGGCAGGCTCTCTCTTCGCTCTGAGCGCAGGAGCTTACGCTGTGGGGCGGGGGGCCCTGGCACGAGCGTACAACGCCGCCGCCTCCCGGGCGGCCGTGCGGCTCCCCCGTGCCGTACGCTCCACGCCCCGGGTTGCCGGGACCGGGTTCGAGGTGGAGGGCCTCTCGCCCTACATAACGCCCAACAAGGACTTCTACCGGGTGGACACAGCCCTGGTCGTACCGCAGCTTTCCACTGACGGGTACATCCTGGCACTCCACGGCATGGTGGAACGGCCAGCCATCTTCACCTTCGACGACCTGCTGCACATGCCCCTCGTGGAAGCTCCCATAACCATGGTCTGCGTCTCCGACCCCGTTGGCGGCCCCTACGTGGGCAACGCACGGTGGCTGGGGGTGCCCCTGGCCCACCTGCTCGGCCTCGTGGGGCCCCGGCCCGGCGCCGACCAGCTCTTCATGACCTCGGCCGACGGGATGACCATCGGGGCCGACCTGCGAGCCGCCATGGACGGCCGGCCGGCACTGCTGGCGGTCGGCATGAACGGCGAACCGCTGCCCTTCGAGCACGGCTTCCCCGTCCGGGCGGTCATCCCCGGCTTCTACGGCTACGCCTCGGCCTGCAAATGGCTCGTCGACCTCGAGGTCACTACCTACGAGGCCAAGAAGGCGTACTGGGTACAGCGAGGTTACGCACAGAAAGGCGCCGTGAGGCTCGAGTCGAGGATCGACACCCCGGCGCCGTTCGCGCAGCTGCGTGCCGGGCCGGTGACGGTGGCCGGCTCCGCCTGGCACCCGACGGTGGGCATCCGCAAGGTCCAGGTCAGCGCCGACGGCGGCCCCTGGCACGAGGCGGCCCTGGCCGATGTGGAGTCCGTCGACACATGGCGCCTCTGGCGTTGGGAGTGGGAGGCAACCCCCGGCTCGCACAGCCTGCAGGTCCGCGCCGTCGGCAACGACGGCCAGGTCCAGACGGCAGCAGGAGCGCCCGTTTTCCCGGCCGGTGCCACCGGCCGGCAGTCCCTGGTGGTCTCCGTCACCTAGCAGGCCACCAGTCCCTCAGAACACCAACAACACGAAAGGATGCAGCACAGATGAAACTGCTCTACCCCCGCGCGGCAACGGCCTCGGCACTCCTGGTGGCAGGCGTCTCGATGTTGTCCGTCGGCGCCTCGGCCCAGATGATGCCCACCACCAGCGCCCCTCCGGTGACCCACACGACCGACTTCGGCCCGGCCTGCTCCGCCGTCCCCAAAGCCGGTGCGGGGAGCTTCTCGGGCATGACCAAGGCCCCGGTCGCCACGGCCGCCAGCCACAACCCGGTGCTGTCCACCCTGGTCGCTGCGGTCGAGAAGGCAGGCCTGGCCGACACGCTCAACACCGCCAAGGGGCTCACGGTCTTCGCCCCCGACAATGCCGCTTTCGCGGCTCTGCCCAAGGCGGCGCTCCAGTCCCTGCTCGCCAACAAGGCGGCCCTCACCAAGCTCCTGGAGTACCACGTTGTCGCCGGGCGCCTCAGCCCGGCCATGGTCGTCGGCGTGCACAAGACGATCGAGGGCGAGACCATCTCGGTCGCCGGGAGCGGCGCCAGCTTCAATGTCAACGGCACCGCCCAGGTGGTGTGCGGCAACGTGCAGACGGGCAATGCCACCGTCTACATCGTGAACAGCGTGCTCAACCCGGCGGCCTGAGCGCACCGGGGAGCCCCGGCGGTCGGAGCAAGGTCGACCGCCGGGGTGCCCGGCCGGGTGCACGCCGGGGAACGCGTAGGATGTCGGGGCCGGGCGGCGGAGGCCCCCGAGCAGGCCGGCCCACCGCCCTGGCGGGCCAGAGGGACATGCGTGCTGAAGTGCTGAACACGGACCAGGCGCACTCGGCCTCCGAGGCTCAGACCGTGCTGGTCACCGGTGCAACCGGCTACGTGGGCGGCCGGCTGGTCCCCGCCCTGCTAGCCACCGGGCGTGCCCGGGTGCGCTGCCTGGCCCGGACACCGGCGAAGCTCGGTGCCGCCCCCTGGCGGTCCGAGGTGGAGGTCGTGGCCGGCAATGTGGGCGGCGACCTCAGCGCCGCCCTCCGGGGCGTCAGCACGCTGGTGTACCTGGTCCACTCGATCGGGCAAGGTGACGACTGGGCGGGACGCGAGGTGGCCGACGCCCGGAACGTGGCGGAGCAGGCCCGACGGGCCGGCGTCACCAGGACCGTCTACCTGGGAGGGCTCGGCCGCGACAGCGACGACCTCTCGCTGCACCTGCGCAGCCGGCACGAGGTCGGCCGCGTCCTGGCCGATAGCGGCACCCCGGTCATCGAGCTCCGGGCCGGTGTCGTCATCGGCTCGGGCTCGGCGAGCTTCGAGATGCTGCGCTACCTGGTCGAGGTCCTCCCCGTCATGGTCACACCTCGGTGGGTGGCCACGAGGTGCCAGCCCATTGCCATAAAGGACATCGTCGCCTACCTGGAACGGGCGGTGCTGGACGTGACGGCCCCGGCCGGCGTGTACGAGGTCGGCGGCCCTGACGTGGTGTCGTACGCGGAGATGATGGAGGCCTACGCCCGCGCTGCAGGCCTGGCCCGCCGCCGGCTCGTCTCCGTGCCCCTGCTCACTCCGAGCCTCTCCTCCCACTGGGTGGGCCTCGTCACCCCCGTGCCGGTGCCTCTGGCCAGAGAACTGGTGGAGAGCCTGGTGAACGAGGTAGTGGTCGGGGACGACAGGGCGGAGGCGACCTTCGGGGTACGTCCCATGGGCTTGGACGAGGCCATCAGGCGGGCCTTGGCGGCGGTGGAGCGGGGCAACGTGCCGACTACCTGGTCCGACGCCGACCTGGTGCACTTTGCCCCCGTCACCACCGACCCCCAGTGGTCCGGGGGCACGATGCTGTCGGACCTGAGGGAGGCGACGGCAGAGGCGCCCCCCGAGGCGGTGTACGAGACGGTTTCGGGCATCGGCGGCGCCCGGGGCTGGTACAGCGGGGAGATCCTGTGGCAGGTGCGGGGCCTGCTGGACAAGCTCGTCGGTGGCCCTGGCCTGCGCAAGGGCCGCAAGCGTGCCATCGCCGTAGGCGACGCCATCGACTTCTGGCGGGTCGAGGAGCTCGACCCCCCGAGGCGCGTCCGGCTGCGGGCCGAGATGGTCCTGCCCGGGCAGGCCTGGCTCACCTGGGACCTCGAGCCCTCCGGTCAGGGCACCCTGGTCAGGCAGACCGCTACGTTCCGCCCTCGGGGACTGTGGGGCCGCGCCTACTGGCTCGGCGTGGCGCCTTTTCACCGCTTCGTCTTCCCGGGGATGCTGGCCGGCATCGTGGCCGATGCCGAGTCACGGGTGCCGAAGGGCCGGTGAGCACGGGCGGCGCCAGGAGGAAGGACGCCCGCAGAGAGGACGCCTGCAAAAAGGGCCTCCGAGCAGCCCGTCTGGCGACCGGGCCCGCCGCTGGCCGATCGTGTCCATGAGAGACCGCCAAAGGGAGGCCGGGATGGGGACAACCACGGGACAGAGGTCGGGCGACGGCGCCGCACAGGGCACCGTCGGCACGCCGAGCGAGATAGGGGGGGTCGGGACGGCTGCCGTGGAGCGCTTCCTGCGCTCGCTCGAGCAGGAGGGCATCGGCCCCCACGGCATGGTGTTGCTGCGCAACGGCCAGGAGGTGGCCAAGGCGTCGTGGGCCCCCTACGACCCCGGGGCTCCCCACCTCATGTTCTCGGTGAGCAAGAGCTTCACCTCCACGGCCGTGGGCCTGGCGGTGGGAGAGGGCAGGCTGGCCCTGGACGAGGAGGTGCTCGATGTCCTCCCCACCTACGCCAGCCGGCTGGCGCGGGACAACGTGAGGGGGATGCAGGTCAGGCACCTGCTCTCCATGAGCACCGGCCACGACACCGACACCATGGCCCTGATGCGGGCCCTGCCCGAGGACGACTGGGTGCGCATCTTCGTCGAAGCGCCGGTGCTGTACCGTCCGGGCACCCACTGGCTCTACAACTCCGGGGCCAGCTTCGTGCTCTCAGCCATGGTGCAGGCCCGGACCGGCCGGACGGTGGTCGACTACCTGCGGCCCCGGCTGTTCGAGCCCCTCGGCTTCGAGGACGTCCAGTGGACGGCCAACCCGCGCGGTCTGAGCCTGGGAGGATCCGGGCTACGGGTGCGCGTCGCGGAGCTCGCCCGCTTCGGCCAGCTCTACCTCCAGGACGGGGTATGGGAGGGGCGCCGGTTGCTCCCCGAGGGATGGGTGGCACAGGCAACCGCTCACCACGCAGTCAACGGCGACCCGACGACCCTCGACGACTGGCAGCAGGGTTACGGCTACCAGTTCTGGCGCTGTCGCAACGGGGCGTACAGGGCGGACGGCGCCTTCGGGCAGTTCTGCATCGTGCACCCGGCCAAGCAGCTCGTGCTGGCCCTCACGAGCGGGAGCGAGCGCAACAAGCGGGTCATGGAGCTGTTCTGGGAGCACCTCTTCCCCGGTGCCAGCGACCTGGACGGGCCCGCTCCGAGCTTCGCCGGGGCACCCCTTCAGCACCTGGGCTCGCTCCCTGTACCCGATGCAGCCGACGTGACAGCCGACGACATCACCTGGCTGGAGGGCCGTGAGCTCGAGCTGCCCCCCAACCTGCTGCGCTTGCGCAGTTTCGCGCTCCGCTTCAGTACCGGCGCCTGCGTGTTCATCGGGACCGACGAGGACGGCGCCCGGCATGAGGTGAGGTGCGGGCGCGGGGAGTGGGTGCCGGGACGGACCTCCCTCTGGGAGTGCGAGGAGCCGGCCGTACCGGTCGAGCTCACGGCGAGGGCGGGGATGGACCGCGACGGGGCGTTCGTCATGGCGTGGCAGTACTCGGAGACACCCTTCCGCAGGACGCTGCGCGTCCAGCGCGGGGCCGGGGGGACAGTGGTCGACTTCGACCTCGACCTCCCCTTCTGGGCCGAGCACAAGATCAGCGCCCGTCTCGCCCCCGGCGCCTGAACTACTGCGGGCAGGCGCCGGAGCGGCCCCCGGCGCCACCGCCCGTCAAGGTGGCCCGCCCGCCCCCCCGAGCAGGGCCCATGCGGCGGAGGCGGCACCTGCGCACCCCGACCATGGGCCCAACGCCGCGAGGTGGAGCGGTGCCACCACGTGGAAGGGCCGGGCCTGGCTCTCCAGGCTGGCCCGCAGGGGCGCGAGCAAGGTGTCTCCCGCCCCGGCCAGGCCGCCACCGATCACTATCGAGGCCGGGTCGAGCATGGTCGTGGCGTGCAGCAGGCCGGCAGCCAGGCCGTCCACGGCGGCCTGCCAGATCCCGGCGGCGGCGGAGGACCCGCTCCGGGCGAGGGCGACGATCTTGTCCGCCGCCAGCGCGGCGCCGCTCACCTCTGCCCAACGAGCCTCCAGCGCAGCGGCCGACATGACGGTCTGCAGGCACCCACTGGCACCGCAGGCGCAGGTACGGCCCGGGTACTCGACCCGGAGGTGGCCGATCTCCCCTGCCTGTCCGTGGGCCCCGCTGAAGAGCCGCCCGCCGTCGACGATCGCCCCTCCGATGCCCGTGCCCAGAGAGACGTAGAGGAAGTTGGCGACGCCGACGGCGCAGCCTGAACGCCCTTCGCCCAGGGCACCGGCCTGAGCGTCGTTGAGCACGGTCAGCGGTACGCCGAGGCGCCCGACGAGCGAAGGCACAACCTCAACCTTTTCCCAACCGAGGTTCACGGAGGTGACGCTTCCGTCCGGGCCCACGGTGCCCGGCACCGCCACCCCTGCTGCCTGCACCAGGGCACCCGGCCTGTGCAGGAGGTCCAGCGCCACCTCCTGTACCGCCCGCAGGGCGGCCTGCCCCCCGTGCTCCCGGCGCGTGGGCACCCGCGCCTCGTGCACCCGGGTACCGTGGTGGTCCACCACGGCTGCCTTTATTGTGCTGGCACCGACATCGAGTGCCAGGACGGCCGGTGGCACCGCCTCGGCGGCGCCGCCGCTGGACATCTCGCCGACGCCGGCCGTCACGAGCTCCGTCAAGGTGCTCCGGCCCCGGTCAGCCGGCCCAGGATCCGGGCTGCTGCGCCCACGAGCGTGGCATCGGCACCGAGGGTCGCCACGCCGATGTCGACCGACTGGCTGGCCATGGGCAGGCAACGCTCGTAGATGGCGGCCCGCACGGCGGCCACGAGCGGGCCCGCCTCGGACAGGATCCCGCCGAGGACCAGTACCTCGGGGTTGAAGAAGTTGACCACCACGGCCAGCACCTCGCCCAGGCGCCCGCCGGCCACCCGCACAGCTATGTTGGCGAGGGTGTCACCCCCCCGGACCCGTTCGACGAGCTCCGGCAGGCCCGAGGCCGGGTGGCCCGCCGCCGCCAGGTCCTCCAGCAGCGCCGCTCCGCTGGCAACGGTCTCCAGGCACCCGCGCTTGCCGCAGCTGCAGGGCCGGCTCTCGGGGCCCCCGCTCCCGGATATGTCGACGTGGGTGATGTCCCCGGCGGCGCCGATGGCGCCGTAGTGCAGCGACCCGCTGGCAATGACCCCGCACCCGATGCCACGGCCCACCTTGACCGCGATGAGGTGCCTCACACCATCGCGCAGGCGCCTGGCCTGGAACTCCCCGAGAGCAAGGAGGTTGGCGTCGTTGTCGACCACGGCCGGAGCGCCGAACCGCGCCGACAGCTCGTCGCCGACGGCCAGGTCGTGCCAGCCCGGCATGCGGGAGGGGCTGACGATACGGCCGGAGGAGGGGTCGACCGGGCCGGGCACCGCGATGCCGATCCCGCGCACCGTGCACCTGCCCAAGGGCTCCATGAGCCTGTCGAGGTGGGTGCAGATCTGCCCGAGCACCACGTCCGGGCCCTCCTCGAGCAGCACAGGCTCCGTCGTCACCGCCAGCGGCCGCTTGGACAGGTCCATGACCCCCAGGCGGGCGTGCCGGGACCCCAGGTCGACGGCGAGCACCACGGACCCGGTGGAGCTGACCCTGAGCAGCCGGGGCCGCCGGCCGCCGGTCGAGGCGCCGTCGCCGACCTCCTCGACGAGGCCGTCCGCGATCAGCCTGTCGACCCTCAAGGACACAGTGGAGACAGCCACCCCGGCCAGGCGGGCCAGGTTGGTGCGCGACGTGGGCCCTGCCTCGCGCACCAGGTTGAGGATGTCCCCCGTGCTGGCGCGCCCTTCGCCTCCCCTCATTCGCCCCCACCCGCCTGGCCGGTGCTGCCGGCCTCGGCGCCGGGACCGGGCCCGCCCGCCAGGGCCAGGCGCTTCTGCCGGCGCTCACGTTGCTCTACCGGGTCCGGCACCGGCGCAGCCGCCACCAGACGCTGGGTGTAGGGGTCCTTCGGGTTGAAGAGGACCTCGTCACGTGTACCGAGCTCAACAAGGCGTCCCGAGTGCATGACCGCCACTCTGTCAGCCAGCAGGCTCACGACGGCGAGGTCGTGGGTGATGAAGAGGCAGCCGAACCCGAACTTGGCTTGCAGGTCGAGCAGGAGGTCGAGCACGGTCGCCTGTACCGAGACGTCCAACGCGCTTGTCGGCTCGTCGGCGACCAGCAGTTCCGGTCCCAGGGCCAGCGCCCGTGCGATGCTCACCCGCTGGCGCTGGCCTCCGGAGAGCTCATGGGGGTAGCGGTAGCGGAGGTCGGCGTCCAAGCGGACGCTCTCCAGTAGCGAGACCACCCGGGCGTCGCGCGAGCGGCGGCTGCCGGACCTGTTGACCACGAGAGGCTCGGCCACGCACTCGGCCACGGTCATCCGGGGGTCCAAGGACGAACCCGGGTCCTGGAACACGACCGAGCAGCGCCTGCGTAGCCGTTTGAGCGACCGCCCGCTGGCCGCTGAGAGGTCCTCACCCCAGAGCCGGACGCGGCCACTGGTCGGCTTCACCAGACCCACGATGCACTTGCCGACGGTCGATTTGCCGGACCCGGACTCGCCCACCAGCCCCAGCACCTCGCCGGGCGAGATCGAAAAGCTCACGTCGTCGACGGCCCGTAGCCGGCCCGTGGCCCGGGCCCCGAACTCGACCGTCAGGTGCTCCACCGAGAGGACATCACCCGAACGCCGCAGGTCCGGGGCGCCGGGGACAGGGGCACGGGGCGCAGTCGGGGTGGCGCTACCGGCCGCACCAGGACGCGTGGGCACGGCGACCTCTTCCAGCAGGCGCGTCCCCCTCGGGTGGGGCTGCAGACGGGGGACGGCCGCCAGCAGGCGCTTGGTGTACGGCTCCTGGGGCCGCTCGAAGAGGTCGTCGACGGACGCCTGCTCGACGACCCGGCCGTCCTTCATGACTATGACCCGGTCGGCAATGTCGGCCACCACGCCCATGTTGTGGGTGATGACCAGCACGGCGGTGCCCATGCGGTCGCGTATGCTCCGCAGCAGGTCGAGGATCTCGGCCTGCACGGTCACGTCGAGCGCCGTGGTTGCTTCGTCCGCGATCAGCAACTTCGGGTCGCAGGCAATGGCGATCGCGATCATCACCCTCTGGCGGAGCCCACCCGACAGTTCGTGGGGGAACTGCCCGAGCCGGCGCCCGGCGTCCCTGATCCCGGCCAGTACCAGCAGTTCGCCGGCCCGCCTCATCGCTTCCCGTTTGGACAGTCGCCGGTCGTGCACCCGGAGGGCCTCGGCCACCTGCCACCCGATGCTGAAGGCGGGGTTGAGCGCGGTCATCGGCTCCTGGAAGACCATCGCCACCCGGGCCCCCCGCAACGCCCGGAGCCGCTCGGGGCCCAGGGACCGGACGTCCAGGCCGTCCACCTCCACCCGCCCCTGCTGTGCGGCGTGCGGGGGCAGGAGCCCGAGGGTGGAGAGCGCAGTGACGCTCTTGCCCGAGCCGGACTCGCCTACAATGGCCACTATCTCGCCCGGGTAGACCTCGATGGTCACGTCCCTGACCGCAACCTGCTCGGCCCGGGGGCTCCTGAAGGTGACGGAGAGAGCCTCTATGCCGAGCACCCTGCGGGGGGCACCGGGTGCTGACGTCACGACCGCCCCTGGAGGCGTACCTCGAAGGCGTCACGCAACGCGTCCCCGACGAAGTTGAACGCCGACACGACCAGCACGATGACCACTCCGGCCGGGATGATCATCCACCAGTAGCCGTCGTAGGTGTACTGGATGCCGTTGCTCAGCATCCCGCCCCAGTCGGTCTGGGGCTGCGGCAGTCCCAGGCCGAGGAAGCTCACGTAGGCGAGCAGCAGGATGGCATCTGCGACCTGGAACGTGGCATTGACGATCATCGTCCCCACCACGTTGGGGACGATGTGGCGGAAGACAGCCCGCGTGGCGCCACCACCCATTGCCTTGACGACCTGCACGTAGTCCCGGGTGCGCAACGAAACTGTCTCGGCCCGTACCAGGCGGGCCGGCACCAACCACGAGACGAGCCCGATTATCACGATCAGCATGGGCACGGTGGGCGTGACCATGGTCGCCACCACGAGCAGGAGGAACAGGGCCGGGATGGCTATGCCGGCGTCCACGATGCGCATCATCAGGCCCTCGACCCAACCCCCCGCGTAGCCGGCCACGGCCCCCCACAGGGTCCCGAGCCAAACCGCTATGACGCCGGCGGCCAAGCCTATCTCCAGCGAGTTCCTGCCCCCGTACATGAGACGCCCCAGTATGTCGTGGCCCACGTCGTCCGTGCCCAGGAGGTGCCCGCTGTGGCCGGGTGGCAGGTCGACCTGCGCCAGGTTCACGTGGACCTGGTCGGTGTGGTAGACGAGAGGCCCCACGAAACAGAACAGGACAAGGCCCACGATGATGCCCAGGCCGACCATGCCCAGTCGGTTGCGGGAGAAGTCACGGGCCACCCTCCGCGCCATGCCGGCACCTCGGCCGGCCCGGTGGGCCACCGCGGGCCGTGGGGCACCGAGCTCGGGGCTGCTCCCCGCGGCCGGCACAGAGCGGTCGCCGGTGCCCGGGCCCCCGGTGGTGCCTCTGGTCATTTGAGGCCGCTCCGCACCCGGGGGTCAGCGACAGCCTGGGCGATGTCGGCAAGTAACGAGCCCGTCACGGTGGCCAGGGCTATGAGCAGGATCACACCGAGCAGGACCGGGTAGTCCGATGTCTGCGCCGCGTTCCAGAAGAGCAGGCCCATGCCCGGGAAGTTGAAGATCTCCTCGACCACGATCGCTCCCGAGAACATCACCGGGACGTAGTAACCGAGCATGGCGATCACCGGGGTGAGCGAGTTGCGGAGCACGTGGATCCCGACGACCCGCCTCTCCGGGGCCCCCTTTGCCCGGGCCGTGCGGGTGTAGTCCTCCGAGAGGTTGTCGAGCACGGCGGAGCGTGTGTACCGGCTGAACACGGCGATGGTCGGCACGGCGAGGGTGACCACCGGTAGGACGAGCACGCTGGGGTGGGCCAGCAACTGCCCGAGGTTGTAGGTACCGGGTACCTGCGAGGGCAGGAGGTGCAGGTCGGCATTGAACACGATCACGAGGAGCAGGGCCAGGAAGTAGACCGGGGTGGCGTAGCCCACGAAGGCGCCGGTCGTTATCACGTAGTCGGCCAGCCGCCTGCGCCTGATGGCCTGCCATACGCCAAGGGGCACAGCGACCACGAAGGCGACCGCGGTGGAGACGCCGGTCAGCACGAGCGTCCTCGGCAAGCGGCTGGCGATGAGGGAACCCACTGACTGGTTGAGCTTGTACGACGTCCCCAGGTTGGCATGCAGTAGGCGGGACAGGTACATCCAGTACTGCACTGGGAGCGGCTTGTCGAAGCCCTGCGCCCGGTTGAACGACGCGATCTCTGCATTGCTGGCCTGGGCACCGAGGATGCCCCGTGCCACACCCCCGGGCAGGGCGTGGAGCAGGCCGAACACGATCAGCGTCACGAAGAACACGACCACGACGGCCTGCGCCAGACGCTTCAGCAGGAACCAGCCGAACGGGGAACGCACCCGTCCGGCCGGACCTGCAGCTGTCACGTCAGCGGTACTAACCGTTACCCCTTCGACACGTACCAGTGCTCGATCTGCATGAACGAGGCGCCCGGGTTCTGCAGCACGCCCTTCAGCGAGCTGCGGATGGCCGAGACCTGGTAGTCCGGGTTCGGGAGCCACATCACCGGGAGGTCCTGGGCCAGGAGGGCGCTGTAGGCCTGCATGGCGGTGGCGGACGACGAAACGTTGGTCTCCTGGATGAGCTTGTCCGCAGCCGGGTTGCTGTAGCTACCGAAGTTGGCCGAGGCGCCACTGAGGAAGAGCTGTTCACCGCTCGGGTAGGCCGGGAAGTACCAGCTGCCCTGGGTGCCGAAGAACGAGCCCTGCCACGAGCAGGAGGCCTGGTTGGGCTTGCACGCCGAGGTCTGGTCCAGCACCTGGTTGAGCGGCTCGTACTTCACGGAGAGGCCGATCCCGACGCTCGACAGGGTCGACTGCAGGTACTGCATCATGTTGTTGGTCTCGGTGCTGCCGCTCTCCGAGAGGACCGTGAAGGCAAGCTTCGTGCCCTTGGCAATGCCTGCCCCACAGTGCCCGGCACCGGCCCCGGGGGAGGTGCACTGGAGCACGCCGCCCGGGCCCGAGGTCCAGCCGTGGGACGCGAGCAGGGACTTGGACCGCTTCAGGTTGTAAGGGTAGGGGTTCTTGGCCTGGACCTTGGACAGGAACGACGACGGTGGCGTCTGGGGCACGGGCCCGTAGCCGACTGCGGCGTAGCCGTGCCAGATCACATCGGCGATCGTCTGCTGGTTGATGGCGCTCTGTACCGCCTGCCTCACATAGAGCTGCTTGAACACGGGGCCCATGGTGGGGTTGTTGAAGTTGTAGGGGATGTAGCTGATCGCCCAGCCCACCCAGGGCTGGACGGTGTACCCCGACGCCTTGATGGCGCCCACCTGGGGGATGTCGGCCGTCGGGATGTAGCCGTAGTCCACCTCACCCGAGCGCAGGGCGTTGAACTCAGCCTCGTCGGAGGCGAAGGGCTCCAAGGTCACACTGGAGAGCCGGGCGGGCTCGGGACCACGGTAGGAACTGCTCTTGACCAGGGTCACGTAGCCGCTCGTGGTGAAGGTCTTGAGCTGGAAGGGGCCGTCCGTCACCCGCCAGAGCGGGCTGCTCGCATAGGACGCCAGCCGGGAGGACTGGGACACCAGGTAGGAGAACACCTTCTTGGCACCGGCCGTCGTCATGTCGAAGTTGCCGACCGGCCCCTTGGCCGACTCACGGTCCCAGGCCTGCTGCGGGATGGGCGTGATGTACACCAGCTGGTTGGCAGTGAACCAGCCGGGGTTGTACGCCTGGGTCAGCTGCAAGCGGAAGGTCGTCGGGCTCAGTACCGTGAACTTGGAGATGTTGTCGGGGAGCTGGCCCTGGGAGTAGTTGCCCCACTGGGTCTTGTCCGCTTTCACCAGGTTGTACCAGAACTGCACGTCACGGCTGGTGACGGGCTGGCCGTCCGACCACTTGAGCTTTTGGAGGGTTATGGTGACCGTCTTGTCCCCGTTCGAGTACACGGGGGGCTTGGCGGCGCTCACCTTCTCGTCCAGTGCGAAGGTCCCCGACGAGGTGTCGTAGTTGTAGAGGGGGACGAAGAGCTCGTTCTGGACGGCGATGTTGTAGCCGGCCAGGTGACCGGGCGTCCCGATCGGGAAGATCCAGTTGGGCGCGGCGTTGGGCGGGAGCGCGAACGTGGCGCTCGCCCCGGCCGACGAGCTGGCGGCGGGGGCCAGCTGCGCACTGGCATTGCCGGAAAGGACGGGTGCGAACAAAGCGGCGGCCGTTGCCAACGCCGGGAACGCGTAGCGCTTGGCCCTGCTACTTCTGGGGGTCTGCCCCATGGTGCCTCCCTTGGTGCTTCCTATTGACGATCGGTCGAGCCAGGCCACCGCAGCGACGCTCGGCGGCTGGTGGTGGACCGACGGTGCTGGTCAGCCGAAAGTAGCACGGCTACGAAGTCTGTGGTACTTCGGCTGATCTTACTTTGAATAACGCAGTAAGTTCAGCCGGCCGGGGTCACCCGGCCGTGCCTGCGCCCTCGCCCTCCACGAGCGCCGGGACGGCCGCCGCCATGATCGCCGCCAGGCGTTCCACCAGGGGACGCTCGTCGTCGGCGCCCGTGGCACGACCGGAGAAGTGCAGCTCGGTGGCACCGGAGAAGCTGAGGACCTGGCCCGCGTTGGCCTCGGTGACACCACCACCCGGCAGGACGACCAACCGCTTGCCGGCGCGGCGGACGAGCTCGGCCAGGACCGGGGCACCGGCCAGGACGTCCGGCGCGGCGCCCGATGTCAGCAGGCGGTCCACCCCGAGGGCCTTCACGTCCTCGAAGGCCGCCAGCGGTGCCGCCGCCTCATCGAACGCACGGTGAAAAGTGACGCTGGCCGGGCGGGCGAGCGCAACCAGCCGCTCGCAGGCCTCCCGGTCCACAGCCCCCTGTCGGTCCAGGGCCCCGACCACGATGCCGTCGGCGCCGGCCCCCTTGGCGGCCAGGACGTCCCGGCACATGACGTCCAGCTCC
Source organism: Actinomycetes bacterium (assembly GCA_021850325.1). GTDB lineage: Bacteria > Actinomycetota > Acidimicrobiia > Acidimicrobiales > Palsa-688 > JAJZMF01. The sequence goes on from JAJZMF010000045.1 coordinate 64,538, forward strand.
CTGGGCGAGTAGACGAAGTCGCCCTCACGTGGCCTGACGAGCACGTGCACCTTCGTGCGCCGGCCGGCCAGCGCCACGGCCGTCTCGATCATGGCGATGCTCGGAGTCACGCCCCCGACCTCCAGGGCCGCGCACAGCTCGACGCGGTCTGCGCCAACAGCCAGGGCCGCCTCCAACGCCGGCAGCGACCCGGCGCAGACCTCGAAACGTGGCCGGCGGAGGTTGACCGGGCTCAAAGCAGCTCCGGGGCCAGGTCGGGCTCGGGAGCGTCGGGGTCCAGTGGGAACACGGGCCGGTCGAGGTTGCGGTAACCGAGGCGGAGCAGGTCCTGGTCCACTCCCCCGGGCGTAAGGGCCAGGCACCAGTCGGCGGCGACCTCGTACAGCTCGGGCTCGAGGTACCCGATCTTGACGACGACCACGTCTGCTGCCCGGGGGCTCAGGCCGAGGTCGGTGAAATCGGATATGCGGTGGTAGGGCTTGCGCCGTGAGGTGACGATGACGTCCACGCCACCGACCGCCACAACGACCGTGGTGCCGGCCACCGCGTCGTCGAGCCGGACCGACCGGACCTCGCCGACCAATGGGACCGGTGGGGCCGGACGACTGTCGACCTTGGCCCCCAGCTCCAGCTCGACCCTGCCCCCGACGCCGGCGGCCACGGCCACGGCCACGGCGGCCGGGTCCTGGATGCTGGCGTAGATCCACCTGAGGCCACCGTCGACAACCTGGGGCGAGGCGAGGAGCCGCCCCAGGGTGTAGGAGACGTCACCGGCACCTCCTGCCGTCGGGTTGTCACCGGAGTCGCTGATGAAGTAGGGCCGGGCCGCACTGGCCACCGCCTTGTCGATGCACTCCTCGATGCTCCCCGTAGGGGCCACGAACGAGAAGGCGTCCCTGGCATCCCAGTACCTCCGGGCCAGCCTCCCTGCCTGTTCCCTGATCAGGGCCACGTCATCACCCGTCACCACGACGGCTGCCCGGCACCGCGGCTCGTCGGCCCATGCGTAGCCCACCCAGACGGCAGCGTCCAGGACACCGTCGAGAGCCTCGACCTCGGCCACCATGGCATAGATGCCCTTGGCCGGCTCGAGGCGCGTGCTCGTCTTCTCCCCGGGCAGGAGCACCGGCACGCTCACCCACGCCTTGGCCGGTCTGCCGCCCCGCCTCAGGCGCTGCACCAGGTTACGGGCGGCGCGCTCGCGCGACTCCCAGGCGTCTTCGTGCGGCGCCATCCGGAAGCACGTGATGAGGTCCACCGCCTGCGCCAGACGCCGCGACACGTTGCCGTGCAGGTCCATCGACGCCGACACGAGCACGTCCGGGCCGACGACGTCCCGGACCGCCCACGCCAGTTCCGCCTCCACGTCGGACATCCCCACCACGCTCATAGCCCCGTGCACGTCCAGCAGCAGCCCGTCCAGGTGGCCGGCGCCCTGGGCCCGGGACAGCACCTCGGCCGTGAGCTCCTGGTACACCTCGGGCAGGACGGGCCCGCCGGGCAGCGCTACAGCATGCACCAGGGGCACCCACTCCACCCCATCGCACCAAGGGCGCGGCTCACTTGTCCACGCGTAGCGGCCCAGGAGCTGGGCGCCACGGGTGACGGTGAAGTCCTCGAGACCGGTCCGGTGGGGCGAGAACGTGCTCGATTCGATGGCGATCCCGGCGATCGCCACCCTCAGTGGACGCCCGGCGGGCGCTCCTGCACCTGGTGTGACAGAGCTTGCTTCGAGCATCGACAGAACCTCTTCGACTCAGTCCGGCCTTCAGACGACTCGCTCAAGCTACCACCGGCACCCTCCCGCTCGGGCCCGAGCATGCGGGCGCACTGGGGCGCCCGTCGCACGCCGGGAGCGGGCCGGCTCAGGCCCGGGCCTGCATGGCCCGGCGCAGGTGGTCCAGTCTCGCCGGCATGGTCTCCGTCGCCAGCGTGCCGTGCTCACCGGCAAGGATGTCCGACACCACCCCGAGGGCTATCTGCCAGTGCACGTCATAAGCGGCCACACTCGCGTCGCCGCCCAGGTCACGAGAAGCGAGCTCGCCGATCTCGGCCGCCTCCGTCGTCTCCATGGAGAGCTCGTCGACCAGCAGGCCGAGCACCCTGCGCACGACCTCCTCGACGAACTCCTCGGCGATGAGCCTGTCCTCCCCGGTGCCCCGCCGGTAGGCGAGGACGGCCTCGTGGGCCCGGTCCCGGATGGACAGAGGTTCTCTGCTGCTCACAGTTGCCATGCCATCAAGCTCCTTCTGCTCTTGCGGGCTCCTGCTGCTCCTGGCCGCCCAGCCTGGCCCTGCCCCGTGAAGACCGGGACGTTCGGAGATGGAGGCCTGGTAGAGCGGGGCGCGCGCCAGGGCAGTCCTCGCGGCATAGAGCAGGGCACGCCAAGTACGATCAGGGCAATGCGCACGCAGGCGCTCCGGCCCGGGAGGTGGTCGCGGGCCTTCGCATGCGTCGGCAGCGTCGTGACGGTGCTGAGCGCCCTCACCGGCACCGCCGCAGCACGGACCGGGCACGCGGTTGCGCCGGTGGGCGTGCTGCGCTGGTCCCCTCCACAGAGGATCGACCCCGGCGCGGGCTTCGCCGCTGTGTCCTGTCCGAGCGCAGGCTTCTGCATGGTCGTGGACGAGCTGGGCGATGCCATGTCCTGGCACGGCAACCACTGGTCGGCCCCCCTGGTCGTCGACCCCCACCAGGGACCGCTGCACGCGGTGTCCTGCCCGACAGCTCACTCGTGCGCTGCTGTCGACCAGTTCGGCCGGGTGCTCTGGTGGAACGGGCGGAGCTGGTCCAAGCCGGTGCTGCTCGACAGCCAGGGCCTCCAGGACATCTCCTGCCCGAGCACCCGGTTCTGCGCAGCCGCGGACTTCGCAGGCCGCGCCCTGACCTGGAACGGGGCCCGTTGGTCGGCGCCGGTGACGCTAGAGCCGGGCGGTCAGGGGTTCTCGACGCTCACCTGTCCGAGCCCGCGCGCCTGCGCAGCCATGACCACCGACGGGTTCTTTGCCTCCTGGGACGGCAAGCGCTGGTCCAAGCCGGTCGACGAGAACTCGGGTGGCGCCTCGGTCTCCGCGCTCTTCGACTGCCTGAGCGCCACGTTCTGCGTCATCAGCTTCTCGAACGGTGACGTGCTCGTCGAACGCGGTCGTGGTTCACCCCGGCCCGTCCTCGTGGACAGGTCCGGCACCGGCTTCTCGGCTCTGTCCTGCCCGACCAAGAGCTTCTGCATGGGGGTGGACCGGCATGGCAGCTCCTTCTCGTGGAACGGTACGAGCTGGTCCGGGCCGCTCGAGGCAGACCCTTCACCGGGCCCGCTGGGGCTCACGTCGGTCTCGTGCCCCACGTCCACGCTTTGCGTAGCGGTCGATGCGAACGGTGCCGCCTTGGTGGCGCGCCCATGAGGAAGGGCCGACACCCCCTGCCGCCAGGGACGGGCTGTACCCACCGGCGGGAACGGGAGTGGTACAGCTTTCGCGCCCCTGACGACCCGGTTCGCCCTCGGGACCGGGGCGCTGCCATGGTGCTGATGCCGGTGCCCGGGCACCTCGCCCTGGCACAGCAGGCGTCACGGGGCGGCGCTCGACCGTCGCTCAGGAGCGGGGCCGGGCTTGACCCCCGCTTGCAGTGCTGACCTCGTAGGACCACAGCTCGGACGAGCTTGCCACCGGGCCTCCACCGGGCGCCGGACGGTCCGCCCCCGCGTGCCCGTGAGCGAACGCCGGGGAACTGGCCCATGCCTGGAAGGACGCTTCGTCCGCCCACCTCGTGACCACAAGCCACTGCTGCCTCCCGTCGGTCGGGCGGAGCAGCTCGAAGCCCTCGAACCCGGGCTGGCCGTCGACCGCCCCCGCTCGGGAGGCGAACCTCCTGGCCATCTCGTCACCTGCTCCCGCAGGCACGGTTATCGCGTTGATCTTTATGACGCTCATGGTCCATTAGACCCGATGGAGGCGGTTCGGGGCGCCAGCCGGTGGCGCCATACGACCCGAGGACGTCCCACGCACCGGGTCACGAGACGCTCAGCCCCCGTTCCCACGTGCAGCCCCACGGGCTTCGGCCACCGGAGATCCTGCCCCCATCGCCCGCCGGCGCACCGACGGGCGATGGTCACCGGTCACCGGGACGCGGCATCGTCCGGAGGGCACCAGGCACCTCCGCTCCGGCCCGGGCGATGACGCCTGCTGACGGGTACTACAAGCGTGTAAGCTCCGCCCGAGCACCAACCGGACCAAGGAGCGGACGTGACAGGGGCCCGACTACCCACGAAGAAACTTGCTGGCTGCACACTGGCAGCTGCCGCGCTGAGCACCGCCCTTGCTGTCCCTCTTGTGACCATGGGCTCCAACCCGAAGGCTACTCGTCCAAGCCGTGCTGCCATCGTCCTGGCGGCATTCGCATCGAAGCTCGCCGGGCCCACGGACGGCGGCGTGGTCCTGCATGGCGACAAGCCACCGGCAGCCAAGCTCGGCGGGCTCAATGACTTCTACATCGACACGCGCACGTTGGCGCTCTATGGCCCAAAGCAGAAGCACGGCTGGGGCAAGCCGGTGTCACTCGTGGGCCCCCGTGGCCCACGGGGACAGGTAGGTGCGACTGGCCCGGCCGGGCCGATTGGCGCAGTGGGCTCACCGGGGGTGAGCGGTACGGCCGGGCCGGTTGGGCCGGTTGGGCCGGTTGGGCCGGTTGGGCCGGTTGGGCCGGTTGGGCCGGTTGGGCCGGTTGGGCCGGTGGGTGCAGCGGGGCCGACCGGGGCCAACGGTGCCGCTGGCCCAACCGGGCCGCGGGGCCTTGTCGGTGCAACCGGGCCTGTCGGTGCAACCGGGCCCACTGGTGCAACCGGGCCCACTGGTGCAACCGGGCCCACTGGTGGAGCCGGCGCCTTGGAGTCGAGCGGGTCGATGTCGGGCCTTACCACCATCGCCGGAGGTCTCCCGGGCGAGGGTGGGGCCCTTCCGCTCAGCGGCGTGCTGGCAAACGCCCCAGGCATTGCCATGACCGGGACCCTGTCCACGGACTCCACGAACAACTACGTGGGGCAGGTGCTGCCAGGTAACGAGACGATCACAGGCATTACAGCCTCATTCCAGCTGAACCAACTGCTCAGCCTGGTTGGCACCACCGTGACCATCACCGCCCAGGTCTTCGTGAGCAGTGACGGCGGGGCGACGTACAGCCCGCTCGCCGGCACGGTGGTTACCCTCGCCCCCGCTCTGACCGGGATCGTTGCATCCGGTGCCACCAGCAACGGGACCGTCACGGGGCTCAACATCCCGGTCCCCGCAGGAGACCTCGGGATGGTGGTCTTCTCGGTCAGCGCGGCCGGCATCAGCCTTATCGACAGCGTGGACGGCACGGCCACTGCCGGGGTCTCCTATACAGGCGGCTGAGCCTCTCAGCATCGAAGTCGACAGGGGCCGTCCTGCGCGCCCCCTCCCTGTGACCACAGCCGACCGGTGACCTGCCGGTACACCCCCAGCGCGGCATCTGCGTCGCCCACCCCCCAGTACAGCGCTGTCCACCTGTCCCCTGACGGCGGGCCGGCGCCCTGGGGCCCGCACCGCTCAGCGGCACTCCAGGTCGTGCTCGGAAAGGCCATCGTGGACGGCACAGGCACCAGGTGTGGCCGGAACTGCACCAGGGTAGGTACTCGGGGCCGTGCCGGCGCAGCAACCGGGGTAATCCGACCATTGGGCTAGTGCTAGTGCGAGGGAGCGACATGGGCACGGCTCCTCGCCTCGAGCGGTGGCCGCTCGCGTGCCGGCCTCGCTCTGCCACGCCCGAGCATTGCCCTTGAACCGAGCAAACAAGCCGTCCTGTACGAACAGCTGGCCACTTGGGGGTTGCCCTGGGCCGCGAAAGGTGGGTTGGATGCGCACAACAGCAGGTAGCGGGCTGATCGGCCTTGGTGTCGTAATGGGAGTAGTGGGCGCAGTCCTCGAATTTGCGGTCACCGCCAGCGGCCCTCCGGGCTTCGATGTCAACACGGTGGGGTTGATATTGCTTGTGGCAGGCCTCGTCGTCTGCCTGCTCGGGCTCGGGGTGGTGGTGATGAGCGGCTGGAGACGGAGCACCGTCCGTGAAGAGGTCCAGCTGACCCCACAGGGCCGGCAGCGGCTCGAACAGCGCGAGGACGTGGGATGATCTACCCTGCGCTGCCTCCCATCCCGAGCTCGCCGGGCCCCAGAGCACGACCCTCCGCACCATCTGTCGGGCCGCCGGGTGAGCGGCTCCCCCGCTGTCGTCACAGGAGGTTACCCGACCGTGACAGGAGGTTACCCGAGCCCCGACGAGCAGAGGATGGCGCCTGACCGCTCTGCGCCAGGACCGTCAGCGCAATCGGGCCACGCTCCCCGAGAGGTCACCTGGTCGATGCCGGTGACAGTGGTCATCCTGCTCACCGTTGCCGCCGGAGCCACCGATGCCCTCTCCTTCCTGGCGCTCGGGAGAGTCTTCTCCAGCGTCATGACCGGCAACACGGTCCTGCTCGGCATAGCCGTTGGCGAAGGACGCCCGGCCCCGGTGCTGCACGCAGGCGCCGCCCTGGCCGGCTACAGCGCCGGGACCGTCGTCGCCACCAGGCTCGGGCGGACAGGAGAAGGGCGCCCGACAAAGTGGCGCACGCTCGTCGCTCTTGCTGCCGAGCTCTTTGTGCTTACGAGTGTCCTGACCGGATGGTTGGCCGCCCTCGGCCGGCCTTCGGGGAGGCTCCAGGTCGCGCTGCTGGCCTTGGCTGCAGCAGCCATGGGAGCGCAGAGCGCCACCGTCAATGCCTTCCCGGGCCCGAAACAGCCGACGACCCGTCTCACCGGCACCATCACGGGCCTTCTCGGCTCCCTGGCGGCCGGGTTGGGCAGCGGAGGCCGCTCCCGCGGCGCCGGGGCCCTGCTCGCCCTGCTCGCCGGAGCTGCGGCATGCGCTGCCCTCCTCGCTTACGCCCGCCTCCTGGCACCGCTCCTTGCCCCCGGGGTGCTCGTCCTCGCACTTGTCCGCCAGGTCATGGCTGGGATGGCGCCGGAGCGGGTGAGAGGGTAAGCACCGCCTGCACAGCCCCCGCTGCTCCGGGCAACCCCGGCTCGGCGTCAACGCGCCAGCACGTCTGCGAGCTGTGCCTTGTTCATCCTGCTACGGCCTTTGATGTTGCGCTGACGCGCCTCGTTGTACAACTGGTCGTAGGTGGGGCCACCCGGCCCCCTGTGCGAGCGCAGCCCGCCTCGGCGAGCGGATGAGATGTCTGCTGTAGAGGTCCGGCTCGCCGTGCGCGCCTCTCCGCTACGGGCCCGTTCCTTGTTGACCGTGCGCGCCGCTATCTCTCGGGCCTCTGAGGCGGGCCTACCCCTCGCCTCGAGGCCCTGCCGGATGTGCTGGTACTGACGTTCGCGCTGCCTGCTCCACTCTGTCTGTGGCATGGGTGGTACTTACCCCTCCGCCGGCCGTTTGCCGCACGGCGCTGTACCAGGTGACCACAACCTCTGCTGTGGCTTGCGAGTTTCGTGGCGCGGCGGGACGGGTAGTTGGCGTGGATGGGCATCGGCGGGTGCCCTGGAGGAGGCGGCACAGCAATGTTCAGCTTCGTCAAGCAGCTCAGCAGGCCGGAGAACCGTTTTGTTGCCTGGATTGCGGGCCTGGCGGCATTGGGGGGGTTCCTCTTCGGCTTCGACACGGGCGTCGTGGGCAGCGCCGAGCCCTACTTCGCCAAGGCCCTGCACACGGGCCCGTCCGGGGAGTCCTGGGTGGTAGGGTCCCTCCTGCTGGGGGCGATTTGCGGCGCGGCAGTGGCCGGCCACCTGGCGGACATGCTGAGCCGCAAGTGGACGAAGATGCTGGGCGGGGTCGTCTTCTTCGTCGCCGCCATCGGCTCAGGCTTCCCCCCCAACTTGACCTGGCTGTGCGTGGCACGTTCCGTGGTCGGCCTCGGAGTGGGCGCGGCGTCCTTTGTCGCCCCTCTTTACATATCCGAGCAGTCGCCGAGGGCCCTCAGGGGCGGGATGACGGCGCTGAACCAGGTCATGATCACCTTCGGGATCCTCGTAGCCTACTTGTCGGACTACGCCCTGAGCGGTACCGGCAAGGACAACTGGCGTTGGATGTTCGGCATCGAAGCCGTACCCGGAGCAATCTTGGCCATCGCCATGGTGTTCGTGCCTCACACGCCGCGCTGGCTGGTCGAGCACGACCGCGCCGACGAAGCCCGGCATGTCCTCCACCTCACGCGCCACAGCGGGGACGTGGAGAGCGAGCTCAGGGAGATACAGGAGGTTTCCGAAGCCCAGCACCGGACCACCTACCGTCAGGTCCTACTTTCGCCAAGACTGAGGCCGTTCATGGTCGTCGGCGTCGTGCTGGCGTTCCTCCAACAGGCGGTGGGGATCAACGCCGTGGTCTACTTCGGTGCGGTCGACCTCAAGTTCATGGGGGTATCGACGGCCACGGCCGTTTACGAGGCGATCACCCTCGGCATCGTCAACTTCGTCTTCGCGTTGGCGGCCGTCATGGTCCTCGACTGGGTCGGCCGGAAACCGTTGCTCGTGGTCGGTTCCATCGGCATGCTCCTGTCTTTGGCGGGTGAAGGGTGGTTCTTCTCCACCAGCACCTCCTACCAGCATGCACAGGCCGCCTACGGGCTTGCCTTCGTGCTTGCGTTCCTCGCCTTTTTCGAGATCAGCCTCGGCCCGGTCTTCTGGTTGATGATCGCCGAGCTCTACCCGCTAGGCGCCCGCTCCAAGGCGATGGCCGTTGCGACCATGACCAACTGGACGTTCAACTTCCTCGTCTCGTACTTCTACCTGACCATGACCAGGGACCTCGGTCGGGACGGCACCTTCTGGTTCTTTGGCTTCTTTGCCCTGCTCTCGGTCCTGTTCACGCTGTTCAAGGTCCCGGAGACCAAGCAGCGCTCCCTCGAGCAGATCGAGCGGGACGTGCTCGGCGGTAACGGGGCGCCGGCTCCGCCGGCCCGCCCGCGGCGGCCCACGGCCGCTCACGCCTGACGGGGCACTCCGGGGGTGCCCCGGACCGTGCGAACGGCCGCCGGCCAAGGCCCAAGGCCCAAGGCCCAAGGCCCAAGGCCCAAGGAGGTTGGCGGGCCCACGGGAGACCGGGCGGTAGCCCGAGCCGCCTTCAGCCTGCGATACCACTGGCACCCAGGGCATGGCCCACCCCGAAGGTGATACCGGCGGCGATGGCAGCCAACAACAACTGGCGTGCAGCAGAAGTCGCCGCCGGACGTCCCGCCGAGATGCCCAGCACAGCCCCGACCGTGGCCGAGGCGGTGGCTGTAAGTGCCACGGAGAGCCACAGAGCAGCCGGACCGGTGAGGAAGAACCATGCCACCAGCGGCACGACTGCCCCCAGGGCAAATGAGACGAAGGAGGAAAGGCCTGCCTGCACCGGGGAGCCCAGTTGTCCCGGGTCGAGGCCGAGCTCGTCACGGGCGTGCGCCTCCAGGGCGGAACCCTTGTCCCTCATGAGCTGGGCCGCAACCTCACCCGCCACATCAGGGGCAGCTCCCCTGTCGATGTAGATGGCCTGCAGCTCCCTGCGCTCGGCCTCGGGGTGGGCCTCGATCTCCTCCGACTCCACCGCCAGCTCTCGCTCGAACAGCTCCCGCTGGCCCTTCATCGAGATGAACTCGCCAATGGCCATGGAGCAAGCCCCGCCGACCAGGCCGACCAGGCCCGCCAGGCGGACGGTCGAGGCTGCAGGATGTGCCCCCGCGACACCGAGGACGAGCGCTACGTTCGACACCAAGCCGTCATTGACGCCCAGCACAGCGGCTCGCGCCCCGCCGCCCTTGACATCACGGTGACGGGGCTCGGGTTGGAAGTGCCTCTGCCGGCCTTCTCCGGTCGTGCGTTGCCCAGTTGCCACGTAAGAGTGGGTTCCCGTCAACCTGGCCGTCGAAACCGTCCCGCCCAGATGCCGGCGCACCGGCCGGGAGCCCACCCGCCCCTCCGTCCGGCCCGATCGGGTAGGTCGGCACCACGGCCACAGGTGGGCCAGGGCCGGCCAGGGGGTAGAGAACCCTATATGAGCAAAGAGACTCCGGCGGGTGACATGCCGGGCACAGGAAAGCTCGCCTACCTGGGCACGTGCCTGCGCGACATGCTGGTAAGCGACCCCAGGGTCGGCCAACAGGATCTCCGCCTGGCCATTGACGAACAGCAACTGCTGCTCAGCGGCTCGGTGGCAACCGAGGGGCACCACGATGCCGTCATGGAGGTGGTACACGAGGCGGTACCGGGCATCATCGTCAGAGACGACCTCCAGGTCGTCGACATGGGCACCACGGGGTGGGCGGACGGGCACATGGGCGCGGCCGACCTGGAGGCCGAAGGGCGCACTGCGGCCCGGGCGCCCCTCGACCGGGAGCGGGCCCCGGCAACGCGCTCACAACAGGTGGTCTTGGCCTGCTCGGCCGGGCTGTTGGCCTTGATCGCCTGGCGGTCTTGGGGACGGGGATCGGCGGCCCGGAAGTCGGGGTGCGCACAGGCGAGGAGGGGGTGACGTGGTTGGCACACCTCTCGGGCCGTGCGGCCCCTACCGGCCCTCTGCCCCCGCTACCCGGACCGGACGAGCCACCGCCGGGCGAGCCCCGCCCTGCGCCCGGCCCCGAGCCTGGTCCTTGGCCGGCCCCGGGCCCCTGGCCGGAGCCCGGTCCCCAGCCGCCGCTGCAATGACCCGGGCCGTCTCAGCCGACCAGGGACGGCAGGGCGATCTCCCCGGGAGGCCCGTCATACACGAGCGCTCCGTCGCGCAGGGCCACGCAGCGGTCGGTCTTGGCGGCGTAGTCGAGCTGGTGCGTGGCCACGACGGTGCTCACCCCCGCTCTGGCCGTCTCGTCCAGCACGGCCTCGAACGCTTCCCGGCCGGGCGGGTCCAGCCCTATGAACGGCTCATCGACGACCAGGACGGTGAGAGGCCGCACCAGTGCCAGCACGATGGCTGTCTTTTGGCGCAGGCCCCGCGAGAACCGTGCCGGTAGTTCGTCGGCCCGGGCGGACAACCCGAAACGGTCGACAAGGTAGGCGGCGCGGTCTTCCCAATCCTGCGCATCGTGGAGCCGGCAGGTGTACTCGATGTGCTCGTTGACAGAGAGGTCGTCGTAAAGCACCGGCTCGTCGGGCAGGTAGGAGAGCTCGGCCCGGGCCTGGAGCGAGCCCGCGGGCTCGCCGCCCACCTCCACCTTCCCGGCGCTGGGCTCCAGCAAGCCCGCCACCATCTTGAGGAACGTGCTCTTGCCCGAACCGTTGTGCCCGACCAGGGCCAGGCGCTGGCCGGTAGGCATCTGGAAGTCCAGCGGTTCGAGGGCCACGAGCCCGCCGTAGGACTTGGTGAGGCCGTCCGCTCGCAGGACGGGGCCACGCGCAGGTGCCGTCATCGGCACCCGACCTTAGGTCCCAACGCCGCCCGCCGTACCTCGCGCCCCCGTCCCCGACGCGCTGAAGGCCTGCTTTACGGCCTCGTGCAACGGGTCGTGGTACCGGGCCCAGGCGATGACCAACGCCACCATGACCAGCACGGGGATGCCGGCACCGGCGGCTGCGGCGGCACCGCCGGCCCCGCGAGCGGCCAGGACAGGCAGGACGCCCATGGTCGAGACCAGGGGCGGCCAGAGCGTCCTCGCCGCCAGCCGCGCCCCGACGGCTTCCGGCGGCATCAACATGTTGCTCTCGGCCAGTAGCGGCGGGGGCCCTTGGACCGTGCTGACCACCGCCCCGGCCAGCCCCGCCAACGAGGCCGGCACCCAGGTCACAGCGGCCACGGCGGCCGCCCCGGCGCCGGCGCCGGCCAGGGCGGCCCCGGTCACGGCGCCCACGGCGACCACAGCCAGCATCACCACGGCCGAGGGGAAGAAGAGGCCGGCGAGGACCGCCCCGCGAGCCTTGGGGTAGCCGTCCAGGAGCGCGGGGTGGTCCACCGCCTGTGCCATCGGCTCCGCCACGTCCAACCCGGCGACGTAGAGAGCCAAGCCGGCGACCACCGCCAGCGGGAGAGTCCCCCGCCACGCACCGTAAGCGGCCGCCCCGGCGCCGGCCCCCAGGAACGCGAGGCGGCCCAGGCGGACCGTCGGGAAGCGCAGGACGCCGTGCCAACCGCGTCTCCAGGACGCAGCGGCGGGGCCCGGCGGCCGCCTGCGGCCGCGGGCAGCACCGGGGCGCAGGGTGGCCCAGGGCCGCTGGCGGGGCCTGTCCTGGGCGAGCTGCCTGCGCAGCACGACCACAGTCCGCATGTCGCGCATGGTGGCGGCGAACCGGAGCTGGCCTGCCAGGCTGGCGCGCCTCTCGGAGGCCTCCACCGAGGTGCCCCCGACGAGTGCCAGCCCGGCCAGGACGAGGCCGAGAGCCACCGCCCCGCCCACGAGGCCTGCCGGTCGCCAGCGCAGCGGCCACAGGGCCATTTCGCCGAGGAGGCTGAACGGGGACGTGGCCCGGGCCATGGCCAGGTCGGTACCTGCCCAGGCCAGGACCGCGAGTGCCATGGCCGCGGCTGCCGCCCGACCGAGGCGGGCACCCGACACGACCATGGCCGCACCCAGGGGCCCGGCGACGACGAGGCCTCCCACCAGGGCGCCGGTAGCGGCCCACGCCGGCCATTGGCCACCGAGGCGTCTGTAGGCCAGCACCGCGATGACAGCACCGGCCAAGGCCCCGCACGCCCCGCCAAAACGGAGCATGCGCAGCGCCGGGCCGCGCAGCGCCCGTCCCCTGGGCACGGGCGCAAGGAGCACGTGACGGACGTCGGCCGCCTCCACGACCAGGGGGCCACCCCGGCCACCCGACCGCAACCCGACCGCCAGTGCCAGTGCGAAGACCGCTCCCACCACCTGCGGGCCGTCCGTGCTCACCTTCGCCAGCACGCTGGGTGCCACCTGCCGCCCACCGATCTCGGACACGAGCCACCAGAGAGCTGCGCCACCGACGAGCGCGGAGACGTAGGCCCGGTAGAGAGCTTCCATGACGTCCATGTCGGCGGTGCGGCGGCGGCGCCTGGCGCGGCGCAGGTCGACAAGTGCTTCACGGCCCAGGCGGGCGTCGGCGCTGAGCACGGCCTGACCGTACCAGGCACCCGAGGGGCCCGCACTGCGGGGCTTCGGTACCGGCTGCCAGGTGCATTGCGGCGGCGTGCGGTCGGCCCATGCCATACTGAAGGCCGCTCCGTCCTCCATCCCGCTGACCTCCTGTGCCCCGCCCGCTCCGCTTGAGACCCTGGCAAAAGGAGGCCCTGGAGCGGTTCGGCACCAGCGCCGAGCTCGACTTCCTGGCAGTGGCGACCCCGGGCGCCGGCAAGACGACCTTTGCCCTGGCGGCCGCCGCCCACTGGCTGCACGAGCACCCGGGCCGGCTCGTGGTGGTGGCTCCCACCGCCCACCTGAAGACGCAATGGGCCAGGGCGGCGACCGAGCTCGGCTTCCATCTCGACCCGGCGTGGGCGGCGGCCGACGGCGCCCTGCCCGCCGACATGCACGGGATCGTCACCACCTACCAGCAGGTGGCCACCAGCGCCGCCGTGCTGGCGGGCCTCTCCCGGGGGGCGATGGTGGTGTTCGACGAGATCCACCACGCCGGGGACGACAGGGCCTGGGGCCAGGCGGTGCGCCAGGCCTTCCAGGGAGCGGCCCGACGCCTGGCCCTCTCGGGCACGCCCTTCCGCTCGGACACCATGGCCATCCCCTTCGTGCGCTACCAGATGGACGTGGCAGCCCCGGACTTCGAGTACGGCTACGGCGACGCCCTGGCGGAGCGTCGGGTGGTGCGGCCGATCTTCTTCCCCCGCACGGGTGGTGAGATGGAATGGAGCGCTCCCGACGGGTCCACCTACGCGGCCAGCTTCGACGACCCGCTGACCAACGACCTGGCCAACCAGCGCCTGCGCACCGCGCTGTCGCTCGAGGGCGACTGGTTGCCGACTGTGCTTCGGGCAGCGCACGAGCGCCTGACCGAGCTGCGGCGCACCCACCCGGGTGCGGGAGGCCTGGTGATCGCCACGGACCAGGACCACGCCCGGGGGATCGCCCAGCAGCTGTCGTGGCGCCTCGGGGTGAGGGCGGTCGTCGCCACCTCGGACGACGCGGGAGCCTCCGCCCGCATCGCCGCCTTCCGCTCCTCGGACGAGCCCTGGCTGGTCGCGGTGCGCATGGTCTCAGAAGGCGTGGACATCCCACGCCTCCGGGTCGGTGTCTTCGCCACCACCACCACCACCGAGCTGTTCTTCCGCCAGGCGGTCGGCCGCCTCGTGCGCTGGGTGCCGGGCGTGGCAAACCAGCGCTCCTACCTCTTCATCCCCGACGACCCCCGCCTGCGGGCCCGCGCCTTCCAGATCGCCGAAGCCCGCCGGCACAGCCTGCGCCGCGAAAGCCGCCCTGAGCCCGAACAGGTCCTGGATGACCTCGCGGCCGCGGCCCGGGCCGAGGAAGGCCCCGACCAGCTGTCCCTGTTCGCTGCCATCTCGGCCGTGGCCACCGGCACCGAGGCCACGGTCGTCCCGGGCCTGGCCGACCTCGAGGACCACGACCAGGCCGAGCACGAGGACCCCTCGCTGCTCATCGAGCTGCATGCGCCCGCCCTGTCCCGGGCACCCGGTGCCGAAGGCCCGATGTCGGCGCTCACCCGCAAGGAGATGAAGGCCAAGCTGCGCGAGGAGAACAGCTACGCAGCCGCGGACCTCGTCCACAGGACCGGCTGGTCCCACGCCCGGGTGAACGCCGAGCTCAACCGGCTCACCGGCATCCGCCGGGTCACCGAGGCCACGGTGCACCAACTCGAGTCCCGCCTGCGCCACGCAGAGAAGTGGCGGCGCAGCCTCTAGGAGCGGGCTCCCGCAAACGGGCCCTTGCCCGGGGCCCGGCAAGGTCAGCTCCTGGCCGACATGGTGATGAAGTCACGTGCCCACCACCTCTCGAAGAACGTGTAAGGCCCCTGGAGCGTGCCGGGCACCAGGTCGGGCCCGTTGGCCGGCGCCGCCACCCCTCCCGGTTGAGCCGGGCGGCAGGTCACGAAGACCGTCCGTTCCGGGTTCATGTCCAGCGTCATGGCCCGTACGCAGCCCGCCCTCACCAGGAGAGCAGCCAGCTGGGTCACCCGCATCGCAGGACCGGTCACCTACACCAGGGAGCCGTCGGCACGCACCCCGATGCCCGATCGCCACACATCGGGCACACCTCCCAGCGTCGGCCCCCACACGGCAGTGTCGGCGGGGTTGAGCCCCGGCACAGCGGCGCCGTGGTCGACGAGGAGCGTGAGGTTCTGGCGCACCGCGACCACCTGGTGGCTCATCGTCACGTCCCGTCCCCGACTGCCAACCGTTGCCGTCCCGTCGCGGGAGCTCACGTACGAGCCGCAAGACGGCCTGCTGTGGCCCCACCTCCGCCGAGCACCCCTGCCTCAGGCGAGCTCGGTGCGAGACGGGCTGCGGCGCGACCGAGGGTTTTCCCTCTATACGCCGCGACCGCGCTACGGGCAGGCTGACGCCATGAACGGGCTCGTCCGTCGGGACGCCACCGCAAGGGCAGGGCAGGGCTGCGCCCGGGTGCCTGCGCGCGCTGCGGTGCGCACGGGCCGGGACTGACCGGTGAGCACCCCTGTCGTGTTGGCCAGGTTCGCTCTCGCCACGCTCTTCGCCCTGGCGGGTACCGCCAAGCTCGCCAGTCGCGATGCCACCAGGGAAGCCATCGTCGCGTTCGGGCTGCCACGGCGCTTCGTGCCGGCAGCGGCCTTCGTCCTGCCGACAGCCGAGCTGTCCCTCTCCGCAGCGCTGTTCCTCCCCGCTGCGGCCCGTTGGGGTGCCGTGGGCGCAATCACGCTACTTGCCCTCTTCTCGTTGCTCATCGGGGCCTCGCTCGCCCGCGGGCGGCACCCCGACTGCAACTGCTTTGGACGGCTGGGCGCGGCCCGGGTCGGCTGGCGCAGCCTCCTGCGCAACGTCGCTCTCCTGGCCGTAGCGGTCATCGCAGCCCAGCCCGTGGGGGACAAGGGCCAGTTCACCTCTCCGATCGGAGCAGCTCACCTGGTCGTGGCGGGCATGGGAGCAGCACTTCTCGTCCAGGGGTACCTCCTCTGGCAGCTCGCCTCCCAGAACCGCCGCTTGCTCGAGCGGCTCGGCAACGAGGTCCCGGCGGCCTCGCCGGCCACCGCCCACCGAGGGCTGCAACCAGTGCCGGTAGGTGCCCCGGCCCCGGCGTTCGCCCTCAGCGCCCCGAGCGGTGGCACCGTCTCGCTCGACCAGCTCGTGACGAGGTTCGACCGTGACATCGCGCTCGTGTTCGCCAGACCAGGTTGCAGTGCCTGCGACCGCGTCATCACGCACCTTGCAGCCCGCCCGGACCTGCCGGGGCCCGCGGTGGTGGTCATCGCGTCCTCGGGCGCAGCCGAGACGGCGGCGCTCCTCGCCGGTGCTCAGGACCATCCCATCGTCCTGGCCGGGGACGAGGCAGTGGGCGCCTCCTACGGCGTCGGGCCGGTGCCGAGCGCAGTGCTCGTGGACCGCGAGGGCCTGACCGCGAGCGAAGTCGTCGTCGGAGAGGCAGCCGTGCTCGCCCTGTTGACCACCCGCTGCTTGCACCCGGTGGGCCGCTGACCGTGGCTACGCCCACGAACAAGGAGCTCGCCGCCGTCCACAAGGTGCTGTTCGAGCCCAAGCGTGCCCGGCGCATGGCAGACGACGCCGCATCGTTCAGCGTGCTGCTCAACCTCCAGGGCCAGGCACAGGGCCGGCCCGTGATCTGGTGGGTACCGGGCACGG
Organism: Actinomycetes bacterium; assembly: GCA_021850325.1. Lineage (GTDB taxonomy): Bacteria > Actinomycetota > Acidimicrobiia > Acidimicrobiales > Palsa-688 > JAJZMF01. Next base: position 81,275 of record JAJZMF010000045.1, read on the forward strand.
GGCGCCTCAGCCCCGGGGTGCTCGAAGCAGCGGCGCGCTGCGACAGGATAGCCAGTGCGTACCAGCAGATGAGCGCCGAGCTCGCCGGGGCCTCGGTGAACGCTGCGGACAAGGCCCGTCTGCGCTCCGCTCTCGACGCGATGGCGGCGATGTGGCTGGCGCGCTCCACCGTGATCGGCGACCCGAAGCCGCCCGCCGACCCGGTGGCACTGGCGAGGTCGCTGAGCGACCATCTCCTGCAGGCCTACGA
>JAJZMF010000021.1:0-39980 GCA_021850325.1 Actinomycetes bacterium
CGCCCACTACGACGACCGCCCTGCTCTTGGCTGCGCCGACCGCCCTCGTCGCCACACCGGGAAACTCTCTGGTGGCACTCAACTGGTCCGCCTCGCCCGGTGCGACCTCCTATCAGGTGTACCAGTCCACCGGCAGCGGCTACAGCCCGGTCCCCTCCACCGACGGCGGCCGGCCCACCTCGACATCGACCGTGGTGAGCGGGCTCGGAGACGGCAGTACCTACAGTTTCGAGGTGGTGGCCGAAGCCACGGGCACTACCTCCTCGGCCCCCTCGTCCTCCGTGAACGCCACCCCGTACTCGATGTACTTGAGCGTGTACGCGGGCACCGGCGCACGGGGAGCACCTACCCCCGGCCCTGCCACTGGCTCGGCCCTGAGTGACCCAGCCTCCGTCGCGGTCGACAGCTCCGGCAACCTCTACATCGCCGATCTCGCGAACAACGTCATCGAGAAGGTCACCCCGGCCGGCCAGCTGTCGATAGTGGCCGGCACCGGGAGCGCCGGTGCTCCGACCCCGGGCCCGGCCCTGCGTTCCGATCTCTACTACCCCGACGGCATAGCGGTCGACGGCTCCGGCAACCTCTACATCGCCGATAGCCGGAACAACGTCATCGAGAAGGTCACCCCGGCCGGCCAGCTGTCGATAGTGGCCGGCAGCGGCGTCCTGGGCCCCCCGACAGCCGGCCCGGCCACGGGCTCCGATCTCCACGACCCCAACGGCATAGCGGTCGACAGCTCCGGCAACCTCTACATCGCCGATCGCGCGAACAACGTCATCGAGAAGGTCACCCCGGCAGGCCAGCTGTCGATAGTGGCCGGCACCGGGAGCGCCGGTGCTCCGACCCCGGGCCCGGCCCTGCGCTCCGATCTCTCCTACCCCATCGGTATAGCGGTCGACAGCTCCGGCAACCTCTTCATCGCCGACAGCGGGAACAACGTCATCGAGAAGGTCACCCCGGCCGGCCAGCTGTCCATAGTGGCCGGCAGCGGCGTCCTGGGCCCCCCGACAGCCGGCCCGGCCACGGGCTCCGATCTCCACGACCCCAACGGCATAGCGGTCGACATCTCCGGCAACCTCTTCATCGCCGACAGCGGCAACGGGGACATAGAAGAGGTGACGCCAGCCGGACAGCTGTCCATAGTGGCCGGCACCGGGAGCACCGGTGGCGGTCTGCCGACCCCCGGCCCGGCCACTAGTTCCGGCCTCGGCTTGCCCCTAGGGCTTGTCGTGGACAGCTCAGGTAGCGTCTTCGTGGGCGACTACGGCGGCAACGTAGTCGAGAAGCTCGCCGCGGCCCTCCCCGTCCCAACCTCCCTGTTCGCTGCCCCGGGCAACGCAGAGGTGGTCCTCGATTGGTCCGCCTCGCCCGGTGCCACTTCATACCAGGTGTACCAGTCCACCGGCAGCGGCTACAGCCCGGTCAGCTCCCCCGACGGTGGCCGACCCACCTCGGCGTCGACCATCGTGAGCGGGCTCACAAACGGCACCACGTACAGCTTCGAGGTGGTGGCCGAGGCCCCGAACGCCGCCCCGTCGCCACCCTCGTCCGCCGTCAACGCCACACCGGCACTCCCGGTGTGAGCAGGCCCGCCAATGAGGTGCTGTCCCTGGGCCCCGGCGCCGCTTGGAGGTGCCGGTCGGTACCGGCTCAATCGAGGCGCACTGAGCCGGTACCGAGCCCGACGACATGGGCGTGTTCTCGACCGGGACCGCGCATGGTTGAACCGCGGCTAGCCGGCCCTGCGGAGGCGGCGCAAGAGTGCCACTTCGACCACCCTGCGGAAGGCAATGATGGCAGTCACCGCCACCAGGGTCGCGTTGACCGCGGGCACCCAGCGGACCTTCCCCCCTTTGAGCACGTAAACTCCGAGGGGCCGGGTGAGCCCTCCCGAGCCACCTCCGGTCTCTGGGCCCTTGTCGGCCCCGGAGGGACGCTCGCCCCCGCCCCAGCCACCGGCCACCATGGCCACCGGGATAACGAGCGTGCCGTCCTGGTTGATCGGTGCCCCGAACACCCGGGTTACCGTAAGTTCGTCTGCTGTCTTGCTGGTCAGCTTGTCAATGTCCATTTGTGGCCCTCCTACTGGAGCCATCTCCCGGGCGCAACCGGCTTGTCCCTGCCACGAAGGCGGCACCGTCGCGTCCCCGTCCACCGACGGCCCACCTTGCGGCACTGACCGGCCGGCCGTGGGCAACTCAAGGCTATCGACCCCACCGCTCCTTCAGTCGACCGAGCCGCGAGGCCGCAGGGGACGGTTGCGAGGCATCCCTTGGCCCGGGTCGAGCCAGCGCCACGCTGACCGGCGGGGAGCTCCGGGCGGCAGGCAGGCGGTGCGGCGCCCTACTATCGCCGGTGAGGGCCGCCCAGGGGTGCGGCGGCCGCGGACGGGTATGGCGGGCGCGTACAGGGGAGGAACGGGTGGCACCTTTGGACGACGGCAATGGGCGGCCGGTGCGGCGTGTGGCATCGGTGCTGGGGCTGGTCCCGGAGCACGCCGACGATTACCTCCGTCACCACCGGGCGGTCTGGCCCGAGGTCCTGGCTACGCTGTCGGCCGCCAACGTCACGAACTACTCCATCTACCGTCACGGCGACCTGCTCTTCAGCTACTTCGAGTACCGGGGGACGGACTACGAAGCCGACATGGCCCGCATCGCCGGGGACCCTGCCACCCAGCGCTGGTGGGCGCTCATGACACCGATGCAGCAGACCCTGCGTTCGGGCCCTGACGAGCCGTGGTGGACCGAGATCCCTGAGGTGTTCCACCTGGACTGAGCACCACGGCCGGTACCGGGCCCCGTCGGCCGGGCCTGTCGGCGCAACGGTGGGCTCAGGCCTCGACGAGCCCGCGCGTCACCAGTTCGTGGTACAGCTCCTCGGGGACCGGCTGGCTGAAGTAGGCGATGTCCTCGCGGACCTCGGCAGCGGTGCGGGCACCGACGACGAGGGCGTGGACGGCGGGGTGACGGAGCGGGTAGTGCAGTGCCGCAGCAGCGAGCGGGACGCCGAAGGCGGTGCACACCTCCCCGATGGACCGGGCGCGGGCGATCACCTCGTCGCTGGCCGGAAGGTAGTCGTAGTGCGCCCCCGGGCGGGGGTTGGCGAGCACGTCACCGTTGAACACGCCGGCGGCGAGGACGCTCACGTCCCTTTCGGCGCAGGCCCCGAGGAGGGACCGGCCTGCCGACTGGTCGAGCAGGCTGTAGCGACCGGCCACCAGGACGCAGTCGACGTCGGCTTCGCGCACGATCCGCTCCAGGGGCTGGCAGAGGTTCATACCCGCCCCTACGGCACCTATCACGCCTTCGTCACGCAGCGCGGCCAGGGCCGGGAAGGCACCGGCGAGCGCCTCGTCGAGGTGGTCCTCGGGGTCGTGGACGAGCGCTATGTCGACCCGGCCGACCCCGAGCCGTTCGAGGCTCTCAGCGAGCGACCGCCTCACCCCTTGGGCGCTGTAGTCGCGGACCCTCACGACGGGCGCCTCGCCTGCGAACTCGGGCGCCGGTGCGTCACCGTCGCCTTGGTCGGCCAGCAAACGGCCCACCTTGGTCGAAAGCACGTACGAGCCGGCGGGCTGGGCCGCCAGGAACCGCCCCACACGTCTCTCGGAGAGACCGCCACCGTAGTGGGGTGCCGTGTCGAACGCCCGCACCCCGAGCTGCCAGGCCTGCTCCAGGGTGGCTGCGGCCTGCTCTTCGGGCACAGCCTGGTAGAGCCCGGCCAGTGGTGCGCAGCCGAGCACGAAGCGGGTGACCTCGACCGACGTCCGGCCGAGCCGGACGCGCCCGGGCCCGGCGGGCGCTGCCGCCCCCTCAGTCATCTCGACGGTCCTGCCTGCAGTACGAGCACATGGCGGTCTCCCCCTCCTGCCCGGTCCGGCTCCGTGCCGGTCCTCACACTGTTGCCCGCGGGGCCACACCGGCGCCCTTCAAGGTCTTGTCCCCCACCTGCGTTGCGGGCCGGTCCGGCGCCACTATTTGCCACCCCCGGCGTGTTGGTGGTCGTCCGAGCCCTTGGCGAGGCTCAGACGGTAGATGCGGCGCAGCCGCTCCTGGGAGTGCCGGAGGTGCTCACGCATCGCCCGCGCCGCCTGGTCGGGGTCGCGCTGGCCGAAGGCCTCGACGATCGCTGCGTGCTCCTCGGCTGTGTCCCCACCCTCGGGCGCGTGGCCGACCTTGAAGTAGAGGCGGTAGATCGTGACGTGGGCGTGCAGGCCGGAGACCGCCCGCCGCAGGAGCCTGTTGCCCGAGGCCTCGGCGACGTAGTCGTGGAAGTAGGCGTCGGCCGAGACCAGGCTGCGGTGCCGTCTGTAGTGGCCGGTGTCACGGTCGTCGCCGGCCAGCTCCACCATGCGCTCCACGCTCGAGCGCAACCGGGCGACGTCCTCGGGGCTGAGGTTCCTGCTCGCGGCGCGGGCGGCGCCCGGTTCGAGCATGAGCCGGAGGTCGAACAGCTCGTCCACGTCGCGCATGTCCGGCACGGGGGCCACGGTGAAGCCCTGGAGGCTGCGGCGCGTCACCAGGCCCTCCAGCTCCAGGCGCGTCAGGGCCTCGCGTAGCGGCGTGTTGGAGACTCTGAGCTCGCGTGCCAACTGGTCGATCACAAGCCGCTTGGACGGGGTCAGCTTCAGGTCCATGATCTGCTGCTTCACCACGTCGTACACGCTGTCGGCAAGCACTTGACGGCCGGGGAGCGCCCCCTCAGCCGACGGGCCGTCGGGCTCGGCCGAGCGCAGCCCATCGCCGGCGCGCGGCTCGAGTTGCACGGCGGCACGCGGCGGGCCCCCGTCCGCCTGCGACCCCGGAACCTCGCTCTGCATGGTCACCCCTCTGCTTGCCGCAGGGCCAAACGGTAGTGGCCGTATTGACGCACCTGCAAGTGGTCCTGTATCGTATATCGTGCACGATGTAGGGGGCTACCGGACGCACCGTAGGGGGGTGGAACGGGGGGATGACGTTGCGGGTTGTAGGGGCGCGCGCCTGGCTTTGTGACATCCCGGTCCTTCGGGAGAGGACCGACGCCGTGCAGTCGTTCCTGTCCCAGGAGACGGTCTTCGTGGAGGTGGTGACGGAGCCGGGCACGAGCGGTCGCGGCTATTCCTACACGATCGGCGTCGGAGGCTCCGCCGTGCTCGCCCTCCTGCAGGACTACCTGCTCGACAAGCTCGTGGGCCTCGACGCCGCCTGCCCCGAGATGGTCTGGCGGCACATGTTCGACCAGTGCCGGTCCCTGATGGCCGGCCCCGTGAGCGCGCTCGCTCTGGCTGCCATCGACACCGCCGTGTGGGACGCCCGGGCCAGGCACCTGGGGCTCCCCGTGCACGAGCTCGCCGGTGGCGCCCAGCAGGAGGTGCCGGTGTACGACACCGAGTGCGGCTGGCTCCACTTCAGCACCGACGAGCTCGTCGCCAACGCCGTCGAAGCGGTCAGGGAGGGCCGGCGCGGTGTGAAGGTGAAGGTCGGCAAGCCCGACGCCAGCGAGGACGTCGAGCGCCTGCGTGCGGTGCGGGAGGCGATAGGCCCGGCCGTAGCCCTGATGGTCGACGCCAACCAGGGCTTCACCCGCGACGAGGCGGTGCGCCGGGCACACCTGTACGAGCCCTTCGACCTCACCTGGTTCGAGGAGCCGCTCCCGGCTGACGATGTCGAGGGCCATGCGCTGCTCGCCAGGTCCACCTCGGTAGCCGTCGCCGTCGGCGAGACCATGTACTCGCTGGGGCACTTCCGCGAGTACCTGTCCACCGGGGCGGCGAGCGTGGTGCAGCCCGATGTGGCCCGGGTCGGCGGTATCACGCCCTGGCTCAAGGTTGCGCACCTCGCCGAGGCCTTCGGCGTCCCGACGGCCCCCCACTTCCTGATGGAGCTCCACGTGAGCCTTGCTGCCGCCGTGCCCAACGGGCGCTGGGTGGAGTGGATACCCCAGCTGGCCCCGGTCACCACGAGCTCGGTCACCGTGACCGAGGGCAGGGCACGCCCGCCGACCCTGCCCGGGCTCGGCATCAGCTGGGACGACGAGGCGATCGGCCGCCTCGCCGGTCGGCGCTGAGCCGGTCCCGACGCCCGGGACATCGAGAGAAAGGAACCACCAACCGAGGGGAAAGCCCAACCGAGGGAAAGCTCAGCCGAGGAACGCAACAGACCCGGACCAGTGCAAGACCAACAGCCAACAGGCGCAACGCGCGCCACGAAGGGGGTTACGCAGTGATGCATGAACGAGTCAAGCCGCACCAGCGTGGGCGGACCAAGCAGACGCTCGCTTTTGCCGCCAGCCTCAGTGCCGCAGCGCTGTGTGCGGGCACGGCCACCAGTGCGAGCGCCGCGACAAGGGCACCGGCACGGGCCGGCGCGTTCGCCAAAATGGCGAAGTCCAAGATCAAGATCGCCCTTGTCCCCGGTGGGCCGAACGTCTACTTCGCGCCCTGGGCTGCGGCGGCCAAGGCTGCTTCCAAGGAGCTCGGGGTCACAGTGAGCTACGTCGTGCCGCCGACACCGACCTTCGACCCGTCGGTGGAGATAAGCACGGTCGACTCCCTCGTAGCCAAGGGCTACAACGCGTTCGCGATCTTCCCTGACGGCGAGGCGTCGATCATCCCTCTGTACACTCGCCTCAAGGCGCGTGGGATCCCGGTCATAGACCTCGCCGGTTGCACCAGCGACCCGACCCCGGCGCTGTTCTGCTTCGCCACCAACGTGGAGGCGTCGGCGAAGTACGAGACCCAGGTGCTCACCAAGGCCATGGGGGGCAAGGGCAAGATCGCGTTCCTCACCGGCCTGCTGACCGACGCCAACACCGCGCTGCGCGAGGCCGGCGTCAAGCAGGGGGTGGCGGCCAGCCACGGCAAGGTGAAGCTCGTCCAGGTGGTGTCGAACATCGACAGCCCGAGCGCCGCGCCGCCCGCGGTCGAGAGCCTGCTCGCCTCCAAGGGGAGCCAGCTCACCGGCATGCTGTCGACCGACTACTACCCCTCAGTGGCAGCAGCGAGCGTGCTCACGTCGAACAAGCAGTTCCGCCACATCCTGTTCATAGGCCAGGACAACGACCCAACCGTGATGAAAGCCCTGGAGAAGGGCTACATCTACGGCACCATGTGGCAGAACTCCTACGGCCAGGGTGTGGTCGCCGCCCAGTGGCTCTACAAGATGCTGGCCAACGGCTGTACGGTGAGCCCGCACGCGCCCTTTACCAAGGTCGGCCAGACCAGCAACTTCATCAACTCGGGCTACTTCTTCGTCGGTCGCCAGAAGGCCGCCCAGTACGCCCATGGCATGGAGAGCATCCCGTCAGCTACAAAACAGGTGCTCGGCGAGACGAACAAGTTCCTCTCCTGCCCCTGAACCCCATCGAGACCACAAGTAGTCTCGGGGCCATGGAGGAGCACGGAGCGAGGGGCACCACGGTTCTCACGGGGTGCCCCTCGGGGCCGTCCTCCATGGCCCTGTCCGAACGGTCGACGCGGCCCGCGCAGGGGCGGCACGGATATCGAGGGCAACTGGATTGCTGAAGACGAGAGCTACCGACGAGGCGGGCGAGGGACGTCCAGGGGTGACGGTTACCCGCTCGGCGGGCGGCATGATCGAGCGGGTGCGCGAGGTTGCGGCCACGCAGACGAGCGCCATCGGCCTCGTGATCCTGATCACGATCACCTGGACGGTGTTCGGCGTCGCCGGGAGCGGGTTCCTGGGCAGTTTCAACCTGTACAGCATCGGCCAGTTGGCGGCACGCGACGCCGTGCTCGGCATGGCACAGGCGATGCTCATCGTGGTGGCCAGGATGAACCTGGCGGTGGGCAGTATCGGCGCCGTCTGCACCTCGCTGCTCGGTTACCTCCTGGTGTCCGCGGGCGTGCCGGTCTGGCTGGCGTTCCTCCTGGTGGCGCTGACCGGTGTGCTGGCATCGCTGCTGATGGGTGCCGCCGAGCTCCTCACCGGGCTGTCGAGCTTCATCGTGACCCTCGCCTTCCTTTCGGCCTACGCGGGCGGCGCCCTGTTGTTCACAAGCGGGCACCAGTACCAGATCAGTTCCTCCATCATCAGCCGGCTCGGTAACGGCACGCTCCTTACGTCGGCGATCTGCCCGCTGGTAGCCGTCGCTGTCGTCTGCGGCGTGCTCTGTTGGCTGCTCTACAGCCGCAACAGCCTGGGGTGGAAGATGCTGGCGGTCGGCGCCAACGAGCGGGCGGCGAGGGCGTCGGGCGTCAACGTGCCCCGGGTGGTGCTGGCTGCGTACGCCTTGTCCGGCCTGCTGTGCGCCGTGGCGACGGTGATGAACGCCTCCTACGAGCTCAACGTCAACGCCGGGTTCGGCTCGGACTGGCTCCTGCCCTCTTTCATCGCCGCGGTGCTGGGCGGCGTCGCTCTCACGGGCGGGGAGATCTCGGTGACAGGGATCCTGCTCGCGGCCCTGTTCTACGACAGCCTCCAGTCGGGCCTGACCATCATCAACGTGCCCAGCTACTGGATCCAGCTGCCCGAGGGCCTCGTACTACTGGTGGCCGTCCTGCTCGACCGGGCCAGGCGTGCGCGAAGGAAGTCGATGCGGCCCCGCGATGTCGTCGCCAGCGCTCCGGCGCCGGTGGTCGTGCCGTGAACCGCCTGGCGCGTACCCAGTGGGCGCCGCTGCTCGCCGCAACAGTGGTCGCCGGCGTCGTGCTCAGCTTCACCACCAAACAGTTCGGCTCCTCCTTCAACGTTTACACCATCCTGCAGACGGCTGCTGTCTACGCGGTGATAGGGCTGGCGCAGATGATGGTCCTGGCCGTTGCCGACATGAGCCTGGCCGTGGGCGGGATCGCGTCGCTGGCGACGATCGTGACGGGCAACCTCTACCAGGTGCAGCACTGGCCGATCGGCGCCGCGATCGGCGCCGCACTGGTGCTCGGGCTGGGGTGCGGCCTGGTCAACGGGGTCGTGATCGCGGCGACCGGGCTCTCCGGCTTCATCGTGACACTGGCGACCGGTACGGCCTTCACCGGCGTCGCCTACGGCATCACGAGCTCGATCCCGTACTCCAACATCGCCTCGGTGCTGACGAGCCTCGGCCAGGGGCGTGCCGCCTTCTTCTCCTACCTGCTGCTCCCGGCCATCGCCATGACCCTCGCCGTTGGTGCCGGCTTCCGCTGGTTGCCGACAGGCCGGGCATTACTGGCGGTCGGGGGCAACAAGGACGCAGCAGTGCTCTCGGGTATCTCCCAGAAGCGTGCCATAGTCACGGCCCATGCGGTGTCGGGGCTTCTCGCCGCCATCGCAGCCGTGCTGTACATCGGGGTGCTCCAGAGCGCCACCCCGGCCACCGGGAGCGACTGGCTGATCATCTCCTTTGCGGTCCCCATCATCGGCGGTACGGCGCTGGTGGGTGGTGAGGCACCGGCGTCGGGCTGTTTCGTCGCCGCCGTCGTGCTGGCAGCGATCAACGACGCCCTGATCGTGCTCAACGTCAACACCGAGGCGGTGCAGATGGCCGAGGGCCTCCTGATCTTCGCTGCCGTGATCGCGGGCAAGCTCGGGCAGGGTATCCGCACCGGGAGCGGCCGCTCCCCACAGCGGCCCGGCCTCGGGGCCCGTGGGTTCGGTAAAGCTGCGCCGGACGGTGCGGCTCCGGGGCTGGGCCTGCCATGAGAGGGGAGCCAGGCCCGGGGGCGGGCAGCGCCGAGATGGTCGAGACGTTCTCACTGCAGAACATCTGGAAGTCCTTCGGTGGTGTCGCCGCACTGTCCGACGCCTCGCTGCAGTTGGTGCGCGGGGAGATCCACGCCCTGATCGGCGAGAACGGCGCGGGCAAGAGCACGTTGATCAACATCGCCACCGGGGTCCACCGGCCCGACCGGGGGACGGTCCGCATCGGCGGGCAGGTGGTGCACCTTGTCTCGCCCGGCGCTGCTGCCGACCACGGGGTTGCGGTGGTCCACCAGGAGCGCAACCTGGTGAGGAAGTTCTCCCTGGCCGAGAACCTCCTCCTGGGCCGCCAGCCCGTCAAGCAGGGCGTCGTCAGCTACCGCCGGATGGTGGCGGACGCCGAGCCGTGGCTGGAGCGCGTCGGCCTGCACCTCGACCCGCGGACGGAGGCGAGCCGGCTGGGGCCGGGCCAGGCCCAGTTGCTCGAGATCGCCAAGGCGCTGATGCGGCGCTGCCAGGTGCTGCTCCTCGACGAGCCGACCTCGTCCATCACCGACGCTGAGTTCGAGCACCTGATGGGGATCCTGCGCGAGCTGCGTGACGAGGGCACGAGCATCGTCTTCGTGAGCCACAAGCTCGAGGAGGTCTACGCCCTCTGCAGCCGGGCCACCGTGTTGCGGGACGGGCGCAACGTGTTGAACGGCGCCTCCCTCGGCGAGGTCAGCCAGGAAGACATCGTGCGGGCGATGGTCGGTCGCCACATCGAGCTGTTCGCCTCCGGCAGCGTCGCCAAGCGTCAGACGGGCGCACCCCGGCTCGAGCTGCGTAACGTCTCCACCGAGCTCGGGCACCACGGGGTGGACCTCACGGTGCACAAGGGGGAGATCGTCGGGCTCTACGGCCTCGTGGGGGCGGGCCGCACGGAGCTGGCCCGGGCCATCGTCGGGTTGGCCAAGGTCACCGGCGGTGAGGTGCGCGTGGACGGCCGGCCCACCCGTATCCGCAACCCCTACGACGCGCTGCGCCACCACCGCATCGGCTACGTGAGCGAGGACCGCAAGGACGAGGGCCTGATCCTCACCCATTCGATCAGCCGCAACGTCGGCATGACCGTGTGGGCCCGGCTGGAACGCAGGATGGGCTGGATCTCCGAGAGCCGGGTCCGTCCCCATGTGGCCCCTCCCCTCCAGCGCCTGGACGTCCGCATGCAGCGGGTCTCCCAGCCGGTCGGCAGCCTGAGCGGAGGCAACCAGCAGAAGGTCTCCGCTGCCAAGTGGATCGCGGCCGAGGCCGAGCTGTTGATCTTCGACGAGCCGACCGTCGGCATCGACGTCGCAGCCAAGGACGCCATGCACCGCCTCATCGCAGAACTTGCCGACGACGGCCTGGCGGTCCTGCTGATCTCGAGCGACCTGCGCGAGGTCGTGCAGCTTGCAGACCGGATCGTGTTGATGGGCGACTTCCGCATCCTGGACGAGATCGAAGGGGGCGGCGACTACGGGCCGGTCAGCCAACGGGTCATGCGGGCCATCACGGCGGCAACCGAGGAGGCCGAGGCCGCGGCCGGGGACGCCGACGGGGCGGCAAGGCCGGCTGCGGAGGCACCGGCCCAGTGAACGAGGGGACGACCATGGCGCTCATCGACACGCACTTCCATGTCTGGGACCCGGCTGTCAGGGAGCAGGCGTGGCTCGCCGAGGAGCCGGAGCTCAACCAGCGGTTCGGCATCGAGGACTTCGAGGCCGTCGCCCGGCGCAACGGTGTCACCGGGGCAGTGCTGGTACAGGTGCTGAACCACCCGGGCGAGACGAGGGAGTTCCTCGCCATTGCCGCCGAGCACGAGATCGTGTCCGGTGTCGTGGGGTGGGCCCCCATCGAGTCCCCGCAGGTAGGTGAGGAGATCGCCGCCCTGCGGAGCTCGCCCGGTGGGGACAGGCTCGTGGCGGTCCGCCACCTGGTCCAGGACGAGCCCGACGACGCCTATGCGGCTCGCCCTTCGGTGGCAGCCGGTGTCCGCGCCGTCGCCGAGGCGGGGCTCGCCTACGACGTCCTGGTACGGGCCCACCAGCTCCCGGCCGCGGTCGCCCTGGCCCGGGCGACCGAGGGCTGCCGGTTGGTCCTCGACCACGGGGCCAAGCCGCCCTTCGGTGACGCGGAGGCGCTTGAGACCTGGGAGCGCAGGGTGGCCGAGCTGGCCGGGATGGAGCACGTCAGCTGCAAATTGTCCGGTTTTATCACCGAGGCGGGGCCGCACTGGCGGGACGTCGACGTGCGGCGGTGCTTGGCCCACCTGGTCGAGTGCTTCGGCCCGGGCCGCCTGATGTACGGGTCCAACTGGCCCGTCTGTGCCGCCCTGGCGGGGTACGACGAGATCCTCGAGCTGTGCCGGTCGGCTCTGGGCGGTCTCTCGGCGGGCGAGCAGGAGGCGGTGATGTCCGGCAACGCCCGGCGCACCTACGGGCTCGATGCGTTGCCCGTCCGGGGCGGGACGAGCTCAGCCGGCGGCGGGCCCGTCCGGGCCCCGACGGCGCAACAGGGCTGAGCCACCCTGGCGCAGTTCTGCGACCGAGGCCACGCCCATTAGCTGCATGGTCCGGCGGAACTGCTCGCTGAGCACTGTGAGCGCCCGGCTGACGCCACGCTCGCCCCCTGCCGCCAGGCCGTAGAGGTAGGGCCGGCCGATGGCGGCCGCGTCGGCGCCCAGGGCCAGAGCGGTGGCGATGTCGGCCCCATGGCGGATGCCCGAGTCGACGACTATGACGGCGTCGGCGCCCAGGGCCTGGCGCAGTGGGGCGATCATGTCGGCGGTCGGTAGTGAGCGGTCCAGTTGGCGGCCGCCGTGGTTGGAGAGGTGGATGCCGTCGATGCCGATGGAGACGGCGCGCCTGGCGTCCTCGGGGCTGACCGGGCCCTTGAGCAACATGGGGCCGTGCCACCAGCCGCGGACCTCGGCCAGGTCGTCCCAGTCCAGGCTGGGGTCGAAGAGGTTGGCCATATTGGCCGCAGTGACGGTGTCGGAGCCCACGCCGCTCAGGTCGTCGACGCTGGCGAAGCGCAGGGCTGGTGCTCCGAGCATCGAGCTCCAGTAGGAGACGTGCACGGCGATGTCGGCGAGGGCCCGCAGGCTGAGCGTCGGGGGGATCGTGAGGCCGTTGCGCACGTCACGCTCGCGCCGACCGGACACGGCGGTGTCGATCGCCACGTCGAGCACGCGGAACCCGCTGGCAGCGGCGCGCTCGAGCAGGGCGCGGCACTGGCCCCGGTCGCGCAGCACATAGAGCTGGAACCAGAGGTCGTCATGGCCGCTTGTCGCCAGTTCCTCCACCGAGCTCGTGCCCACCGTGGACAGTGCATAAGGAACACGATGGGACGCCGCGGCCCGGGCGACAGCAAGCTCTCCGTCCGGGTGCATCATGCGCGTGTAGCCGGTCGGGCACAGGGCGAGCGGTAGCGCGATGCGGTGCCCAAAAAGCTCTGCCTCTGTGGAGACTGCGCTGACATCGCGCAAGGAACGGGGGACGAAGCGCCAGGACTGGAAGCCGGCGCGGTTCTCCCGTAGTGAGACCTCCTCGTCCGCCCCGCCGTCGACATAGTCGAACACCGCCCGTGGCAGCCGGCGGCGCGCCAGGCGGCGGAGGTCGTCGATGTTGAGGCACGCCTCCAGACGGTAAGCCTCGCGGTCCAGGGTCGGCCGCCGCAGCTGCAGGAGCTGGCGGATCTCCGAGGGCCGCATTGCCTAAGCGAGCGCCGCGAGAGGGGACCGCATCGTGCAATTATGCCAAAGCACTCGGCCGGTGCGCCCAAAAGGTGCTGCGCCGTCCCGGCCCTGCGCCGAGGGGAGGACCCTGCGCCGAGGGGAGAGAGGTCAGCGCACGACCCGGTAGCGCAGGTGCACGGCTCCCGAGCCGAAACTGCGGGACCCGATGAGCTCGAGGTCCGTCCGGCGCCCGTGGTGGGGGAAGAAGGGGACGCCGCCGCCGACGAGGACCGGGTACACCCGGGGCCGGTACTCGTCGACCAGGCCCAGTGCCGCCGCCTCGGAAGCCAGCGTCGCACCGCCGATGGCTATGTCGCCCTCGGCCCGCTCGGCCCGTAGCCGCGCGATCTCGCCCGCCAAGCCGTCGGAGGCCAGGCGGGCGTTACCCTGCACGGCCGACAGCGTGGTGGAGAAGACCACCTTGGGCAGTTCTCTCCAAAGTCTGGCCCACTGGCGCGCCATCGGAGCGGGCAGCGGTGGGGCCTGGTCGGTGGTCTCCCAGTAGAGCATGGTCTCGTAGAGCCGCCGTCCCAGGAGGTGCACGCCCACCCCCCGCACCTCGTCGGTCACGAAGCGGAAGAGCTCCTCGTCGGGCGCGGCCCAGTCGAAAGTGCCGTCCGGCCCGACGACGTAGCCGTCCAGTGACACGCCCATCGAACAGGTCACCTTGCGCATGAGGGCTCCTCATTGCCGCCTCCGGCCACGGCTACGACCTTATGTGCCCGGCGGCCGGGAAGGGCGCTACCGGCCGTGCCGGTCAGAGCGGCGGGGCGGCGAGGACGCGGGCCAGGGACCGCCGGCCCGTCCGTGCCATCGTGGGGTTGGTGCGCACGTAGTACCAGACCGCCCCCAGTGCCTGTACGAACGCCCAGGCCTTGCTACGTTCCCACTCGAGGTCGTCACAGCCCAGCTCGGCACGGAACAGCCCCCGTGGGCCGTCGTCGAGCAGGTGCCAGGCGGCGCTGACGTCGAGCGCCGGGTCGGCCGGCCCGAAGCCGCCACAGTCGAGCACTCCCGTGAGCCGTCCGTCGGCCACGAGGAGGTTGCCGGGGATGAGGTCCCCGTGGCTCATCACGTCGGGGCCCCTGCGCGGCAACCGCCGGAACCGCTCCCACAGCGCGGCGAGGCGGGGCACGTCGAGCAGCCCCTCGCTACGGTGCAGGCACAACCGGGCCCAGTCCTCGTGGTCGGCCAGGTTGCCGCCCCGGCCGGCCCCCGTGAACCTGCGGCCGTCCGTGCCCCTCGCGCGCAGGGAGCGCACCAGGAGTGCTAGGTCGGAGGCGAAAGCCTCGCTGCCCCCGGGGTCGTCGACGGTGGCGTCGGTGCCCTCGACCCAGGTCTGCAGCGTCCAGGGCAGGGGGTAGCCCTCACCGGGCCGGCCGGTACCGACCGGCTGGGGGGAGGGGAAGGGACAGGCGAGGGCGAGCTCGGCGCTGGCCCTGGCCTCCGCCTCCAGCCGGCGCCGGGCCTCGTCGGGGTCGCTGCGCACGAGCGGGAACCGTGCCGCGTGGCCTTCACCGACCCGGAAGACCGTGTTGACCGTACCGGCGGAGCGCACCCGACGCAGCGGTGCCGGCGCCAGGTGCGGGAACTGGGTGGCGACCAGGGCCCGGGCAGTGGCGTCGTCGAGGCTGATCTCGTTGTCGTGCACAGGCTGCGCCTCAGTTGGAGGAGATGGCGGTCCGGAACCGTCGGAGGGCCAGTGGCACGCACACGGCGATGATGAGCAGGCACCAGCCGACCATGGCGATGACGGGGTGGTCGAGCTCGGGCGAGCCCTGGGAGCGGACGCCCTGGGCCACCAGGCGGACGGCGGCGACGATAGCCGAGAGCGGGTCCCATTCACCGATGACCCGGGGCACGAGCGCCATGCCCTTGATGGGCACGAAGGTGCCGGCGAGGAACGACAGGGGCAGGACGATGGCAAAGCCGAGCCCCTGCATGGCGTCCGAGTCGTGCACCACCATGCCGAGCAGGACCCCGAACCAGGTGAAGGCCGTGAGGCCGAGGAGCACCAGGCCGAGCAGTGCGAAGGCGCCGCCCACCCCGGCGGTCGGGTGCCACCCGAGCGCGAGCCCGAGCCCGGTGACGATGGCGAGGCCGAGCAACTGCTCGAGGACCTGGCCGATGACCTGGGCCGAGATCACCGACAGGCGGGTCACAGGCAGGGACTTGAAGCGGTCGACCACGCCGCTCGTGAAGTCGGTGACCGTGGCCGTACCGGCCCCGAGGACGCCGAAGGCCAGGCTCTGGCCGAGCAGGCCGGGCAGGAGGTAGTCCTGGTAGCGGATGCCGTGGATGTGGATGGCCGAGCCGAACACGTAGAGGAAGAGCAGGGTGAACAGGACCGGCTGGATGGTGACGTCGGAGAGCCGGGTGGGTACCCGGGGGATCATGCGCAGGCCCCGGGCGACGAGCAGCCCGGTCTCCCTCAGGTAGCGCCGGGTGGCCGACGGCCGGACGGGCAGGGTGGTGGCGAGCGTGCTCATGGGGCGACCTCCTGAAGGGCTGCACCGGTGGGCTGGCCGGTGAGGGCGAGGAAGGCGTCGTCCAGGGTGGGGCGCCGCAGCGCCACCTCGTCGACGACCACCCCCGAGGCCCGCAGGGCGGCCGACACGGCAGCCAGGTCGGCGAGCTCGTCGGGAGCTTCCACGGAGACGGTGCGCCGCTCCCTGGACACGGACACGGAGAAGCGGGGGGCCAGGGCGGCGAGCACGTCCTCGAAGCCGGCCGAGTCGACCGCCACCACGTCGACCCTCTGGTCGCCGATGCGGGTCTTGAGCTCGCTCGGGGTGCCACTGGCCACCGCACGCCCGTGGTCGATCATCACGACCCTGTCGGCGAGGGCGTCGGCCTCCTCCAGGTACTGGGTGGTGAGCAGCACGGTGACCCCCTCGTCGACCAGGTCGCGCACCGTCGACCAGACCGCCTGACGGCTGCGGGGGTCGAGGCCGGTGGTGGGCTCGTCCAGGGCGAGCAGCTGGGGGCGCACCACCATGCTGGCGGCCAGGTCGACCCGGCGGCGCTGGCCACCCGAGAGCCCCTTCACCAGCTTGCCGGCGAACTCGCCGATCTCGAAGCGGTCGATGAGGCCGTCCACCACGGCAGCTGCCGAGCGGCGGCCGTAGCCGCGCAGACGGGCCATGAGGACCAGGTTCTCCCGGGCCGTGAGGTTGGCCTCCAGGGCTGCGAACTGCCCGGTGAGGGAGATGCGCTGGCGCACGGCGTCGGCGTCGGTGACCACGTCGTGGCCGCACACCAGCGCCCGCCCGCCGGTGGGCTGGAGGAGGGTGGCGAGCATGCGCACCACGGTGGTCTTGCCCGCCCCATTGGGCCCGAGCAGCGAGACCACCCGGCCCTCCTCGACCTCGAGGTCGAGGTGGTCCACGGCGGTCAGCTCGCCGAAGCGACGGGTCAGGCCCTCGGTGAGGACTGCGAGATTGCTCATGGCGAGACAATCTACAGTGACTGAAGGTTTACGTCAACAGTAAGCTTGGGCCATGGAGGACGAAGCCCTGACCTGGCTGGTGTCGGCCCTGCGGGAGCGGGCGTTGCGGGCTGCCCAGACAAATGGCGGGGAGGGGTTGCGGGAGCGCAAGAAGCGCCTGACGCGCCAGCTGATCTCGGACACGGCGACGGCCCTGTTCCTCCAGCGGGGGTTCAACCACGTGCGGGTGGCCGAGGTGGCCGAAGCGGCCGGGGTGTCGGAAAAGACGGTCTTCAACTACTTCCAGACCAAGGAGTCCCTGGTGCTGGACCGGGAGGAGGCCGTGGCGGGGTCGCTGCGCCACGCGCTGGCCCAGGGCGACCCGGTGGCCGCCACGGTAGAGGCCATCGCGGCCGACGTGCGGGCCCTGGCCGACCAACTGGGCGACGCCGGTCACGGGGCTCAGGCGGCCGAGGCCTTTGCCCGCTTCAGGTCCATGGTGGAGGGCACCCCGGAGCTGCGGGCGGCCGAGCGGGACATGGTCGAGCGCCTCACACAGGTGGCCGCGGAGGCCCTGGCCGCCCGTGCGGGGGTGTGCCCCGAAGACCCCGAGCCTCAGATCGCGGCCACCGCCATTGTCGGCCTGTGGCGGGTCCAGCAGCGCTCGAGCGCCCGCCACCTCGGCCGGGGGGACCCGGCCCGGGCTGCCGAGGAGATCGTCGCCGACGTCCGTCGTGCTGCCCGCCTGATCGACAGCGGGCTCTGGAGCTTCGGCGCCCTGGTCCAGGGCGCAGCGCGCCAGGAGGAACTGGCGGCCGCCTTCGACGCCGTGCAGGACGCGGTGCGCCAGGTGGTCAGCGCCGTCCGCCAGGCGCGTGCCACCTTCCGCCGCCAGTAGGGCCGACCGCCGTTGTCATCCCCCCCTGCGGGGATCCCTGGCCCCGGGGCCGTCGGCGTCCGGGGCCTCCCCCTGGGCGGCGACGTTGGCCGCTGGGCTCGGGGGGCCACGGAGGACCCACGCCACCCCCACTGCCATGAGCCCTCCCAGTACCGGCCCGGCGACGTAGGCCCACCAGCTGGACCAGTCGCCCGAGAGCAGGGCCGGGCCGAACGACCGGGCCGGGTTCATCGACGCCCCGCTCACGGGGGCCGCCCACAGCCCGGCGAGGGCGATGTAGCCGCCGACTGCTATGGCGGCGTTGGCCCCCACGTTCCGTGCCCCGGAGGCCGTCCCGAGGATGACGCTCACGAGGCCGAGCGTGAGGAGCATCTCGACCACGAGCGCCGTCCCGGAGGATATCCCCGGGCCGGGGAGCGTCGCGCCCAGGTGGCCGGCGGTGCCGAAGAGGGCCCGCAGGAGGAGCGCTGCCGCCATCGCCCCGGTCAACTGGGCGACCACGTAACCGGGCACCCGGCTCCAGGGGAAGTTGCCCCGGGCGGCGAAGGACAGGGTGACCGCCGGGTTGAGGTGGGCGCCGCTCACCATGCCCATGAAGTAGATGGTCGCCATCACCATGAGGCCCGGGGCGACGACCTGAGCGTCGAGGGGGACCCGGCCGTGGGATACGGCGTCCACCACGGGGCCGCCCGCGGCGACCACGACGAGCAGGAAGGTGCCGAGGACCTCAGCGAACAGGCGCCGCCACTCGTGCCGGCGGGCACGTGGGTCGCGTACCCAGGGGGGTTCCGCCTCACCCGGCCCGCGGGCAAGGACGGCGCCTCTCTCGAAGCTGGCCTCTCCCGGGCTGCCGGCCATGCCGCAAAGCTACCTTCCCGCACCCTCGGCTGCGGGCCGGTGAGGGCCCGGTCAGTCCCCTCCGGCTGCGGGCGCCCCGGTCGTGATGGGTGCCGGCCGGCCCGGGGCCACCGGCGGCCCCGGCTCCGGCACCACCCGGCCGGGCCGCCGCCCCGGGCGGCTCCTGCGCAGCAGCACGCCGGCTGTCCCGAAGCCGGCCGCACAGAGCACCAGGCCGATCGCCTGCACGGCGAGCGCTCCCGCATGGCCGGGATAGGCGAGCCACAGGTGCTCCTCGATGGACCGGTTGAGGCCCCAGAAGCCGGCGGCCACGGCGATAACGAGCCCATGGGCCAGGTCGTGGCGCCGGGCGTACCTCTCCACCTGCCAGACGATGAGGAGCACGGCGAAGGTGAGGGCGGCCTGGAAGATGGGCACGGGCAGGCGCTTGCCGACCTGTCCCGCGTAGTACATGCCGAACCACTGGTGGGTCGGGTGCCCACCACCGGCGTACATCAACTGGGGGCCGAGCAGGCGGCCCAGCGCCCAGGCGGCGAGCAGCACCGGCGCCACCAGGTCCGCGAGCACCGACGACGCCAGCTCGGGTGCCTTGCGCCTGGCGAGGAGGAAGCCCGTCAGCGTGCCCAGGGCCAGCCCGCCGAACGACGAGAGCCCCCCGTTCCACACCTCGAGCACCTGGACCGGCTGGGAGGTGTAGGAACCGATGTTGGCGAGGACGTGGGCCACCCGGGCGCCGACCAGTGCGGCGACGACCACCAGCACGGTCGTGGTGCCCAACCAGTCGTAGCGGTAGCCGTTGTCGCGGAGCCTGCGGCGCAGGTAGTGGTAGGCGAAATAGAACGTGATGGCAAGGCCCAACCCGTAGGTGTGGAACTGGAGCGGGCCCAGGTGCCACGCCACCGGTACAGGTCGCAACTACGTCCACCTCCCAGGTCGCCCCCACGGCCACCGCTCGCCCAACCTACCGGCGGCCGGCAACGTTGTCGGCGCGGAGGGCGCCTCGCCGTGGCGCGCGTCAGCTGCCGGCCGGGGGCCGGGCCCGACGCTGGTGGCGGGCCCCGGCCACTGCGCTCGCAGCCGGGACGATGGCCAACCAGAGGCCGATGGTGGCCACCATGGCGGTGGGGTAGCCAAAAGGCCGGGTGCCGACCTGTTCGCCCACGATCCCGCCGAAGACCATCAGCAGCCAGGCGCTGAGGAAGAAGGCCGGGCCGGCCGACAGGAGCTTGAAGAAGTTGCCCATCGTGAGCGCTCCTCCTTTTGTGCGCCACAGGCTGGTGGGCCCGGCGGGGCGGTGCCCCCTGCGGGGACGGGCCGGGCTGCCTCTGGCGTCGGTGCCAGTCTCCCTCGCTGCCATCGGTTGCGATAGGGCCCAGCGTCCCTGTGGCGCACGTGCAGGATCCACAATCTTGTAGAGGCGACCGGTCCCCGCGCAGGGTTAGAAACGCGTCGACATGACAAACAGATGCCCGCCGGCAGCTGTGTTGGGCCTGCCGGCGGGCGGATCCGAGAAAGGACTCGAACCATGAGGATCCTACCTCGACGCCTTCTCCTGCTGGGAGGGGCGCTGATGATAGCCGGGGGCGGCTTCGCCTACATGGACAGCAACACCGTGTCCGCCAGCAACGCCGGTGAAGGTGCCGGTGTGGTGTCGGGCTACAGCGTGTACAACCTCGAGTACTCCGGGGTGTCCACGGTCGGCAACACCGGTGGGCAGACGGGCACGATGGCCTACAACCCCACCCTCGAGTCGCCCATACATGTGACGGGGAGCTCGGCCACCCTGTCGGGACAGGACACCATCGCCTACGTGTCCTTCCAGCTCAACCCGGACAACGCCCACTGGGCGGCCGTCCAGGCCTATGACAAGGGGGGCAACGTCATCAGCGGCGGCGGGGCGAGCAACTGCCAGGAGTACGCCAGCCCGGCCACTGACCCCGCGTTCAGCGCCACGGGCGGGACCACCCAGGCGATGGGTTCCTTCACCACCGGGGTCGGGATCTGGAGCTGCCGGCTCGGTACCCCGCTGCCCGCGGTCAACTTCGCCTACGTGGACGTGGAGGCCGCCCAGTAGCCGGTCCGGCTCCCAGGCCGTCCGGGCACCGTCCGCTGTCGGGCGGTGCCCGGGCGACGGGCCCGCACTGCGACGATGACCGCACTTCGCTTTGACGCACTGCACCCGGCCGCCCGTGCCGGCCGTGGGCCGGCCGGGTACCGGTTGGGCCACCACCCCGTCGTGGTGCTCGTGACGTTGTTGGCGTTCGCCCTGGCCTGGGCCTATTGCGGGCCTGTGCAACTGGGTGGTACGACCTCCTACGCCATTGCCAACGGCGTCAGCATGCTGCCCCGGTTCCACGCCGGGGACCTCGTCGTCCTGCGCCGGGAGAGCACCTACCACGTGGGGGAAGTGGCCGCCTACCACAACGGGCAGTTGGGCATCGTGGTCATGCACCGCATCATCGCCATCACAGATGGCCACTACGAGTTCAAAGGCGACAACAACACGTTCGCTGACTCCTTCGAGCCCACCAGGGCCCAGATCGTGGGCGCCGAGTGGATCCACCTCCCGGGGGTCGGCCGCTACGTGCTGAAGTTGCGCAACCCGGCGGCAGCCGCCCTGCTGCTGGGCCTTTTGTGGCTGGGCGCGTTCTGGCCGGCCGCGACCACCAGACGCCGGAGGAGGAGGCACCGTGATGCACACTGAGGCGCGAGCCAGGCATGCCGAGGCGGCGGCCGAGAAGGCACGACGGCGGACGCGGTCGGGGGAGGGGGCCAGCCGACGGTGGACCTGGCTCATGGGCACGTGCGCCCTGGTGGCGGTCGCTGCCGGCGCGGTGGCCATCACTGCCTGGGAGCGGCCCGTACGCGGGAGCCGGACGTTGCAGTACGTGCAGTCCGGTCGCTTCGCCTACGACGCGCGGACATCAGCGGGGTCCGTCTACGGGAGCGGGGGGTTGCGCACAGGTCAGCCTGTCTACACCGCAGAGGTGACCGCACTGCGCGTCCGCTTCTCGTACCGGTTCCGCGCCGGTGCACCCTGGAGCATCAAGGGGCGGGGCCAATTGCTCGCCGTCATGAGCAACGGCCAGGGCATCAGCCGCCGGTTCGTGCTCCAGCCGGTGACGGCCTTTGACGGGAGCTCGTTCAGCCTGGCGGGCACCGTGCAGGTGAGCAGGCTCAACGGCATTGCCCGGGCGTTCGCTGTCGCAGCCGGCACCTCCTATGCCGGCTCGGGCTATGTCCTGACCGTGGAGCCGGTGGTGCAGGTGCAGGGCAGGGTCGGCACCGTGGGCCTGCGGACCTCGTTCGCCCCGTCGTTCAGCTTCAGCTACACACAGGACGCCCTCCTCCCGGCCGCGAGTATGGCTGCTGCCGCCGGGGGCCCGGCAGCTACCGCGCAGGGCGGGTCGCCCTCGTTCGCTCCGACAGCCGGCGGGCAGCTCCGGGTGCCCGGCGCTCGCCCGGCCACCTACCTGGTCGCCGGCCTGACCGTGCCCGAGGCCCGTTGGGGTTCTCTCGGCACGCTGGTCCTGGCGCTGCTGGTCGGCGCCCTGGCCACCCGGGGGGCGGCGCGCCGGGCCGAGGCAGGCGTCCAGGGGGCCTGGGCCCGCGCCCGCCTGGGCCAGTCGGCCGTCGAGGTGGGCACGCTGCCCGACTACCCCGTCGTGGCGGTGGTGGAGATGGCTGCGCTCGCCGGGCTGGTGCAGGTGGGCCGCAAGCTGGAGTGCCCGGTCCTGGTCGAAGGAGGCCCCCGGCCCACCTATGCCGTTGTCGACAGTGGGACCCTCTACCGGTACCGCCCGCCTGAGGTTGCGGTCAGTGCCAAGGGGCCGGACAGGGCCCGCACCGCTGAGCTGCGGTTGAGCTCGGACGGCGCGTCCCGGGACTGAGAGCCGGCCGTGACCACCTGGCCCCTGCCCGCCATTACGGCGGGGCAGGGCCGAACATGTCCCGGATGGCTGTCGGAGGCCCCTCAGACGCCCCGGTGGTCCTCGTCGCGGGAGGCAGGCCACCGGGCCGGGAGGCGCACGGACGCGCTCAGCCCCCGCCGGCCCGGGGGAGCGGCCGGGTCGGTGGTGCCGAGCCCGATCGTGCCCCCCTCGGCCTCCACCAGTTGCCGGCACTGGTAGAGGCCGAGCCCGTTGCCCGGCTGGAGGTAGCTCTGACGGCCCCGCCAGTGGGCCTCGAAAGCCATGGCCTGCTCGGCCTCGGTGAGGCCGGGGCCGTGGTCTACCACCAGGACCTCGACCAGCTCGCCGGTACGCCGGGCGCTCAGCTCGACCGGTGCACCTGGCGCGTAGGCGGTCGCGTTGGCGAGCAGGTTGCCCAGCACCGAAGCGAGCCGTTCGGGATGGCCTTGGACCTGGAGGCCCTCCTGTACGTGGGCCCGGGCCCGGCCGCCGGACGCGTTCTGCAGGGCGGTGACGGTCAGGCACAGCTGAGAAAGGTCGTAAGTAGCTGGTGCTCCAGGGCCGGTGAGGATCCGGCGAAGGCTGTGGACTTCGTTGCGCACCGCAGTCGTAAGCCTGTCCACGTCTGCGCCGGACATGGACTCCCGTTGGCCGGCCAGCACCATCAGCGTGCCGTCGATGGCGCTGAGCATGCTGTTTATGTCGTGGCGTTGGGCCTGGTAGGACCGTCGCACCCGGGCCAGCTCCCGCTCCGCCATCTCCCAGCGGCGCCGGCCGCGCACGTCCTGACGGACCACCCGCTTCAAGACCGTGCTCAGCTCGGGCCCTGTCAGTACGAGAGCCATGGTCGCACCGGCGGCAAGGAACATCGAAGGCATGCTCGCCCAGCCCCCCTTGCCGCCCGAGGGGTACCAGGCGAGCACGGCCCATGCCCCGGCCAGGGCGAGGTCCGTCCCCCCGGCGCCCGCCAGCACGTGCCTGCCGTTACGGGCTGCCCGCGCCAGCAACAGGCCGCCCACCCCCAGGGCGGCGAGCGAGGCGGCGAGGTCGGTGACAAGGGCACCGGCCAAGCGGTAGCCCAAAAGCGCCCGGGCCGGCACGAGGCAGAGGGCCCCGGCGCCCACGGGCACGAGCACCAGCACACTGACCATGAAGGGTGCCGGCCGAAGGCGCGCCTTCACCTCCGGCAGGGCGCTCGAGTAGATGCCCAGGACGAGGACCGCGACCGTGGCGACCAGGCGCAGGGCGGCGGGGTACCCCGTACCGGGCCAGGGAAGGCGGGCCGATGTGGGCAGGAAGTACAGACCAGTCGCTGCGGCCCCCGTGGCCGCCGGCACGGCAGCGGCCTCCCCGGCCAGGCGCCAGTGCAGGACGAGCACGGCCGCCCCGGCCAGGAGCTCCACGAAGGCCACGTCGCTCACGCCGGCGGTCCACGCCGGCACGGTGAGGAAGGGGAGCGAGGTCACCAAAGCTGCCGCAACGAAGGGGAAGGCCAGGGCCCAGAGCACGGCACCTGCTACGAGCGAGGGTCGGCTCGGGTGGGCGACGCCCAGTACCCCGCGCCGGTCGGGGCCGGCGTAGCCGTCTCCTCGTCGCTCACGAGCCAGGACCGTGCCCATCGCCGGCGATCAGGGAGCTGTGCGCCCTGCGGCGTGCACCAGGTGGCCGGGGGACGGCCCGGGCGGGCAGGCCTCCGTTGTCGAGCAATGCCCACCCGGCTTGGCCGTTGTGCGCAGTAACGCAACGGCGGCCAGCTGGCTCGAGACGCCGAGCTTGGTGAGGACGGCGTGGATGTGGCTGCGCACCGTGCCCACCGAGATGTAGAGGTCCCCTGCGATCTCGTTGGCCGTCCTGCCTTCGGAGAGGGCGAGCAGCACCTCGTGCTCGCGGCCCGTGAGCTCGGACAGGCGCCGGCAGAGGTCGCGTTGCTCGGCCAGACGGTCCCGGCCGATGTCCCGCAGGTGCCCGAGGTCGCCGGAAGGGAACTGGCGCCGGCCGCTCATCGCCACCTCGGCGGCGTCCAACAGGCGCTCGAAGGGCTCGGTCTTGCTCACCCAGCCGGTGACACCCAGGGCGACCGCCTCGGCCAGGCGGGCCTCGTCGGTGTAACCGGTGACGACGAGCACCCGGGCGCCGGTGGCGCCCAGCCCGGGGACGAGGTCGAGGCCGTCGGTGCCGCCCAGGTCCAGGTCCAGGAGCACCAGCCCGGGGCGCTGGCGCGCCGCCTGGGCCAGGATGCCCTCCCGACCGGCCACTTCTGCCACCCGGCAGTCAAAACCTCGGGCTCCCAGGCTGAGGGCAAGGGCCTCCGCCAGCATCTGGTGGTCCTCGACGATCAGCACTCGCCTCGACTTGCCGGGCTCGCCGCAAGCCTGCTCTGGCATTCGTCCTCCAACCCGAGTCAAAGCGTACTGGCGACGGCCCGGCTGCGCGCAAGCGTTGTGCGGGCGGTGGCGGCGAAGAGGGCGAAAGCGCCCGGGACAGAAGGGTGTACGGGTACGCGCCGTGTTGGCCGGGCCGCCCAATGCGGCGGGAGGCAAATAGGGGCAAGGCCGGTTGCAAGCCCCGTAGCAGGTGGGGAAGGCCCGCCAAAGTGCTGGCAAAAGGGGGGACTTACGGGAGAGGGCCCGGGGGGCGCGAGGAGCACTGTGGGCCGGTGGGCACGTTGCCCCGGACGGCGGGCCGGCCGGGCTCAGTCAGCTTGTTGGTGCCGGGCACCGAGCGCCTCGGCCAGCTGCCGGCGCGACGAGACACCCAGACGCGCGTAGACCCGGGTGAGGTGGTGCTCGACGGTACGCGACGAGATCATCAAAAGCCTTCCGATCTCGGCGTTTGTCTTGCCCGAGGCGGCCAGCTCGGCGGCACGGCGTTCCATGGGCGTGAGAGGCCCCGCCTGTGCGGCTCCTGTGCGGCGACGGCCTCCGGCAGCATGCAGTGCCCCGGTGGCGAGGGCCTCCAGCCGGCGGGCACCGCATGCCTGGGCCAGCTGCAGGGCGCGGCTGAGCACGGGACGGGCCTCGGCGGGTGAACGGTGGCGACGCAGGAACTCCCCGTAGGCGACCAGTGTCTCGACCTCTTCCAGGGGCATGGACAGGCCCTCGTGCCACCCAAGTGCCAGGCAGAACTGGGACCGGGCACCTTCGATGTCACGGCCCTGCTCGGCGAGCAGGGCCCTGCCCCGGCAGGCGACGGCCCGGGGGTACCGGGTACCGAGGGCCTCGCCTGTGGCCTCGAGGGCCTCGACGACCCGACGGGCGTCGTCGTAGCGGCCGGCGGCCACGTAGGCCCTCACTGCCACCGGGTGCCAGACGGCTGAGGCGGGCTCCAGGGCCCCGACCAGGCCGGCCAGAGCCTCGGCCTGCGCCATGAGCCGGCAGGCGCTGCCCACGTCGCCCGCGTCCAGGGCGAGCAGGGCCCGGACGCGCCACAGCCAGAACCGGAGGAGGGGCAGCGACGTACCGTCGGTGCCCACCACGTCCTCGATCGCCCGGCAGTACCCGGCAGCCTGGTCGGGCATCGCCAGTTCCAGGTGCACGTGAGCCAGCCCGACCAGTGTCCACGCACCGGCCGAGGGTGCAAAAGGCAGGACCTCCAGGGACCGGAGCAGGGTCTCCCTGCTGTCCAGGAGCCGGCCCGTGCGGGCCAGGGTGTCGGCGTGGGTCACCCAGTAGACGGCCCGGGCCATCGGGGTGGCCGAGGGGCCGGCCTCGGCCATGGCGAGGCGGTAGTCCTCCTCGGCCTCGTCGAAGAGCTCCAGGAACTTGTGGGCCTGCATCTGCTGGAGCCGTGGCCCCCACTCGGGGGCGCCCTGCAGCCCGCGCAGGCCCTGGCCGTGAGGGAGCCGGGACAGCGCGTCGGCGATCTCGGTCGCCCCCTGGGGGCACGCCTGGGCCAGGCTTGCCATACCCCTGGCCGTGTGCGCCCAGATGGCCAGTTCCGGGCGGGCGCCGGCCGGCAGCGCGCTCAGCGCCTGGTCGGCAAAGTGCAAAGAGCGCTTCGGGCCTGAGGTGTACAGGGCCACCTGTGAGGCTTCGAGCAGTACCTCGGACGCCAATGAACGGTGCCCCGGACGGGCCGCAGCCGCCGCTCGTTCGAAGGCCGTCTCGGCCTCGGCGGAGCTGCCCGTCCTGACCAGCGCCCGGGCCAGCGCCCGGTAGGCCCCGGCGGTGACGACAGGGCCCCTGGGTGTGGCGAGGAGGCGACGGCAGACCTCGGCCGCCTCGGCTGCCTCGCCCGCTGCCAGCAGGCAATCGGCAAGCCTCACGACCAGCTCGGCCGCCGGCCGGGCACCGGCCAGGTGCAGGGCCCCGCGCAGCCAGCGTGCCGCCAGGGCCGTGGCGCCGTGGTCGAGCGCTTCCAGGCCGGCCGCCTCCAGGACATGAACGGCTTCGGCGCTACCTGTCAGATCCGCGGCCAGAGCGTGGCTCGCCGCCTCCGATGCCGGGAGCCCTGCTTGCCAGACCAGACGGAACGCGGCAGCGTGGAGCTGGGCCCGCAGCGGTGGCGGCATGTCGTCGTAGAGCGCCTGGCGCAGCAGGGCGTGCGCGAAGCGTACCGAGCCTTCCGAGGCGCTCAGGACGAGCGCGCCTCCGCACAGGGCAGCGAGGGCGGCCCGGGACGCGCTCTCGTCCAGCCCCGCCAGTGCCCCGGTCAGGGCAGGACGGAACTCCACCCCGAAGATGGAGGCTGCCCGGGCGTAGTCCAGGCTGATGGCGTCCAGGCCGGTGAACCGGCTGAGCAGTAGCCGGGCGGGGGCGTTCGTGGAGCCGGGGACCGGAAGGTCCGGCCCGGCGGAGCCGGCGGCCAGCTGTTGCAGCAGGGCAGGGTTGCCGGCGCACAGGTCCTCCAGCCGCCCGGCCAGCTCGGGAGACGGGGCGTGCCCGGCCACCCTGGTGAAGAGGGCGACCGATGCGGGGTCGCTCAGCCGGGCCAGCCGCACGGCCCGGGCTGTCCCGGCCGACACGAGCGCCTCGACCGTCCTCATCGGCCCCGGTGGCCAGGGCCGCAGGCCGGCAATCACGGCGACAGGCGTACCCGTTGGACGGAGGGCCAGGAGCTCCAGCAGGCGCAGGCTGTCGGGGTCGGCAAAGTGCAGGTCGTCGAGGCACAACAGCACCGGCCGCCGCCTCGAGGCCAGCCAGTCGCGGGCGCGGTACCAGGTCGCCGCCGCCCGCTCGGCCACCGGCAGCTCGGGTGCCGCTCGTGCGAGGTCCGTTGCCCCCGCCCGGGAGAGGGCCCTGCCGATCACCCCGAAGGGGAGCAGTGTCTCCGAGGCCTCTCCACTGGCCCCGCCCACCTTGAAGCCGGCCGCGGTCCCCACCGCGTGCTGGAGCAGAGCGGACTTCCCCAGCCCGGGTTCACCCAGCACGAACAAGAGCGACATGCGGCCATGGCGGGCGGTGGCGAGAGAGGTTGCAATGGCCTCGACCGCCTCTCGACGCTCCAGCAGGCCCAGCTCCTCCGTCGGCACCAACCGGCCCTCCTCAACTGATCTCGGTTGCCGGAGCTGAAAGTCACACGCTATGTACGGGGGGTGCCCCCGATGTTGTGAGCGCTACTGAGCGGGATTATAACAACGTGCGAAGTTCGTTGACCGGCCTGGGCCGATGAGCCGGGCCCGGGTGCAAAGGGGGCAGCGCCGTGCTCCCCACCTGGCTGTCGACCTGGTCCTGGACTTCGACGACGGGGTCATGTCAGGCACTGTCGGGCGGCCGGACGAGGTGCGCCTGGCGTTCAACGGCTGGATAGGGCTGATGGCGGCCATCGACACCCTGCGCCGGGAGCGGGAGCCCCCCACGGCGGCCCCGTAGAGGCGCCGCCGGGTACCCTCCGGGCACCATGTCGGGCGGCCTTATCCGTGGGGGGTCACCCCCATGTTCGCACCAGTGCCTCGGTGCGACCATTCGGGTAGTGAGCGGTCCTGCCGCACCCCTGCCCAGGGGTGCGGCCCGTAAAGGAGGCTGGTGCTGTGGCAGTAAAGCATTACCGTGCGGTGGTTCTCGTCGCTGCGGCGGCCGTGGCCGCACCCTTCGCCGCGACCGGTGGTGGCGCCGCGTACGCCTCCGGCCGCCCGGCACTGGCCAACGAGAGCGGGAACCCCTACTTCCCGCTGGTGGTGGGCTCGACGTGGAGGTACCGGGACGTGGGTGGCCCGACCGGCGGGTCGACGTTCGCCATCCACGTGGTGGGCGCGCAGAAGACCGCGGCCGGCGAGGCGGTGCAGGTGCGGGACACCATGGGCACCGCCACGGTCACGGACCGCTACGTCATCGGGGCCAACGGCGCCATCGATATCGAGGTCGCAGCCGGGAAGGGTGCGGCCAGCACGACGGTCAGCGCCGACGGCAGGTACTTCATCCCGAGCGCTTCACAGGTCGCCTCGTGCCACCCTTGCGCCTTCACGACCGCTTTCACCATCGCAGGCCCGGGCGGCACGTTGAAGGAGCACATGGCGGAGACGGCCACCAGCGCAGGGGTGCAGACCGTTCACGTGCCTGCAGGTACCTTCCAAGCCGAGAAGCTGGACCTGGTGGTCAAGATCACCTCTGTGACCGCGGTCGTCTCCTCCACCGGCACCGCCAGCTATGCCGTTTACCTGGTCAAGGGGACAGGCATGGTGGAGACCAGCGCCGGCAGTGTCACCGCGTCGGTGATGGGGCACACCTTCAAGGAGCCCATCAGCGAGGCAGAGCTGCTCGCCTATACCCCGTAGGCAGGCTCGGTGGCCTCCTCCAGGGTGGGTGGCGGGCTCAGTCCAGGTTCGTGTGCCTGGCGCGCAGTTGCGCCGGTGCGTCCCGAGCCTCCGAGGCAAGGGCGTTCACGAGGCTGTCCAGCACCACCAGGGCGGTCTGCTCGAAGAGGTCCCCACCGAGCTGCACCGATGGCCCGGCCGGAAGGCAGAGCACGGAGGCCGAGAGCGCTGCCAGTGGGTTGTCGCGGTCCCGGGTGACGCTGAGGACCCGGGCGCCGGCGCGGGAGGCAACCTCGGCGTGGTGCAGGGTCGTCACCGTTGTGCCTGAGGCCGATACGGCGATCATGGCGTCGCCGGGCCCGATGGCGGGCGCAGTGGGCTCACCGACCACGTGGCAGCACATCCCGATGTGCATGAGCCGCATGCCGACCATGGACGCCACCAGGCCGGAGCGCCCCCGGCCGGTCAGGAACCAGCGTGGCCCGGGCCCGCGGAGCAGGTCGACGAAGGCCCAGAACTCCTCCTCGCTCACCAGCGCGGCGAGCTGGGCGACCTCAGCGCTGGCGGCCAGCCATGGCCGCGGGCCGGCAACTGGTCCGATAGCCACTGGGCAGCCCTCCCGGGGTCCTCGGCCTGCGTGATCGCACGCCCGACGACGACGATATCGGGAGCAGCGCGCACGATGGCGCCGATGTTGTCGGCGCCGACCGAGCCGGCTATCACCACCCCGTAGCCGAGGTCACGCAGGGCGCTGACATCCCCGGCCCGGTCGCGCCCGCTCGCACCGAGCTTGCTCATGTCCGACGGCGTATGGAGCCCCACGTAGGCGGTCCGCTCCGGGTACAGCCCGGGCCGGTCGGGCAGGGCACCGCAGATGGTGTCGACGACCACGTAAGCGTCGTGCTCCCGGGCCACGCGGTCCACCGCGTCGTGCGTGGAGGCAGAAGCGAGCTGCAGCACCGTCATGAGGCTTGCACCCGCCCCGAGGACCATCCCGGCCTCCTCTGCGCCTCCGTCGACGGTCTTGGTGTCGGCGAGGACCGGCACGCCCGGTGCCAGTTCGCGCACCGTGGCGATCGCTGACAGCCCGAAGCGCTTGAGCAGCGGGGTCCCGACCTCGATGATGTCCACCAGTTCGGCGACGGCCGCGACCACGGAGAGGGAGGCAGCGTCGTCGAGGGCCAGTTGCAGGAGCACGGCCAACCTCCTCCGTCGACGTCCAGCTGCGCCCAGCCTCCCTCGAGAGCGGTGCTCGCTGGAGGCGGCAGCAGTGTAGCGCGACAGGTGGGGGCCCCGGAGAGGGCCGGGTCAGCCCACGTCGCGGTGGCGCAACCCGGCCAGCCCGGCCGCGGTGAGGGCGCTTGCGGTGGCGATGAGCAACAGGACGGGCAGCAGCCGAGGGCCCTCGCCGGGCAGGCGGGGTACGTGGGTGAACGGAGAGAGGTCGAGGGCCCACTGGGGTAGGCGCAGGAGCGGGCCCACGAACCCGATGACAAGGCACACCGAGAGCGCCAACCAGGCCCCGATGGTGGCGCGCCGGGCCAGGCCCACCAACGCCACGCCGAGACCGGCCATCACCCAGACGGCGGGTGCGTAGAGGACCAGGGTTGCCAGAGCCCGGTACGTGGCACCGGGGGGGCCGCCGGCGAGGCTGTAGCTGGCGCCCAGCGTGACCCCGGTCAGGGCCAGGAGCACCAGTACCCCGCCGAATGCCAGGGCCAGGTGGCTGAGCGCCCAGCGCAGCCTCGAGGTCGGCGTGGCGAGGAGGGCTTCGGCGTGAAGGGAGGCCTCCTCGCTGCGCAACCGCAGGACGGACTGGAGGGCATAGCCGGTCCCGATGAGAGCCAGGACCTGAGCCGAGGTGGCTAGGTAGGCGTCGGTCAGACTGCCGCCCCCGGCCGCGAACATGTCGGCAAGCGCCTGGTTGGTGCGCACGAACTGGTCGATGGACGGGGCGATGGCGCCATAGGCAACGGCCATGACGACGGTGCCCAGGCCCCATCCCACCAGGCTGCCCCGCTGGAGCCGGACGGCCAACCCGAGCGTCCCCCGCAGGTGGCGGGTGGCGTTGGCCCGTCCCGGGCGGGGCGCCACCAGGCCGGCACCGTAGTCGCGGCGGGCGCCGAGGCGGCCGGCCAAGGCCGCCACAGCGACCGTGGCCGCTACGAGCAAGCCGAAGGGCCACCAGCGGTCACCGGCGTAAGGCCGGGCCTTCTGTGCCCAACCGATGGGTGACAGCCACGAGACCGTGCCGTCCCCCGTGTCCCCGATCGCCCGCAGCACGAAGGCGGCAGCGAGCACCGCCCCGGTGCTGCCGTAGACGACCCTCGTGTTCTCGGTTGTCTCCGCCACCGCCATGGCGATGGCGGACAGGAGCAGGCCGAAGAGCACGAACGAGGCGCCGAAGGTGACCGAGCCTGCGACCGGCAGCGCGAGCACGACCAGGCAGGCGGTGACCGCGCCACCGGCCACCACGTTCATCAGGCCCACGGCGAGCACGGCGGCGGCGGTGGGTGCCCGGGCACCCACCGGCAGGGCACGGAGCATCTCGAGGCGGCCGGTCTCCTCCTCGCCCCGGGTCAGGCGGCCGACCATGAGCAGGCTCATGAGGCCCATCATCACCAAGCCGAACGCTCCCAGGTTGAACGCCACCTGCCCGCCCACCGTGTCCAGCCCCACGGCGGGGCCGTTGAAGGCGATCGCTGCGACGTTGTCCCTGGCCGCGGCCGCCGCCTCGTCCAGGTCCGCCTGGGTCGGGTAGAGGCCCTTGACGCTGGCCGCGCTGAGCGCCGCCAGGAGGACGAAGCCCCCCACCCAGGCGAGCATGCGGGCCATGTCGCGGCGCACCACGAAGCGCAGGAGCACCGCTGTCCCTGTCAGAGGCGCCCCGCCCCCCGCTGGGCGTCCCGGCGCCATGTCAGTGCCCGCTGCCCGACCGGCCGTCAGCACCGGCTGCCGTGCGCTCCCGGGCCAGTTCGTCGCCGTAGTGGCGCAGGAACAGCTCCTCCAGGGTGGGTGGGTGGCTGACGAGGCTACGGGCACCGAGGTCGCTCAGGTGGCGCAGCACCCGGTCCAGTTGCCCCGCATCGACCTCGAAGTGCGCCGTGAGCCCGTCCACCTGCAGGTCGTGGACGCCGGGCACGCCGGCGAGGGCGGTGGGGGGGAGGCTCGTCTCGGCCGTGACCGAGGTGCGGGTGAGGTGGCGCAGCTCGCTCAGCGTCCCCGTCTGCTCGGTCCGGCCGGCCCGGATGATGCTCACCCGGTCGCAGAGGGCCTCGACCTCGGCCAGGATGTGGCTCGACAGGAGCACGGTGCGCCCCTCGGCCTTGACCTCGCGGATGCAGTCCTGGAACACAGCCTCCATCAGGGGGTCGAGCCCCGAGGTCGGTTCGTCCAGGAGGAGCAGTTCGGCCGAGGATGCCAGGGCGGCCACCAGCCCCACCTTTTGGCGGTTGCCACGCGAGTAGGTGCGGGCCTTCCGGGTCGGGTCGAGCTCGAACCGCTCCAGTAGCTCGTCGCGCCGGCGGGGGCTGAGGTCGCCTCGCAGCCGGCCGAAGAGGTCGATGATCTCCCCGCCCGAGAGCTTGGGCCACAGGTTGACGTCCCCGGGCACGTACGCCAGACGGCGGTGCAGGGCGACGGCGTCGTGCCAGGGGTCCCCTCCGAGCAGCACGACCCGGCCCGCATCGGGCCTCAGCAGGCCGAGCAGTACCCGGATCGTCGTGGTCTTGCCTGCTCCGTTCGGCCCCAGGAAGCCGTGCACCTCGCCGGTGCGCACGACGAGGTCCAAGCCGTCCAGGGCCCGTGTGGCCCCGAACGCCTTGACCAGTCCCTGCACCGACACGGCCGTGCCAGGGCCTGTCGTCGGGGGCACCCCCACAGGGGGCGCAACGGGGCCGGCCCGAAGGGGCACGCTCAGCAACCCACCGCCTCGTTGGCGAGCCATGGCCCCAGTATCCGGCCCACCGTCTGTCAGCACCCAGGGGCCAAGGTCACCTCGGGCGGTACCCGGGCCCCGGCCCGGGCTGCGCACGCGGGGCCCGGCTGCCCGCACCGCGGCGGTCGGTTGCCACCTAGCCGGAGGCCGGTCCCCCTGCAGCCCGAGGCATGCGGTAGTCCAGTGCCCCGCTCGGAGCGGACGAGAAGAGCACCGTGTACGACGCCCTACCCCGTACCGTAGCGAACGCCGCGCCCATCGAGGGACGGGGCCCGTAGCGGCCGAGCACGTTGGCCCGGTGCACCCAGCAACCGGCCCGGGTCACGCCTGTGCACTCGAGGTTTGAGGAGCCGGGCCCGTCGTCGTAGACCCAGTCGAAGTCTGCCAGCAGGGCGGAGACGTGCCCGCCCGCCCAGTTGGAACCCCACGAGGTGCCGGGCGGGCCCAGGGGGTCGCGGTCCGCCCGAGCTCCTGCCAGTGCCCTGGCGTCGAGGGCCGCCGACAACCCGGTGAAGCCGGGGAGCCCGCGGTCGCGGCGTTCCCGGTCTGCGAGGACGAGGAGCTGTTGGGGCACGGTGAGCGCGCCGTAGTCGGCGGGCAGCCTGAGCGGCCTGACGCCCTCACGGGCCCGGGCGGCGTCGACAGCCCGGAGAACGGCTTTCTGGCAGGCAGCGGGGCGGTCCACGCCACACGAGGCCAGCAGGGCCCCGCTCCCGCCGTCCAGTAGGGCCGGCACCCCTACGCCTGTGCCGAGGAGCACGGCCACGAGCATCAGTGCCCACGTGGGCACCGACCCGACAAGCCTGCGTTCCTGACGACGGTGCCCGACGGGCACGAAAGCACCTCCTGTCGCCGCCGCGCCTGCGAGAAGCCCTGTGCCGGCATGGGCCCAGGCCCCGGGGACGCATGCCGGCGTCACGAATAATGCCCGGGCGGGCTGGGCGCAAAGGGGGACCAAGGTCCCGGGCGCTGCCACCCAAGGGCACCTGTCAAGCTCGGCCCCGAGAGGGCCGCCGACGCATGAGGGCCGCCTGAGCAAGGCCCCCGGCCGCCGCCGGCTGCCCGGTAGCGCCATCTGCACCTGCTCTCCACGTGCCATGTACGTCCCCTGTACCGCCCAGGGTTTGGATACGCAGGTGCCCAGTCGAAGGTCAGCACAGCACGGCAGGTACCTGCTCGGTGTTGGCGGCAAGTACCCGCCCCCTGCCTTCGGGCGCAATGCGGGCCCAGGTAAGACATATCGCAGTGCTGCGGATCAAGAGCTCCTGTGGGCCGTGCCCCCGGCACGGTGCAGGCGGAGTGCTCGCTTGCCTGCGGGACGCGGCCGGCCCGGACCGGTCGCTCAAAGGCAACAGGGCCCCTCGAGGCCACCCGGTCAGTGGCCACCAACAGTGCCTGATATCCCAAGTACAGGAAGGTGAGCTCCAACCATGAGACTACTTCGCAGGAACTTATTGATGAGCGTCCTGACCGGCATCGCCACGCTCGCGCTCGCCGTCCCCAGTGCCACCTCCGCCTACGCCGCAGGCAGCGGCAGTGGTGGTGGGGGAGGCGGCGGTGGTGGCGAGGAGACGACGGTCACCAACAACCTCTCCGTCCCGGTGATCCTGGTCGGGGACAACCCGTTCGGCTTGGACTGCGGTACGGTCGTCGGGGAGCCCGGGCCCTATGTGGCTCCTACGGGGGAGCCTACGACCGGGTACCCGGTCGACCCCGAGGCGTACTACTACGTCCAGGGGACCAACACCTGGCAGGCCCAGTGCGAGAGCGCCCTCACGGCAACGGCGACGGTGTCCTGGGGCGACAACCTGAGCGGTGACGCGGCGTTGGTCGTCGGCCACCCGATCCGGGTGGAAGTAGGCCTGCTGTCCGACAACCCGCCCTCGATGACAGGCCTGTCCGTCGTGAAGCTGGACCCGGCGGCACTTGACAGGGAGTCCGCCTACGGCACCCTGGCCACCCAGTCCGGTAGCAGTTACGTGGCCAACCCGGTCACCCCCTACTCCGAGGTGCGCGTCTGGGACTCCGGCGCCCAGATGGTGATCACCGACCCCAGCGGTGCTGTCGTCCCCGGGGTCAGCGTTGCCGGTGAGCTGAACTCCACCGGCACGGTCGTGTACGGCTTCCAGCTGACACCCTCCGTAGCCGGCACCTACACCATCACCTTCACAACCTCATCCGCGGTGACGATAAGTGGTGGTAACAGCATCACCTTCAACGTGACCTCGTCCAGCGGCAGCAGCGGCGGGACCACGGTTGCTCCGGCCGCCCCGACCAACCTGCAGGCCTCCCCGGCCAGCGGGCAGGTCAACCTGAGCTGGACGGCCCCTGCCGACATGGGCACGGGTACCTTCCTCGGCTACCAGGTGTACATGGGAACTGCGCCGGGCGGAGAGGCGACCACTCCGGTCAACGCCTCGTTCATCACCGGGAGCAGCTACAGCGCCAGCGGGCTGACGAACGGTACGCCCTACTACTTCATCGTGAAGGCAGTGACCAGCGCCGGTGTCTCCCCGGCGTCCAATGAGGCGAGCGCCACGCCGGGGACTGTGGTCAACCCGACGACCCCGCCCACCACGTCAGGCACCAGCACGGTCACCCTGCCGAGCAGCAGCACCGGCACCAGCTCGACGGCCACCCCGGCCTCGGGGTCAGGGAGCGGTGCAGGGTCGGCAGCGGCCCAGGGGGCCGGCCAGCCCGGCTCGGGCGGCATCAGCCTCAGCGCCTCCCCCACAACGGTGGGCGGGGCGAAGGCCGTGACATACACCGTCAAGGTGAGCGGGGCCTCGGGCGGCACGGTCCTGATCATGTCCGGCCAGCGGCTCGTCTGCACCATCCACCTGGACGCCAACGGGCAGGGCAAGTGCACCTCCACCCGGTTCAACGGCAACGGGGTCGTGACGGCCAAGTACCTTGGTGACGCCACCCACGGGCCCTTGTCGTCCACCATAAGGACCTCCATGGTCCCGGCCAGTTACTGGGTCCTGGGTTCCAACGGCAACGTCTACCGCTTCGGCGGGGCGCCCAACTTCGGCACGCTGCCCGGGCACCAGGTGCGGGCCAGCAACGTCATCGCCCTGGTGCCGTCACCAGACGGGCAGGGCTACTGGATGCTGGGCCGTGACGGAGGGGTGTTCGCCTTCGGTAGCGCCCACTTCTACGGCTCCCTCGGTGGCAAGCACCTGAAGGGCGCGATCGTGGGTATGGCGGCGACCCCTGACGGACGGGGCTACTGGATGCTGGGCCGTGACGGAGGGGTGTTCACCTTCGGTAGCGCCCACTTCTACGGCTCGCTCGGTGGCAAGCACCTGAACAGCCCGATCGTTGGCATGACGGCCAGCCCCGACGGCAAGGGCTACTGGCTCGTGGCGGCCAACGGGGCCATGTACCGCTTCGGCAGTGCGCAGATGTTCGGCTCACTGGCCGGCAAGACCCTCGCCTCCCAGGCCGTGGGCATGGTCGCCACGGCCGATGGCAAGGGGTACTGGGTCTTCACCTCCAAGGGCGCCGTGTACGCCTTCGGCGATGCCAAGATGTTCGGCTCACTGGCCGGCAAGACCCTCAGCTCGCCCATCACCGGTATGGCCTCCACGCCGGACAGCAACGGCTACTGGCTGGTGGCCCGCAACGGCTCTGTCTACAACTTCGGCAGCGCCGCCAACTTCGGCTCACCGCGACAGCTCGGCACCGGGACCTGGGTCGCCGGCATAGCGGTCAGCTAGTCGTGCAGTTGGCCTGGCCCACCCGCACCGCCCTGGCGTGGCGCGGGTGGGCCAGTGCCGTTCCCACCCCTCCTCGTCGATCGTGAGGCGTTGATGTCCTTGCACCGTTACTCCCTGCCCCTCTCCCTGCTGGCGCTCCTGGGCTTGGCCCTGCCACTGCAGGGGGTGCCGTCCGCCGCCTCCGAGGTGGCTGCACCGGGCGGCGCCCCGACTTCGATAACCATCGAGCCTGTCTCCAGTTACGCCGCGGTGGGAACAGCCGAGGTCCTGACCGCTGTGGTGAAGGCCGACGGAGCGCCCGTCGCGGGGGCGCATGTGGACTTCTTCGTCGCCGACCAGAACGCTGAAGGCGGCGGCCACCAGACATCGGCGTGCGGGGGCTCCGCCTCCGCCACACCTTCGACAAGCGGCACCACAGGTTGCGTGGTCGACTCGACGGACCCCGTGACAGACGCCGAGGGGCGTGCCAGCTTTGCCTACCACTGGGCCTCCGCCGTCGGGCAGCGGCCCCTGGAGGGATCTCTCCAGCAGACGGTCACCGCGTTCACCGCTCCCGTGGGCGTCGCCTACGACCCGGCCAACCCCTCGGTCCTGTCCACCACAGCCTCGGTGACCTGGGTCAACAGTGTCACCTCCCTCGTCCTTTCACCCTCGCCCATAACGGTCCGCTACGACAGCACCGCCTCGGTCGGCGCCACCCTCACCTACACCTCCATGGAGGGTGCCGTATCGGCTGTGCCGTACCCGGGCGGCGCTGTGGACTGGTCCGTGTACACGGGGCCGGCGTGCACGCCCGGCTCAGCCACACCACCGGCGGGACAGCCGGTCACCAGCGGCACAGCCCTGACCGGCCCCACGGGGACGGCCACGATCAGCTATGCGTACGGCGCGGACGCCACGCCGGAGGTCGACACCACGCAGTGCCTGTTCGCCTTCTACGACCGTGACGGCAACGGGGCCCTGAGCGCCGGCGAGCCTGCCACCACCACCAGCGTGACCTGGTCGCTCGCTGCCTCCTCGACGAGCCACCTCAGCCTGTCGCCGGCTACCAGCACCGGCCTTGCCGGCCAGGAAGCCAGCCAGGTAGTGACGGGCACGCTCACCGACCAGTACGGGGCGCCGGTCGCCGGTGCGCAGGTTGCATGGGAGGTCGCGCCCGCAGGGTCGGGCAAGCCGGGGAGCTCAGGGCCGGCCACCACGGATGCCGAGGGCCAGTTCGTGGTCGAGGTCAGCCCCACGGCATCGGCTTCCATGCAGACCGTGTCGGCAACGGCAGGGGCACTGTCGGCCTCAGCCGACGTGTACTGGGTGAAGGAGGCGACGGACGGCTCCTACACGTCCGCCACGGTCCTGGCTGCCCAAGCGACTTCCAGTAGCTCGGGCTACATCGACGTGGCGAGCGGTGGCACATGGCTGCGGCTCTCGTACGACGTCAACGACATCCTGCGCGTCGGGCAATCGGTGGTGAAGACGGAGCGCTTCACCGAGGGCCTCAAGCCGGGAGCGACCATCAGCGCCGACCCGTACCGGGCGTCCCCGACCGGGGTCAGCACCTTCAGCGAGGCTGGTTCGGGCCATAGCGGTGGTGGCGGCAGTGGAGGTGGGAGCGGCGGCGGCGGGTTGCCCAATGCACCCACCGGCCTGAGCGCCTCCGCCGGCAACGGCCAGGTGGTCCTGGAATGGGCCAAGCCTTCGTCGGTGGGAGAGGGCAGCCTCACCGGTTACAACCTGTTCATGGGCACGGCTCCTTCGCAGGAGCTGCTGGTGCCGGTGAACGGGCCTCTCGTCCAGGGCACGAGCTACACCGTCAGCGGGCTGGTCAACGGCAGGACCTACTACTTCGTCGTCCAGGCCGTCACCACCCGGGGCGCGTCGGCCAACTCCAACGAGGCGACCGCCATGCCCGCAGGGCCCCCTCAGGCCCCCACGGGCCTGGCGACGGTGGTCGGCGACGGGAGGCTGACGCTGTCCTGGGACGCACCGTTCAGTGACGGTGGCCGCCCGGTGACGGGTTACAACGTCTATATGAGCACCTCGGAGGGAGCGGCTGCTGCCAACGCTCTCAACCCCGGACCGGTGCAGGCGGACAGTTATGCCGTGGGCGGGCTCACCAACGGACAGGCCTACTTCTTTGTGGTGAGGGCCGTCAACGAGCTCGGGCTCTCGGGCCCGTCGGCCGAGGTGTCGGCACGGCCCTTCGCGTCCTCTGGAGGGCCCGGTGGTGGGCTCCCCGGCTATGGCTGGGACACCAGGGCTTCGACCACGGTCCAGCTCAGCTCATCGGGTAGCCCGAGCGCACCGGGGCAGAGGGTCACCTTCACCGCACTGGTGAGCCCGGCGCCTGATGGCGGCTCCGTCGATTTCGTCGATGCGGCATCGGGTACCAGCTACGTCGGTTGCGCCGGCGTGCCGGTGGTGTCGGGACAGGCCACCTGCAAGGTCGGCTACGAGTCCCAGGGCCGGCACACCGTGGTCGCCACCTTCTCGGGGACCGCGAGGTTCGCCCCCTCCACTTCTGCCCGCGCCACTCATGAAGTCCAGGGCCAGACCGAGATCGTGGTCACCGCCTCCCGCGCTGGTGGCGGTGCCGGTGTCACGTACGCGGTCCAGGTCCGGTCGGCGGGAGCGGCGGCGAGCGGCACGGTCACGCTGTGGGCCGGCGGCACATTGCTCTGCACTGCGGCGCTGGACAGCGCCGGTGCCGGGCACTGCACGGCGCCGTCCCGGCCCTCGGGGGGCACGGTCACCGCCAGGTACTCGGGTGACCACGTCTATGCAGCGTCGGAGGCCACGCTCGCACTGGTGCTGGCACCTACCTCCTACTGGTTGGCCGGGACCAACGGCGAGGTGACCTCGTTCGGCCAGGCCCCGGTCGCGGGCCCGGTCCCGGGCGGCAGGGCCGTTACCAGTGGCGTGGTCGGCATGGCCGCCACCGCCGACGGCCAGGGCTACTGGCTGGTCGGCCGGGACGGCGGCGTCTTTGCCTTCGGTGACGCCAAGTTCTACGGCTCGGCCACCGGCAAGGCGCTCAAGGGCGCCGTGGTCGGCATGGCCGCCACCGCCGACGGCCAGGGCTACTGGCTGGTCGGCCGGGACGGCGGCGTCTTTGCCTTCGGTGACGCCAAGTTCTACGGCTCGGCCACCGGCAAGGCGCTCAAGGGCGCC
>JAJZMF010000021.1:40080-81000 GCA_021850325.1 Actinomycetes bacterium
CGTGGTCGGCATGGCCGCCACCGCCGACGGCCAGGGCTACTGGCTGGTCGGCCGGGACGGCGGCGTCTTTGCCTTCGGTGACGCCAAGTTCTACGGCTCGGCCACCGGCAAGGCGCTCAAGGGCGCCGTGGTCGGCATGGCCGCCACCGCCGACGGCCAGGGCTACTGGCTGGTCGGCCGGGACGGCGGCGTCTTTGCCTTCGGTGACGCCAAGTTCTACGGCTCGGCCACCGGCACCAGCTCGGGCACGCCCATCGTGGGCATGGCCCCGAGCTGGTGAGACCGCAGTGCCCGTGCACCTGCACGGGGCTCGTCGTGACGACCTGGGCCAGGGGTTGGTGCCCCTGGTCCAGGGGACCAAGGAGAGGACCATGCCTGTACTGATCGGGGACCTGCAGCCACCTCGGGCCGATGACCCGGAGAACGTCCTGTTGCCAGCCGTGCCTTGGCAGAACGGCGAGGCGGCACAGGGCCCCTCTCCCGCTCCCGGTGCCCTCCAGAGCCCGAGGCCCCCGGTCGCAACGCCCCCGGTCGCAACGCTGGGCAGGATGGGCTGACGGGCTGCGAGGCGAGGAGCTACGGCAACGGCGTCCCCCGCCCCACCGGGGCCACGAGCCCGGAGAGCAGGGCATCGACGTCGAGCTCCCAGGCCGTTGTGCCCGACCTCCCCTGGGCCCGGAACGTCGGCCCGGCCAGGTCTGCCTCCAAGCACACCTCCTCAGCCCCCGCCTGCCAGGACAGGCGGAGCACGCTACCCGAGCGCTCGAAGCTGAAGTTGCCGTCGAAGGCCGGGTGTTGCGCCCGCAACCTCACCAGCTCGAGCTGCGCCCGCACGACAGGCCGGTGGAGCTGGTCGTCCACCTCTGCCAACGTGTAGTGGTGCCGGTTGACGTCCCGCCCCGTCCCCGTGCGCTCGAAGAGCTCGACGTCGTTGCTGCCGGCGAGCAGGCCCACGTAGTACACCTGAGGGAGCCCGGGTAAGAAGAGCTGAAGCCCCCGGGCCACCAGGTAGCGGCGGTCGTCGCGGCCCACGGCATCGTAGAAGGTGCAGTTCACCTGGTAGAGGT
The DNA here is from genome assembly GCA_021850325.1 of Actinomycetes bacterium. Classification (GTDB taxonomy): domain Bacteria; phylum Actinomycetota; class Acidimicrobiia; order Acidimicrobiales; family Palsa-688; genus JAJZMF01. Next base: position 41,148 of record JAJZMF010000021.1, read on the forward strand.
CGAGATTGGACGCTGCCTCACCCGTGGAGCGCCGGGTGGAGTCGCCCCCGTTGGCCAAGACGTCGCGGTAGAGAGCACTGACCTGTGCATCGTCGAGGAGGCCAGGTTCGTCGGGCCGCAGCTCATTGCGCGCTGCGTCCATCAGGCCGATCCCGTCGTGGGTGTCGAGCACCGTCACGCAGTTCGCCGGGCGCACGGCCAGCCAATCGGCGAGGGGCCCGGGGTCGGCGTTGAAGATCGCGTGCAGTACCAGGGGTGGGAGGGCGAAGTCGTAGACGAGGTCGGCGGTGGCTGCGACCTCCGCGACCTGGGTGTGGTGCCCGTGCACTTCCAGCAGCGTCGTGGCTCCCCGGCTCCGGACGTAGCCGCGCAGCCTCTCGATCAGGGCCAAGGTGCCCGGGGTCAGGAAGCAGTCCGTGCCTGCGACCTTGCCGGCATAGCCGATCGCGTCGAGGCGCAGGACCGATACCCCGGCTGCGGTGAGCCGGTCGACCACCCTGCACAGGTAGGCCCAGGTGCCCTCATCCCGGACATCGAGGTCCACCTGGCCGGGAGTGAACGTCGTCCAGACCAGCCTCTTGCGACCGCCGAGCCGCATCGCCGTGAAGGGCAGCCCGGGCCGCGGACGGTAGATGCGCGTGAGGTCGGCCTCGACGGCTCCGGCCGGGAACACGCTGTCCATCGTGAGGAACATGCCGGCGTGGGGGGATGCCCCACCGTGGCGGACAACGTCCTGGAACTCTGCCGAGCGCGAAGAGATGTGGTTCACGATGAGGTCCGAGACAACGGCCATGTGCCCTGCCATGGACCGCAGGTCGTCCCATGTGCCGAGCCGTTCGTCCACTGCTGCATGGTCGATCGGGTCGAACCCGGCGTCCGCCCCGTCGAACGGTAGGTAGTAAGGCAGGACGTGCACGCCTGCGAAAATCCCGGAGAAGCGGGTCGCCAGCAGGTCGTGCAGACCGGCCAGGCTGCCTCCAAAGCGGTCGGCGTAGGCGATCAGGTGCGGACGGTTGCCCCTGGGGCGGAGGCGCCGGTCCGTCCCAGCGGTCATAGCCACCCGACCACCCTCTGGCCCCCTTCGACCCGCGCCCGCCGGGGCGCACGCTCCTGCCCGGGCCTGCAGGGCCGCACGGGCCTGTGGAGCCCGGGACCGGTCCCGATCGCCATATCCTTCTCCCTCCGCTCTCGCTCATGGACGGCCGGTCGGCCTGCCCGAGCCCACGACCAGGCAGCCCCTCCTGGCACAGCAAGCGCTTACGTCCAACGCTGCCTCACCTGGTAACCCTGCGATGGGGAGGCTAGTCATCTTCAAGCCTTGCCACAACTACGGCAAGGTGCCTGAACGTAAGCGCTTGCGTCCAGTCATGGCTTCGTGTAACGTGACGCCCAGGGGAAGGACGAGCGACGCCTACAAGGGCGGCGTCGGTCCAGTCGTGCAGCGGAGGGGGGGACAGGTTTGGACGCGACCATCGAGGAGGTAGCCCGTCGGGCCGGCGTGTCGATCGCGACGGTTTCGAGGTCCCTGCGGGGACGAGAGGGTGTGTCACCGCGTACGGCGGAGCGCGTCCGCGCGATCGCCCACGAGCTCGGCTACAGCGCCTCACCGTCAGCGTCCCGGTTGGCGTCGGGGCGTGCTGGCACCGTGGCCGTCATCATGCCGTTCCTCGGCAGGTGGTTCTTCTCCGAGGTGCTCGACGCAGCCGAGCCCGTCTTCCGGGAGGCGGGGCTGGACCTGCTCCTTTACCACGTCGGGGACCGGGAGTCGCGGCGCAAGTACTTCTCTGTCGACCTCCTGCGCAAGCGGGTGGAGGGCGTGCTCCTGGTGAGCCTCCCTTTGACCGACGCCGAGATAGAGGTCCTCCACAGCCTCGGGATCCCGGTGTGCACCGTCGGCGTCGCACTCGAAGGCTTTCGGAGCGTGACGATCGACGACGTCTCCGCGGCCAGGCTGGCGGCCCAGCACCTCGTCAACCTGGGCCATGAGCGGGTGGCACTGATCGCGGGCGACACAGAGGACCCGACCCTCTGCGGGGCACCGAGAGACAGGCGCGCGGGCTATCGCTCCGTGTTGGAGGAGGCGGGGACCGGCCTCGACCCGGGGCTGGAGGCACGGGGTGACTTCACGGCAGCCGGGGGGGCCATGGCGGCCGGCGAGCTGTTCGCCCGCCAGCACCCGCCTACAGCGATCTTCGCCGAATCAGACGAGATGGCCATAGGTGCGCTCGGGACGTTGCGCCGCCTCGGCCTGCGGGTGCCCCAGGACGTCTCGGTCGTAGGGTTCGACGACCACCCACTGGCAGCGGCTCTGGAGCTGACGACGGTCTCCCAGGGCGTGGCGGACCAGGGCCGCCGGGTGGCCGAGCAGTTGGTTGCCAGCCTGACCGCCGGCTCTGGCCCCGGCGCCGGTGCCAGCGAGCAGGTCCAATTGCCTACCAGGCTCATCGTGCGGGGCACGACCGCGGTGGCCAAGCCGGCGGCGGGCCCGTCGGCCCTGGCTGGTGCCGGCGACGGCAAGCCCCGTCTCGGGCCGGCACCGGGCACGCGCCACGGGACGGCCCCCGGCACGGTGCCCCGGCGCAACAAGGAGGTCGCACCCACGCCGGGTGCGGTCGGGCTTGCATTGCCCATCAGAGCTCAAGTCACAACCCAGAAAGGAAGAGCGGTACAACAATGAAGACTCGCAGCAAGGCCACTACTTCGGTCGGCAAGGCAAAGCGCCTCGCCTCCGCAGCTGCCACCCTGGCTGCTGTGGCGGGCACCCTGGCCGTCGTGCCCGGGACGGCGTCAGCAAGCGGCAATGTCGTCACCATTGTCTACGCCACGCAAGGCCTCGGGGCGGAGGAGGCGGCGACCAACACCGCCATAGCAGGCTTCGAAAAAGCCAACCCAGGGATCAGGGTGAAGTACCTGCTCCTGTCCAGCAACACGACTGATGCCCTACAGCAGCTCACCCAGGACTTCATCTCCGGCTCGAGCACCCCGGACGTCATCGAGTCCGACATCATCTACCCCGCCCAGTTCGCCAAGGCCGGCTGGCTTCTGCCCCTGACCAAGTTCCACCCGAACATGAACGCGTTCTTCCGTTCGATCGTCAACACGGTCACCTACAAGGGCCAGTACTACGGCATGCCCTGGTTCATCAATGCGCAAGGGCTCTTCTACCGCACGGACCTGGTGCCCACGCCTCCCAAGACGCCGCAGCAGGTTGTGGCGGACGCTCAGGCGGCAATGAAGAAGGACCCCGCTCTCAAGGAGGGCCTGGCGTTCGAGGGAGCCAAGTACGAGGGAGCGATCTGCGTCTACCAGGACTTCCTGGGAGGCTTTGGCGGCTCGCTCAATGCCGCGAACCTGAACACGCCGGCCAACGTGGCGGCGCTCCAGTTCATGCACGACACGATCTACAAGTACAAGATCGCACCCGCCAGCGTGACGAGCTGGACCGAGGCGAACGTGCAGGACGCCTTCGACTCCGGCCAAGCGGCGTTCGGCATCAACTGGCCCTATCTCTTCCCGCTGGTCAATGCCAAGGGTTCGCCCATCGCGGGCAAGGTTGCCTGGATACCGTTCCCGTCGGCGACGGGGCACCCCGCAGCATCTCTCGGTGGGGACGACCTGGTGATCAACAAGGCCAGCCAGCACCAGGCGGAGGACTGGAAGTTCATCCAGTACCTGGAGAGGCCCCAGGTCCAGGCAGCCAGGATGATCACAGCCGGGGACGCGCCGGCGGTGCGTGCTGCGTACACGCCCAGCCTGTCCAAGGCGGTACCGTACCTGGCTCAGGCCGAAAAGGTGTTCGCGGTCACTTCACCCCGGCCGGTGTCGCCCAATTACCCGCAGATATCCCTGGACCTGCAGACCATGCTGTCCTCGGTACTGACCAACCAGGTGTCGGCACAGAAGGCACTGGCGCAGACCGCTCCTGTTGTGCAGAAGCTCTTCGCCTCAGGTAACAGCTAGACAGAGGGCAGACGGTGAGAACTGGCCCCAACGCAGCAGCGGACGAGCAGAGCGCGGGCGGTGCTTCGGTGGCCGGTGTGGGCCGGGTAGCCCAGGCCGAGCCGTCGGTGGGAGGGCGTGGACCGCTCTCCCACCGACGCTCGGCGTCGGACCGGCGGGTCGGGTTGTTGCTCTTGGCCCCCGCCGTCCTGGCGTTGGCCGCAGTCACGTTGTTCCCCCTTGCGTACAACCTCTGGAACTCCTTCCATGTCGACCAGTTGGCGAACCCGTCGGCGGGCAACGGGTTCTCGGGGTTGCAGAACTACCGGGCGCTCTTCAACGAACCGGGGTTCAGTGCCGACCTGGCGCACACCCTGTTCTTCACCGCTGTGTCTGTGGGCATTGAGATGTGCCTCGGGCTCGCCATAGCGGTCGTGATCAGCAAGCCGTTCAAGGGCCGGGGCCTGGTGCGGGCCGCGATACTGGTGCCCTGGGCGGTGCCGACCGTGGTGTCGGCGATGCTGTGGAAGACGATGGTCGACCCGCAGAGCGGGTTCGTGAACTACCTGTTGGGCGTCCTGCACCTGCCCGGTGCGGGCATAGCCTGGTCGGCCCAGACGTGGACCTCTTGGGCGGTGGTCATCGTCGCCGACGCCTGGAAGACGACGCCGCTGGTCGCTGTGATCCTGTTGGCCGGCCTGCAGACGATCCCCGGCGACGTCTACGAGGCGGCACAGGTTGACGGAGCAGGGGCCTGGAGGCGGTTCCGGAGCGTCACCCTGCCCCTGCTCAAGCCTGCGTTGCTTGTGGCACTGATCTTCCGCACCTTGGCGGCGTTCCTTGTCTTTGACGTGGTCTACATCCTGACGGGCGGTGGTCCGGGCTCCTCCACGGAGACCCTGGGCTACCTCGATTGGAAGGCGTTCCTCGTGAACACCGACTTTGGCTACGGGGGCGCAGTCTCGGTGAGCCTCGTGGTCATGGCGCTCGTGATCGCGTTCGGGTACACGCGCCTCGTCCGGCCGAGCACGAACTGAGACGGGAGGCCGAACATGGCTGACGTGGTCCTATCCGGCAGCACCTGGCGCACGCACCGCGGCACCAGGCAGGGCCTACGGCGGGCAGGGTTCATCGCGGTGAACGTGGGGTTCGTGGTGAGCGCCTTGTTCCCCTTCTACTGGATCCTGACGACGTCGATCAAGACGACCAACGAGCTGAACGCAGGGACCACAGGGCTGTTCCCGGCGCACCAGACCTTCGTGGCGTACCGTCAGATCTTCACAGAGTTCGACTTCCTGCGGTCGCTCGCCAACAGCGTCATAGTCGCCGTGGCAACCACGGTTGTGACCGTGGTACTGGCGACGATGGCGAGCTATGCGCTGGCCCGCCTGGACATCCCCGGGAAGGGCGTGGTGCTGGGGTTTGTGCTGTTGGCAGGGTTCTTCCCCATACTTTCGGTTGTCGGCCCCCTCTTCCTGGTCTACCGGCACATCGGCTTCTTGAACTCCTACCCTGGGCTGGTCCTGGCGTACCTGATCTACACGCTGCCGTTGTCGGTCTGGTTGCTCACGAACTTCTTCCGGCAGATACCCAAGGAGCTCGACGAGGCGGCGATGGTGGACGGGGCGTCACGGCTGCAGGCACTGCGCCGGGTCATCGTGCCCGTGGCGGTGCCGAGCATCATAACGGCAGGGATAATCTCGTTCATCCTTGCATGGAACGACTTCACGTTTGCGCTGTCGTTCGAGAACGACCCGCGGTACTTCACGGCGCCGTTGGCGATCGTGGACCTGGGGCAGAGCCAGTACCAGGTGTTCTACAACCAGATCGACGCCGCCGTTGTGGTGATCACCCTGCCGGTGGCTCTGTTGGTGCTGCTGGCTCAGAGGCGGATCATGTCCGGGCTGACGGCGGGGGCGGTGAAGTAGGAGCAGGTAGGCCGCTGCGCGGAGAGTGCGGTGGCCCGCTACCGGGTTTGGCAGGTGTGCCCGGCAGTGAGGTTGCACGGAGGCTGTGCCCGCTGCCGGGTGCCGCAGGTCTGTCGGTCGTCGTCTCAGGAGAGGAGCATCTCATGCAGTACAGGTCCTTGGGCTCGAGCGGGTGCGCGGTGTCAGCGTTCGCCCTGGGCACGATGACGTTCGGGTCGGAGAGCGATGAGGAGTGCAGCCATGCCCAGCTGGACCACTTCGTCGACGCGGGTGGGACACTGGTCGATACGGCTGACGTCTACAGCGGGACGGCGGCGGAGACGATCATCGGGCGCTGGCTGAAGAAGCAGAGCGGTGATGTCCGCGAGAGGGTGGTGCTGGCGACCAAGGGCCGCTTCCCGACGGGCAGCGGCCCCAACGATGTCGGGCTGTCGCGGCGGCACTTGGCGCGGGCGATCGACGCCTCCCTGCAACGCCTCGGCACCGAGCAGGTCGACCTCTACCAGGTCCACGCCTGGGACCCTCTGACGCCGGTCGAGGAGACGTTGAGGGCCCTCGACGACGCCGTGCACGCGGGGAAGGTGGCATACGTGGGGCTCTCGAACTTCACCGGGTGGCAGGTCGAGAAGACGGTGTGCCTGGCGGAGGCGCGGGGCCTGAGCAGGCCCGTGACCCTGCAACCCCAGTACAGCCTGCTGGCCCGGGAGGTCGAGTGGGAGGTGGTGCCCGCCTGCCTCGAGGAGGGCTTGGGCCTGCTGCCGTGGTCACCGCTGGCAGGCGGTTGGTTGACGGGCAAGTACCGGCGGGACGAAGCTCCGACGGGCCCGACGCGCCTGGGAGAAGACCCAGGCCGCGGGATGGAGTCCTACTACCGACGGAGCCCCCAGGAGCGGACCTGGGAGGTCCTGGCAGCCGTGGAGGCGGTCGCGAAGGACCGGGGCCTCACGATGGCGCAGGTCGCTCTCGCCTGGCTCAGGGACAGGCCCGCGGTCTGCTCGGTGATCCTCGGCTGCCGCAGTACCGAGCAGCTCGAGGCGAACCTGGCGGCGGCGGAGGTGGTGCTGAGCGACGAGGAAGTAGCGAAGCTCGACGCTGCCTCGGTGCCAGTGGTCGGCGACTACCCCTACGGGGAGCTCGGGCGCGAGCAGCGCAGCCGGTCGGTCTGAAGGACCGGCGGTCGCCGGTCCTACGGGCACGGTGGCCGGCCACCGTGCCCATCTCCACCCCGGCTCCACCCGGGCTCCACCTCGGCGCCTCGGGCGCTGAGCTAAGCAATTGCGCCATCTGTACCCGGATGGACGACGAGGGAAGAGGTGGAGCTGGGCGCAGGTCGCCGGCGGCCAACGCCGTGCGCCGCGTGCGCACTACGCCACCTGCGCATTACGGGGTGGCCGCGCCAAGCGGGGCGGTCCTGGGCCGAAGGGAGGGGGTGACAGGGCCCAATGGCCCTGGTGGTAAGGGGGCCTGCGGTGCAGGCGAGGGTGGAGAGCCCTTTTTGTTACACAAACGTTGCACACCTCTCGGTTCGTTCTCAGGCAAGGCACATAGCCTTCAAATGGCCGGCAGGTCGCCGACCGATAGTAGGAGGGGACAACGGTGAGCTTGAAGCTGATTGGTGCAGGGCTGCCCCGCACGGCCACGATGACCCAGAAGCTTGCATTGGAAATGCTTGGCTTCGCGCCCTGCTACCACATGGCCAACGTGTGGGGCAACCTCGACTCAGTCCCTCGCTGGCACGAGGCGTACCTCGGTCGCAGGGACTGGGACGACGTGTTCGATGGCTACCAGGCCGCGGTGGACTGGCCGGCTTCGTTCTACTACCGGGAGCTCATGGAGGCGTACCCCGAGGCCAAGGTCCTGCTGTCGGTGCGTAGCGGGGAGTCGTGGGAGCGCAGCATGGGCAACACGATCTGGGGGACCTTCTACGGCGACTTGCTCGTCAACGACCTGTCGACGGCCTGGGGCCGGGTGGACCGCAAGTGGGCCGACTACATCACGCTGATGAAGGCGATGTGGGAGAAGGCCGGCCTGCTCGCGTCGGAGATGGAGGGGCCGACGGGTGGGACCATGGCGGCGGCGATGGAGCGCTACAACGAGGAGGTCAAAGCCACGGTGCCCGCAGACCGCCTGCTCGTCTGGTCGCCGGCCGACGGCTGGGGGCCGCTCTGCGAGTTCTTGGAGGTGCCCGTACCTGAGGCCCCGCTGCCCCACGTCAACGACAGCAAGGGTTACGAACTGGGGGTCATGGACATGGCCATGGCCGCGCTGAGGAACTGGAGGGAGAAGCAGGCATAGGCGGCACGTCCCTAGGAGGAGAGCGGACGGCCGCCATGGCAGGAGCAGCTGAGGTGAGCGCAGGCGTCGAGCTCGACGGTACGCCGCCGAGCGGCCGGGGGCGTGGGAGCGGGCAGGGCTGGTTGCTGACGGTCACGTCCCTGGCGCAGTTCATGGTGATCCTGGACCTCTCGATCGTCAACGTGGCTCTGCCCTCGGTCCAGTCGAGCCTCAACTTCTCGAGCACCGACCTGCAATGGGTGGTCGACGCCTATGCCATCGTTTTCGCCGGCTTCTTGATGCTGGCGGGACGGGCGACGGACTTCTTCGGGCAGCGGCGGACGTTCGTGGCAGCGCTGGGGCTCTTCTCGGCCACGTCACTGGTGGGCGGGCTCTCCACGAGCGACCAGATGCTCATGGCGGCACGCGGCTTCCAGGGCCTGTCCGGTGCCATGATGGCTGCAGCGTCGCTTGCGATCATTACCTCCTCGTTCGCCGAGGGGCCGGCCCGCCACCGGGCGATCGGGCTGTGGGGCGCCATGAACGGAGCAGGTGGAGCGGCCGGGACTCTGCTCGGAGGGGTCATCACCCAGGAGCTCACCTGGCGGTGGGTCCTGCTCATCAACCCGCCGATCGGGGTGGTGGCCGCGGTGGTCGCCTACAGGGTGGTGGCCGGGGGGCGTCCCGAGAGGCGTGGGACGCGCTTCGACATAAGCGGGGCGTTGACCCTGACCGCCGGACAGCTGGTGCTCGTCTACGGGATCGTGGCGACCGGCGTCCACGGCTGGTCCTCTCCCGACGCTCTGGTGCCCATGGGTGCCGGCGCTGCCCTGCTCGCCGCCTTCGGGGTCATCGAGACGCGTTTTGCCAGCTCGCCGCTCGTGCCGCTACGGGAACTGACCCGCCAGCTGCAGGTGGCCAACCTGATAGTGCTCCTCTTCAGCGCGTCGCTGTTCGCAATGTGGTACGTGAGCTCGCTCTACCTGCAGCAGGTGCTCGGCCTGTCCCCTCTCAGCACGGGGCTCGTCTTCCTTCCCATGACCCTCATGATCATGCTCGGGGCTTCGCAGGCGGGGCGGCTGGTGCGGCTGTTCGGGGTGAGGCCCGTGCTCGGGGGCGGCCTGTCGATGCTCTTCGCCGGCATGCTGCTCATGGCGCGTATCGGGCCGAGCGGGAGCGCTCTCGGCTACGTGGTGCTGCCGGGAGTGCTGACCGCGGCCGGTATCGGCCTGTCGGTGGTGCCGTCGACCATCTTCGCCACCCAGGGGGCGGGGCCCCGGCAGGCCGGGCTGGCCTCGGGGCTTGTCAACACCTCGCGTCAGGTGGGTGCCGGCGTGGGCCTGGCCCTGCTCGCCACGCTCGCTACGCAGGCCACCAGCCGTGCCGTCGGGCGCAACGTCGCCGTGCCCCGGGCGCTGACCGAGGGCTTCCGCCTCGCCCTGCTGGTGGGGGCCGGGTTCGTGGCGCTCGCCATCGTGGTCACAGTGGTGTTCGCCCGCAGCTACGCCCCCAGCCCGGCCGGGCACCGGTTACGGCTCCCGGTGGGCGCCCTCTCGGTGGTCGGGTGCTTCGTGGTCCTGGACTTCGGGCTGGCCGGTGGCCAGGGGGCGCTGATCGGTGCCTACAAGACCGCTGGTGCGTACAGCTTCGTCTCGGCGCCCGGCCTGTACCCTCCCGAGGTCAAGGCCGTCACCCCCACGGCCGGTCCCGCCCTGGCGCCGGGCTACATCATGATGGCCAACTTCTACGACCTGAGCGACCCGCCCATGACGGGCCAGAGCGGCCCACTGATCATGGACAACAAGCTGCAGCCGGTCTGGTTCCAGCCGCTGCCCAAGGACGTCGTGGCGTCCAACCTGGCCGTGCAGGCCTACGGGGGCAAGCCGGTCCTCACCTGGTGGCAGGGCGTCGTGTCCAGCGCGGGCGAGACCGAGACGGGCGAGGACGTGGTCGTCAACCAGCACTACCAGACCGTGGCCACGCTGCAGGGCCAGGACGGCTGGGTGCTCACGATGCACGAGATGGTGATCAGCGGCAACGATGCCTGGGTCACGGCCAACAAGACCATGCGCATGGACCTGTCCCGTTACGGTGGCTCGGTCGACGGGGTGATCGACGATTCCGCTGTCCAGGAGTACGACCTCAGGACGGGGAAGCTCCTCTACACCTGGGACGCACTGGCCCACATCCCGCTGACGGCCTCCGAAGCGACGACGCCGGGCAACGGGTTCCCCTGGGACGCCTACCACGTCAACTCGGTCAGCCTGGTCGGCAACGGGCAGTTCCTGGTGTCCATGCGCAACACCTGGGCCGCGTACCTGGTGGACGCGAAGACGGGCTCGGTCGTGTGGCAGCTCGGGGGCAAGCACTCGAGCTTCACGGTCCCCGAGGCGGCATCGTTCCAGTGGCAGCACGACGTCCGCTGGGACGGCAAGTCGACCGTGACCATGTACGACGACAACTGCTGCCAGCTGACGAGCGGCGGGACCTATGTCGCTCCGCAGGGCCCCTCCCGGGGACTGGAGCTGAAGCTGGACATGAGCACCCACAGCGTGTCCATGGTGGCGCAGTACGTGTACGCCAAGGGCTTCGATGCCGCCTACATGGGGGACATGCAGGTGCTGCCAAACGGGAACGTCCTGGTGGGCTGGGGTTCGCAGCCCAGGTTCACGGAGTACTCCAAGTCGGGCAAGGTCCTCCTGGACGCCATACTGCCGGGGAGCGACCTGAGCTACCGGGTAGGGGTGGCCTCCTGGGTGGGGTTGCCCATATCCCCTCCGCAGGGTGCAGCCCGGGTGGCGGGTGGGTCGACCAGCGTTTACGCCAGCTGGAACGGGGCCACCGAGGTGGCTTCGTGGAGGGTGCTGGCGGGCAGTTCGGCGTCCCGGCTCGAGCCGGTGGCCAGTGGGGGGAAGCAGGGGTTCGAGTCGCGCCTTGCCGTGAAGGGCACGTTCAGTACCTTCGAGGTCCAGGCCCTCGACGCCAAGGGCCAGGTGATCGGTACCTCCCGACCGTTCAGCCCGCCTCACGCCGGAGCTCAGGGCTAGTACCCGCTGGGGCGGGGGGCGGGCGGCCGGTTGAGCCTGTGGGCCAGGGCCGCCCGGTCGGCCTGGAGCCGTGACGGGTTGCCCTGGCGCACGTCGGTCCCTGTAACCCCGCTCACCCGGCCCGACAGGACGGGCGGCCCGAGCGGCTCCGGCTCACCGAAGACATCGGCCAGCCACAGCGTGCGCTCGCTGCCCCAGTAGCGCAGCATGGTCACCCCTCCGCCGGGCAGGTCACTGACGAAACCCTCTGCGGTGAGGAAGCCGGCCCAGCTCAGGTGCACGCCGTCGTAGTCGCAGGCGACGGCGCGCCAGTCGGGCAGGACATGGCGGTCGACGGCCGTGCGGACAGCGTGCTGACCGGGGGCCGACGCCAGGAGGGCGACATCCGAGGCGGACTGGTTGGGCCCGGGGAGCTCCCACCCGGCATGGCTGCGGGCCGCCGTCCTCGGGTACCTCTCGACCAGCGCCACCCAGTCGGCGGGGTGGTCGATGCCCCATACCCGGGCCCCGGGGCGGACCGGCAGCCGCCACCTGGTGACCTCGCCCTGGTACATCTCCCAGGTGGCCACGAGGTCGTCATGGACATCGTCGGGGGGAGGGCTCACGGTCCAGAGCCCGGAGAAGGTGAACTCTCCGTTGCCGTAGACCGCGGCAAGGTCGGTGAACCCGGGCGGGGTGGGCCATGGCGGCTGTGCCAGGTCCGTCCAGTGCTCCTGGAGGCCGAGCTGGCGGCCTGCCACGAGATCTTCACGGAAGCGCGCCCAGAGCAGCTCGGCCAGTGCGCGCCTCGCGGGCGCAAGCTCATAGGCCAGGGCGAGCGAGCCTGGCGCTCCCGAGCTCCAGGGCCCGGCGAGGTGATCGGCGGCCCCGAGGGCGACGTGCAGCAACCGGCCGGACGACAGCGCCCCGACTGCCCTGGTCGCCCGGTCGACCGCCGCCGGGTCGCTGTCGGCCAGGGCCCAAAAAGGCGGGGCCACCGGTCTCTCGGCAGCCTCCAGGCGGTCGAGGAGGACAACGCCGACCGGGGCCGCCAGCAGGTCGTCGACCGTGGGCACCACGCGGCCCATACTGGCAGCTCCTGCCACGCTGCGTGCCCCGGCGGCCATCGACAAGGATTCAGGGATGGTCAAGGGCTTCGACCCCGTGCTCATCCTCTGGTTGAACCTGGTCGGCACCTTTGTGTTCGGGCTCAGCGGCGGCCTGGCCGGGGCCCGGGCGCGGCTCGACCTGTTCGGGGTGCTCGTACTGGCCCTGGTCGTGGCCCTGGCCGGCGGTGTGGTCCGGGACCTGCTGATCGGTACCCCGCCGGCCACCTTCCGGGACTGGCGGTACCTGGCGGCAGCGGGGGCCGCAGGGCTGGCGACGTTCGCGGCACGGTCCGTCCTCGAGCGGGCCTGGAACGTGGTCCAGGTCCTGGACGCAGGCGGGCTGGCATTGTTCTGTGTGACCGGCGCAGCCAAAGCGGTCGAGTTCCGCCTGGGGCCGGCCCCGGCCATCATCCTGGGCGCCGTGACGGGCATCGGTGGGGGCATGCTGCGTGACGTCCTGCTCCGCCAGGTCCCGACGGTGCTGCGCCAGGACCTCTACGCCGTCCCGGCCCTGGCGGGGGCGGCCGTGGTGGTCGCCGCCCACGGCGCCGGCTCCACCAGCCTGGCCTTCCCGCTGGCCGGCTTCGTCGTGTGCTTCGCGGTGCGGTTGGCGGCCCTGCGCTTCAAGATCCAGCTGCCGGTGGCCCCAGGCTCGCGCCACTCGGACGAGACGGGGCGCACCCCGTAGGGCCGGTGGCGGCCACAGGCGCCTGGCGGGCCCCGCCGGCCCTGTCGCCCGGGGGCCGGGTGCCCCGGATGCGCCGCACGGTAAGTGCACGCTCGGCGCGGCGCTCCTCCTCGAGCAGCTTCTGGCGGGCTGCGAGCAGGTCGAAGAGGGTGATGAGCCCGCTCAGGCGGTGAGGGTCGTGGCGGTCGACGACGGGGAGCGCCCCCAGGCCGGAGGTGGCCATGCGGTCAGCGACGGCCCGCAGGACCTCGTCCGGGTAGGCGACGGCAGCCGGTGGGCTCATCACGTCGCCCACCTGGCAAGTGCCCGAGCGGGCCGCGAGCACGGCGGACCACGGCAGGACGCCGCACAGCCTGCCCTCCGCACTGACGACGGGGTAGAGGCGCTGCCGGCGCCTGGTGGAGCCCTCGGGAAGGGACCGGTAGAGGTCGTCGAGGGCCATCGTGGGCACGACGGTGTGCACATCGCTGCCCATGACCTCTCTCACGAACGTGGCCTCCAGGGGGTCGACGGCGTACTCGCGCATGACATGGAAGCCCCGTCGGGCGACCTTCTCGGTCAGGACCGACCGCTTGAGCGTGAGGACGCTGACGAGGTGGGCCGTGGTGGCGGTGACCAGGAGGGCGAGGAGGACGTTCTGGTCGTGGGTGAGCTCGAAGGCGAAGACGATGGCGGTAAAAGGTGACCGGGTCACACCGGCCAGCGAGCCGGCCAGACCGAGCAGGGCAAAGGTGCCGACGGTGGAGCCGGGGAGCAGGTGGCCCAGTACGGCTCCCACTGCAGCCCCCATCATCAGCACGGGCGCCAGGATGCCGCCGCTGGTCCCGCTGCCCAGCCCGACCGCCCAGATGACCATCTTGACGACGAAGAGGGTGACCAGAGCACCGGCGCCCAGCCGCCCCAGCAGTTCGGTGTGGATGGTGCCGTAACCGACGCCCAGGGCCCGTGGGTCGACCAGGCCCCCAAGACCGATGACCGCCCCTCCGACCATCGGCCACCACATCCAGTGCAGGTGACCGTTGAGCTTCTTGAAGAGGTCCTCGCACCGGTAGACGGCCTGGGTCATGACCCACGCGCCGAGGCCGGTGGCCAGGCCCACCACGACGGCGCCGGCCAGGGCGAGGCTGCCCGGTGCCGGGTGGGCAGGGACAGGGAACAGGGGTTGCGGGGAGAACAGGCCGGCGCCGGCCATGACAGTGCGCAGCGCGTCGGCGACCGCAGCGGCCAGGCCGATGAGCACCATGGAGCGCGGTCTCAGCTCGAACACCAGCAGCTCGACGCCGAACAGCGTGGCCGCCACTGGTGTGCCGAAGACGGCGCTCATGCCCGCTGCCGCCCCGGCCACGAGGAGCGCCCGTCTCTGCGCGCTCGTGAGGCGGAAGAGCTGGCCCACGATCGACCCCACCGCCCCCCCGGTCAGGATGATCGGCCCTTCGGCGCCGAAAGGCCCTCCCGTGCCGATGCTGACGGCGCTGGCGACCGGCTTGAGGAAGGCCAGGCGGGGTTGGGCCCTGCTCCCGTTGACAAGGATGTTCTCCATGGCCTCGGGGATACCGTGCCCCCGGATCTGCTCGGAGCCGTAGCGCGCCATGAGCCCGACGACGAGGCCTCCGAGCACGGGGACGACGAGAGCTGCCGCTCCCAGCGACGTGCCCCCGGGTGCGACGAGGGCCAGGCCCAGCCGCTGGTAATAGGCGAGGTTTGTCACCAGGCCGATCATGTCGAGGAGGGCGAGGGACACCCCGGCCGCCAGCGCCCCCACGCCGATGGCGAGAGGGACGAGCCGGAGGACCTCACGCCCGGTGGTGAAGTCGCCCAGGGCTTGTTCAGCCCCTGGTGCGGACGGTGCAGCCGGCCCGGGGTTCAATCGCTTCACGATAGTATCGTAGCACGAGCTAAATAGCCGGGACCTAAGGCCCTTGCCGGGGCCGCGGGAGGCTCTGTACCCTGCTCGTGCGTGCGCCGTACCACCCCCCTTGCAGCGGTAGCCGCCACCTGCCTGCTCGCCTCCGTGGCGGCCTGGGCCCCGGCCACCGTGCCGGGTGCCTCGCTGGCCGAAGCCGTCGTGCCTGCCCCCGCTGCCGCACGGGTCGAGGTCCTGGGCAAGCCGCTCAACACCGTCAGCAGGGCCCTCTTCGGGGCCAACCTGCTGTGGCCCTACGCCAGTGCGGGCTCGTTCGACCTGCGCACTGACCGCTTCTACCCGGGCTTCGTGGCGGAGCTCGAGCGGCTCGGCGTCTCGTCGCTGCGCTACCCGGGGGGTACCACGGCGGACAGCTTCCACTGGGAGCGCGCCATCGGGCCTCGGGCCAGCCGGGGCGCCAACGAGCCCTACGGCATGCAGGGGGCCAACCTGGGACGGGTGTGCTGCGTGGTGAACGGGCCCACGGCGTCCACGGTGGGCCCGGACGAGTTCGGGCGCCTGCTCCAGCAGACCGGGGCCTCGGGTGATGTGGTCGTCAACTTTGCCACGGGCACGGTGGGGGAGGCCGCCGGCTTCGTCGCGTACATGACCGCCCCGCTGCCTCGCCACCCCTCGCGCAACCCGGCCGACCCCGGCTACTGGGCAGCCCTGCGGGCGCGCAACGGGCACCCGGCGCCCTACGACGTGCCCTATTGGGAGGTGGGCAACGAGCAGCTGTTCCCCGGGCAGTACGGCTGGCGGTCCGGCCAGTTGGTGTCACTGGCGCCGAACAGCCCCCGCTGCCCTGCCGGCGAGGTCGCAACCTGCCTGTACGCGTTCGGCGGCACCACGCGCTTCTCCCATCAGCGCGTCGGGTGGCTGGCCAGCACGATGCCCTCGGCATCAGTGTCGTCGGGCCGGCCGGCGCAGCGCTTCTACGTCTACTACCCACCGGTGGTGCCCCGGAGCCAAACGGTCATGGTGGACGGTCGCGTGTGGGCCCCGGTCAGGTCGTTCGCCTCGTACGGCCCGCATGCCCGCGTCTACACCTTTACGCCTGCTGACGGCAGGCTCACCTTCGGGGACGGCCACCACGGCGCCGTCCCGCCCAGGGGCGCGGTGGTGACGGCCTCCTACGAGTCGGGCCCTCACGGAGGTTTTGTCGACTTCTACCGGGCCATGAAGCACATGGCGCCCCGTGCCCACATATGCGAGACCGAGGAGACGAACACGGCCTTCCTGCGCCTGATGGGCAGGAAGTACCGCTATGACTGCGTCGAGCTGCACGAGTACGCAGCACCCAAGGTGGTGAACGTCCCGCTCAGCACCTATGCGCAGGAGCTGATGTCGTACCCGGCCAAGGAGGCGGCGCAGCTCGCCCGCCTCCAGGCTGCCATAAGGCGCTACTCGGGCAGGGACGTGCCCGTGTACGTCACCGAGTACGGGCAGCTGGTGTGGCCGGTGCCCACCAAGGCACCGGAGTTCCTCCTGTCGTTGGGAGAGGCCCTGCTCAACGCGGCCCAGGTCCGCCAGTGGGCGCTTGCCGGGGTGCCGGTAGCGGAGAAGTACCTTGCCACGTCCTCCCCGTTCGTGGTCGGTGACCCACGCCGGTTGAGCGTCGACAGTGTGGTACGGGTGATACGCAGGGAGCGGGAAGGCCTTGCCGATTGGGACCCGGCGCTCAGCATCGACAGTGCGATGGTGGCCGGGCCCGGCCCTCGCTTCGTGGCCGAAGCCAACGGTCTCGCCCTCGGGCTCATGTCCAGCCTGGGAGGTGAGCGCCTGGTCCGTTCGGTTGTCGTCGGTGGGCCGTCACTGGCCGGCGGGGCCCAACCCGCGCTCGTCTCGCTGGCTGCGCTGGGCAGGGCCGCTGGCCACCTGGTGGTCATCAACTCCAGCCCCTCCAGGGCGGTGCGGGCGACGGTGGCCGGGGGCCCTCTCCGTCGCGGGCCGACGCTGCAGGTCTCCGTGCTCAACGGCCCCGGGACCGGCGCCTACAACACGCTGGCCCACCCGCGCACGGTGCGGGTGGTCACCCGGAGCGTGAGGGTGGGCGACGGCCGGTTCGCCTGGACCTTCCCGGCGCACTCGGTGACCTTGTTCCGCTTCTGACCCGGAGGTGCTCGGGCGGCCGTCGCCCACGCTACGCTGGCAGTGGCCCGGGCATGTAGCCGGTCTGGTCAGCGGGGGAGGGGAGGCGCGTTGAGCGACCCGGGCAGGCGAGCGGAGCGGCTCACCCTCTACATGCCGGGCGAGGCCCATCGCCACCACGCGGCGCCCGGCTATGTCGAGGTCATCCGGAAGGCGCACGAGCTCGGATTGGCCGGTGCGACGGCGTGGAGAGGCTCACAGGGCTTCGGGCCGTCGTCCAGGCTGGAGAGGGCTGTCGTCCACCACCCGCCTGTTGCGGTGACGATCGTGGACCAGCCCGACCGGCTTACCAGGCTGCTGGAAAAGCTGGGCGCAGTGCTGGAGGGCGCAGTGGTGGTGCGTCGGCCCGTGGAGATCGTGACGGGCCGGGCTGACGGTCCGGGCTGACGGTCCGGGCTGACAGGGCGAGCGGCGTCCGGGGTACCGGTGGTTGCAGGCGAGCCTGAGCGGAGGAGGGCAGGGTGCGCCAACGGGGCAAGCTGGTCACGGTCTTCATCAAGGAAGGTGACCGCTACCATCACAAGTCACTCGCTGACGCCATCGTCGAGATGGCGCACCAGCAGGGCCTGGCCAGCGCGACGGTCGTTCACGGGATCGAGGGTTTCGGACGGACCAGGCACCTGAGGTCGGACCGCTTGCTCTCCCTGTACGACTCGCTACCCCTCGTGGCCCAGGTCGTGGACGTGCCACAGAAGGTGGACGCGTTCCTTCCTCTGTTGCAGGAGATGGTGCAGGGGGCGTTGGTGGTCACAGAGGATGTCGAGATCGAGGTCTGGTCAGGAGAGACATCGCACCTTGTTGACGACGTTTGAGAAGCGGCCTGTGTGCCCCGCCCGGTCGGCACGGTGAAGAGCCTCAACCCAAGCTCACCTGCGCGGTGGGGTCGGACAGGGGCCCAGGTCCGTCCGGCTCCAAGCAGGTAGGACGGCCCACCGGCGCCGGCTTGAGCCTGCGTGGGCACGGGCGGAGCGGGGCGGACTGCCCAGCGGGCACCGGAGGGCGGGCTGACGCTGACCAGGGTAATGGTTCGGTGCTGACCGGGCCGGGTGCCGCGCACCGGGGCCCCATGGTGGTGGCGAACGCAGCGCGTAGCCCAGGACCGCGGCGCGCTTGCCGATGGCGGGGTCGTTTGGTATAGTGAATGCCGTTCACTATACGGAACACAGGGGGAGAGGGGTATGCCAATCACCGGCGGCGCGACCACCCGGCCACGCCCACCGATAAAGGCTCCGGTGGTGGCGGTGAGCAGGCCCAGCCTGCCCGGCGGTGCGCTTTCCCGGCTCCCGGGGGACGTGACCCTGCGGCTGTGGCCCGAGCGGCGACCACCGAGCCCGGCTGAGCTGGTTGAGCTGGTTGCGGGCGCCAACGGGCTGGTCTGCCTGCACACGGAGCGGATCGATGCCGGTTTCCTCGAGGCCTGCCCGGACCTCGTGGCCGTGTCGACCCTGGGGGTGGGCGTGGACCACTTCGACCTGGATGCCCTGCGGGCAGCAGGTGTGGCTGCGGCCCACACGCCTGGGGTGTTGGAGCAGGCCACGGCAGATATGGCTTGGGCGCTCCTCCTCGCCGCCGCCCGCCAGGTCGTGCAGGCTGACCATTTTGTGCGCGACGGCAGTTGGGACTTCCTCGACCTCGACATCTTCGTGGGCCCGGACCTGAAGGGGGCCACGCTGGGGGTCGTGGGTTACGGGCGGGTCGGTAGAGCGATGGCGCGGCGTTCGGCCGGGTTCGACATGCGGGTCCTGTGCTACGACCCGACCTTCGTGCCCGACGGGCTGGCGACGGCCTGCAGCTTGGACGAACTGGCCGCCCGCTCCGACTTCGTCAGCGTGCACACCCCGCTGAACCACGCCACCCGTCACTTGGTGGACGAGAGGTTCCTGAAGGCGATGCAGCGTCATGCCGTGCTGGTCAACACTTCGCGGGGCGGGGTGGTGGACCAGGAGGCACTGGTCCGGGCGCTGCGGGAGAGGTGGATATTCGCTGCCGCGCTCGACGTGCAGGCGGTCGAGCCCGTGCCTTCGGGTGACGTACTGCTGTCTCTCCCCAATTGTACGTTGACGCCCCACATCGGCTCGGCCTCCATCGGTGCGAGGCGCTCCATGGCAGAGCTCGCGGTCGACAACCTTGCCGCCGTGCTGGCGGGCAAGCCCATGCTCACCCCGCTGGTGCCCCTGCCCGAAGGGTGAACCCGTGCCTGCGCTTTCCACTTCGGAGGCCCCCGACATGAACGGCTCCTCGGTAACTACGGGGCGCCCGCAGCACTCGGCCGCCGCCGGCTACCTGCTCGAGGTACGCGACGTCGTCAAAAGCTTCGGTGGCACCATCGCCCTGGGTGGCGTGTCCTTTGGTGTGGCCGGAGGGCGCGTGCTGGCTCTCCTGGGCGAGAACGGGGCAGGCAAGTCCACGCTGGTGCGCATCCTGGCGGGCGTGGACCACCCTGACAGCGGTTCGGTCCACCTGCGCGGTGACCGGCCAGGCACCGGGGGCCGGGCCAGGATGTCTGTGCTGCACCAGGATCTGGCACTCGTGGAGACCATGACCGTTGCCGAGAACATCGCCCTGGGGCCGAACCTGGGTTACGGGCGGAACCGGGGCCTCATCAGTTGGCGGGCGACCAAAGAGCAAGCGCAGCGTCACCTCGCCACCCTGGGTACGGAACTTGCTCCCGAGGCTCTGGTGGGCGACCTGCCCCGGGCTGAGCGTTCGCTTGTCGCCTTGGCCCGCTGCCTGGCCGTCCAGCCGGACATAGTCGTGCTGGACGAGCCGACGGCGAGCCTGGAGAAGTCCGACGTGGACCGGCTGTTCGACGCGCTGCGCCACCTGCGCGCTCAGGGTGTGGCCCAGATCTTCGTGTCTCACCGTATCGACGAGGTCTTGGAGATATCGGACGAGTTCGTCGTGCTGCGCAACGGCTTGGTGGTCGGTGCCGGACAGATCGCTGGGGTCTCATCCGACGACCTCGTCGAGCAGATAACGGGGAAGCGCCCGGACCACGGCCGCCAGGCGGCAGCAGTGCCCGCCGAGCGGCCCGTGCTGGTGGTCAGCGATGCGGTGGTGGGGGAGGTCGGCCCTGTGAGCTTCACCCTGCACGAAGGGGAGATCCTGGGCATGGTCGGGCTACGTGGCGCCGGCCAGGAGCAGGTTGCCCGCTTCCTGTCCGGGCAGGCGCGCCTGGCCGCGGGTGCCATGACCCTGGAGGGGGCACCCTTTGGCCCCCGTAACCCACGTGCCGCGCTGCAGTCAGGGGCCGTCTTCGTCACCGGCAACCGGGAGACGGCTGGGGTGGCGCCGTCAATGACCGTACGGGAGAACCTGCTGCTCAACCCCTGGGCACGCGGGCGACGGGTGTTCGAGCTGCGCAGCACCAGAGCCGAGCGGGGCGAGGCCCGGGCGCTGGTCGAGAGCTTTGGCGTACGCCCAGCGGCGCCCGAGATGCTGGTCTCGGAGCTCTCGGGTGGCAACCAGCAGAAGGTCGTACTGGCCCGCTCGCTCAGCCTGCACAAGCGGCTCATCGTGCTCGAGGACCCGACCCTGGGCGTGGACGTCGGTGCCCGGGAGGCGATCTACGACCTCCTCCGGCAGGCTGTCGCCCAGGGGGCCTGCGTGGTCCTCGTGTCGAGTGATTTCGAGGAGGTCGCCAAAGCCTGCGACCGAGCCCTGGTCTTCAACCGGGGCCGGGTGACCGAGTCGCTGGCAGCCGGCACTCTGTCCATAGCAAACCTGGTCAAGGCGGCGCAGTCCGCCGGGGAGGGGTGACGATGACGGCACTGCCCACGACGAACGAGAACCGGACGCCCGGCCAGGTGCCTCAGGGGGGCCAGGCAGCCGCTCGGACGGGACCGCGGGCTCGAGACTCCTTCGCCTCACGTTTCGGCTTGGTGATATTCACTGTGCTGTTGGTGGTCCTGTTCGTGGTGCTGCTCCCGCGCACATTCCCAACGCTGCTCAACCTGCGCTCCATCATCTCGAGCAACGGTGTGGACGCAATGCTGGCCCTGGCCTCGATGGTCCCCATCACCTTGGGCAAGTTCGACATATCCGTTGGTTACGGACTAGGCCTGGCTGAGGTCCTGGCTGTTTCGTTGCAGGCGCAGGCGCACCTGCCCTGGGGGCTGGCGGCGCTGATCGTGCTGCTGATCGGCGTCGTGGTCGGGACGGTGAACGGCTTTTTGGTTGAGTTCGCGCAGATCGACTCCTTCATCGCCACTCTCGGGACCGGTTACGTGCTCTATGGGTTGATGCTATGGGTGACCGGGGGCAACGAGGTGCTGGCCACGCTGCCCAACTTCTTCGTGGCTCTTGGCGACGGCGCAGTGGGGGATGTCCCCTACGTGCTGTTCTACGTGCTGGCGCTGGCCCTGGTGGCTTGGGTGGCTCTCGAGTACCTGCCCGTCGGCCGGTACCTGTACGCCGTCGGCTCCAACCGCCGGGCGGCCATGCTCAACGGTATCCCGGTGCACCGTTGTGTGGTGGGTGCGTTCATCACCTCGGGCGTGGTGACGGCGGCGGCGGGGGTAGTGCTGGCCGGTCAATTGGGTGTCGGGGAGCCGTCGATCGGCAACGACTACCTCCTGCCCGCCTTGGTGGGCGCCCTGCTGGGCACGACGGCCCTGCGGCCGGGCCGAGCCAACGCATGGGGCACGATCGTGGCTGTGGTGGCACTGGCGGTGGGCATCGCCGGGCTGGAGCAGGAGGGCATCCAGTTCTTCGTCGACCCGCTTTTCAACGGCTTCACCCTCCTCATCGCCGTCGGCATCGCCGGCGTGACGACCCGGCGACGCCAGCGTGGCCGTGCGGCCGTTGTGAAGCCGCCTCCCGCCGGCTCCGCCGGCCCAGTGCCCGCCGTGGTGGCCAACGGGCCTGGTGAGGCTACGGCCACCGGGGTCATGGGGCTCCAGCAGTAGCAGGGGGCACCAGGAGCAGTGCTGCACAGGCGGCACAGGTACCGAGCCTCCCGGCGCCCGTACCGAGGGGCCGGGGTGTGGGACAAGGACCAAACGACCAGAAGGGGAAAGAGCAACGATGTCCAACAGCAGAAGGGCCCGGGCACGGGCCACCCGCAGCATCCTCACCACCTTGGCTGTCGCCGGTGCCACAACGGCGGGCGTGTCGGCTGCACTGGCCACTACGCCCGCCGCAGGCGCTGCCACCGACCCGGTGGTGGCCCAGGCCAAAGCCGTGGTCGCCGCTGCCACTGCCCGCAATGTCCCCTGGACCGGGCCCACGAGCGGCCCCAAGGCCCAGAAGGGCAAGTCGATCATCGTGGTGGCATCTGACCTCACGAACACGGGCGTGCTCACGGTGTCCAAGGCCATCCAGCAGGCAGCCAAGGCGATCGGTTGGAAGGTCCAGGTGCTCAACGGCCAAGGGACCACCTCGGGCTTGCAGTCGGCCCTCAACACGGCGATCGCAGCCAAGCCTTCGGGCATCGTCGACGACGGCGCCGACATGACCACGATCGCCAGCCTTCTCAAGGAGGCTGTCGGTGCCGGTGAGAAGGTGGTGGCGTGGAACGGTGGCCCGACCCCGGGACCGGCTCCCGCCGACTCCGTCTTTTACAACGTGGCCGTGAACGCCAAACAGATCTCGCAGATCGCCGCCGACTACGCCATAGCCACCTCCAACGGCAAAGCCAACGTCGTGATCTTCACCGACAACGAGTTCGCGGTGGCGCAAGCCAAGGCCAACGACATGCGCGCAGTCGTCAACACCTGCAAGGGCTGCAAGGTACTGGCCTACGAGAACACGCCGATCGCTGATGTCACCACAAGGGTCCCACCGCTAACCACGGCCCTGCGAGCGAAGTACGGTTCGAAGTGGACGTACTCACTTGCCATAAACGACAACTACTACCAGGCCATGGCCAGCGCTCTGGCGTCTTCAGGTATCTCCCCGGCCAACGCACCGGTCAACATCTCCGCCGGTGACGGTAGCCCGGACGCCTTCCAGCGCATACGTACCGGCCACTTCCAGGCTGCCACCGTGGCCGCCCCCCTCGACCTGCAGGGCTGGCAGGTGGTGGACGAGATGAACCGAGCCTTTGCCGGTGCGAGGCCCGACAACTTTGTAGCCGCCCCCCGTCTGGTGACCAAAGCGGACATCGCTTACGACGGCGGGCCTCAGGACACCTACATCCCCAACAACCACTACCAGCAGCGTTACATGAAGATCTGGGGTGTCAAGTAACGTGCTCCGACCTGCGGCCGTCCCGGCCGACCGGACGTTGGCCGGTACCGGGACGGCCACCATGGTGAGGCCCGTCCGGGCCCGGGCCTGCTGCCAACCGGCCGTGACCGGTTGGCGAGGGCCCCTGCGGTGAGGGGGCCGGTGGGGCCCGGCTTGCCTACGGGCCCGGTAGGGCTGGTCGGGGCGGGCCTGATGGGCAACCCCATGGCCCTGCGGCTCCTGGCCGCGGGATTCGAGGTAGTGGCCTTCGGCCGCCATCCTGAGCGGTTGGCGGGGCTGGTCTCCGCGGGCGCCGTGGCGGTGCCCGACCTCGCCCGTCTGGCAGGCCAGGCTGGGCTCGTCCTCTGCATGCTGCCAGCTGCGGAGCAGGTACAAGAGGTGCTGACGGGCCCGGGAGGGGTGCTGTCGGCAACTCGCCCAGGAACGCTGGTGGTGGACTGCTCCACCATCGGGCCCGCTCCTGCCAGGGCGATGGCCGTGCGCTGCGCCGAGCGGGGTGCCCGTTTCATCGACGCACCTGTCTCGGGGGGCGTGGTGGGTGCCGAGCGGGGCGAGCTGAGCGCCATGGTGGGAGGGGAAGACGAGGACCTGACGGCTGCTCGGCCAGTGCTCGAAGCGTTCTCGGCGCGCGTTGTGCACTGTGGGCCGGTCGGGGCGGGACAGGTGGCCAAGGCGGCGAACCAGTTGGTGGTGGCGGTCACGATCGAGGCCGTCGCCGAAGCCCTGGTGCTGGCGCGCTCAGCTGGGGCAGACCCTGCGCGCGTGCGCGAGGCACTGCTCGGAGGGTTCGCAGCTAGCCGGGTGCTGGAACTGCACGGCCGGCGCATGCTCGAGGGCGATTACGTACCAGGTGGTCTGGCCCGCTTACAGCTGAAGGACTTGAGGATCGTGTCCGACATGGCGGCGGAGGCGGGCCTGGGACTACCCGAACTTGCAGTTGCACTGGACCGGTTTGCTCGGCTGGTGGCCGACGAGGGGCTCGGGGAAGCCGACCACTCCGCTCTGGCCCTGCTCTTCGAGCGTGACTACGGCGTAGATGTTGCGGTGCGCGGCCGTCCCGGGGGGGAGGACGCCTGATGGCCTGCCCGGGAGACGGAGCCGAGCGGATGGGCAACACTGGCCGCCAGGGTGCGCAGGTCCGCCACCAGTTGGGCCTGGTAGGCCTCGTCGAGGCGGGACTTGAGGATCGTCACGCTCACGCCGAAGGGCTCGTCGCCCGGAGCGGTGGGCACTACCAGGCCGATGCACACGATGCCCTCGTTGGCCTCCTCGTCGTCCATGGCGTAACCGCGCTGGCGTGCACGCTCGAGGTCAGCCAACAGCTCGTCCAGGTTGGCGATGGAGCGCGTTGTACGTCGGGGCATCTCGTACCCGGCGAACATGGACGCGATCTCCGCGTCGTCGAGCGTAGCCAGCATGGCTTTGCCGGTTGCCGTACAGGTGGCAGGGAAGCGCATCCCTACCTCGGTGCCCAGGCGCAGAGGCTGCATCCCGTCGTGGCGTGCCAGGTACACGACCTCGCGCCCGACCATGGTGGACAACTGAACTGTCTCGCGGGAAGCCACGGGAAGGTTGCGGGTCAGGGCTGCGAACTCCCCCACCTGGTCCACTCCGGCCAGGTACGCGCCCCCCAGTTCCACGAGCCGACGGCCCAGCACGAAGCCACCGCCTGCCCGCCGGACGAACCCGGCGTCCACCAGCGCGTCGAGCACATGGGAAAGGGACGCTTTGGCGGCCTGGAGCCGACGGGAAAGCTCGGCCAACGAGACTGCCGCGGGGGCATCGTGCTCGAGCGCGCCGAGCACCGCGGTGGCACGGAGCACGGCGGGCGCAGGTTGGCTGGCCCGGGTGGACCCGTTGAAGCCAACGGTGCCGTTGGCGGGCAGTGGAGGCACGGCAGCATCCTATCGCTGCCGTTCCGTCCTGGTGACACTGGCAATTATGTGGGCCAAGGCCCACCGGTCGTTCCTGGAGGAGACCATGAACCGTAACCTGTTCGACATCTCGGGGCGGGTGGCCCTGGTCACGGGGGCCGGCCGGGGCATCGGCCGCGCCCTGGCCCAAGGCCTGCTGGAGGCGGGTGCCACCGTGGTCCTGAACGACATAAACGCTGACCGGCTGGCAGCCACCCGGGAGGAGCTGGAAGCAGGGACGGGCGGAAAGGTGCTCGCCGAGCTCTTCGACGTGACCGAGCCGGGTGCCGTGGCACGGGGGGTAGCGGCAGTTGAGGCGACGGCAGGGCCAATTGACATCCTGGTGAACAACGCCGGTATGCAGCACCGGCAGCCGCTCATGGAGTTCCCCGACGAGATGTGGGAGAAGTTGCTGAAGACCAACCTCACCAGTGCCTTCCTCGTCGGGCGCGAGGTGGCCCGGCGGATGGCCCCTCGCGGCCACGGCAAGATCGTCAACATTTGTTCACTGCAGAGCGAGCGGGTGCGGCCCGGGATCGCGGCCTATTCGGCCACGAAGGGCGGGGTCAAGTTATTGACTCAGGGGATGTGCGCTGACCTCGGGCCTTACGGCGTGCAGGTCAACGGTATCGGCCCCGGCTACTTTGAAACCGATCTCACGGCGCCATTGGTGGCCGACCCCGAGTTCAACGCCTGGATCCGCTCCAAGACACCGCTCGGGCGGTGGGGCAAGGTGGAGGACCTCGTCGGCGCCCTGCTCTTCCTGTCCTCGGCGGCCTCCGATTTCGTCAGCGGCCAGGTCCTCTACGTCGACGGCGGGATGCTGGCCGTGCTCTGAGGGCTGCCTGCATGCCGGCAGGTGTCAGGCCCGGGTGGTGCTCGGTGCCGGCGGGCTCTTGGCCCATGGGAAGTTCTCTAGCAAAGGAGTTGGTCAGATGCGGGCTTGTGTGGTCCACGGGGCGAAGGACCTGAGAGTGGAGGACCGTCCGGCCAGGGACGCCGGTCCAGGGGAGGTCGCCATCGACGTGGCAGTAGGGGGTATCTGCGGTTCGGACCTGCACTACTACAACCACGGTGGGGTGGGCGAGTTCCGGCTGGCTGAGCCCATGGTGCTCGGCCATGAGATCGCGGGGCACGTGGCCGCGCTCGGGCCAGGTGTGGACGGGCCGTCGGTGGGGTCGGCGGTGGCCGTCCACCCGGCCACGCCCTGCGGTGAGTGCGCCGAGTGCAGGCAGGGCCGACGTAACGTCTGTACGAACGTGCGTTACCTGGGTAGCGCAGCGCGGTTCCCCCATGTGCAGGGCGGCATGTCCGAGCGCGTGGTCGTGCCTGCCCCGCAGGTGAGGGTGCTGCCGCCCGGGCTCGACCTGCACGGTGCTGTGCTGGCCGAGCCGCTGGCGGTGGCCCTGCATGCCGTCCATCGTGCGGGTGACCCGGCCGGGGCGCGGGTTCTGGTCACCGGCGCTGGGCCCATCGGGTGCCTCGTGGTTGCTGCGCTCCGTCACATCGGCGCGTCCGAGATCGTGGCGAGCGACCTGTTGGCAGAGCCGCTCTCGGTGGCCCGCAAGCTGGGGGCGACGGCTCTGGTGCGCCCTCAGGGCACGGCGAGCCTGGCTTGGCCCGAGCCGCTGGACGTCGCCATCGAGGCATCAGGCTCTCCTGCCGGGTTGCGCACCTGCTTGGAGCGCGTCCGTCCCGGTGGCACGGTCGTCCAGGTAGGCCTGCTGCCCCCTGGGGACGTGGGCGTGCCGGCGGTGCGCATGGTGACCCGCGAGGTCACCTTGCGGGGCTCGTTCCGCTTCGACGGTGAGTTCGACGAGGCGCTGGAGCTGTTGGCATCCGGCTTGGACGTGGGAGCCATGGTGACCGGGAGCTTCCCGCTCGCCGAAGCCGCCGCCGCGTTCGAGCTGGCAAGTGACCGGTCGCGAGCCTGTAAGGTCCTGCTCGAGGTGGGCCGGGACTGAGGCTGGACGTGGGCTCGCGGCCAAGCGTCGGGTGCACCGCCGCAGCGGCGCGCTATGGGGTACGGCGGTTGCACCTGCTCGGGTGGCCCTAACGTACCGGTGCTCAGTAGGGTTAACGTCTGGTTACGGTTAGCTTTACAACAGGGCTGGTGAGAGATGGGCGACGGTGTCGGTACCGATGGAGCCGAGGCGGGCAGCGGCGAGCAGGCCACCGGCGGTGGCCGGGGCCTGAGCCGCCGCCACTTCCTGCTCGGCTTGGGCGGCCTGGCGACCCTCGGCGTGGGCGGGGTGGCCGGTTACGAGTGGCCCCACGGCACGAGCCGGCCGGTCGCCCGCCTGGGCGGGAGGGCGGCGGCAGCGCCGCTGGCGCGCACAGCGGCGGCCGGGAGTGCTCTGCCCTCCGAGGTGGTCGCCTTTGTCAGCCGGCCCGACCTGC
Organism: Actinomycetes bacterium; assembly: GCA_021850325.1. Classification (GTDB taxonomy): domain Bacteria; phylum Actinomycetota; class Acidimicrobiia; order Acidimicrobiales; family Palsa-688; genus JAJZMF01. The sequence goes on from JAJZMF010000021.1 coordinate 68,668, forward strand.
GGCCGCCCCTGGTCCGCGTCGCCCACAGCCATGCCCGCCTGAGCCCCGCGGGCACGCGACTGGCTGCCCCCGCCTCCCCCGAGTACATCTTCCTGGCCGTGAAGGGCTACAGAGGCCCCGTGCCCAGCCAGGCGGGCCTGCTGGTGGTCGACCGGCGCGGCCAGGTGGTCTGGTTCAAGCCGGTTTCCCCCGCTGAACCGTTCGATTTCAACGTCCAGTCCTATCGGGGCGAGCGGGTGCTCACCTGGTGGCAGGGGACCGTCGACAAGGGAGTGGGTTACGGCCAGGGCAAGCTTGCCGACAGCTCCTACGGGCTGGTGCGGACCATCGGTGGCCACGACGGGCTGGTGCCCGACCTCCACGAGCTCAACCTGACCTCGTCGGGTACGGCCCTGGTCACCGCGTACCACACCGTCGACGCCGACCTGTCCCGCTACGGCGGCCACAGCCGGGCCCCCGTGCTGGCCAGCCACGCCCTGGAGATAGACCTGGCCACGGGGAAGGTGCTGATGAACTGGGACAGCCTGGAGCACGTGGGTTTTGGGGAGTCCTACGCACCGGCGCCCAAGGCCAAGGGCGCCCCCTGGGACTACTTCCACATCAACTCCATCGCCGAGATGCCCAACGGCAACCTCTTGATATCGGCGCGCAACACCTGGGCGCTGTACGAGGTCGAGCGCACGACGGGCAAGGTGCTCTGGCGCGTCAACGGCAAGAAGTCCGACTTCACCATGGCCAGCGATGCCCACTTCTACTGGCAGCACCATGCCAGGCCGCACCCGGGCAACCGGCTCACGGTCTTCGACGACGGCGGTACGCCGGCCGAGGAGCGCCAGTCCCGGGGCCTGCTCCTCAACCTGGACACCAAGGCCAGGCATGTGAGCCTCGAGCATGCCTACCTGCACCCGGCGGGCTTCCTGGCCGCCAACCAGGGCAGCGTGCAACTGCTGGCGGACGGCCGGGTGTTCATCGGCTGGGGCAACCAGCCCTACTTCTCGGAGTTCAGCGCCGACGGCACCATGTTGCTGGACGGCGAGCTGCCTCCCAACGTCCAGTCCTACCGGGCCTTCACCCACGACTGGGCCGGGCACCCGACCGAGCCACCTGCCGTGGTGGCGCGCACCAACCCTGCCGGTGGGGCCACAGTGTTCGCCAGCTGGAACGGCGCCACGGCACTGGACAGCTGGAAGGTGCTGGCCGGGGCGAGCGCCACCTCCCTGCAGCCGGTGGGGAGCCAGGAGCGTACGGCCTTTGAGACCGCGGTGGCCGTCAACTCCGAGGGGCCGTACTTCAGGGCCGTGGCGCTCGACGCCCACGGTAGGGAGCTGGGCCGCTCACCGGTCGTCAAGCTGACCGGGGCCACGCCCAAGGGGGCCTGAGCGCCGGTGCCCCCCGGGCGCCGCACCGGCGCTCCGGGCGAGCACCTCGCCCGGCGTGCCGATGGGGTAGACAATGGGGGGGCCGCCGTCCGGGCGGGCCCGGAGAGGGGGGCCCGATGGCGCGGGTGAACACGTACCTGAACTTCCAAGGCCAGGCCGAGGAGGCGCTGACCTTCTACGCCGGGGTCTTCGGCACGGCGGTGAGCGCGCTCACCCGGTTCTCGGACATGCCTGCCATAGGCCCGGCCGGGCTACCGGCCGAGGAGCAGGGCCTGGTGATGCACGCCGAGCTGCCCATCCTGGCGGGCCACCTGCTGATGGCGACCGACATGCTGCGCTCCCGGGGCCAGGCGACGCGGGTGGGCAACAACACGACGATCTGCCTGGACCTGGAGGACAGGCAGGAGGCCGACCGCATCTACGGGGCGCTCTCGGAGGGGGGCTCGGAAGGCTCGCCCATGGCGGACATGCCCTGGGGGGCCTATTGGGGCGTCGTCCTTGACCGTTACGGCGTCCGTTGGATGGTCAACTGCCCCCAGACGCCCTAACTAACGGCCGGGGTGGTGCCGGCCCCAGGCGCGGGGCCCCGTTCCCCGGCCGGGGAGGGGGGAGCCACAGGTAGGCGGAGGGTGAAGCATGTGCCCTCCCCGGGCTGGGAGGTGAAGCTGATCTCGCCCCGGTGGCGTTCCACCACGGCGGCCCGGACCACGCTCAGGCCCTGGCCCGTACCTCGGCCGACCTCCTTGGTGGTGAAGAAGGGCTCGAAGATCCTGGCTGCGACCTTGTCCTCGATGCCACAGCCCGTGTCGGCGACCCTGACGACGACCTTGTCGCCCTGGTGACCGGTGCTGACGGTGATGACCCCCCGGGCCCCGCTCGTGCCCACTACGTCCCGGATGGCGTCGGCGGCGTTGACGACCAGGTTCAAGAAGGCTTGTTTGAGGTCCCCCGGGTAGCAGGTGACCAGGGGCAGCTCTGCGAAGTCCGTCACCAGGTCCGCCACGTACTTGTACTCGTTGCGGGCCACCACCAGGGTGTTGCGCAGGGCCTCGTTGATGTCCGACGGCACGGGTGCGCCCTGGTCCGGGTGGCCGAAGGCCTTCAGCGCCTTGACGATCGACGTCACCCGGTCGACCCCTTCGCTGGCCTCGGAGATGGCCAGGGGTATCTCGGTCGTCAGCTCGTCCAACGGCTGGGAGGTCGCGCCTGGCGCGGAGCCGCCTGCCCCGGCCGGTGAGGCCCGGAGGCCCAAGGCCCGGCTGAGGTCCTCGAACGCCTCGCGCAGGTAGCTGAGGTTGCTCCCGATGAACTGGGCGGGGGTGTTGATCTCGTGGGCGATGCCGCCGGCCAGGCGCCCGATGGCTTCGAGCTCCTGTGACCGGCGCAGCTGCTCGGTCAGCTCGCGACGTTCGGTGACGTCCTCCACGGTGGCGATGACCAGGGGCGGCCTGTCGTCGTCGAAGCGGACAAGGCAAGCCGCGACGTTGGCGTAGCGCACCGTGCCGTCGGGCCGGGTAAAGCGCTGCTCGGTCAGCTGGGCTGTCCCACCTGCCAGGAGGAGCTCGTGCAGTTGCGACCAGGTGGCTGCCGCCCCGTCAGCCGGCCAGGCCAGGCTGAGAGCAGCCCCTTGGATCTCCTCTCTCTGCCGTCCGAGGATCCCGGCCAGGGCCTGGTTGGCTTCGAGCACCCGGCCCGAGGCGTCCAGGCGGGCTATGCCGATGGGGGCGCTCTCGAAGGTCGCCCGCGCCTGCACCTCGCTCACCCGCAGGGCCTCCTCTGCTTCGCGGCGGGCGGTGGTGTCCAGGCGCATGATCACCGCCCCGCCCCCGGCCAGCGGTGCCGGGGTGACGACCATGTTGAGCCAGCGCTCCCCGTAGCGGTACTCGATCTCGAAGCTGTCCCGCTCCCCGGCCAGGACCTGGCGCAGGCCGTGGGCCGCGGCGCGGGCCAGGCCGGCCGCGGCACTGGTGACGGCGTCGCAGGCCTCGAGGTAGTTGGCGCCCACCCCGGCGGCGCCCGGGTGGGCGCTGTCCGGCCCGGGAGCGAACTGCTTCCATCCCAGGTTGGTGGCCACCACCGTGCCCAGGTGGTCGACCAGGGCGGTGGCGAAGGGCAGCGAGTCGAGGACGGCTCGGGGCAGTGCCACGGGCTCGAAGGAGGGCGGCGGCCCGTGCCGCAACCCCCCGGGCCGGGCAGCGGGCGAGAGCGGCAGGGCCAGGGCCCGGGCCAGCTCCGGGGCGGGCACGGGACGGCTGAAGAGGAAACCCTGGGCGTACCGGCAGTTGACCCCCTGCAGGGCGGCGACCTGGGCCGGCCGCTCCACTCCCTCTGCGATGACGGTCAGGCCCAGGGTGTGGGCCAGGTTCACCACGGCGTCGACGATGACGGTGTCGTTGGCGTCCCGGCCCAGGCCGTCCACGAAACCGCGGTCCACCTTCAAGATGTCGACCGGGAACTGCTTGAGCGAGGACAGCGACGAATAGCCGGTGCCGAAGTCGTCGACCGCAATGCGCGCTCCCAGCGAGCGCAAGCCCTGTAGCGCCCGACCTGCGGCAACGGCGTCGTCGCACAACGCCGTCTCGGTGACCTCGAAGATGAGCAGGTGCGGGTCCAGGCCCGACTCGGCCAGGATGGTGGCCACCCGGTCCCCGAGCCCGGGCTCGGAAAGCTGGTGGGCCGAGAGGTTGACCGACACGGGCAGGCGCACCCCGGCCGTGGCCATGATCTCGGGCAGCTCTTGGCAGACACGGCGCAGCACCCAGTCGCCGAGCTCACCGATGATCCCCGACTGCTCGGCCAAGCCGATGAACTCGGCCGGCGGGACGTCTCCGCGTTGGGGGTCGTGCCAGCGCAGTAGTGCCTCGGCCGCCACGGCGGCTCCCGTGTTCACCTCGACCACCGGTTGGTAGGCGAGGCTGAGCTCGCCGTGGTGCAGTGCCCGCTTGAGGGCGGCCTTGGCTCGCAGCAGCTCGCCACCCGGCCGGTCCAGCGCAGGCTCGAACACCTCGACCAGGCCGGGGCCACGCTGCTTGGCGCGGTACATCGCCGAACTGACCTCGCGCAGCGCCTCGTCGACCTCGGTACCCGGGCCCGCCACGGCCACGCCGATGCTCGCGCTCAGCTCGTGCTCCTCCCCGCACAGCTTGAACGGCTCCAGTAGCAGCCTGCTCAGGTCGTCGGCCTGACGACGGGCGTGGTGGGCATCGGGGACGTCCCAGTAAAGGACCAGGAACTCGTCCCCGTCCAGGCGCCCGACGGTGCCCCGGTTGCCCAGAGCGCCCCTCAGGCGGCCTGCCATCTCCACCAGGACTGCGTCCCCGGCCGGGTACCCGAAGCTCTCGTTCACCTGGCTCAGGCCGTCGATGTCGACCATCATGAGCGCCACAAGGGCCCGGCGCCGCTCGGCCTGGCCCAGGGCGTGCTCGAGCCGGTCGGTCAGCAGGGTGCGGGCCGGGAGGCCGGTCAGGGCGTCGTGGAGAGCCTGGCGCTCCAGTGCGGCCTCGAACTGCTTGCGTTCGGAGATGTCCTGGACCTGGGAGAAGAAGTAGGGCGCTGCGCCGTCAGCGGGCTGCACGAGCATGCTGTCGATGTGGACGGGCACGACCGTGCCGTCGGGGTGGATGTACCGCTTGTCTGCGCTGGTCAGCCCCCCACTGGTCGCCATGTGCACCAGGGCCGAGGTGAGGGCCACGTCGTCGGGGTGGGTGAACTCGTCGGCGAAGTGGCCGACGACGTCGCCGGCCGCCCGTCCCAGGATCCGGCACATGGCCGGGTTGGCCATCCTGATCCGGCCTTCCAGGCTGGTCATCGCGATGCCGACCGTCACCTTCTCGAACACGAGCTGGAAGAGCTCCCCGGTGCCCTCGCAGCACCGGAGGGCGTACGCGCCGCCGTCCGCTCCCGGTACGCACCCACCCACCTCGACCACAGGGCTCCGCCCGTGGACAGCCGCCGCCTGTTCCACGGATCTCAGATCGGCCGCACAAGGCCCCGGCGTCAGGACCGGGGGCCCTATTGGTGGGGTTCTTCGGCATTTGCGGGCGGGGCCCTTGGTCCCGTCCGGTGCGTTATGTTGCCCTCATGCCCAGGGCGGGGCGGGGACGATGCCGAGCTGCGCACACTGGCGGGGCGGGTAGGGCCTGGTGACCCGGGTCCTCTTCGTCGACGACGAGCCGCGGGTGGTGGCGGGCCTGGCCCGCATGGTGCGTACCCGGCACGACTGGGAGGTGCGCCTGGCCCACAACGGCACCCAGGCCCTGGAGGCAGCGGCGTCCGCCCCCTTGGACGCCATCGTCTCCGACGTGCGGATGCCCGGGCTGGACGGGGTGGCACTGCTGTCGGAGATGAGGCGCCTGCACCCGGCCGTAGCCAGGATAGTCCTGACCGGTCATACCGAACGGGGGGCCGCCCTGCGCTCGGTCGGGGTGGCCCACCAGTGGCTGGCCAAACCCTGTGGGCTGGCCGAGCTGGTGGGCGCCGTTCAGGCTGCCTGCGCCCTGCAGAGCCGGCTGCACAACCGCGAGGTGCGAGAGGCACTGGGCCGGGTCGGCTCCCTGCCCAGCCCTCCGGCTGTGGTGCTCGAGCTCAATGCCCTGGTCGAGAAGGAGGACGCCGACCTCGACCAGGTGGCCCGGCTGATATCGAGCGAGCAGGCGATGACGGCCAAGGTCCTCCAACTGGTGAACTCGGCCTTCTTCGGGCTGGCCCAGCCCATGCTCAGCATCAGGCAGGCCCTCGGTTACCTGGGCCTGGACCTGGTGCGCGAGCTGACCGTGACCACGGGGGTCTTCGCCACAGCCGAGGGAGCCTGCCCCTTGGCCGGTGGCTTCGTCGAGCGGCTCCGGGCGCACTCCAATGCGGTGGCCATGGTGGCGGCGGAGCTGACCGGGCAGGGCCCGTTGCGCCAGGCCGCCTACATGGCGGGCCTCCTGCACGACATCGGGTGGCTGGTGCTGCTGGCCCAGTCCCCGTCCAAGCTGCGGCAGCTGGTCCAGGCCCGCGAACGCCTCGGCCTGCAGGGCGATGCGGCCGAACGGGAGGTGCTGGGGGCGGGCCACGCCGATGTGGGGGCGTACCTGCTTTCGCTGTGGGGCCTGCCCAGCGTCGTGGTCGAGGCCGTCGCCTACCACCACGACCTGCCCGTCACGGCGGCCCCCGGTGACGGCCTGGCCGCAGTGGTCCACCGGGCGGACCTGCTGGCTCAGGTGGACGGCTCGGGCTTGGACGTCGTGGAGCACCTTGCCGACCACGGGGTGGGGCGGGCCGACCACGGGGCGGGGCGGGCCGGCCAGGCGGGCCTTTAGGTGCCGCCGCCCCGCCGGGTCACTGGTAGACCAGGACCGGGCCGGGGGCCCGCTTCCGCCAGGCCGGGTCGCCCAGCCGGTGCACCAAGGCCTCGGTGACCGTCGTCCCCCTGCCCACGACCAGGACGCCGGCCACGTCGACCAGGTCCCCGGCGAGCACCATCCCCACGGCCAGCTCGCCCACGCGCACGGCCAGGACGTCGTGCTCAGGGCCGCTGGAGAGCCCCTCGGCCGCGTCGAGCACGGCGGGGTCGTAGCGGCCGGCCCGTTTGCGCATCACCACCAGGGCGTCCGCCACGCCGAGTCCGGCGCTCTCCAGGTGGTCGAGGTCCTCGGCCACCCGGACCAGGCGAGCGCCCAGGGGGATGGCCTCACCTGCGACACCATCGGCGGGGACGCCGCCTCCTGCGAAGTCCTTGCGGTGGTAGCGGACGATGCTGCGGACCAGTTCGAGGCGGGGTATGTGGCTCAGCACCCCCTCGGCCAGGCGGGGGAGCTGGTCCAGCTCGCGCTCGTCGTCCTCCGACAGAGGGGTGCCGGCGGCCAGCTTCTCGGAGACCCGTTCGGGCAGGCCGACCGCACCGATCCGGGACAGCATCGAGGCCAGTTCGACTGCCCACGGCTCCTCTTCGCCCATGGCACGGGCCAGGCGCCCGGCCAGTTCCTTCACCCTGGAGGCCCGGGCAAAGGTGGTGGGGCTGGCGATGGCCAGGGCGCTGACCAGTGCCTCCACACTGCCCCTCAGGGTCTGCTCGAGGAGCTCACGCTCGGCCGTGCGCAGACGGTGCTGCTCGACGGCTGCGTCCAGGGTGGCGGTCAGCTCGGCCTGGCTGGCGGGCTTGAAGAGCAGCCTGAAGACGTGGCCCTCGTTGATGGCCGCTGTGGCGTGCTCCAGGTCGGCATAGCCGGTGAGCAGGACCCTGACCGTGCCGGGGTGACTGGCGCGGACGCGCTGCAGGAGCTCGATGCCGTCCATCCCCGGCATGCGCAGGTCTGCCATGAGCACGGCGTAGGGCTCGTCGGCCTCCTCCAGCGCCTGCAGCGCCTCCTTGGCGCCGAGCGCGGTGGTCAGCTCGTAGCGTGAGCGCAGGGAGCGGGCCAGGGCGTTGAGGACTGCCTGCTCGTCGTCCGTGCACAGGACGCGGGGCCGGCCGGCCCGACGCCTCTGCTCCGTCGGGCCAGGGCCGTCCCAGATCGGGCGGGTCGCGCTCATCCCATGGTCATCTCGGCACGGTGGCGGCCCGCTTGAGCCCGCAGGGCAGGCCCGGCTGCCCCTACTGGTGGGCGGGCGGGTGGACCAGGCCCACCTGGTAGGCCCAGACCACTGCCTGCACCCGGTCGCGCAGCTCCAGCTTGGCCAGGACGCGCCCCAGGTGGCTCTTGACGGTGGCCTCGCTGACGAAGAGCACTGCTGCCACCTCGGCGTTGGAGAGGCCCTCGGCCACCCGCACCAGCACCTCGCGTTCGCGCACCGTCAGCTGCTCGAGCTCAGGGACTGCCGGCGCCTCCCTGCCCCCACGCAGGTCGGGCAGCTGCTGGGCAAAATTGTCCAGCAGCCGTCGGGTCACGCTGGGCGCCACGACGGCGTCCCCACTGGCCACGGCACGGATGGCGTCGGCCAGCTCGGCGGGGCGGGCGTCCTTGAGCAGGAAGCCGCTGGCGCCGTAACGCAGGGCGCTGAAGGCGTACTCGTCCAGGTCGAAGGTGGTGAGCACGAGGACCCGGGAACGTGGCACCTCCTGGACGATGCGGCGGGTGGCCTCGATGCCGTCCACACCGGGCATGCGGACGTCCATCAACACGACGTCGGGACGCAGCTGGCGGGTGAGCCGGACCGCCTCTTCACCGCCGGACGCCTCACCGATGACCTCGATGTCCCCCTGCTCCTCCAGGACCATCCGGAAGCCGCTCCGGATCAGAGGTTGGTCGTCGGCCAGGAGGACCCGGACCGTCATCTCGTCCCTGCGCCGGCCGAGCCGAGGTCGAGGACGGCCTGCACGGCCCATCCCCGCCCGGGCCGGGGCCCGGCGGTCAGCCTGCCCTGGTAGAGGGCGGCCCTCTCCCGCATCCCCACCAGGCCGTGCCCGGGCGGGGGTGGGTGCCCGACCGCCGGAGGCCGCCCGTCGTCGTAGACCTCCACCTCGACCAGCGGCCGGGCGTAGTGCAGGCAGGCGCGTACCCGGGAGGCGCCCTCAGCGTGCTTCATGGTGTTGGTGAGAGCTTCCTGGACGATCCGGTAGACCGTGAGCTGGGCGCCCTCGGGCAGCTCGAAGGGTTGCCCCGACACGCTCAGTTCCGCCGCCAGGCCTGTTGCCCGCACCTTCGCCACCAGCTCGTCCAGCTGGGCCAGCCCCGGCTGGGGGTTGTGGCCCGGGGCGGCCCCGTCGGTGCGGAGGACCTCGAGGAGCCGCCGGGTCTCGCCCAGGGCCTGGCGGCCGATCTCGGACACCTGTCCCATGGTGAGCGCGGCCTTCTCGGGGTCGGACCGGCGCTTGGCCACGGCGGCATCGGCCATGGTGATGATGACGGCCAGGCTGTGGGCCACGATGTCGTGCATCTCACGGGCGATCGAGGCCCGCTCGGCGGCCACGGCGATGGTGGCCTGCTGGTCGCGCTGGAGCTCCAGGCGCTGGGCCCGCTCCACCAGGGCGGCCGTGTAGGCGCGCCGGGCGCGGACGCTGGCCCCGAGGAAGAAGGCCGCGGCCACCATCCCGGTGAGCACGACCACGCCACGCGCCCAGTCCAGGCCCAGGATGCGCTGCTCGGCTGCCAGCACCACCCCGAGCTCCACCGTGGCGGCGGCCAGGACGGCCAGCCGCCGGGGGGCGCGGCTGGTGACGGTGTAGAGGGCGACCAGGATGGCGGCATCGGCCAGGAAGCGCTGCCCGTAGGACCATTGGGCGAAGGCCACCGCACAGATGAGGGCGAAGACCCCCAGGGGCTCCCGGCGCCGCCAGACCAGGGGCAGGCTGAGGGCGACCTGGAGCGCCCAGGCGACGGCGGTGGTGGCCGGGCCTCCGCGTACCAGGGAGTTGGCGCTGCTCAGGCCGAGCACGACCACCGCCAGCAAGGCGTCGACGGCGGTGGTGTGGGCACGGGCCCTGGAGTACCAGGCGGAGAGCGGGCGAGGCCTGGTACCGGGCCCCGGCTCGGCCTCGCTCCCCAGCCAGGCCCAGGCCCGCTGGAGTGCCTTGGCGGGAGCGGTCGGGAGCTGCGCCGCCCCCTCGCTGACGCGCCCGGGCCCCGGGCGGGTGTGCCCGGGGCCACTGGTCGCTCCCAACGGCAGGCTCATGCGTCCCGGTGCTCCAGGGTGTAGGCGCCGGCGAGCACGGTCAATGCCGCGTAGGCACAGAAGAGGGCGAAGCCGGGCCAGGGTGCCAGCAGGGTGGTGTCCGGCCGGATGGTGAACACCGCTTCGCCCGCCTGCAGGGGGAGGTAGGGCACCACCGAGTGCTGCCAACTGGCGGGCAGGGCGGCACCGATGGCTTGGAGCACGAAGGTCAGTCCTACCACGCTGGTTATCCCGCCTGCGGTTGACCTGGTCAAAAAGCCGAGCCCGGTCCCCATGATGCCCATCACGGTGAGGAAGAGGGCGACACCGACCACGGCCCGCAAGGCCCCCGGTGAGGACAGTGAAGCCCCGTGGGGAGCGATCAGTGCCTGGCTGACAAGGAATGCCACCAGGGCGGAGACCAGGCTGACCACGAAGGTGACGGGGGCGAAGACGGCCACTTTGGCCCACACCACGGGCAGGCGCCGGGGCACGGCTGACAGCGTGGAGCGGATCATGCCCGTCGTGTACTCGCCGGTGATGACGAGCACGCCGAGCACCCCTACGGTGAGCATGGCCAGGTGGGCCCCGGACAGGCTGCGGTCGATGGCATCGAAGCGGGCCCGGGCGAAGGCGTTGCTGCCGTGCCAGGAGAAGTAGGTGATGAGCATCCCCAGGGCCACCATCAGGACCGCGGTGAGGCCCAGCACGATGCCGGTAGAACGCAGCGAACGGAGCTTGACCCACTCGGAGCGCACGACGCGGGCCAGGGTGACAGGTTGGGCGTCGGCGCTTTGTGGGCCTGCGGCCAGGTCCGCCGTGCCGGTGGGGTGGGAGGGCGCGCTGAGGACGGAGGTCATGCTGCGCTCCTCTGGCCTTCCCAGGCGACGCCGTGGCTCTTGAACTCGACAGATCCGGAGGTGAGCTCCATGAAGGCCTCTTCGAGCGAGGCGCTCTCCGCCACCAGCTCGTAGAGAGCGATCCCGTGCTCGCGGGCCAGCTCGCCGACCTGCTCGGAGCTGACGCCCTCCACCCTGAGCAGGCCGGGCTCGCTGCTGGTGACGGTCACGCCCGGGCCGGCCAACAGGTCCCGCAGGCGCGCCGCCTCGGGTGAGCGGGCCCGCACCGTGTTGCCGGCCGCCGTGCGCACCAGCTCTTCCATGCTCACGTCTGCGATGAGCCTGCCTCGGCCTACCACGATGACGTGGTCGGCGGTGACCGCCATCTCGTTCAGCAGGTGGCTCGAGACGAGCACCGTCCGGCCCTGGGCGGCCAGGTCCCGCAGCAGGCCCCGGATCCACAGGATGCCCTCGGGGTCCAGGCCGTTCACCGGCTCGTCGAGGATGATGGTGGCCGGGTCCCCGAGGAGGGCGGCGGCGATACCGAGCCGTTGGCCCATGCCGAGCGAGAAGGCCCCGGCCCGCCGGCGGGCGACCTCCTCCAGGCCGACCAGGCCGATCACCTCGTCCACCCGGCGCCGCGGGATGCCGTGGGTGGCCGCCAGGGCGAGCAGGTGGTTGAGGGCGGAGCGGCCGGTGTGGGCGGCACGTGCCTCGAGGTGGGTGCCGACCTCGTGCAAGGGGGCGGCATGGTCGCGGTAAGGCTTGCCGTTGACGGTCACCGTCCCCGAGCTGGGCCGGTCGAGCCCGACGACCATACGCATGGTCGTGGACTTGCCGGCGCCGTTGGGGCCCAGGAACCCGGTCACCACACCGGGGGCCACGGCGAAGGAGAGGTCGTCGACCGCTGTCTTGGGGCCGTACCTCTTGGTCAGGTGCTGAGCTTGGATCATGTCGACGAAGCTAACGGCCGGTCCCTGTACCGCCTACAGCCCCCAGTCGGGATCCCGGGCCATGGCGCCTCATCCTCAGGTATGAGGGGTTGCGCCCCGGGTGGGTGGCACCGGTGGCGGACGGCTCCCTGGCCGGCCCACTTCGAGCTAGTCACTTACGCCCATTTACCAGGCCAAGGTTTGGCCAAATGAGCGGGGAGCCGTTGTGGCCACCCTGCGGTGGCGCTTGTCTCGTGGGCGGACCGCCAGGGCACCTGGACCGTGGGAGACGAAGAGCAGTTCCCCGGGGCCAAGCGTGGCGCTCCTCGACGATGTCCGATACGAGGAGGAGCAAAGTGGACCTGAGAGCATCACACCCGGGGTGGCGTAGAGGCGCAAGGTCGTTCGTCGCCGCTGCCACGCTCGGCGGCCTGGCGCTCGGAGCCGGCATCAGCCCGGCCTCGGCGCTCACGAAGCCCGGCCCGAGCCCGAACATCCCCGTCAGTGCACAGATAACGAGCAGCAGCACCGGGCCCAACATCGAGTGCACCTGGCTGGTGGCGGACAACAACCGCGCCGGCGGGGCCGAGACCAGCAACACCAGCACCA
>JAJZMF010000006.1 GCA_021850325.1 Actinomycetes bacterium
CGCGAGGTGCCAGGTGGGGCCGGCAGCACCCGAGCCCGCGGTCCTGGTGGCAGTGGTCGAGCTGGAGCCGCCCGCGGTGGTCGTCGTTGCGCGGAGCACCGTCGTGGAGGTCGAGGAGGAGGAGGAGGAACTGGAACTGGAGCTCTGAGCCGTCGTTGAGGACGTCGAGCTGGAAGGTACCCCGGTCGTCGTGGGTACGGCGTTGGGCGTGGTGGCCTGGGTGCGCGACGCCGGCCGGTCCAGGACCACCATGGCCAGCCCGGCCAGCAGGGCGGCTCCGAGGACGACGGAGAGGAACCGGTTGGGGGATGCCGGTCGCCTCACCGCTCGCGCCCGTGCCCCAGGCGGGCCGCGCTGGTCTGTCGTCCGCTCCTGGGCATGCCCTTCACGCTAGAGAAAGATACCGACGGTCCGCCTGTCGGGTTCCAGGGCGTCATGGTGCACGGGCGCCCGGGCCGGCCGGCGCCGGAGCCCCTGGCCGCTGCCTTGCCCGGGCCGCGTAGAGTGAGGGCCGGTTGCAGGTCAGCCCGGTCGGCCTCCTGCCCGAGCCCTCTTGCCATGACCACCTGTTGCCCAACGTGAAGCTGCTCAACATCGTCGTCGGAGTGGACGGTTCTCAGACCAGCTGGCGTGCCGTGTCCATGGCGGCCGGTATCGCCCGGCGCGAGGGGGGCGTCATCCACGCCTGCTTCGTCCTGCACGTACCGGCTACGGCGGAGATGGGGGTGTTCGCGGTCCCTGTCCCCACGCTGCCCGGGGACGACGACGCGGACGTGCTGCGCTCGGAGGTGATGAGGGAACTGGCCCAGGCCGGCGTGGAGGGCGGGTTCGCATGTCGCAGGGGTGACATCGCCCGGGAGCTGGAGGCGCTGGCAGAGGCCTGCCAGGCGGACATGGTGGTGGTGGGCAGGTCCCGCCACCCCAACCTCCACCTCGGTGCGGCGCCCCGCAGGCTGCTGGCCATGGGGAAGCGGCCCGTCCTGGTGGTGCCCTGAGGGCGCACGGGACGGCCGGCCGCCCCGGTCTGGGCGAAGAGCTGCGGGTACTAGTCTCGGGCCCGGTGAGCCGAGCATGAGCGTCCAGTTGCCCAACCACCTGAGGGAGCGGGCAGAGCTCCTGCTCGAGCGGTCAGGGCCCGTTGGGGCCTCGCCCAGGCTGGTGCTGGGGCTCACCGGCCCCCCGGGGGCAGGTAAGTCGACCCTGGCCGAGGCGTTGGTGGCCGCCCTGGGCCCTGTGGCGGTGCTGGTGCCCATGGACGGCTTCCACCTGGCCCAGGTGGAGCTCGAACGCCTGGGAAGGGCGGACCGCAAAGGTGCTCCCGACACGTTCGATGCTGCGGGCTTCGCCGAGGTGCTCCGTCGGGCACGCCACGATGTCGACGAGACGGTGTACGCGCCCATGTTCCGCCGGGACATAGAGGAGCCCATAGCGGGGGCCATAGCGGTGACGCCCGAAGTACGCCTGGTGGTGACGGAGGGCAACTACCTCCTGGACGAGCGGCCCCCCTGGGACAGGGTGCGCCCATTGCTGGACGAGGCGTGGTACCTGGAGGTCGAGGACTCGCTCCGGCGGTCACGCCTGGTCGCCCGGCACATCAGCTTCGGACGGGACGAACCTGCGGCCCGGGACTGGGTGCGGACAGTGGACGAGCCCAACGCCGTGCTCGCGACCACCTACCGGCCGCGTGCGGACCTCGTCGTTCAGTGGGGGTGACGGCTCCCGGGCTGCCCGGGCCGGGGCATCGGCCTCAGCACGTGCCCCCGGGCGACGGGACGGTCGGGGCGGAGGTGATCGTGGACACCCCGGCCACGTTGCCGTCGGTCGACATCCTGAGCACCTGCCCGTGCTGGCCCAGCAGGTAGGCGTCGAGGAACTCGACGGAGACCTTTGCCACCACGGCTTCCCAGGGGTTGAGCTGGGTATAGGGGGGCAGGTGGGTGGCGCCCAGCAGGTCCAGGTAGTACTTGGGCGCCGGTGCTGCGTTGTAGAGGTTGGCGCTGCACACTGGGGCGTTGCCCAGTGCAGCCGAGTCCCGGTCACCCTGGGTCACGAGCAACGGAGGGCTGCCCTGGCTGTAATAACTGCCCCCGAACACCGAGTACTCGGCACCCGAGAGGATGACAGCAGCCTTGATGCGCGGGTCGCGGCAGCAGCTGTTCACAGCAGCGGCGAGGCTGACGTCGCCTCCGTCGGACTGGCCGGCCACAGCCACCCTGGCCGGGCGCACCATCCCGCTCAGCAGCCCGCCCGGGGTGGAGCTGTCGTGCAGCACGGCAGTGATGGTGGCCGAGAGCTCCGCCGGGTGGTTGACGATGTCCGGCCTCCACAGCCCGGGCCCCGGGTCCGTGTGGGTGTACGTGGGCGCCGCCACGACGAACCCGGCGTGGGCCCAGGTGTCGATGAGCACCGTGTAGGCAGAGGGGTACTCACCGAACCCCTGGCTGAACACGACCAGGGGATATGGCCCGTGGGCCTGGTCGGGGGCGGCACCCGGGCCCTGGCTCAGCGCCGGGTAGTAGAGGGCCACCGGGACCGTGACCGGCCCGGCGGGCGTCTGGGCCGCCACCTGCATCGACGCGCTGCCGATGGGGAACGCCACGGGTCGGGGCGTGGTGCTGGTGGTCCCGGGTAAGGGCAGGGTTGTCCCCGTCGTGACCACGGGCGCCCTCGCGGTCACGGTCGTGCGGGGTACGTCCCCAGTGGGCCTGGAGGTGGCCCCCGGGCCCGCGGCGCCCGGTGGCCCACCTCTGGTCCCGCTACCGGCTGAAGAGCCCTGTCCGGCGGCTGCGGGCCGGCCCCCCAGGCCTGACTGCCGGGCCAGGACGTAGGCCGCTGCGGCGATGAGGGCCAGCAGTACCATCAGGACGCTCAGCTGTCGGCGTCGGTAAACCGAACGCGGGGTTGGTCGACGGGCCACTGGTCTGAGACTAAGTACCGTCCCCCGGGCGCACCGGTCGGGAGCCGGGGAGCGGGAGGCAGGGTCGGAGCGGGCGACGGGGATCGAACCCGCATGGCCAGCTTGGAAGGCTGGGGCTCTGCCATTGAGCTACGCCCGCACTCAAAACGCCCCCAACTCTACCAGGTGCGCAAAATCCCTGGTGGGACGCCTGGGCGGCCTCGCAACAGCCTTGCTCGCACGCTTGGCTCTCCGGCGGAGCGGGTGGCAGAGAAGCGGGGTGGCCGGGGCCGGTTGCCCGGCCACCCCGCTGTGCACTGCAACTGCCCGAGGCCTGCCGGTCCTACTTGGAAGGGTCGGGCGTGAGGCGCAGGTAGGGCTTCTTCGTCTCGAAGCCCGGGAACAGCTTCTGGGCCTCCTCGTCGCTCAGGCCCACGGCCACGATCACGTCCTGGCCGTGCTCCCAGTCGGCGGGAGTGGCGACCTTGTGCTTGTCGGTCAGCTGCAGGGAGTCGAGCACCCGGAGCAGCTCGTCGAAGTTGCGCCCGGTGGAGGCCGGGTAGGTGAGGGTGAGGCGTACCTTGTTGGCCGGGTCGACGATGAACACCGATCGCACCGTCAAGGTGGCGTTGGCGTTGGGGTGGACCATGTCGTAGAGGTCGGACACGTGACGGTCGTGGTCGGCGATCAGAGGGAAGTTCAGGGCATGGCCCGTCACCTCGGCGATGTCGCCCTTCCACTGCTCATGCTGCTGGAGGGTGTCCACCGAGAGGCCGATGACCTTGGTGTTGCGCCGGTCGAACTCGGCCTTGAGGCCGGCGACCCGCCCCAGCTCGGTGGTGCAGACCGGTGTGAAGTCTGCCGGGTGGGAGAACAAGATCGCCCATGAGCCCTGCTTCCACTCGTGGAACGAGATGGGGCCCTGAGTGGTCTCGGCTTTGAAGTCGGGAGCGGTGTCCCCGAGCCTCAATGTCATGTGGGTCTCCTTTGCCTGTCTGTGGGTGCCTGTGCGCACCGCTGGCTACGCGTTTGCCGCCGGCCCGCGCCCGGTAGGCGGGCTCCGGTGCCGGCCGGCTCGAGCATCAGCATAGGGGCCCGCCCGCCCGTGCCGGGCCAACTCGGCTGCGCCTGCCGCCCGCCCTGCCGGGGGGCGCAACCCCTGGTAGGCGCACTGGACCGGCCTGGCCAGGCGGGCGGCGCGTTCTTCCGGTCTTGCATGCCCCGCCTTAGGCACCGTGCCCGGCAAGGCAAAGTTCCGGTAAAGGGGGCTCCTTGCGCCTCTGCTCGCTCTCCGGGGAGCCGAGCCTGGACGGGAAGGAGGTGATCAGACATGAACGTCAACCCGGTAGCGAACGCCATGCAGATGGCGGCAGGGGCTGTTGCAGGCAAGGCCGGCGCACCCGATGGGGACGGTGACCACGGGATCGAGCCGACCGGCGGCGCGGCGCCGCAGCCCTCTCTGCCGCCCAACAGCACCATCTCCCAGTACGCCTGAGGTCCCCGGAGGGGACTGAGAGCCTGACGACAAGGGCAGGTGCCGGTGGCGGGGGTCACAGCCCCGCCAGCGGCACCTGGAGCCCTCCCGGGCCCGGCAGGTAGGCACAAGCCGGGCCAAGAGCCCGGCCAGCCTTGGGTGGGCGCCTTGCCTGCCGATACAGCTGTTGGAGGCTGCAAGGTGCTGAGGGTCCTTTTCGTAGACGACGACATACCGAACCTGCATGCGATGCAGCGTCACTTCGGTGGCTATGCCGACGGCTGGGAGGCGGCCTTCGTGCCGGGGGCCGACGTTGCACTGTTCGTCATGTCGGAGAGGCCTGTCCACGCTGTGGTGGTGAGCTCGGGGCTGTCCGAGATGAGCGCCGCCAGCTTCCTCCGCCTCACCCGTGAGCGGCACCCGGCCACGGCTCGGATCGCTCTGGCCGGCCCAGGGGACCGGGGGCACTCCCCACGCACCCTGGCGGTGGCCAACCGCCGCCTCAGCGCGGACTGTGGGCCGGAGGTGCTCTTCGGGGAGGTCCGCCGGGTGGCTGGCATCCAGCACCGTCTGTACGGCGATGCCACGCGCCGGTTGGTGAGGAGCGTCGGCGCCCTGCCCAGCCCGCCCACCGTCGTCATGGCCCTCGACGCGGCCCTGGGCGAGGAGGACTGCTCACCCGCCGAGGTGGCCGACATCGTGAGCGGTGACGTCGCCATCGTTGCCAACGTGCTCAAGCTGGTGAACTCCGCCTACTTCGGCCTGCGCGCCGAGGTGCACGACCTGCGCCAGGCCGTCGCCTACCTGGGGGTCGAGGCCCTGAGGGACCTGGCCATAGCGGGAGCGCTCTTCCGGGCCTTCGCGCCCGGCACCGACCTGTCGCCAGAGTGGCTGGACTGCTTCAACGCTCACGCTGCCCAGGTTGCCGGGTTGGCCTCCCAGATGGTCCCGCCGCCTTTGCGGGCCGAGGCGCACGTGGCAGGCATGCTCCACGGCATCGGGGAACTGGTGGTTGCCGAGCGCTCTCCCGACAGGCTGGCCGAGGTCGCGGCAGACATCGCGGCGGGCGCGACCCCGGACGAGGCCGAGGAGCGGCAACTGGGCACCACGTACCCTGTGGTCGGCGGCTACCTCCTCTCGTCCTGGGGCATGGGCTACAACCTGGTGGAGGCCGTCACCTCCCAGCGCCGGCTCTACCTCGGCCATCCCCGGCCGGCGGAGCTGGCGGACGTCATAAGGGTGGCCGACGACCTGGTTGCCCGCCTGCCAGCGACGGAGGTCTGCCAGCCCCCCGTCTGCCAGGCCAGCTCGGTGCAACCGCTCGTCGACGGCTACGCCGAACGGGTGGGCCTCGGGCCCGAGGCGGGCGCAGCCACGGGAGGCATGGCCAACGGTCAATAGGCCCCCAGAGGCGTGGCCCGCTCAGGCCACGGCTCTGCCGGTCAGGCCACGGCTCTGCTGGTAGGGCCCGCGGGCACCTCCTGGGCGGGTTGGACCTCTACCGGCTGGTTGGCTGGCACCGGCCCGACCTGGGCCGCAATGCGGTCCTCCTCGTGACCCGGGCCCCGTAGGTTCTCGACGATCTCGACGTGGGCGCCAGCCAGTGTCGCCCGTTCGATCAGCAGGTCGACGACGTCTTCGGCCAGCCCAGGCTTGCGGTCGTGGGCTGCCTGCTCGCCCAGCAGCAGGCGTCTGCCACCGTCGACGGCCCTGCCGGGCAGGGAGTAACCCCTCTCCACCCAGAGCCAGTGCACCCGTTGCTCCCGGACGGCGTCCCAGACCTTGTCCAGGCCCCAGACGACGCGGCCCTGGCGTTCCGCCTGGTCCAAGGCATCGAGGTAGTCGGCCGCGTGCCTCTTGCGCCAAACGGCGACCAGGGGGGCGGCCAGCTCGCCCACCTCGGCTCTGGTACGCATGGAGCCCCAGGTCGTGACCTCACCCACGATGGACGCGGCATGGGCGGAGCCCTTGCGGAACCGGGCAAGCAGGCTGGTCCGGCCCACCACGACCAGGGGCAGGCGCCCGTCGATGGCGACCCTCTCACCGATCGCCAGGTCGGCCGCCGCCAGGGCGGCCTGGCGCCTCTGGTGCGGCGTCCAGCGGGCTGCCTCCTCCCTGGTGCCCTTGGCGTAGCGGGGGCCGGTCAGGGAGGGGTTCGGCACCTGCCAGTTGCGGACCTCGCTCAGCCTGTCACCCCAGCCCTCCAGCAGCCGGAAGCCCGGGCCCCACAGCACCAGCGCCCTGTACATGGGGTGCTCCTGCAGGGCCTCGAGCAGGTCGCGGGTGGCGAAGGACGGGTTCACCGCCACCTTCTCCTGGGGGGCGAAGGGGAGGGGTACGATCACGGTCTCGCCCGAGCTCACGAAGACAGCGAGGCCGTGGTCGGTCGGGCTGCTGCTGGCGGCCCTGACGGCTTCGTCCAGGCGGCCCTTCATGTGCTCCAGGGCTGCCCCCTCCAGTTCGGAGGCCAGCCGCCTGGCGGCCCGGTCGGCGAGCTGGCGAAGGTTGGCGGCATCGCTGGGGGCCATCACCGCACCGGGCGCCGTCCACATGAACAGCGACACCGAAGGGTGCTCGCTGGCGGACTGCAGCCTCCGCAGGGAGCCCCAGCTGAGCACTGCCTCTCTCTCCAGCTGGCCGGCGAGGCCGGCGGTGCGCTTCAGGCAGTGGCTGTCACGGATGTGCCAGTCCAGTTCCGAGTGGAACGCAAAGTCGAGCCCACAGACGGGGCAATGCCAGGTCGCCATCGTACTCCCACCTTTCCCGGAGCCCTTTTGGCACCACGGAGCAGATGTGACCGCAGCGGCCTGCGGCTCGGGTGCAGGCCCGGTGGAGGACAGGTGGAGCCGCCGGCCAGGGTGAGCGCGGGACCTGGTAGGGCGGCTCTCAGGTCCCCCTTCGGGTGACAGTTCCCCGATTGTGACCTTGGACTCTGTGACAGAGGCCGAAGTTCTGGTCTGGTGTACTGAATGGCAGCTCTCCGCCCGTACGAAGGACCCGCCCCCTGGGAGCACACGGGGCAGTCGGGCGTCGCTCCGGCGGCCCGGCTTGCCCTGAGCGATGTGGGAGCAGTCTTGGACATGCTGTCCGACGCGGTGGTGGTGGTGGCCGAGGACGGGGCCCTCGCCCTGGTCAACAGACAGGCGGAACGGATGTTCGGTGCGCCCAGGAGCGAGCTCGTGGGCAGGTCCGTGGATGCGCTCGTGCCAGAGGCGTCCCGCGGAGCGCACCAGCACCTCCGGGGGCGGTACTGGTCGTGGCCGGACGCCCGGCCGCACGGGGTCAGCCGGGAGCTGACCGTGCGCCGGGCCGGTGGGGAGGTCAGCCCGGTCGAGATCAGCCTCAGCATGCTCGAGGTCGTGGAGGGCAGCTTCGCCGTGGCGTCCCTGCGCGATGTCGGGGATGCCCGCAACGAGCTGGTCGGTCTCCGGCGGGAGCACGAAGCGCTCAGGGTGAGGTTCGAAGCCCTCGAGAGGCGCAACCGGGGCCTGGCAGCAGTGAGCATGCTCGCCAGGGTCCTGCAGTCGATGGAGGCCGAGGCGGAGGTGCACAGGCTCGTGGCGGAGAACGGCCCCGTGCTCTTCCCCCGCCTGTCAGGCCAGCTCGTGCTCCACGACCCGTCCCATGTGAGGCCCACGGTGGTGGCCGCCTGGGGGCCCGGGGTGCCGGGCGGGGACGTCCCGGGTGGTGGGGCCACCGACGACGACGCCGCGGCGGTCGCCAACCACTGCTGGGCGCTCCGGCTGGGCCGCATCTGCGGCGCTCGCTACCCGGAGCGCTCTCCCCGCTGCGCCCACGTCGGTGGGACCGGCGACTACCTCTGTGTACCCCTGATGGCTCAGGACCAGTCGATGGGGGCCCTGCACCTTTCCGCGTCAGCCGGCGGGTTGCCGATCGACGACGAAGACGAGGCGTTGGCCTCTGTACTGGCGGACAACATCGCCATGTCCGTAGCCAACTTCCGCCTTCGCCTGCTCCTGCAGTCGCAAGCGGTGAAGGACCCGCTGAGCGGGCTCTTCAACCGCCGCTATATGGAGGCCGCTCTCGAGAAGGAGATCAAGCACTCCGCCCGGCACGGCCGGCCTTTCAGCTTCGTGCTCCTCGACGTGAACAAGTTCAAGCAGCTCAACGACAGCTACGGTCACGACGCGGCCGACGCATTGCTGCGCGAGCTGTCTGCCTTCCTGGAGCGCAACATCAGGGCCGAGGACACCGCCTGCCGTTACGGGGGTGACGAGCTGGCGCTCATACTGCCCGACACCCCGGGTGAGGGAGCGGTCGTCAAGGCGCGCTCGCTGCAGGTCGGTATCTCGGACCTCGAGGTCAGCCACCTGGGCCAGCTCCTACCCCAGGTGACAGTGGAGGTCGGCGTGTCCAGCTACCCCTCGGACGGCATGAGCGCTGCGTCGCTGTTCCGCGCTGCAGACGTGGCCCTGCTGAGAGCCAAGGCCTCCCGTGGGCTGGCCCACCTGCACCGCCACCCGATGGAGCACCGGCCCCCCTCGGCCCGGTCGGGGGAGTCGGCCGGGCCGGTCTGAGCAGGCCAGGCCAGCAGTTCAGTGGGGGCCGGCTGCGAGGTCGGCCAGGCCCTTGCGCCCGGGGCCTGTGCCCGCGCCCCGTTGTGGCACCGCAGGAGCGGGAGAGCCGGCTCCCAGGCCCATGAGCAGTTCGACTTCCTCCGGAGGCAGGGGACGGGAGAAGAGGTAGCCCTGGCCGATGTTGCAGCCGAGGTTGACGAGGTGCTCCAGTTGCAGCTCCGTCTCGACGCCTTCGACCACGGTCGTCGACTCGACAGCCCTGGTAAGGGTCAGGACCGCCGAGACGACGGCCGACTTGACGGGGTCGTTCTCCACGTCGTGGACCAGTTCGCGGTCGAGCTTGACCACGTCGACCTGGAGGTCCGCCAGGTGGTCCAGTGCCGACCGGCCCGTCCCGAAGTCGTCGATGGCCACGCTCGCCCCCAGCCGCTTGAGGCCTTTGAGGACCTCGTTGGTGCGCGCCATGTCCTCGAGGGTCAGCCTCTCGGCGACCTCGAAGCAGAACTGGCCCGGGTCGGCGCCGGTCGAGCGGAGAAGAGCTTCGACGTCGGCCAGGAAGCCCGGGTGCTCGAACTGGCGGGCCGCCAGGTTGATCGAGATGGTGGGTGCGGTGCCCAGCCGCTCACTCCAGTGCCGTGCCTGCACGAAGGCCCGTTCGAGGACCTCGTGGCCCAGGTCCAGCATCAGGCCGGTGCTCTCCGCCAGGTCCAGGAAGGCGGCCGGTTTCAGCAGCCCGAGGCGGGGATGGCGCCACCTCACCAGCGCCTCCAGCGACACCAGCCGGCGGTCCATCATCGAGAAGAGAGGTTGGTAGTACAGCTCGAACTGCCCGAGGCCCACTGCTTGCCGCAGCTCCGACTCGAGCTCGGTCCGGCCGGCCGGCCGGGCCCCTGTGCTCAGAGCGTCGAAGACGCAGTAGCGGTGCCGTGACCCGCTCCTGGCCTTGGCCCTGTACATGGCCACGTCGGCATCGTGGAGCACCTCTTCGTGGTGGCGGCCGGCAGAGGTCAGTGCGATCCCGATGCTCACCTGTGCCCGGACCCGGTGGCTGTTGCCCAGGTCCAGGGGCTCGTGCAGCGAGCCGACGATCCGGCGAGCCACGTCCTCGGCCTCGGCGGCTCCGGTGACCGACCGGACGAGCACGATGAACTCGTCGCCTCCCAGGCGCGCCACCAGGTCCCCGGTCCGTACGCTGCCCTCGATGAGCCTGGTGATGGCGACCAGCAGCCGGTCGCCCACCTCGTGGCCGAGACGGTCGTTCACCACCTTGAAGCGGTCCACGTCGATGAAGAGCACGGCGTGCCTCTCGCCTGTCCGCCGGGAACGCTCCACCGTCCCGCGCAGTTCGTCCAGGAACTGCCGCCGGTTCGGCAGGCCGGTCAGCGGGTCGTGGAGCGCCTGGCGGGCCAGGTCCTGCAGGCGTCTCTGCTCGCTGACGTCCCGGAACACCAGCACTGCGCCTCGGGTGCCGCCCTCCTCGAGGTTCGGGGCGACCGTGCACTCCACGTCCACGTAGCTGCCGTCGGCCCGCCTGAAGCGCGCCTCGTAGCTGGTGCTCGTTGCACCCGAAGCCATGGCCCCTGTCGCTGCGGCCCAGAGGAAGTCCGGCGCCGGCACCCCTGCCGACAACCCGGGTGAAGAGTCCTCGTCGCCCAGGTCAGGGAGGATGTCCCACCCGAGCAGCGCTGCCGCCGCCTGGTTCATGTACGTCAGCTTCCCTGATGCGCTGATGGCGCACACGCCCTCGCCCAGGCTCGAGGTCACCGCGGCCAGGCGGTGGCCCTGGGCCTGGCTCCTGCGGTACAGGGCACCGTTGGAGAGCGCAGCCGCGGCCACAGATGCCAGAGCTTCGAGCAGTACCTTGTCCGAGCTGTCGAAAGGTCCGGCACCACCACGGCCCCAGACGCTGAGCCATTGCGTCCCGTCTCCCCGTGCCACCGGGGCGCTCAGCGCCCCGGCCTCTGGACGCCACGGGGCAAGTTGCGCCTGGGGGCAGCAGAGCAGGGCACGAGCCGACGCGAGCACGCTGGCCTCCACTGCTTCCGAGCCCCGTCCCACGGAGGCATTGACCTCGAGCACGGCGCGGGACAGGCCCTCCGTTCGGGCCTGGTTGCGCCGGGCAGCAAGGTGGCCGTGCGCTGCGTGGTGCAGCAGTGCCAGGGGCAGCACGGCCAGAGGTAGCGCTACCGGTTGGGACCGGAGCGTGAGCGCGGCCAGCAGCCCGGCACCGGCTCCGACCGCAGCCTGGCCGGCACGTCCGGCCAGTGCCCGGGTGGGCACCGCCTGCCTGGCAAGGCCCATGGTGACAGTTGCCAACGCCATTGGCGCACTTGTGACGGCAACGAAGGCCGCCGTGGCGAGCAAAGTGGCACCGCTCAACCGGGGAAGCGTGAGTGGACCGGGCCCCTGTGCGATGCGGAACACGAGGGCGGACAGTCCCACGGCTGCCAGAAGCGTCACGAGGTCCACGGCCGCCCTGGGGACCGCTGTCCGCCGTAGAGCCGTCGCCGCCACCGTTGCCACGGTGAAAGCCATGACGGTGAAGGGCAAAGGCACGAGCATGAGCAGTGCCACGAGAGCGCCCTCGTCGAGGTAGGCAGAGCCGGCCGGTCCCAGCCGGGAGCTGGGCAGCGGCTGCAGTCGGCCTGCGAAGGCGAGCCCGGTGAACGCCAGAGTGAAGGCCACCCAGGTGGGCACGGGTGACGGCCCGGTGGCGACGGCACGTACGACCGTGCCCAGCAGGGTCAGGCCGCCCGCGACCAGTGGCGCCATCAAGGGCCCTGCCCGATGGGAGCGCGACATCAACAGTTCTTCGCGATGGGGCCCGCTGGTCCTAACGGTCCCTGCTCCCGGCCCCCGGGGTACCTGTCGCGGCGCGGGCGCTGGGTGGCTGCCCGTAGGAGCCAGGCTCCCCGCCTCCCGGTACCGCCTCAGGTCCGCCTCTGCGCCGACGTCGTGCTCCGTGTGCCACGTTTGAGCCTCTCTTCTCCGCGCACAGCCTTCCGTAGCTACGCTGAGCAACTCTTCGGCCACATGCTATTAGGTGGACCATAAACCGTTCCCCGGCCTTCGGTCTGGGACACCTTCTTCCTGGATCACGCCCAAGAGGCATATGGCCCGTTATGGCCCCAAGCGTCCATGGCACCTTGCGGGTGCCCGGGCAGGAGGGGTTGGCGCCAGCAGGGACCATCGACCCTGACGGTAGGCGGGCATGCGCCCCAGTATGCAGCTGTGACGAGGGCGGGCCCCTTGGCCGAGAAGGTGCAGGGCGCACACGGGACGGCACCGGTCACGAGGCAGGGCCTGTCCGACGGGGCTGCGTCGACGGCCTCCATAGACCCCCGCGAGCCAACCGGTCGGCTGCTACGTGACCTGCGCAGCCGCCGGTCGGGGCTCACCCAGCGTGAGGCGGAGCGTCGAACGTTGATATACGGCCCGAACGAGCTCCGTCGGGCCGGCCGGAGAGGGCGGGGCCGTGAGCTCGTCCGCCAGTTCACCCACCCGCTGGCGCTGCTCCTGTGGGTGGCGGCAGCTCTGGCTGCGCTGACATCGACAGGGGTGCTCACGGCGGCGATCGTCGGCGTCATCGTGCTCAACGCCCTCTTCGCCTTCAGCCAGGAACAGGAGGCCGAGAGAGCGGTCGAGGCCCTGCAGGCCTACATGCCGGCACAGGCGGTGGTCCGGCGGGACGGGCGTGTACGCCAGGTGGCCGCCCAAGACCTGGTGCCCGGCGACGTGCTGGTGATCGGGGAGGGGGACCGTATCTGTGCCGACGGGCGCCTCCTGTCGGGTTCGCTCGAGGTCGACGCCTCGGCCCTCACCGGCGAGTCGCTCCCCGTGTTCCGCTCGGCCGAACTGGTCGATGTCGACACCGGGCTCCTGCAGGCACGCGACCTTGTCTTCAGCGGTACCGCCTGCACCGGAGGAGAAGCCGAGGCGCTCGTCTTCGCCACCGGGATGCACACCGAACTGGGGCGTATCGCTGCGCTCACCCAGCGCGTGGGAGCAGAGGAGAGCCCACTCGAACGAGAGGTGCGCCGGGTTGCCTGGCTCATCGCCGTGGTGGCACTGAGCGTCGGGGTTGCCTTCCTGCCCCTGGGCACTGTGGCCGCCGGCCTGCCCTTCTCCAAGGCGGCCGTGTTCGCCATAGGCCTCCTGGTCGCCAACGTCCCTGAGGGCCTTTTGCCCACGATCACCCTGGCATTGGCTGTGGGGGTGAGGGCGCTGGCGCGGCAGGGCGCCCTCGTGAAGCGCCTTTCGGCGGTTGAGACGCTCGGGTCCACCACGGTCATCTGCACCGACAAGACAGGGACCCTGACCGAGAACCGCATGCGGGTCAGCAGCATCTGGGCCCCCGGCCGTACGCTCGAGCTGGGCTGGGCGGACGGTACCGGGCCCGACGCAGATGACCTCCGGTTGCTGCGCCCCCTGGCCCAGGCGGTCACGTCCTGCAACACCGCGGAGGTCGACGCAGGCGAGCCCTCCGCAGCCGTAGGGGACCCCACGGAAGTGGCATTGTTACTGGCCGGGGCGCGCCTGGGCGTGGCTACAGCCCTCGAGCACCGCAAGCAGGCACGCCGGCGCCTTTTCCATTTCGACCCGGTGCTCAAGTTGATGTCGAGCGTCGACGCGCTGGACGGGGCCCTGGTCGTGCATACCAAGGGTGCCCCCGAAGAGGTGCTCGCCCGCTGTACGCGGGTTTACGGGCCCGAGGGCAGGGAGCAGGCCCTCCTTGCTGCGGACAGTGCCCAGGCGTCGGCAGCGATGGAGCAGTACGCAGCCCAAGGCCTACGGGTACTGGGCGTGGCACGGCGTGTGCTCCCCCCGGGGCACACAGTGCCGAGCGAACGCGAAGAGGCCGAGCGCGACCTCTGCTTCCTCGGCCTGGTGGCGATGTTCGACCCTCCACGGCCCGAGGTCGCTCGAGCGGTGGCCAATTGCCACCGCGCCGGGATCAGGGTGATAGTTGTCACCGGTGACCACGCCCTCACGGCGGCCGAGATAGCCCGCCGGGTCGGTGTGGAAGCCGCCCCTCCTGTGACCGAAGAGCAGCTGGACCAGATGACCGAGGCACAGCTGGACGGCCTCCTGCGCTCGGGGCGCGAGCTGGTCTTCGCCCGCAGTTCGCCTGAGGCGAAGCTGCGGATCGCAGACGCCCTTCGTGCCGAGGGCGAGGTGGTGGCGATGACCGGGGACGGTGTCAACGACGGCCCCGCCTTGCGCCGGGCCGACATCGGGGTCGCCATGGGCCGCTCCGGCACCGACGTGGCGCGGGAGGCGGCCACACTGGTCCTGACCGACGACAACTTTGCCACGATCGTTGCCGCAGTCCAGGAGGGCAGGCGGGTCTATGCCAACATCCGCAAGTTCATCTTCTACATCTTCGCCCACCTGACACCCGAGGCAGTCCCGTTCCTCATCTTCGCCGTGACCGGTGGGTCGGTGCCCCTGCCCTTGACGGTCCTTGCCATACTGGCCATAGACCTGGGGACCGAGACCCTGCCTGCTCTCGCCCTCGGTCGGGAGCCAGCCGAGCCCGGCCTCATGGACGCCCCGCCACGTTCCCGCCATGAGGGCGTCATCCGTGCCCAGATGCTCATGAGGGCATGGCTGTTGGTGGGCACGGTCTCCGCCGTGCTCGCCCTGGGTGGCTTCTTCTTCGTGCTGGTGCGGGCCGGGTGGCACTTCGGAGACCCCACGGGCACCGGGGCACCTCTGCACGCGGCCTATCTGCAGGCCTCCACCATGACCTTCCTCGGCATCGTGATGTGCCAGATCGGGACGGCCTTTGCGGCCCGGACGGAACGGGCCTCCCTGCGGAGCGCCGGGGTGTTCACCAATCGGCTGCTGCTCTGGGGCATCCTCTTCGAGGTGGCTGTCGCGGCCGGCATCGTCATGCTGCCCGGGCTGCGAGAGGCGTTCAGCATGGCCCTGCCGGGCCCCGTGGCGCTCTCCCTGCTGCCCGCCTTCCCCCTGGTCGTGTGGGGGACCGACGAGGCCTACCGCTGGTCCCTGCGGCGCAGGGACGTACGACGGGGGCTGTCGCAGGCATCCTGAAGGTGCCCAGGTAGGCACCGCATGAGCGTCAGGTCATGCGGTGAGCGTCGTAGCTGTGCAGCTTGCCCCCTGGCACAGCAGCGAGCTCCAGGAGCCCGGCGGCACGGAGGCCACGGGCGACCCGGACGACAGGAGGGCTATCGTCAGCCCGTTCGGTGCCTGGAAGGGCTGCCCGGTCGGGGTTGTGGTGGTGGCCGCCGGTGGGTTGGTCGAAGTGGTCGACGGGACCGTGGCAACCGTGGTCGAGGACTGGGGCGCCGTGGTGCCGACCGGGGCCGAGGTGGTCGTCATGCCGGTGCCGGTGGTGGCCGGGCCCGGCGCTGTGGTCGTTGTCGCCGCGGGCGCCGTGGTCGGCCCTCCGCCGGAGCCCGGGGTGGTCGTGGAGGCGGGTGCCACGATGGGCGGAGGGGGGGCTACGGTCGTCGAGGCCGCCGGAGCCGTCGTCGAGGAGGACGGACCACCAGGGAGGGTGCCGCCTGTGCCAGTGGTGACCTCTATGGCGTTCGCCAGCGTGTCGGACAACGTCATGCCCTGGTTGAGCACGGTCAGGCTGTAGAGGCCCGGCAGCAGCGCCCCCACGGTGACGTCGAGCGAGCCGGCCCCCTGGTTGGTGACGGCCTCGTAGGTCGTGCCCACACGTACCACGGCGTTGGCCGGCAGTTTTGAGCCGAAGACGGTCACGTCACCGCCAGCTGGGCCCAGCACGTTGGGCGTCAGCTGGGTGATGCCGAAGTTCGCCGTTGGTTGGCTGGGCTCGGCGGGGCCCGGAGGCAGGGTGGTCTGCGTCGTAGTCACCGCGGGCACCGTTGTCGTCGCAGCGGGCGCCGAGGTCGTCGTCGCCCCGGGCACCGTGGTCGAGGGTGCCGAGGTCGGAGCGGAGGGCAGGGTCGTGCCGGGCAGGGTCGTGCCGGGTAGGGCCGGGGCCGTGGTGGACGACGAGGTGGCGGCAGGAGCCGTTGTCGTCGCCCCGGGCGCCACCGTCGTGGTGGCTGCCGGGCCGGTGCCCGTAACGGTGAAGAAGACAGCCTGGTGGTTGCCGATGCTGGCACCTCCGGCCGGGTTGACCAGCGAGAGCACCAGAGCGTAATTGCCCACGGGCAGCGAGAGCGGGAACGAGACCGTAACCCCGGTGCCTGTGAAGTCAGCAGCCGGGAAGCCACCCGGCGAGAGCACGGCGGTACCTGTCCCGTCCGTGGAGGCTTTACCGCTCTGTCCTGGGCCCGACCAGCTCAGCGGCATGCCCACCACGGCGTAGGCCTGGCCGGAGTAGTCGTATACCAGTTGTGCCGTGATGGACAGGGACGACGCGGTGGAGGTAAGGGCCGGGCTCGTCAGGAGCGCGTTGATGCTCACGGTGCCCGGCACCGAGGGCGCCAGGGCGCCCACTCCGCTCACTGTCATCTGCACAGGTGGGGCCACGGACGCTACCGCGGCCGCGGCGTCAACGCGACCACCCGAGATGCTCAGCCCGGCAAGGGCGGCCGGGTGGTCGGCAGTGGTCATGATGATGGACCTGACCTCGGACGGGGTGAGGGCCGGGTCCTCGGAGAGCAGCAATGCCGCCGTCCCGCTCACGATGGGCGCCGCAGCTGAGGTCCCGCTCCAGAAGTCAGGGGCCCCGGAGACGTCCTGGGTGAGCACGAGCACTCCTGGGGCGAAAACGTCGACGCTGTTTGCCCCGTAGTCGCTGAAGGTCGCCGCGTTGTCCTGCATGTCGGATGCACCGACCGAGATGACGTTGGGGAAGGTCTTTGCATAGTCGGCGGGGTAGAAGGGGTACGTGTCGTTGTCCTGGGCCGAGTTGCCGGCTGCCGCCACGACCAGGACGCCGGCGCTGTCGGCGTCGGTGACCAGCTGGGTGAGGAGCGGGTCGGCCCCCGTGGCGTAACCGGCACCGAACGACATGTTGATCACCTTGGCGCCGTTGGCTATGGCGTACTCGCCGGCCTGGTATATGCACTGGTCTGTCAGGGTGCCCGTGGTCGGGCTCATGCACACCAACTGCATGACCTGGGCGTTCGGTGCCACCCCCGCAGCACCTGACCCGTTGCCGAGGTTGCCGCTCAAGGTGACAGATGTCCACTGGCCGTGCTGCCACGCGGGTTCACTGCTCTGTGCAGGCGCGATGTCGGTTGAAGGCGGCGTAACCAAGAAGTTCCTCGACAGCGGCGAAATGCGGCCCAGCAGCTCGGTCGATGTGGTGTTCACGCCGCCATCGATCACCGCCACCAGCACCCCGGCGCCCGTTGAGTAGGGCCAGGCCTGGGCGGCGTCCGCCGATGCACCGGGCGTGGACGGCAGACCGCCGACGCCGTTGCTCAGGCTGCCGACACCACCCTGCCCCCAATCGGCGAGGAAGTACGCGTCGGAGAAGAGGGGGTCGTTGGGGAGCGGTGGCTCGGTGGTGGTGCCCGGGGTGCCAAGGGCTGCGAAGAGCTGCTGGTCGGTCACCGCACCGCCTGTCACAGAAGCCACCTCGGCGGCTCGGAGGTGCGCCTTCACAACCAGGTACCGGCCTCCCACGACCTGCACGGACTTCACGCCGCTCACCGCTCGCAGCTTTGCCGCTACCTCGTCAGCGAAGGCGGGCCTGCCCTGCGCTCCGACGACCGGGCCTGGGCTGGCGGCCGGCACGGTGGCAACGGCACCGGCACCGGTGGGGGCCCCGGGTGGTACGGCACGGATGTCACCGTTGCAGTCCCTTTGGAGCGAGTAGCCCCTCGGCAGGGCCCGGATGGCGGCGTACAGGGCTGACATCGGTTGGCCCGGACGCCATATGGCCTTGTAGCGGGGGTCAGGGGGAGCCGCCTGCCACGGTTCGGGTTGGCCGGGCCCGGGGGGTGCCGGACAGGCGTCGGCCGGGCGCAGGACGGCGCTGCGCAGCGTAACGGTTGGCTTGACCGGGAGGGTGACGATGTAGTGGTCGTACCCGTCGTGCCAGCTCGGGGTGGCCGACGGGACGGTTGGCGGCTCGCTCGGCCGACCGGGGTGACGAACGGCGGCTGCTGCCGTGAGCGCGCCCATGACGGCCACGGCCGCCAGGAGGGCCAGGGGCCTGAGGCGTCTCGAGGGTGCTCCGGCCGTCACGGGAGCGCTCCGCTCAGGCGCCGACCAGGCCGAGCACCGGTGCCCCTGCCGTCCCACCAGCGCCTACCGGGAAGGGGACGATGGAGGGGCGGCAGCACACGTCGCTAGGGGTCGGTCGCACGGGGGGCTTCCTTGAGCCCGGCTGCGCAGGGCGGGGCGAGGGCTTCCGGTAAACGCCCTCTCTTCACTTACTGCTGTCCGAGCGGACCGGGCAGGCGCTCAGGTGGGGGGGCCGTGGTAGGGCCCGGTGCGAACGGACCGGCTCCGTGGGTCATAGTGCGGCCATGGCGGCGACAGGGAGGTTGGAGGTGGCACCAGCAGGGCTTGGAACTGCCTGGGCATCACCGAAGTTGTACACGTGGGCATCGGAACCGGCCATCCAGTAGCCGCCGCCACCGGAGGTCAGCGCAATGGCCACGATGTTGGTCACCCGTGCGCCTGTCGCCGGCAGCGAACCGCGGTACTTGGCCCCAGGCCCGAACGTGAACACGCCGCCGTCCGAGCCGACCAGGAGGTAACCGCCCAGGCCGGCGGCAGAGGGCACGACGTCCCGGATGTTGTGGACGTGGCGGCCGAGCCCGGGGACCGAACCGTAGTAGCGGGCGCCGAAGGTGAACACGCCGCCGTCCCAGCCCACCACCAGGTAGCCGGCACCACCTGGAGCGACCACCATCCCGACAGCGTGGCTCGAGCGGACGCCGAGACCGGGCAGTGAGCCCCGGTAGCGCGCGTTGCCGAAGGCGAACACGCCACCGTCAGAGCCGAGGAGGTAGTAGCCATGTCCATTGGGCGTGGGCCATATACCCACTATGTTCGACACCCGCATGTGCATGGCTGGGACGTCCCCGTACGCCTTCGCGCTGCCCAGGGCGCTGACCCGGCCGTTGGCGGTGACCACCCAGTAGCCGGCGCGGTCCGGCGTGGCCGCGATACCCACGACAGGGCCGGTGGTGGCCGAGGTGGTCACGCCCCCGAGCGAGCGCGCCGAGCCTGCGCCGTAGAC
This sequence comes from Actinomycetes bacterium, assembly GCA_021850325.1. Classification (GTDB taxonomy): domain Bacteria; phylum Actinomycetota; class Acidimicrobiia; order Acidimicrobiales; family Palsa-688; genus JAJZMF01. The sequence continues at coordinate 19,056 of JAJZMF010000006.1, forward strand.
GTGCCCGTTGGCGGTGGCGAGCCAGTAGCCGGGCCCCGCCGGGTCGACGGTCTGGGCGTAGGAGGGCGAGCTGGAGCCCTGGAAGGCCCCGTGGCCCGAGAACGACGCCTGAACCCGCCATTGCCCGGCCAAGGGGTAAGTGGTCGAGCAGGTGGCCCGGCCGGTCGTGGTGCTGAGCGGTACCTGGCTGCAGCCGGCCAGTGCAGCTCCGTTGCCCACGAAGGTGACCGCACCACCGTCGGGGACCGGGGTGACGGTGGCGGTGTAGACGACTCCCTGGCCGGCACGTACCGGGTTGGCTGAGGAGGCAAGGGCGGTCGTGGTCGCGGTTGCCACACTGATGGCGAAGTCCTGGACGGCTGGGGTGCCCACCCCGTTGGAGGCCGTGATGGTGATGTGGTACGTGCCGCTGGTGCCGGTGGGGGCGGTCCCGGAGATGGTCGCCGTGCCGCCCGTACCGGCCTGGAAGCTCATGCCCGGAGGCAGGAGGCCTGACTTGGCCAGTGAAGGCGTCGGTTGTCCGGTGGCCACCACGGTGAAGCTGCTGTAGGTGCCCGGGGTCACCTGCCAGGTGGCGGCGCTGGTGAACTTGGGCGCGAGGCCCGTCGTGCTGATCACGAGGGACTGTGTCGCCACCCCTGCCGTGTTGGTGGCGGTGATGGTGACCGGGTAGTACGGCAGCACAGAGGTGGGGACGGTGCCCGAGATGGTCGCCGTCCCGTTGGCGTTGGCCTGGAAGACCATGCCCGGGGGCAGCGCCCCGTACTCGCTCAGCACAGGCGTCGGTGAGCCTGTGGCCGTCACAGTGAACAGGGAGTAGGTGCCGAGTTGGACTGCGAAGTAGGGCGAGCTCGTGATGACAGGTGCCGTGCCGACCACCGAAGAGCCTGCGTACAGGTTGAACTCGCCCACCGACCACCAGTACGAGGCGGCGGTGGTCAGCACCACCTTCACGTAGCGGGCCGTCTGGGTGGGGAAGCTCACCACTTCAGGCGTGCCCGTCCCGGTGCAGCTCGCCACCGTGGCCCAGGTGCTGTTGTCGTTCGACACCTGCACGTCGTAGGCCCGGGCGTAGTCCGTGGGCCAGTTGGCGCTGTCCATGGCGAGCTCGCCGAAGGACTGGGCCGAGCCCAGGTCGACCTGGAAGTACAGGCCCGGCGCCTGGCTGGAGTTGGTGGCGAACCGGGTGGACGGGTCGCCGTCCAGCGCGTAAGGCGGAGCGTACGAGCTCCCGGCCGGCGCGTTGGTACTGGCCACCCAGCCGCTGCGGGCAAGAGGTGCCCCGCTCACCGTCGCCGCACACGAGTAGCCCGCGTACAGGTTGAACTCGCCCACCGACCACCAGTACGAGGCGGCGGTGGTAAGCACCACCTTCACGTAGCGGGCCGTCTGGGTGGGGAAGCTCACCACTTCAGGCGTGCCCGTCCCGGTGCAGCTCGCCACCGTGGCCCAGGTGCTGTTGTCGTTCGACACCTGCACGTCGTAGGCCCGGGCGTAGTCCGTGGGCCAGTTGGCGCTGTCCATGGCGAGCTCGCCGAAGGACTGGGCCGAGCCCAGGTCGACCTGGAAGTACAGGCCCGGCGCCTGGCTGGAGTTGGTGGCGAACCGGGTGGACGGGTCGCCGTCCAGCGCGTAGGCCGGTGCGAAGTAGCTCCCGGCCGGGGCGTTGGTACTGGCCACCCAGCCGCTGCGGGCAAGAGGTGACCCGCTCACCGACGCCGAGCAGACAGGTGCGGTGGCTGTCAGCAGGGTGGGCGCGGTGGCGGCCACAGCGGGCGACGAGGTCGGCGACAGGACACCGAGCATCGTGGCCAGGGTCGTCACCAGGGCGACCCTCCGGCTCGCACGTCCCCTTGACAGCGAACTGCGCCGGCCAGCCACCTCGATGTCATCCCTAGCCATTGCCTGCTCCTTCCTCGCTTACCGTGGCCGTTGCACGTGACCGGGCCCGGGTGCCCGACCGGTGTCCCGGACGGGTGGGCCTGGGGCAGGCTCGAGCCTTTCGCGGCCGCTCCTACCGTGACGTTGGGTTAGCCTTTCCCCGGGGGCTGTTGCCCTGGTAAAGGCCGTGTGCAGCCGAGGTGGAGGCCCGAAGGCGGGGCCGGTCGGGACCTGGTCAGCGCAGCTGTTGGATGCGGACCAGGTTGCCTGCGGGGTCGCGGACGGCAAAGTCCCGGTCCCCCCAGAACTGTTCCACCGGCTCTTGGACCACCTCGGCGCCACTCGCCTGGACCGCCTCGAAGGTGCTGTCGAGGTCCTTCGTGGCCAGCATGATCCAGCCGAAGGTGCCCTTGGCCATCATCTCGGCGATGGTGCGGCGCTCCTCTTCGGTGACGCCGGGGTCGGCGCCCGGAGGTGCCAGGAGGATGGAGGTGCCGGGCTGGCCCGGAGGGCCGAGAGTGATCCAGCGCATATCGCCGGAGCCGACGTCCTTGCGGACCTCAAAACCGAGGACGTCGCGGTAGAAGGCCAGGGAGGCCTCGGGGTCGGTGTGCGGCAGGGGTGTGGTGTGGATGCTCAGGTCCATGGCGGTCATGATAAGAGGGCCGCTCGAGCGGGTGCTTCTCGGTTCCTGACCGGTCTGGTGACCTGTCTTGCTATGCAGGGCGGGAGGGCCGCCGGGGCGAGCCGGGCCTGACGCCGGTAGGCGCTCGGGGACATACCGACCAGCTCGGTGAACCGCGTGCTGAACGTCCCGAGCGATGAGCAGCCGACTGCGAGGCACACCTCGGTCACGCTCCGGTCGCCGAGGCGCAACAGGGCCATCGCCCGCTCGATGCGCCTGGTCATGAGGTAGCTGTAGGGCGGCTCGCCGTAGGCCAGCTTGAACTCGCGTGACAGGTGCCCAGCCGACATGTGCGCGCCCCGGGCCAGCGCTTCGACATCGAGAGGCAAGGCGAACTCCCGGTCTATCCGGTCACGGACGCGCCGCAGCCACACGAGGTTGGCCAGGTGCTGGGCGTTGGTGGAGGCTGCTTGTGCAGCTGCGCCTGGCCTTTGTGCGAGCACATCTGCATTTGGCCTCAACCGGGCGGCCTTGTCAAGCCCGCGCCCGGCGCTCGTAGGCCCGAGCTGCGCCGAGGGCCCTGGTCCCGAGGCTCTCAAACCGGGCCCGGCCCTACAGGCCGGATGCCCGCTCTGAGCCCGGGGAGGCTGTGATGGCACCTGCCCGGCCGAACCGGCTCCCGCGTTGGTACCCACCCGCCTGGCGTGAGCGCTACGGCGAGGAGCTCCTGCTCTACATGCAGGACAGCTTCGGCCCCGGAGACCCCTTGGTGGGAGGTTATTACCCCCACGAACCAAGCGCCAGAAACGCCCATAGAAACTTGGGACAACGGTAGTCAGGCAGTTGTCAACGTAGGCGACCAGGTGACAGTCACCATTGACGAAGTCTCCTCTGGACAATGGAACATCGTTTTGACCGACTACAACCCGAACACTGGTGCGACAGAGACATTCAACTACTTCGACTACTACGGCTCGTACGTCTCTTATGCCGGACCCGGCGCATCGGCTGAATGGATCGTCGAGGACGCCGACCAGCCGACGAATCCCAATTGCGCCTGGCCTGGGAGCGGTCTCTACCTGTGCGCAATGCCCGCTTACAACCCTTCGGTGTCGTTCACGGGCACCGGTTTCAACAACAGCGGCGCGTACGGCCAGACA
>JAJZMF010000016.1 GCA_021850325.1 Actinomycetes bacterium
GGACAACTCCGATGGTCCCGGGGTCGGTGCGCACGCTGGGCTGAGGGAAGGGCACCTGCTCGAACACCTGTTGAGCGCTCGGGGGTGGAGGCGCACTGGTTTGTGTAGATGCTGGTGGCGGGCAGAATGCGTGTGCTACCCATGGGATATATGCACCCGTTGTGCTGTTGAAAGGAACTAGGGTGCTCGGTACGCTAGCTCCACGACTCAAATAGTATGACGCGCTCCCAGGCTTGCTCTTTATGAGATGCCCACCATGACATACCTCACCTGCGGCAAGACATGCGTAACAGGGAACTGCGACGAGATAAATGCCAGTTACTGGCCTGCCAACTCCAACGCTCGCCGGCGGAATACTCTTCGCAGGTTGAGTGCGAAGAACCCCTACGCCGATACGCGCGTCTCTCGAGGAGAGCGCGCCACCCCCCCAGCCCTGGCCCTGGCCGGCCTCTGGCAGATCGAGCGAGCTCGTATGCAGCAGCGAGGCAGCTACAAGCAAAACGACCATCGAGCTGGTCTTTCTACCACTTATAGCGTGCAGCGACATGCTAGCGCGCTACCGATCCAAGGCCATGACTTAGCCTCAGAAGATGAATATCAGCGAGCCTCCAGCGACCATCCCGACCCTCTACGAGAACTTCCGAAAAAGCAGCTTTACCGCCACCCGGTGAACGCATGACAGCCACGCCGCGGTGGTTGAGCAGCACTCCAACTCTTTGATTAATAACTACATTGAGCGCAGCTGGGCTGAACATTGGATGGCCTTGAACGGAGCTCGTGATAAGTCGCCGTGGTGGGAGAGTAATACCTAGCCAGTCAATCTCCGTGGGCGATGCGTCTGCGTGGAGATGATGGCTCTGGAGTTGTTCGATTCTTGAAAGCTCCAACTTGTACAACGCAGTGCCCGGTTGCATGTACCGCTTCACGAACGACGGGTTCGGGTGGGACCACACCCAGTCCTGGTAGCGCACGAGGGTGATGAAGGCGGTCATGATGTTGTCGCTGTAGGCACCGGCCAGCGATGGTGGCTTGCTCTGTGCAGCAGGCCAGTGGGCGGGGTTGCCGTTGTCACCCACCAGCGTGTTCGGCGAGGTAGGTGACCAGGGCACCGCAGTCCCAGCGGTCACGGACGGCGCTAGGGGGCTTGTGCCCGTGGCGGCAGGCCCTGCAGCCGTGACGACTGTACGCCCTGCCGTGGTCGGTGCCGTAGTGCCGGCCACGCGATGAGGGGACGAAACGGCCGTGCGCCTCGCTACGCCAGCCGAGGAGGACGGGGGTGCGGGCACACTGGGACGGGCACTCCCGGTCGTGCGCGGGGCCGTGGTGGTACGAGCGGCTACCGGTGGGGCCCCATTGGGCGCTTTGGCACTGCCACTGCCCGCCATAGATGCAAGGACGGCGGCGACGCCCCCCACGACGACGACGGCGGTCACGCCCGTCAGGGCCCTTGCCCTCCTCCCCCGGGGCCATCGGCCGGTCGGCCACTCCCCCGGCGGTGGTCCGCCGCTGCCTGCCGGCGGTGCAGAAGGTGCGCCTGGCACCTGGCTCATGTGGCTCTGGCCCTCCCTTGGTGACCGCGCATCGCTGCACGGGGCACTGCAAACGGACAACCCCACTGCGAGCCGGCGCGCCGCGCCGGGTACTGCTAGCGCCAGGGCCCGAGGACCGGGCACTCCCTCCCGGCGACCGAAGTCGCCCGCCCCGCCACCCAGGCGAACACCTGGGCCAGCGGGCCTGTGACCTCCATGGCATCACCACTACCGGCGAGCCAGTGCTGGTCGGCGTCGGTGGCGGTGATGACCACCGCCACATCGGGCGGCAGCCTGGCCGGCAGGCCGAGCATGGCGCGGTCCATCTCCTCCAGGACCCAGCCGAACGGCCAGTCCTCCGGCCTGTAGCCACAGTCGAGGTCCACGTGGTGGACCTCGACCTCCCTCAGGCGCCCGACCACCAGCCCCGGGCCCAGCTGGACCTCGCCGGCCATGGTGACGGCCCTGGCGTCCCATATGGCCTCCCCTGCTGCGTCCAGCACATCGGCCAGGCCCCGGCAGGCGGTACGCAGATCTGCCTCGAGCTCGACAGCAGGGCGGCCACGGCCGGCCTCCACCGCCGCGTCGCGGGCCGCCCTGCCGCCCGGGTACATCTCCACGACCCGGCCCCGGGCAGCCGCTTGGGCGCAACGGGCGATGGCATCGGCGTTCCTGGCCAGGTGCGTGACCACCATGGCCCGGTCCCAACCCGGCAGGAGGCTGGGGGCAGCCATGGCCACGTCGTCCAGGCTGCTCACAGTCGACAGCAGTTTGGCCGTGGCGGCAGCAATACGTCCCGCGTAGCTGGCCAGCATGAGCCCAAGCGTAAACCAATCGGGCACCTCCCGGTACCGGCCGGCTCCGGCCCTGCCGGTCACGGCAACGCGTCCGGGCCCCCGGCCACCGACGGGCCGGCCCGGCCCGGGCCCTGTGCGACCTCCCAGCCCGCCTGCACGTCAGCCCGGGACACCACGCAGCGGCGACCGGACGACACCCAGGCATGGAACCCGGCCCTCTGCACCTCCAGAGGTGCCCCCCCGCTGAGCTCGTGCACGAGCTGTGCCGCCTGGTGCTCAAAACGCACACCGCGCTCGGCGGCGGGGACAGCCAGAGCCTCCTGCACCTCGTCGGCGTCCAAGGGCGCCAGCTCGCTGTGCCACAGCGTCCCCGCGAAGCTCCCGGCCTCCCGTACCCGCTCGCCCAGTGCCGGGCTCCCCGTCATGAGGAACGAGACCGGCAGGCCCTCACCGGCCAGGCTGTGCGCCAACCAGCCCAGGGCCTCCGCCTCCCCTGCCGCCAGCGCGTCCAGGTCGTCCAGGACGACGAGCACCCCACGGCCCAACGAACCTGCGAACCTCCCCACCCGGGCCAGTGCGTCCCGGGCACCCGACCAGGACGTCCGCACGCCATCGCCCACCCCAGGTGGGAGCGGCAGCGGGTGCTCGGGCGTGCCCCCTTCCCAGGCCTCCCGTTGCCGGGCTGCCGCCGACGCCCGGCAGCGGAGCACCGCCCCGGCGAACGCTGCCCGCTGGTGCGGCCACTGGGTGGCGACCGCCCCCAGGGCGGCCTCGGCGACCACGCCGAGCACCCTGGCCCTGGGAGCGCACGAGTGGAAGACCACCAGCCAGTCGAGCTGCTGGCGGGCCGTGCGCGAAGCCGTACGGGCCAGGCTCGTCTTGCCCATGGCAGGCCCGCCCAGGACCAACTGCCGGGAACGGGGGTCGGCCGGCCCCGTCCCCAGGGCCCGGGCAAAGCCGGCGAGCAGGCCCGTCCCGTCCAGACCCGGCGCCCCCGGACGGTCGACGAAGTGCGGTGGCTCGGCACCCCGGAGAGGTCGGAACGGCGGGCAGCCGTGAGGGCGGCCGACCTCCGGCAGCTCGTTGCCGTCATCCTGGCCCTCTGTCCTCGAGACCGTCCAATGGGCTGGGCCGGGCCGCTGGGCCAGCCGGGGGGCGCTCACAGCGCCTCCTCCAGGCCGGCAGCCGCCACGGGCAGTCGCGCCAAGCTGCGGGCATCGTCGTTCGCCCGGCGCAGGGCGCGCTCCTCCTGCTCGACAACGGGCCAGTCGGCTGCCTCCGACATGAGAGGCATGCGGGCCAAGAGAGGCGGCAACCGGCCCCACAGCACCAGGGCCACGCCGGCGGGCAGGGTCCTCACCTGGTCCGCTCGGAGCACGGGTTCCACCTCCCAGCTCACGGTGGTTGCGTCGCGGCCCCGGCCCCCACCGCGTTGCAGTGCCACCCTCCTTGCCCGGCGTTGCCCGCACAGACGTTCCAGCTCGGCCAGGTCGCCAGCCGATGTCAGGCCGCCCAGCACGGCCGTCACCGAGGTGGCGTTGGCCATAGTCTCCGCTCGCTTGTCCCCCCAGCGGGTGACGGCCTGCGAGAAGGACTGCATGGCGTACACGAGCACCAGGCCCCGCCCTCGGCCGTCCGCCAGGAGCTCGGGCAGCGACGGCAGCGGCGCGATGCTCGGGACCTCGTCCAGCAACCCGAGCAGCGGCGGGTCGAGACGGCGGGCCGGCATGGCCGCCGCCAGGCGTTCGGCGCGGTCGAACACCTCGTCGGCAAAAGCGGTTATGAGCGGCGCCACCGCACCGAGACGCGACGCCTTGCCCAGCAGGTAGACGGTGCCGTTGCCCCTGAGCAACCCGTCTATGTCGGTCTCCTCCCCCGGGTGTGGGCAGCACGAGCCGATCACGCTGCCGTGGCTGAAGCAGGCCAGGGCGCGGCCCACGTAGCGCAGGACGCCCGAGGTCGTCTCGGGCGCACCGGTGGTGTGGAGCTCCACCAGGTCCTCCCACCCCGGGGCGGACAGCGACGAGGAGGCGAGCACGTCGGCCGGTGTCGTGTCGTCGGGCCGACGGGACCACCCGAGCACCGCACGGATGTCCAGGCCGGCCAGAGCCGCGGCATGCAGGTAAGCCTTGAGCAGGTCCCGGGCAGAGTCGCGGAAGAAGCCCGAGTTCTGGGTGCCCCCGTCCTCGCCGGCCGCTGCCACCAGCGCCGCCGCTCGGCGCTCGGCCACTTCCGTTCCCTCGCAGCCCGAGACCGGGGACCAGCGCACCGGCGCCGCGGCCGGGACGAGACCGTCCGGGTCGAGCGCCACCACAGGCCCTACCCGGCCTCTTGCCATGGCGGTCAGCTCGAACAGGTCCGCTTTGGTGGAGGTCGCCACCGCCGGCCCGGGGTGCTGGCGCAGGATCGGGGCCAGGGCCCGGAAGGTCTTGCCCTCACCCGGAGGGGCCACCAGCCTGAGGGAGGCCTCCCAGTGGGCCCACAGCCGGGCCCCCGTCCCCTCCAGGCGGCCGAGCGGGTAGCCGACCTCCCTGGCCGCCACGACGTGGCGCGGCCACCGGCTGGCCGGGAGGGAGGGCCTGGTCTGGGCCGCCCGCCTCCGGGCGGCGGCCACCGATGCCTCGCGGCGCAACTGGGAACTGCTCGCCAACCCGTAGCGGTTCCGCCGGTCGGGCGGTACACGGTGGCCGAGCCCTCCCGGCCAGGCGGGCCTGGCCCGGCCACCTGCCCGGGGCCACGGCCGGGCCGGCTTTGGTGCCGGGCTGCTCCGGCGCCGGCGGCGGCCCCAACGGGCCCCCACTGCGGTGGTCAGGGACACCTCCGAGCCCACCAGCGCCCCCAGGCTGGCCCAGTACGCAGCCGGCCCGGCCAGGTGACGGCGCTCGGCCGGTGGCCACCAGGCCGTGGGGTGCGCCGGGCTCAGCAACGGCCCCAGGGCGGCGCCGAGTGCCCGGTCCCTAGGGGGCCAGGCCCAACCCCGCCCGCTGACCAGGCCCGGTAGGGGTGCAGCGAGCAACAGGTCGGCGCAGAGCACGAAGCCCATTGCCAGGCCGACCTCCACCGCCAGGCCGGCATGGCCCGAACGAGGCCCCGGGCCGGTGCGCAGCGGTGCCGGGGAGAGGGGGCCGCGGCTCATGCGGCACCTGAGACCAGGCAGCGCTCGGCCCGGGACAGGGCATAGTAGACGGCACGCTCGGCCAGGCCATGGCACCGGCCCACCTCGCTCGCCGGCATCCCTTTGACCCGGGCCGCGTAGAGCAGGCTGGCGTCGGCCCGGGCCAGCCGGCCGACCTGCACCGCCTGCACGAGCACCTGGGCAAGTTGCTCGGCTGCGCTGCGGTCGTCACGCCGGACCGGCGGAGCGGTCGCCACATCGAGGGGAGCCGTGCGGGTAAGGTCCCGGTACCTCGCCTGGCGGGCCGTGCGCAGCCGCCGGGCCGCCTCCCGTACCAGTAGCCGGTCGACCGTCTCCCTGTCCTCACCGGCGTGGCGCTTGATGGCGGCGAAGCACTCGGCCACCAGGTCGGCCGCGGTGTCCTGCGTGCTCTGCCAGTGCTCCTCGAGGCCGTGGCCGTAGGTGGGCGTGTACACGTTCTCCGCCGACAGCCGGGGCAGCATCGCCTGGAGGAGAGCCCGGGCAGCCAGGGCCGAGCCTGCTTGGCGCAGGAGGGCCGACAGTAGCTGTGCCGTCTGGTCCGACGGCCGGTAGCCGCTCCAGCACGCTCCGGCCACCGCCGTCGCCAGGCAGGCGGCCGGCTCCCCGGGGCCCGGGCAGCCAGGGGGCCGGCGTAGCTCCGGCTCGGCCCGGCACAGGCGCCCGGCCTCGGAGCGGGCACCTTCACTTCGTAGAACCTGTCGCCACTCCTGGTCCAGCCGGGCCCGGAGGGCTTCCATCGGGTGACTTGTCCTCATGGGCCACCACGCTGCCCACGGGCTTCCCCCGGATCTTCCCCTCCGGCTTCCCCTCGGGGAGCCGCCCAGGGGGAAGATCCGGCGCGCCCGAGAGGCTTCAGCCGAGCGAGTCGAGCGCCGCCCGGAGATCGGCCACCCGGGCTGCGATGGCATCGGGGGACGCCCCGTCCAGCGCCATGCGCATGAGCGCCGACGCCACCACGACCCCGTCCGCCGGGCGGGCGGCGGCCACGGCCTGCTCCGGGGTGGCTATGCCGAAGCCCATCACGACCGGCTTGTCGGTCAGAGCCTTGAGCCTCCTGGCCAGCACCGACGAACTGGACGCCAGGTCCCGGCGCTCACCCGTCACGCCCATCAGGTTGACCCCGTAGACGAAGCCCTGGGAACGCCTGCAGATGGTGGCCAGGCGGTCCTCGGGCGTCACCGGCGCCGCCAGCAGGACGGTCTCGACCCCCTCGGCCGCGGCATCGGCCTCCCAGGTGGCCGACTCCTCGAGGGGCAGGTCGGGGACGATGGCCCCGCGCACTCCCGCCGTGGCCATCTGGTGGGCGAAACGCCTGGTGCCGGCACGCAGGACCAGGTTGGCGTAGGTCATGACGACCAGAGGTACTCCCACCTCGAGCGGGCGCAGTTCGGCGGCCACCGAGCTCGGGGTGGTACCTCGGGCCAGAGCGGTGCTCGAAGCCTCCTGGATGGTCGGCCCGTCCATCATGGGGTCCGAAAAGGGCAGGCCCACCTCTATGGCGTCGGCGCCGGCCGCCGCCATGGCGAGCAGGATGGTGGTCCAGTCGGCCCGCAGGCCTCCTGTCACGTAGGGGACGAGCAACTTGCGACCGCTGGCAACGACCCTTGCCAGGTGGTCCCCGAGGGGCACCCCCCGTGGCGCGTCCAGCTGGGCCGGGAGCGCGCTCACAACCTGTCCCCCAGTAGCTTCATGACCTGCTCCGCGTCCTTGTCGCCCCGTCCGGACATGGTGACCAGCACCGTTGAGCCGGCGGGCACCTCCCCCTGACGGGCCGCCCGGGCCAGCCAGGCCAGGGCGTGCGCCGGCTCCAGGGCGGGGATTATGCCCTCGGTCCGGGCCAGGAGCTGCAGGGCATCCAGCACCTCGTCGTCGTCGGCCGAGCTGTAACGGGCCCGGCCCACCTCGGCCAGGTGGGCGTGCTCGGGCCCGATGCCCGGGTAGTCGAGGCCGGCGGAGATGGACTCCGCCTCCAGCACCTGGCCGAACTCGTCCTGCAGGACGTAGGAACGCATGCCGTGCAGCACACCCGGCACCCCCCGTGCCCCGAGGGCCGAGCCCCCTGCCGCCTCCACTCCCACCAGTTGGGCCGAGGTGCCCACAAAGCCGGCGAAGGTCCCGGCCGCATTGCTGCCACCCCCGGCGCACGCCACCACGTAGTCGGGGTCACGGCCCAGGATCTCCAGGCACTGGGCCCGGGCCTCCTCGCCGATGACCCGCTGGAACTCCCTGACCATCCAGGGGAAGGGGTGAGGGCCCATGACCGAGCCCAGGCAGTAGTGGGTGTGGCCCACGGTCGCCACCCAGTCCCGCAGCGCCTCGTTCACCGCGTCCTTCAGGGTCCTGCTGCCCGAACGAACGGCGCGGACCTCGGCCCCGAGCAGCCGCATCCGGAACACGTTCAGCTCCTGGCGCTCCATGTCCACCTCGCCCATGTAGACGGTGCACTCGAGCCCGAACAGTGCCGCCGCAGTGGCTGTGGCCACGCCGTGCTGGCCCGCCCCGGTCTCGGCCACCAGGCGCTTCTTGCCCATGCGCAGGGCCAGGAGGCCCTGGCCCACGACGTTGTTGATCTTGTGGCTGCCTGTGTGGTTGAGGTCCTCCCGCTTGAGCAGCACCTTGACCCCGAGGGCCGAGGACAGGTTCTCGCACACGGTGACCGGGCTGGGACGGCCAGCGTAGTCCCGCAGCACGTCCTCGTAGCGCTTGCGGAAGGCGGGGTCGGCCCAGGCGGCGCGGAAGTGGGCTTCCAGCTCCTGGCAGGCGGGCACGAGCGACTCGGGGACAAAACGTCCGCCGAAGTTGCCGAAACGGCCCGTGGCGTCCGGCTCTGTCATCAGGGCCGTCGGCACGGGCACCTCAGCTGCGGTCATGAGTTCCTTTCAGTCCGCTCCGTTTACGGGCCGGCCGGGCCCGGGCGCCGCGCGCCGGGGCCGCCGGGAGGCCACCGGCGGCCGGGCTCATTCGTCGTCCGCCCAGTCGTAGGGTGCCCAGCGCGAGGCAACGGCGCCACCCCCTGCGCCCACGCTGAGAGCCGCCTCGCGGGCCGCCGCCACGAACTCCTTGACCTTCAAGGGGTCCTTGGTCCCCGGCGCCGCCTCCACGCCCGAAGCGACGTCCACACCCCAGGGCTTTGCCGCCCTGATGGCCGCTGCCACATTGGCCGGGTTGAGGCCACCGGCCAGGACCAGGCGCTGGCCCTCGGGCAGGTCGCCGGCCAGCGCCCAGTCGAACACCTTGCCCGACCCCGGGTTGGGGGCGTCCAAGAGGATGGCGTCGGCTCCGTACTCGGCGGCCTGGGGCACCCGGGGGTCGCCCGCCGGCAAGGCCTTGATCACCATGGGGATGCGCTGGCGGATCCAGCGCGTCTCCGCCGGGGTCTCGGCCCCGTGCAACTGGGCGGCATGCAGGCCGGCCCCGTAGACCACCTCGACCACGCGCTGGGGTGCGTCGTTGCGGAACACGCCGACCGTCAGCACCTCGTCGCGCGGGAGCCTCTTCACGATGTCGGAGACCCGCTGCACCGAGACCCGCCGGGGCGAGGGGGCGAAGATGAACCCCACGGCGTTGGCGCCCATGGCGACCGCCAGCAGAGCATCGTCCTCGGAGGTCGTACCGCAGACCTTGATGAGCACTATTCGCTCCCGGTGGCCAGGAGGGCGGCCAGAGCAGCCCCGGGATCGGGTGAGCGGACCAGGGCCTCACCGACCAGGACGGCGTCGAAGCCTGCGCCGGCGAGACGGCGCACGTCACGCGCCGAGGCAATGCCGGACTCGGCAACCCGCACCACGTCGGCTGGCAGGGCCGCCGCCACCCGGACGGCCCGGTCCGTGTCCACCTCGAAGGTGGAAAGGTCCCGCTGGTTGACGCCGACGAGGCGGGCACCACAGGCCAGGGCACGCTCGGCCTCGGCCTCGTCGTGGACCTCCACCAAGGCGTCCAGGCCGAGCTGGGACGCGGTCTCGAACAGCTCCTGCAGTTCGCGCTGCGCCAGTGCGCTCACTATCAGCAGGACGGCGTCCGCCCCCATGACCCGGGCATCGCACAAGTCGGCGACGCAGACCGTGAAGTCCTTGCGCAGTACGGGGAGGCCCACCGCCCGGCGGGCCTCGCGCAGGTCGTCGGGGGACCCGCCGAAGAACTCGGTGTCGGTGAGCACCGACAGGCACGCAGCGCCACCCTGTTCGTAGGCCTTGGCCAGCGATGCCGGCACCAGGTCGGGCGCCAGGGGGCCCTTGGAGGGGCTGCGCCTCTTGACCTCGGCGATGGCGGCCACCCCACCACCGCGCCTTCCCGCACCGAGAGCGGCGCTGAAGCCCCGGGTCGGCGGGCACGCCTCGGCCTGGCGCAGGAGCCGGGTGATGTCGCGCTCGTCGCGCGCCGCAGTGGCGCGGTGGGCCACCAGGATCCGGTCCAGGTACGTCGCCATCCGCCCTCAGCGTAGCCGCCACCTGCCGGCGACCTGCCCGGTTTACCCAGGCCACCGGCCCGGGCGGCCGGGCCCAAGGGACCGGTGCGCTGGCCGGCCCGGAGCAATGGCCAGAGCGGTATGCGCCTGCAGGACGTCGCCGGCGTGGCATGCTGACAGGGATGGTGGCCGAACAGGGCACGATCGTCGTCGTCGAGGACGACCCGAACATTGCCGACCTCGTGGACATGTACCTGCGGAGGGAAGGTTTCCGGGTGGTCCAGGCAGGCACGGGCGAGCTGGGCCTGGCCGCTATAGAGCGCGAACTGCCCCGCCTCGCCATCCTCGACGTCAGCCTGCCCGGCGGCATCGACGGGCTCGAGGTGTGCCGGCGGGTGCGCTCCAACCGCTCCCTGCCGGTGCTCATGCTCACCGCCCGGGACGGGGAGGTGGACCGGGTGCTGGGACTGGAGATGGGCGCCGACGACTACGTGACCAAGCCCTTCTCCCCGCGTGAGCTCGTGGCCCGGGTCAAAGCCATCCTGCGCCGGTCCGAGGGGCCGGGGCCGGGCGGGGCGCGCCACGCCGACGTGCTCATCGCGGGCCGGGTCGAGGTGGACACGGTCCGCCGGGAGGCCAGGGTCGATGGCAGCGTCGTGGCCCTGGCTTCCAAGGAGTTCCAACTGTTGCAGTTCTTCGCCGAACGGCCCGGCCGGGCCCTCAGCCGCCAGCAGCTCCTGGACGGCGTCTGGGGCCCGGGCTGGTTCGGCGACGACCGCACTGTGGACGCCCACGTGCGCCAGCTCCGCAAGAAGCTCGGTGACGCCCTGCCCCTCAACACCGTCTGGGGGCTCGGCTATCGACTGGGCTGAGACCGTGGGCGACGGTCGGGGTATGGAGGTGGCGTGCGCCGACGGGTGAGCCTGACCATGGTGCTCATGGTGGTGGGCGCCCTGGTGTTCACCGGTCTGGTCACGCTGGGCCTCACGGCGCTGGGCAGCGTCCAGCAGGCGCAGCGCCAGCTCGTGAGCGAGGCCAACGGAGTGGCCAAGGGCATCAACGACGAGCTCGGGGCGGCGCGGGCCCACGATTCGCTGGCGGTACTGCGCAGCACCCTCGGGGTGCTCAAGGGCCCACTGCAGCTCCAGGGCGAGGCCATCGTCGCCGTCCGCACCAACGGCACTTTCTACAACCCGCTGGAGCCGGGCCGCGGACGCGTGCTGCCGAGCGGGCTGCAGGCGGCGCAGATCGAGACGGCGGCGTTCTTCCAAGCCCTGCCCGTGAGCGGCCACCTGGGCCGCCTGGCCTGGGCGGCCAGGTTGGTGGGCACCCCCGTGCCCGTCGGCCACGGACGCCCCGGGTGCCCGAGCTGCGGCGACGTCAACCTGGTCGTGGTGCTCACCCGCGAGGCCCCGGCCGGCGTGGGCAGCGCCTGGGCATGGTTCGCCCTGGCTTCCCTGCTCACCGTCGCCATCGCGCTGGTGGCAGCAAACCGGCTTGGCCACCGGATCGCCCGGCCCCTGCGCCAGACCGAACTGGTCACAGGTCGCATAGCGGCCGGTGACCTGCAGGCACGGGTCGACCTGTCGGCCCGGGACGGCGCCGAGCTGCAGTCCCTGGCCAACTCGGTCAACCGCATGGCCTCGGAGCTGGCGCGCGCCCAGAGGGCCCAGCGCCAGTTCCTCATGTCCGTCTCCCACGACCTGCGCACCCCCCTGACCTCGGTACAGGGCTTCGCCGAGGCCCTCTACGACGGCACGGCCGAGGACGTCAGGCACGCATCAGGCGTGATCCTCTCCGAGGCCCGCCGGCTGGAACGCCTGGTCACCGACCTGCTCGAGCTGGCCAAGCTGGAGGCGGGGGCGTTCCGGCTGGACTGCAGGCCCGTGGACCTGGCCCAGGCGGCCAACGACGCCGTCGAAGCCTTCCAGCCCGCAGCCAACCAGCTCGGGCTGTCCCTGGCCATGACGGGGCAGGGCAGCGAGGGGCCGATGTGCCGTGCCGACCCCGACCGGCTGGGCCAGGTGGTGGCCAACGTGGTGGAGAACGCCCTCAAGTACGCCAGCTCGCGGGTTTCGGTACGGGTCACGGCGGCCGGCGGGCACCCCAGGCTCGAGGTGGAGGACGACGGCCCGGGCATCCCACCCGAGGACATCTCCCGGGTCTTCAAGAGGCTCTACCAGTCGAGCGCGGCCGCCTCCCGCAAGCTCGGGTCCGGCCTGGGCCTGGCCATCGTGGACGAGCTGGTCACGGCGATGGGCGGGCGGGTATGGGCCACCTCCCCCCTGGGCCCGTGGGGCGGCGCCCGGATCACGGTGGAGCTGGCCGGGGCGGGGGCTGCCCCCGCGAGCGGGCCCGGAGGACCGGGCCAGGGCTCGCTGGGCGGCCAGCCCACCCCTTCAGCGGTGGGCGGCTGAGCTCGTCAGGTGTTCGCCGGTAGCACTGTCCCCGGGCCGCGCCGGCGGATGGCGGGCCTGAGCTCAGCCGGTCCATCGGCGGGCGGCAGGGCGCCGGACCAGCCCTCCAGCACGAAGCCGGCGTCGGCGACCATGTCCAGGTCCACCTGGCTCGGCGCGCCTTCTGAGGTGAGGTAGTCGCCGAGGAAGAGCGAGTTGGCCACGTGCAGGGCGAGCGGCTGCAAAGAGCGCAGGTGCATCTCCCGCCCGCCCGCCATGCGTACCTCGACGTCGGGGAACACGAAGCGGAACATGGCCAGCGCCCTCAGGCACCGCTCGGGCGAAAGCTCGGCCATGCCCTCCATCGGCGTGCCGGGGAAAGGCATCAAGAAGTTGACCGGGACGGAGGCAGGCTCCAGCTCACGCAGGCTGAAGGCCACGTCGACCAGTTGGTCGTCGGTCTCCCCCAGCCCCATGATGACCCCCGAACAGGGTGAGAGCCCGGCCTGTGCCGCCTCGCGCACGGTGGCCTGGCGGTCCTCGAAGGTATGGGTCGTGCAGATCTCGGCGTAGTTGTCCCCGGCGGTGTTGAGGTTGTGGTTGTAGGCGTCCGCTCCTGCCTCTTTGAGCCTGTCCGCCTGGCCCGGCCCGAGCAGGCCGAGGCAGACGCAGACCTCGATGTCGGGCAGGTCGGACTTGATGGCCCCCACCGCGCCCGCCACGCGTTCGATGTCCCTCTCGGTCGGGCCCCGCCCGCTGGCCACGAGGCAGACCCGACTGGCTCCCCGGGCCGCCGCCCGCTGGGCCTCGGCAGCCACGGCGTCGGCGGCGAGCCAGTTGTAGGTGAGCACCCCGGTCTGCGAGCCGCGCCGCTGGGAGCAGTAGCCGCAGTCCTCACCGCACAGGCCGCTCTTCATGTTGACCAGGTAGTTGAGCTTCACGCGGCGCCCGAAGTAGCGCCGTCGCACCCGCGCGGCGCCGGCCACAACGTCGAGCAGCTCTGCCGGTGCCCACGGCTCACCGGGCCCTCCCCCCGGCCCTGCCTCGTGCCCCGCCGGGGACCTGAGAACGGCCAGCGCCTCCTGCCTGGTCGGCGCCCGTCGCTGCAGCGCCTTCTCGGTCAGCTCCTCCAACCACCTGGGAGGGCCGCTGGCGTCCCCGGGCCCGGCCGGCCCGGCTTGCTCGTCCATCATGTGCCCCGACGCTAGGGCATGGTCACCTGGGCCGTCGAGCAGCCGGTGGTGCAGCGGCCGGCCCCGGGGGCCGGCACTGCAGGGCTCGGGGCCGAACCGCTACCCTTTCGGGCGTGGACAAGGGCCTGGGAGAACGTCGATGACACGGACCGGTGAGCTCTACGTGGTACGTGACGGCACACGCGAGGCGGTGGTGACCGAGCTCGGCGCCGGCCTCTTCCGGGTCAACTGGGACGGCACGGAGCTGCTGAGCTCGGTGGCGGACGACGGCTTCGGTGGCTTCGGTTGCCACGGGCAGATGCTCCTGCCCTGGCCCGGCCGGGTCGCCGGCGGCCGCTACGAGCACGAAGGCGAGACCTATCAGCTGCCCCTGGACGACCACACCCACGGTGCCGCCATCCACGGCTGGGCCAGGTGGGCAACCTGGCGGCTCGTGGACAGCTCCCCCGGCCGGCTCGTCATGGGGTGGCGCATGCTGGCCCAGGACGGCTACCCCTTCTGCTTCGACTTCGAGCAGGCCTACGCCTGGACGGCGGGACGGTTCGAGGTCCGGCTCGACGGCGTCAACACCAGCGGGCGGCCGGCGCCCATCGGCTACGGGGCCCACCCGTACTTCAACCTGGGCGCGTCCAGCGTGGACGAGCTGGAGCTGACCGTCCCGGCCAGCAGCTACGTGCCCGTGGACTCAGCGCTCAACCCGACCGGGCCGCCCCTGCCCGTACAGGGCACGCCCTACGACTTCCGGCAGGGCACGGTGGTGGGCTCCGCCCGCTTGGACGTGACCCTGGCCGACCTGGAGCGCGACGACGAGGGCATGGTCACCGTCGGCGTCACCGCACCCTCCACCGGGGTGCGCCTCGGCCTGCACTACCAACGGCCAATCGACTACGTCCAGGTCTACAGCGGCGACACCCTCGTCTTCGGCCGCCGGGCGGGCCTGGCCGTGGAGCCTTACACCTGCGTGCCCAATGCTTTCAACAACAAGATGGGCCTGGCCCTGGTGCCCCCCGGCGGCACGTTCTCGGTCCGCTGGGCCATGAGCGTCACCGCCGTCTAGCCCTCCGGGGCCGCACCGCCCGCCACGCCACCCGGGGACGCACCGAGCAGGTGGGCGGCGACGTCGCTCACCGTGGTGAACGCCTGGGCGCCATGGGCGGCCAGCCAGCGCAGGTTCGCCACCTGCACCGGGTCGGAGCGCTCGAAGCGGTTGAGTAGCACCACGAAGCGTCCCGTACCGGCCCCGGTGGCCGAGAGGGCACGCCGCGCCAGGCCTATGTCGCCCAGGGCGCCCAGACCGGGGCGGCTCACCAGCAGGACCCCGTCCGGGCGGAGCGCGGCGACCATGTCGACCCCGTCACCGTCCTCCGCTTGGGGAGAACCCAGGCCGCCCGCCTGCTCGACCAGGCCCACGTCGGTGCCCGGGGGCCAGGCCAGCTCGTCCACGAGGTCGGCCAACCGCACCGGCGGGCGCCCGAGCGCGGCAGCTGCCATCGGAGGCGCCATGGCTACCTCGTAGCAGCGGCCGGGCCGGCACACCTGCTCGGGCAGCTCCCCCGTCGCCCGCGCCAGCAGGTCGGCATCGAGCTCGCCTCCTCCGGCGCCCGCTGCCGCAGGGTCGAAGGACTGCGCCGGCTTGCGGGCCGCCACCACCAGGCCCCGGGCACGTACCTCGCGCGCCAGGGCGCAGGCCGACCAGGTCTTGCCCACGTCGGTCCCCGTACCCGCCACCACCCACAACCGGCCCGGGCGGGGCCCGTTCACCCGGGCATCCCGGCCAACCGGCCACAGGGCAGCTCGTGCACCACCGCGAGGGCCACGGCGGCGCCCTCGACGGAGCCCTGCGGCCCGGCCTCGACCACCTCCACCTCGTCTCCCACCTCGACGGACCGGGCGCAGTAGGCGAGCGCCCACCAGCCCGGCACCGGGCCCCCGGCCGTGCTCGTCACCCGGCCCACCGGGCGCTCCCCTGCACCGGCCGCCCCAGGCCGGCGCAGGACGGCACCGGAGGGCGCCGGCGCGGAAAGAGCTAGGCCTCTCAGGTGGCGGGGCACGTGGCCGCCACGGGAGTCGATGCGGGCGACCAGTTCCTGGCCCGTGTAGCAGCCCTTGGTGAAGCTCACGGCCCGGCCCACCAGGCCCGCCTCGGCAGGCAGGGTGGCCTCGTCCAGCTCGGAGCCGTGGCAGGGGAAGCCGGACAGGACGCGGCCCAGCTCGAAGTCGACATCGGCCAGAGGCGCCGTAGCCGCAGGCAGAGGTGCACCGGGGCCGAGGACGTCGTAGCCCCACCAGCCCCCCCAGGCAAAAGGGAGCACCAGGTTGCCATCGGCGTCGCTGGCCGCCGGGGCCGTCGGGCCGTCGGGCCGGTCGGGGACCGGTGCGCCCAGGGGCGCCCTGAGGGCGGCCGACCCCCAGTCCAGCTCGGTGATCTCGGCCCTGGTCCGCAGCTTGAACCGGCCGAGCCTCTCCACGAGGTGGCCAACGGCGACGGCGTCCGTGTCGAGCAGGAGCTCCTCGTCAGCAAGACGGGTCACCCGCACCAGGGCGTCCAGCTTGCCCTGGGGCTGGAGGACCAACGACCAGGTGCAGTGGCCCGGCTCCAGGGCGTCGAGGTCCTGGCTCAGCTGGCCCTGCAGGTAGCGCCCGGCGTCCGGCCCGGCCACCCTCACCACCCGGCGCCGGGTGGGCAGGCCTCCCATCACCACCGGCCCGGCACCCCCGAGCTCCTCGCCTGGCATGTTCACCGCCTCCCGCGGGCCGCGGCCCGGGCCGCGGCGACCCGACGCGCACCGGGCACGGCCGCCAGCAGGGCCGCCGCCTTGTTGTTGCACTCGAGGTCCTCGGCGCTGGCCACGCTGTCGGCCACGATACCGGCACCGGCTTGCACGCTGGCCCGCCCACCCGGCCCGATGAGCATGGTCCGGATGGCAATGGCGGTGTCGACGTTGCCCGAGAAGTCGATGTAGCCCACGACGCCTGCATAGGGGCCACGGCGTACCGGCTCCAGTTCGTCGATGATCTCCATGGCCCTCACCTTGGGGGCCCCCGATACCGTCCCGGCAGGCAGGGTGGCCCGGAGCACGTCCACCGGCCCCAGGCCGGGGCGCAGGCGGCCCGACACCTGCGAGGTCATGTGCATGACGTGGCTGTAGCGCTCCAGGGTCATCAGCTCGTCGACGGTCTCCGAGCCGTACTCGACCACCCGGCCCACGTCGTTGCGCGCCAGGTCGACCAGCATCACGTGCTCCGCCCGCTCCTTGGGGTGCTCGACCAGTTCAGCCGCCAGCCGGCGGTCGTCGGCCTCGGTGCGGCCCCGGCGGCGGGTGCCGGCTATGGGGCGCGAGGTGACCAGGCCGTCACGTACCCGCACCATGGGCTCGGGCGAGGAGCCCACTACGGCCAGCCCGGGGTACTGCAACAGGTACATGTAGGGGCTCGGGTTGACCTGGCGCAGGGAGCGGTAGAGGTCCAGCGGCTCGGCCTCCAGTTGGAGGTCGAAGCGCTGTGACAGCACCACCTGGAAGATGTCCCCGGCCAGGATGTGCTCCCGCGCCACCTCCACGGCCGCGGCGTAGCTCTCGGGCGAGGTGCGCCGTACGGCCTCGGGCAGCTCGTCGTCCCGCTCGGGGGGCTGGACGACGGGCTCGTCGATGGGCCGGGCACCTTGGGCCGCGAAATCGTCCAGGCGCTCGACGGCGCCGTCGTAGAGACGTCCGAGCTCGGCTTCGTCGGCCCCCGCAGGGACGGGCACGGCCTCGACCAGGGTGACCCGTTGGCGCCAGGAGTCGTAGGCCGCCACCTGGCCCACGACCGAGACGACGGCAGTCGGGTAGCCCAGGTCGTCGGGTGGGGCCGCCGGCAGGTGCTCAACTTCGCGCACCACGTCGTAGCCCAGGTAGCCCACCAGGCCCCCGTGCAAGGGCGGCAGCCCGGGCAGGGACGGTGAGCGGTAGTGCCCGAGGAGGGCCTCGATGGCCTCCAGGACACCGCCCTCGGGGCGCAGGCGGACGGGAAGGTGCCCCTCCACCTCCAGCCGGCCCGGGCGCGCCACGACCGTGGCCAGCGGCCGGCGCCCGATGAACGACCAGCGCCCCCAGGTGCCCGCGTGCTCCACCGATTCCAGGATGAAGCCGGGCTCGTCCCCCACCAGGCGGGCAAACGCCGCCACGGGGGTGGTGAGGTCGGCCATGAGCTCCCGCCAGACGGGCACGATCGTCCAGGACCTGGCCAGCTCCACGAACTCCGCCCGGCTCGGGCGGGCCCGCGCCGTGGCCCCCACGTGCTCTCCCACGACGCGCCGGCTCAGGCGACGGAGCCGCTGGCGGCCCCTCCGGCCTGGCCGAAGTTGCGGTAGAAGCAGGACTTCGCGCCCGTGTGGCAGGCCCCGGCCCCCTCCTGGTCGACCACGAACAGCAGCGTGTCGCCGTCGCAGTCGTAGTAGGCGCCACGCACCCACTGGCGCTCTCCCGAGGTGTCCCCCTTGCGCCACCGCTCTCCCCGGCTGCGGGACCAGAACACGGTACGGCCCGACTCCAGCGTCTCGCGCAGGGTGTCCTCGTTCATCCAGGCCATCATCAGGACCTGGCCCGAGCCGTGCTCCTGGACGATGGCGGGCACGAGCCCGTCGGAGTTGTACTTGACGGCGGCGTACTGCTCGGGCGTGGCGGGCACCGGGGTGGCTTCGAACATGGCCCCCATGCTAACGACGCACCCGGTCGGCGCCGGACCGGCCGGAGGCGGCCTCAGCCCCCGGCCATCGCTCCCACCACGACGTAGGCCAGCTCCCCCCGCGCCACCGCTTCGGGGAGCAGGTCGTCGGGGGAGGCGTTGGAGAGGTCCTCCTCTCCGACATAGAAGCGGACGAAGGCTCGCCGTCGTCCCGTCCTGCGGTCCCGCAGCGTGCCCACCAGTCCCGGGTGCAGGGCTTCGAGGGCGTCGAGCACGGTCCTCTGGGTCACGGGGCCCTGCACCAGGAGGCCGACTTCCGCCGGCGCACCGGCGAGCTCGCGCAACTGGGCCGGCAGGTGCAACCGGACTGGCCGGGCCCCGGCGCTCACGGCCCCCCCGCTCACGGCCCCGGCGCTCACGCCAGGACCTGCGCCTCCACCGACAGCACCGCCGGCAGGTCGCGGGCCGCGCAGGCCCAGTTGTCACCGCCGTCGGCCGAGACGTAGACCTGGCCTCCGGTGGTCCCGAAGTAGACACCGCACTCGTCGAGGGTGTCAACCGCCATGGCGTCCCGGAGGACGTCGACATAGCAGTGCTCCTGGGGCAGGCCCCGGGTGAGAGGCTCCCATTCCCCGCCCCCCGAACGCGAACGGTAGACAGCCAGTCGGCCGTCGGGCGGGTAGTGCTCCGAATCGCTCTTGATGGGCACCACGTAGACCGTCTCGGGCTCGTGGGCGTGGACGCCGATGCAGAAGCCGAAGTCGCTGGGCAGGTCACCGCTCACCTCGTGCCAGTTCCAGCCGCCGTCATCGCTCCGCATGACGTCCCAGTGCTTCTGCATGTAGATGGTCTCCGGTCGCGACGGGTGTGCGGCCAGGTGGTGGACGCAGTGGCCGACCTCCGCGTCCGGGTCGGCGAGGACGCCTCCGGAGCTGAGGCCTCTGTTGGCCGCCTTCCAGGTCCCTCCCGAGTCGTCGCTGCGGAACACACCGGCGGCGGAGATGGCGACCACGAGCCGCTCGGGCTCGAGCGGGCTCAGGAGCACCGTGTGCAGGCAGAGCCCGCCCGCACCCGGCTGCCACCCCGCTGCCGACGGGTGCGCCCGGAGGCCTGCCACCTCGGACCAGGTCATGCCTCCGTCCCCGGAACGGAACAGGGCCGCGTCCTGGGCACCCGCCCACACGACGTCGGGGTCGGAGGGTGACGGCTCGATGTGCCACACCCGGGTGAACTCGAAGGGCCGGGGCGTGCCGTCGTAGAAGAGGTGGTCCGCCGGTCCGCCGTCGGCGTAGTGGAAGTCGTTGCCCACTGCGGCCCAGGTGCGCCCGGCGTCGTCCGAACGCTGCACCACCTGGCCGAACCACCCGTTGGACTGAGAAGCCCAGATCCGCTCGGGCGCCGCCGGCGAGGCGGCCATGTGGTAGACCTCCCAGCCGGCGAAGAACGGCCCCTGGACCTGCCAGTTGCGCCGCGCCTCGTCCGAGGTGAGCACAAAACCGCCCTTGCGGGTACCGACCAGCAGCCTCACTCCGCTCATGGAGCGCCTCCCGGCTCGACCGGCCGCCAGGGCCGCTGCGGGGAGCCTACCCGGGCGGGCAGGCCGGCACCATAGGCAAGCCTAAGACCGGGCTCCTACAGGTACAGGCCGGTGCTGTCGGTCACCCTCTCTGCCGCCACGGCATGGATGTCACGCTCGCGCAGGATGAGGTAGTTGTCGCCCTGGACCTCCACCTCGAAGCGGTCCTCGGGGTTGAACAGCACCTGGTCGCCGGGCTTGATCGAGCGCACGTGGGGACCGGTGGCCACCACCTCGGCCCAGCTGAGCCGGCGCGGCACCTCCGCGGTGGCCGGGATCAGGATCCCGGACTTGGACTTACGCTCGCCCTCCGACCGCGGGACCTGGACCAGCAACCGGTCGGTGAGCATCTGGATCGCCTGCTTGGGCGGCACGGACGGAGCTGAGGCCATCCCCGGCAAGCTAGCGCGCCGGCGGCCCCACCGGCCGCACAACCACCCCCGCCCTGGCCATGGCCTGCTTGGCCTGGGCCACGCTCACCTCGCCGAAGTGGAAGATGGAGGCGGCCAGGACGGCGTCGGCGCCTCCGATCACGGCCCCGTCCACCAGGTCGCCGACGCCTCCCACACCCCCGCTCGCCACCACCGGTACCGAGGTGGCGTCCACCACCGCCCTGGTCAGCTCCAGGTCGAAACCCTGGCGGGTGCCGTCGCGGTCCATCGAGTTGAGCACCAGTTCCCCCGCCCCCAGCGCCTCGCACCGGCACGCCCACTCCAGGGCGTCGGTCCCGGTCGGGGTGCGCCCTCCCCGTACGTAGACCTCCCAGCGCGGGCTCGCCGAACCGGTGTCCCGGCGCACGTCCATGCCCACCACCGCGCACTGTGACCCGAAGGTGCCCGCTATCTCGGAGACCAGCTCGGGGCGGGCTACCGCGGCCGAGTTGACGCTCACCTTGTCCGCCCCCAGGCGCAGCAGCTTGCGGGCGTCGTCGAGGGTGCGCACCCCACCTCCCACCGTGAGGGGGATGAACACCTCCTCGGCTGTGCGGGCCACCACGTCGTACATTGTCCGACGGTCCTGCGCCGAGGCCGTTATGTCGTAGAAGACCAGCTCGTCTGCTCCCTCGAGGTCGTAGCGGGCGGCCAGCTCCACCGGGTCGCCGGCGTCGCGCAGGCCCGTGAACCTGACGCCCTTCACGACCCGGCCGGCGTCCACGTCCAGGCAGGGGATGACCCGGACCGCCCTCACCCGGGCAACCCCCGGCAGGCCGCCACGGCCTCGGCCACGCCGAAGCGGCCCTCGTAGATGGCCCGGCCGACGATGACGCCCGCCAGCTTGCGGCCACCGGCACTGAGCCAGGCCAGCTTGCGCACGTCGTCCAGGTGGCCGACCCCGCCCGATGCGATCACCGGCACCTCGGTGGCCTCCAGCAGGGCCCGGTAGCCGAGCAGGTCCGGGCCGACCATGAGGCCGTCCCGGGAGATGTCGGTGACCACGATGGCCGCCGCCCCGGCGCCCGCCAGCCCCGCCACCACGTCCTCCAGGCGGCGCCCCGACCTCTCCTCCCAGCCCTTCAGGCGCACCTCGCCCCCGAAGTGGTCCAGGCCGACGGCCACCCGCCCGGGCCACCGGGAGGAGACCTCGGACACCAGGCCCGGGTCCTGGACCGCCGCCGTGCCCATGACGACCCGGGCTACGCCGGCAGCGAAGAGCTCCTCGGCGTCCGCCAGGGAACGCACCCCGCCCCCAACCTGGACCGGGAGCCCGACGGCCCGTGCCAGCTCGGCCACCACGGCCCGGTTGTCACCCACGGCCCCTCGCGCCGCGTCGAGGTCGACGACGTGCAGCCAAGCGGCACCGCCGGCCTCGAAGGCCCTGGCCCGCTGGACGGGGTCGGTGCCGTACACGGTCTCCCGGCCGAAGTCCCCCTGGGCCAGGCGGACACAGCGGCCCCCCCTCAGGTCGATAGCCGGGTAGAGGTCCATGACTAGGCGCAGGACCGCACGAAGTTGGCCAGCAGAGCCAGCCCGAGGGCGGACGACTTCTCCGGGTGGAACTGTGTGGCCCAGAGAGGGCCCGCCTCGACAGCCGCCGCCACAGTCCCCCCGTAATCGCAGGTGGCCACGGTCTCGGGGCCCACCGGGGCCCGGTAGGAGTGCACGAAGTAGGCCCAGGCCCCCTCGGAGCAACCGGCAAAGAGCACGCTGCCGGGCCGGGTGACCTCGAGCAGGTTCCACTGCATCTGCGGCCTTCGCACGCCCTCGGCCAGCATGCTCACCCGCCCCTCGAACAGGCCCAGGCCGGGCACGCCCGGGGACTCCTCGGACCCCTGGTAGAGCAGCTGCATGCCCACGCAGATGCCGAGGAAGGGGCGCCCGGAGCCTGCTGCCTGCTCAGCGGCCTCCCACATGCCACTGGCTGCCAGTTCGCTGCTGCAACGCCCGAAGTTGCCCACGCCCGGCAGTACGACGGCGTCGGCCGCGCCCACCTCGGCCGCGGTGGTCACCAGTCGGGCGTCTGCCCCGGCCCGGCACAATGCCTTCTCGGCCGACCGCAGGTTGCCGATCCCATAGTCGATGACGGCCACGAAGGGCCCCCCGCTCAGCTGAGTACCCCCTTGGTCGAGGGCACCCCTACCCCCTCGACCCTCACCGCGTCCCTCAACGCCCGGGCGACGGCCTTGAACGACGCCTCCAGGACATGGTGGGTGTTGCGGCCGCTGCGCTGGCGCACGTGCAGGGTCAGGCCCGCCGTGGTCACCAGCGCCCGCCAGAACTCCTCCGCCAGTTGCGGCTCGAACCCGGGCGTGCCCAGGGGGTGGGCGTCGCCGACAGCGCCGGTGAGGACCTCGTAGACGAGGTAGGGCCGGCCCGACAGGTCCACGGCCACCTCGATCAGCGCCTCGTCGAGCGGGACGGCGACCGAGGCGAAGCGCCTCACGCCCGCCTTGTCGCCCAGGGCCTCGCGCAGCGCCTCACCGAGCACCAGGCCCACGTCCTCCACCGTGTGGTGGGCGTCCACGTCCAGGTCACCCTCCGCCAGCACCTGCAGGTCGAGGCCTCCGTGCCGGCCCAGCTGGGCCAACATGTGGTCGAAGAAGGGCAGGCCTGTCGCCACCTCCACCTGGCCCGTCCCGTCCAGGCCCAGGCTCACCCGCACACGGGTCTCCTTGGTGGCCCGCTCCCTGCTCGCCGACCGTGCGCTCATGCTGGCCTCCCTGCCCTCCTGGACCGGGCGCGGCCCGGGTGGGCACGCCCCGCCCCGGCCGTCCTCATGCCAGGACCTGGGCCAGGGCTGCCAGGAACGTACCATTTTCGCCCGGGGCCCCCACCGTCGTGCGCAGGTACCCCTCCATGCCGGGCAGGGTCGACATGTCCCGGACCAGCACGGAGCGCTCCACCAGTTCCTGCCAGACCTGGGCCCCCGGCTTGGCCAGAGGCCGCCAGAGCACGAAGTTGGCGTCCGAGGGCCACACCTCGACCGGCATCCCCCTGAGGGCCTCCACCAGCCGCTCGCGCTCGGCCACGATGGCCGCAACGTGCTCCTCCATCTGGGACGAGAAGCGCAGGGCCAGGCGTCCCGCCGCCTGCTTGAGGCTGTCGAGGTGGTACGGGAGGGCTACCCTCTCCATGACCTGGACCACGGCGGGCGGGCCGACCATGTAGCCCAGGCGAAGCCCGGCCATGGCCCAGGTCTTGGAGTAGGTGCGCACCACGACCAGGGGCAACGCATCGCTCAGCACTTCCAGGGCCGACCACGGGGCGAACTGCCCGTAGGCCTCGTCCACCACCACCAGGGCCCCCTCCGCCGCATCCAGGACAGCCTGCACGGTGGCCCGGCTCTCGCTCAGGCCCGTCGGGTTGTTGGGCGAGCACAGGAACACGATCGACGGCGACTCCCGCCGCACGGCCTCGGCCGCCTCTCGGGGGCCGAGCCGGAACCCCTCGTCCCGGCGTACCCGTACCACCTCGGTGCCGGTGAGGTGGGCGATGTGGGCGTGCAGGGCATAGGTGGGCTCGAACATGAGGGCCCGGCGCCCCGGGCCCCCGTAGCCCAGGCACAGGCACTGCAGCACTTCGTTGGACCCGTTGGCCGCGAAGACGCTCTCCATGGGCACGCCGTGGAGCTCCCCCAGGGCCAGGCGCAGTGCCCGGGCCGACCGGTCCGGGTAGCGGTTGAACGACATGTCGGAGGCCTCCGCCATGAGCGCCTCCAACCACTCCCGGGGGGGCGGGTAGGGCGACTCGTTCGTGTTCAACCGGACCGCCACCGGCACCTGGGCCGAGTGGTAGCCCTCCTGCAGGCCGAGGTCCGGGCGCGGCGTGGGCCAGGCGCCCGCCCCGGCACCGACCTCGGGCGGCCGCGAGCTCACCGGGGCGTCCCCGGAGTGCCTTCGGCCCTGATCAGGACCGAGCCTGCGTGGGCCGCCAGGCCCTCCGCCTCGGCGATGGCAGCCACGTGGGGGGCCACCCGTTGCAGCGCCGCACGGTCCAGGCTGACCACGTGGACCCGTTTGAGGAAGTCCGCGGTGCCGAGCGCGCTGGAGAAGCGGGCGCTGCGGGCCGTGGGCAGCACGTGGCTGGGGCCCGCCAGGTAGTCGCCCACGCTGGCCGGCGCCCAGGGCCCGCAGAAGACGGCACCCGCCGAGCGGACCATGGCCACCTGTGCCTCGGGATCCGCGGTCATGAGCTCGAGGTGCTCGGGTGCCACCACGTTGCACACTGCCATCGCCTGTGCGGGGCCGTCCACCACCACCGACCACCCTCCCTGCTCGAGGGTGGCTGTCACCTCCGCCCGCCGGGGCGAAGCGGCCACAAAGCGCTCGACTGCCAGCTCCACCGCCTCGGCCACGTCCTCGGACCAGCACACCAGCCAGGCCAGCCCGTCCGGGCCGTGCTCGGCCTGGACCACCAGGTCGAGGGCCGCGTAATCGGCCGGTGCGCTGCCGTCCGCCACGACCACGACCTCGGACGGCCCGGCAAAGGCCGCAGGCACCCCCACCAGGCCCTCCTCCGCCACCAGGCGCTGTGCGGTGGCGACGTAGAGGTTGCCCGGGCCCACGATGACGTCCACCGGGGCGACGGTCTCGGTCCCATAGGCCATGGCCGCGATGGCCTGCGCCCCGCCCACGGCGTAGACCTCGTCCACCTCGGCGATGGCCGCAGCGGCCAGGACGGCCGCCGGGGCCCTGCCGTCGGGCCCGGGGGGCGAGCACACCACCACCTCGTCCACGCCGGCCACCCGGGCGGGTACGGCCGTCATCACCACGGTCGACGCCAGGGGCGCCCGCCCTCCGGGCACGTAACAACCCGCCCGGGAGACCGGCACCGGTACCTCGCGGGTGACCACACCATCGGCCCCGATGTGCTCGAACCCTCGGTGGGCGTCACGCTCCGCCTGGTAGAAGCCCTTGACGGCGCGTGCCGCCTCCTCCAGCGCCCGGCGCAGCGCGGGCGGGACCGCCTCCAGGGCGGCCCTCACGTCCTCCGGCGGGACCCGCAAGGAGGCCGGGGTGACCCGGTCGAAGCGCTGGGTGAGCTCTGCCACGGCAGCATCGCCGCCCACCTTCACCTGGGCCAGCACCTCCCGCACCGTTTGCACGGGCCCCTCGCCGGCCAACCTGGGCGCTGGTAGAAGGCGGCGCAGGTCTCCTCTCACCCCGCGCAGGTCCAAACGTGTGAGCAGCCGTGCCATGGCCAAGATGCTAGCCAGGCCGCCGGAGAGACCATCCCGATCGCGCAGGCGCTCTGGCATGCTGGCCAACCATGTCTGCCGCTGCGGAGCTCGCCGCCGTCTCGAGCACCCTCGACGAGCTCACCCGCCGGGTGGGGCGGATCCTTACCGAGCTCACCTCCTCCGAGGAGGACCGCTACGGCACTGACCTGCGGGAGGTGGAGAGGACGCTCGGAGTGGCCAACCGGCGCCTGGCGCGCATGGTCTCCTCGCGCTGACCAAGGCACGTGCTCGGGGGCCCCACCCGGGGCCGGCGAGCGCCTTGCCTCAAGCCTTGGCGCGGCCCCCGCCGGCCGCCCGGCGCGGACGGAGGGGCACGGCGGCGGAGGGGCAGAAATCGGCCAGCACGCACTCGGTACAGCGGGGCCGGCGGGCAGCGCACACCCGTCGCCCGTGCAGGATGAGGCGGAGGCTGAGGGCGCCCCACTGCGCGGGCGGTAGCTCCCGGCACAGGTCAGACTCCACCTGCACGGGGTCCTCGCTGAGCGTCAGGCCCAGCCGCCGGCTGAGCCGCCCCACATGGGTGTCCACCGGCAGCCCGGGGGCCCCGAAGGCCACGCTCAGCACGACGTTGGCCGTCTTGCGCCCCACCCCGGGCAGGGTTACGAGGTCCTCCATGCTGGCAGGAGGCCGGCCCCCGAAGCGTTCGACCACGGCCGCGGCCAGAGCCACGAGGTTGCGCGCCTTGACCCGGAAGAAGCCCGTCGGGCGCACGATCTCCTCCACCTTGCCCGGGTCGGCGACCGCCAGGTCCGCCGGTGTGGGGTAGGCGGCAAAGAGCCCGGGCGTCACCGAGTTCACCCTCTGGTCGGTCGTCTGAGCCGACAGCACCGTGGCCACGAGCAGTTGCCAGGGGTCGGCAAAGCTGAGCTCGCACAGCTCCCGGGCCGTCCCGGGGTACTCGCCGGCCAGGCGTTGGGAGGCCAGCCTGGCCCGGCCGCCCGCGCTCCGGGGACGTGGCCCCTTGCGGGGGCCCGCGGGCGGCTCAGGGGCTACTTGGCCCGAAGGTCGGCTCACCGGCACGACCTGCCACCCTACCCGGCCCCGCGCCGGCCCTCCGTCGGGTGCGCCCCGTCTGTGACCGCCAGGCGGCTCGGCCACCACACCCGCTTCCCGATGTCGGCCACCAGGGCCGGCACGAGCACGGAGCGCACGACGAGGGTGTCGAGCAGCACCCCGAAGGCCACGATGAAGCCGACCTCGACCAGTGCCACGAGGGGCAGGACCGTGAGGGCGGCGAAGGTGGCCGCCAGCACCACGCCCGCCGAGGTGATGACACCTCCGGTAACCCGGACGCCGATGGCCGTGCCCTCCCGGGTGCCGTGCACCAGGGCCTCCTCCCGTACCCGGCTGACCAGGAAGATGTTGTAGTCCACACCCAGGGCCACGAGGAAGATGAACGCCAGGAGGGGCACCGTCTGGTCCACGCCGGCGAACCCGAAGGCGTGGAACGCCAGGGCGCTCACCCCCAGGGCAGCCCCGAACGAGAGCACGACGGTGAGGGCCAGGAGCACCGGGGCCAGCAGGGCCCGCAGCAGCACCGCGAGCACGGCCAGGACGACGAGCAGGACCAGGGGCATGACCACGTAGCGGTCAGCGGAGGCGGCGTTGTTGGTGTCGAGGGTGGTGGCGATGTTCCCGCCCACCAGGGCCCTGGCCCCGGGTACCGCTGCCAACCGGTCCCTCATGGCCCCTACCGCCTGGTAGCTGGCCGAGCTCCCAGGGACAGAGGAGAGCACGGCCAGCACCTCTACCTGTCCCTGTGCCGTCGCCACCGGGAACGCCCGGCTCACTCCGGGCACCGAACGCACCGCTGCCAGGACGGGCGCGGTCTTGGCCGCCTGGGCCAGCACGATGACCGGCTCCCCGCCACCGGCCGGGAAGTGCCTGGCGTACAGCGCCTGCCCGGTGACCGAGCCCGGGGTGTTGACGAACGCCTGGCCCTGCTGCAGCCCGAGCTTGAGGCCGAACAACCCCGTCACCAGTACGAGCAGGGCCAGAGCGGTGCCGGCCCAGATAGGGCGGGGACGGCGCGAGATGCGGTCAGCGGTCCGGGCCCAGAAGCCGTCGCGCCCCTCCTGTGCGCCCTGGTAGGCAGGGGTGCGGGGCCAGAACAGGCGCCGCCCCCCCACGACCAGCAGCGCGGGCAGGAAGCTGAGCTGGGCCAGGAGCGCCGAGGCGATGCCCACGGCCCCGATCGGCCCCAGGCCGCTCTCGGAGTTGAGGCGGGCCACCATGAGGCAGAGCAGGCCCAGCACCACGGTGGACGCCGAGGCCAGCACCACGGGGGAGGCCCGGTGCAGCGCCGCCCGCATGGCGTCGTGGTGGTCCCGGTGCCGGCGCAGCTCCTCCCGGTAGCGGGCAGTCAACAGCAAGGCGTAGTCGGTGCCCGCCCCGAAGACCAGCACGGTGAGTATGCCCCCGGTCTGCCCGCTCACAACGACCCCGGCGTGCCGCGCCAACTGGTAGACGGCCCAGTTGGACAGCCCCACTGCCCCCACCACGCTCAACAGGGGGACCAGCCAGAGCACGGGGCTGCGGTAGATGACCAGCAGCAGTACCACCACCACCAGGCCAGTGACCAGCAGGAGCAGGCTGTCCACCCCGTTGAAGGCACCCACCGTGTCGGACAGGAAGCCCGCCGCACCCGTCACGTAGCCCTTGAAGCCGGGCACCCCGGCCACCTCCCTGCTCACGGTGCGCAGGTCGTTGCTCAGCTTCGTGGCGTCCGGCTGGCGCATGTCGAAGGCGTACGAGACGGCCTTGCCGTCGCGTGAGAGGACCAGGCCCTGAGGCACGAAGTCGGGCACGAGCCGGGCCGCCTGCGCCCTCTGACGGGCAGCGAGCGCCATGTCGGCCTGGGTGACCCGGCCCTGGTCGGCGGCGTAGACCACCACGCCGGGCACCTGCTGGCCCCCGGGGAAGTGCAGCAGCGCCGTGTTGACCTTGGTGGACTGGGCGCTGGCCGGCAGGTAGGCGACAGCGTCGTTCTTCTCCACCTGGGGCAGCTTGCCTGCGAACGGTCCCGTGAACGCGGTCACCGCCAGCCACAGGACGAAGAACGCCCACTTGGCCCGCCGCCCGGCGGGCAGGGCCAGCAAGCGCTTCCAAACGGGGGCCGGGGCATCGGCCAGACGGGGTGTTCCTGCCATCGTGCTCCCTCCGGGTAGTGGGCCGGTCACGGCGCCTCGCAGGCAGCCCGGCCACCTGGGCCGGGGCAGACCTACTCGATCACCGAGTATCTTTATAGTCGAGATAACACCGTTGCACGTCCCGTTCCCCGGCGAGCCCTCCGGGGCCGCTCTGCCGAGGGCAGGCGCAGGCGTGCCAGAATGCGGCGAGGAGGACGCGACGCCGTTGCCCACCGGACCATTACGCGCCGAGATAGTAGACCTCCTGCGCAGCTACAGCGTGGAGAGCTACCGCCTGGCCGAGGTCTTCGCCGAAGCCCATGGGGTCCACCACACCGACCTGCGGGCACTGGTGGCGGTGCTGCACGCCGAGCGCTCCGGCGAGCCCCTCACGCCCGGCGAGCTGGCAGCGGCCATAGGCCTCAGTTCCGGGGCCACGACGGCGCTGATCGACCGGCTGGAGCGGACGGGCCACCTGCGCCGGGCCAGGGACGACCCCGACCGTCGACGGGTCCGGCTCCACTACGACCCGGCCGGCCTGGCGCTGGCCCAGGCCTTCTTCGGCCCCCTGGGGGAACAGAGCGACCGGGTGATGGACGCTTTCACGGCCGACGAACTGGAGGCGGTCGCCCGGTTCCTGCGGGCCATGAAGCAGACCGTGGCCCTGCACCGGGAACAGCTCGGCCGCCACGAGCCCTGAGGACCACCAGCACCGAGGAGGCGCCCACCGGGCGGCCCGTGGGCCCCGCACGGCCTGCCTGGCCGGCGGCCGGGATGGACCATATAGCTTCGTTACGTGCCCGACATCGAGGTCAAGTACCAGCTGGACCGCAGCGAGCTGGCCTCGTTGAACCGACTGCTCAGCGCGGTGAGCGAAGCGGACGACCACCCGGCCCTGGACGAGCACGCCTGGCTCGACCTCGTCCAGGGGGGACGGGCCGGCTTCGCCGGCCTGGTGGCCCGGGGTGCCGGAGAGGCGGAGGCCGTCGGCTACGCCCAGCTCAGCCGGGAAGCGCCGCCGACCGGGCAGGGGGCCGGCAGCTGGGCCCTGGAGCTCGTCGTCGACCCGGGCCACCGGGGCCCGGGCAGCACCGTGACCGCGGACCTGCTCGGCCGGGCGCTCCAACTGGTCGCCGCAGAAGGGGGCGGGCACCTGCACCTGTGGGTGAGCAAGCCGTCGCCCTCCCACGACCGCCTGGCGGCGGCGGCCGGGCTCTCGCCCGGTCGCGCTCTCTACCAGATGCGCCTGGCCCTGCCCGCCGAGGAGCGTTCCGAGCTCCCGGTACGGCCCTTTGTGGTGGGCCAGGACGAGCAGGCCTGGTTGGAGGTGAACAACCGGGCCTTCGCCTGGCACCCCGAGCAGGGAGGGTGGTCCCTGGCCACCCTGCAGGCACGCGAGGCGCAGCCCTGGTTCGACCCGTCGGGCTTCCTGTTGCACGAGCACGGAGGGCGCCTGGCCGGCTTCTGCTGGACCAAGCTGCACCGTCACGGCCCGGAGGACGTGGGGAGCGGCGACGTGGGCGAGAGCGGCGACGTGGGCGAGATCTACGTCGTCGCCGTTGACCCCGACTTCACCGGGCGGGGCCTGGGCCGCCGGCTCGTCCTGGCCGGGCTGGAGCACATGGCCGCCCAGGGCCTGCCCGAGGCCATGCTGTACGTCGACGCCACCAACCGGCGAGCAGTGAAGATGTACGTCGACCTGGGGTTCGTGGTGAACCACATAGACCGCGCCTACACGGGTGACATAGCGGCAGCCGGGCCCGGTCGTACCACCTCGTAGACGTCCTGCCCCGAGCCGGGCAGGCTCAGCCCGGGCGGCCCGTCGGGGCCACCCGGGCATGGTCGTCCTCGGTCAGGCCTGAGGCTGGCCCACGGGGCTGGCGCCGCCGTTGGCGCTGGGGGAGCCGGTCGAGCGGGCGACCTGCTTGGTGCCCTGGGCCGAGGCACCGGCCCCGTCCTGGTCGGGGGACACCTGCAGGTCGGGAGCGACCTCCATGCCCTTGCGCCACACCGAGCGGGCCACGATCTTGGAGGTGTCGACCCGGTGCCGGTACTGGTCGGCGATGAGGCGCACCTCCTCCAGGAGCCCCTCCGACAGCGTCGTGGGGTTGAGGCCGAGGGCGAGGAACCTGTCGTTGCGCACCACGAGGTCGTTCTCGGCCGCCTCCTGGCGCGGGTTGGGCAGGTGCACCACCTGCGCACCGGTCAGCCCGGAGACCAGCTCGGCCAGGTCGATGACCTTGTGCACCTCGGTGGTCTGGTTGAACACCGAGACCCGGTCGCCGGCGGCGGGAGGGTTGTCGATGGCGATCTCGATGCAGCGCACCGTGTCCCGGATGTGGATGAAGGCCCGGGTCTGGCCACCTGAGCCGTGCACGGTGAGAGGGTGGCCGATGGCGGCCTGCATCAGGAACCGGTTGAGGACCGTGCCGTAGTCCCCGTCGTAGTCGAAGCGGTTGATGAGCCGCTCGTCCATGGCCGTCTGCTCGGTCTGGGTGCCCCAGACGATGCCCTGGTGGAGGTCGGTGATGCGCACCCCGTCGTTCTTGGCGTAGAAGGCGAAGAGGAGCTGGTCCAGGGTCTTGGTCATGTGGTACACCGAGCCGGGGTTGGCCGGGTGGAGGATCTCGCGCACCAGCTCACCGTCGGGCGTGGGCACCTTGACGGCCAGGTAACCCTCGGGGATGGGGGCCGAGCCCGACCAGCCGTACCCGTAGACGCCCATGGTGCCCAGGTGGACAACGGCGGCGTCCACGCCCGCGTCGACCAGGGCGCACAGCAGGTTGTGGGTGCCCCGGACGTTGTTGTCCACGGTGTAACGCTTTGCCCTGGGCGAGCGCATCGAGTACGGCGCAGCACGCTGCTCGGCAAAATGGACTATCGCATCCGGCTGGAACTCCTCCAGGATGCTGACCAGGCGGCTGTACTGCAGGGCCAGGTCCAGGTTGACGAAGCCGATCTCTTTGCCCGATACCGACTTCCAAGCCCGTAACCGCTCACCGATCGGCCTCACCGGGGTGAGGGACTCCACCTCCAGCTCGATGTCGATGGAACGGCGCGAAAGGTTGTCCACGATGAGTATGTCGTGGCCCTTCGCGGAGAGGTGCAGCGACGTCGGCCAACCACAAAAGCCGTCGCCGCCCAGGATCATTA
The DNA here is from genome assembly GCA_021850325.1 of Actinomycetes bacterium. Taxonomy (GTDB): domain Bacteria; phylum Actinomycetota; class Acidimicrobiia; order Acidimicrobiales; family Palsa-688; genus JAJZMF01. The sequence continues at coordinate 31,676 of JAJZMF010000016.1, forward strand.
TTTTCACAGGTGCCAAGGTTAGCCCCAGTGCGCACCGCGCTCCGGCATGACGCCCGGTGCCGGGGGCGCTCCGCTCCCCGTTAGCCTGTGCCGTTGTGGCTTCACCCTACGAGCTGGCGCACGACGAGCTGGCTGAGCTGCTCGAAGGTGAGCCCCGCTACCGCGTCGCCCAGGTCTGGCGCGCCCTGTGGGAACGGGGTGCCCGGCCGGAGGAGATGACCGAGCTGCCGCGCTCGCTCCGGGAGGTCCTGGGTGACCTGCTCCGGCCCGCCCTGGCCGAGCAGGCCCGCTCGGCGGCAGCCGACGGCCAGACCGTTAAGTGGCTGTTCTCCCTGCACGACGGCGCCCAGCTGGAGACCGTGCTCATGCTCTACCCCGACCGGGCCACGGTCTGCGTGTCGAGCCAGGCGGGCTGCGCCATGGGCTGCAGCTTCTGTGCCACGGGCCAGGCGGGCTTCCGCCGGCAACTGAGCACGGCCGAGATGGTGGAGCAGGTCGTGGTCGCCCGGCGGGCGGCTCTTCCCCGCCGGTTGCGCAACGTGGTCTTCATGGGGATGGGCGAGCCCCTGGCCAACTACGACCGGGTGTGGGCCGCCGTGCGCCACCTGCACGACGACATGGGGCTGTCGGCCCGCCACCTGACCCTGTCCACGGTGGGCGTCGTGCCCGGCATCAGGCGGCTGGCCGCCGAGGACCTGCCCGTGAACCTGGCCGTGTCACTGCACGCGGCGAGGGACGAGCTGCGCGACAGGGTGGTACCCCTCAACCGCCGCTACCCGTTGTCGGTGCTCATGGGGGCATGCGCCGAGTACGTGGCCGCCAAGAACAGGCGGCTCTCGTTCGAGTGGGCCATGATCGACGGCGTCAACGACACGGCCCGGGACGCAGACGAGCTGGCCGAGCTGGCCCTCCCCCTGGGCGCCCACGTCAACCTGATCCCCCTCAACCCGACCTCCGGGTACTCCGGCCGGGGCACCCCCGGGCCGGCCCTGAAGGAGTTCTGGGCGCTCCTGGCTGCCCGTGGGGTGAACGCCACGGTACGGGCCAACCGGGGGACCGACATAGACGCCGCATGCGGCCAGCTGGCGGCCCGTTCCGGCGCCTCCTCCCGGACAGGGGCCCCCACCAGCCGGGCGGTGGCCGTCCGGGCGCCCCGGGTGCCACACTGAGTACAGTGGCCAATACGAAGTGGCTGGACCGCAGCCAACCTCAGACGCTGTACAGCGGGACCGTCCTCCTCTACTTCAACGCCTTCTGGTGGCTCCTCGACCTGATGACGCTGAACGGCACCTACCTGGGCGTCCTGGGTTCCGCCGTCCTCAGCCCCGTCATGGCCCTGGGGGCGCTCTTCGCCGGCCTGGCCATCGCCAACGAGCGCCGTGAGGGCTACTGGGGCGGTGTAGCCATCGCCGTGGTCAACCTGCTGGCCCTGGTCGTGCTCTTCGTCGACGTCCACGGCCAGTCGTTCAGCGTGATCATCAACCTGGTCTTCGGGGTCGCCCTGCTGGCACTTCTCCTTCACCCCATGAGCCGCAACTACCAGCGCATCTGGTTCCGTACCAACGCCAAGGTGGCCAAAGCACTGCGCTCGGCCCGCGTCCGTCAGGGCCGCAACCGCAGAGGCTGGCCCCAGGGCCACTGAACCTGCGCACCGGCCCTGCGCGCACCGCCGTCCGGCCACCGGGCCGGGGCCGACGGGCGCTCAGTCGCCCTCGGCGGGCAACAGGGCCTCGACGAACTCCTTGGGGTCGAACACCACCAGGTCCTCGGGCCCCTCGCCCAGGCCGACCAGCTTGAGCGGTATGCCCAGCTCACTGGTTATGGCGACGGCGATGCCGCCCTTGGCCGTACCGTCGAGCTTGGTCAGCACGACACCGGTCACACCCACCGCCTCGGTGAACTGACGGGCTTGTACCAGGCCGTTCTGGCCCGTGGTGGCGTCCAGCACGAGCAGGACCTCGGTCACGGCACCGGGCGGGCGGTCCGCCACCCGCCTCACCTTCTTGAGCTCCTCCATCAGGTTGACCTTGGTGTGCAGCCGGCCGGCCGTATCGGCCAGTACCAGGGTCGTACCCCGGGCGGCTGCATGCTGGACGGCGTCGAAGACCACGGCACCCGGGTCACCACCCTCGTTGCCGCGTACGAACCCCGCCCCGGCCCGCTCCGACCACAGCTTGAGCTGGTCTGCCGCAGCAGCCCTGAAGGTGTCACCGGCCGCCATGACCACGTCGGCGCCGGCGGACACCTCCCGCATGGCGACCTTGCCGATGGTCGTGGTCTTGCCCACGCCGTTCACCCCGACGAACAGCCAGACCGTCGTCCGCCCGTCCTCGGCCCGGTGCAGCTCCCGGTCCCCCTCCAACCGGCGCACGAGGGACTCCCGCAGTGCGGCGACGAGCTGAGCAGGCTCCGAAAAGCCCTCCTCCCTGGCCCGTTGGCGCAGCTCGGCCAGCAGGGCCTCAGTCGTGGCGACACCGACATCAGCCAGGACGAGCGCCTCCTCGAGCTCGTCCCAAGCCTCCTGGTCGAGCTTGGAACGACCCCGTAGCCCGGCCAGGCTGCCCGAGAGCATGGCCCGGGCCTTGCCCAGGCGGTCCCGGAACCGGGGGCGCTCCACCAGCATGGGGGCTGCCTCGGCAACAGGCGCCACATCGGGGGCCTCGTGGGCCTCCGGGGCCTCCGGTGCCTCGGCGACGGGCCCGGGCGGCACCTCCCGGGGGGGACGCGGCGGCTGGGCGGGCGCAGCCCGTGGCGGCCGGGTGACCGCTCCCTGCTGGCGCCCCGGTCCCGGGGACGGGCCGGCGACGGTAGGACCGGTGGCCGGTCCCCTCCTCAGCTCCCGGGCAGGCGGAGCTGCCTCCGGCCGGGCCCTGCGCCCCCGGCGCCGGGGGCCCACCAACAGGGCCCCGCCTCCGACCACCACGACCAGGGCGACCACGGCCAGCACGATTATCAGGGCGGTCAACATAACCGGTCGAGACTACCGGCCCCACAGCCAGGCCAGTGGCCCACAACCCCCGGCGGCCCGGCCCGCCGCCCCGCACCGGTACCTGCTTCAGCCCCGCTGGCCGGCGGGAGCGTCCTCCACCTTCTGGCTCACCACCACCGATGAGCCTCCGGGCGGCATGCTGACCCCGTAGAGACAGTCGGCTGCCTCCATGGTGCGCTTCTGGTGGCTGACGATGAGCAGCTGCGCTTCGGCCCGGAACTCGTTCACCAGGTCGAGGAAGCGGTGCAGGTTCACGTCGTCCAGGGCCGACTCGACCTCGTCCATCATGTAGAAGGGGGACGGCCGGCTGCGGAACACGGCGAAGAGGAAAGCCAGGGCGACCAGGCTGCGCTCGCCTCCCGAGAGCAGGGAGAGGCGCCGGACGTTCTTGCCCACCGGCCGGACCTCGACCTCCACGCCCGACTCCAGGATGTTGGCGCTGTCGGTCAGCGAGAGCGACCCCTGGCCACCGGGGAAGAGGGTGGCCACGAGGCCTGAGAAGTTGGCCGCGACATCGTCGTAGGCCGACTTGAAGACGCTGATGATCTCGGCGTCCACAGCCCGTATGACCTTGGCGAGCTCGCGCCGGGCACTGGTCACGTCGGCCAACTGGGCCTCGAGGAACTTGTGGCGCTCGGCCAGTTCGGCGTGCTCCTCCAGGGCCAGGGGGTTCACAGGCCCCATGAGGCGCAGTTCGCGCTCCAGGTCGCGCGCCCGGCTGTTGGGGGTCACCCCCTCCGCCAGCTCCGGGCACTCGGCGCCCTCCAGCTCCTCGGGTGAGCACTCCAGGTCCCGCTGCACCGTCTCCGAGAGCGCCTCCAGACGGCCCTGGAGCTGGGCCTGCTCCAGCTCCGCCTTGGCCGTCTGCTCATTGGCCCCGGCCAGGGCCCGCTCGGCGGCCGCCAGCTCCCTGCGCCGGGTATCGAGGAGCTCCGTAGCCTCCCTCAGCTGCTCGGTCTGGTAGCGGCGCTGCTCCCGGAGGCGGTCCAACGCCCCTGCCAGGAGCTCCGTACGCCCGACGGTCCAGGTCTCGAGACGGGCCACGGCCACGGCCACCGCGTCCAGCTCGGCCCGGCGCAGGGCTGCCTGTTCCCGCTGGGCGAGGTGGCCGTGCAGGCGGCGCTCGACCTCCTGGAGCCGCGAGACCAGCAGCGCCCGGCGCTCTTCGACGCCGGTCGCCCTGACCTCGAGGTCGCGGCGCAGCACGGCCACGGCCGACGCCCGCTCGGCCAGGCGGTTACGGGCCGCCCTCTCCTCGGCCGCTCGACGCGCCTGCTCCTCACGCTCGGCCTGGGCCCGCCGGCGCTGCTCCTCGCGCTCGGCCTCCAAGCGCCGGCGCTGCTCCTCGCGCTCGGCCGCAGCGCGCCTGCGCTCCTGCTCGGCCGCCTGGTCGAGCTCGGGGAGCAGGGCGGTCAGCTCGGTCCGCCTCGCCTGTTCGGTCTGCAGCCGTCGCCCCAGGTCGGCCCGCTGCGAGGACAACGACGCCAGCTCGGCCTCGACCTCACCCAGGTCTCCGACCGCCCTGTCGCGGGCGGCGGCCGACGAGCTCTCCAGGGCCCGGTTCTCGGCCAGACGGCGACGGGAGGCCTCGTGGGCCGACCGGGCCAGCTCGAGGGCGGAACGGGCCTGCTGCTGGGCGCTCGCGGCCTGGGCGGCCCCGGCCCGGGCGGCCACCAGAGCGCTCCTGGCCTCCTCCAGGGCGGCGCCGGTGGCCCCCGTCCCGTGTGCCCCGGTGGCCCATATCCCTCCGGCGCAGCGGTCACCGGCCTGCGTGACCACCACAAGCTCGGGCCGGGCGAGCGCCAGGTCCAGAGCCGCCGTCCAGTCCCCCTCCACGACGACGGCCCGCTCCAGCAGCCGGTCCAACAGCGCAGGCACCGCCGGCTGGGCAGAACGGGCCCCTGGCCGCAACCAGCGCGCCCCGGCAGGCAGAGAGGGACCGGCCGGCGGCCGCCACTCCGCGTGCCCATCCCCCCCGGTCGGCTGGCCCCCGGACGGCTGGCCCCCGGACGGCTGGCCCCCGGACAGGGCGATGACAGCACCGGTGGCCCCCTGGCTCGCCAGGTGGCCGAGGGCCGAGCGGGCCGAGGCCTCGCTGTCCATGAGCACAGCCGAGAGCGCCTCACCGGCAGCCGCCTCGAACGCCGCCCCCAGGCCCTCGTCCAGCTCCACCAGCTCGACCAGCGCACCCACCAGCCCCGGGAGGCCGGCGAGGCGCCTGGCACCCGCCCGGGCCCGGGCCTCGTCCAGCGCCTGAGCCAGCGCCTCGGCACGAGCCGACCACCGGTTCTGCTCGGCATCGGCGTCCCGGCGGGCCTGCTCCGCCTGTGCCGCCTGCTCCTGGGCCTGCGCGAGCACAGCCGCGGCAGACCGGGCCGCCTCGTCCAGGCCCGGCGCCTCCCCTGCGGCGCCCGCCAGGGCTGCCTCCGCCCCCTCCAGCTCGGAGCGCAGACGGTGCAGGCGCCCCTCCAACTGTCCCGACCGGGCCTCGAGCCGGCCCGCCTCCGCCTGGGCCTGCTCCACCGAGCGTCCCAGGGCACTGAGCTCCGCCCGCACCTCGGTCGCCCGCTGGGCGGGGGGCGTACCGGTGGGCTCCTCGGCCCCGGGGCCGGCGACCGGCTCCGGCCCGCGCGTCGCGACCAAGCCCTCCACCGCGCCGGCAACCGCCCCCGCCTCCTGCCTCGGGGACGCCTCAGCCTCGGCCTGCAGCCTCTCCAGCAGGGCTTGGACCGCCTCGGACTCCCGGGCCAGGTCGGCCTCCGCCTCGACCAGCTCGGCTTCCCGGGGCAGGAGGCCGAGCGCCTCCTGGTCGGTGGCCTCCAGCTGGGCCGCCAGCGAGGCAGCCTCCGCCTCCAGGCTCGAGACCAGGTCGCCGTCCAGGTTGGCGGCGCGCTCCCTCTCGGCCCGCCGGGCCCTCTCCTTCAGCAGCGCGACCGTGCCCGCCGCCCGGGCCCGCAGCCCCTCGGCAGCCGACACCAGCTCGGCCACGTCGGCCACCTCGGCCGCCGAGCGGGCGTCGGCGAGCGAGCGCTCGGCGGTCGCCACCGCCTCCTGGCCGGCCACAAGAGCCTCCAGCGCCGCCTCCGTCTCGGCCCCCAGGCGGGCCCGCAGCTCCCCTGTGGCGCGGAGCCTGCCCTGCAGGCCCGCCAGCTCCCGCCCGTACAGGTACCGGCGAAGGGCAGCCAGCTCCTGGACCACACCGGCATGCCGGCGGGCGGCCTCGGCCTGGCGCTCCAGTGGGCGCAGTTGGCGGCGCACCTCCTTCAGCAGGTCCTGTGCCCGCAACAGGTCGGCCTCGGTCGCCTCCAGGCGCCGCTCGGCCCGCTCCTTGCGACGGCGGTGCTTGGAGATCCCCGCTGCCTCCTCGATCACCGCCCGCCGCTCCTCGGGACGGGCCGAGAGGATGGAGTCGAGCTGGGACTGGGAGATGATGGTGTGCTGCTGACGGCCGACCCCGGTATCGCTCAACAGCTCCTGCAGGTCGAGCAACCGGCAGGGGGCACCGTTGATCGAGTACTCGGACTCACCGCTGCGCCACAGCACCCTCGTCAGGCGGACCTCGGAGAACTCGATGGGCAGGAGGCCCGCCGAATTGTCGATGGTGAGGGACACCTCGGCACGGCCCAGCCCGGTGCGCTTGGCCGTGCCGGCGAAGATGACGTCCTCCATCTTCGCCCCTCGCAGGGCGCGCGCGCCCTGGGCACCGAGCACCCAGGCGACAGCATCGACGATGTTTGACTTGCCCGAGCCGTTGGGCCCCACCACCACGGTCACGCCCGGTTCGAACTCCAGGGTGGCCGCTTCGGCGAAGGACTTGAAGCCCTTGAGCGAGAGCGACTTCAGGAACACGTTCCGCCAAAGTTAGCGGCCGGGACCGTCACTGCGGCGTTGCCGGGGCCTCGCCCACAGCCCGGTTGCGCGCCGGTACGCTGGCTCAAACCTGGCTGGCCTGGGCCGCAGGCGACACCCAGGGGTACTCGAGGCCCTCAGCCACCAGGTCCGCCAGGCTCGGCCCGAAGAAGCGCTGCACGAGCCACAGAGCCAGGTCGAGCCCGCTCGTCACCCCACCGCTGGTCACCAACTGGCCCTCGTCCACCACTCGCTGGGGCACCACGGTGGCGCCCAGAGCAGCCAAGTCCGCCCGGGCATCCCGATGGGTGGTGGCCCGTCGGGCCCCGATCACCCCGGCATGCGCCAGGAGCAGGGCACCCGTGCAGACGCCGGCCATCACCGAACCCGATGCTGCCGCCTCAGCCAGCAGAGCCAGCCAGTGGCCCCGGTTGACCTCCGCCCAGGCCCCGTTGTCCGCCCGGGCCACCCAACCCCCGCCCGGTACCACCACCACGTCGGCCCGGCCGGGCACGAAGGCCCCATCGGGGTGCAGCTCGAGGCCGAAGGCGCCGGTCACCTCCTCGTCGGGCAGGCGTGAGCACAAGCGGGCCCCAAGGTCCGCTCCCAGGGCGCCGGCCCGGCGGAGGACCTCCAGCGGCCCGACGACGTCGAGCTCGTCAACCCCGTCGTAGACGATCAGGTCGAACAACACGCGCCCTCAAGCTACCAGTCGCCAGGGGCGCCGGGCCCACTGCCGGGCCGTCAGCGCTGGCAACGGGGGCAGAAGTAGCTGCTGCGGGCCCCGAGGCGCACCCGGGCCACCGGACGGGCACAGGACCGGCAGGGCAGGCCCTCACGCCCGTAGACGGCGTGCTGGAGCTGAAAGGAGCCGGGTTGGCCGAACAGGTCGCAGTACTGGCCGTCACCGAGCGTCGAGCCCCCCGCCTCGATCGCCCTGGCCAGCACATCGGTGGTACCCGCCACAAGCCGCGCCACCGCCGGCCTGCTCAGCGAGCCGGCAGGACGGTCGGGGCGCACGCGGGCGGCGAAGCAGATCTCGTCGGCGTAGATGTTGCCCACCCCTGCCACCACGCGCTGGTCGGTGAGCAGGGCTTTGAGAGGTGCCCGACGGCCGTCCAGGGCCCGGGCCAGGTGGCCAGCGCTCAGGCGGAGGGCGTCGGGCCCGAGATGGCCCAGCCCCTCGGGCCTGGCCTCGTCGAGCAGGAACAGCTCCCCGAAGGTGCGGGGGTCGACGAAGTGGACCTCGCCCGCCCCGTCGAAGGCCATCACGGCGTGGGTGTGGGGGCGCCGTTGCGCCCCACGCTGCTCGGCCCGGAGCTGGCCGCTCATGCGAAGGTGCACCACCAGGTCCCGGCCGCCCGACCAGCGCAGGAAGAGGAACTTGCCTACGCGGTCGGTGCCTTCGAGCACCCTGCCCTCGAGCTGGCGGAGCAACCCGGGCGGGTGCCGCCGTACCGTACGGTGCCCCTCCAGCACCAGGCCCAGGAGCGGCCGCCCCAGGTAGAGCTGGTGCAGTCCCCGGCGGACCGTCTCGACCTCGGGCAGCTCAGGCACCCGGGGCCTCCGCGCCCCCTGTCACCACGGCCTCGTCCGAAGCGCCCTCCAGCACGGCCCAGGCGTTGCGGGCGGCCTCCTGCTCTGCCTGCTTCTTGGAACGGCCCTCTCCCCTGCCCAGGGCCAGGCCCCCGACGAAGACCTCGGCCTCGAAGACCTTGGCGTGGTCCGGGCCGCGGTCCTTTATGCGGTAGAGCGGGAGCTCGTCCTGTCTCTGGGCGCACAGCTCCTGAAGCCTGGTCTTGTAGTCGTCCTCCCCCGGGCCCCGGGCCGAGTCCGCCAAGCGCTCCCCCAGCAGGTCGAGGACGACCCGGCTGGCCGCGGCGTAACCGGCGTCCAGGTAGATGGCACCGATGAGGGCCTCCATGGCATCGGCCAGGATGGACGGTTTTGACCGCCCGCCCGATGAGTCCTCGCCCTTGCCCAGCAGGAGGCTCCGGCCCAGGCCGATCGCGCGGGCCGTGCCGGCCAGGGCCACGGAGTTGACGACCGCTGCCCGGGCTTTGGCCAGTTCCCCTTCCGGCAGGCCCGGGTAGGTGCGGTACAGGTAATCGGTGACCACCAGGCCCAGCACCGCATCGCCCAGGAACTCCAGACGCTCGTTGGGCTCGTGCCCCGGGTGCTCCGCGCACCAGGACCGGTGGGCGAGCGCCTGCATGAACAGGGCACGGTCCGCCACCTGCCACCCCAACCGCTCGGTCAGGACGGCACGGTCGGAGGACGCCTGGTCCTCGGCCAGCTGGGGGTCTAGCGGCACCGCCACCTCAAGAGGCGGCCCCCACCCTGTCCATCACGTAGTCGACGGCGTCCCTCACCGTCTTCAGGTCCTCGAGGTCCTCGTCGTCGATGCGGAAGCCCTCGTAACGCCCACCGAGGTCCTTCTCCAGGGACTCCACGAGCTCGATCAAGGCGAGCGAGTCGGCCCCGAGGTCACCGAACGAAGCACCCTCGGCGATACGGTCCGGTGCCACCTCCAAGATGTCGGCCAGGGAACCCCGCACCATGTCGAAGACCTGCTGGCGGCTCAGGCCACCCTGTTGGGCACCAGCTTCGGGCATGGCCACAAACTAGCACCACCGGTACAAAACCGATCGCGCCGGCCCGGCGGGCAGTGCCGCTCGGGCGAGGTGCGGGCCCACCGCCCGCTCTCAGCGGTGGGCGACCTGCGCCTGGGTCGAGCCGATAGCCGCCTCCACCCTCGCCACGAGGCCGTCACGCACGGCATGGTGGGCCACCCGCACGGCGTTGACCATGGCCCTGGGACCTGATGAGCCGTGGCTGATCACGCACACTCCGTTGACGCCGAGCAGCACGGCCCCACCGTAGGTGTCGGGGTCCAGCTCGTGCGCCAAGGGGCTGAGCGCAGGAAGGACGGCCTTGGCTGCCTCCTTGACCTCCTCGCTGCCCGTCAGGGCGCTGAGGACACCGCCCACCACCGCCTTGACCCCGCCCTCCAGCGTCTTCAGCACCACGTTGCCGGTGAAGCCGTCGGTCACCACCACGTCGACGTGGTCCGTCATCACGTCGCGGCCCTCCACGTTGCCCACGAAGTTGACCTCCGGGCCGCCCGCTCCCGCAGCCAACAGGGCGTGGGCCTCCTTGACCAGGCTGTTGCCTTTGGTCGGCTCTTCGCCTATCGACAGGAGGCCGACCCGCGGCTCGGCGATGCCGAAGCGCTCGGAAGCCAGGACCTGGCCCATCTGCGCGAACTGCACGAGCATCTGGGGGGTGCAGTCCACGTTGGCCCCCGAGTCCAGGAGCACGGTCGGGGTGGAGCCGGGCACGGGGATCACGGTGGCGATGGCCGGTCGGGCCACGCCGCTCAGGCGGCCCATGCGCAGCAAGGCGCTGGCCATTGCGGCACCGGTGTTGCCGGCGCTCACCATGGCGCAGGCGCGGCCCTCGCGCACAGCCTCGGCACAGCGCACGAGCGACGAGTCGCGTTTGACCCTCACGGCACGACCGGGGTCCTCGTCCATGCCCACCACCTCGGTGGTGAACTCGACCGTCACCCCGGGCACATCGCTGAAGCGCGACAGGTAGGAGCGCTCGCCGAAGAGCAGGACCGGCACACCCAGTTCGCTCGCCGCCTGACAGGCACCCTCGACGATGGCGTCCGGGGCCTTGTCCCCGCCCATGGCGTCGACTGCCACAGGCAACGCGTCGGCTGGTGCGGTCATCTCGATGGGTGCAACGCCCGCTCTAGGCGACTTCGACTGCCTGCCGGCCCTTGTACCAGCCACAGTTGGTGCACACCGTGTGGGGCACCTTCGCCTGACGGCACTGCGGGCACACGCTACGGGCGGGCATGGTCAGCTTCCAGGCGCTCGCCCGGCGGCTGCGCGACTTCGACTTGGACGTCTTCTTCTTGGGTACGGCCACGGGGACGAGATCCTACACCCCATCGCCACCCTGGCCACGCAGTTGGCCGGGACCTGGGCGCCCCGGCCCACCCGGGGCGGTGCCACGTGGCCGCCCGCCCGGTCGTTCAGGCCCTCGCGTCCCCGGCCTCACCGGTACCGGCGGGCTCCTCGGTGCCCACGAGCTCGCCCCTCAGCACCTCCAGCCCCGCCCAGCGGGGGTCCAGGTCGGTCTCCTGGCACCCGCAGTCGCCCACATTGCGGTCGGCGCCGCAGTGGGGGCAGATGCCGGCACAGCCCGGGCGGCACAGGGGCATCAGCGGCAGCGCCGAGAACAGGGCGTCGAGCACCAGCTCCCGCAGGTTGAGCTGCTCCTCGCTCATGGGGTAGGTGCCCTCCTCGTCACCGCCCCCCCTGCGGAAGAGCTCTCGCACCGGCACCACCAGCTCGCCGTCCACGCTGGCCAGGCAACGTCGGCACTCCCCCTCCCAGGGCGAGCGCACCGTCCCCACCACCGAGGCACCGCCGTCGAACGCCTCCAGGTCCACCTCCGCCACGGCCTCGGCACCGGCCGGCACCCGGCTGTCCACGTCGGCCACCAGCGCCTCCAGCAGGGTGCCCCGTCGCAGCACGTGGCGGGCGCCCCTGTGATCTCGCAGGTCGCCCAGAAGGACGTCGAAGGGGTCCTTGACCACGCTCCTCATTGTGGCCCGGGCGGGCGTCCTCTGCCCGCTCAACCCAGGGAGTCCTGGTCGAAGAACGCCTCCTCGGCCGTCCCGGCCGCCTCGGACGGGGCCGCTCCGGTCGCCCCGGGGCCGGGGCGGGCCGACCCGGGGCCGCCCGGTCGCTGCTCATCGAAGAGCTCGGCCCGGGTGTCGCCCTCCTCCCGGCCGAGTCCGACGGAGAGCTTCTGGCGCCCCGAGGCAACAGTCCGCAGCGTCCGCTCGAGCACTATCTCGAACTGGGCCAGCTTCTGGTCGGCATAGTCCTCCGCCTCCAGGCGCAGCCGGCGTGCCTCCTCCCTGGCTGCCTCTGTCGTCCGCCGGGCCTGCAGCTGGGCCTCCTTCAGGATCTCGGTCCGCTGCACGAGGCGTTGGGCCTCCGAGCGCGCCGCCTCCACCAGCTCCTCGGCCTGGCGCTCGGTGGCCGCCAGGTAGTCCTCCCGCTCCTTCAGCATCCAGCGGGCCTGGCGCAGCTCGTCGGGCAGACGCTCGATGGCCTCATGGAGGAGCTCCAGGACCTCGTCCTTGTTGTCCAGCTTGACCGATGACGACAAGGGCAGGGCGCGCGCGCCGCCGATGATCCCGGCCACCCGGGCCAGGAGCGCCTCGGTGGTGGGCACGGGGCCTGCGGCCCCGGGGAAAGGATGGTCGGCCGGGTCGCTCACAGAAGGAACTTCTCCTTGACCACGGCGTAGACGGCCTCGGGGACCATCGCCCCCACCCGGTCGGCACCACCGTAGTTGAGCAGGTCACGCAACCAGCGCGAGGCGATGAACGAGTAGCCGGACGAGCACGGCACGAATATCGTCTCCAGCCCGGAGACAGCCTTGTTGACCTGGGCCTGCTGCAGCTCGGACTCGGCGTCGGAAGCGACTCTCAAGCCCTTCACGATGACGTCCGCCCCCAGGCGGGCGGCCAGGTCGACCACGAGCATGGGCCCCGCCTGGTCGCTCACCTCGACATTGGAAAGGTGGGCGACAGCTGCCATGATCATCGAGCGGCGCTCGTCAAGGCTGAACAGTGCCGGTGCCTTCTGCGGGTTGCGCACGGGAGCGATCACGATGCGCTCGAACAGCCGGCTGGCCGTTTCCACGATCTCCAGGTGGCCGTTGTGGAAAGGGTCGAAGGAACCCGGGAAGAGCGCCGTCCTCACCTGCCACCCCTTTCACCAGAACACCGGGCCAGGGTTATGAGGGTAGTTCCGTAGCGCTTCACCTTCACGGCCTCCCACGAGGCGGGCAGCTCGAGCTCCTCCCCGGTCTCGATGAGGACCGCCGGTGCCGCAGGGCCGAGGGCCTCGAGCAGGGCCGGCCAGGAGCGCCAGGCATAGGGCGGGTCGGCGAGCACCAACGAGGGCAGCCGTCCGCCCGCGCCGGGCGCCGGCCCCTCCTCCAGGCCGTGGGCCCACTTGAGCACCTCGGCGCACACAACGTCGGCCTCCCGGTCCCCGTAGCCCAGCTTGGCCAGGTTGGCCCGTACAGCCGTGATAGCGGTGCGGGCGCTGTCGACGAAGGTCACGTGGGCTGCCCCGCGCGAGAGCGCTTCGATGCCCATGGCCCCGCTCCCGGCGAACAGGTCCCACACCGTCGCCCCCTCGAGCAGGCCCTGGCTCTCCAGAACGGAGAACGCCGCCTCCCGCACCCTGTCCGAGGTGGGACGGGTGGCTGAGCCGGGGGGCGCCACCAGGCGGCGCCCCCCCTTCTCGCCCGCGATCACCCGCACCCGGGGCCTCGCAGGTCAGTTCTTGAACAGGTACTCACGGTCCTCGTCGTCCACCAGTGCGCGTAGTTCGCGGGCCAGGCCCGGGTGCCCGGAGAGGTCCGGGTCGGCCCGTACGATCTCGGTGGCCACATCGCGGGCCAGCACAACGTACCTGCGGTGACGGCGCAGAGAGGCCAGCTTGAGGTCGTTCACGCCCTTCTGCCTGGTGCCGAGGATCGTGCCCTCCCCCCGCAGGTCGAGGTCGACCTCGGCCAGCTCGAACCCGTCGGTGGTCCTCTCCATGGCGGCCAGGCGCTGTTGCCCCTCGGGGGTGGCCGCGTCCCCGAGCAGGTAGCACCAGGACTGGTCGGCGCCCCGGCCGACCCTCCCCCGCAGCTGGTGGAGCTGCGCGATGCCGAAGCGGTCGGCGTCCTCGACGACCATGACCGTGGCATTGGGCACGTCGACACCGACCTCGATCACGGTGGTGGCCACCAGGACGTCGGTGCGGCCGGACCGGAACGCCCCCATGACCTCCTCCTTGTCGCGGGGAGCCATCTGGCCGTGGAGCAGGCCCAGGCTCAACCCGGCCAACGGTCCCTCGGCCAACCTCTCGTACTCCTCGGTGGCCGATGTGGCCTGGATCTTGTCGGAGCCCTCGACCAGCGGGCACACCACGTAGGCCTGGTGGCCTGCCTGTACCTCGCGCCTGACCGTGCCCCAGGCCGCCTCCACGTCGGCCGGCTCCCGCGCCCACAGCGTCCGCACCGGGGTGCGCCCCGGGGGCAGCTCGTCCAGGACGGTGGTGTCCAGGTCGCCGTAGACGGTCATGGCGGCCGTGCGTGGTATCGGCGTGGCGGTCATCACCAGCACGTCAGGGGCCTTCTCGCCCGTCTTGTCCCGCAGGGCGGCACGCTGCTCGACGCCGAAGCGGTGCTGCTCGTCGATCACGACGGCGCCCAGCCGGGCGAAGCGCACCGCCTCGGTGAGCAGGGCGTGCGTCCCCACCACCAGGTCCACCTGGCCCTCTGCCAGGCCGGCCAGCAGCCGCGCCCGTTCGGCACCGGCGGTCCGGTTGGTGAGCAGCTCGACCCTGAGGCCCCGCTCACCGAACAGCGAACCGTCGTCGGCCACCGAGAGCGGGCCCAGCATGGCCGACAACGACATGTGGTGCTGCTCGGCCAGTACCTCGGTGGGCGCCATCAGGGCCCCCTGGTGGCCGCCGGCGACCGCAGTCAGCAGGCACCACAGGGCGACCAGGGTCTTGCCCGCCCCCACGTCGCCCTGCAGGAGGCGGTGCATGGGCACGGGCCGGGCCATGTCCGCCTCGATCTCCCCTATGGCCCGAACCTGGGCCCCGGTGAGGGGGAAGGGCAACCCGTCCCGGAAACGGGCCAGCAGCGGCGAGCCCACGACGTGCGCGATCCCCTGTCGGGCCGTCTCCAGCGCCCGCTTGCGCATGACGAGCACGAGCTGGAGGCGGAGCAGCTCGTCGAAACCGAGCCGGCGACGGGCGGCGTTCTTGGCCGCCACCGACTCAGGCTGGTGCACCTGGCAGAGCGACCACCAGCGTCCGGGGAAGTCGTGGGCCTCCAGGGCGGCCGCCGGGACCGGGTCCTCCAGCACCCCGGCGTAGCCCAGTGCCTCGGCCACACAGGAGGCGATCTCCATCGAGGTTATGCCCGCCTTCTCGGACTGGGGGTAGATGGGCACCACACGGCCCTCCCACTCCCCCTCCACCACCTCGACCGACGGGTTGGCCATCTGGCGGCGTCCCCGGAACGTCGCCACCTTCCCCGAGACGGCCACCTCCATGCCCTCGTGGAGCTGCTGCGCCCTCCAGGGCTGGTTGAAGAAGGACAGGCTCAAATAGCCGTGGCCGTCCCACACGTCGGCCGTGACCACCGCCCTGCCCCCCCGTCTGGGCTGCAGCCTCTGGACCCGGCGCACGGTCGCCAGCACGGTGGCCTCGTCGCCCTCTGCCAGGTCCGAGATCGGCACCTGGGTGGTGCGGTCCAGGTAGCGCCGCGGGTAGTGGGTCACCAGGTCCACCAGGTCCTCGATCCCCATCTCGGCCAGGGCGTCGGCCCGCGTGCGCGCCGGCCCGGCGCCCTTCGCCCCGTCCCGTCCCGCCCCGTCCCGCCTGTTCGGCCCGGCAACCGAGCGGACCGGGCGCCTAGCCGACTTCAGCACGTCCACAGGTACCCCGACCAGGTCCGCCAGGGTCGTCAAAGGCGCGTCACTCGATGCTGAAGAGGTACGGGTACAGCGGTTGGCCCCCGTGGTGCACCTCCGACGAGATACCCGGCCAGTTCTCCGAGAGCCACTCGGCGATACGGCGGGTGTCCGCGGCACGGGCCCCCTCGCCTTCGATGATGGTCACTATCTCGTGGTCCCGGTCCCCCGGCAGCAGCCCGGCAAGGAGGCCCACGGCGGCATCAGCCGCGCTGGAGGGGGCAGGGGCGACGTAGCGGATGCCGTCCCGGCCGATGCCGAGCCAGTCGCCGGCGCGTGCCGGCCCGGCATCGGTCTGGGCATCGCGCGAGGCCTGGGCCACCTCCCCGGCCACCACATGGGCAGCCGCGGCCACCATGTTGTCGGCGTTGGTGTCCACATCCGCTTCGGGGTCGTAGGCCAACAGGGCGGCGAAGCCCTCGGGGATGCCGGGGGTGGGCACGACGCGGACCTTCTTGGCGGTGTGGGCCGCCGCCTGTTCGGCCACAGCGACGACGTTTGGGTTGTTGGGCAGCACCACCACCTGTTCCGCCGGCGAGGCTTCGATGGCGGCCAGCAGCTCGGCCGTGGAGGGGTTGGCCGACTGGCCCCCGGCGACCACCTGGCGCGCCCCCAGGGAGCGGAAGATCCGCTTCACCCCCTCGCCCGCGCACACCGCGACCGCGGCGCAGGTCACCGGCTCAGGGGGCGGCTCGTCCACCATGGTGGCGGGTCCCGCCTCGCGCACCCAGCGCTCCTCCTCCACCTGCTCCGCGAGGTCGGTCACCCGGATCTGGCGGGGCCGCCCGATCTCGATGGCAGCCTCGATGGCGGCGCCGATGTCGTCGGTGTGGATATGGCAGTTGTACAGCCCCTCGCCGCCCACGATGACCACCGAGCCGCCACAGTCGTCCCAGACCTCGCGGAACGCAGGCACTGCCTCGTCCGGCGCCTCCAGGAAGAACATGACCTCGTAACGCAGGTCCGCAACCCCTCCCGTCACCGAGGCCAGGCCGGCGCCCCGGGACAAGGCCTGCTCGTCCGCACCCGGCCCGGCCGTCCCCGGGTCCGTGACCCGGGGAGCCAGCGGTGCTCCCTCGGGGGCAGGCGGCGCCTCCACCGGCCGTCCGGTGACCACGAGCAGGAAGCTGTCGAAGAGCAGGAGCAGGCCTGCTCCCCCGGCGTCCACCACGCCCGCCGCCTTCAGCACCGGGAGCAGCTCGGGCGTACGGGCCAGTGCCAGTGCGGCCGACTCCCGGGCCGAGCCCAGTACCAGGGCCAGGTCAGCGCCTGGGCCGCCGTTGCCGCCACGGGCCAGGGCGCCGTCTGCCCCCTCGGCAGCCGCCCGGGCCACGGTGAGGATGGTGCCCTCGACCGGGTTGCTCACTGCGGCGTAAGCCGAGGCGCTGGCCCGGGAGAAGGCTTCACCGACCTCGGCCGGGCCGAGCGGAGCACCGTGGGCACCGGCGTCGGTGAAGGCCGAGGCCATGCCCCGCAGCACCTGGGAGAGGATGACCCCGGAATTGCCCCGGGCGCCCATCAGCGAGCCGTGGCTCAGGCACTTGGCCAGGGTGGCCAGCGAGGGGGCGGCACCCGCCCGGTCGAGCTCGTCCACCACCGCGTCCAGAGTGAGCGCCATGTTGGTGCCGGTGTCGCCGTCGGGCACCGGGTAGACGTTCAGACGGTTGAGCGACGCCCTGTGCTCGGCCAGAGCGTCGCGGTACGTACGCACCACGCGCCCGAGGTCCTCGGTCGAGATCGCATCTAGTGGCATAGCGGTTGTTGGAGCACTCCTCGGGACGTCGGAGCACCGGCCCCTGCCACGTCAGGGTACTATCCGGAACGGGCGGACGACATCGCCGGGTGATGGCGCGCTCCGCTGACCTGCTATCCTGGCAGCCCTATGGCAGGCGTCTGTGAAGTTTGCGGCCGGCACCCGTCGGTCGGCATGAGCATCAGCCACTCCCACCGCCGGACCAAGCGCCGTTGGTACCCCAACATCCAGCGGGTGCGCGCCGTGGTCGGTGGTCGTGCCCAGCGCCTCAACGTCTGCACCTCGTGCATCAGGGCGGGCAAGGTGGTCAAGGCCGCCCGCTGAGCGGGCAGGCCGAGGCGGCCCACGGGGGCGGGCCCCTGCGCTCCCACGGGGCGAGCGCCGCAACGACCTCCTACGCGTCTGCCGGTTACGCGTGCGCCGGGCCGGGGCACCGGTCCACGTGTTCATGCGCGCTGCCTCAGCTTGTCGCCTGGGCTCGCCGGCCGACCGTGAGCCGGGATGGAACGGCTACGGTCGGCCGGCGAGCGTTCTCGGGCCTGTCCCTTTACCCGGCCGGCGCGGCCCGGGTGCCCCGCTCTAGACCCCCGAGGGGGAGCGGCGCAGGGAGTTGGCCTCCAGCAGTGACATCACGTCCTCGCTCCGGAAGCGCAGGTGGCCGCCCACCGTGCGCAGGCAGGCCAGCTTGCCCGAGGCGGCCCAGTTGATGACGGTGCGCTCGGTCACGTCGAACAGGGCAGCCACCTCGTGGCTACGCAGCAGGGAGTGGCCGTCGGTGGCCTGCTTGGTGCTCGGCGCCGGGTCCACCGGGGCATGGGAGCCGGCCAGAGGGTCGGTGGCGCGGTGGGCGCTGAGCGCCCCGCTGATCAGCCGGCCCACCGCCACCATGGCGGCACGCTCCCGGCGGGACAGCTCCCTCGGCTCGACATCGAGCACGGCGAAGATAGCGGTCACCTCCCCTGACGGGCCGAGGAGCGGGACGCCGAGCAGCCACCGGATGCCCAAGCTGGAATGAGCCAGGCGGCTGTGAGCCAGGGCAGGGTTGCTGCCCGGGTCGGTCACCTCGACCGGCTCCCGACGCCCGGCGATGATGGAGAAGAGCCCCGGGTCCTCCAGTGCTTCGCGTTCGGCTCCGAAGGCCAGGGTGCTCCACCCGTCGCCGCGTACCACGGTCAGCAGCGCCAAGGGGCAGCGCGCCGCGGTGGAGCCAACCAGGAGCAGGTCGGCGAAAGCCTGCCCGGCCTGGGCCGCTGCTCCCGCCTCATCCCGCCGGCCCGTGGGGCGGGTTGCCGCCTCGGGGTGTACGCCCAGGTTGACGACTCCCGGGGCCAGAGGCCGTCGGGCGCCGCCTGCCACCCCGGGCCTCGGTGCTTCTCTGTCGGTGCCTCGCATCACCTGCGAGCCCGCCTGCAACACAGTTGGCGTTGCTTCGCGCACGTGCCGGTCTCCTCCTTGTTCCCGGGCTGCCCCGAAGAATGCTCACACCAAACGTCGGAAGCTGTGCTGGGCCTCTTGAGGTAACGACGGAGAAACCGGAAGTACGTTACCCCCCCTCCGCACGCCGTTCTCAAACCCCTGTCCCCACCTGCAGCGGCCTGACGAACACCTAGCGCGTCCACGTCCCACCAGGCGCGACGCGAGGGGGGACGGCCCGGCCGACCAGCTCAGCCCAACCGGTGCTGCCACCCCTCGGACGCCACGGGAGCCCCCCGCAGGAGCCGGCCGCGCGTTGCCTCCACGCACCGCCCGAGCCGGTGGGGAGAGGGTAGCCCGGCTTCGCTGAAGCCGGTACCGGGCCGCGCCTGCTCGGGGGCTGTGAACACGAGCACGTAGTCGTCCCCGCCCTCCAGGGCCTCCTCCATGGTCGCCCCGGCGGCCACCGGCACCTCGTCGAGGTGGTAACCGACACCCGAGGCGTCCGCTATGTGGCCCAGGTCGGCGACCAGGCCGTCGGACACGTCCACCATGGCAGTGGCGCCGGTCGCGCGGGCCGCCGCCCCCTCGGCCACACCCGGACGGGGCCGGGCGTGGGCCAGGGCCAGGGCGCTGGCGACCGGGAGCGTCCCCGAGCGCAGGCCACGCAGCCCGGCGGCAGCGGCACCGAAGGCACCGGTCGCCCAGATGACGTCCCCCGGCCGGGCCCCGCTGCGCAGGACCGGGGCCCCCTCGCACCAGCCGGTGACGGCCACGCTGACCATCGCCTGGGCGCCGCCGCTCAGGTCGCCGCCCACCACGGGACAGCCCAGCTCCTCCGAGGCCTCGAGGAGCCCGGCGTAGAGCTCTTCCAGGCCGGCAACACCGAGGCCGACCACGCTCACCACGGCGTGCAGAGGGGTGCCGCCCATGGCGGCGATGTCGCTCACGTTCACCGCCAGGGCCTTCCAGCCCAGGTCGGCCAGTGAGGTCAGGGACAGGTCGGCGTCGAGCCCGGCGACCAGGGCGTCGGCTGCCAGCAGCAGGTGGGCGCCGGCCTGCCCGGGCACCCGCAGGACCGCGGCGTCGTCCCCCAGCCAGACCTCCCCCGGAGGTGGGGCCGGTAGCAACCGCGCCAGGAGGGCGATGGCGTCGGCCTCGTCGCCCCCGCCGGCCCGGTGCGGGACGGCGGGCCCCGGGGGGTCAGGGAGCCTGGTCGCCACGCCTCTGCCTGGAGGAGGCCTCCTCGGTCAGGACCTGTCCCTCCAGGGACACCAGCAGCACCCGCAGGTCGGCGTTGAGGCGCTCCTGCGTGGCAGGGTCAAGCGTCCCGAACACCGCCTGCTCGGCCTGTGTCTTCAGGGTGAGCAGCTGGTCGGCCCGGTCGAGCCCCTCCGCAGTGAGGCTGACGAGCACATGGCGGCGGTCGCTCGGGTCGATATCCCGCCGCACCCAGCCCCGCTCCTCCAAGCGGGCGACCCGGTTGGTGATGGCCCCCGAGGTCACCTGCGACTCCTTCAGCAGTTCGCCGGCGCTCAGGCAGTGGTCCGCCTCCCGGCGCAGCGCCATGAGCACCTCGAGCTCCCACACCTCGAGCTCGCTACGGGCCAGCTCGCGCCGCAGGGCGTTCTCCAGGTGGTGGGCTGCCCGGCGCAGTCGCATGGCGAGCGCCTTGACCCTCATGTCCAGCTGCGGGTTCTCCCCCGCCCAGAACTCGACCAACGCATCGACCTGGTCCCGGGGCCGGGCCGGCGCCTGGGGCGGCGGTGCCCCTCCGCCCGCGGAGGATGAGTTTTCCACAGCCGGCCACAGTAGCGCGACTTTCGCGCCGGGAACTCGCAATGTTGTGTATCTTGACACTAAGTGTTTCAACGCTGAGAGGAGAACGCTTGAGCACCCTGGTCACAACAACCACTTCAGCCGGCGCCCGGCGGGCGCCGAGCCGTTCGGCCGTCCTGCTCGTCTGCTGCCTTGCCCAGCTCATGGTGGTCCTGGACGTCTCCGTGGTCATGGTGGCACTACCCCAGGCCCGCCACGACCTGCACATGTCCGCCTCGGCGCAGCAGTGGGTGGTGAACGCCTACACGCTGACCTTCGCCGGGTTCCTCATGCTCGGAGGCAGGGCAGCCGACCTGTGGGGCCGCAAGCGCGTGTTCCTGCTCGGGCTCGGCGCCTTCACGCTCTTCAGCCTCCTGGGAGGCCTGGCCACCAGCGCCAGCTGGCTCGTGCTGGCCCGTGCCGCCCAGGGCCTCGGCGGTGCCATCCTGGCCCCGGCCACGCTCAGCCTCCTCACCACCACCTTCCCCCAGCCCGAGGAACGCCGTCGGGCCCTCGGTGCCTGGTCGGCCACCGCGGCCAGCGGGGCGGCGGTCGGCGTCCTGGCAGGCGGGATCCTCACCCAGGCCCTCGACTGGCGCTGGGTGCTGTTCATCAACGTCCCTATCGGAGCCGGCCTCATAGCCCTGACGGCGCTCCGGGTGCACGAGCAGCCTGCGGCCCGTTCGGCGAGCTCGCTCGACGTGCCCGGGGCGCTGACGGTGACCGCCGGGCTGGCCCTGGCCGTTTACGGGATAGTCAACGCCGGCGACAGCTCCTGGGCCGCGGCGGGCACCATCGTGCCCCTGGTGGCAGGTGCCCTGCTCCTGGTCGGCTTCGCCCTGGTGGAGAAGTACTGGGCCGCACAGCCCCTGGTGCCACTTGCAGTCTTCAGGCTGCGCTCGGTCTCGGCCTCCAACTCGGTGGCCGTCTTCATCGGGGCTGCCGTGTTCGGGCTGTACTTCTTCTTGTCTCTCTACCTCCAGCAGGTCAACGGTTACAGTGCCCTCGAGGGGGGCCTGGCCTACCTTCCTGCCGGGCTGGCCACCCTGCTCGCCGCCCTGACGGGGTCCAGGTTGGTGGCGGTGATAGGCGTGCGCCGCCAGTTGCTGGTCGGCCCCCTCCTCGCCGCCGGGGGTCTGGGCTGGCTGGCCACGCTCCAGCCGGGAATGGGCTACTGGGCCCACGTGTTCGGCCCCCTGGTACTGGCAGGCATCGGGTTCGGCCTGTCGTTCGTGCCCATGACCATGGCTGCCACCACCGGGATGCCCCGCGAACAGGCGGGCCTGGCGGCAGGCCTGATCAACACCACCCGCCAGGTGGGCGGCGCACTGGGCCTGGCCGCCATGTCGACCGTGGTGGCCGACATGGCCGGTGGCTCGGCCCACCGGGCGCCGGCCCAGGTCGCCACGGCGCTCACCAACGGCTACGACGCCGCGTTCCTCCTCTGCTGCGCCGCCCTGGTGGCAGCGGCTGTGGCCGCTCGGCTGCTCCCCCATCAGGGCCGGGCACGCACCTCCGAGCCGGGCGAGGTCGACCTGAGGGCGGGCAGGGCCGAGGCGCTCGTAGGGGCCGGTCACTAGCGCTGCCCTGTCGGGAGCAGGGGTGGGGCTGCCGGCGCGGCCCCGCCCCTGCCGGCTCAGAGGCGGGACAGCAGCTCGGCCTTCTTGGAGGCGAACTCGCGGCGGCTGATGACACCGCGTCGGCGCAGCTCGTCCAGCTGGGCCAGCTGCTCGGTGACGCCGGACGGCCCACCCGCGCCTGCCTGCTGGTGCGCCTCCGGCGCCGGCCAGCCGGTCGGTGGCCCCCAGGCCATGCCCCGCCCGCCCACCCGGTCCGCCACGAGGCCGGCAATGGCGTCGTGGGCCTGCAGGGGCCGGGGCACGCAGGCCAGCACCTCGGGGCTGTCCCTCCCTGCCGTTTGGAGCAGGACGTCACCGGCGCCGGTCAGGCGGTCGAGCAGGCTCCGGCTGTAGGAGATATCGGTCACCCTGTCGAGGAGGACCTCCCGGCCCGTACGCCGCAGCGCCCCCTGGCGCACGACGACCCGGGCCGTGGTCACCACGAACGAGGTGGTGGCCCAGCGCACCCAGCGGCCGGCCAGCCAGAGCAGGCAGACCACCAGGAGGGCAGCAACGGCCAGCTCCGCCAAGCGGGGCACACCCTCGATGAGAGCGGCGATCGAACCGCCCGACGCAGCAGCCACGGCCACCGCCGGCCGGGCGAGGAACCGCCAGTGGGGACGGACGTCCACTACGACCTCCTCGCCGGGCGCCAGTAGCCGGGTAGGGAAGCTCACCGGCTCCCGCCCCTAGCCCAGCTTGCTGGCGATGGTGGCGGCCGAACGCAGGGCCGAACCGTCGGCACCTGTCGAGCCCCACACGGCGCTCGGGCGCTTGAGCGCCTCGTCGACCATGTCGGCCAGGAGGGCCGGGAACTCGACCGCCGCCTCACCGGTCCAGAGGTACTTGGACAGCGAGCCCGGGACCGTATTGACCTCGTTCACCCACCACTGCCCTTCGTCGGCCGAGACCAGGAAGTCGATCCTCCACACGCCGCGTGCGCCGACCAGCCCGGCCACCGCCCGCGCCGCCCCGGCCAGCTGGTCACGCAACCCCGGCGCCAACCGGGCCGGCAGCTCGCGTGGTGCGCTGACCATGCCCTCGCCACCCAGGTACTTGTCGGAGTAGGAGAGGATCTCGCCCGTGCCCGCAGAGCGCAGGGCACGTTCGAACAGCGACAGCTCCAGGGCGGGGTGCGAGCGTACGGCCACGTTGACGTCGTGGGCACCTGTCACGTAGGGCTCGACCACCAGGCCCCGGGCGGTATGGGGGCCGCCCATCCGCAGGTAACGGACCACGTCCGCCCAGTGCTCGATGACCTCGATGCCGATCGAGGAGCCACCGAAACGGGGCTTGACGATATAAGGGCCGGCGTACCCCTCCCAGGAGGGCGGGACCGCCTCGTCCCCGACCGCACTGCGGGGAAGGGTGGGCAGGCCGGCGCCGGCCACGACCGCACCGAAGGCCAGCTTGTCCATGCCCAGAGCGGCGGAGGCTGCCGTCGGCCCCGTGTAGGGGACCCCCGCCAGGTCCAGTGCTCCCTGCAGGGTGCCGTCCTCGCCCGGGCCCCCGTGGCAACAGTTGACCACGGCGTCCAGCTCGAGCCTGCGCTCCCTGCCCCCTCCGAGCACCCCTCCCTTGGGCGGGGTGAAGAAGCCCCCTCCGGGCTGGGCCACGAGCCTGAGC
Organism: Actinomycetes bacterium; assembly: GCA_021850325.1. Classification (GTDB taxonomy): domain Bacteria; phylum Actinomycetota; class Acidimicrobiia; order Acidimicrobiales; family Palsa-688; genus JAJZMF01. The sequence goes on from JAJZMF010000016.1 coordinate 55,318, forward strand.
TCACGCGCCCCCCTGGGAACGCCCTCCAGGAACGCCGAGGCCTCCAGTGCCGGGTCGACACCGTAGAAGCCGCCGGTCTTGGCCCAGTAGAGGGCCTCGACCGTGCCCACGTCCCGGCCCGCCGTCGCCAGGGCCCGGGCCGCCTGCAGGCCCGTGAGGATGCTCACGTCGTGCTCGGGCGAGGGGCCCCCGAAGACCACTCCCACTGTCCGTGTACCTACTGGGCTCACGCGCTCAAGGGTAGTGGTCGGGCAGGTCGTTCTCGTACAGCACGGCATCGCCCGGCCCCAGGTGGGCCTTCACCCACGCCACCGCAGCCTGGCGGTCGGCCACCCGGCGCACGGCCAGGCCCGCCTGGCGCGCACCGGCCTCCAGGGCACGGGCGTTGGTCCGGCCCACCACCACCAGTTCCGTGGCCACCTGGCCCGCCCTGGCCGCGAACTCGCGGTTCGCCTCCTCCTGGGCCGGCCCCAGTTCGACCATGCCCGGCGTCACGACCACCTTGCGCCCCCCCGGCGCACCGAGCTGGCCGAGCATGGCCAGAGCGCCGGCCGCCCCGGCGGGGTTCGAGTTGTACGTGTCGTCGACGACGTCGGCCCCGCCCGCCCCACGCTGGGGCACCCGCCGGTGCGGAGGCACGGGCAGGGTGGCCAACCGGGCACCGACTGCCTCGGGCGGCACGCCGAGGGCGAACGCCACCGCCAGGGCGCAGGCGACATTGCCCGGCTCCACCTCCGGCCCGGCCCCCACGACCAGGTCGAGGCCGGCCCCGGCGCGGGGCACCACCACCCTCAGCAGGTCACCCTGGCGCCGGACCGACACATCGGCCCCACCAGCCGATGCCGAGCACCTCCAGACGGTCCTACCCTCCGCTTCCGCCCGGTCGGCAAGGCGGGCCAGGAGGGGGTGGTCGACGTTCAGCACCGCCACCGGTGCCCGCTCCAGGATCTCCGCCTTGGCGTCGGCGATGCGCTCCAGCGTGCGCATCCTCTCCAGGTGGACCGGGCCTATCGCAGTTATTACCGCCACCTCAGGCGGGGCCCAGGCGCACATGGCCGCTATCTCGCCCGGCCCGTAGGTCCCCATCTCGGCCACGAAGACCTGCGTGCCCGGCACGAGGTGCTCGTTCACAGCCCGGGACAGCCCGGCCGTGTTGTTGAAGCTGGCCGGGGTGGCGACCACCGAGAACTGCCCGGAGAGCAGGTGGGCCACGTAGCCCTTGGTGGTCGTCTTGCCGTAGGAGCCGGTGATGGCGACGATGCGGGGCGCACTGGCCCGCAGGTGCTGGGCGGCCTTGCGCACGAACTGGCCCAGGGACCTCGCTTCGAGCGGACGGGCAGCCCACATGGCCAGGTCCCCCGTGGCCGGTGCGGCCAGGGCCAGTAGGGCACAGGCGGTGGCGGCACCGTGCAGTGCTGCTCCCGCCGAGCCGGCCAGTGCCCACGTCGCCAGGGCAGCCGTCGCCAGTGCCACCCCCTGTACCACGCCCAGGAGAACGGCGAGCCGGCGCAGCCGGGAGGTCCAGGCCAGCCTGGAGGTGCGGCCCCGCAGGGACAGGCCCAGCGGCCCCGCCGCTCCTGCCAGCGCGCCGGCAAGCCCGGCCAGGGCCACCCGGGCCGAGACCAGGGCACCGGCCAGGCCCACCACGGCCAGTGCCCGGTTGGCCGCGCTGGAGCCCCACCAGCGCCAGGCGAACACCGATGCCGCACCGGGCAGGTAGTGCTCGCGCTGGGCGACCCTCAGCCAGCGCAGGTCGGCGAGGACGACGGCAAGGGCGCACAGGGCCAGGACGGCGCCGTCCGCCGCCGCCGAGCTCACTGACGGGCTGCGGGCCGGGCCGCCGTCCCGCCGGGGCGGCCACCCTCGTGCAGGCCGGCCGGGCCGGCCCCGGCCAAGGCTCTTGCCAGGGCCTCCCGGAGGGCAGCATGCAGGCCGGCCCCCAGCACGTGGCGCGCCCCGGGCACCACGACGAGCTCGCTCACGCTTGCGCCCGCCGCAGCCAGGGCGGCCTTGGTGCCCTCCAGCGATGCCACCGTGTCAGCCTCGCCCCACACCAGGGCGAGCCTCCCGCCGTTGGCCGTCCAGGGTGCCAGGACCGGCCCGTAGGCGGCCCCGGCCGTCTCACCGACCGCCTTGACCAGGACCGCCCGCATCATCGGGGTGGCCTGCCGGTAGTCCTCGGAACCGTAACGCCTCCGGACGGCCTCCATCCGGTGCTCGGGTAGCACGCCGAGGTGGTGCAGCGACCGGGCCAACCGGAACGCGGTGGCGGGCCGGGCAGGGCCCTGCCCCGGGAAGGGGGCGAAGGGTGCCCCGGTCAGCACCAGGGCAGCAACCCGTCCGGGGTGGGATGCTGCCAGGTGGGCCGCCACCCGGGCACCGAAGCTGTGGCCCAGCACCACGACCGGCCCAACCGCCATGTCGTCCAGCACCGGCGCCACGAACGCCGCGTACCCGGCGCTGTCCCAGGCCTGTGGCGGCTCGGGCGCCAGGCCGAAGCCGGGCAGGTCGACTGCCAGGGCGTCGAGGCCGTCGAGCACCGGGGCGAAGTCGTCGTGTGCCCTCTGCCAGCCGTGCAGCGCCAGTACGCGGGCCGGGCCGTGGCCGTGGCGCACCCCCCAGAGACGACCGTCGGCAAAGGAGCTGAGCGCCATGAGCGCAGTCAGGTTACCGGGACGCCGGGGACGGCTTCAAACATCACCCGTGCCCGGTCGGCCCCCGGGGCGCCCGGTGGGCCGTTGCCGTCACAGGGCCCGGCTAACCTAATTACATGGCTGTCACTCGTAGCTCCACGGGGGCCCCGGGGCACGAGCTGCTGGACGGCCTGACGGCCAGCCAGGCCCGGGCAGTGACCACACCGGCCCACACCGTGTGCGTGATGGCCGCCGCCGGCGCCGGCAAGACGCGGGTGCTCACGCGCCGGGTGGCGTACCGCGTGGCCCAGCAGACAGCCGGCTCCCGGCACGTGCTCGCCATCACCTTCACCCGCAAGGCGGCCGAGGAGCTCCGCCAACGCCTGGGCCAGGCGGAGCTGGGCGAGGGGGACCTGGGCCGCGAGGTGACGGCGGGGACGTTCCACTCCCTCGCCCTGTCCCAGCTCCGCCGTTGGTGGGCGGACCGGCGCACCCCTGAGCCCGCCGTCATCCAGAGCAAGGCCAGGCTGGTGGGCGAGCTCGCCGCCGGCCGCCCGGGCCTGGAGGGCGTGCCCCTGGCCGAGCTTTCGGGTGCCCTCGAATGGGCTGCCGCCCGCCTCGTGGCTGCGGAGGACCTGGAGCAGGCTGCAACGCTCGCCGGTCGCCAGTTGCCGGCACCCGCAGAGGCGCTCACCTCGCTCATGACCCGTTACACCGACGAGAAGCGCCGGCGGCGCGTGGTGGACTTCGACGACCTGCTGCGCCTGTACGTACAGGCCCTGCGGGAGGACGCCCGCTTCGGGGCTGCACAGCGCTGGCGCTGGCGCCACCTGTTCGTGGACGAGGTCCAGGACGTGAACCCGCTCCAGTGCCAGGTGCTCACAACGCTTCTCGGCGACAACGACGACCTGTTCGTGGTGGGTGACCCCAACCAGGCCATATACGGGTGGAACGGCGCCGACCCGGGCTTCCTCACCTCCGTCCCCGATCGTTGGCCGGGCACGGAGGTGGTGCACCTGGACGACAACCACCGTTCCAGCCCCCAGGTGGTGGCCCTGGCTGCCGCGGTCCTGGGCCGGCCGGGAGCGGCCGTCCGCTCCAGTCAGCCGGACGGGCCCCTGCCCGAGCTGCGCAGCTTCCCCGATGAGGAGCGGGAGGCGGCGACCATCGCCGGCGAGGTCGTGCGCGCCCACCTGCAGGGACTGGACTGGGGGGCAATGGCCGTGCTGGCCCGGACCAATGTCCAGCTCACAGGCATTGCAGAGGCACTGGCCCGGGCCGGGGCGCCCACCCGCTTGCTCGGCCCCGACCGGGACGCGGCCGGGACCGGCCAGGCCGACGGCCCCGGCGAAGGCCCGGCCCGGGTGACCAGCTACGACCGACCGGGGGCAGCAGAGGACGCAGTCGCTCTGGGCAGCTTCCACCGGGCCAAGGGCCTGCAATGGCCGGCGGTGTGGCTGGCCGGCCTCGAGTCCGGGCTGGTGCCCATTGCCTATGCCGAGGACCAGGTTTCCCTGGCCGAGGAGCGCCGCCTGCTCTACGTGGCCCTGACCAGGGCGGAGCGCGAGCTGCACTGCTCGTGGGCCCGTGAGCGGCGCACCGCCTCGGGGGCACGGCTGCGACGAGGCCCCAGCCCATGGCTGGCCGCCGTGGCCGCGCACTTCGCCGGCTCGGCCGGTGCATTGGCAGAGGGCCCCGACGGGACCGGGCCCGGCCTGGTGGACTTCTTCGCCTCGGCTCGGCGCCGGCTGGCCGGCAGCCGGGCGGCCCGGGGCGAGGCGCCCGCCGACGGCCAGACCGAAGCCCTGGCCCGGAGACTGGACGAGTGGCGCCGCAGGCTGGCCAGGGCTTCGGGAGTGCCCGCTCATGTGCTGCTGCACGACGCCACCGTCCAGCTCCTGGCCGAACGGCGGCCCCGTACCCTCGAGGAGCTTGCGGTGGTGCCCGGCCTGGGCCCGGTCAAGGTCGCCCGCTTCGGTCCGGCCCTGCTCGAGGTGGTCGAGGGGGCACTGGCAGACCTGGGCATGGCCGCAGGGGCCTGAGGCCATCCTGCCGCCGGTCCCGGGCCGGACCGGGGGCCCACCACGGTGCGTGGCTGCGGAGCCGGACATGTGGGCAGCTCCCGGAAGGCCCGCCGGCCCGGTGAGGGTCTGGACGCGCCCAGCGTGAGGCGGTAAGCTCTCGGGCATATGTCCGAGTGGTACTCCATCGAGGTGTTCGACGGCGCCATGTCGGCCGCGCGCTGGGCGGACGCGCACGGTGACCCCTTGTTGGAGTCGGCCCTCCTGACGGGGGCAAAGGACTGGTCCTGGCACCACCACAGCTGGGGCGTGGTGCTCGAGCTCGAGTTCGCCGACGCCCGTACCTGGGAGGCCTGGCGGGCCCAACCGAGCGTGCAGGCCGCGCTGGACGCCGTCCCCGACCCGGTCAGCGGCCTCATCGTCTACCGGGGGCGTGGAGGCACCAGCGGCTCTCCCACGCCTCGCCGGCCCCGGCCCCTGCTCGGCAGCGGGGCAGCCGCCCTGCCTCTGCCCTGGGAATGGGAGGACGAAGCCCGCTGGTCCCTGCCCAGCCCGGCCAAGCCCTGGGGCCTACCACTGCCGGGCGGCCCGGCACTGGCCCGGCCCCTGCTGCGTTCGCGTCCTACCCTGTCCTGAGGCTCGGGCCGGGCTCGTCCTGAGCCGGCACTAGTCCTCCAGGTCGATGAAGACCGGTGCGTGGTCCGAGGGGGACTTGCCCTTGCGGGCATTGCGGTCAACCAGAGCCCAGCGCAGCCGCGCCGCCAGAGGCCGGCTGACGAGCAGGAGGTCGATCCTCATGCCCCGGTGCTCATGGAAGTCCCCGGCCCGGTAGTCCCAGTAGGTGTAGAGGCCGGCCGGGCCCCAGAGAGAGCGGAAGGCGTCGACCAGGCCCCAGTCCTCGAGCTCGGCCAGTGCGTCCCGCTCCTCCGCCGTCACATGGGTGGAGCCCACGAAAGCGGCCGGGTCCCACACGTCACGGTCGTCGGGGGCGATGTTGAAGTCGCCGCACACCGCTACCGGCGACGAAGGTGCGGCCAGGGCCTCCAGGTGGGCGCGCAGGCGGCGCAGCCAGGCCAGCTTGTACAGGTAGTGGTCCGAGCCGACACTGCGCCCGTTGGGGACGTAGACGCTGGAGACCAGGGTGCCCCCGCAGCGGGCCGTGATGATGCGCGCCCCCTGGTCCGGCCCGCCCCCATCGGCAAAGCCGGTCACGACGTCGTCCAGGCCGCGCCTGGAGAGCAGGGCCACCCCGTTCCACTGGCCCTCGCCATGGTGGGCCGGCTCGTAGCCCAGGGCCTGGAAGGCCATGTAGGGGAAGGCGGCGTCGGAGAGCTTGGTCTCCTGGAGGCAGAGCACGTCCGGGCGGGCGTACTCCAGCCATTCGGGCACCCGGTCCATGCGGGCCTTCAGGGAGTTGACGTTCCAGGTGGCGATGCGCACGGGGCCTCTCAGGCCGAACCGGACGCCGGCATCCCGACGACCTGGAACAGTTCGGCCAGGCGCCCCTCCTCCAGGCCCGCTGCCCGGGCGCCGCCCTCCGCCCACGCACGCAGGCGCTCCTCCAGGTCGGCCTCGTGGGCCACCTGGCTGTCGTGGCAGCGCAGCGCCCGCACCTTGGCATCGAAGGTCCCTGTGATGTCCACGGCCCGGTTGGGCTGGGGCGAGGCCATGAGCCAGAGCTCCTTGACCGCCCAGGGCTCCAGCCCCTCCTCCAGCAGGGCGGGGTGGGCGAAGGGGTTGCGGGCGTCAGGGTAGGCGGCGCAGACCGCAGCCTCACCGGCCGCCCGGTGGTCGGGATGGCTGGCACCGATGCGGTCCCAGTTGTGGTCCGGAGACTGGCAGACCATGCGGTCAGGCCGGAAGCGGCGCACCACGCGGCTCACGTCCCGACGCAGGTCGATGGACGGGCTCAGCTGGCCGTCGGCGTAACCGAGGAAGGTGATGTCCTGCACACCGAGCTCACGGGCGGCAGCGGTCTGCTCCTCCCGGCGCAGCCGGCCCATGGCGTCCCGGGCCATCGAGCGGTCCGAGCCGCCGGCCTGGCCGTCGGTGGCTATGCAGTAGGCGACCTCGATGCCCGCTTTGACCCATCCGGCCACGGAGCCACCGGCTCCGAAGTCGACGTCGTCAGGGTGGGCGGTGACGACCAGCAGCCGGCTCACTCCGGAGTGGTCGTCCAAGGACAGGGCACTGGGCAGGGCTTCTGGCACCCGGCAACTCTACCGGCCGACAGAGCACACGAACAGCTCGTGATCAGGGAGAAGTCCCAGGGCCCCGGCTCCTGGCGGCCCTGCGGGGGGTGGGCCAGCACGCCCCTGGCCCACAACCCCGGCAGCCGGGGCACCCAGGTCGGGGCCCGACGGTAAGCGGCCCCCCGGCAGCCAAGGGCCCCACGTGTGGGGACTGGCGCCGCCCGCTTGTGACAAATGTTATAGCGCGCCCCGCTCCGGGGGCAAAGCCGCCCCCACCCCGGACGCGCCACGGCCCCGGCGCCCCCCCATGAGGAGGGGCGGCCGGGGCCGCAGCGCCGGGCCGGCGTGGCCCTAGGCGACAGTCCAGGTCGTGCCCGAACGCAGCAGGGCTCCCAGGTCGCCCGGTCCCTTGCGGGCCGAGGCGGCAACCAACTGGTCCTGGACCTGCGACCCGTAGTCCGGGCGCTCCACGGACCGGAAGACCCCGATCGGGGTCGGCATGTGCGGGCCGGAAGAGAGCCGGGACAGGGCGAAGGCCAGGCTGGGGTCTGGGCGGGACTCGTCGTGGACGAGCAGGGCCTCCTCGCCCACCTCGGCCACGTCGACCACGACGGCGCTGCCGTAACGGTCGATGACGACCCCCTTGTCGTTCGAGGCCCCGAAACGCACCGGCTTGCCGTGCTCGAGCGGGACGAGCATCGAAGGGCGGTTGTCCTTGGAGGTGATGGCCTCGAAGGCGCCGTCGTTGAACACGTTGCAGTTCTGGTAGACCTCGACAAAGGACGCGCCCCGGTGCTCGTAGGCCCGGCGCAGGGTGTCCATCATGTGCTTGCGGTCCATGTCGTGGGTGCGGGCGACGAAGCTCGCTTCGGCCCCCAGCGCCAGGGAGAGCGGGTTGTAGGGCTGGTCGACCGACCCGAAGGGGGTCGACTTGGTCACCTTGCCCGTCTCCGAGGTGGGAGAGTACTGGCCCTTGGTGAGCCCGTAGATCTGGTTGTTGAAGAGGACGATGGTCAGGTTGACGTTACGGCGCAGGGCGTGCAGCAGGTGGTTGCCCCCGATGGAGAGGGCGTCGCCGTCCCCGGTGATGACCCACACGTGCAGGTCGGGCCGGGCCGTCGCCAGCCCGGTCGCCAGCGCCGGCGCCCGGCCGTGTATGGAGTGCACGCCGTAGGTGTTCATGTAGTAGGGGAAGCGGCTGGAGCAGCCGATCCCCGACACGAACACGGTGTCCTCCCGCTTGGCCCCGAGCTCGGGCATGAGGAGCTGGACCGCGGTCAGGATCGAGTAGTCACCGCAGCCCGGGCACCAGCGCACCTCCTGGTCGCTGGCCCAGTCCTTGCGGGTGGTGGCGGGGACCGCCAGATCTGTCACATTCCCTCCTTGCCGGCCGACCGGCCGTTGCCCTGGTGGGCAGCCAGGTCCTCCAGCGCCGACTCGATCGCCTGCTGGACCTCGAAACGCCTGAACGGCAAGCCGTTCACCTTGTTGAGCCCCCGGGCGTCCACCAGGAACTCGGCTCGGACCAGTTTGGACAGCTGGCCCAGGTTGACCTCCGGCACGAGCACCCGACGGTAGGCGCTCAGCACCTCGCCCAGGTTGGCCGGGAAGGGGTTGAGGTGCCGCAGGTGGGCGTGCGCCACCTTGCGGCCACCCGAACGCACGGCGTGGACGGCCGCCTGTACCGCTCCGTAGGTCGAGCCCCACGCCAGCACGAGCAGCTCGGCACCCCCCGGGCCGTCAGGGTCGTCGACCTCCACCGCCGGTATGTCACCTGCGATCCCTGCCACCTTCTTGGCCCGCAGGCGCACCATCAGCTCATGGTTGGCCGGGTCGTAGGACACATTGCCCGCGCCGTCCGCCTTCTCCAGCCCCCCGATGCGGTGCATGAGCCCCGGAGTGCCGGGCACGGCCCAGGGCCGGGCCAGCGTCTCGGGGTCGCGCAGGTAGGGCCAGAACACCTCCTCGCCGCCCGCGAGGACCTTGTTGGGCGCGGTGGCGAACGAGAACTCGCCAGACAGCTCGGGCAGGTCGGCGACCTCGGGGATGGACCACGGCTCAGCCCCGTTGGCCAGGTAGCCATCGGAAAGGACGATCACCGGGGTCCGGTACTTGAGGGCGATCCGGGCGGCTTCGATCGCCACGTAGAAGCAGTCCCCCGGCGTCGCCGGGGCGACGACCGGGACCGGGGCCTCCCCGTGGCGGCCGAAGACCGCCTGGAGCAGGTCCGCCTGCTCGGTCTTGGTGGGCAGGCCCGTGGACGGCCCACCCCGCTGCACGTCGATGACCAGCAGGGGCAGCTCCAGGGACACGGCCAGGCCGATGGTCTCGGTCTTCAGGTCGAGACCGGGCCCGCTCGTCGTGGTGACCCCGAGCGCTCCGCCGTACGAGGCCCCGAGAGCTGCACTGACCCCGGCGATCTCGTCCTCGGCCTGGAAGGTGCGCACGCCGAAGTTCTTGTGCTTGGACAGCTCGTGCAGGATGTCGGAAGCGGGCGTGATGGGGTAGGTGCCGAGGAACACCGGGAGCTTGGCCAACTGGCCCGCCGCCACCAGCCCCCAGGCCATGGCAGTGTTCCCCGAAATGTTCGTGTACGTGCCCGGTGCCAGCCGGGCCGGCTTGACCTCGTAGGCCGACTCGAAGATCTCAGCCGTCTCACCGAAGTTCCAGCCCGCCTTGAAGGCCAGCGTGTTCGCCTCACGCACCATGTCGTTGGAGGCGAAGCGCTTGGCCACCCAGTCCAGGGTGGTGTCCACCGGCCGGCTGAACATCCAGCTCACCAGGCCCAGGGCGAAGAAGTTCTTCGAGCGCTCGGCGTCCCTGGCCTTGGTCCCGCTCGGCTTGACCGCCTCCATGGTGAGCGAGGTCATCGGGATCTCGTAGACCTTGAACCCGTTCAAGGCCCCGTCCGAACGGGGGTCGGCAACATAGCCCGCCTTGTGCAGGGAACGCTCGTCGAAGGCGTCACTGTTCAAGATGACGGTGGCGCCGGGCTCCAGGTCCTTCAGGTGCGCCTTCAACGCGGCCGGGTTCATCGCCACCAGCACGTTGGGGTGGTCCCCCGGTGTGAAGATGTCATGGTCCGAGATGTGGATCTGGAAGGCCGATACCCCGGCCACTGTGCCGGCCGGCGCCCGGATCTCGGCCGGGTAGTCGGGCAGCGTCGAGAGGTCGTTGCCGAAGATGGCGGAGCTGGTGGTGAACCTGTCCCCTGCCAGCTGCATCCCGTCACCCGAGTCACCGGCGAACCGGATCACCACACGGTCTAGCGTGCGGGCCCTGCCCGGCGGTGCCGATGTCGCAGCTGTGTCAGCCAATGCTGCCCCTTCCCCTAGTTCCGGCCCGCCCGCGACGTGCCGGTGGAGGGCAGCCCTGGGTGGCCGGCGGGCCGGCCGGCTCGCCCCGGCCCGCCCCCGCCCAGTCACCAACGGCCGCTCTCCCCTGGCCCTCGGGCTGCCGGGATGGTCGAAGACTCATGTACGCAGCACGCCAGTTTACCTGGCCGCGGCAGCTGCCACGGTGGACAGGGACGGGCGCGCGGACCGGCGCACACCGCGCCCGGCAGCTGCCGGGCGCGCCGAGGGCCGGCTGGGGTGCAACCACCCCTGCCGGCCCTCGTCTGACATCCGGTCGGGCCCGTCCGAGCCGGCCGGGCCGGCAGGGTTCAGGCGATGGTGATCGACTCGTCGGCGTAGACGTCCTGGACGGCGTTGATGAGGGCGACGCCTTCCTTCATGGGGCGCTGGAACGCCTTGCGGCCCAGGATCAGCCCGGCACCGCCGGCCCGCTTGTTGACCACGGCAGTCCGGACGGCAGCCGCCAGGTCCGCGGCACCCTTGGACTCCCCACCGCTGTTGATCAGGGGCACCCGGCCCATGTAGGTGTTGACGACCTGCCAGCGGGCCAGGTCGATCTGGTTGTCGGTGGTGTAGTCCGAGTAGACGAGCTGGTTGGTGGCGCCGAAGCCGATGGTCGGGAAGCCCCCGTTGTTCTCGGGGAGCTTCTGCTTGACGATGTCGGCGTGGATGGTGGCGCCCAGGTGGTTGGCCTGGCCGGTCAGGTCCGCCGACACCTCGTAGTTGACGCCGTCCTTCTTGAAGCCGCTGTTGCGTACGTAGCACCACAGCACCGTGAACATGCCGAGCGAGTGCGCCTCGGCAAAAGCCTCGGCCACCTCCTGCATCTCCCGACGCGACTCGTGGGCGCCCCAGTAGACCGTCGCGCCCACCCCCACCGCTCCGAGGTCGAAGGCCTGCTGGACCGAACCGAACATCACCTGGTCGTGGATGGCCGGGTAGCTCAACAGCTCGTTGTGGTTGATCTTGGCGATGAAGGGGATCTTGTGGGCATAGCGGCGCGACACGATGCCGAGGACGCCGAGCGTCGTGGCAACCGCATTGCAGCCGGCCTCGATACCCAGCTCCACGATGTTCTTCGGGTCGAAGTACAGCGGGTTGGGGGCGAAGCTGGCGGCGGCGGTGTGCTCGATGCCCTGGTCCACGGGCAGGATCGAGATGTACCCGGTGCCCCCCAGGCGGCCCGTGTTGTACAGCAGGCCCATGTTGCGCAGCACGGGTACCGGCCGGTCGCTCCAGGACATGACCCGGTCTACGAAGTCAGGACCAGGCAGCACCAGGTCGTCGCGTGGCACCCCCTTGCACTCATGGCTCAAAAGGGCCTCGGCCTCGTCACCGAGCAGCTGTTGTAGGTCCATCACAGGTCGCTCCTCACTCGCTAGTACTCGAGACCAGGGGTGGACGGCGCCTCGACCACGCGGCTTGCGCGGGGGACCTCGCACGGCACGGCCTCGTCTGGGTGGCCAGTCTAGTCGGCGGCCATATGCCCCGCCGCAGGGCCCAAAGTCCTGGTGGGGCGAACCGCCGGTGCCTCGGGTAACCTTTGGCCTACATGCAGGAACCGCTCCCGGGCGTGGGCAACGCCACAAGCCCCACTGCCCGGGCGCAGCCGGCCTGGCCACTGTCGCCGGTGCAGGCCCCGGGTGGGGCACGGGTGAGGCTCGTCGCGACGGACCTGGACGGCACCCTCCTGCAGCCCGACGGCAGCGTGAGCTCGCGCACCGTCGAGGCCGTAGCCGCAGCGCAAGCAGCAGGCATGCTCGTGGTACCGGTCACCGGTCGCCCGCCCCGGGTGACGTGGGAGGCAGCCCGGACGGCGGGCCTGGGGCCGCTGGGGGCTTGCGCCAACGGCGCGGCGATCGTGGACGTGACCAGCACCCAGGTGGTGGAGTCCCTCACCCTGGGCACTGCGGCCTGCGAGCAGATCGTCGCCGAAGTGCGCCGCAGCTTCCCCCGGGTGCTGTTCGCGGTGGAGGACCTCGAGTGCTTCACGCACGAGGAGGGGTTCATGGGCCCCGGCTGGGCCTGGGCGGACGACACCCACCAGGTGGGGGACATATGCGGCGCCCTGCACGGCCGCTGTATGAAGCTGGTGGCGCGCCTACCGGGCTGGTCGGCCCGCCAGCTCATGGCCGAGGTGCGGGCCAGGGTGGAGGGTGGCTACCAGGTGACCTCGTCCGGCCTGGACTGGGTCGAGGTCGCGCCCCCCGGGGCCACCAAGGCCCACGCCGTGCAGAGGCTCTGCGCCCGCTTGGGGGTGGGCCCCGACGAGGTCCTCGCCGTGGGTGACCACCACAACGACCTCACGGTGCTCAACTGGGCGGCCCACGCCGCCGCTCCCGCCAACGCCATCGGCGAGGTGCTGGCCGTAGCCGACCTCGTCCTACCGGCCAACAGCGATGACGGGGTCGCCGTCCTCCTCGAGGCGCTCGCGGCCAGCGGTGGCGACGTGGGAGCCGTCCCCCGGCACCACCGGTGAAGCCCCCGCCGCCCGGCCCTCAACCGAGGGCGCGCAGGCGGTGCACCACGTCGTAGGCGTCCGGGTCCACCGACGCCACCTGCCCGAAGATCTCACGGGCCCTGGGCAGCTCGCCCGCCCGCTCGTAGAGGTCCGCCAGCGCGTACCACTGGCGCAGCTGGGCCCGGTTCGGACGGGCCCGCTTGAGGTGCCCCTCGAGGAGCCGCACGGCGCCCTGCAGGTCACCCTGGTCGGCCAGCACCCCCGCGGCCACGAGCCGGCCCTCGGCAACGACCTCACCGTCGGGGGAGGCCTGGCGCAGCTCGGACCAGAGCTCGTCCGCCTCGGCGTAACGCCTGAGCGCCCGGTAGCAGTCCGCCATCACCGGGTACTGGTCGTAGCTGGACGTCAGGTCGTGGTGCGCCTGCAGTTCCTTGAGGGCGGGCGCCCACCGGCCCATCCGGTACAGGGTCAGGCCCAGCAGCTCCCTCACTGCCGAGGACTCGGGCGCCAGCTCAGCCAGGCGCCGCAGGTCGCGCAGCGCCTCCTGGTAACGGTCAGCGGCGTAGGCGCGCGTGGCGTCCTTCAAGCGGGCCACCAGCTTGGGCTCATGGACGTCCACCTCGCCCCGCTGGGCACCGCCAACACCCCGGGAGGCACGCGCCACCGGGGCCGGGCGCACCGGAGCACTGCGCCTCAGGGCACCTCCGGCCCTGCGGCCCTCCGGCCCTCCGGGCCCGCCTGCACGCCTCGGGCGCCGCCCCGTCTCGTCCTCGCCCCCGCTCACCGCCGGCGCGGGGGCCACGCGGCGTGCCGGCCGCTCCGGGGCACCAGCAGGGCGCTCGGGCCGGGCGGTCCCCCACGGCGTGCGCTCTCGTCCCTCGGGCCTGCTCCCGGAGCCAGGCGCCATGTCCCGGCCCGCATCAGGCCGCGTCAGCTCCCGCGCCCCCCGCCTGGTCAGGCTCCCCCAACCGGCGGGCATGACCGGCGCCCTCCCATCGCGGCCGGCCCCTGCCGAGCCACCTTCCCTACCCTGTGGTCCGCCAGGGACGCGCCCGGGCACCCCGGGCCTGGCCCGGCGCAGCGGACCGAGCGAAGTGGTCCCGGAAGCTCCGCCCTGCCACCGCCCCACCGCCGGCCTGTCCCCCCGCCTCTCCCCGTCCCACGGCCGGGGCGGGCGGGCTCTGCCCCCAGCCCCGTCGCCTGCACCCTCTCCCCGCCCGGGCCGCCTCTCCCCGTCCCACGGCCGGGGCGGGCGGCCGTCGCGGCCCTCCGCAGGGCCCTCTCCCCGCCAGGGCCTCGGTCCGCCGCTGCGGCCAGAGCCGCCGGTGGCCCGGCCGCGACCGGCACCTTCCCATGACCTGGCCCCGGCCGGGCGCGCCCGTCCACCGCTCGGCCCACCTCGCCACTCCGACCGTTCTGCGTACGGCGCCGCCGGCCTGTCTGCCCGCCTCTCCCCGTCCCAGGGCCGGGCCGGGCGAGCTCTGCCCCCCGGGCCGTCGCCTGCACCCTCTCCCCGCCAGGGCCGCCTCTCCCCGTCCCAGGGCCGGGCCGGGCGGCCGTCGCGGCCCTCCGCCGCGCCCTCTCCCCGCCAGGGCCTCGGTGCGCCGCTGCGGCCCGACCCGCCGGTGGCGCGGCTCACGGCCGAACGACCGGCGTCCCTCAGCTCACGCCCCTTGCCGCCACCTACGGCCCCGCCGGAGCGGCCACCCGGCCCGGGCACCCACCGCCCACGGCCCTCATCGCCTCCGCGGGCACCGCCGCCGTCCCTACGTACCGGCTTACCCGGGGCCGCCTTGCGCACCGCCCCCGGTCCACGCCTTACCGGCCCGCCGGGCGCTCCCGCCCCTCTACCCGACGCCATGTATGTCAGCATACCCTCCTGCACGGGCGCGCCCGTCCCCGGACGCGCATAGGCCCGCACCCAGACCAGGTGCGGGCCCTGCGAAAAATAACCCGGCGACGTCCTACTCTCCCAGGGGGCTGCCCCCCAAGTACCATCGGCGCTGGTGGTCTTAACTTCCGTGTTCGGGATGGGAACGGGTGTGGCCCCACCGCTATGGTCACCGGGAACCTTGCTCTATTCAGTTGTAACGCCGCTGCGAAGCGGCGCTCCTTGAGCGTTCCATAGCGAGCACGAGTGTTACTTGTTCAGAAAGCCATCGGCCGATTAGTACCGGTCGGCTGAACGCATTACTGCGCTTACACCTCCGGCCTATGGTACCTGGTCGTCTACCAGGGGCCTCTCCAGGTCGAACCTGATGGAGACTTAATCTTGGAACGAGCTTCGCGCTTATATGCTTTCAGCGCTTATCCCTTCCGCAGGTCGCTAACCAGCCGTGCCCTTGGCAGGACAACTGGCACACGAGAGCTGCGTCCGTCCCGGTCCTCTCGTACTAGGGACAGCCTTCCTCATGTCTCCGCCGGCTACACCAGATAGGGACCGAACTGTCTCGCGACGTTCTAAACCCAGCTCGCGTACCGCTTTAATGGGCGAACAGCCCAACCCTTGGGACCTACTTCAGCCCCAGGATGCGACGAGCCGACATCGAGGTGCCAAACCTTCCCGTCGATATGGACTCTTGGGGAAGATGAGCCTGTTATCCCCGGGGTACCTTTTATCCGTTGAGCGACGGCGCTTCCACACGCGACCGCCGGATCACTATGCCCTGCTTTCGCACCTGCTCCACTTGTAGGTGTCGCAGTCAAGCTCCCTTGTGCCATTACACTCGACGGCTGATTGCCAACCAGCCTGAGGGAACCTTTGGGCGCCTCCGTTACTCTTTAGGAGGCGACCGCCCCAGTCAAACTACCCACCTGACGCTGTTCCTCATCCGGATAACGGACGTAGGTTAGGTTCCCGTCACATGAAGGGTGGTATTTCAACGTTGGCTCCACCCCGGCTGGCGCCGGAGCTTCAAAGCCTCCCACCTATCCTACACAACACGCAACAAAAACCAACATCAAGCTATAGTAAAGGTCCACGGGGTCTTTCCGTCTTGGTGCAGCTAACGAGCATCTTTACTCGTACTTCAATTTCGCCGGGTCTGTGGTTGAGACAGTAGGGAAGTCGTTACGCCATTCGTGCAGGTCGGAACTTACCCGACAAGGAATTTCGCTACCTTAGGACCGTTATAGTTACGGCCGCCGTTTACCGGGGCTTAGGTTCAGAGCTTCGCCCTTGCGGGCTAACCCCTCCCCGTAACCTTCCGGCACCGGGCAGGCGTCACAGCGTATACATCGTCTTAGGACTTCGCACGCTGCTGTGTTTTTAGTAAACAGTCGCTTCCCCCTGGTCTCTGCGGCCCCCTCGGGCTCGAGGCGCGAAGCCTTCCACCCTAGTGAGGCCCTCCTTCTCCCGAAGTTACGGAGGTATTTTGCCGAGTTCCTTAACCACAGTTCTCCCGATCGCCTTGGTATTCTCTACCCGCCCACCTGTGTTGGTTTGGGGTACGGGCGCCGTGCCAACTCGCTAGACACTTTTCTTGGCAGCATGGGATCAGTGACTTCACCTAAACGGTTCGGTATCACGTCTCAGGCTTGATGAGGCCCGGATTTGCCTGGACCTCGCCCTACACGCTTACCCCTGGACGACCAACGCCAGGGCTCACCTACCCTCCTGCGTCCTGCCTTCGCTGCCCGCACCAGGACCGTTCGGTTCGCCCGAAGGCAGCCCCTTAGTACTCCTGGATTGGGATGGACGCGGACACGACGGTACTGGAATATCAACCAGTTGTGCATCGACTACGCCTTTCGGCCTCGCCTTAGCTCCCGACTCACCCTGGGAGGATTAGCCTTCCCCAGGAACCCTTGGGCTTTCGGCGGAGGGGTTTCTCACCCCTCTCTCGCTACTCATGCCAGCATTCTCACTCGAACGCGCTCCACTTCGGTTCACACCGCCGCTTCGCTGCACGTTCGACGCTCCCCTACCACCCCGCTTTCGCGAGGTCCGCGGCTTCGGCTCGGTGCTTGAGCCCCGTTAAATTGTCCGCGCCGGACCACTCGACCAGTGAACTATTACGCACTCTTTAAAGGGTGGCTGTTTCTAAGCCAACCTCCTGGCTGTCTGTGCAGTCCGACATCGTTTCCCACTTAGCACCGAATTAGGGGCCTTAGCCGGCGATCTGGGTTGTTTCCCTCTCGACCACGAAGCTCATCCCCCGTAGTCTCACCGCCGAGCTCTGGAGCATCGGCATTCGGAGTTTGATTGGGGTCGGTAAGCTTGTAGGCCCCCTAACCCATTCAGTGCTCTACCTCCGATGCTGAACGCCCGACGCTGCACCTAAATGCATTTCGGGGAGAACCAGCTATCACCGAGTTTGTTTGGCCTTTCACCCCTACCCACAGGTCATCCCCCATGTTTTCAACCATGGTGGGTTCGGCCCTCCACGGGGTCTTACCCCCGCTTCAGCCTGCCCATGGGTAGATCACTCGGCTTCGGGTCTACCGCACGCGACTGAACGCCCTGTTCAGACTCGCTTTCGCTCCGGCTCCCCCTCACGGGTTAACCTCGCCACATACGGTAACTCGCTGGCTCATTCTTCAAAAGGCACGCCATCGCGGCACCACCCGGAGGTGGCACTACGCTCTGACTGTTTGTAAACCAACGGTTTCAGGTACTATTTCACTCCCCTCCCGGGGTGCTTTTCACCTTTCCCTCACGGTACTAGTTCACTATCGGTCGCCTGTTAGTACTTAGCCTTACGAAGTGGTCTTCGCAGATTCACACCAGGTTTCACGGGCCCGGTGCTACTCGGGTGCCAGTCCGGAGGCTGCATGCGTTTCGTGTACGGGGCTGTAACCCTCTGTGGCGGGACGTCTCTGAACCCTTCCACTACGCAGCAACTTTGTAACTCCGTGGAGAGGCTGGTGACTCTCCTGTCTGGTCCCACGACCCCGTACCGGCAACGCCACCAGGCTTTGACACCGGCACGGTTTAGGCTCTTCCCGTTTCGCTCGCCGCTACTCAGGGAGTCGCTGTTGCTTTTCTTTCCTCGGGGTACTGAGATGTTTCAATTCCCCCGGTTCCCTCTACCGGCCCTATGTGTTCAGGCCGGAGTACGTACGTTTTTCGCGCACGTGGGTTTCCCCATTCGGACATCTACGGATCAAAGGTTGGTAGGCACCTACCCGTAGCTTTTCGCAGCCACCCACGTCCTTCATCGGCTTCAGGCGCCAAGGCATCCACCGTTGGCTCTTTATAGCTTGGAGAACAAGATGCTCGTGCTCGCTATGCAATTCTCAAGGAACATCGAGAGGACGACCACAGCTGGCCGTCCTTCGTGGTGGGCACCTTGACGGTCGTGCCCGGACCGCTGGGCCGCGCTAGGCGCACCCAGAAAACGGAACAGAGATGCCCGGTCACCCCGGAGGGCAGTGCCCGGAGGATTACTCCTGCGACGAGCAGTTGCTCTGAGAGGTGCCGATTAGCTAGTGGTCAACTTCGGAGTGGGCCAGGCGGTATGCCTGGTCATAGCTCCTTAGAAAGGAGGTGATCCAGCCGCACCTTCCGGTACGGCTACCTTGTTACGACTTCACCCCAATCACCGACCCCACCTTCGACGGCTCCCTCCTTGCGGTTGGGCCACCGGCTTCGGGTGTTGCCGACTTTCGTGGTGTGACGGGCGGTGTGTACAAGGCCCGGGAACGTATTCACCCCGGCGTTGCTGATCCGGGATTACTAGCGACTCCGACTTCACGCAG
>JAJZMF010000029.1 GCA_021850325.1 Actinomycetes bacterium
GTCCGAGGCGAGCTGGGCCTTGGCGTTGGACACGGCCTGGGAGAGCGAGGTCCTGTCCGAGGCCAGCTGCGAAGTTGCCTGGCCGATGCTCTGTTGCGCCTGCGCCACCGACACCGAGTTGGAGCTCTTGGTGTAGGAGATGCTGGCCTGGTCCTGGCTCACCGTGGACTGGGCACTGCTCAGGGCGCCCTGGGCCGAGCTCACCGACTGGGCAGCCTGGTCTGTCGCCAGCTTGGCGTCGGCCGCAGCCAGGGTGGCGCGGGCAGCCTGGACGTCTGCCTCGAGCTGGTTACTGACCAGGGTGGCCAGCACCTGGCCGGCCCGGACATGGGTACCGGCGGCGACCCGGAGGGCTGCCACGGTGCCCGCGATGGGGAAGTTGACGTCCGCCTCAGTGGCAGGGGCAATGGTCCCGGTCGTCGAGGTGGTCTGCTGTATGTTGCCCACAGTCACCGTCGCCGTCCGGTACCCGCTGGCTCCACCTTGCTGCGTGGTCAGGTACCAGGTGACGCCGCCGCCGGCCAGTGCCACGACGACCACTACGGCACCACCGGCCCGCCAACGGCGACGACGCCAACGCCGTGGCGCCGCAGGGGGCGGCTGGTCCGAGGGGACGGGAACGGGGGCGCCGTCCCAGCTGGGCGGCTGGGCCTCCTGGTCGGCCGACGCCCGCCGCTCGTCCGGTGCGAGGGTCATGGCAGGCACCTCCGGCTCACGGGGTTCACGCCGGCAGACGCTAAACCTGCCAGGTCAGCGCATCGTTAACGTGCCCTGAGCTTTGGGTAAAGAGGCTGCCCCCCTTGACGCGGGGACGCCCCCTCCCCGACCTGAGCCCGGCTCAGGTCGGAGAGGGGGCGTGACGGCACGGGCCCCGGTCGCCCGTCAGCCCTGTGCGCCCTCCTCGTCCGCCGGGCCCGGCTCGGGTGCGGTCTCGAAGCCGCCCTGGTAGCCGAACCCGTCCGGGTAGCCGGCACCGGGGTCGAAGCTCGCCCCGTCGGTACCGGTGCCGCTGCCGATGCTGGCCAGCCAGGCGGCCAGGTCCTCGGTACCGGGTTCCTCGTCGGAGGTCCAGAAGGTCATCCTCTGGACCTCGGGGGCGTCGACCACGACGTCGCGGTAGCGGGTCATGCCCGTACCGGCCGGGATCAACTTGCCGATGATGATGTTCTCCTTGAGGCCGAAGAGCTGGTCCGACTTGCCCTCGATGGCAGCCTCGGTCAGCACCCTCGTCGTCTCCTGGAACGAAGCCGCCGACAGCCAGCTGTCGGTGGCCAAGGAGGCCTTGGTGATGCCCATCAGCTCCGGCCGGCCCTCGGCCGGACGCCGGCCCTGTTGGACCAGGTCCCGGTTGACCTCGGCGAAGAAGCGGGCGTCGACGCGCTCCCCGGGGAGGAAGGGCGACTCGCCCTGCTCGGCCACCAGGACACGTCGCAGCATCTGGCGGACGATCAGCTCGATGTGCTTGTCGTGGATCGACACGCCCTGGTCGCGGTAGACGCGCTGGACTTCTTCCACCAGGTACTGCTGGGTCTCGCGGATGCCCTTGATCTCCAGGAGCTGCTTGGGGTCCCTCGGGCCGTCGACGATGGCGTCGCCCGCTGCCACCTCGGCGCCGTCGTGGACGCCCTCGGCCAGCTTGGCCCGCAGGGCCACCGTGTAGACGTCCTCGGAGCCGTCGTCGCCCACAATGGCGATGCGCCGGCTGTTGTCCTCCTCGGCGATGCGGAGCACACCCGAGGTCCTGGCGAGCACGGCAGCGCCCTTCGGGGTACGGGCCTCGAAGAGCTCCACCACGCGAGGCAGGCCGTGGGTGATGTCCTCACCAGCGATACCACCGGTGTGGAAGGTCCGCATCGTCAACTGGGTCCCCGGTTCACCGATCGACTGGGCCGCGATGACCCCCACAGCTTCGCCGAGCTCGATGTGCTGGTCGGCCGCCAGCGAGCGGCCGTAGCAGTTCGAGCACACACCGTGGGTGGCCTCGCAGGTGAGCACCGAGCGCACCATCACCTCGTCGACCTGGGGGTCGTCCCTCAGGGTGACCATGAGCTCGCTGTCTATCTCGGTCCCCGCCGGCAGCTCGGTCCCGTCCGCGAGGGTCACGTCGCGGACCAGGACGCGGCCGTCGAGCCTGGTCTCCAGGTAGTAACGGGCCTTCTCGTCGTCTGGGCGCACGTCGCGGACCCAGATCCCCCTGGTGCTCCCGCAGTCGATCTCCCGCACGATGAGCTCCTGGGCGACGTCCACCAGACGACGGGTCAGGTAGCCCGAGTCAGCCGTCCGCAGTGCCGTGTCCGCCAGGCCCTTACGGGCGCCGTGGGTGGAGATGAAGTACTCGAGCACGGACAGGCCCTCCCGGAAGGAGGACACGATGGGCCGGGGGATCATCTCGCCTCTGGGGTTGGAGACCAGGCCCTTCATGCCGGCGATCTGGCGCACCTGCTGCGGGTTACCGCGTGCACCGGAGTCCACCATCATGTCCAAGGGGTTGAAGGCGATCTGGCGCAGGCTCTCCTCCATCGCCTTGCCCACCTCGGAGTTGGCCGTGGTCCAGATCTCGATCTCCTTCTGGCGGCGCTCGTCGTCGGTGATGATGCCCCGCTTGAACTGGTTCTCGGCCTTTTCGGCGTCCCGTTCGTGACGCTCGATGATGTCCTTCTTCTTGGCCGGGACCTTGACGTCCTCCATCGAGATGGTCAGGCCGGACTGGGTCGCATAGCGGTAGCAGAGCTGCTTGATCTTGTCGAGGCTGTCGGCCACCACCACCCGGGTGTAGTCACTGGCCAGGCGCTCCACGATGGCACCCAGGTTGGTCCTGGCCCGCTTGCCGACCAGTTCGTTGACAAAGGGGAAGCCCTCGGGCAGCGCCGTGTTGAAGATGATGCGGCCCGGGGTCGTCGCCACCTCCTCGTAGGTGGCGGGGGCGTCCCCGTCCTCTACCTCGGGGGTGGCCTCCGGCGTCACCGCAGTCAGGGGACGCCTCCAGGTGACCTTGGCGTGCAGGTCCACAGCTCCGACGTCCAAGGCGTGGCGCACCTCGTGCAGGTGGCGGAACACCCGCCCCTCGCCCGCCATGCCCTCCTTGGCCAGGGTGAGGTAGTAGGCACCGAACACCATGTCCTGGGTGGGCGTCACGATCGGACGGCCGGTGGCCGGGGAGAGGATGTTGTTGGCCGAGAGCATGAGGATCCTGGCCTCGGCCTGGGCTTCGGCCGACAGGGGTAGGTGCACGGCCATCTGGTCGCCATCGAAGTCGGCGTTGAAGGCAGTGCACACGAGCGGGTGGATCTGGATCGCCTTGCCCTCCACCAGAACCGGCTCGAAGGCCTGGATACCCAGGCGGTGCAACGTCGGCGCCCGGTTGAGGAACACCGGGTGCTCCTTGATGACCTCCTCGAGCACGTCCCAGACCTGGGCCCGCCGGCGCTCGACCATGCGTTTGGCGGACTTGATGTTCTGGGCCAGTTCCAGGTCGACCAGGCGCTTCATCACGAAGGGCTTGAACAGCTCCAGGGCCATCTGCTTGGGCAGGCCGCACTGGTGCAGGTGGAGGGTGGGGCCCACCACGATGACCGAACGGCCCGAGTAGTCGACCCGCTTGCCCAGCAGGTTCTGACGGAAGCGGCCCTGCTTGCCCTTGAGCATGTCGGAAAGGCTCTTGAGGGGCCGGTTGCCCGGGCCGGTCACCGGCCGGCCACGCCGGCCGTTGTCGAACAGGGCGTCGACCGCTTCCTGGAGCATCCGCTTCTCGTTGTTGACGATGATCTCGGGCGCACCGAGGTCGAGGAGCCGCTTCAGCCGGTTGTTGCGGTTGATCACCCGACGGTAGAGATCGTTCAGGTCACTGGTGGCGAAGCGACCACCGTCAAGCTGGACCATGGGCCGCAGTTCGGGCGGGATGACCGGGACCACGTCCAGGATCATGGCCCGGGGGTCGTTGACCCTGTGGCCGTTCTCGTCCCGACGGTTGAACGCAGAGACGATCTTGAGCCGCTTGATGGCCTTCTGCTTGCGCTGAACGGACAGGTGGCGACGCCCGTCGTCCGGCTCGATGACCTCCCGGAGCTTCTGCTCCTCCTCGTCCAGGTCGAGCTCCTCGATCAGCTGGGCGATGGCCTCGGCCCCCATGCCTCCGCGGAAGTAGTCACCGTAACGGTCCCGCAGCTCGCGCCACAGCATCTCGTCCTCGATGATCTTGCGCCCGTGCAGGTCGCGGAACTCGTCGAACGCCCGCCGCACCAGCTCGGCCTCGGCCTCGGCCCGGTCACGGATGGCGCCGACCTCTTTTTCGACCTGGCGCTGGCGGGCCTTCAGCTCGGACTCCTTGGCGCCTTCGGCCTCCAGCTTGGCCAGCTCGTCCTCGAGCTCCTTGTAGCGGCGGTCGATGTCCAGGTCCCTGGTCCGCACGATGTCGGCCAGTTCCTCGTTCAGCTCCACCTCGAGGTTGGGCAGGTCGTTGTGGCGGCGCTCCTCGTCCACCCAGGTGACCAGGTTGGCGGCGAAGTAGATCACCTTCTCCAGCTGCTTGGCTTTGAGCTCCTCACGGGCCTCTGTGCCCATCAGCAGGTAGGCGAGCCAGGAACGGGTGCCCCGCAGGTACCAGATATGGACCACGGGGGCAGCCAGCTCTATGTGGCCCATGCGCTCGCGGCGCACCTTGGAGCGGGTGACCTCGACGCCGCAGCGCTCACAGATGATGCCCTTGAACCGGACGCGCTTGTACTTACCGCAGTAGCACTCCCAGTCCTTGGTGGGACCGAAGATCTTCTCGCAGAACAGGCCGTCCTTCTCGGGGCGCAGCGTGCGGTAGTTGATCGTCTCCGGCTTCTTCACCTCGCCGTTGGACCAGGTACGGATGTCGTCAGCGGTGGCGAGCCCGATCCTCAGCTGCTCGAAATTGTTGACGTCCAACATCGCCTAGAAGCTCCTCTCGCTCGCTCGCCGGGCGTCCTCCTCGTCCGAGCCCCGCTCCGGACGGCTGATGTCGATACCGAGCTCCTCGGCCGTGCGGAACACGTCCTCGTCCAGCTCCCGCATCTCGATCTGCTCACCCGTGGTCGACAGGACCTCGACGTTGAGGCAAAGGCTCTGCATCTCCTTGATGAGAACCTTGAAGCTCTCGGGGATGCCGGGTTCGGGGATGTTGTCCCCCTTGACGATGGCCTCGTAGACCTTGACCCGGCCCAGGACATCGTCGGACTTGATGGTCAGCAGCTCCTGCAGGGCATAGGCGGCTCCATAGGCCTCCAGGGCCCACACCTCCATCTCACCGAAGCGCTGCCCACCGAACTGGGCCTTCCCACCCAGCGGCTGCTGGGTGATCATGGAGTAGGGGCCGGTGGACCGGGCGTGGATCTTGTCGTCCACCAGGTGGGCCAGCTTCAGGATGTAGATGTAGCCCACCGACACCGGGTTGTCGTACGGCTCGCCCGTGCGCCCGTTGTAGAGCTGAGCCTTGCCGTCGGGGCCGATCAGGCGACCGTGGTCGCCGTACTCGGTACCGGGTGCCTCGGGGTGGAGGTTCTCGAAGATGCGCTTGATGGTGGGGTGCCGGCCCGCCTCGTCTTCCTCGTCCCAGTGGGCACCGTCGAAGCTGGGGGTCGCCACGAGCGTGGCCGGCTCGCCCACCGGGCGCGTCTTGCGCCCACGGGACCGGCTGACCGGGGTTACGGAGCTGCCCACCTCCCAGCCCCAGCGGGCAGCCCAGCCCAGGTGGCTCTCGAGCACCTGGCCCACGTTCATGCGGGAGGGCACGCCCAGGGGGTTGAGGATGATGTCGACCGGCGTCCCGTCGGCCAGGTGGGGCATGTCCTCGACCGGGAGGATCTTCGAGATGACCCCCTTGTTGCCGTGCCGTCCCGCCAGCTTGTCACCCTCGGTGATCTTTCGCTTTTGAGCTACGTACACACGGACCAACTGGTTGACACCGGGCGGGAGCTCATGGGCGTCCTCACGGGAGAAAACCCTCACGTCGATGACCTTGCCCGACTCCCCGTGGGGCACCTTGAGCGAGGTGTCCCGCACCTCCCTCGCCTTCTCGCCGAAGATGGCCCGCAGGAGGCGCTCCTCGGGGGTCAGCTCGGTCTCACCCTTGGGAGTGACCTTGCCCACGAGCACGTCGCCCGCCCCCACCTCGGCCCCGATGCGGATGATGCCCCGCTCGTCGAGGTCCTTCAGGATCTCCTCCGAGAGGTTGGGGATGTCCCGGGTGATCTCCTCCGCCCCGAGCTTGGTGTCCCGGGCGTCGACCTCGTGCTCCTCGATATGGATCGAGGACAGCACGTCGTCGCGCACCAGGCGCTCGGAGAGGATGATGGCGTCCTCGTAGTTGTAGCCCTCCCAGGGCATGAAGGCGACCAGGAGGTTCTTGCCCAGGCCGAGCTCGCCACCCTGGGTCGAAGGCCCGTCTCCCATTACGTCGCCCGCCGCCACCACCTGGCCTTCTTCGACCGTGATGCGCTGGTTGAAGCAGGTGTTCTGGTTGGACCGACGGAACTTGTAGACCGGGTAGACCTTGCGCCCGAGCGGGCGACCGTAACGGTCGGACTGGCCCGGCTTGTAGTCCACGATGACGTGCTCGCCGGAGACCTCGGCCACCACGCCATCGCCCTCGGCCAGGATCACGTCACCGGTGTCGCGTGCCGCCCGGCCCTCGACACCCGTGCCGACGAAGGGCGCCTCCGGGTGGACGAGGGGCACCGCCTGCTTCTGCATGTTGGCGCCCATCAGCGCCCGGTTGGCGTCGTCGTGCTCGATGAAGGGGATCAGGGCGGTGGAGATCGAGATGATCTGCTTGGGCGAGACGTCCATCAGGTCGACCTCGGAGGGCGGGACGAAGTCGACCTCGCTCGTCGTGCCGTAGGTGGTGCCACCGGCACCCACCCGCACACCGGGCCCCTGAGGTGCCCGCCGCACCAGGACGCGGCCGTCGGTGAGGGTGCCGTCCTCGGCCAACTTGGCGTTGGCCTGGGCGATGACGTACTCCTCCTCCTCGTCGGCGGCCAGGTAGACGATCTCGTCGGTGACCCGGCCATCGGTCACCCGCCGGTAGGGGGTCTCGATGAAGCCGTACTCGTTGATGCGCCCGTAGGTGGCGAGGTGGCCGATAAGGCCGATGTTGGGCCCTTCCGGGGTCTCGATCGGGCACATCCGACCGTAGTGGGAAGAGTGCACGTCACGGACCTCGAAACCCGCCCGCTCCCGGGAAAGGCCGCCGGGCCCCATGGCCGAGAGGCGGCGCTTGTGCGTGAGGCCGGACAGGGGGTTCGTCTGGTCCATGAACTGCGAGAGCTGGCTGGTGCCGAAGAACTCCTTGATGGCCGCCACCACGGGCCTGATGTTGATCAGGGTCTGGGGCGTGATCGCCTCTACGTCCTGGGTGGTCATGCGCTCCCGGACCACCCGCTCCATACGGGACAGGCCGACCCTGACCTGGTTCTGGATCAGCTCACCCACCGAGCGCACGCGCCGGTTGGCGAAGTGGTCCTGGTCGTCGAGACGGTAGCCGGCCTCCCCCTGGGCCAGGTGCAGGAGGTAGGTGCTGGCGGCGAGCACCTCGCTCTTGGACAGCACGGTCTGGCCCGGGCCCGGCCGGTCGAGCTCCACTCCGAAGAGCTGCTCGAGCTTCTGGATCTCCGGCCCCAGCTTGCGGTCGAGCTTGTACCGGCCTACCCGGGTCAGGTCGTAGCGCTTGGGGTTGAAGAAGGCGTTCTCGAAGTAGGCCCGTGCCGACTCCACCGAGGGCGGTTCGCCCGGGCGCGCCCTCTTGT
This sequence comes from Actinomycetes bacterium, assembly GCA_021850325.1. GTDB lineage: Bacteria > Actinomycetota > Acidimicrobiia > Acidimicrobiales > Palsa-688 > JAJZMF01. The sequence goes on from JAJZMF010000029.1 coordinate 7,770, forward strand.
AGATCTCGAGCAGCGCCTCCTCCTGGGTGGGCGCCAGCTCGCGCTCGCGCTCCCACTGGGGCTCCAGGAACTGGAAGTGGCGCACGAAGCTGCCGAGGAAGGCCTCGTCGGCATAACCCAGGGCCCGCAGCAGCGTGAACAGCGAAAGGCGGCGCTTGCGCGCCACCCGGGACCCGGCGCTGATGTCCTTGCCCGGCTTGGCTTCGACGTCGAACTCGATCCACTCGCCCCGGTAAGGGTGGACCGTGCCCGTCACGATCGTCTTCAGGTCCCGGCCCGGCTGGAAGATGACACCGGGAGAGCGCACCAGCTGGGAGACCACCACCCGCTCGGTGCCGTTGATGATGAAGGTGCCCCGCTCGGTCATCACCGGGAAGTCCCCCATGAAGACCGTCTGTTCCTTGATCTCACCGGTGTTGGCGTTCTGGAACTGCGCCCGCACGAAGATGGGCGCAGCGAAGGTCATGTCCTTTTCCTTGCACTCCTCGACCGAGAACTTGGGCGGAGGGCGCAGGTCCTGGTCCGTCGGGTCGAACTCGAGGATGAGCTTGAGCGACCCGGAGAAGTCTTCAATGGGGCTGATGTCTCGGAAGGCCTCGGCCAAGCCCTTGTCCAGGAACCACTGGAAAGAGTCGCGTTGAACTGAGATCAGATCCGGCAGCGGCAGAACTTCGTCAAGGTTGGCGAAGGAGAAGCGCTCCCGGGTAACGGGGCGAGTCGGCAAGGACTACTCCTTGGGAGATGCGGTGGCCAGAGCCGCGCGCCAGATCTCTGCCCTAGGAAGCAGGGACGCGAAAAGAGAGGGCACGGCAACTGACCACTATACAACGCGCACCGCGCACGCGGCAAGTGGTGCGCGCGGGCATCTCGCTGCCTACTCGTCCAGGGTAAGCGAGCGGGCCCGGGCGGTCAAGCAATTGGTGAGGGGGTGCCGGGCCGGCACCGGTACGGCACCGGCTCGGCCCACCCGGCAACCGCCGGCGGCCCCGCCCGGGGCCGGCCGGCGGCGGCACCGGGTACTACTTGAGCTCGACGGTCGCCCCGGCCTCGACCAGCTGGGCACGGGCCTTCTCGGCGTCCTCCTTGCTGACCTTCTCCAGCACCGTCTTGGGGGCACCGTCCACCAGGTCCTTGGCCTCCTTGAGGCCCAGGTTGGTGAGAGCACGCACCTCCTTGATCACCTGGATCTTCTTGTCGCCTGCAGTGGTGAGCACGACGTCGAACTCGTCCTGCTCCTCGACGGCGGGTGCGGCCTCGCCACCGCCGGCGGCCGGTGCGGCCACGCCTGCCACGGCGACAGGGGCGGCCGCGGTCACGCCGAAACGGTCCTCGAAAGCCTTGAGCAGCTCGGACAGCTCCAGCACGGTCATGCCGGAGATGGCGTCGAGGATCTCTTCCTGGGACAGGGTGCTAGCCATTGGTTTCTACGCTCCTGGGTGGGTTGGGAGATTTGGACTGGGAACGGGTCGCCTCAGGCCTCTTCGCCGGCGCGCTTGTCCCGCAGCGCCGCGAGGCCGTAGGCGAAGTTGCGTGGCAGTGCCGCCAGAAGGCCGGCGAACTGGCGCATGGGGGCTGCGAAGCCACCGGCCAGACGGGCCAGCAGGACTTCACGCGAGGGCAGGTCGGCCAGGGCCAACGTCTCGGCCGAGCCGAGCACCGAACGCCCGAGGAGGCTCCCCTTGATGAGCAGCAGAGGGTTGGTGCGGGAGAAGTCCCTCAGGGTCTTGGTCACAGCCGCCGCATCGCCCCGGACGAACGTGAGGCCCGTCGGACCGGTCAGCAAGGCCTCCAACCCCTCGGGCCCCCCTTGGCTGGCGATCCGGACGAGCGTGTTCTTGAACACCCGGTACTCGCCGCCCAAGGGGGCCAGGCTGCGGCGCAACGCCTCCAGGTCCTTGACCTTGAGGCCTCGGTACTCCGTCACGATCACGGCGTCGGCCTGCTCGAAGCGGGCCTTCACCTCGTCGACGACCGCCGCCTTCTCCGGCCTCGGGTTGTCCATTGCCACTCCTATCTAGGTCTGTGCACGCGAGCGCGCACACCTGCCCAGGAGTGCCAGCTCGCCTCGTCGGGTAAGGCAGGGCGGTCGTTCCCGTCCGGCCTACTTAGGCGCTTCCAACGAAGCGCACCAGATGTCTACGGCGTTGTTCGGGGGCCGATGCTACCAGGCGGAGCACCAGGCCGGTCCGCCGGGCCGGGCACGAGCCCGGCCTCGGGCTCAGTCGGCTGCCGCAAGGTCCTCTTCGGCGACCCGGAGCCGACCGGGGTCGATGTCGACACCCGGCCCCATGGTCGAGGACATGGCAACGGACTTCACGTAGCGGCCCTTGGCTGAGGCGGGCTTGACCCTCTGCAGCTCGTCCAGCACCGCCCGGAAGTTGTCGAGGAGCTGCTCACGGCTGAAGCTGACCTTGCCGATGGGGACTTGGACGACCCCACGGCTACGGGCGTCAGCTCTGTACTCGACACGGCCGCCCTTGAAATCGGTAACAGCCCGGCCAACGTCCACGGTCACGGTGCCGGTCTTGGGGTTGGGCATCAGGCCCCGAGGGCCGAGCTTGCGGCCCAGCCTCCCGACCTGGCCCATCAGGTCCGGGGTGGCGATCGCCACGTCGAAGTCCATGAAACCTTCGTCCACCCTGGCCACCAGGTCGTCCGAGCCGACCACGTCGGCACCCGCAGCACGAGCTGCCTCGGCTGCCTCACCGGCCGCGAACACGGCCACCCGCACGCTCTTGCCGGTCCCTGCCGGCAACGACACCGTGCCTCTGAGGGCCTGGTCGGCCTTGCGGGGGTCGATGCCCAGCCGCACGGCCAGTTCCACCGTCTCGTCGAACTTGGCACGGGCCAGGTTCTTGACCACGTCGACAGCCTCCACCGGGCCGTACAACCGTTGCTGACCGAGGCTCTTCAGTGCCTCGTTGTACTTCTTGCCTCTCTTCGGCATTACGCCTCCCTCTCGGTTGTGCCCGGGACGGGCGAGGTGCTCCCTGCCCGGGGTTGGATGTGCTGTCCTCCAGCCGCCCCGTCGGACGGAGTGGCCCGGCGCCGGCTCAGCCGACCTTGACCCCCATGGAACGGGCGGTGCCCGCCACCTGGGCCTTTGCCGCCTCCAGGTCGTACGCGTTGAGGTCGGGCATCTTGACCTGGGCGATCTTGGTCAGTTGGGCGTCGTTCAACGTCCCCGCCACCTCCCGGCCCGTCGTCTTGGAGCCCTTGGCGAGCCCGAGCTCCTGGCGGATCAGTACGGCCGTGGGCGGGGTCTTCAGGACGAAGCTGAAGCTGCGGTCGGAGAAGATCGTGACCTCGACCGGGATCACCTGCCCCACGCGGTCCTCGGTCGCCGCGTTGTACTGCTTCACGAACTCCATGGTCTGGATACCGTGAGGCCCCAGGGCGGTGCCCACCGGGGGAGCCGGCGTGGCCTTGCCTGCCGGCAGCTGGATACGGACTATCGCGGTGACTTGGCGCTTGGCCATGCGGTGCTCCTCTGGGTGTCCCGGGGCTGTGCCTGCGACCTGGCGGCCGTCAGAGCTTGGCCACCTGGGCGAACTCGAACTCTACAGGGGTCTCGCGCCCGAAGATGTTGACGAGCACCTTGAGCTTGAGCTGGTCCTCGTTGATCTCCGCCACGGTGCCACTGAAATCGGCGAAAGGCCCTTCCTTGACCCTGACCGACTCCCCCACCTCGTACTCCAGGCGTGGCTTGCTCTTCTTCGGTGCCGCTCCGCCCTCGACCTTGGTGACCAGGATGCCCTCGACCTCACGCCGGGAGAGGGGCGTGGGCCGGGCACCCAACCCGACGAAGCCGGTGACCCCAGGGGTGTTGCGGACCACGTACCAAGAGTCGTCGTCGAGGGCCATCCGGACCATCAGGTAGCCGGGGAAGACCTTGCGCGACACCACCTGGCGCTTGCCGTTCTTGAGCTCGACCACGTCCTCCATGGGGATGACGACCTCGTAGATGCGGTCCTCCATGTTCATGGACGAGATCCGGCTCTCGAGGTTCGACTTCACCTTGTTCTCGTAGCCGGCGTAGGTGTGGACCACGTACCAGCTGCCCGGGCGGTCGTAGGGGCTCTCCTGGCGGACGACCTCCACCTCGGGGTCCTCGGTGGCGACGGCCGTCGCCACCTGCGCCTCTTCCTCGTTCACGGCCTCGGGCGCGTCCCACCCGTTGGCGTCCCGCCTCCGGCGCGCCGGCCGCTCGCTCGGCGCCTCGGTCACTTCTACGTCCTGGTCTTCGGCCATGGTGGTACCTCTGGGAGAATTTGCTCGGTCAGCTATCGGCGCAGGTCGGGACCGCGCTACTTGAACAGGTTGGACGCGCCGAGCGAGTACACGTAGTCGAGGCCGTACACCAGCGCCATGATGAACGCGAGGGTGAAGAAGACGACCACTGAGTAGTTTATTAGCTCGGAACGCTTCGGCCTCATGACCTTGCGCAGCTCGAGCAGGACCTCGTCGAGGAACTGGCGCGGGTTGCCCAGCCCACGGGACGTCGCCGTGGTGGGCCGGTCGCGCCGCGGTGCCGGCAGCTCGCTGCCCTCCAGGGTGCCCTGGCTCTGAACAAGCCCGTCCCGGGCCAAGCTGTCCTCGTTCATACTCACGTCAGTGACCTTCCCATCGCGAAAGCCTGAGCAGGGCAGGAGGGACTTGAACCCCCAACCGCCGGTTTTGGAGACCGGTGCTCTGCCATATTGAGCTACTGCCCTAGGGAGCCTTGCCCTGCGGCGGCGCACGGCCCGCGTACGAACCCTGGCCGCCTAGAGGATAGCACCTGTCCCCATCCTAGGCCTCCCGGCCGGCGCCCGGCACCGCGGCCCGGGGCCGGGGTCAGGAGGCGGTGGTCACGGCCGCCCGGACGTGCCTGCTGCTGAGGACAACGGCGGCCGCCAGGGCACCTCCGCCCAGCACGGCCACGCCGATCGTCCTGGCCGCGACGACAAGGGCCCGGCTCCCGGCCCGGGCGACCTCGCTGTCGTCCCGGTCCGCGGACATCCCCGCCACCATGGCCGCGCCGACCTTGCCCAACGTGACCGGCTCCTCCCTGAGGGAGCGAAGGAGGCGCAGGATCCGGCGGTAGGCGGCGAGCTCGGCCTGGCAACGCAGGCAACCCGCCAGGTGGTCCGCCACAGCAGGCGTGAGGCACCGGCTGCCGTCCACGACCAGGGGAAGCTCGTCGGCCACCGCATCGCAGCTGACCAGGGCCCTCAGGTGCCGGCGGGGCAGCCTGGCCCTGGTCGGCTCGTGCTCGAACGGCTCAGCTGGCCACGGCATCGTCATCCACACCGACAACCCGCCGGGCGGCCTGCACGGTTCCCTCTCCCGGCGACGCCTCCGTCGCGCGCCGGGCACGCCGCCTACCGTGCCCTGCCGCTTGAGCGGCGGGCGTACGGGCCAGGTCCTCGCGCAGGCGCTTGCGGGCCCGCTGCAGGCGGACCTTGGCCGCCGCCTCCGAGGTGCCGAGGCGTTCGGCGATCTCCCTGTGGGGCAGGTCGTAGACGTCCCTCAGCACCACCACCTGGCGCAGCTTCCAGGGAAGGCGCATGAGCGCAGCCGCCAGTTGCGCCCGCTCGTCGCGCGACGACGCCCAGGCCTCGGGATCGTGCTCCGGCCTCTGGTCGACCAGGTCCCCCGGGCCTCCCTCGCCCTCCGTGTCCAGCTTCTCGTGGCGCGACCGGTGGACCCGGGCCATGTGGTCGCTGGCACAGTTGGCCGTCACCCTGTACATCCAGGTCGAGAAGCGCGCCTCTCCACGGAAACGCGGCAGGGCGCGCAAAGCCCTCAGGTAGGCCTCCTGGGCCACGTCCAGCGCGTGCTGGTCGTCCCCGGTGAGGCGTTGAGCCAGCCGGTACGTCGCCGGCCAGGTCAGGCGCACCAGCTCGGCCAGTGAGGCCCCGTCGCCCTTGCGGGCCCCTTCCACGAGGCCCTTGAGCGGCCCGTCACCGGCGTGGGCCATCAGGGGAGGCCTACCTGGTCTCCTTGTGGAGCGTGTGCTGGCGGTCCCAGCGGCAGTACTTGCGCATCTCGATCCGGTCACGGTCGTTCTGCTTGTTCTTGCTGGTTATGTAGTTGCGGCGCTTGCAGACGTCGCAGGCCAGGGTCACCTTGACCCGGCGCTCGTTCTTGGCCATGTGGCGCTCCCTGTCTCCGATGGCAAATCGTTGCCTTGTGTAGCGGCGGTCGGACTCGAACCGACGACAACTCGATTATGAGCCGAGTGCTCTGCCAACTGAGCTACGCCGCCGTGCCTGTGCAGGACGGACTGCGAGCCCCCTGTCGGAATCGAACCGACGACACCAGCCTTACCATGGCTGTGCTCTGCCGACTGAGCTAAGGGGGCAACGAGCCCCTGAACGGGGACCGTTTGCCCGCCCAATAGTAGCGGCCGCGCGCAGGTGGCGCCCGTCCACGGCTCCCGCCACCGCTCCTCTAGCCTGTCCAGCATGACATCGGCGCAACCGGGTACCGCCGCCGGGCCCGGTCGCGACCTGGCTCCTCCTCCCGCCGACAGGGCCTGGCGGCCCTCGCTCGTCATCGCCCGGGCTGCCCACGCCGAGGACCTGCGGCGAATCTACAACCACGCCGTGCAGACCAGTACCGCTACCTTCGACATCACCCCCCGGTCGCTGCCCGACCAGCTCCAATGGCTTGCCGAGCACTCCGGCGCCTACCCCGCGATCGTCGCCGTCGACGGTCGGGAGGTGCTCGGGTTCGGGTCCCTCTCGCCCTACCGGCCACGCCCCGCCTACAGCACGACGGTCGAGGACTCCGTCTATGTGGACGAGAGCGCCCAACACCGGGGCGTGGGCAGGGCCCTGCTGGAAGAACTGCTCGTGCTGGCCGAGGGCCACGGCTTCCACGCCGTGATCGCGCGCATCGCCGGTGACAACGAGGCCTCCGTTGCCCTGCACAGGGCGTGCGGCTTCGAGCACATCGGCACCGAGCGCGAGGTGGGGCGCAAGTTCGGCCGGTGGCTGGACGTGGTCTGCATGCAACGGCTGGTGTGATGGCCGCCCCGTCGACTGCGCCCGGGAGGGGAGGTACCTTCCGTCTCACCGACAGGGAGCTCGGTCCCGACGGTCGGGCGGAGTTCGCGTTCGACCTCGACGGCGAGAGCTTCGTGGAGCGCGCCCACCTGCCCGAGCCGCTCGTGCCGTTGCCCCCGGGGGCCGTCGACCTCCTCTTGGACGTCTGCCACCTGGCCATGGGCACCAGCTACTTCAAGCTCTCGGCCCCCCGGCGGCTGGTCGTCGAGCGCCCCGTACAGGAGCCGGTGGCCCGCCTGGCGGGAGCGCTCTACGACGAGGGCCTGCGGGAGATGGCCTACCGTAACGGGCTCCCCGTCCCCCTGCCCACCGAGCTGGTCTGGCATGAAGCGGGTCGTCGTGCAGACGACCACCGCCGGGTGGCCCCGGGCCGCGACGGGGGCACGGGCCCCGGAACGGGCCTGCTCGTCCCCGTCGGAGGCGGCAAGGACTCCGCGGCCGCCCTGGCCCTGCTCACCGACGCCGTCGGTTTCACCGTGTCCCCCACCCCCGCCCACTTCCGCCAGGCGGCCGCCGCCCACGTGCCCCTGCTCAGCGCCGAAAGGGTGCTCGACCCCCGGCTGGAGGCGGCTTCCGGACGCCCCGGCGCGTTCAACGGCCACATACCGGTCACCGCCGTCAACTCGGTCCTGGGCGCCCTGGTGGCTGCCGGCCAGGGGTTGTGGGGCGTGGCCATGGGCAACGAGCGTTCCGCCAACGAGCCCACGGTCCTGGTGGACGGTACCCCTGTCAACCACCAGTACTCGAAGTCGCTCGGCTTCGAGCGCCTGCTCAGCAGGGCGCTGGCCGAGGCCGGTGTCGGCTACTTCTCGGTCCTGCGCCAACTGTCCGAGCTGGCGATCGCCGGGATGGTGGCCGGCCGGCCCGAACTGCACCGCTCCTTCCTCTCCTGCAACCGGGCCTTCCGCCGGGCACGACCGGCGGAGGAGGAGCAGACCTGGTGCCTGGAGTGCCCCAAGTGCCGCTTCACCTTCCTCTGCTTCGCTGTGTTCATGTCGCCCGAACAGGCCGAGGTGGTCTTCGGAGGCAACCCTTTGGCCGACAGCCATGCTGCCGAGGGCTTCGCCGGGCTGTGGGACGGCGGGGCCAAGCCCTTCGACTGCGTGGGGGAACGAGCCGAATCGGCAGCAGCCATGGCCTGGCTGGGCCAGGCCCGGGCCTGGCGGGACCTCCCGGTCGTCAAGGAGCTGGCCGGGCCGGCAGCCGCCTTTGCCGTCCGGAGCGGCACCACGGTCGAGGACCTGCTGGAGCCCCAGGGCCCCCACCTGGCCCCAGCCGACCTGGCCGACCTGGTGGCCAGGGCAGCCAAGCAGGTGCAGCCCCGGCGGTGAGGCTCTCGGACCTCCAGGGGCGCCGCCTGGTCGTCCTCGGCCTGGGCGACGACGTCTCAGCCGCTCTGGGCGCCGTCGTGGCCGCCGGCCCCGCCGACGTGCACCTCGTGGACGCCGACCCCCACCGGGCCTCGGCCCGCCTGCGCGCCGAGCACCCGGGGCTGGCCGGGAACGTCCCTGTGCTCGGCCGGCTGGAGGACGCCCCGTCCGCTGAGGTCGCCCTACGCAGCCCCGGCTTCTGCCTCTACCAACCGGAACTGGCCCGCCGTACCGGTGCCGGCCTGGTGACGACCACACCTCTCGACCTCTGGGTCAACGAGCGGGGCGAGGGCCCGATGGTGGTGGTGACGGGGACCAAGGGCAAGAGCAGCACAGCCGTCCTGGTCTCGGAGGCGCTGAGGCGGCTGGGGCACCCGGCGCTCGTGCTCGCCAACATCGGGGTCCCGCCATGGACGGTGAGCCCGGGCGTGCCGGAGGTGGCGGTGCTGGAGGTGTCGAGCTACCAGGCAGCCGACCTGTCCAGGACCGCACCGATAGGCGCCCTGACCGCCATAGGTGAGGACCACGTCAACTGGCACGGTTCGCTGGAGCGCTACCTGGCGGACAAGGCCCGCACCTTCCTTGCCCCTGCCGGGGGTGAACGGCGTTGGTACGGGGTGCCGGACGACATCGTGCTCCCGCCGGCGTTCGTCCCGGCCGACCTCGTACCGGTCAGGACCGGGTCCCACGACGTCCGGCGGCGCAACGCGGTACTGGCCGCAGCCACAGCGCTGGCGCTGACCGGGCCCAAGGCCGACAGGGGCCACCTGGCCGGCCAACTGCTCGACGGCTACCCCCAGCTGCCGGGGAGGATGTCCCTTGTGGCCCGGGTGGCCGGCGTCGACTACGTCGACGACAGCCTGGCCAGCAACCCTCTGGGCCTGGCTGCGGCCCTGCGCTCGACCGGTGACCGGGTCACCACTGTGATCGTGGGGGGCCACGACCGCGGCGTTGGCGCCGGCGCAGCCGTCCAGGCGGCACGCGAGCGGTCCGTCCGGGCTGCGCTGGTGTGGCTGGACGAGGGCAACGGCCTGGCCGAGGCTCTCTCCCCGTGGTGCACCTCGGCCCGGGCCGCCGGCTCGTTGGAAGAGGCGGTGGCACTCGGCGCCTCCCTGACCCCCCGGGGCGGCACGGTCGTCTTCTCCCCCGGGATGCCAACGCCCGAGGACCAGGGGAACTGGGCCACCCGGTCCGCCCGCTTCCGCCGGGCGGTGGAGGGCCTGGCGGGCGCGCCCGAGCCGGCTTAGGCTACGGGCGACGATGGAACTGGCCGAGCTGCAGGAGGTCATCGCCGCCACCTTCGGAGAGCGGGACGCGGCCCGGGGCCGTGCCCCCACGGTGGCCTGGCTGGCCGAGGAGATGGGCGAGCTGGCTCAGGCCGTCCGCAAGGGCAGCGCCGCTCAACAGCTCCACGAGCTGGGTGACGTCCTGGCCTGGGTCGCCTCCCTGGCGAACCAGCTCGGCCTGTCCCTGGACGACGCCGTCGCCCGCTACGCCCGGGGCTGCCCCACCTGCGGCCACCTCCCCTGTGCCTGCCCACCTCCCCGGCCCGTGCCCTCCGGCCCGGACGGGACGGACAGCCCTCAGATGCTCAGCTGAGCACACCCCTCGAGACGAGGTGCTCCGCGATCTGCACGGCGTTCAGCGCAGCGCCCTTGCGCAGGTTGTCGCCCGACACGAAAAGGCTAAGCCCCCGGCCGTCAGGTTCGGACTTGTCCTCCCTGACCCTTCCTACGAGGCAGTCGTCCGTCCCGGCGCTCTCCAGTGGGGTTGGCATGTCCACCAGGCGCACACCGGGTGCCCCGCTCAACAGCTGACGCGCCCGGTCAGCGCTGACAGGACGGTCGAACCTGGCCAGCACCGAAACCGAATGGCCGGTGAACACAGGGACCCGGACACAGGTGACCGCCACGGCGAGGTCGGGCACATGCAGGATCTTGCGGCTCTCGTCCCGCAGCTTGTGCTCCTCGTCGGTTTCGTCGTCCACCAGCTTGCCCGCCACCGGGAGCACGTTGAACGCGATGGGCCCAGGGAAGGTGGCACTGGCCGGGTACTCCACAGCCGAGCCGTCGAAGGTCAGAGCCGGGGCCTTCTCGCCGATGGCCGCCACCTGGCGGGCCAGCTCCTCCACCCCTTTGCGCCCGGCACCCGAGGTCGCCTGGTAGGTCGAGCACACCAGCTTGTTGAGCCCGGCCTCGTCATGGAGAGGCTTGAGGACGGGCATGCACACCATCGTCGTGCAGTTGGGGTTGGCAACGATCCCCTTGGGGATGCTGTCCAGGTCGGCTGCGTTGACCTCGGGGACGACCAGGGGCACCTCGGGGTCCATGCGCCAGGCCTTCGAGTTGTCGACCACGATGGCCCCCGCCCCGGCAACCACCGGTGCCCACTGGGCAGACGCCGCGGCGCCCATGCTGAACAGGGCCAGGTCGACCCCGTCATGGTCGGCCCGGGCCACGTCCTCCACCACGACACCGTCGAGGACCTGGCCCGCCGAACGCTCGGAGGCGAAGAAGCGCAGACGCGACACCGGGAACGAACGCTCCTCGAGGGTGCGCCGCATCACCTCCCCCACCTGGCCGGTGGCACCGTACACCCCCACCGTGTAGCCCATCAGCGAGCCCCCTCCCCGTCCAGGCCGAAGGTCCTGTGCAGGGCCACGACGGCCCGGTCCGCGGCATCGGCCCGCACCACGCAGGTCAGGCGGATGGCCGAGGTCGAGATCATCTCGATGTTTATCCCCTCGGCGGCGAGGACCTCGAACATGGTGGCCGACACCCCGGGGTGGGTCTTCATCCCCGCCCCCACGATGGAGACGGTCGCGATCTCCGGGTCCGAGTAGACGCCGCTGGCGCCGATCTCGTCCTTCATCGAGGTCACCACCTCGGTGGCCGCAGCCAGGTCGTCGTGGGGGACCGTGAAGGAGATGTCGGTCGTCCCGTTGAGGGAAACGTTCTGCTCGATCATGTCCAGGTTGACCAGCTTGTCGGCCAGGGCCCTGAACAGCCGGGCGGCGACACCCGGATGGTCGGGCACTCCGGCGACGGTCAACTTTGCCTGCGACTGGTCGGAGACCACCGCAGAGACGATCGGCTGTTCCATGGCGTTGCCTTCCTCCTCGATCCACGTGCCCGGCTCCCAGGTGAAGCTGGAGCGCACGTGCAGCCGTACCCGGTGCGTCCGGGCGAACTCGACCGAGCGCATGGCCGGCTTGGGACAGCCGGCGGCGTTCATCTCGAGCATCTCCTCGTAGCTGACCCTGGCCAGCCGTCGGGCGTCGGGGACCACGCGGGGGTCGGCACTGAACACGCCCGGCACGTCGGTGTAGAGCTCGCAGGCGTCAGCCCCCAGGGCTTTGGCCAGTGCCACGGCGGTGGTGTCGGAACCACCCCGGCCGAGGAACGTCACCTCCCGCTCCACCGAAACCCCCTGCGCCCCACCCACCACCGGGACGTGCCCGGCGGCGAGGGCCGCTGTCAGGCGGTCGGGCCTCATGTCGACGATCTTGGCCTTGGTGTGCTCGGCGTTGGTCACTATCCCGGCCTGGCTCCCGGTGAAGCTGTCAGCCGGCACACCCAGGTCGTGCAGCGCCATGCACAGCAGGGCCATGGCCTTGCGTTCACCTGCGGTGATGAGCATGTCCATCTCCCGTCCCGGCATGGTCCGGGAGACCTTGGCCGCCACGTCGAGCAGGTCGTCGGTCTCGTGGCCCATCGCTGACACCACGACCACCGGTTGGTCGCCGCGGCGGCGCACACGGGCGATGTAGTCCGCCACATTGCGCATCCTGTCGGCGTCGGCGACCGACGAACCTCCGAACTTCTGGACCAGCAGAGCCACGTGAGGAGGCTACCAGCTGGACCGCTACCTGCCTCCCGGCCCACCGGCGCGCCCATGCCACCCCGCCCTGCCACCACATCGGCTACGCTGCGGCGCCGTGCCGTCAGATAAGCGTATACAGCAGCGCCGCAACCGCAGCATGAAGGAGCTGCGCCTGCAACAGGAGCAGAGGCGCCGCCGGCAGAAGCTCTTCCTGGGTGGCTTCGGGGCCGCACTGGTGATAATCGTGGTCGTCGTCATAGTCACGGTCCTCGTACCGGGCGGGGCCAAGAAGGCCAAGGTGGCCACGTCGGGCTCGTCTTCCAGTACAGCCGGTTCATCGACCAGCGCTGCCGCCACCACCAGCACCGCTCCCCCGGTCTCGGTGCCGCTGCTCAATGCCCCGGCCAAGGTCGGTTGCCCCGCCCTCAACGGCTCCTCACCTCATTACACCCACTTCAGCTCGGCTCCGCCCATGTGCATCAACCCGGCCAAGACCTATACGGCCACCATGAAGACCGATGTGGGCACGATAAAGATCGACCTGACGGCGGCCAAGGACCCCACCACCGTCAACAACTTCGTCTTCCTGGCCGGCTACCACTTCTACAACGGCACCGCCTTCCACCGCGTGGTGAGCGGCTTCGTGGACCAGGGCGGCGACCCGACGGGCACCGGTTCAGGCGGCCCGGGCTATTCGTTCAACGGCGGCGCCCCCAAGAGCTCGAGCGTCTACACCGCCGGCGCCCTGGCCATGGCCAACTCGGGTAGCCCGAGCTCGGACGGTAGCCAGTTCTTCATCGTCGTCGGCCAGGGCGGCAAGCAGCTGAGCCCCAACTACAGCTACTTCGGCCAGGTGGTCTCCGGCATGAGCGTGGTCAACAAGATCAACGCGGACGGGAGCGCCGGGTCGGCGGGTACGCCCAAGGTCCTCCACAAAGTCCTTTCGGTGACCATCAGCGAGAGCTGACCACCGCCTCCGGCCCACTCCGGGTCAGGCAGCGAGCACACCTGCCAGATAGGCGCCGTAGGCCGCCAGGAGCACCCAGCCCATCGGCCTGCTGACGCCCCGCCGGGCGAAGGCGGCGGTGGTGGCACCCGCGGTCATGGCCAGGTAGGACCAGGCGGCGAGCTGGGTGCCCACGCCCGTGCCGGCACCGACCAGGCCGACCAGCGCGGCCGGGACCACCAGGCCCCCCACCACGTTCATGGTGTTGCTGTTCATCGCCTCGGAGAGCATGGCCGCTCCCCGGCCCGCCCGGGCCAGGTACAGGGCCGCCACGACATTGGGCAGGCTGGTGACAGCGGCCAGTACGACGCCGCCCACCACCACCTCGGGCAGCCCGAGCGCGGCACCGCCCACCGAAGCGCTCTGCTCCATCAGGGCACTTGCCCCGACTACCACGACCAGCGCACCGAGAACGGTCGCGACCTGACGCCCCGGGTGCCCCGGGACGTCGCTCGGGTAACCACCCTGCAGGTCGTCCCTCTCCTCGGACACCGCCAGCGCCAACCACGACCGGGCCCGGGCCGGCACCGGGAGCCGCCGGACGGGCACGGCGGCCAGTACGAGGTAGGGGAGGAAGAAGGTACCAGCCAGAGCGGCAGACGCGGCCACGGGGACGACATGGTGCACGAGGAGCAGAGAGGCCCCGGCCACCCCGGTCGCCACCGTCCCTTCCAGGGCCACGGCCCGCCGGCGGAAGCGGACCCGGCCCGCCACGACCGCGCCCAGGCCCAACAGGGCGGCGATGTTGAACACGTTCGAGCCGAACAGGACCCCGAGCCCGATGGTGTGCTCGCCACGAAGTTGCGCAGTGAGGGCGCTGGTCAGCTCGGGGCCGTCAGCAGCCAGCGCTGCCATGAGGCCCAACAGGACCGACGGCACGGCCCACCGGTCGCCCAACGCCTCGAGGGCCTTTACCAGCCGGTGGCTCGCCAGAAGGCTGACCAGGGCGCAGGCGACGAAGACGGGCAGGGCCCAGGCGGGCACCCAGGCGCCTCAGCTTGGCGAGGGCCCGGCGCCACCACCAGCCGCCAGACGCTGCGCTGATAGCGCACCGGGCGGCTCCAATGGAGGATAGGTCGCAGCAGCGAGCACCTCGAGGCCGGCCTGCCGGCCCTCCAGCCACACGGTGACGGCTCCCTCGCCGGAAACCCTCCAGGTGCCGTCGGGCTGGCGCAGCAGGGCGGTCCGCTCCTCGATGCCGACTATGCGTAGCCCCCTGGAGGCCAGGGTCACCGTGCGCCGGGTCTTGTCCTCGGGCCAGCCGTCGGCATGCGGCAGGAAGGCCAGCTGGTCGAGCAGTCCCAGGCCGAGGGTGAGCGCCCCTCCCCGGGGGTCCACCATCGTGTCGCCGAGCACCATGGCCCCCGCCGAGGACCCGGCCAGCACGGCTCCCTCCGTCCAGGCGTCGACAAGTGCCTGCCACACGGGTGAGGCCTTGAGCACAGAGCGCAGGTGGAGCACCGAACCGCCGGCGATGTAGATGAACGACGCCGAACGCACCATCCCCGCATTGACCCGGTCCTCGGCGTCGGCCCTGCGCAGCACGGGACAGGACCTGACCGTGCCGCCCAAACCGGCAAAGTACGAAGACGCCGTGGCAACCGCCCGCTCGGGGTGCCAGTAGGCGGCAGCGGTGGGGAGGACCAGGACCTCGTTGCCCCCCGAGGCCGCCAAGAGCTCCGAGTCGAAGGTCTCGCAGCCGGGCGTCCACTCCGCGCCCCCGACCAGTGCCAGGAGCCCGGGCCGTTCGGGTAACCCCGTCACCTGCTCTTCTCCGGTTCTCGCATGTTCAGGCGTTCGTTCATGGCGCTGGCCCAGTATTGCACGCCCGCTGTCGGCCCACCCTCCTCGCAGGCTCCTGTGGGCGCGGGCCCGGGGGGCGCCGGCCGGCGGCCACCTCCGAGCCGCCCAGGCCCGGCCGCGTGCTCCGGCGGCCGCGACAAAACGGTCTTTTGGCGCTGCACGGGGCCCAAGTAGTATGAAGGGGCCGGTGCGTGCGCGACAAATGAAACAGTTGGGACCACAGCGCAACGCCGGCACCCACTCGCACCTTTGAGGGAAGTTTCAAACAGTTAGGAGGCACCCCCGAGATGGTCGAGCAACAGCAGGCTGATTCTCTCCTTACCCCGGCCGAGGTTGCAGCACTCTTCCGGGTCAACCCCAAGACGGTGACCCGCTGGGCCCGGGCCGGCAAGATCACCGCCATCCGAACCCTGGGAGGTCACCGCCGGTTCCGTGAGACGGAGATCCGACGGTGCCTGGAGCAACTGGACATCGAAGGCTGAGCTGACCAACCTCGCCCGGCCTCCTGGCCACAGCCGGGGGGCCGGGCGAGGTTGGCGCCCGGCGGCGGGCAGTGGCGCCGCTGGGGACGGCATCGCCGACAGGGCTCCCACCGAAGCCACCACAGCAAGAAAGGCCCTGCACAGAGGGCCTTTCCCGGGGTGGTCGGAACCGGCGTCGATCCGGTGACCTCGCGCTTTTCAGGCGCGCGCTCTACCAACTGAGCTATCCGACCGCGGACCTGACGGGATTTGAACCCGCGGCCTCCGGCTTGACAGGCCGGCGTGCACTCCAAGCTGCACCACAGGTCCCAGTTGTAACAACTGGTACACCGCCTGTCCCACGGAGCCTGACGGCGGGGCCAGTATAGAGGCTCCGCACAGTGAGGGGTAGTTGGGCCAGCTCGAGATCACCACCGGGACGGCTTCCCGCCGTCGTTCAGGCCGTCGACGAGGTCGGGCCCTGCTGGCGGCCTGCGCCGGGCTGGTCGTTGGGACGGTGCTGCCCGGGCCCCAGGTGGGCGCTGCCACCGGGCCGCGGACAACCGGCCAAGGGCATCTCTCCCGTGGGCGGATGGCCGCCCTGGCAGGCCAGACCGTGCCTCCGCCCGGGCTCGCCGGGGCCCGCGTCCTCGGTGCCGCGCCCGGTCGGGAGCAGCTCACCACCGAGCTCTTCTTCCGACCGGCTCAGGCGAGCGGGTTGGCTCAGGCTGCCCTGGCGGTATCGACACCCGGTACAGCGGGTTACCACCACTACCTGTCGGTAGCCGGGTTCAGGGCCCGCTTCGGCGCTCCGGCCACCGCCGTGGCGGCCGTCGACTCATACCTGGAGAGGCACGGCCTGCACGTGGCGCCGCTGGCCCCCAACGGGCTCGGCCAACAGGTGACCGGCAGGGTGTCGGCGATGGCGAGGGCGTTCGGTGCGCCCTGGGCGCTGGCCAGGACGTCGTCGGGCCTGATCGTCACGGGCCTCGTCCGGCCCCCACGGTTACCCGCCAGGCTGGCCGGGGCGGTCGCCTACCTGGACGGCACTGCTCCCTGGGCTGTCCCCCACGACAACCTGGTCCGCCTACCCCGCCCCCGCCCTCCTGCCCGGGCCTCCGCGCCGACCGCACCGGGCAGGCGCCCCGTGCCGGCGGGGCCCGGCGGGCGCCGGGCACAGCCAGCCGACCAGGCGCCGGGCGCGCCGGGTTGCACGGGCATGCCGGCCGCCGGCATGACACCGTCCCAGCTCGAGCAGGCCTACCGCCTGTCCGGCTTCTACCAGCGCTTCGACCAGGGGCAGGGCGCGACCATCGGCCTGGTGGAGTACGCCTTGGCGGACACGGCCGCTGTGGCCCACTACCAGGCCTGCGCCGGCTCGGAGGTCCAGGTCACCTACGACCCCTCACCCTCGCCACCTTCTCAGGTGGACGCCGAGGTGGCGGCCGACATCGAGGTGATAGCGGCAATGGCCCCCCGGGCCAGGGTCGTCGTCTACCAGTCGGACCAGTCCGGGACCGGCCTGGCGCCCTGGCAGATGGCCGTGTCGGGGAGCGCGCCAGGAGGCTTGGCCCAGGTGCTCAGCTCCTCGTGGGGCTCGTGCGAGGCCCAGACCGGGATGGGCCCCGCCTACTACCAGGCAGAAGAGGAGCTCTTCGACGAGGCGGCCCTGCAGGGCCAGACCGTGGTGGTGGCCACGGGTGACGACGGTTCCGAGGGTTGCCACAGCCAGGACGGCAGCACCGCCCTCGGTGTTGACGACCCTGCGTCGGCGCCCCTGGTTACCGCAGTCGGAGGGACTTCGAGCTCAACCCTGGGCGGTCCCCAGGTGGTCTGGAACAGCCGTGACGCCAAGCCCAGCGACTGCCTGGGCACCGGTTGTTCAGTGGGTGGTGCCAGCGGCGGAGGGCAGAGCCGCGTCTGGCCGCGGCCCTCCTACCAGACAGCGCTCGGCGCCTCGGCCCCGGGCGCGGCGACCACCTGCACCCTGGGCGGCGCTGGCTGCCGGGAGGTGCCGGACGTCTCGGCACTTGCCGGCAACCCGTACGCCCAGTACTGCTCGGCCGCCGCCTGCGGGACCGGTGCCGGGTGGGTCAGCTTCGGTGGCACAAGCCTGGCTGCTCCGGCCTGGGCGGCCGTGGTGGCCCTCTCCGAACCTCTGTGCCGCACACCCGTGGGCTTCCTGGACGGCCTCCTCTACGACGACCCGTCGCAGCTGGTCGGCCCGGTGACAAGTGGTGACAACGACCTGGCCGGCGCCCAGGGCGGCCTCTACCAGGCATCGCCCTCGGGCGGCTACTCCATGGCGGCGGGGCTGGGGTACCTGGGCGGGACCGACCTTTCCGGGGGGGCGCTCTGCGGGCCGGGCAACCTGGCCGGCGCCCAGGTGGCCAACCCCACCACTACCACGCTCCCCGGCCCGTACCAGCCCGTGGTCCCGGCCGGGCCCAGGGCATGCTCCCCCCCTCGCCGGGTGCACCTCGGAGCGCCGGCCGTCGGCCTGGTGGCCACCCAGGACGGCACCGGCTGCGCCGGGTACTGGTTGGTGGGTGCCAACGGCGCCGTCCTCAGCTTCGGTGCCGCCATCGGGTACGGGTCGCTCAGCGCCCGGGCGGCAGCCAGGTCCCCCGTGGTCGCCCTCGCGCCCACAAACGACTTCGGCGGTTACTGGCTGTTGCAGGCCGATGGCCGCGTCGACGCCTTCGGGGACGCGCACCTCCACGGCGAACCGGGGCCCGGGCAGCTCGGGGCTCCCGCTGTCGGCCTGGCGGCCACGCCCTCGGGCGACGGCTACTGGGTGGCGACCAGGGCCGGCCGCGTGCTCGCCCTGGGCGACGCCCACTACTACGGCTCTCTCTCGGGCCGCCACCTGTCCGCCCCGGTGGTCGGGATCGCCTCCACCGCCTCGGGCAGGGGCTACTGGCTCGTCTCGGCCGACGGAGGCGTCTTTGCCTTCGGTGACGCCACCTTTGCAGGGTCAGCTGCCGGAGGTGCGCCGCGGCCGGTGGTGGGCATGGCGCCGGGGCCGTACGGGTACCGCCTCGCTGACCGCAGCGGCGACGTGTACGCCTATGGGGCGGGCTACCTCGGCGGCCTGAGCGCAGGCGCCGGGCTTTCCATAACCGGCATCGCCCCCAGTGTCGACGGTCGGGGCTACTACCTCCTGGGCGCCACCGGCTCGGTGTACGCCTTCGGCGACGCGCCCTACCTCGGAGGTGCCCGCTGAGGTGCTGCCGGTCGGGCTGGCCGGCCGGAGAGCGGGTGCCTACGCTTGGCCACGGTGGGCCACACGGGCGCAGCCCGAGCCGAGAGGGACAAGGTGAACGAGCTCAGCTACGAGGACCATGTGGAGAGCGTCCAACGGGAGGGTGAGGCCCTGCTCTCCCATGCGCAACGGGCCGGGCTCGGTGCAAGCGTCCCCTCCTGCCCGGGCTGGGAGGTTGCCGACCTCCTGCGCCACGTCACCCGCGTCCACCGCTGGGCAACGGGTTACCTCGTCCACGGGTACGACCAACGCGTGCCCCACCATGAGGAAGGCGGCCAGGGGAGCCCCCTCGGCGAGGACGAGATCGTGGGCAGGGCGGCCGAGGCTCATGCCGGCCTGGTCCGGGCCCTTCTCGGAGCGCCACCCGACCTGCAGTGCTGGGCCTTCCTCCCCGCGAGCTCGCCCCGAGGTTTCTGGGCCCGGCGACAGGCACACGAGACCGCCGTCCACCGGGCCGACGCAGAGCTGGCCGCAGGGGCACCCGTCTCCGCCGTCGGCCCGGCTACGGCAGCCGACGGCTTGGACGAGCTGCTCTTCGGCTTCCTGGCAAGGCCCTCGAGAGCGGGCTCTCCGACCCCGGACGACCAGGGGGTCGTGGCCCTGCACGCCACCGACCACCCCGGTAGGTGGTCGGTCCACATCGGGACGCAGGGAGCGCGCGCCCTGAAGGGCGGCTCCTCCGGGCCCGCCGCCGACCTGACGGTGACGGGGCCGGCCTCGGCGCTCTACTTCCTGGCCTGGAACCGCACCGGGGCAGGCCCCCTCGTCTTGGAGGGCCGTGAGAGCCTGCTGGCAGCGTTCTCCCTCACGGCCAGAGTGGGCTAGGGCTACCCGGTCCGACCGCGCCCGCCTGCGAGCTCTGCCCGCCAACCGCCCCGGAGGGCTCCTACAGGCTCCCGACCTCCCCTGCCGACAGCTCGACCAGGGCCGCGGCCATGTTGTCCTCCAGATGGGCGACCTTGGAGGTGCCGGGTATCGGCAGCATCACTGGCGAGCGGTGAAGGAGCCAGGCCAGCGCCAGCTGGGCCGGTGTCGAGCCCTTGGCCCGGGCGAGCTCCGAGAGGCGGCTGCCCGGGCGGGCAAGTTCGCCCGTGGCCAGGGGGAACCAGGGTATGAAGCCCCGGCTCGTCGCTTCGCAGTGCTCGAGCACGTCTTCGGAGGCCCGGTCGGCCACGTTGTAGCGGTTCTGCACGGTGGCGATGGGCGCGAGACGGGCGGCCTGCTCGATCTCGGCCACCGACACCTCGCTCAGCCCGATGTGGCGCACTTTGCCCTCCGACTGCAGCCGGGTGAGCTCGCCCAACTGGTCCTCGAGCGCGACCTTGGGGTCGATGCGGTGCAGCTGGTAGAGGTCGACCCGCTCCACGCCCAGGTTACGCAGGCTCATCTCGCACTGCTGGCGCAGGTACTCGGGGCGGCCCACCGGGAGCCAACGGTCGGGGCCCTGGCGCGTGAGGCCCGCCTTGGTGGCTATGACCAGGCCCTCTTTGTACGGGTGGAGAGCCTTCCGGATGATGGTCTCCGACACCACCGGCCCATAGGAGTCCGCCGTGTCGATGAAGTTGACCCCCAGCTCGACGGCCCGACGGAGCACTCTCACTGCCTCGTCAGGGTCCTCAGGCTCCCCCCAGACACCCGGGCCGGTCAGCCGCATGGCCCCGAAGCCGAGCCGGTTCACCGGCGTGTCACCTCCAATGAGGAACGTCCCGGATCTTCCGGCCACCCCCGCTGGCACTTCGCTCACCAAAACCCCTCCACTCGGATGCTCGCGGACAGGACCTGCCGGGCAACTGCCGACAGGGTCAGGCTAGTGGGCCACCGCCGGTGCCACCGAAAGAGGCTCATTCCCACTCGATGGTGGCCGGCGGCTTGCTCGTTATGTCGAGCACCACCCTGTTCACCTCAGGCACCTCGTTGGTGACCCGGCTGGAGATGCGCGCCAGCACGTCCCAGGGCAAGCGCGAGAAGTCGGCTGTCATGGCGTCGTCGCTGCTGACCGGCCGCAGGACCACCGGGTGGCCGTAGGTCCTGCTGTCACCTTGCACCCCCACCGAGCGCACGTCGGCCAGGAGCACGACCGGGCACTGCCAGATCTGGTCGTCCAGGCCGGCGGCGGAGAGCTCCTCCCTGACGATGGCATCGGCACGGCGCACGGTCCGGAGACGGTCCGGGGTAACCGCTCCCACGATCCGGATGGCCAGGCCCGGCCCTGGGAAAGGCTGGCGCCACACCAGATCCCTGGGCAGGCCCAGCATCTCCCCCACGGCCCTCACCTCGTCCTTGAACAGGCGTCGCAGGGGCTCCACCAGTTCGAACGAGAGGTCGTCGGGAAGGCCCCCCACGTTGTGGTGGCTCTTGATGTTGGCCGTCCCCACTCCACCGCCCGACTCGACGACGTCGGGGTAGAGGGTCCCCTGGACCAGGAAGCGCGCACCTCCGGCGTGCCCGCCCGCCCGAGCGGCAACGACCTCGCCCGCTGCGGCCTCGAACGCCCTTATGAACTCACGTCCGATGGCCTTGCGCTTGGCTTCGGGGTCGGCGGGGTCGTCGAGGGCGTTGAGAGCGGCCAGGAACTGCTCTCCGGCGTCGACCGTGTAGAGCCTCGCACCCGTGGCCCGCACGAACTCCCGCTCGACCTGCTCGCGCTCCCCCTCGCGCAGCAGCCCGTGGTCGACGAAGACGCACGTCAGCTGGTCCCCCACCGCCCGCTGTACCAGGGCGGCGGCAACTGCCGAGTCGACACCACCCGACAGGCCGGCGATGACCAGGTTGCCGCCGACTCTTTCAGCGACCGCCTTGACGGCCTCCTCGACGATGTTGCCCGTGGTCCAGTCCGGGCTGAGGCCGGCGGCCCGGTAGAGGAAGTTCTCCAGGACCCTCTGCCCCCCCTGGCTGTGGGCGACCTCGGGGTGCCACTGGACACCGTAGAGACGGCGCGCCGGGTGCTCGAAGGCGGCGACGGGGGCTCCCCGGCTCGACGCAGTGCAGGAGGAGCCGGGCACGGCTGCGACGACCGAGTCGCGGTGCGACATCCAGACTGTCGCCCCCCCGGCGAGGCCCTCCAGGAGGACCGAGCCCGGCTGCACCCGGACCTCGGCCGGCCCGTACTCGCCCTCCTCCCGCCGTCCCACCTCGCCACCCAGGGAGGCCGCCATGAGCTGCATGCCGTAGCAGATGCCGAGCACGGGCACCCCGAGCTCGAACAACCCCGGGGGGGCCTGGGGGGCTCCCGGCGCGTAGACGCTCTCCGGGCCGCCCGAGAGCACGATGGCGCTGGGGCGACGGGCAGCTATCTCGGCCGCGCTGAGCGTGTGGGGGACGATCTCGCTGTAGACCTTTGCCTCACGCACGCGCCTGGCGATGAGCTGGGCGTACTGGGCCCCGTAGTCCACAACGAGCACAGGGCCCCGGTCCATCTGGAGATGGTACACGGCGTGCCCTGCCGGTCCGGCCCGCCCGCAACGGGCACTGGCGCAGGGGCGCACCGGCACCCGGCCCAGCGCGGCGGTAGGTTGTCGGTGTTGAGAGGCGGTCTGTGATGCCAGGCATGAACACCCCAGTACTCGGGCTTCACAGCGCCCTCACGGCGTGGCAGTGGGGCCCCTTCGCCCTGCTCACGCTCGTCGTCCTGGTGGCCGTCGGGTACTGGTACCTGAACGCCGAGTGGAGGCTGGCGGCTCGGGGCAGGAGGTGGCCGGCCCGGCGCACGGTGCCCTTCTTCCTGGGCCTCGTCTCCATCGAGCTGGCCGTCCAGTCCCCTGTGGCCACCTTCACCGGGCGGTACTTCCAGGCCCATGTGGTCCAGCACCTGCTCCTGATGGTGGTGGCACCCCCCCTCCTGGCCCTGGGCGCACCGTCCACCCTGCTCCTGCAGACCGGACGCCGGAACCTGAAGAAGCGGTGGCTCGGGGTGCTCAGGTCCCGGCCCTTCGCCCTGCTCACGCACCCCGTGGTGGTGTGGTTCGCCTACTTCGGGGCGATGATCGGCTTCTTCCTCACACCCCTGGTCAACACGGCCATGCACCACATGTGGCTGATGGACGTGTGCAACTTCGCGTTCTTCTTCTCGGGGACGCTCTACTGGTGGCCCCTCGTGGGCCTGGACCCGATAGTGCACTGGCGCATGGGCTATGGGGCGCGCATCGCCAACCTGAGCCTCGGGGTGCCTTTCGAGGCCTTCCTCGGCATCGCCCTCATGAGCCTGCGCCAACCCGCAGCCAGCATGTACAGCCTCTCCAGCACGCATGCCGGCGGAGCACTGCTCTGGGCGGCCACGGAGCTGTCCACGTTCGCAGGCATGGTCCCGGTCTTCCTCCAATGGCTGAGAGCGGACGAGCGGGCCGGGGCCCGGTTCGACGCCCGCGCCGACGCGCTCGCCGAGAGCGCCGACCCGGTACCGGCCAGCGCCACCGTGGCACCCCGCAGGGAGAGCGAGACCACCTCCATGGGAGAACAGTTCCGGCCCCTCCTGCAGCCCGGCAACTCGAGCTGGGAGGCCATGTGGCGGGCAAAAGCAGGGTTCGTGCCCTCCTCCGCCCGTCGCCGCGAACCGGAGGTGGGCGGCGGACCGGGCGGCGTGCCCCAGGGTGCCGGGCCGACCGCCTAGACGTCCCACCGCCGGACCGGGCCCTGCGCGGGCCCGGAAGGGCTGCGCTCAGCTTCAGAGCTCGGGGCCGAGCACCCAGGTCTCGACGAGAGCCCCGGCGGGCACGCCGTGACCGTCAGGCAGCACCACGAGGCAGTTGGCGTGCGCCAGGGCACGCAGCTGGTGCGATCCCTGGCCCTCGATCAGGGCGACCTCGAAGCCCTCCGGGGTGGCCTGGAGGGTGGCCCGCAACAGGTACACCCGACCGTCCGGCACCCTCGGCAGGGCCTTCGGTGCCCGGGCCGGTACAGCCGTACGGTACAGGCGGCCGTGGCCTGCCATGCGGCGGAGCGCAGGGCGGGCGAACAGCTCGTAGGACACCATGGCGGACACGGGGTTGCCCGGCAAACCGAAGAGGGGGGCACCGGTCGGCGGCAACCGGCAGAACCCGAACGGTTTGGCCGGCCTCACGGCCACCTGGGACCAACGGGCTTCGGCTCCCTGCATGGTGCTCAGTACGGCCTTGACGATGTCACGGTCGCCCACGCTGACCCCGCCACTGGTTAGCACAGCGTCACATTCCGTGGCGGCTACGGACAGCAGTGCTGCCAGGGCGGCCGGGTCGTCGGGTACCCGCCCCAGGTCGAAGGCCTCGAAACCGTCAGCGGCCAACTGGGCGAGCAGCGCAGGACGGTTGCTGTCGCGCAACTTGCCTGGCCCCAACCGGCCCGGCCCCTCCACGAGCTCGTCGCCCGTCGAGACAACGCCCACCCTGGGAGGCCGGACGACGGCCACGTCAGTGACCCCCAGGCTGGCCAGGACCCCCACATGGGCCGGCCCGAGCAGCGTCCCGGGCCCGAAAACGACGCTCCCGGCTGTGACGTCCTCGCCGGGGTGGCGGACGTTCGCACCTCGGGGTACGGCCTCCTCGACAAGTACCCGCCCATCGGCGTCGGAGCTCGTGTGCTCAACCATGCAAACGGCGTCAGCTCCGAGAGGCACCACGGCCCCGGTCATGATCCTCACCGCCTCGCCCGGACCGACCACCAGGCCGGCGGGGTCGTCGCCCGCCATCAGGGAGCCGACCACGCTGAGCCCGGTCGGGGCGACCTCCACGTCGGCAGCCCGCAAGGCGTAACCGTCCATGGAGGAGCTGGCAAAACCTGGCACGTCCTCGTGGGCCACGACCTCCTCGGCCAGCACGCGGCCCGGGCAGTCGGCGATGTTCACCCTGGTGCTGCCCCGCGGGGGCGCAGCCGCCAGGACCATCTCCCTGACCTCGGCCACCGGCACGAGCGACGGCGCAGGCACTCCGTCATCGTAGCCGGAGGCCCTCCCGCCCGGCCGGCGCCGGGCCGGGGTGGTGCGACCTTGGGCTAACGTCGTCGCGGCCGTGGTGGAGGAGGTGCCGTGCGGGCGTTGCTACCCCAGCCTGTAGAGGCCGTCGACCTGGTCGAGACCTATTCGGTGGGGGCACCGGGCAACGGCCCCTGGTTCGTGCGCGTCAGCATGGTCTCGAGCCTGGACGGGGCCGTAGCCCTGGCGGGGCGTTCCGGCGGGCTGGGGGGTGAGGGGGACAGGCAGGTCCTCCGGGCCCTGCGGTCCTTGTGCGACGTGGTCCTGGTCGGTGCCCGCACCGCCCGGGCCGAGCATTACCGGCGGGCCCGGTTGCCGGCAGAGCTGCAGCAGGCCCGACTGGCACGCGGCCAGGGCCCACTGCCACCTATTGCCGTGGTGACCAGGGGCACAGACCTCGACTGGTCATCGGACCTGTTCGGCGCCGGTGAGCCGAGGACGTTGCTCGTGGCCCCGGAAGGTGTGGAGCCGCCAGGGCCCGACCGGTCGGCTGTCGAGGTCGTGCCGGCGGGCAAGGGAGCAGTGGACCTGCGGGCCGCCCTCTCCGCCCTGCACGAGCGCGGACTGCACCATGTGCTCTGTGAAGGGGGCCCTACGCTCAACGCCGCGCTAAGCGCGGCGGGCCTGGTGGACGAACTGTGCCTGACGATGTCGCCCATGCTGGTCGGGCCCCGGGAAGGGGCACTGCTGGGCGGGTGGTCGGCCGGGCCCGCCCGCTGGGCGGACGGGCCCGGCGGCCCCGACGACCGGCCCCGGCGGCTCAGGCTGCTCTCACTGCTCGAGGAGGAGGGGTTCCTGTTCCTGCGGCTCGCCGCCTCCGAGCCGGGCGACGCCTAGCTCAGAGGGCCGGCCCGGTCGGGGCCTGCCCTTCGACCGCAGGGCCGCCAGGCATACCCTCGAACATCTCCGGGGGCTGCATGGGCAGCAGGCGGAACGAGGTCCGGTCCATCTCGCGGCCGTCCACCCGGACGCTGAAGTAGTAGGGCCCGAGGTCGGGCAGGCCCAAGCCGAACATGGGGATGGCCATCGGCATCGTCCATTCGTCGCCCGGCAGCATCTGGGGCGACCGGGGGGCGAGGAAGTAGGCGATGAACATGCCACGGTCGGCGGGGTCCCCACCATCGGGCACCTCGTCTGTCAGGGCGACGCGGGTCTCACCGGTCTGGCCCACCTGGACGAGCTCGAGGGTCAACTTGTGCTGGACGTCGGTGTCACCCAGGCCGATCAGGCCCAGGACGGCCAACGTGATGTTGACCCGGTAGGGAGGCTCAGGTGTGCCACTGGCCAACATGGCCAGGCCGGCACCGGATATGAAGAGCTTCCCCCCACAGACTTCGGCGAAGTCGCAAAGTACAACTTTGGCGTCCATCCCACAGAAGTTACGGCCTGGGCCACAACTGCGCCAAACCGGGCACGGCCGGCCCGGGTAAGGTGCCCAGGCGGCTGCCCGCACCCGCGCCGCACCGGCCAGCAGCGCTGCCCCGGATGACCGTATCCTGGGCAGCGGCGTGCACGTGCCCTGCTGTCTGGCGTGCGCCTTACGGACAGAGAGTGAAGGTGAGATGGCCGTAGCCCCCGTACCGCCGGCAGCACCACTGTCCGTCCGGGCAGGCAGGCAGCGCCATGGCGGCGACGTCCTCGGCAAGCCGGAGCGTTCCCCGCTCCAGCCGTTGACCGGCCGGCCCTTCGTCTGCCGGCGTTGAGGTGGGAGGAGCGTTGAAGGCCAGGCCCGGCACGGCCACCCCTCAGGGCACCCTCGGCAGTCTCGGTGGCACCATGGCACCGGAGAGGGCCGAGGTAGAGGAGCCGGTCCCGGGGAGCCCGGACGAGGCACCGGGCAGACTCCGGTCCGGGCCCCTGGCCCGGCGCTATCGGGAGCTGGCGGCCGCGGTCGCCCGCTCGGCCCGGCGCCGCGCCCGGGCTCCCCACTTCGACCTCCTGGTGGTGGTCGTGCTCATGGCCGTCGCCCTGGGCCTGCGCTGGCGGACCATAGCCACCAGCTACTGGGGTGACGAGGCGATAGCGATCGGCATCGCCTCCCACTCCATCGCCTCCCTACCCCACTACCTCGTCCACGACGGGTCGCCCCCGCTCTACTACGTCGTGCTGCACTTCTGGATGGAGGTCTTCGGTCGCTCGGAACCGGCCACCCACGCCTTGTCCCTCATCCCGGCCGTGCTCGCCGTACCGGCTGCATGGTGGGCCGGCAACCGCCTCTTCGGACGGTGGGCAGCCAGGGCGTCGGCCACGCTCGTGGGCACCTGCTCCTATCTCGACTACTACGCCACCGAGACCAGGATGTACTCCTGGTTGGTCTTCACTGCGGTCATCGCCCTCACCTTCTTCGTGCTCGCCGTACGCGGAGAGGGGCGGCGGTACTGGGCCGGTGCGACCACCCTCATGGCCGTCATCCTCTACCTCCAGTACTGGGGGCTCTACGTGCTGGCCGCCACGAGCCTGGTGGCAGGGGTGACGGCACTGCGCAGACGGGACGGGCGCCTGGCCCGCGCAGGCCTCGTCCACCTGGCGGTGCCGGTGGCAGCTTTTGCCCCCTGGGCACCGCAGTTCATACGGCAACTGCGCAACACCGGGGCCCCCTGGGCCCCCAAGCCCACGCTCCTCGACCTGACGGTCGACGTTTTCAACGCGGTCGCCTCCGCCGGCTGGCCCGGTGTGCTCCTCGCCCTGGCGGTGGCCCTCTGGGCCGGCTGGACGAGGCACCGCCGCGGCCTCACGGCGATGGCGACCCGGTCGGGAAGCGCCGACAGAGCGGCACCGGTCACGCCGCACCCGCCCGTGGCCCCGCCTTCAGCTCTGAGCCTGGCCGCCACCGTCCCGGTCGTGACCATCGCTGTGGCCTGGGTGGCGGGCCAGCTGGTCAACTCCTGGAACCCCCGCTACCTGGGCGTGGCCGTGGTGCCGGCCCTGGTCGCTCTCGCGGGCGGCCTGGCGGTGGCCAGGCGTGGGCTGCTGGCTCTGGCCATCGCGGTGTCCGCCATGGTGGCCACTGCCACGCCGATGCTCGTCGACCGCCCGGTGACGGTAGCCGCGGCCAAGAGCAATGCAGCCGACATCCTGGCCCGCCTGCGGCCGTTCATGCACCGCGGGGCCCTCATCGTGTCCGCCGACGTCACCGAGATGCCGGTGATAGCCCTGGACCTCGGCACGGGCTACCGGTACGCCACAGCCATGGGGCCCCTCAGCGACCCCATGGTCGTGAACTGGACCGACCTGCCCACCAGGCTGCAGGGGGTCAGTGCCCAGGACAACCTCAGCCCCATGCTGGCGTCGCTCCCGGTGGGGGGCCAGGTACTGTTGGTGAACCCGGTTGTCTGGGGTGGCCAGGAGACCCCGGCCCGCTACCTGGGCCCGGTCAAAGCTGAGGGGGTGGCCGCAAACGAGGTGATCGACCAGGACCCCCAGTTGGTCAAAGTGGCCCAACAGGGAGTGGCACGTTGGACGCACCCCCTCTACCCGCTGACCGCCACCCTCTACGTGAAGGTGAGCGGGCACCACAGCCGCGCTGGCTGAACGGCCTGGACCGGGCCACCCTCGCCGGAGCCCTCCCCGGGCCTGCGGCGAGAGGTCACGTCACCTGAGCGCCCACGGTGAGGAGCCCTGAGCGGAGAGGGAGGGATTTGAACCCTCGGACGGGTGTTGGCCCGTCAACTCATTAGCAGTGAGCCCGATTCGGCCGCTCTCGCACCTCTCCCTGAGGCCCTATGGTAGCGCACCCCCACTTCGCCCGCAGCGGCAGCACAATTGGCACCCGAGCTGCGCTTATGGCCGCTCGGTCCAACCACGGCCACCCGGTCCGCCCATGGTCACCCGGTGCCCCCTGTCTTTCGCCACCGGCCGGCCACGCCCGGCCACCAATGGCACCGGCAAGCTCAACCGGGACTGGTGGGAGCTCGTGCGGAGGGGCTCAGGGCGCAACGAGGCGATAGCCGGCCCCGCGCACGGTGACTATCAGGGGCTCCTCGTCGCTCGCGTTCAGCTTGCGCCGCAGGTAGCCCACGTAGACGTCCACGACGTTGCTGGCCACGTCGAAGTCGTAGCCGAAGACCTCGTTCATGATCTGAGCACGGGACATGACGTGTGTGGGGTGGCGCATGAACAGCTCGAGCATGGCCCATTCCCGTTGAGCCAGCTCTATGCGCCGACCGTTCCTGTGGGCCGTCTTGGTCAGCAGGTCGAAGTGCAGGTCCCGCACCACGAGCTCGGTGGGGACGGACTGTTCCCTGGTCCTCAACGCAGAGCGGGCCCGGGCTACGAGCTCGGCAAAGGAGAAGGGCTTGGTGACGTAGTCGTTGGCCCCCAGGTTGAGGCCCCGCACCTTGTCCTCGACCTCTCCCCGGGCAGTGAGGATGATGACGGGCAGGGCAGGTGAGCGGTCGCGGATGTTCCCGAGCAGCTCGTAGCCGGACATCCCGGGCAGGCCAAGGTCGAGCAGGACCAGGTCCGGTCCCTCGTCCCCCACGCTGAGAGCCTCGAGCGCCTCATGCCCGTCATAGGCGACAGCCGTGGTGAACCCCTCGGCGTTCAGCCCCTTGACCAGGAACGACACGATCCGTCGGTCGTCCTCGACGATCAGCACCTTCACGGTGTCCTCCCGCCCAGGACCCGGCTGGCCGGCAGGACGATCGCTACCCGAGCGCCTCCCAGGGCCTCGGAACGGTCGATCGAGATCGACCCCCCGTGAGCGAGAGCCACCGCTTTGGCGATGGCAAGGCCCAGGCCGGAGCCGTCTTCCTCCCGGGCACCAGGGCGGGAGAAGCGACGGAGGGCAGCCTCTCGCTGGGCAGGGGGTATGCCGGGCCCGGAGTCCTCCACCACCAGTTCCACGTCCCCTGAAGGCAGGGCCGTACCGCTGAGCACGACCGCAGCCCGGGGCCCGGGCGACGGCCGGCTGCCGGCACCGGCCGGGCCCGCCCCCGCCGGGACCGCCTTGGCGGCGCGCAGGGCGTTGCCCACCAGGTTGACCACTGCCCCCCTCAGCTGGTCCCGGTCCGCGAGGAGGAAGATGGGTTCCACCCGGCCGAGGGCGAGGCCGTCGTTGGCCAGCACGGACAGCGAGTCCCTCACCCCTTCGAGCAGGTCCTGGACCGGCACCGGTGCTGCGACCAACAAGCCCGGCTCCAGGGCGCGACCGAGCATGAGGAGCCGGTCGACCAGGGACGTCATGTGGTCGAGCTCGTCGATACCCACACCGATGGCCTCGTGCAGCGCCGCCGGGTCCGACGTACCGGTGCGGGCCAGCACCTCCAGGTGCCCACGGACCACCGTGAGCGGTGTGCGCAGCTGGTGGGACACGTCCGCCAGAAGCCGGCGCTGGGCCTGCATGGCCTCCTCGAGGCGGTCCAGCATCCCGTCGAAGGTCCGGGCCAGCTGCGCAACCTCGTCGTTCGTTCCCTGGTCACCCAGGCGGCGCTCCAGCCTGCCTTCACCGATCTCATGCGCTGTGGTGGTGATGCGGCCGACGGCACGGAGCAGCCTCCTGAGGAGCAGGTAGGCGCTGGTCACCCCCACCAGGAGAGCCAGCCCCGCCTCGGCGGCTGCGAGCGCGGTGACGCGGGCCCTCTCGGCCACGTAGGTCTTCATGTCCTTGGCCTGGACATAGGTGCCGACGGCGCGCCCCCCTGAGCGCAGCGGCGCACCGACCACCTCGTAGGTGGTGCCGGCGATCGTGGCCATGAAAGACATGGTCCGGGGCGGCGGGCTCCGGAACCAGGCCGAAACCGCGGGATAGGTGAGCAGCGGCCCCGAGCCACCGGTCACCACCAGGCCGTCGCCCACCACCGACACGACCACGATGTCGTCGGCGGCCACGGGGCTGCCGCTCAGGAAGTTGACCGCGAAGGCGCGCAGGCTCTGCCCGGGCGGCCGGGCCTGGGCATGGGTCTCGAACTCCCGCAGTTCGGTCCCGATCCTGGTGAGGGTGGCCCGCTGGTAACTACGGGCAAAGCTGTCCGACATGGCCACCACGGCCGCTCCCAGGACGACCGTCAGGAACAAAGCGTGCAGGACGGCCAAGCGGGTGGCCGAGCCCGGGCGGCGACGCGGAGACCTGTCGGTTGCCAATGGCCCCTCAGTGGTCCGAGGAGGATGAGGAGCTCGTCGTGGTGGTCTGGCTGTCCTCCACGCTCACGTCCGAAGACGGCTTCACGACCGTGACCGGCCCGCTCACCCCCGGTACGGTGGACGTGCTCGCGGGTGCAGGGGGAACGGTCGAGCTCGATGTACCGAGCACCTGCGTGGTGGTCGTGGACGCCGGCGACGTGGGCGTCACAAGGGTTGTGGGGACCGGAGGCGTGGTGGTCGTTCCAGCAGGCGGGACGGCAGGCCTCGGGGCCTCTGTCGTGGTGGTCGCCCTGGGGGCCCGGGCCACGGGGCGCCGGTGGGCGCGGGTGACGGGGCGCCGGTGGGCCCGCGTCGTGGTGGTCAGCCTGGGGGCGCGTGTCGTGGTGGTTGTCGGCCGGGCCCTGGCGGCCGACAACCTCGGGGCCCGGGTCACCCTCGGCGTATGAGCCTGTGCAGTGGTCGGCACGAAGGCCCTGGTGGTGGTGGTCGGCCTGGGGGCGCGCGTCGTGGTGGTCGGCCTGGGGCCGCGCGTCGTGGTGGTCGGCCTGGGGGCGCGCGTCGTGGTGGTCAGCCTGAGAGCGAGCGTGGTGGTCGTGGTGGGCAGGGGGGCCCTGCCGGCTGACTGCCTCGGGGCCCGGGTCACCCTCGGCGCGTGAGCCTGTGCAGTGGTCGGCACGAAGGCCCTGGTGGTGGTCGTCGGCCTGGGGGCACGCGTCGTGGTGGTCGGGCCGGCAACCGGGGCCGTGGTCGTCATTTGGGACTGCGTGCTGGTCGGCCCGGGGGGCTGGGCGGTGGTCGTCCTGGGGCCCGGGGCCCTTGTGGCCGGCTCCCGGGCCGGGGTCGTGGCCCTGACCGGGGCCTGCGTGGTGGTCGGGCTGGGAGCCCGCCTGGTGGTCACGGTCGTGGTCGACCTGGGGGGTTGTGCGGCGCTCGGGCCGGTGCGTCGCGCGGTGGTCGTGGGGGGACCGCCCAGTGGTCGCGGCACCTGGTTGGACAAGTCGACGTTCAGGTATGAGGGCAGAGGGGGCCCCGAGCCGGCTGGGCCCACCAGCGCGTAGGTCACGGCTCCCACCGCCATCAGCACGGCCCCGGCCAGGAGGAGGCTCAGTACGCGCCGCACGTGTGGAGATCCCAAAGCCGAGACGGTTGCCTGCAGGCCCGTCGGGCCGGAGGGCACCCGTGGGCACTCGCTGCAGTTCTACCAGTAACCGGGACGTGCGGGCTTCGCATCGCCGCCCTCCTTCCAGGGCTGCTCCCGGGCGGGCCGAGCGGCGCCGGGCGGGCATGCTGCCTACTGACAGTACCGGGGACCGACCTGACACGACCGTGAGGAGCCGATGAGGTTCTTCTCACCTTCTGCCCCGGGGCGGCCTGCACTGCCTCCTCCAGCCTCGTGGCCTGACGGTTAGCGCCGGGCGTGGACCTGGCTTCACAGGCGGGCGGCGCAGGGGTCCGCCGCGTGGAGCGGCATGGGATGGGGGCGGTAGTAGCCGAGCACGGTCGCACGGGCCCTGGCCGCCCTCCTAACGGCGTGCCGGCAATGAGGCCTACCGGTTCCGTCAGGCCGACCCTGCCGTGCAGCGGACGCCCGCCTCGGCCCCGCCAGCACAGGCGGGTCTCCCCCCGACCCACGCCCCGGCCGGAGGCCCGCACTGCAAGGCTTCCGTAACCGCTCTAACCGGCGGTGGGCCCGGGCGCCCCCGTACGGCCGGCCTTGCTCCTGTAGAGGGCGGCATCGGCCCGGGCCAGGAGGTGGTTCACGTCCTCGTCCGGGGCCCATTCGGCCAGGCCGGCCGACCACCCGCATGCGGTGGGGACCGATCGCAACCGCTCCAGGAGCCGCTCGGCCTGCACGGCGTCGGCCCCGGGCATGACCATGACGAACTCGTCCCCGCCGACCCGGGCGACCATGTCCGTCGGGCGCAAGCCCTGCGACCACAGGCCGGCCAGGTCCGCCAGCACCTTGTCCCCGGCGTGATGGCCCTGCCCGTCGTTGACCTCCTTGAAACCGTCCAGGTCAACCATGGCGACGCTCAGAGGCACACCCGTACGGCCTGCCCGGGCGAGCTCCACTTCGAGCGCCCTGTACATCTCCTCCCGGTTGGGCAGGCCGGTGAGGAAGTCCGTCCTCGCCAGAGCCGTGAGCTCCGACCGGTTGTACGCGGTCACCACGGCCGCCACGCAAGCTGTGCCCACCACATAGACGGTGGCGGCCGGGGCCGATGGCCCACCCACCAGGGCCATGACGACGCTGAAGACCACCGATATCCCGCCCACCTGCAGCGCGGCCCGCCGGGGCGGCAGGAACAGGGCGGCCGCCAGGGCCACCCAGACCAGGAAGACGGCCGAGCTCATCGACAGCGACGACCCCCCTCCCAGCGCCAGGCCGGTGCACAGGACGGCGCCCGCCAGGTCGACCAGGACATGGACCCAGAGCTCCGCCAACGGAGGGGAGGCCCAGACCGCGGCGCCGACCAGTCCAGCGACCACCGCCGACAGCAGCGCCCCGGCGACGTTGAAGGTGTGCCCATGGGGCACAACGGCACTGGTCAGCGAGAAGAGCCCGCCCGCCACGTAGAGGCCCCCCAGCGCGCGGTTGGGAAGGCGGGGCGACCCGTTGGCCAGGCGGGGCAGGGGAGGGTGCCAGCCGCGGCCACCGTGAGCCTCACCCCGGTGGGCCCGGCGCGCCACGGTGCCGGTTGCACGCCCACCACCGACAACGTGGCCCATCTGCGCCGTCACGTCCCTTCGCCCCGCCAGGCGTACATCCACCTGCTCCCATCACCATCGGCCCGTTAGCAGCCGTCTTGACCCCCGGGCACGCCCACCGCCGCGGCCCCGGAGAAAGGGGACGAAGCACGCTGTACCTCTGCAGGCCGCCCAGGGCTGCGGCGACGACTATCTGCCCCGGCCCTCGAGCCCGAGCACCGGTCCGAGCGGCGGCGGTGCGTCCGGGCGCCTCAGCTGGGCGACGAACTTGTAGCGGTCTCCGCGGTAGAACGAGGTGGCGAACTCCACGGGCAAGCCGTCCTGGTCGCGGCTGTGCCTGGTGAGCAGGAGCATCGGGTAGCCAACCGTGGTCTGGAGCATCGCGGCCTCACGGGGGGCGGCAGGGACCGTTTCAATGGTCTCCTCGGCCGCCACCGGGTGCACCCCGTAGTCCGAGGCCAGCAGGGCGTACAGCGACACCGAGTCGTCAAGCCTGCGGGCGAGCCCAGCGAAGCGGGCGGCATCGAGATGGGTGGTCTCGATGGCCATCGGCTCGTCCCCCGCCATGCGGAGACGCTCCACCCGCAGGACACGGGCGCGGGGCCGGGTGCCCAGGCGCCGGGCCATCTCGTCGTCGGCTCTCACGTAGCCGACCGACAGCAGGCGCGACCGGGATGGCAGGCCCTGCCGGCGCATGTCCTCTGTGTAGCTCGTCATCTTGAGCGGCTGTGCCATCTTCGGCAGAGCGGCGAAGGTGCCACGGCCCTGCGTACGCACCAGGCGGCCCTCGATCGTGAGCTCGGCCAGGGCCTGGCGGACCGTGGTACGGCTCGTGGAGAAGCTCGCGGCCAACGACCGCTCGGGGGGCAGGGGCTCGCCCGGCGCCAGGCGCGCCAGCATCTCGGCCAGGTGGCCCTTGACTACGTAGTACTTCGGTAGCTGCCTGTTCGGCTGGTCCTCTGCGCCAGTGGGCACCGGCACCTGGCCCGCCACGTCCGTACGCATACCTGCCTCCTCGCCGGCGAGCTGTGCCGGCCACCCCTGAGCTTGCCAGCTGTCGGCGCCGGTCGCTGTTGACATGAGCCTAGGCGTGCGCGAGCATCGGTGGTCTAGACCACATTGGTCTAGACCGTACCGTACGCAACCTGGTCGTGACCTTGTCCCTGACCCCGAGCAGAAGCTGGTCGACGGCGCCGGGGGGCGTGCGTACCTGCGTCCTGCCCTCCTCCAGGCCCAACGTGGGCACCGACTACGGTTGCCTGTTGGCCGACGGCACGTCCTTGCCGCCGCCGGTTGCTGTCCCTTTGTCCTCCGTAGGACGACGCCATATCGCCGGCGGGACCGCCGGTGCAGTGAAGGGCTGAACAGATGCCGACTTCGCCTTCCTCAGAGGGCAACCAGCTGGGCCGGACCATGCAGGCCGAGATGCTCCAACAGCCGACCACCCTGGCGCACCTGCTCGACAGAAGAGACGAGGTGGCCGAGCAGGTCCGCCGGCTGGCCCCCGTCCCTCTCGCCGGCACCGTGCTCGTGGCCCGCGGCTCGTCCGACCACGCGGCCACGTGCGGGCGGTACTACCTGGAGATGGCCACCCGGCGACCGGTTGCTTCAACCTCGCCCAGCCTCGCCACCATGTACCACTCGTCCACCGATTTCTCCGGGTACCTGATGGTGGCGGTCAGCCAGTCGGGGCGCACCCCCGAGATCGTCGAAGTCACCGAGCGCGCCCGCCGGGCAGGGGCGAAGGCCATCGCGGTGACCAACGACGCGGCCAGCCCGCTGGCCCTGGCCGCCGACCTGGTGGTCGACCTGTCGGCAGGTGAGGAAAGAGCCGTCCCGGCCACCAAGACCGTCACCGCCCAGGTCACGGCCTTCGCCATGATCGCCCAGGCGCTGGGGGACATCGGGCTCACGGACAGTGCGGCCCGCCAGCTACCGGGCCAGGTGTCCGAAGTCCTCGCCGATCAGGCATCGGCCGCCGCGGTGGCTGCCTGGCTGGCGCCCCACGACCGCCTGGTGACGGTCGCACGGGGCCTGCTCTACGGCGCAGCGGCCGAGACGGCCCTCAAGGTCGAGGAGACGACAGCACGGATCACCGCCGCCTTCTCTGCTGCCGACCTGCGCCACGGGCCGATCGCCATGGCGGCTGCCGGCCCTCCGGTGCTGGCGTTCGGCCATCCCGGCCCGGCCAGCGCCGACCTCGTCGACCTGGTGCGCGAGCTGGTGGCGCGTGGCGCCGATTGCCGCCTGGCGGGGCCCCTCGAGGGCTCCGAGCTGCGCTGGCCGGAGGAGGCGCCCGAGGTCCTGGCACCGGTGCTGGCCGTGGTGCGGGGCCAACAGGTCGCCTTGGAGCTGGCCCGGTTGCTCGGCCGCGACCCCGACGCCCCGGAAGGCCTGACAAAGGTGACCATCACATGAGCGGTTACGTGCTGCACGTCGGGAGGTTGGCCGCGCCCGGAGGTGTGCTGGACGACGCCTACCTGGTGGTGGAGCAGGGCCGGTTGGTGAGCACCGGGACAGGGGCGCCGCCCGGCACCGACGGGCCCGTGGTGGATCTCCCGGGGCTGCTCGCCGCACCGGGGTTCATCGACGTGCACGTCCATGGGGGCGGCGGCTTCGAGGTCAACCGCCCCACCGTGGCGGAGGTGAGCCGGTCCGTAGTGGGCATGGCCCGGTTCCACGTCGCCCACGGCACGACAGCACTACTTGCCACCACGGTCTCGGACAGCGCCGAAGCTCTGCTCACCGCCGTGGAGGGTGTGGCAGACGTGGTGCTGTCACCCGACGGTCCGGGCGCCGGGGCCCAGGTGCTGGGCTCCCATCTCGAAGGGCCCTGGATCGCACCCTCCCGCGCCGGTGCCCAGTACCCGGCCGCCATCCGTCCACCCTCTGTCTCCGAGCTGAGCTCGCTCGTCGCCAGGAGCCGCGGCACCGTGCGCCTGGTCACCCTGGCGCCGGAGGTGCCCGGCGCGACGGAGGTCGTGCGGGCGGCAGCCAGTGCCGGCGTGGTGGTGTCGATAGGGCACACCGACGCCGACGCCGACGCCGCCCGGGCCGCCTTCGATGCCGGTGCCCGCCACGTCACCCACCTCTTCAACGCCATGCCCCCCGTCCACCACCGCCGGCCCGGTCCCGTGCCTGTGGCTCTCGCGGACGACCGCGTGTTCGTTGAGCTCATAGCCGACGGCGTCCACGTCCACCCCACCGTCATCTCTGTTGTGGCCGCGGCCGCCCCCGACCGCCTGGTGCTGATCACCGACGCCATCGGCGCCACCGGCGCCGGGCCGGGCCGGTACCGCCTCGGCCCGTTGGAGGTGCTCGTCGAGAGGGACAGGGCCGTACTGGCGGACCACCCCGAGACCGTGGCCGGCAGCGTTCTCACCATGGACCGCGCAGTCGCGTTCGCCGTGAACAGCGCCGGCGTGCCCCTGGAGGTGGCGCTCCGGGCCGCCTCCCTGCACCCGGCCACCGTGCTCGGCGAGACAGCCAAGGGCCGCCTGGCTCCGGGGGCCGACGCTGACATCGTGCTTCTCGACGAGGACCTGGGCGTGGCGGGGACGATCGTGGCCGGCCGGGTAGCACACGACCCGGGCGGCCTCCTGGCGTCACTGGCCGGCGACCGGGGCTGACCCGAGCGGGCCTCGGAGCCTGACGGCGCTAGGTTCGGCCCGAACGGCACACGGGCTGATCGAAAGGAGCGGTTATGAACTTGGTGGGCACGACGGCTGCCACAGTGGTACCCCGTCCCAGGCGCTGGTCGGAGAGCGCAGGCTCGGCGGTACTGAGCGACGGGCTGGTGATCGAGGCCGGTGCCCCCTGTGAGGGCTTGGGCCGGCTCCTGGCCCGGGAGCTGTCTGCGCCCACCGGCTGGTCCGTAGGAGCGGTCGAACCGGGCACGGCACCGGGGGCCAACAAGGTGTCCATCGGCCTCTCCCCTGCCCTCGGGCCCGAGGAGTACCGCCTGACGGTCAGTACCGCCGGTGTGTCGGTCCTGGGCGGCTCGGCCGCCGGGGCGTTCTACGGGACCAGGACCCTGCTTCAGTTGCTGCCGGCCGAGCTGGGACGCCGGGCCCCGCTGGGGCAGGTCGGGCAGGTCGGCCTGCCGGCCACCGAGGTGGAGGACGGCCCCCGGTTCTCCTGGCGGGGCGTGGGCCTGGACGTTGCCCGCCACTTCATGCCCAAGCGCTTCCTTTTTGAGCTCGTCGACCTGGCTGCCCTGCACAAGCTGAACGTGCTGCACCTCCACCTCACCGACGACCAGGGCTGGCGCTTCCAGGTGGACGGCTACCCGATGCTCACCGCCGTCGGTGCATGGCGCCGGGAGTCCCCGGTCGGCCACTACCGGGACGGCGTCAGCGACGGGAGGCCGCACGGAGGCTTCTACACCAAAGCCGACCTGTCGGAGCTCGTCAGCTACGCTGCCGAGCGCCATGTGACGGTGCTGCCCGAGGTCGACATGCCGGGGCACATGCAGGCTGCCATCGCCGCCTATCCCGAGCTGGGCAACCTCACATCGCCGTTGGAGGTGTTCACTAGCTGGGGGATCAGCGACCACGTGCTCAACATGGAGGAGCCCACCCTCCGCTTCTGCGCCGACGTGCTCGACGAACTGATGGACCTTTTCCCCAGCCAGTACGTGCACATCGGTGGTGACGAGTGCCCGACGACAGAATGGTCGTCCAGCCCCGCCGCCCGCCAACGGGCGACCGACCTCGGCCTCGACGGGCCGGAGCAACTGCAGGGGTGGTTCACGGCTCGGATGGCCGAGGTGCTCGCCCAGCGCGGCCGGTCGCTGGCCGCCTGGGACGAGGTCATGGACGCCGGTGCCCCTCCGGGGTCCCTGATCGTGGTCTGGAGAGCCGAGCACGCCCGCCGCATCGCCCTCGCCGCGGCGCGCCACGGCCACGACGTGGTCATGGCCCCCCAGACCTCGTGCTACTTCGACTGGGCCTACGAGGACAGCCCGGACGAGCCCGTGGCCATCCAGCCCGCGCTCAGCGTCGAGACGGTGTACGGCTTCGAGCCCGTTCCCGAAGGCCTCGAGGAGGAGCACCACAGCCGGGTCCGGGGTGCCCAGTGCCAGCTCTGGACGGAGTACGTCGGCACCCCCGAGCACGCGGAGTACATGTACTTCCCGCGTCTTTGCGCCTTCTCGGAGGCGGTTTGGAGCGACGGGTCACGGGACTGGCCCGCCTTCGAGGAGCGCCTGGGGCAGCACGTGGCCCGCCTCGACGCCCGGGGGACCAACTACCGCCCCCTCTCCGGCCCCACGCCCGGCCAAGCCAGGGTGTGGCACCAGCCGGCGACGCCGGGACGCCTCCCGGGCACCGACTGAGCGGGCCCGTTGTAGTGCCGGCCCACAGGCCGACGGTGGCCGTGACGGCCGACCGGCGACGCGACGACCAGGCCGTGATGCTCGAGCGCCTCGGCCTGGACGTGGTGATGTTCCCTCTCTTGCAGACATCGGTCACACAGGGGGAGGAACTGGTCGAGCTGACGCGCCGGACGGCCCAGTCGCCACCCGACTACCTGGTCGCCAACACCGGTTACGGGATGCGGACATGGTTTGACGACGCCCGGGCCGCTGGGCTGCTGGACGACCTGGCAGCGGCCCTCCGGGCCCGGACCACCATCGTGGCCCGCGGGGCCAAGGCCCTGGGAGAGCTCCGCCGGGTCGGCCTGGACGCCGCCTACCGGGCGCCGGGGGAGGTCCTGGAGGAGGTCGTCGCCCACATACTGAGGGAGGGCGTCGACAGCCGCTCGGTCCTCGTGCAACTGCACGGCGAGGAGGCCCCGGACGTGCTGGCCCCCTTGCAGGCCGCAGGAGCGGACCTCCGGCTGCTCCCCGTGTACCGGTCCCGGCCGGCCGCCGACGGCACAGGAGCAGCCCTGGCCCAGCTGGTGGCCGGAGGGGAGCTCGACGCCGTGAGCTTCACCGCTGCCCCTCAGGTGGGTGCCCTGCGTTCTGCTGCGGTCTCTTCGGGTCGGTGGGAACAGGTGCTTGCACGCTTCAACCGGGGCGAGGTCATAGCCGCCTGCATAGGCTCGGTCTGTGCCACCGCGGCGCACGAGGCGGGTATAGAGCTGACCCTGGTGCCCGAGCACCCGAGGTTGGGCTCGCTGGCCTCGGCTCTGGCCGACCGCCTGCTCCGGCCGGGCTGAGGTCCCTGGCACCACGCAGAGGCGGACGGGGGGCGCCACCCGCGCCGCCCAGGTGGCGGCCCTCAGGCCGTGGCGATGCCCACGACGCGGCCCACGCCGCAGGGCAACGAACCTGCCGGGGCCGGAGGGGCCCCCTCCAAGGCGAGCACCCGGCCATTGCCCTGGGAGAGGTACAGGCCGGGCCCTGACGGTGGTGCTGCGATGCCCACCACGTCACGTGCCCCCGTCGAGAGCGGGCGGGAGAGGAGCGCCGAGCCGAACCCGTAGACACGCCCTCCCGCTGTGGCCACCCAGTAGCCGGCGCCGTCCGGGGCCGGTGCCAGGCCCACGGCACGCCCCGCCCCTACGGGCAGGGAGCCGAACAGGCGTGCCCCGCCAAAGGCCTCCACTCTGCCCCGAGCCGTGAGCAGCCAGTAGCCCTTGCCCCGCGGACCGGCGGTGATGCTGACGAACCCGCCCTGGGAAGCGGAACCGGCACCATAGAACCGGGCGTGCCCGAAACTGTAGACACCACCGTCCCGGGAAAGGAGCCAGTACCCCTGTCCCTTGGGGGCCGCCGCAATGCCCACCACGGGACCGGTCAGGTGCCACCCCGCCGCCGAGCCGAAGAAACGGGCGTCTCCGAACGAGAACACCCCGCCACCGGCGGCCACCTCCCAGTAGCCGCCACCGTCCGGCGTAGCTGCGATCCCTGCCACCGGGCGGTGCAGGTCCAGGCTCTTGGCCGACCCGACGAGGACGCCACCGGCATGGGCCACCACGGCACCGGTGTCGGTCGCCTCCCAGTACCCATGGCTCGCGTAGGCGTAGACCCCCACCCGGGCCGTCCTCGCCCCGAGGTGGACGGTCACCGTCGCGTGCGCCGGGCCGGTCTGGTAGGGCACGAACGTCACGACCAGGTGGCAGGGGCCGCCGTGGCCGACCTGGCACGTGGGGGTGACAGCCCAGTGGCCATGGTCGCCCGCCACCATGGCACGGGCCAGCAACGGCGCTCCCCCGTCGTGGACGGTGATGGAGGCACTGTTGGGGACGGCCCTGGTCACTCCTATGTGCAGCAGGGCCGGCGTGATGGTCGTGACCGCGGGAGCGGCCACGACCGCTGTCGCACCAGCCGGCGAGGGCGCCGTCAGGGCGAAGTCGAGGCCACCAGGGGGCGCTGAGGAGAAGACCTCGGCCATGGAGGAGGCTCCGCCCACCGTGGTGACCGCGGCACCCATGGACGGGTCGGCTCCGTAGTCGCCCAGGATGTTGCGGCGGTGGCCCCAGCAACCGGGAGCCGACGGCGCCGGGCAGTCCAGGTTGGGCGAACCCGGGCCGTCGTCGTACATCCAATCGAAGTCGGCCAGGAGGGCCGAGCCCTCGCCGCCGGCCCAGTTGGACCCCCACTGTGTGCCGGCGGGGCCATTGGGGTCGTTGTCGGCCCGCGCGCCGGCAACTGCCAGGTTGTCGAGGGAGCTCGACAACCCCAGGAAGCCAGGGAGGCCGCGGGCCTCACGCTCCAGGTTGGCCAGCACGAGCAACTGCTCCGCCTGGCCGAGCTGGTCATAGCCCGCAGGCAGCACCAGTGGGCCAACTCCCTCGGTCGCCCGGGCCTGGTCGATGGCGGCCAATGCCGCTTCCTGGCACACCTGGCTGGCACCAACCGTGCAAGCCGCTTCCAGGGCCGCCGTACGCGGTGCGTTGACCAGCGCGCCGGCCGGCCCGGCTGCGTATGCCTGCGCCCCGGCTGCCGCGGTGACCATGGGGAAGGCGACTGCTGCCAGCAGTGCCCCCACGGCCTTGCGGCCCGCTCGCTTCTCTGCCCGGCGTACCCGACCGCCCGACCGTGCCCGAGAGCCCATTACCTACCTCGTTCTCCACCCGCAGGAGACGGGGCACGTCCCGGGGCGAAGGACCGGGCGTTGAGGCCCGGGCCCGGCACCAGGCCGCTCCTGTCAGCCGCTCCTGCGCCTCACCGCACGGAACGTGCCCTGCGCACCTCTCCGAATAGTTCCGACACCGGGGTTCTCGGAGCCGCAGGGAGGCCACCTTTAGCTGGCCGCTCCACGTCGGGGGTCTTCGGGCCGTGGCACGGGCGAAATGTGAAAGCGGCGAAAGACCGGTAGCGTCGGTCTGCAGGAGGAGGGCGCCATGGCACGCGACAAAGGGCTCGGCCGGCACATGCGGGCGCCGGACGTCCGGCACCGCTGGTCCGTGGTACTGGTCCTGGGCGCGGGTGGGCTGGTGACGGCCAGCTTGGCGGTTGGCGCCCTGGGCGCACAGGCGGGCAGCGCCCGCGAGGTGCCCGCCCTTGCCTCTCGGTCCGGGGCCCGCGTGGCCCGGGCCGCAGCTACGGCACCCGCCCGGGCGGCCCCCTCCCGCACAACCGTCGCCCCGGTGCCCCCGCCCCGGGCGGCGGCCGGCCCGCCACCCACCGTTCTCTCGATCGGGCCGGCCCAACCAGCAGGCGGCTTGCCCCTCCACACCGTCGTCACCGTCAGGCTCTCCCATGCACCCGTGAGCGGGGCACCGATGCCCTGGCTCTCCCCGGCGGTGGACGGGAAGTGGGCCGTGCACGGCAGTACCCTGTCCTTCACCCCGGCCAGCTCCTTCGCCGCTTGGGCAACCGAGCGCCTCGTGGTCCCCTCTCGGCTGGCAGCCGCTCCCTCACAACTGCCGGTCCTGCACTTCGCCGGCGTGCCCCTGCTCAGAGCGCAACAGCTCCTGGCCGAGCTGGGT
Organism: Actinomycetes bacterium; assembly: GCA_021850325.1. Classification (GTDB taxonomy): domain Bacteria; phylum Actinomycetota; class Acidimicrobiia; order Acidimicrobiales; family Palsa-688; genus JAJZMF01. Next base: position 50,160 of record JAJZMF010000029.1, read on the forward strand.
TACATACCCCTGCGCTTCGGCCCCACCCCGAGCACCTCGGCCCTGCCAGCCGAGCCCCACCTGGCATCCGAGGTCCGCACCGTGCCCCAACCGGGTACTTTCACCTGGCGCTACCCGAACATCCCCCCGTCGCTCGAGGCCGCCTGGGTACCGGGGGACAACGTCATAACCCGGGGGGCCATCATGCGCTTCGAGGCGGACCACGGCCTGGTGGTCGACTGGAACTTCGGCCCACAGGTGTGGAACGCCCTTGTCAGGGCCGTCGCCGCCCGTCAGCTCGCGCCAACGCCTTACGACTACCTGATGGTGAGCGAGGCCCTGCCCGAGCGCCTGGTGGTGTGGAGCAACGGGAGGGACGTGTACCAGAGCCTCGCCAACACAGGCGTGCCAGGCGCCACCACACCACCTGGCACCTACCCGGTCTACGAGAGGTTCCTCAGCACCACCATGCAAGGGACCGATGTCAACGGGGCACGCTACGACGTCAGCGGCGTGCCCTGGGTGGCCTACTTCTACGGTGGGGACGCCGTCCACGGCTACTGGAGGGCCTCGTACGGCTACCCCCAGAGCAACGGCTGCGTCGAGCTCCCCGTGGCCAACGCCCGGGTCGTGTGGTCGATGGACCCTCTCGGCACCCTGGTCAACGTCTCCGCCTGAACCCGGCCGAGCGGTGGCCACCGGTCGGCGCCGCTCTCCCCGGCCCGGCGCGGTTGGTCGGGCACCCCAACGCGCACTCACCCGTCGACAGTGGCCGACAGGCGGCCCGGGGAAGGTGTGAGATGACCGGCAAGCTGATGATGAGCGGAGGCCTGGGCGCCCTTGCCTTGTTGAGCGCGCTCGGGGCGCCCTGGGCAGGGGGCCCCGCCGCTGGGACGGCCGCTCGCTCCCACCCGGCGCAGTTGACCTCCGTACTGAGCGTGTGCGCCCCTGGGGCCCCGAGCCTCACCGTGCAGGGGACGGGGACGGTGACGGCCGTCCCTGACCTGCTCAACATCTCGCTCGGGGTCGAGACGACGGCTGCCACCGCCAATGCCGCCCTGGCAGCCAATGACACCAAGTCCCAGGCCATGGTCGCCACCCTCGTAGCGAGCGGGGTGGCCAAGGCCCAGATCCAGACCTCGGGCCTGTCCGTCCAGCCCAACTACAACAACAGCGGGCGCATCACCTCCTACGTGGTCGACAACTACGTGAGCGCCAACCTGTTGGACATCGCCAAAGCGGGCAGCGTCGTCGACGCGGTCGCTGCGGTGGTCGGCAACGCAGTGCGGGTCAACGGCCTCAACTTCGGGTTCCAGCACCCTTCGGCTCTCGTTGGCCAGGCCGAAGCGGCCGCGGTCCGCCAGGCTCAGGCCCAAGCTGCCGCCATGGCAGCCGCAGCCAAGCTCACCCTGAAACAGATCTGCTCCATCCACGAGGACAGCAACTCCACACCGACGCCGCAACCGCTACCGGGGATGGCTGCCACAGCCAGGCCCAGTACGCCGATCGAGGCCGGCACCCAGCAGGTGACGGCCTCGGTCACGGTCACCTATCTGCTCGGCGCCACGCCCACCAGCGCGCCCTGAGAGCGGGCCTTCGTGCTCTTCGGCAACCCGGGGCGCGCCGCGGTCGCGTACGGCCAGAACGGGGAGAAAACTGGAACTGCCGCGCGTACGGCCGACCTTAGGTGCTCAGGCACATTTGGAACTTTGTGCCCCAAACGCAAACCGGACGAGACGAAGGCACCACATGCGCATAGCCCGTAACATGAAGATATCAACTCGGTTGATGGTCGATTTTAGCCTTGTAATGGTCCTTTTCGTAGGCCTGGCCGGCGTGGCCTGGGCCAGCAACGGCACGGCACGCTCCAACGACAGGACGACAACCTCCCTGGTCAAGGCCAGCCTCCCCCGGCAGCGGCTGCTCGTCGACGCCCTGCGCATGGGCTTGGACGAGAACTCGGTGGCGGCCGATTACCTCTCACACGCCCCAGCCGCCGGGGACCTTGCTTCCTTCCAGGCCGACAGTCACCAGTTCCTCGTCGACTACAGTTCCGACCACAACGTTGCGGGTTACTACGAAACATCTCGGCGTGCCGCAGAGCTAAATGCGTACAAGACGTACGTGTCCATCTCCGGACAGGCCAACGCAGCTTTTGCTGCGGGGCACGGCTCCCAGGGCATTGCCCTCGTGGCCCAGCTCGCCGACGCGTCCATGGCGGTGCCGGCCCAGCAGATGCTCAACCACCAGCTCAACCAGGTCCTGGCGGGAGCACGCTCCTCAACGGCCGCCGCTAGTTCGGGCCAGACCCTGGACCTGGTCATCAGCATCGTCGCCCTGGCGCTTGCGCTGGGCCTCGCAGCCTGGACCATACGCTCCATCACCAGGCCGCTCGCTGAAGCCAAGCGGGCCCTCGACCTGTCGGCCCAGGGCGACATGACCACCCGCGCCGACATCGGCTCGGGTGACGAGCTGGGCCAGATGGCCGGGTCGCTCAACCGCCAGCTCGACGCCTACCAGGACATGATGCGCCAGGTCTCCGACACCGCGAAGAGCCTCAGCGGCGCCGCAGACGAGCTCCGCCAGGTCTCCACGCAATTGGCCGGTGGCTCCGAACAGGCCGCTGTTCAGGCCCAGGCGGTCTCCGCCGCCGCCGGCCAGGTATCGGCCAACGTGGGCTCGGTGGCCGCAGCCACCGAGCAGCTCTCGGCCTCGGTCGCCGAGATCTCCCGGTCGGCCGCTGAAGCCTCTGACCTGGCCAGCCAGGGACTGGAGTACGCAGGGTCGACCAATACCACGGTGAGCCAGCTGAACGAGTCCAGTACCCGGATCGGCGAGGTGGTGAACCTCATCAACTCGATAGCTGAGCAGACCAACCTCCTGGCCCTGAACGCCACCATCGAGGCGGCGCGTGCCGGTGAGGCCGGGCGGGGGTTCGCCATCGTCGCCAACGAGGTCAAGGAGCTCGCCAAGCAGACAGCGGGCGCGACCGAGGAGATCTCGAGGACCATCGCAGCCATCCAGGACGACTCCCAGGCCGCCATCCGCGCCGTGGCCCAGATGGACGAGATCATGGCCAAGGTGAACCACGCCCAGACGACGATCGCTTCTGCGGTCGAGGAGCAGACGGCGACCACCTCGGAGATCGGGCGCACTGTGAACGAGGCAGCGGTCGGCTCGGGCGAGATCGCCCAGAACATCGCCGGAGTGGCCGACGTGACCAAGCAGACCAGCGTGGGCGCCACGAGCACCCTGGAAGCCTCGGCACACCTGTCCGAGATGGCTGGACGCCTCGAGTCCCTGGTGGGGGGCTACCGGTTCTGACACCCGCTCGGCGAGCACGCCACCATGCTGGCGGGCCCAAAGTGCTGCCCCGGCCCACGGCGAACCGCCCGGCCGGAGGGCCGGCCCGAGCTCACGAGGGCCAGCACAGGTCGTACCGTGGGCCCGCGAAGGCTGCCGATAGCGACGAACCCCTCGCCGCAGGCCTACACGGGCCGGCGGCGAGGGGTTTCGTAACCTCGAGGCCCTCAGTTTCGTAAGGGCCCCCTTGGCGGAGGGAGTGGGATTTGAACCCACGGTGGGCAAGGCCCACAACGGTTTTCGAGACCGTCCGATTCGGCCGCTCTCGCATCCCTCCGGGCGGCTTTGACCAGCTAGTTTACACGCCGCGCAAGCGCGGGTCCAAGGCCGGGCCGGTCGGCCCCAGCCGGGGCCGGCAGGCTGGCGCCCTCAGGGCACGCCGGAGGCGCGCCGGGGGGCGAACCAGCGGGACAACAACAACGATGCCTCGTCGGCCAACAGCCCGCTGGTCACCTCCACCTCGTGGTTGAGGCGGGGGTCCGAGCACAAGTTGTACAGGCTCCCGCACGCTCCTGCCTTGGGGTCGGCTGCAGCGAACACCAACCTGGCCACCCGGGCCTGGACCAGTGCCCCTGCGCACATGGGACAGGGCTCGAGGGTGACATAGAGCGTTGCACCCTCCAGGCGCCACGTGCCCGTAGCGGCTGCGGCGGCCCTGAGCGCCACCACCTCGGCGTGCGCTGTCGGGTCGGCGCCCGCCTCCCTGAGGTTCGCACCCGTGGCCACCACCCGGCCTCCCTGGACCACCACCGCCCCCACCGGGACCTCACCCTCCCGGCCCGCTTGGCGGGCCAGTTCGAGGGCCTGGAGCATGAAGGCCTCGTCGGCAGGGCCGGGCGTACCGGGCAGCAAAGCTAGGCCTCGGCCGCCAGGGCCGCCAGCACCTGGTCGTGCAGCAACCCGTTGCTGGAGATGGCGCTGGCGCCGTCCAGACGGGCCTGCCCGCTGAAATCTGTGAACCGTCCACCCGCCTCCTCGACGATGACCTGGAGCGCTGCCACGTCCCAGACCGAGACGACCGGGTCGAGGCCCACGTCACACGCCCCCTCGGCCACCAGCATGTGGTTCCAGAAGTCACCGAAGCCCCGGTCGCGCTTGACCCGCGCCGCCAGACGGGCGACGCGTGCCGGGTCCTCGAAGTCACCCACGCAGCTGGAGGTGATGGTGGCCTCCGACAGCTCGCTCACCGACGAGACGTGGAGCCTCTGGGGCTGCCCGCCCGGGCCGGCAGCGAAGGCGCCCTCCCCCCGTACGGCCCACCAACGACGGCCCAGAGCCGGTGCCGAGACCACGCCCACCTGTATACGCCCGTCCACCTCCAGGCCGATGAGAGTGGCCCAGACCGGCACCCCGGTGACGAAGTTGACCGTGCCGTCGATGGGGTCGAGGAGCCAACGCCGGCCCCCCTCACCCGACAGGCCCATCTCCTCGCCCAGCACAGCGTCGGACGGGCGCTCCCGGGTCAGCAGCTCCCGTATGGCCCGCTCGGCTGCCCGGTCCGCCTCGCTGACCGGGCTGTCGTCTGCCTTGGTCTCCACATGCAGGGAGGGGCGTCGGAAGGCGTCCAGGGTGATCCGCTCGGCGACGTCGGCCGCCTCGAGAGCCAGTTGCAGATCGGGGACCATGGGCTCACACGCTAGGCGATGGGCCGGGGGGCGCTGGGCGGGACGGGCACCGGGGCTCGCCCGCTCAGTTCGGCCTTTGCCCTTCCTCAGCTGCGAGGCCCGTCCCCCGTCCCCCGGCCACCGTGATGGCCGCCTCGGCCAGGCGCACCACCTCTGCCAGGGGGCGGCCCGTGGCCCGGGCCACTTCCACGCAGTCCTCGTACTCGGGCTTGGCCCGGTGGGGCCCGACCTTGACCCGGACGGGACGGCCGTCCACCTCGACGCCGGCCCAGTGCCTGGCCAATGCCGTCCGCTCCACTTGGTGGCGGCGCACGCCGAGCGTCCCGCCCTCCTCGAACATCACGGCCGCGACCCGGCCCGCATCGTCCGGGGTGACCAGAGCGTTGACCACCTGCACGGGTCGGCCCTTCTTGCCGATGGCGGGGACCAGCCAGGCATCGAGCGCCCCTACGGCCAACAAGGCGGGCACCAGGTAGCCGAGCACCTCGCCGCTCACGTCATCCAGGTTGGCCTCGACCACCACGAGGTCCTCCTGAGCCGACGGCACCCCGGCCACCTGGCCCTCCTGGTGCTCCACCACCTGGCCCAAGAGGGCTTGGAGCACGTTCGGCCTTCCGGGCCCGTCGCGGGTGCCGGCGCCGTAACCGGACAGCTCGAGGGCCATGGCAGGGACGGGCCCGAACGACCGGGCCAGTGCCGCCAGGATGGCGGCACCGGTCGGGGTGGTCAGCTCGACCGGCTCGTCGCGCCCGAAGACCGGCTTGCCCGCCAGTAGGGCCACCACAGCCGGGGCCGGGTTTGGCAGCTCGCCGTGGGCCGAGCGCACCGTTCCGTACCCCAGGGCCACCGGGCCGGCATGCACGCTGGAGACGTCCAACAGCTCCAGAGCGAGGCAGGTGCCGACGATGTCCACGATGGCGTCGAGTGCCCCCACCTCGTGGAAATGGACATCATCGACCCGTTGGCGGTGCACCGTCGCCTCGGCAGCCGCCAGTGCGGCGAACACGGCGAGCGCCCTTTCGCGGGCACGTTCGGGCAAGCCGTGCGCCCCTTCGAGCAGTTCGCGGATGCGCGCCCAGTCTCGCGGCTCGCCCGGCTCCTCCACCTCGACCTGCAGGTGGGTGGCGGCGACCCCTGCCCTGGTGACGTGCTCGGCACTGAGGGACCAGCCGGGCACTCCGAGGGCCCGGAGACCCTCGACCACCCGGTCCAGGTCCGCGCCGGCGTCCACCAGGCTCCCGAGCGCCATGTCCCCGGCGATGCCCGAGGAGCACTGCCACCAAAGAGCGCGCGCCACCCTCTCAGGCTCCCCGCACCGGCACGGCCCCGGAGGCAGCAGGGGCTGCGACGCGTCCGGCCCGCCCCAGGATGCGGCCCACAGCCCAGGCGGCACCGAAGCCGTTGTCGATCCCCACCACGCACAGACCGGGAGCACAGCTGGCGAGCATGGCGAGAAGGGCCGTTACACCCTGCAGAGAGGCCCCGTAACCCACGCTGGTGGGCACGGCGACCACAGGTGCGGGGGTCAGGCCACCGACGAGGCTGGCCAGGGCCCCCTCCATACCGGCGACCACGACGAGGGCATCTGCGCGTTCCAGCAGGTCGAGATGGGGCAGCAGGCGGTGCACGCCCGCCACGCCGCAGTCGACCACCACCTCGGGCACGAACCCCAGGGCCCGCAACGTGGCAACAGCTTCCTCTGCCACCGGGAGGTCCGCCGTACCGGCGGAGAGCACGCCCACTGTCTCACCCCGGGGTGGGGCCGGCCTCCAAACCACCGTGCGCCCGTGGCGCTCGCCCCCGGGATGGACCGCCAGGGTCGCCGCGGCCTGCTCCTCGGAGGCACGGGAGAGCACCACCGGGCCCCCGTCGGGCTCCGAGAGGAGCTCACCCACGATCGCCACACAGTGCTCAACCGCCTTGCCCGGGCCGTAGACGGCTTCCGGCAGGCCCTGACGCAGCGACCGGTGGTGGTCGACCCGGGCGAAGCCCAGGTCCCCGTAGGGCAGCCGGCGCAGGCGCGCCACCGCCTCGTCGGCACCGATGCGGCCGTCCTGTAGGTCGTTCACCAAACGGTAGAGAGATGCTTCGTCCACCCGGCCATGCTGCCACGGACCGACGGTCTCCCCGCCAGGTTCAGCTCGGCGCCGAGCACACCCCCTGGGGACCACCGGCCCGCAGGCCGTCGCAGATGATGTCGACAAGCGGCCGTATGGGCCGGCCACCGGGCAGGCAACCAGCACCGAAGCAGGCACCGAGCAACAGGCTGGTCACGTCCCCGCTCGTCACATCGGCCCTGACGGCCCCCGCCTGCTGGGCCCGCTCCAGCAGGCGGGCCAGCACGGCGTCGAGCTCCTCTTTGAGGTTGCAGGACGTGCCGGAGAGCAGGCCGACCATGCTCATCATGTCCGCCAGGTCCTTCTTGCGGCTGGCCGAGTCGGCCAGCTCGCCCAGGAAGCCGAAGAAGGCATCCGCCGGGTCGAGGGCCTCGAGCTCCCGGGCCCGGCGCACCAGGGCGTCTTTGTGCTCCATGACCACGGCCTGGAAGAGGGCTTCCTTCGTGGGGAAGTGCCGGTAGAGGGTACCGACGCCCACTCCTGCCCGGGACGCGATCAGGTCCACGGGCACGTGCAGGCCCTCGGTGGTGAAAAGCTCCTCGGCCGCCTTCAGGATGCGGCCCACGTTGCGCCGGGCATCGGCCCGCTGCCGGCGGGGCACCTCCGCTCCGTCCCCGGGCTCGGTGACGACCGTGAGCGCGTCCGACGGAGCCGAAGCGCCCACCTCGGCTCGCCCTTCCGGGCCCTGGACCGGCCCGGCCTCGTTTGCTGTGACGGATGTCACCTCTGTCTCGCCTAATTCCTTTGACAAGCGGAACTGTCGTTCCGTATCGTGGTAAGCGGAAGACCCGTTCCACATATTACCGGCAACCACGGGAGGCACGTAACGGTACTCGGGCAGCGCCCGGGCAGCACCGTGCTCCGCTCAGGGCGCCGAGCCCCTGCGGCCGCTCCGCCCGGCACCGCCCCGTTCGAGCTGTACCCCGACCAGTAGTACCCGAGAGGTAGAGGCACCCATGACAACGACCGTCGACGCGCTGGCCACCGGTACCCACCGGGAGGCCTCTCCGGGCCAGGACCCCCAGAGGTTCCGGGCCTTGTTCATCATTGCCATTGCCCAGTTGATGATCGTGCTCGACGCCTCCGTCGTGACGATCGCCCTGCCCTCCGCCCAACAGGCACTGCACATCTCCGTGCAGAACCGCCAGTGGGCCCTCACCGCCTACACGCTGGCCTTCGGCGGCCTGCTCCTCATCGGTGGGCGGGTGGCAGACTTCCTCGGCCGCAAGCGGATGTTCGTGATCAGCCTCCTGGGCTTCGCCGCTGCTTCCGCCCTGGGCGGCCTGGCCCAGGACGCAGCGATGCTGTTCGGGGCGCGCGCCCTGCAGGGGGCCTTCGCCGCCATCATGGCGCCTGCTTCGCTGTCCCTGCTCACCGTGACCTTCACCGAGGCACGCGAGCGGGCCAGAGCCTTCGGGGTCTACGGAGCGGTGGCCGGCGGCGGGGCGGCCATCGGCCTCGTCCTCGGCGGCCTGCTCACGCAGTACGCGTCGTGGCGCTGGACGCTGCTCATCAACACCCCGATCGCCATCGTCACCGCCCTGGCGGCGTCGCGCTACGTGCGGGAGAGCAAGTCGGAGGGTGAGCGCCGTTACGACCTCCCGGGTGCCTTCAGCGCGACGGCTGGGCTGCTACTGCTCGTCTACGGCTTCACCAGGGCCGGCAGCAGCGGTTGGGGCTCGGTGCCAACCGTGGCCATGTTGGCGGTCGGTGCTCTGCTCCTGGTCACCTTCGTGCTGGTCGAGCGAGGGAGCCGCGCCCCCCTGCTACCCCTGCGGGTGGTCATGGACCGCAACCGCGGCGGGTCGTTCCTGGCCTCGCTCCTGGTCGGCATCGCCCTCATGGGCACCTTCCTCTTCCTCACGTACTACCTGCAGGGCACCCTGCACTACTCGGCCCTGAAGAGCGGCTTCGCCTTCCTGCCCTTCTCGGGCGGGATCATCGTGTCGGCCATGGTGGCCAGCCAGGTGCTGCCCCGCACGGGGCCCCGGGTGCTGATGACCGGGGGCCTCGCCATGGCCACGCTGGGACTGGCCTGGTTCACCCAGATAGGTGCCCACACCGCCTATCTCACCCACGTGCTGCCAGCGGAGCTGATCGTGAGCACCGGCCTGGGCTTCGTCTTCGTGCCCTTCAGCAGTACCGCCCTCGTCGGCGTGGCCCATCAGGACGCAGGCGTCGCCAGTGCGCTCGTCAACGCCACCCAGCAAGTCGGAGGTTCCCTGGGCACGGCGCTGCTGAACACCATCTTCACCTCGGCCATGACGTCCTACCTGCTGGTGCACCATGGGCCGGGAGCACAACTGGTGGCACCCGTGCACGGTTACACGGTGGGCTTCATGGCCAGTGCCGTGATCCTCGCCCTGGCCATGGCAGTGAGCTTCACCATGGTCAGGGCGTCCCGCCACGACATCCCGGCCGGCGAGGGCGGTCACCTGGCCCTCTAGGACAGGGTGCTCTCACCCCCTCGGGCCCGGTGCAGCGCCGGGCCCGAGGGTGGACCGGGCCACAGGTCGGGGCCACAGGTCGGGGCCACCGGTCTTGGGCACAGGCCGGGAAATCACGCCGGAGGTACCCCGGAGGCCTCCTATGCTTTGGAGGTGCAGGTGACCCCGGCCACCGTGACCGCGTACCTCGGCCCGGCGGGGACCTTCACCGAGGAGGCTCTCCTCGGTGAAGCTGACCTGGCAGCCTCGCACCGGGAGCAGTACCGCACCTTCGCCGATGTGCTGCAGGCGGTTGCCGACGGCCGGGCAGACCTCGGGGTCGTGGCCTTGGAGAACTCCATCGAGGGCACGGTCAACGTGAGCCTCGACCGCCTGGTCTTCGACCACGACCTGTGGATCGTGCGGGAACTGCAGATCTCGGTGGCCCAGTGCCTGGTAGGCCTGCCCGGCACGACCCTCGCGGACGTCAAGCAGGTGCTCTCCATGCCGGTGGCGACTGCGCAGTGCCGGGCCTGGCTATCCCGTAACCTTGCCCGAGCCGAGCACGAGCCGTGCAGCTCCACGGCAGAAGCCGTGCGGCGGGTCGCCGAGCAGGGCGACCGTGCCGCGGTGGCCATAGGCACAGCCCACGCGGCCCATCTGTACGGGATGGAGGTCCTCGCTCGGGACATTGAGGACCACGATGCCAACACGACCCGCTTCGCTGTCGTGGCCCGTCCCGAGTGGGGAATACCCCCGCTCACGGGCCACGACAAGACGACTGTCGTGTGCTTCCAGTCCTCGGACCACCCGGGCAGCCTGCACACCATCCTGGGCCAGTTCGCGGCCCGCAGCCTCAACCTGACCAAACTGGAGTCCCGGCCCACCAAGAAGGCCCTGGGTGAGTACTGCTTTGTCATCGATGTCGACGGCCACATCGCAGACGAGGTGGTGGCGGACTGCCTCCGTGACCTGCACGCCACGCTGCCTGCGGTGAAGTTCCTCGGCTCGTACCCGGCAGCGGGTGCAGCCGGCGAGCAACGCCGCCGGGAAGCCGCGGCGGCCTGGACCGCAGCCGATGCCTGGGTGCAGGACCTGCGCCAGCACCTGGCCAAACCCGAGGCAGCCGGGGGCCCGGTCGCCACGGGGACGTCCTAGGTCGTCTCCGCCTCGTCCAGCCGCAACAGGCGGGCCGGCAGCTCGCTGCGGTCGGCGGTGCGCACCCTCTTGGCCCTCTTGTCGAGGAACATCTCGTGGTCGGCGGCACTCAGCGCCCGGTCCACAGAGGCTCCCACGTCCAGCCGGCTACTGCCCACAGAGGCGCTCACCCAACAGGACTGGCCTCCGCCCAAGGAGACCCTCCAGCCGGCCAGGCGTGTGCCGACGGCGTGACCGGCCGATTCGTCGAGGTGGAGGACCACGAACTCGTCACCTCCAAGACGGGCAACCCAGCCCCTTTCCCCGACGCAGCTCCTCAGGGTGTCAGCCAGGGCGCACAGCACAGCGTCCCCCGCCATGTGGCCCATCGTGTCGTTGACCGCCTTGAACTCGTCCACGTCCACCGTGCAGATGGTCATGGGGACAGCCGGGCGGGACTGGCAGACCTCGAAGAAGCCGCGCCGGTTGAGGGCACCGGTCAGCGGGTCGTGACGGACCTCGTACTCCAGTCGCTCCTGGGCCCGCTGGCGTTCGGCCACCTCCGTGGCAAGCTGGGCGCGCGCGCTCTCCACCTGGGCCAATAGGTCGACCGACCGACGGCGGGAGCGCTCGAGCGGGACCATGACGACCGGGGTCACTACGAGCGGGGTGACCAGAGGAGCCCAGAACGCGATGACGCCACCCACCCCTGAGGAGATGATGGCCAGCCCCAGGATGGCGTAGAGCGTGTAGCAGAAGGCTGCCGACCCGGCCACGGAGACCGCGACGATCAAGGCCACACGCCTGGGCAGCGTGGCCCGCCGCTCCACCCCTCTCATCATGAGCACCCGTACAATATCGGCTCACCGCTCGATCTCTATGAGGGCCGCCTATACCCTACAGCTCCCCCGACGGCGCCGCCCCCGGGCTAAGGAGCAGGCGCCAGTGGCACGGCCCCGCCCGCCATCGGGCTGCTGGCGGCGCCGGGTCGCCCGGCCTCCCGTTCCGACCGGGCACTACACTCGTCGCTGACTTGGAGGGATGGCAGAGCGGCCGAATGCGAGGCTCTTGAAAAGCCTTGGGAGTGCAAGCTCCCCGTGGGTTCAAATCCCACTCCCTCCGCAGCTCAGAGGCACTTTTCTTCTTCTCTCCCGTCCCCCCTGAACCGGCCGCTGGTCCAAAATTGGTCCAAAACGCGGGCCGTGACGCTACCCAGGCCATAGGGCATGCGAGGCAGCGTGAGGCAGAAGGGCGAGGGGCGCTGGCAAGTGCGCGTCTCGCACGGCCGGGGCCCGGTCACCGGGCGTTACCGGACGATCGCCCGCGAGGTGCGAGGGCGCAAGCGTGACGCCGAGCTGCTGGCGGCCAAACTGGTCGCCGAGGTCGAGCGGGGTGCCTACCGCGACCAGGAGGCCAACCGGCTCACCGTCACCGACCTGCTCGGACATTGGATGGCCCATATCGAGGCGCAAGGACGGGCGGCATCGACGCTCACCCGGTACCGGTCCGTGATCTCGGTCAACATCCTGCCCCGGCTCGGCGGCGTGCAGGTCACCAAGCTCGGGCCAGCGCAGATCGACACCTTCTACGGCCAACTGCGCAGTGCCGGCTTGGGGACGCTGAGCATCCGTAAGAACCATACGGTCCTGTCCGCCGCGTTCAACCAGGCCGTGCGCTGGGGTTGGGTGGAACGCAACCCTGTCGAGCGTGCCTCCCCGCCGACTGCACGACCGAAGGAGATCCGCCCTCCCAGTCGCGACCAGCTGCGCCAGCTCCTCGAGGCATGCATGGACGACCACCAGGACCTCGGCAGGCTCATCTACGTGGCCGCCACCACGGGCGCCCGCCGGGGGGAGCTGTGCGGCCTGCGTTGGAGCGACATCGACCTGGGCACTGGGTCGATGACCATTGCCAGGTCGATCTCCGACGCAGGCTCGGTCGTGGCCGTGAAGCGCACCAAGACCCACCAGGCCCGGCGCTTGGCGCTGGACCCGTCCACCGTCGCGGTGCTCGTAGACCAGCGCCGACGGGCCCAGGAGCTTGCGGAGGCCGCCGGCACCCGCCTCTCAGACGACGCCTACGTGTGGTCGCAAGCCGTCGATGCTGCCGCCCCGTACCGTCCGGACCGGGTCAGCGGTGCCTTCCGCACCCTGCGGGACCGCCTGGGCATGCATGACGTCACCTTCCACGGCCTACGCCACTTCGCCGCCACGACGCTCGCGTCCCAGGGCATCGGAGTGCGGACGATCGCCGGGCGTCTGGGCCACGCCAACCCGGCAGTGACCCTTCGTACCTACGCCCACTTCCTCGACACGGCCGACCGTGAGGCCGCTACCGCCCTCGGGGCAGTTCTCGACGGCCTTCATCCGGCCTCCAGCAAGTGGTAGAGGGCCTCCTCCAGCGCCCGGCGAGGCACGACCAACCGGCGTCCTAGGCGGCGGAACGGTTGTCGGACCTTCTGGTGTCCTCCGGGGCCAGCCGGGAGATCGTGTACCAGGTGGACGCCGGCCCGTGCGCCGGAGCGCTGGCCGGCGCGCTAAGAGACGCTGAGTCACGCGGACTGGATGTCTACGAGGGCCTGCTCAGCCTGATAGCAGCGCGCCCCCTCACCGGCACAGATGATCGAGCTGCGCTGCTGTACAAGCGGGTCGAGAGATAGGCGAGCGCCCCCGGTCGCTCGCAACGAGAGTACCTGGCACCGACGACCTTCAATCCCCTACCTGCCATCTGCTATCCCAGCGTGGGCAATCCCGGCCGACGAGGTGGGACCACCAGCCAACCGTTTCTGAAGCCCGCGCGCAGCTAAGATCTCGAACTGCGAGAGGAAGTCCCATTGCGACCGCTATATAGGGGGCATGCCGCTGCTCTGGTTAGCCGTACCCGGGCGAGAGGACCGGGCCTACCTGGAGCGCAATATCATCGCTCTGCTGAGCGCGATGACTGGGGGTTCCGAAAGAGCTTCGCCGAGCTGGTTGGGCCACCAGGCGGTGAACCCCGCCATCGCGAGGTCGGGGCTTTGGAACGTCAAATGTGTCGACGAGCGGTACTCGCCCGAGGTGCTCGTTCGCTTCGCCGCTCATGTGGGAGAGCCATGGCCCAGATGATCCCGCCTGGATACCCTGCGGGCACCAGCCTGGGAGAAAGGTTTGCATTTGAGGCCCTGCGCGGCCCCGAGGTCGAGCCGAGCTGGGTGGTCCTGCACTCAGTGCACCTCCCAGACCACGTGCGCCAAGTCGACGGCGAGGCTGACTTCGTCCTGCTTATGCCTGGGCTCGGGGTTCTGACCATCGAGGTAAAGGGCGTACATCACGCCGACTTCATCGACGGCGTATTCCACCTCGAGGGCAAGGCCGCCGCTGATCCGCGGGGTCCTTTCCGCCAGGCCAAGGACACCGGTATCCCGCGCACAGGTCCTCCCTACGGCCATCGCACGATGGGCCGTCATCGTCAGCTCTGGTAGGCGGCACCCCTATCGCTAACCACCTTGATGAGCGCGTTGGCACAGCGCAGCTGATCGGGGGTACGCACGTCCGCATCCAAGAGCCGCGGGGAGCCGACCAGTACGGCCAGGCAGCGTGCACGGGAGATGGCGACGTTCAGGCGGTGCAGGTCGTAGAGGAAGTCGATGCCTCTGGGTGCGTCATCGGCTGACGACGAGGCCATCGAATAGATGACCACGGGGGCTTCCTGGCCCTGGAACTTGTCCACTGTCCCTACCCGTGCTCCGTTCGGAAGGGCTGCGCGCAGACGCCCCACATGGGCGTTGTAGGGTGCCACGACGAGCACATCGGCCAGGCCCAGCTGGTGGCGCTGGCCGCAGCGGTCCACCCACCAAGCCCCGACGAGGTCGTCGATGATGCGACGGACGGCCTCTGCCTCCTCGGAGGAGGCGGCGGCGTTGCCGACATGGTCGACGGGCACCCAGCGCACACCGGTGCCGGTCAACGGACCGGTCGCCTCGACCCGTTGCGCTTCGGTGCCGGGAGCGGCGTCCAGGCGCCCTTCGTACATCATCCCGGACACCGTGCGGGCAAGCTCAGGGTGCATACGCCAGGTGCGGTCCAGGAACACCCCTTTGTCGGCGGGGATGGTCGCCTCTCCGGCGAGCATGTGCTCGAGCACTGATATGCCAGCACCGTCGGGGTGCAAGGCCTGCGAAGGCTGCGCCAGTTGTTGCGGGTCGCCCAACAGCACCAGGCCCTGCGCACAGCGGCTCACCGCAACTGCGTTGGCCAGGGAGAACTGGCCGGCCTCGTCGATCACCAGTACGTCAACCAGGCCCGTCAGGTCCTCTCGCGACCACAGCCACGCCGTCCCGCCGACCAGGTTGTGGCTACCGTCGCCGAGGGCGTCGACGACATCATCGTTGGAGGCCGTCCAGCCCACGTCCGGTGCCCCGCAGTGGTCCTCTTCGTCGCATTTCTGCAACGCCGGGCGTCCGACCGCCTTCAAGAGGTTGCCGATCACGGCATGGGACTGCGCGGTCACCCCCACTTTGAGGCCGTCGTCGACCATGGCCCTGATGAGCTCGCCGCCCACGGTCGTCTTGCCCGAACCCGGAGGTCCCTGCACAGCCAGGACGCTGTCGCTCAGCTTGCGCCCGGCCCGTACCACTGCCTGCGCAGCGCTCTCACCGGCGATGCGCGCAGTCCCGGCCGGCACCGCCCGTTGGATGAGGCGCAGCCCCAGTGGGCTGGCACCTGCGAGGACCTCGCGAGCCGTGCGCTGCAGTGAGCCTTGCAGCTCGCCGGTGTTGACCGGCCGGTCCGGGCCGATGCCTCGCGGCCGCGGCGGTTGCTTCTTGCTGCCCACTTTGAGGTCTATCCAGCCGGCCGCTGCGTCGAGGCCGACTATCTGGCCGAGCGTCTTGTGGGTGTCCACGTCTACGGCACTGCCTTTGACCTTGGTGTCCTGGGGCGGGAACGAGTAGCGCCAGATGGTGGACTTGGCCGGCCTGGGCAATGGGCCTCTCGAGACGGGCTCGCCCAGGTCGCCGAGGGCGGCGCTGTCGGCTACCAGCTCGTCGTCGGTGAGCGCGCCCAAGCGGTAGAAGTCCCACCACTGGGGCTTGGACTCGCGCCGGTGCCAGCCGACGAGACCGGCAAGCAGGTGGTGCCCGGCCTCTCGCAGCTCTGCCGCCAGGGCCGCCTCCGCCGCCTCGGCCAGGGACTGCTCCTCGGAGGGCAACCCGTCTGCGACGGCCGGGCGCGCCTGGGGGCCGTGCTCGGCTTCCAGCTCGGCTCGGCGCTCCTCGAGCCAGGCGTGCAGGTCGTGGGTGGAGCGCACGTCGTCGCGGTTGTAGGCGGCGATCTGTTCCAAGATCGCCGGGCCCCCGGTGGCGAGCCAGCGCTCGTAGGCAACCACGGAGCTGAGGGCGTCGGCCACGTCGTCGGGCTGGTCGCCCGAGCCGCGCACGCCCCCCCAGTAGAACGCCTCCAGCTTCTTGATCGAGTAGCTGCCCTTGGAGATGCGAAGGCCCTGGCGCACCACTGCGTAGAGGTCGACCAGCGTCTCGGCGCGAAGCAGGCGGTCGAAATGGGCCTCGCCCACGCCGTGGCGCTGGGTGAGGCGCGCCAATGCCGAGCGCTCGTAGGCGGCGTAGTGGTAGACGTGCATCGCCGGGTCGGCGTCCAGGCGGGCCACCAGGTCGGCCAGCAACGCTTCGGTGAGGCGGGCCTCCTCGTCGCGGCTGTGCGCCCAATAGGTCGTGAAGCGTCCCTCCCGGTCCCAAAGGCCGGCGAGGTACTCGCGTCCCTCTCCCTCTTCGGCGTAGGGGTCGCCTTCGAAGTCGAGGTAGACGTCACCGTCGCTCGGAGCAGGCAGACGTAGCAGGCCAAGCCCAGGTACCGGGCTCAGCAGCTCGTAGTGCGGCGTGCCCGTCATGCGCTCGCGGACCTGCAGGGCCGCCTGAGCCTGTAGGCGCACCCGGCTCGGTTCACCGATGGTCGAGGGCAGCTGGTCCGGCGAGCTGGCGGCCAGCTGGGCCACGCTACGCACCCCGGCCTCCTCCAGTGCGACCCTGTGGTCGGTGCGCATGAACGCCACCAGCGAGAGGTGGTCGCTCGCCCGCCACTGGGCCTCACAGCGCGCCGACCAGCGGCACTGGGCACAGTGGGCGCACGGTTGCGGCGCCGTAGCGGGGGCCCCGTCCAGTGCCGAGCGAAGGGCGCTGAGCGCCCGCTCTGCGTACCACGCTGCGTCGGCATAGCGGAACGGGCGCTCTTGCCCGTCGCCGGTCACGACCGTGAGCCATTCGGGAGGCCGGCCTTGTAGGCGCTGCAGGTGCCCGCCGTACTGGGCCATCTGCAACAGTGCAGCCACCTTCATCTTGCGGGCCAGCTTCGTGTCGGCCACGTCGTAGGACCATGGGCCCAGCGAGCTCGGACGGTCCACCCTCATCAAGAAGTCAGCGTGCCCGCGGTTGGCGCCGTCGAAGAAGGTGGCCTGGTAGACGACATCGGTCCCCTCGGCGAGCAGCCGCTCGGTCAGGGCAGCACGCTCAGCCAGGGTGCCCTGCTCGGGAACGGCTGCCACGTTGCGGCCCCCGGCCCGTAACCGCTCCAGGTAGCGGCGCTCGTGCTCCAGGCCGAGACCGAATACGAGCTCGAGGGCGTCATCGGCCCCAGCTGGTGCTTGGGTCTCCCCGCGCGCCAGCTGCAGGTCCAGCGTCGTGGCGTGCGCGCACCCCAGGTGCCGGGTCAGGTCGGTAGGGCTGAGGACGACACCGCTGTCGTCGATATGCACGTCGACATCTTCGCAGGCGCCAGAGACGGCCAGTTGGGCACGACGTGGCACGCGGTGCGGAAGGCAGCCCGTCCGCTGCTGCAGACCATGGCCGCCCATGAGGCCCGCTCCGCCGGGGTGGAACGGCTCGGGGCCTACGAGCACGTGCGGCATCAAGTCTCGATGACATCCTGGCCGCCATCGCTGCGCACCTGTAGGGGGGCAACCTCGATGACGGGCTCTTCTTCGATGCCGTACTGGCTCGGCACAGCTACGGTCCGAGGCCGACATGCCCCAACCACAAGTAGCAGCACGACAGCTCCTCCGGCACGTGGGCCACGCCTGAGCGGCGCGCACCGCCCGGCACTACGCCCGACGAAGGCCTCCAAGGACGCTGCCGTCGACGGGGAGCTCGGTCACCGACTCGCCCTCCAGGTTCGCCACGAGCACGTCCGGCCCCCACAGCGCCAGGGCGTCGGGGCCAAGGAACCGGTAGACCGAACCGTCGGTGACACCGGTCGGGGCACCGGTGGACGGGTCGATATCGGTAACAGAGCCTCCGAAGTTCGCCACCAGCAAGTGGCCCGGCGCGGCAGCCAGGGACACGGGGTCGTCGAAGTGGTAACGCCGGCCCGAGATGAGCCTCATCATCGCCCCGTTCGACATGCTGAGCTCCCCGACCGCCCCACCCAGGGCGGAAGAGCCGGGCGGGCTGCCGAACGCCACGAACAGGTCATTGCCCTCGACTGCCAGCGCCGTCGGTTCCAACGTGCCCACCTGGTACGCAGGGCCGCTCATGGTCCTCACGAGGGCGCCCGTGGAGGTGTCGATCTCCGTCACACCGCCCAGCACTGCGACAAACAGGTCCCGGCCGGCCACCACGAGCGCGCCGGGCCTCTCCAGCCGGTAGCCCCCACCGGAGATCACTCTCACCAATGCTCCGCTGGAAGCGTCCAACTCGGTGATCGAACCCTCGAACTGGCCGTTGGCCACGAACAAGTGCCCCCCCGCAACAGCCAGTGCGTCCGGTAGGTCGAAGTGGTACGCGTGCCCGGATATGACCCGCGCCAGCGCTCCGCTCGAAGCGTCGAGCTCGGTGAGCCGACCACCTCCGTACACGCCGTCGGCAACAAAGACGTGACCGGCGCTCACCGCCAACGCGTCCGGGTTGTCGAACTCGTAAGAAGGCCCTGAGACAACTCTCACGAAGGCCCCGCTCGATGCGTTCAGTTCGCTGACCGAACCACCACTGTTCGCCACGAACGCGCTGTTGCCATCGATGGCGATGGCATCAGGGCTGCTGAAGCCATAGCCCGAACCCGTAATGGCTCTCACCAGCGCACCGGTGGAAGCATCGATCTCGGCAAGACCGCCCCCGCTTGCGACAAAGAGCATACCGTCATGAACCTCGAGGCCACCCTGGCCCCCAAAATCGGGCCCACCGGCGATCACCCTTACCAGCGCACCGGTGGACGTGTTGACCTCGGTCATCGCACCGGCGTCGAGCACGAACAGGTCGCGGCCGCTCACGGTCATGGCACCGGGGGCAGCAAGCTTGTAGCCCGGTGCGGCGATCGTCCGCACGAGGGCGCCGTTGAAAGCGTCTATCTCGGACACCGCGCCCGCGTGCTGGCCATTGGAGACAAAGATGGCGTTGCCGCTCAGCGCCAAACCGGCTGCCGGCGGGCCGGCGAACGTCCTTACTGTCCTGCCGGAGGCCGCATCGACTTCGGTCACGGCCCATCCCGGCTTGGCGCAACCCAAGGGGCTGTAGTTGTTCGCTATGAACAGGTGGTTGCCGTCGACCCGGATGGCGTCGGGGATGTCGAACGGCCCGGTTACTACACGGACGAGCGAGCCGGAAGAAGCGTCCAGCTCGGTCAGGGTGCAGCCGAACTGGTTGGTGACGAACAGGTGGCCGCCCGCCAACGCCAGGGCGTCCGGGCCGTTGAACCTGTCCCGGGGGGAGGAGATCACCTTGACCAGTGCCCCGCTCGATGCGTCCACCTCGGTGACCGAGTTGCCTGCCTGGTTGGCGACAAAGAGATCCCTGCCGCTGAGCACCAATGCAACGGGGCTGACGAAGTGGTACTCGGGCCCGGATATGACCCTGACGAGCTTGCCGGTAGTGCGGTCGAGCTCGACGAGGAAGTAGGTGTTGGCCACGAAGACGTCCGCTCCGTCCACAGCGACGCCGTCCGGGTTGGAGAAGCCCCATCCAAGGGCCCGTACAGGGTTGCCCACGCCTGGGACGCCCGGTGCCGGGTGCTGAGCCCGGGCCATCGGGGGCTGGACGCCCGCTGCGACCACGGGCAGCGCAGACAGAGCACCGGCGACGGACGCGCAGGTGCACAACAGCCGCCTCAGGCGCACGCGCTCAGGTATGCCTTCTTGGGCCCGGCACCGCTTTGCGACCGGAGTGGAGCACAAGGAACGCTCCCCTCGACGAGGCGGTGGTAACGCTCAGGTCCCGCTCCGCACGCCGGCGGGGGGGCGGGGGGAGGCGGTAAAAGTGGTAGCCCAGCGCGCGCCGGACCTGGTCTCGATCGCAGCCCGCGCCGGCGTCGACCAGTCCTCGCCGACCGCCACACAGGCGGTGACGGCGTGACAGGAGAGCCCGTCGACCCACTGGGGCCGGAGGCTGGTGGCGGAGCTGGCGAGCGGGCCCCCTGGCGTCCCGGAAGCGGACAGCGGGAGGAAGAGGGCGTAGTAGTCGGAGCCGGGCTGGGGACGGCTGCCCGTGCCGGCAACCGCGCACGCCCCGGCCCAGCAACTGACCGAGGTCGCGTACCATACATCGAAGTTGCTGATCGTGGGCAGCACGTGGACAGACCAGGTCGCGCCCCCGTTGTCGCTCGACCACGTCATGGCGTAGTGCCCGGGTTCACCCGTCCCGCACTGGCACCAGTTGAAGCGGTCGCCGGCCGCAACACAATGACCTCCCGGTGAGCAGCCGACCGAGTCGGGGCCACCGCTCGCCGGCCCTGCGGGGCCGCCGCTCGACGGGCCCGGAGGCAGGGTTGCCACCTTCCACGAACGCCCGCCGTCCGACGAACTGAGCCCGATGGGCGCCGGGCCGGTCGTCGTGACGCCGCCGCCTTGCTTGTCGGCCACGTACGCATTGACGCCCACCGCGACGCACTGGGACGGTGCACCGCAGGAGATCCCCTGGAGCTGGCCAGACACGATCGGCAAGCCCACGTTCGTCCAGTGGCTCCCGGCATCCTTCGTTGCCAGCATCTCCGGCCGCAGGTCGACGGCCCCGAGCCTGTCTGCCCCTCCGGCAGCCAGGCAGGTCGACGGCCCGTTACAGCTCACGGCAAGGAGGGCCCGCGCTCCTGAGGGGAGCTCCCGCACGACCTGGCCGGCGTCCCCGGACAGGCGGAGGACCACGGCGCCCACGGGGTACACCAAGCCGTCGTAAACCGTCTCGGTCGCCCCCACTGCGATGCAGGCCGTGGTTGACATGCATGACACCCCGGTGAGGTCGGCCGGGACACTCGGGAGCTGGACGGGCACCCAGTCCTTGCCGCCGTCGGTCGACCGCAGCGCCATCGCAGTGTACGACGCCCGCAGGAGCGTCCCCGAAGCACTCTTGTCGTAAACCTCGACCGCGCCGACGGCCACGCAGACGGTGACCGAGGGGCACGCGACGGCGTTGAGCCCACTGGGCACGGCTGTCCCGGTGCCGGCGGCACGGG
Source organism: Actinomycetes bacterium (assembly GCA_021850325.1). Classification (GTDB taxonomy): domain Bacteria; phylum Actinomycetota; class Acidimicrobiia; order Acidimicrobiales; family Palsa-688; genus JAJZMF01. The sequence continues at coordinate 71,231 of JAJZMF010000029.1, forward strand.
CGGCTGGAGCCGGTAGCAGGCCGGCAACGAGCAAGGCAGCAGTGGCCGCCTTCCGGGCCAGCCTGGTCCACCGCGCGCCGGCTACGGGCTGGGCCACCCGGGCGTGGGCCGGCAGTGCCCGACGCCGGCCGGGGCGGTTGCGGACTGTGGCGTGCCGGCTCATTTGAAGTCGACGGAAGCGCCCGACCTGACCCATGCGAAGTTGGGCGGGAACCACATGAAGTTCTTCGGTAGTGGCGGCAACGAGGGGATCGGGACCGGGAGCGGGAGAACGAGCCGCGTCCCCGGGACCGGGTACAGGGGCGTCAAGCCGCCCGGCACTCCAAAAGCCGGGAACCCGTTCAGGAACACCGGCGTCTCGGGGAACAGAACGGGGCCGCATTTCCACACTGCCCAAGGGACCAGGTCCTTCGAGCCTGTCTGGAGCCTTTCGTAGTTGAGCGCGTTGGTCACACCGCTCGTGTTGAAGGCGACTTTGACGTTCACCGGTAGCGGCAGCAACAGCAGGCTTCCGAGCCCTATGCTCGGTGTCGGTAACCCGTCGGAACTGAACCAGCTACCTTCTGCGTCCACGACCGCCGTCCACACCGGTGAGCAGGGCAGGAGGCCCGCATGTGCATAGTCGGGCCCTGTGGTCTGCTCGACGTTGACCGCCCAGCCGTTCTGGTTGAAGTCGGATTTGCGGATGGTAAGTATGCCTTTTTCGACGTAGATGGCGGTGCTGGCGTACTCGAAGACGTCATGGGACAGGGTGGTGCCCAAGGCGAAGTCGAACTGGACCGCCGTCCCGTAGGCGTTTGGACCGGGTTTGTAGATGGAAGGCGTGCCATTGGAGTGGCCGTCCACCTGGTCGTCGCTGATGCTTGTGAACACGACAGGCTCGCTGCTGGTGCCGTTGGCGTCCAGCGTCCCCCCGGGGGCGACCTCGATCCCGACCCCAGAGGTGCCGCTCTTCACAACGGTGCCCGGGGACAGGTCGAGCAACCCTCCACCCTGGACGGTGATGCCGCTGCAGGTGTGGTAGTCGAGGCATCCGGCCGGCTCGAGCACGGCTCCGCTCGAGGGAGATACCTTCCAGGACTGCCCGGGTGCTATGTCGGCGCCGGCGACGAGAACCACGTGGCCGGCAGGAGGGCCACGGAACACGTTCTCGTCCGGCCCCGAGAGATCCACGCCGGAGGGGTCGACGTTGTACAGGAGGACCGCCGGCTGGAGTGCGCTGGGGTCGTAACCGCCCCCGTTGACGAAATTGCCGCTCGCCACCTTCACGTCGAAGATGTCCGAGGTCATCGTC
>JAJZMF010000007.1 GCA_021850325.1 Actinomycetes bacterium
CAGGCGTCATCAGCGGTACGCCCCAGGCCGGTGGCACGACCACCTTCACCGTGCAGGTGGCCGACTCGACGTCCCCCACGCCAGGCACGGCCAGTGCCCAGTTCAGCATCGACGTGCTCGGCGCTGCCCCGCAGGTCAAGTACGTCGCACCGTCCTCGGGTGCCAGTTCCGGGCACCGCTACATAGAGCTCTTCGGCACCAACCTGGCCCCCGGCAGCACAAGCTGCGTGTGGTACAGGGGAGCGGGTTGCACCGGGGTGAGCGTACAGGTGGGGGCGAACAAAGCCTTCGTCATCTACGACTCACCGGGCATCCTTCTCGTGCTGTCCCCGCCAGGGGCGCCAGGCACGGTGCCGATCACGGTCGTTGTCGACGGCCGGGCCGCTGGTAACCCGGCGCAGTACACCTACACGGCCTGAGCCTCCCGGCGCCCCCGGCCGTTTGAGCCCTGCGGCCGGGGGGCAAGGGCAGGGGACGACGGTCGCAGCCAACCGACGCCCGCGAGCACGACAGACGGCCGGCGGCACCTGCCGCCGGCCATCTTGCTCTCTGCCACAGCACCTCGTCACGGGCAGCAGCTGCCCCGGCCTCTACGAGCTCTGGGCCGCCCCCGTGGTGCCCCAACCGCCCATCATCGGAGGCCCACCGCCACCGGAACGACCGGAGCCTCCAACCGGGCCCCCCCGGCCCCACATCATCCCGAAACCGCCCCCGTAGCCCATGCCGGCACCGCAGTACGTGCCCACCTGGGCGGCCAGCGCGTCGGAGATGGCCGTGGCCTGCGACTGGGTGATGGTGCCGCCCTGGACCAGGCGGTTCAGGGCGGCGGCCCAGATATCGGTACGGGTCGTGGTGCTTGCCCCGCCGGACGTCCGCCAGTTACGGACTTCCTGGACGACGGCGTTGTGCACGGCTGTTGCCTGCGCCTGGGTTATTGTCCCGTTGCCCACCAACTTCTGGAGCAGTGCAGGGGAGGGGACGGCGGACGCCGGCCCTGTCCCGGTGGTCGTGGGAGCGGTGGTGGTCGTGCCCACGGTGGCAGCCATCGCTGCGGGGCCGCCGGCCAGGAAGGCCGCCGCCGTACCCCCGCCGGCCAGTGCTGCAACCACCACGAGCGCTGCCCCGGTCATCTTCTTCTTGAACGTTGTCTGGTTCATTTTTGCCAGCTCCTTTCTGTCGATGACGCTAAGCGTGGGTGGTAAGGGGGCCACCCGGCCACGGTAAGAGGACGGTTGGAACCGACCGGGCTCCTGCCGGGGCGCCCACCCGGGCACGCCCCGGGCACCACCGGCCGCGAGGCCGGACGCGGGCTGACGGTCTAACCCTGCTCTTACCGGCCTCAGGCACAATGGGCTGGTGGGACAGGCCGAGGCACCGTTCATCCTGGTGGCCGACGACGACCGCTCCACGCGCGAATCGCTCGTCACCGCGCTCGAGCTCGAGGGCTACAGGGCATCGGCTGTGGGGGATGGCGCCCGGGCGTTGGAGCAGGTCCTCGCCACACGCCCCGACGCCGTGGTGCTCGATATCGGGATGCCAGAGATCGACGGCTTGTCGGTGTGCAGGCGGATGCGGTCCCGCCAGGACCGCACCCCCGTCCTCATCCTCACGGCCCGCTCCGAGGTCTCAGAACGCATCTCGGGCCTGGACGCCGGAGCCGACGACTACCTGAGCAAGCCGTTCTCGCTCGACGAGCTGCTGGCCCGGCTACGGGCGCTGCTGAGGCGGTCCCGCCTGGAGGAGCCGAGCGTCGCCCTCGTGGTGGGCGACCTGCGCCTCGACGCGGCGGCGCGCCGGGTGTGGCGTGGCGCTCAGGAGGTGGAGCTCACCAAGACCGAGTTCGACCTGCTGCACCTCCTGATGCGCAACGCGGGGGTGGTGCTCGGACCTGGCTCCATCTACGAGGAGATCTGGGGTTACGACTTCGGCCCCGACTCCAAGAACCTGGCCGTCTATGTCGGCTACCTCCGCCGCAAGCTGGGTGACGAGGGGACAGGGCAGCTCATCCGCACGGTCCGGGGGGTGGGCTACACCCTGCGGGCACCGTGACACTGCGCGCCCGCCTCGCGGTCGTCCTGGCCGTCCTGTCGGCACTGGCTGCCACCACGGCAGCCGCCCTCGCCTACGCCGCCACGTCGAGCCGCCTCAGCTCCGAGGTCGACCGGTCCTTGAGCCAGGCTGCGGCACGCGTGGCCTCGGCGACGAACATGGGCATAGGGCCGGGCATGATGAGCCAGTACGGGCGGGGGCCGGGGAACGGGCAGATGGTGGGCGGTCGTGGGCCACTGGGGGCCCTCGGCCTGGTGGTCGTCCAGTACCTGCGCCCGGACGGGTCCCTGGTCTCGGTCCAGGGCCAGGTACCGCTGCCCGTCCTCCCCCGTGACCAGGAACTGGCCCGCTCCGGGGGCGCCACCTGGCTGCGCACCGAGGACGTTGCAGGAGCCAGCTACCGCGTGCTCACCGAGGCCCTCCCCAACGGGGGGGCGGTGCAGCTCGGCCGTGACACGAGCGAGGACGCGGCCCTGCTCGGTTCGCTGCGCTGGCGCCTCGGCCTGCTCGACATGGCGGTCGTGCTTGCAGCAGCCGTCGTGGGCTGGCTATTCGCCCGGCGACTGGTGCAGCCTCTGCGCCGCCTGGCCCTGGCCGCAGAACGGGTGGCCTCGACCGGCCGGCTCGATGTGCCGGTCGAGCAGGGCAAGGCCGACGAGACGGGCCGGCTGGCACGGGCCTTCGCCACCATGCTTGCCTCGCTGGCGAGCCTGCGGGCCCAGCAACAGCACCTGGCCGAGGACGCAGGCCACGAGCTGCGCACACCTCTGACCAGCCTGCGGACCAACGTCGACATCCTCCGCCGGCACGAGGTGCTCCCGGCCCCGACCAGGGCGCGCGTGCTCGGCGCTCTCGACTCCGAGCTCAGTGAGCTCACCGCACTGGTGGACGAGCTCGTGGAGCTGAGCTCGGACCGGCACCGGGACGAGCCCGTCGAGGAGGTACGCCTGGACGAGGTCGTGCAGGAGGTCGTGGAACGTGCCCGTCAACGCAGCTCACGGGACATCACACTGAGGGCGGAACCCTGTACCGTCCACGGCCAGCCACGGGCGCTCGGCCGGGCGGTCTCGAACCTCGTCGACAACGCACTGAAGTTCAGCCCTACGTCGGCCCCGGTGGAGGTGGACGTGCGCTCCGGTCGCACCGAGGTGCGGGACCACGGGCCCGGGCTCAGCCCCGAGGACCTGCCCAGGGTGTTCGACCGCTTCTACCGCTCCGCAGGCGCCCGGAGCAAGCCCGGGTCCGGTCTCGGCCTGGCCATCGTCAGCCATGTCGCAGAGGCGAACGGGGGCCACGCCTTCGCCGGGAACCACCCCGAGGGCGGAGCAGTGATCGGCTTTGAGCTGCCCAGCACACCCGCCTCGGCCAGGCCGTCGTGAAGCAGGCACACCGGGACGGCCAGGCCTTGGCGGCCACGGTGCGGGCACGTGGCAGCAGGCGCCTGCGGCGCGCCCAGCTCAGTCGGGAGGGCGCTCAGCGGCTCCCGGGCCGACCGACGCCCAGGACGCCTCGCGCAGTAGGTGGCGCAGACGGCGTTCGAGGTCGCCGAAGGAGGCTCGTTCGCGGTCCTCGGCCTCCCGGGGCCGGGGCAGGTCGACTTCCAGGACCGCCGCCACCTCTGCGGGGCGGGCAGTGAGCACGACCACGACGTCCGAGAGGAAGACAGCCTCAGCCACATCGTGGGTCACCAGGCCCACTGTCGTGCCCAGCTCCGCCCGCACGGCCGACAACCACTGCTGGAGGTCGGCCCTGGTGATCCCGTCGAGCGCACCGAACGGCTCGTCCAGCAGGGCCAGGCCCGGCTCTGCAGCGACCGTGCGCAGGAAGGCGGCACGGTGGCGCATCCCCCCCGACAACTGCCAGGGCCAGGCACGGGCAAAATCGCCCAGGCCGAAGCGACGGAGGAGAGGCTCCACCTGGCGGCGGGCAGCCGCCGGCGAGCTACCGGCCAGCACCAGGGGGAGCGTGACGTTGTCGATGACCCGGCGCCAGGGCAGGAGAGCGTCACGCTGCGGCATGTAGGCACTGGCGCCCAAACGGTCGGCGACGACCGAGCCACCGATGCGCACCTCGCCGGCGGAGGGCTGCTCCAGACCTGCCACGACATTGAACACCGTTGACTTCCCGCACCCGCTCGGCCCGATCAGGGTGACGAGCTCACCGGGCCGGGCCGACATGTCGACCCGCCGGACGGCTTGCACGGTGCCCTGGTCGGAGGTGAACGACTTGGCCAGCCCGACGACCTCGAGCGCCGTACCCGTGCCCGTGCTCATGACCGGCTCGGCGGCCGCCAGGGCATGGCCAGCCGTTCGGCCAACCCGACCAGTAGGAAGAGGGCGACAGTCGCCAGGGCAGTGGCGCCGGTGGCGCCGAACACGAGGTCCGTGCGCCGGGGTGCGGCCTGGCTGGCCGCGTTCATGTACACGCCCAGGCCCTGGGTGGCGCCCACGTACTCGGCCACGATGGCCGACGTGTAGGCGTAGGTGACGGAGATCTTCAGGCCGGTGAAGCACTGCGGGAGGGCGCTCGGCCAGCGCACCCGCCACAGCAGTTGCCACCGGGAAGCCCGCATCGTGCGGAGGAGGTCGACGGCGTCCCGGTCAGCCGATGCCAGGCCCTGGACAGCGCCCACGACTATGGGGAAGAAGCTGAACAGGGCGACCAGCCCGATCTTCGGGCCCTCGCCGAAGCCGAACCAGATGACCACCAGTGGCGCCAGAGCGATCACGGGCACCGTCTGTGAGGCGACCACGAGCGGGTACACGCCGGCGCGGGCCGTGCGCGACCAGTCGATCGAGATCGCGAGCGGGACGGCCACGGCAACGGCGAGAGCCAGCCCGGCCACAGCCTCAACCGTGGTGGTGGCGAGGGCGGGTGCCAGGTCGGCCCGGTCTGCCCAGGTCGAGACGACGACGAGGGCCGGCCCCGGGAGGATGGTGGGTGACGTGCCGAAGACCACCGTCACCAATTGCCACAGACCGACCGCGGCTATAAGGACCAGGGCCGGCGGGAGCCAGCGACGTGCACCCGGCCGGCGCCCGACGCCCGGCACGACGCTCTCGCCGGCCACCAGGGACAAGCCGGCCTTCATTTGACCAGTGGCCGGTCAGGCAGCAGCGAATTGGTGTAGTCCGACGCCGGGGGCGGGGCCTTCGAGGCCGGGACCAGGCCCCCGTCGACGAGGATCCGGGTGAGCCCGGCAAAATCCGACGCCTTCATCGCCCCCCAGGCACCACCCGACGTGAGGAACGTCCGAGCAGTGGCGTTGCCGGTAGCGGTCACGATGTTGGCCGAGTGGGCCAGCGCGGTGCGGTTGTACTCGACGAGGGCCCGCTCGGCCGCGGCCGGGTGATGGGCTGCGAACTCGTAACCCTCGGCCAGTGCAGCCATGGCATGGCGGAACAGTGCCCGGTGGGCGGCCACCTCGGCGTCCAGGGCCACGAACGCGTCGTCGGGGAAGCTGAAGGCACCACCGAGGTAGTCCTTGATCGGGAACTCCCGGAGCCTCACTCCTGACAACCGGGCCGTCACGTCGTCGATACCGCCGTAGACGATGCTGTACGCGACCCGGCGGGCAGCCAGAGCCTGGTAGGCGTCCGTGCCCAGGTCCACCTCCCGGTAGACGGGGTGGACGACACCCGCCTTGCGGAAGACGTCGAGCAGTATGGGCTTGTCGCTCGGCACACCGAAGCCTCCGTACAACGTGCCCGAGAGCTGGGCGACCGAGCGGTAGGGCGATGAAGCCAGCACGGCGATGGCAATGGTGTTGACCTGGCTCAGCCCTGCCACCGCCTCGTAGTCGAGCCCGCTGGCGCGGTTGGCCGGGATGCTCGGCGGGTAGGTCAGGCCGAGGTCGGTCTTGTGCGCCTGGAGCAGCTCCTCGGCTGAGGCACCGCTGTAGGGGAGCACGACCGGCCTGATCCCCTGCTGGGCGAAGTACCCGTTGGCCTCGGCCGCGTAGATGCCCAGGTAGTCGACATTGGCCGTGTAGTCGAGGGCAATGCGGAAGCTCTGCAGGCTCCTGCTCGTCGGGGGGCGCCCCGTGGCCGAGCCCCCCGGTCCGACCGGCCCGCACCCGGCTAGAGCAAGGGCGAGGACGACCAGGACCGATATGGCGCCGTGCCTGGTGTGGCGCATGAAGGCCTCCCTTCGCCGGCATTACCCGGCGGGTCAGTGTCGGTCGACGTCACGGCCACAAGGCTCGACGCCCTCTCAGCCCGGTCACGCCCGAGCTCCCGAGTCGTTGCTGTACCCAGAGGTTACCGGGTGCGCCAGCGCACGACCACTCGACCGCCGGGCCGCTCCACGACCACGGCATCGCTGTGCAGCCGAGGGTCGTCATCGGCCCGGAGCTGCGCCTCCTGCGCCTCCCAGGCGCCGAACCAGGGGCCATAGCCGTCCCAGTCGGAGCGAGCTTCAAGGCGCTGCCGCCGCGTACGGGCTGGGACCTCCAGCCACACCAGGGCGTCCAGCCATGGGCGAAGCCGGGCTGCGCCGGCTCCGCACCCCTCCACGACCACTACCGAGCGCGGCGCGGGCACGTGGCGGCACGGGCCGGGGCAGTCTCGCCCCCAGTCCCAGGTCGGGTGAACGGTCGGCCGGCCCGCGGCCAGGTCAGCCAGGCAGCTTGCGGCCAGCTCCACCGAGGCCTGCAGGCCATGCCAGCCGAGCACCAGGTCCTCGAGGGAGAACACCCCACCACCGAGAACCGGGCCAAGCCACAACGCGAGGGAGGTCTTGCCACTGCCCGACCAGCCGTCCACCCCGACCAGCACCGGCGTGCGGGCCACGCCCAACCGCAGCCTGAGGCCGGCCACGAGGTCCTGACGCCAGTCAGCCTCCAGCACCGCACGCAGGCTAGCCCGGGAGGTGGCGCTGTGTGCGCGAACGCACTGCCTGCCACGACCTGTAACGGGCACCACCGGCGACCGGCCCGGAAAAGCCCGCCCCCTCCTCATGTCGGCCCGAAGCGCGACGAGCAGGAGCAGGGGCCGTGCCGGGCCCAGGGGACGGACCAGCCGCCGAGGAGGATGGGCATGACCAAGACCGGGCCGGTTGCCCGCAGCCGGGCTGCCCTCAGGGCCGTGGCGACGGTGGTCCTCGTGACGGTGATGTCAGCCGGGCCACCTGTCGCCCGGGCAGGACCTCCGCCTGTCCTGGCCCGGGGCGCGCTCGCCTACACCCAGGGCCTGGTGGGCCCCTACCTGCCGGGCACCCCGGCAGCGGCCTTCTACAACAGCCCTTCCAACCCTTCTGACAACCAGCTCCTGGCCCAAGGGGATGTACAGCAGGCATGGGCCTCGGAACCGGGTAGCGAGGTCCCGGCCCCCATCGTCGCCGTGGTCGACTCCGGGGTCGGCCCCAGCCCCGACCTGACCGGTCGGGTGCTGCCCCAGGTCAACTTCTACGCCCTGAACGGCCCAGGCGGCGCCTCGTGCTCCTCCACCCCGTCCTCGTGCGTGAACGACGACATCGGCCACGGCACCCTCGTGGCCGATGTCGTGGCCGGTGGGGTCTCGGCGGCCAGCAACGTGCCCGGCGTCTGCCCCACCTGCGAGATCCTCCCGGTACGCGTCGGCGGCTACGTCCCCGGCACGCAGTCCGAGTACTTCACGACCGGGGCGATCGCCGGGGGCATCTACTACGCGGCCAGCCAGCCGGGCGTCAAGGTCATCAACCTCTCCCTCGGCGGGCCGGCTGACCCGGCAGGCACCTTCGATGCGGCACCACCGGGCGAGCCCGCCCAGCCGGTCGACAGCGGCTCTGCCGGCATGATGCAGTACGCCATCGCCTATGCCCTCTCCAAAGGGGTCACGGTTGTTGCCGCGGCAGGCAACTACCACAGCGACGTGCCCAGCTACCCGGCGGCAGTCCCCGGCGTCCTATCCGTCGCCGCCGTGACCCCTAAAGGGACGTTCGAGTACTTCAGCGACCACAACGGCGTCGGGCAGGACTGGGTCGATGTCGGGGCCCCTGGCTGCTACATCGTGGACTGGCTCCAGAGCGGTCAGACGGTCGCCGGCCAGTTCTGCGGCACGTCAGCAGCCTCCCCCTACGTCGCAGGCCTGGTCGGGCTGCTCTACGAAGCCGACCCGGCGATGAGCGCCGCCCAGGCGACGGCCGTGACCGAGGACGCGGCCACCAACCCACTGGCACAGGACCAGATGTGGTGGCAGGCGAACGGCACGAGCACGGGCCTGAACGAATTCAGCGCCGGCCTCTATACCGGGAAGGTCTCGAGCCCCTCGTACACGGTCTCCTTGACAGACATCGCGAGCCCGAGCCAGATCGCCTTCTCCTACACCTCGAACGACCCGACCGACCCCTCGGGGACCGGTGTGCTCACACCTGGGCAGAGATCGCCACTGGGCACCAAGGGCCTGAGCCTTTACACCGAGCCTGCTCCCGTCTCCTCGTACACCACCTCTGACAGCTACACGGCGTCAATGGGAGGGTCGAGCTACGGGACGGTGGACGCAGCCAAAGCGGTGGCCGCGGCCGAGGCGCTCTCGGGTGCGCAACCTGGGACAACCACCACGACGACGGTCCCGCCCACCACGACTGTGCCCCCCACCACGACCACCCACCCAGCCACCACGACCACCACCACGACCACGACGCCCGTCGTGACCACAGCACCGGCACAGCCCGGCACCACGGCCACAACCGTCCCGACGGCACCTGTCAGCCCGGTACCCGGTCTGGTCGCCGTCCCCGGGGGCGTCGCGCCCCCCGGAGGTGGGCCCCTCGCACCCCCGGTCGTCGCGACCACGGCTCCCCCGGCCCCCACGACCACGACCACCGCGCCCCGCAGTGCGCCACCAGCGCCCGGGAGAAGTACACCCCCTCTGCCAGCCCCTGTGCCCCGAACAGCCATGCGGCCACCCTCCGATCAGGTGGTGGTAGCGAAGGCCATAGGCTCGGGGACAGTGGCCGCGCCGGCACCTGCCGGCGGCTGGTGGACGGTCCTGTCATCGGGACGCGTCGTAGCGCACGGCCCGGCCCACTACTACGGGAGCCCGAAGGCCGTCCGGGGCAGGGTCGTCGGCATCGTCCCGACCCCGAGCGGCAAGGGCTACTACCTGTTCACCCGCTCAGGCGCCGTCTATGCGTTCGGCAATGCCAGGGCGCATGGCTCTCTCCGGGGCCGCACCCGGGGCCCCGTGGTCGGGCTCGGCCCGCTCGCGGACGGCCGGGGCTACTACCTCGTCACCGCCAGTGGTGCGGTCTACGGCCTGGGTGCGGTGGTGGGCCACGAGCAGGGAGCCGCCCTGGCCGGTGTCGTCGGGGTCGCCGCCGACCCGGCCGGCGGCTACTGGGTGGTTACCCGCACCGGAGGGGCCCGGTCGTCCGGGACGATGGGCCTCCAGGCCCACCCGCACCTGGGCTCCCCCGTCGTGGCCGTCCTGGGAGGCACCCGGACAGGCCCGGTGGTCCTGCTCGCCGACGGCCGCGAGGTGCACCTGGTGGCCCGGGCCCCAGCCGGCGCCCACCACCGACGCTCACCACCGCGCCGCAGCAACCGGGGTGGGAGGACCGCTTAGGCGTCGTCCCCGCGGGGCGCCGGTGTGGCGTGCCCGAGACCGACATCGCGGCTCCGCTGGCCGGACCGGGCTGACCGGGCCGGCCGGCGTCACCGGACGGCGACCTGGACGACCCTCACGACGACCATGGCGAAGGCGACGACCAGGTAACCGCGGAGGACCAGGAGGCCCACCTTGCGCTGCGAGGACATGACCGGCCTGGCGAGGCGGTTGAGAGGGGGCATGCGCCAGGTGTCCCTCCTCTGCCACCCGACGGGGACGGTGAGCGCCCTGGTGGCGCTGAAGTGCGCCCGGAGCGCGCCGAGGATGCCCAGTACCGCACCGAGGGCGGCGCCAACGGTCAGGACCGCCACTATCTGGCCACCGGTGATGCCGGGGAAGAGCACGCTCGCTGTGAGGATGACGGACAGTACGACGAGCACCCATATGACGGCTGCAGTGAACACATTGAGCCGCCTGGAGTTGACCCAGGGCCCGAGGACGTCCTTGTCGTTGCAGAGCAGGAGCAGGAAGACCGTCGCACTGGGCAACAGGACACCGGCCAGGGTCTGCACACCCTCGGTGAGCAGGCCCAGAGGGACTCCGGGCGTCAGCACCAGTGCCGCTGCAAGCCCCATCAGCCCCGCATAGGAGGCATAGAACCCCTTGGCCCTGGTGATCGGGCGGTGCAGTGAGTGGTTCAACCCGAGCACGTCGGCCCCGGCGTAGGCAGTGGCCAACCCGACGGCGGCCGCACCGATGATGCTGGCATCGAGCAGGGCGAGGGCGAAGAGGTCGCCTGCCAACCTGGACACGTAGTGACCCAGGCCCTCGGCAACCCCGGCAGCGTTGGTGAAGTGCCCGAAGCCGGGGCGACCGGCGAAGACCGCATCAGAGAAGCCGAACATCGCAGCCGCGCCCACGACGACGATGACGATGCCCACCCAGAGGTCCACCCGCTCGTAGGGCACGAAACGAGGCGTGATCCTCTTGTCGATCACGTAGGACTGCTGGAAGAACAGTTGCCAGGGAGCCACCGTCGTGCCGACGATGGCGATCAGGAGGAGCATCACGGTCGACAGGTGCGCCCCGTGGGGCAGGCCGGGCACCAGGAAGCCGTGCGCCATCTGGCCTGCGGGCGGGTGGACAGCGATGTAGATGGGGACCAGTACCAACGAGCCGAGGACCAGTACGAGGCATATCCGTTCAAAACGGCGGAAGCTGCCGGTGCTCGCCGCTCCGACCACCACGGCCCCGGCCAGAGCGACCGAAGGGACCTTGGGCAAGCCCAGGTAACCCACGGCGAGGGTGACCCCGATGAACTCGGTGACAATGGTGAGGGCGTTGAGGACGAAGAGGTCGATCACGCTGAAGGCACCCCAGAACTTGCCGAAGCGCTCGAGTACCAGGCGGGCATGGCCCACACCCGTGACGGCGCCGAGGCGCAGGACCATCTCCTGGTTGACATAGAGCACCGGTACCAGGAGCAATAGCACCCACAGGAGGCGGGCCCCGTAGTTCTGCCCGGCGTTGGTGTAGGTGCCAAAGGCACCGGCGTCATTGTCGCCCACCATCACGATGAGGCCGGGGCCGACTATGGCGAGCAGGGTCTTCAGCTTGGCAGAGAGGCCGGCACGCGCCTGGACGTCCCCGTGACGAATGGTGCCGAGGGCGCCCCGGATGTCGCCTACATGTGCTGTGTCGAGGACTGCTGCCTCCTCGACGAGGTTCTCTCCGACGCTCGTGGCGACGGCACGGGCCATGACGGCCTCCTTTCGGGCAGATGGGGGCGCGCCAGCTAGAGGGCGCGGGACTAGCTCATCGCAACGACGAGGAAGTGCTCTCCAAGTGCCAGGAGGCAGGGCGGCGGGACGCCGCAGGGCGGGCCTCGGTAACTAGGCCAGCACCGGCAAAGGAGAGCGCCAGGTACTTGGGGGTTGTCGCACTGGCTCACCTCCTGAGGCCGGAAGGGGGAAGACGGCTGCAGTATACGACCGTCCGCTTCCCTCGTCAACGCCCTCGGTGAGCGCCAGGGCCCGCTACGCCCTGAGGCCTCCAGGCCCTGCCCGCACCTGCGTCGCGGCCCGGGGCGGGAAGCGACAGGCCCGCTAGGGTTGACCCGTGTCCAAGGTCCTGAGCTCCCTCCCCGTCGGCGAGCGCGTCGGTATCGCCTTCTCCGGTGGTCTCGACACGTCAGTGGCCGTCGCCTGGATGCGCCATCACGGTGCCATCCCGTACACCTACACGGCGGACCTCGGCCAGTACGACGAGCCCGATGTGGCATCGGTGCCCGGCAGGGCCCTCCAGTACGGGGCGGAGCACTCCAGGCTCGTCGACTGCCGGCGCCCCATGGTGGAGGAGGGCTTGGCGGCCATCGCCTGTGGGGCGTTCCACATCCGCTCAGCCGGTCGGACCTACTTCAACACGACGCCCATAGGCCGGGCAGTGGCCGGGACGCTCCTGGTGCGGGCCATGAAGGAGGACGGCGTCTCCATCTGGGGCGACGGATCGACCTTCAAGGGCAACGACATCGAGCGGTTCTACCGGTACGGGCTCCTGGCCAACCCTCAGCTGCGTATCTACAAGCCCTGGCTCGACGCCGCCTTCGTGGCCGAGCTGGGCGGGCGCAGGGAGATGTCGGAATGGCTGGTGGCCCACGGCCTGCCCTACCGGGACAGCACCGAGAAGGCGTACTCCACGGACGCCAACATCCTGGGTGCGACGCACGAAGCCAAACAGCTCGAGCACCTGGACCGCTCCATGGAGATAGTCGAGCCCATCATGGGGGTGGCCTACTGGCGCCCTGAGGTGGACATCGTCACCGAGGACGTCACCGTGGCCTTCGAGCAGGGACGCCCCACGTCGGTCAACGGCATGGCCTACAGCGACCCGGTGGAACTGTTCCGGCAAGTCAACGCCATCGGAGGTCGTCACGGGCTCGGCATGTCCGACCAGATCGAGAACCGGGTCATAGAGGCCAAGTCCCGGGGGGTCTACGAGGCGCCCGGGATGGCCCTCCTCCATATCGTCTACGAGCGCCTGGTCAACGCCGTCCACAACGAGGACACCATCGCCGGCTACCACAACGAGGGGCGGCGGCTCGGGCGGCTGCTGTACGAAGGGCGGTGGTTCGACCCCCAGGCCATGATGTTGCGCGAGTCGCTCCTGCGCTGGCTGGCCTCTGCGGTCACCGGCGAGGTCACCCTCAGGCTGCGGCGGGGCGAGGACTACTCGGTCCTGCGGACCGACGGCCCGGCGCTCTCGTACCATCCCGACAAGCTGTCCATGGAGAGGGTGGAGGACGCTGCCTTCGGCCCAGCCGACCGTATCGGCCAGCTCACCATGCGCAACCTGGACATAGCAGACACCCGGGCCAAATTGGAGCTCTACTCCGACCTGGGCATGCTGCCCGCCGGCGGCCACCAACTGGTGGGCGGGCTGCCACCGGGCGGAGCCGATGCGATCTCGGCCAACCCCATGGCCCAGGCGACCGAGCAGGGCGTGCTCGACCAGGCAGCACTTGACGCAGGGGCCGACTGAGCGCACTCGTGCCAGGGGGCGCGCGGCACCCCTGGCGTCACAGCGCCTGCCCTACTCCCGGGCGAAGGCTGCCATGTCCCGCGCCGTGTCCCGGCTGATGTCGGGGCAGAGGCTCGTGAAGACCTCGGTGGCGTGGGCGGTGCCCATCGTCTGCCGGCAGCGGGCGGGCACACCGGCCTGCAGGAGCAGGCGGTAGAAGTTGACCCCCTCGTCCCGCAACGGGTCGCACTCGTTCACGTTGACCACCGTGGGCGGGAAGCCCCTCACGTCGTCCACCGTGGCGAACAGCGGCCAAGCCAACGGGTCCCGGGACTCGAAGGCATCGATGCCGTAGCTCATGGCTGCCCGGTTGTCGTGCAGTTCGAGCATGATGCCGTTGTTCTCGACCGAGGACGGGCAATCGTCGCGGGGCCATGAGCCTGCGATGTAGGGGCACAGAGCGTACAGGCCCTTCACCAGGCCGATGTCCCCGTCACGCAGGAGCCTGAGACCGGTGGCCAATGTGAGGTTGCCGCCCCCGCTCTCACCTGCCACCACCACCCGGGCAGGGTCGATGCCCAGGCGGGAGGCGTTGGCAACCGTCCAGCGCAGGCCCGACACGCAGTCGTTGAGCCCCGCCGGGTATGGCGCCACCTCGGGTACCGAGGACGGCACCAGGGAATTGCGGAAGTCGACCATCACGACGGCCACCCCGTTTGCCGCAAGTAGCCTTGCCCAGCCTCGGAAGTGGGGGTCGTAACAGGACTGGCTGGCCATCCCTCCCCCGTGCACGTAGTAGATGCAAGCCAGTGCCTCGTCGTTGTCCGGTCGGGTCACCAGGAGCTTCACCCGGTTGCCGTCCGGGGACGACTCCAGCTCCTCCTCGGAGCAGGCCAACCCCGTCGAGGGGGCCGCCTCCTCCGAGCCGCACTGCGCCTTCAACCGGTCCCACGCGTCCTCCTCGTGCCGCTCGCCCAGAGCAGCGGCCTCACGTAGGAGCTCGTCCCGGCTGCCCACATCACCCCCTGCCTCGCTCGGCACCGACAAGAGGAAAGCCTTCACCCGAGGGTCCAGGCGCTGGTCCTCGGCGATGTCGTAAGCCATGTGCCCCGTCTCTCTCCCTGCTACTGGCGGCAAGCCGCCGCACCACGCCTCGCTACCACCCCAGGCCCTCGGCCGCAACAGCCCGGGGACGGTGCCGCTGCCACCACCGTGGCGCCGCGGCCGGGCGCCACAGTGCCCGGGCGAGCGCGCGCCCGGGAGCCGGGGCTGCCCGAGGCCACGGCGACCGCTGGCAGCCCGGCGCTGTCCGGCTAGCGTTGGGACGGCCGAAGGGGGGCCGGGCTGCGCCCGTCCGGGTAGCCACCGCGGAGACCAGCGATCGGAGGGCATGCCATGGATGATCCTGCAGGCGCGTTCTGGCGCCGCGCGTGCGCCGGCGAGGGGGGCCCAGCCGACTGGCAGGACCTCTCGGTGCTGGAGCGGGGCCGGCTCGCGCCCCGCACGAGCTTCTTGCCCTACGAGGGGACCAGGCAGGCGCTCAGCTACGACCCGGGGCTCTCGAGTGCCTATCGCTCGTTGTCAGGTCGCTGGCAGTTCCACCTGGCGCCCAGGCCCGCTGACGCCCCTGCCGGCTTCTGGGCACCCGGTTTCGACGCCGCCGGGTGGGACGAGCTGGAGGTGCCCTCGCACTGGCAGCTCAGAGGCTACGGGAACCCCCATTACACCAACGTGGTATACCCCTTCCCCGTCGACCCTCCGCACCCCCCTTCCGACAACCCGACGGGCTGCTACCGGCTCGAAGTGGACATCGATGGGCCCTGGGTGGCGGACAGGGTCGTGCTCCTGCGCTTCGAGGGCGTTGACAGCGCCTTCCACGTGTTCTGGGACGGCGTCCCAGTGGGCTTCAGCCAGGGCAGCCGCATGCCGGCGGAGTTCGATGTGACCGGCCTGGTGCACGCCGGCCGCAACCTCTTGGCCGTGGCCGTGTACCAGTGGTCGGACGGCAGTTACCTCGAGGACCAGGACATGTGGTGGCTGTCAGGCATCTTCAGGGACGTGTGCCTGCTGACGCGGCCCGCCTCCCACCTGGCTGACGTGCGCCTCGATGCCCTCTACGACCCCGCCGCCGGGACGGGCCTGCTGCGGGTCGAAGCCGACGTCGTGCTCCGTCAAGGCGTCGGAGCGGGACGGAGCGGGGCCGCCGCTCCGTCCACGGCCTCCCGGGTGGCGGTGGAATGCCTGGACGGGGACCACACGATGGTGGCCGGGGAACTGGCCGTCCGGGACGGGAAGGCCCGGGGCGAGCTCGACTGCGGGCCGGTCGGGCCGTGGTCGGCCGAGGTCCCCCGACGTTACGAGGTCAGCCTGTCCCTCCTGGCCGAGGACGGGACGGTGCTCGAGGCCACTGCCTGCAGGGTCGGCTTCACCCACATCGAGCGGCGTGACGGCCGCTTCTTCGTGAACGGGGCGGCCGTCACCTTCAAGGGCGTGAACCGCCACGAGTTCCACCCGGACCACGGCCGGGCGGTGCCCATGGCCACGATGGTGGACGACGTCCTGACCATGAAGCGCCACAACATCAACGCCGTACGGACCTCGCACTACCCGCCCGACGCGCGCTTCCTGGACCTCTGCGACGAGCACGGGCTCTATGTGGTGGACGAAGCGGACCTCGAATGCCACGGGATATGGGCGTTGCCCGAAGTGGGCCTCATCTCCGACGACCCCGCTTGGCGGGGCGCCTACCTCGACCGGCTGGAACGCCTCGTGGCACGGGACCGCAACCATCCCAGCATCGTCTTCTGGTCACTCGGCAACGAGTCGGGCTGTGGCGCCAACCATGCAGCCATGGCCGAGCGTGCCCGTCAGCTCGACCCCAGGCGCCTGCTCCACTACGAGGGCTGCCGGGACGCCCGGGTCACGGACGTGTTCAGCACCATGTACACCCACCCCGACGACCTGGCGGCGCTCGGGAGGCGCCGGGACCTGGACAAGCCCCACCTGCTGTGCGAGTACGCCCATGCCATGGGCAACGGCCCGGGCAGCCTCCGGGACTACTGGGACGTGATCGACGCCCACGAACGGCTCCAGGGCGGCTTCGTGTGGGAGCTGACCGACCACGGGCTTCGCTTTGCCGGGGGCGCCCGCCCCGGTGCCTACGCCTACGGGGGCGACTTCGGGGACCAGCCCAACGACGGTAGCTTCGTCATAGACGGCCTTCTCTTCCCCGACCGCACGCCGTCCCCTGCCATGGCCGAGCTGGCCCAGGTGCTCGCACCGGTCAAGGCCACCCTCGCCGACCCTCGGCGGGGCGCCGTGACGCTCACCAACCGCTGCGACTTCCTCGACCTCGGTTGGCTCGCTGCAACCTGGTCCCTGTTCGAGGACGGGACGCTCGTCGCTGCCGGCACCTTCGCTCCCCTCAGTGCGCCGCCCCGGGGCCAGGAGACGGTGGAGGTGGGCACCCTCCCCCTCCTGAAGGGCGAGGTCACGCTCGACATCTCGTTCCGCACCCGCTCGGGCTCCCCGTGGGCACCGGCCGGCCATGAGGTGGCCTGGGCGCAGTTCCCGCTGGGAGGGCCCGAGGGCCAGCGGGCGGCACGGTCGCCGGCCCATGGCTCGGGGGCCCGACCGCTGGGCCCGGCGCGGGCAGGCCGGGGGACTGCGGCTGTCACGGGTTGCGACGCCGTGCTGGAGGTACCGGGGTCGCGGGCCCGTTTGCAGGACGGGTGGCTCACCTCCTGGGCCTCGGCCGGCCCGGAGCTCCTGGACCAGCCCGCCCGGCTCATGCTCTGGCGGGCACCCACCGAGAACGACCGCGCAGGCGGACGGGCCGGTGGCAGCGCGGCAAGCTGGGCTGCCGCCGGCCTGGACCAGCTCACCTACCGGGCCGACCGGCTCCAAGAGCTCGCACCGCCGCTGCCCGGTTCGGTGGCCCTCGCCGTCAACGCCCGCGTGGCCCCACCGGCGCGTTCGTGGGGGCTCAGGTGCCTCCTGCACTACGTCCTCGACCAGAAGGGCCGGCTGGTGGTGTCCGTGCAGGCCGAGCCCGAAGGGGAGCTGCCGACCACCTTCGCCCGCACCGGCCTGGCCCTCGCCCTCGTGCCTTCGTTCAACGAGGTCTCCTGGTACGGGCTCGGCCCGGCGGAGACCTATCCCGACTCGCGGGAGGCGGGCCGTCTGGGCCTGTACCGGGTAACAGCGGACGCCCTCGAGACCCCTTACGTGGTGCCCCAGGAGAACGGCAACCGCAGCGAGGCCCGGTGGTGCAACCTGTCGGACGGCCACCGGGGCCTGCTGGTGGTCGGCGACCAGCCGTTCAACTTCAGCGCCCACCGCTGGTCGGTGCACGCCCAGGCAGCCGCAACGCACCGCGATGAACTGGTAGCCGAGCCACGCCTCTGGCTGCACCTCGACCATCGCGTGCACGGCTTGGGCTCCGAGAGCTGCGGCCCGGCTGTCCTGGCCCCCTACGTGCTCGGCGCCGGACCGTTCCGGTTCCGCTTCGCCATGTGGGCGCGCTCACCCGAGGTGACGAACCCGGGGCACGCAGCCCGGGAGCTGGCGGAGCTCCTGCGGGCACTGCCCGTACCGTAGACCGGGCCGCCCGCGCCGGCCCGGGCGCCACCAGGGCGGGGCGCCTGGGCGGGACCGGCGGCGAAACCCGCCCCTTCGGCCGGGGCCTGCCCGGCCGGGGCCGGCGCTCAGACCCGCGCCGTGTCCTTGCGGAAGCGCCAGGCGGCACCGCCCACGAAGATGGCCAGCCAGGCCAGCACGTTGAGCACCCAGGTCCAGTCGAACGGCGTGCTGTTGAGCCCCACGTGCACGATCTGGTTGAGACCGTACAGGGGGGTGAACTTGGCCCCCTGGCGCACCGCCTCGGGGAACTGGCTGAGGGGCACGAACAGCCCGCCACCGAAGGAGACGAGCCACAGGACGAACCCCATCACCTGCATGACGTTGTCGGACGGCAACAGGTAGCCCATGAACAGCCCGAAGGCGCCGAAGATGAGCGAACCGAGCCAGACCACCACGGCGCTGAGCGCCCACACGTGCACGGGCATGCTGGGCTGCCCCGTGGCGATCCCCACGGCGTAGACGATCACGTCGGCGAAAAACCCGAGCACCAGGGCCGTCGCCATCTTGATGAGGATGTAGGCCAGCGGGGTGAGCGGGGTGACGCGCAGCTGGCGGCTCCAGCCGGCAGCGCGTTCGAGCGACACGGTCGCCCCGCTGCCCGTGGTTGCGACCACACAACCGTAGAGGGCCATCGAGATCATGATGAACGCGGAGACGTTGCCCGACCCCGCCCTCTGGGAGGCATAAGCCTTGTTGAGCCCGAAGATGAGGAAGAACACCACGGGCAGCACGAGGGTGAAAGCCACTGTGCGCCGGTTGCGGAGGAGACGGCGCACCTCGATCACGAACACGGGCAGGCTCAGGCCTCCAAAGGGTGGCGGCCTGCGCTCCACCGGTCCCACCCGGGCCACCTCGGTGCCGCTGCTCACGACGGGGCCCCAGCCCGGCCCGCTCCGGCGCCCACCGGGTCGTCTGCAGTGAGGGCCAGGAAGGCCTCCTCGAGGCCCTGGGCCGTGATCTCGAGGTCCCGGGCGCTGGTCTGGTTCAACAGGTAACGTGCCACCGAGTCCGTGTCGTCCGAGCGGACGAGCACGGTGCTGCCCCGGACCTCGACCGAGGAGACCCCTTCGAGCGCCCCCAGCGCGCCGGTGTCGGCCCCCGGCCATGTCGCCCGCACGACCCGGCCCGAAGCCATGGCTCTCACCTGGGCCGGTGACCCGTCAGCGACCACCCTGCCCCTGCGCACCATCACCACCCGGTCCGCGTAGGCGTCTGCCTCCTCCAGGTAGTGGGTCGCGAACACGACCGTCCGGCCCCGGCCGGCATCCTTGCGTATCGCCTCCCAGAACTCGTGCCTGCCCTCCACGTCCATACCCTGGGTCGGCTCGTCGAGGACGAGGAGGCCGGGGTCGGGCAGGAGGGCCAGGGCGAACCGCAACCGCTGCTGCTCTCCCCCCGAGCACTTGCCCACACGCCTCTGGGTTATGTGCGCCAGGCCGGCGCGCTCGATCACCTCCCCGACCGGACGAGGCCCACTGAAGAGGGCGGCCACGTACTGGACCGTCTCCAGCACGGTCAGGTCCTTGAGCAACCCGCCGGTCTGCATGACCGCCGAGACAAGGCCGGCCCGCACAGCGTGACGGGGTGCCATCCCGAACACGCTCACCTGGCCGGACGTCGGGTGGGACAGGCCGAGCACCATGTCGATGGTGGAGGTCTTGCCGGCACCGTTCGGGCCCAGGTAGGCCACCACCTCACCCGGGTTGACCACCAGGTCGACGCCGTCCACCGCCACCACGGGCCCGAAAAGCTTGCGCACAGCCGTCAGCTCGATCGCAGGGACCACGCCCGGCAGCAGGCCCGGCCTACCCCTCATGACGAGGGCTTCGTCGTCCGATCCGTCCATCAGGTACGCCTCCGCCAGCCCGCCCGCGGTCCACCTGACGGCCGAGCTTAGCAGCACCTGGCACCGCCACCCCGGGGCCGGCCGGGGGGCTCTAGACGCGCGCCGTGTTACCCAGGGCGACGGAGCCCAGGTGGGCGGCTGCCAACTGGAGAGCGGCTGCCACGCTGAGCACGACAAGCACCGCCCCGACCGGCTTCACGGCACCGAGCAGGGCGACCAGCACGACCACGGCCGCGGCACGACCGGCGTTGATCGCCACCTCCTGGGAGAGCATGTACGCACCCCTCAACCGTGCCGCCTCGGGGTCGGCACCGATGACGTCCAGCACACCGGCGGCGAGAGGCACCATGAGGCCCGGGTACACCAGGCCGCTCAGGGCCCCGTAGGCCATCAGCATGGCGAAGTCGGCCTTGAAGAAGAGCAGGACGGTCGTCGCCGCAAAGCCGGCGGCGCCTACCCACATCCCGAGGGAGCGGGACCCCGACTGGAGCCGCCCGGCGAGCACCGAGGTGGCAACGCCGGCGAGGGAGGCGACGGCCACGAACTCCCCCTGCGCCGCCGGGTTGTGGGTGGCCAGTGCCACCAGGACGATCAGGCCCAGGCCGCCCGCCGCCTGCTTGAACCCCCTCATGACCAGTGCCAGCCACATCCGGCCCCAGTCCGAGCGCCCCAGGGCCACTGCAAGCGCCCGGCGCAGAGGCACGTACCCCACCCCGGGCGTGGCGCTCAGGCCCCGGGCAGCCAACCAGGCGAGGGCAAAGGCGGCCAGGGCGATGCAGAACACCGCCAGGAAGCCCGCCTCCCCGCCCAGGCGACCTATCACCGCGCCGGCGGCGAGGGGCATCACGACGTTGAGGACGCTCGTCACCGCGAAGTTGACCCCGTAGTAGAGGCCGCGTCCCTCGGGCGAGAGGACGTCATAGGTGAGGGTGTTGGCGCCCAACCAGTAGGTGCCCGCCGCAAGGCCGCTCGCCAAGCCGAGCTGCACGGCCAGGTCGCCGGCCTCACGGCCCAACACGATGAGCAGCAGGTAGAAGATGGCGTTCAGGCCCAGGCCGGCCCGGAAGAGCCGCCGGGGCGAGGTCTCGGGGAACCATCTCGCAACGGCCAGGAAACCGAGGGTCAGCCCGGTGTAGTTACCCAGGGAGTAGAGCGCCATCTTGGTGACCGAGCCGCTCGTCACATAGAAGAACAGCGAGACGAACACCCCTGAGGCTGCGAAGCCGGCGTTGACGAGGCCACCGCTGGCCAATAGGCGCCTATGGGGGACGTTCACCCCGTTGAGGGCGCTCACGCCCACCGCCCACGACCTCTTCACGACCGTCCTTCCTTGTCTGCCCCTGACAAGTGTACGCCCCGACGGGCTTCCCGGCACCGCCCTTTCGCACGGGCTCGTGCCTGCCGGCCCACCTGCGGAGGCGCGCCCGGTGCCTTGGAAAATCGCTTGCCTACTGGCCTTCGTCCCGGCGCCTCAGCGGCCGGCTCGGGCCGCCCGGACAGCGCCTCTGGCGCACCGAACCCGGCCCTGGTACAATTGACTACCAGTGAGCAATTGCTCAACGGCCGATGCCGGTTCCCTGGAGTCGTTGAGACAGGACGACTACGAGCTGCTGGCGCGTCTGGCTCAGCGCTACTACATCGACGAGCAGACCCAGGAGCAGGTGGCACGAGAGTTCGGCCTGTCCCGCCAAAAGGCCCAACGCCTCTTGAAAAGGGCTCGCCAGACTGGCGTGGTGGCCATCCACATCGAAGCGCCGACCTGGCTCAGGTTGGACCTCGAAGGCGAACTGCGGGAGACGTTCGGCCTCAAGGAGGCAGTCGTCTCCGTCGCCCAGGCCGGGCCTCGTGCCGACCGCGAGGCGGTTGCCCAGCGGGCGGCCCGCTACCTGGAGAGGCACTTGGGGGAGGGCTCCGTCGTCGCCGTCGGGCACGGGCGCACCGCCGGTGCGATTGCCCGCTTCTTCCGGCCCGTAGAGCGGCTGGGGGCCACCTTCGTGAGCGCCATGGGCGGCTCGCCCGGTGCCGACGCCCCCACCAACCCCAATGAGATCTGCCGGGCCCTGGCTCAGCGCTGCGGGGGTTGGGCCGAGAGCCTCTACGCCCCGGCATATGTCGAAGACGCCGAGGTCCGCTCCCAGTTGCTCGCCCAGACCGCCGTGGGGCGGACGCTGGCCGTGGCGGCGGGTGCCGACATGGCACTGGTGGGTATCGGAGGGGTGGACGACGACTGCACCATGGTGCGTTCGGGGTGCCTGAGCCGGGAGGAGGTGGCCTGGCTCCGCAGCCAGGGTGCTGTCGGGGACGTCCTCGGCCACTACGTGGACGTGGAGGGCCGGCCGCTCGCCTCCCCCCATCAGCAACGGCTCGTGGCCCTGCCGGTGGAGCACCTCCGACGCGTCGGCACTGTGGTGGCCGTCGCCAGTGAACCCGAGAAGCCGGCAGCCATATTGGGCATCCTCCGCTCCGGCGTCGTCGACGTGCTGGTGGTGGACGAGACCAACGCCCGAGCGGTCCTGCGAACGGCAGGGCCAAGGCCCCGGGTCGCCATCGCGGCAGGCCGGCCGGCGGCCGCCGACAGGGCGCAGGGCCCCGCCCACCGGGGCCCGTACCAGCCACGCCCGGAGGGGACGGTGGCCACGGCCCCCCGCACCCGCCGTGGCACCCCACCGGGCCCCCCACAGGAGGTGCGCACATGCCCGTAGTGACGACCAAAGCCATCCTCGACCATGCCTTCGCAGAGCGCTACGGCGTGGCCGCCTTCAACGTGGTCAACGACCTCACCATGCAGGCGGTCCTGACGGCGGCCGAGGAACTGAGGGCCCCGGTGATCGTGCAGACCTCGGTCAAGCACGTCCAGATGACGGGCAC
Source organism: Actinomycetes bacterium (assembly GCA_021850325.1). GTDB lineage: Bacteria > Actinomycetota > Acidimicrobiia > Acidimicrobiales > Palsa-688 > JAJZMF01. The sequence goes on from JAJZMF010000007.1 coordinate 22,447, forward strand.
CGATGTGATGTACGCCATGTGGCGGGAGATGACCAGGCACATAAGCGTGCCCGTGTCGCTCCACCTCGACCACTGCCCGGACAGGGAGCTGATCAGCGAGTGCCTGGCCAAGGGTTGGAGCTCCGTTCTCTTCGATGCCAGCAAGCTCTCGGTGGAGGAGAACAAGCGCCAGTGCGTCGAGGTCGTCAAGGAGGCCCGCCGCTACGGCGCTCACGTGGAAGGCGAGATCGAGGGGTTCAAGCGGACCGAGGAGATGACCGGCGACGAGGCGGAGCAGGTCCAGTCGCTGCAGACCGTGGTGGACTTCGTCAAAGAGACCGGCGTCGACGTCTTCGCCCCGGCCATCGGTAACGCCCACGGCGTGTACGCCGCCACGCCCAGGCTCGACAGCCAGCGGGTCAGCGACATCGTCGAGGCGACCGGGGTGCCCGTGGCCCTCCACGGTGGTACCGGGATGTCACCCGAGCAGTTCCATGACCTGGTCCAGCGCGGCTGTGCCAAGGTGAACATCTCGACCGCGCTGAAGATCGCCTTCATGCAGGCGGCCCAGGACCACATGCTCGCCCACCCGGGCAAGTTCGACCCCCCGGCGATGTTCAAGGACCAGACTGCCGCCGTACGGGCCATGGCCGAGCAGCACATCCGCCTGTTCGGCAGCGAGGGGAAGGCCTGGACGTGAAGGCCATCATCTTCGACTGTGACGGTGTACTGTCCGACACCGAGCGCTACGGCCACCTCCCGGCCTTCAACCAGGCCTTCGCCGAGCTCGGTGCCCCCCTGCACTGGTCGGAGGAGCACTACGCCACCAAGCTCCAGGTTGCCGGGGGCAAGGAGCGGATGGCCAGCGACCTGACGCCCGAGCTCGTCCGGGCCCACGGCCTGCCAACCGACAGCCAGGGCCAGGCGGACCTGGTGGCCCGTTGGCACCAACGCAAGACGCAGATCTACACGCAGATGGTCGCCGCGGGCCGGCTGCCCCCCCGGCCCGGGGTGGCCCGGATCTTCGCGGAAGCACAGGACGCGGGTTGGAAGCTGGCCGTCGCCTCCACCTCGGCGGAGCCGTCGGTCCGGGCCATACTCGAGCACGCCGTGGGCGCCGGACGCGCCGGGCGCATCGACGCCCTGCTGGCCGGGGACTGCGTAGCGCACAAGAAGCCGGCACCGGACATCTACCTGCTCGCCCTGGAACAGCTCGGCCTACCACCCGGGCAGGCCCTTGTCGTCGAGGACTCCCGGATAGGCCTCGAGGCTGCGACGGCAGCAGGTCTGCGGTGCGTGGTCACGGTGAACGGCTACACCGAGCACGAGGACTTCTCGCAGGCAGCCCTGGTGGTCTCCTCGCTCGGGGACCCGGACGGCGAACGCGCGGTCGTGATCGCCAACCGGAGCCCGGCCCGGCCCGGGGGCTACCTGACCCTGGCCGACCTGGAAGCCTGCCTGGAGGGCTGAAGGCGACGGGAGGGCAGGACCGGACAGCAGACCGATCGCGCAGCACGGCAGGGCCACCTGCCCACAGCCACAAGGGAGCACCAGTGACCGACAAGCTCACAGGCATCATCATCCCGGCCGCCACGCCCTTCGACGAGGAAGGCGCTCTCAGCCTGCCCATGCTGGAGGACAACCTCGCCAAATGGGGCAGGACCAACGTGCGTGGCTACATGGTCCTCGGCAGCAACGGGGAGTTCCGTTCCCTGAGCGACGAAGAGTCCATCGCCGTGGTGGCCACGGCGATGGAGCACAAGGGGGACAAGACACTGGTCGTAGGGGTGGGCAGGGAGTCACTGCACCTCACCCTCGGCTTCCTGGACAGAGTGGCCGCACTGGGAGCGGGCGTGGACTACGTCTCCGTGCTCACGCCCGGCTACTTCGCCAAGCTCATGGACGACAGGGCGCTGGTGGACCACTACACCGCAGTGGCCGACAACAGCCCGGTCCCCGTGCTCCTGTACGTGGCACCCGGCTTCGCCAACTCGGTGACCGTCTCACCCGCCGCCCTGAGCACCCTGGCCGCGCACCCGAACATCGCTGGCCTCAAGGACACCACAGCCTCGTCCATGGTCGACTACTTCGTGAGCGTCGGCGGCCGCGATGACTTCTCGGTCCTGGCCGGCTCCCTGGGCACCCTCATGACCTGCCTCACCCTCGGGGGGCCGGGCGGCGTTGTGTCTGCCGCCAATTACTTCCCCGCCCAGTGCGCCGAGGTCACCGACCTCTACTTCGCCGGGGAGGGGCACAAGGCGGTCGAGCGCTACCTCTCCCTGCTGCGCCTCGTGAAGGCCACAGGGGCCAAACGTGGCGTGGCAGGGCTCAAGTGCTGCATGGACCTCTGCGGCTTCTCGGGCGGCGCACCCCGCTTGCCGGTCAAACCGCTCTCAGCCGAGGAGCGGGGCGAGATGAGGGCCGTCCTCGTCCGCCACGGTATCGTCGAGCCCTGAAGGGCCGGCACGGGGCCGCAGCGGACGGGACGGGACGGGAAGGGAAGGGACGGGGCCAGGTGAGCACGGACATGCTCTTCCTATCGGTGGACTTCGGTACCTCGGCGGTGAAGGTGTCCGTCGTGGACGGAGCGTTGAGGGAGCTGAGCACCGCCAAGGCCGAGTACCCGTACCTGCTGCTGCCGGGCTCCAAGGTGGAGATGCGCCCGGCGGACCTGATGGACGGCCTCTACCGTGCCACGTCGGAGTTGCGCCAGGACCTGCTGGCCCGGGTGGACGTCCTGTGCTACGACGCGTTCTCACCCTCGCCGGTGTTCGTCAAGGCCTCGGGGGAGCTCGCCTACCCCAACATCGTGACCCACATGGACCGGCGCAGCCTCGAGCAGTGCCGGTACGTCGACGAGACCATCGGCAGGGACCGCTACCTGAACATCGCCGGGATCTACCCGTTCAACGGCGGTGCCGGGATCATGACAGTGCTGTGGGTACAGCAGAACGAGCCCGAGGTCCTCGAGAGCACCTTCCGTATCGGCCACCTCACGACCTACCTGCACCACCAGTTCACAGGGGAGTGGATGGTCGACCTGGTGAACGCCTCGATGCTGGGGACGTACGAGACCCTCTCACAGGGAGGTTGGTCCCGTGCCCTGCTGGAGGAGCTCTCCCTCGACCCGGATTGGTTCGACCGCATCTGCAACCCGGGCACCTTCCTGGGCCGGCTGCTCCCGGGTGTCAGCGCCCGGCTCGGCCTGCGTAGCGGGGTGCCGGTAGCCGTCGGCACCAACGACATGGCGTCGGCCCAGGTGGGGGCGGGCAACGTGGAGCCGGGGTGCATCATGGACACGGCAGGCTCGAGCGACATGGTGAGCATCCTCACCGACCGGCCTGTGGTCAACCCCCACTACTACCTGCGCAACTCGGCCCTGCCCGGGCTGTGGCAGATCTACGCCACCACAGCCGGCGGCTTCGCCCTGGACTGGTTCCACCAGCAACTGGCACGCGACCTCACGCGCCGCGAGTTCTACGAGGAGCTCGTGCCCAGGGCGCTCGCCGAGTTCGCCCGGGACGGGGTGGTCACCTTCGACCCCTACCTGACTGGTGACCGCCAGAGCCTGGAGCTCAAGACCGGGGCCTGGCACGGCCTGACGCTGGCCGCCACGCGTGAGGAGATGCTGGCCGCCATGCTGAAGAGCATGAACCGCGTGCTGGGGACGACGGTGCGCGAGGCGGCCGCGGTGGTGGACCTGAAGCCCGTGATCAAGCTCACCGGGGGCCTGTCGGCCAAGCCGTTCGTGGAGCTGAAAGAGCGGGAGATACCCGGGTTCAGGTTCGAGGTGGTGGACAACTGCTCCATCACCGGCAATGTGGCACTGGTCCAGCGCTACCTGTGAAGGGCCGGGGGCACCGCCCCCGGCACCGTCAAGTCAGCAGGTTGAGGCCGCGCGCTCCCACCAGTGCCGTGTAGAGGGAGGTGGTGGCGGTCATGAAGAGACGGTTGCGCCGGCTCCCACCGAAGGCCACGTTGGAAACGACCTCCGGTACGTGCAGCTTGCCGATGAGGGTGCCGTCAGGGTCGTAACAGTGCACGCCGTCGCCGGCCGATGACCAGATGCGCCCCTCGTCGTCGACCCTGAAGCCGTCGAAGACACCGGCCGTGCAGGTGGCGAAGACCTCTCCGCCGCTCAACGCCCAGCCGGCCCCCACTGCGAAGGACCGCATGTGGGCCCGCTCGGTGTCCGAGATGTAGAGGGTCTTCTCGTCAGGCGAGAAGGCCAACCCGTTGGGCTGGTCGAAGTCACCGGCGACCACCGTGAGCGCCCCGGTGGCGGCGTCAACCCGGTAGACGTTGCTCGCCCCGATCTCGCTCGTCGCCTTGTCCCCCTCATGGTGGCTACGGATCCCGTAGCTCGGGTCCGTGAACCACACGGAGCCGTCCGAGGTGACGACGACATCGTTGGGGCTGTTGAACCGCTTCCCCTGGTAGCGGTCGGCCAGGACCGTCACCGACCCGTCGTGCTCGGTACGCGTGACCCGCCTCTGCTGGTGCTCGCAGGTCACCATGCGCCCGGAGCGGTCGAGCGTGTTGCCGTTGGAATAGTGCGACGGGGAGCGGTACACGCCCACCGCACCCGTGGTCTCGTCCCAGCGCAGTTGGCGGTCACCGGGTATGTCGCTCCAGAGCAGGTACCTTCCCGCGGGTACCCAGACGGGGCCCTCAGCCCAACGGCTCCCGGTGTGCAGGCGCTCCAGCCAGCGGTCACCCCGGCAAACCTGGAACCGTTGGTCGAGGACCTCCCATTCCGTGGCTACCAGGTGGGGTTCGTTGATGGTCATGGCCAAAGGCTAGCCCCGGTGCCGCCAGGGCTTGCGGGGCACCGCCACCGCGGCGACCTCGCCCACCGGGCCTGCCCAGAGGACCGGTAGCATGCGCACGGACCGCTCGGGGCCCGGTCGATGTCCCCGGGCCCGCTCGGACAGGACGCTGGAGACCCAAGGAGACAGCACATGGGAGTGACCCGGTTCGGACTGCAGATCCCCAGCTTCGACTACCCCGGGGTGGAGGACCGGGACCTCTTCTCCCACATCGCCCAGATCGCGGTCACCGCGGAGGCCTCGGGCTTCGACTCCCTGTGGGTGATGGACCACTTCTACCAGATCGCCTCCGTCGGCCCCCGCACGGGCCCCATGCTCGAGGCCTACACCCTCCTCGGGGCCCTCGCCGCCCGGACCACCCGGGTGTCGCTGGGCACCATGGTCACCGGCGTCACCTACCGGAACCCGGCTCTGCTGGCCAAGCAGGTCACCACTCTGGACGTCATCTCCGGCGGGCGGGCCGTGCTCGGGATAGGGGCCGCCTGGAACGACGACGAGCATGCCGGCTACGGGTTCGAGTTCCCTCCTGTGCGTGAGCGGATGGACCGCCTGGAGGAGGCCCTTCAGATCTGCCGGGCCATGTTCAAGGACAAGGCGCCGAGCTTCGCCGGACGTTACTACTCCGTCAACGCCGCGCTGAACGAGCCCCGGCCCGTCCGCCCGGGAGGCATCCCCGTGCTCGTCGGCGGCTCGGGGGAGCAGCGCACCCTGGAACTGGTGGCACGTCATGCCGACGCCTGCAACCTGTTCGGCGACCTGGCCACGGTCCGCCACAAGCTCGGGGTGCTCGACCGGCACTGCGAGGCGGTAGGCCGCGACCCCGCCACCATCACCCGTACCCGGCTCGGCGCGCTCGTGGTGGCCGAGACCCGGGCGGAGGCGGAGAGCAAGGGCCGGGCGCTGGCCGAGGAGCGCGGCATGGACGAGGAGCGGTACCGGGCGTACGTGATCGCCGGCGACCCGGCCGCGGTACGCGAACAGGTGGCGGCCTATTTCGATGCCGGGCTCGACGGCATGGTGTTCAACATGCCCGATGCCTACGACCTGGCCACGGTACGCCTGGCGGGTGAGGCGCTGCGGGGCCTGTAGGCCGAGCCGGGCCCTCGGACCTTGCCCACAGCAACGCCCCGGCCTAACGTCATCGCATCGGAGGTGCCCATGGCCACGGGCTGCAGGCACCATGGGACGCCCGTCACCAGGGGGACAAGGACAATGGCTGTCAAGGACGCACGCCGGCGGGTGAGCACGCCCGGGGCACCGGCTCCCGCTTTTGCCTACTCGCAGGGGATCGTTTCGGGGGGCCTGCTCTTCGTTTCCGGCCAGGTCCCCGTCGACCCGGTCACCCGCACTGTCCCGGGCACCCTGGCCGAACAGGTGCACCAGTGCCTGCGCAACGTGGCCGCCATCGCCGAGGCGGCAGGTGGCAGGCTCGAGGACGCCGTGCGGGTCGGCGTGTACCTGGCCGACCTGGGCGACTTCGAGGAGATGGACGCCGCCTACCGTGAGCACTTCGTCGAGCCGCTCCCGGCCCGCACCACGGTCGGCACCGGGATCAAGGGTTTCGCCGTGGAAGTCGACGCCGTGATCGCCCTGACGGTGGAGGCTTGAGCGCACCGCCCCCTCCCGCGCCCTCGGCCGGGCAGTTGGGCCGCAATGTCTCCCGAGGCGAGACGGTCCTGCCTGCCATGGTGGTCAAGCAGAGCGCCCTCGACCACAACGTCTCCCTCATGGCGCGTTACGCGGCCGAACGCGGCTTCCTCCTGGCACCCCACGGCAAGACCACGATGGCCCCCCAGCTCTTCTCCCGTCAGCTGGCGGCGGGGGCCTGGGGCATGACGGTGGCCAACCCGGCCCAGGCCGCCGTCGCCTACGAGGCGGGGGCACAGCGGGCCCTGGTCGCCAACGAGGTGATCGGGGCGCAGGCAGCCCGAGCCATTGTCGAACTGCTCTCACCCGGCGGACGTCGGCTCATCTGCCTGGTCGACTCGCCGGCCGGGGCGGGCTTACTGGACGACAACCTGGAGCGGGCGGGCATGACCGGCCGGCTCGACGTGCTGGTGGAGATGGGGTCACCAGGGGCACGGGCGGGTGCCCGTCACCCCGCCGAGGCTCTCGCCGTGGCCCGCGCCGTGGGCACGAGCCGGCACCTGCGCCTGGTGGGCGTGGAAGGCTTCGAGGGCGCGGTGGCAGGGGACCGCTCGCAGGCGGCGCTCGAGGCCGTCGGGCTCTACCTGGCCACCCTGAGGCGCACAGCGGTACACCTGGCGAGGGAGGGTGCTTTCCCGGCCGGCGAGCCCGTACTGGTCTCTGCCGGTGGCAGCAAGTACTTCGACCTCGTGGCCACCGAGCTCGGCCCCGGGGCGGACTACGAGGGCCTCACCACCGAGCTGGTGGCCCGACCGGGTTGCTACCTGGTGCACGACCATGGCATTTACGCCACCTCCTCCCCCCTGGCCCGGGGCACCGAAGTCCTCATGGCAGCCCTGGAGGTGTGGGCCGAGGTCCTCTCCGTCCCCGAGCCCGGCCTGGCCATCGTGGGGATGGGCAAGCGCGACGTCTCCCACGACCTGGGGCTGCCCGTGCCGCTCCGCCTGGTGAGGGGCCAGGAGGTGACGGAGTGGTCCGAGGGCCATGTGGCCAAACTGGACGACCAGCACGGGTACCTGGTCTTCGGTGCCACCACGACCGGCGGCCCTCACCCCGAGGTGGGCGACCTCGTCTCGTTCGGCCTCTCCCACCCCTGCACAGCCCTGGACAAGTGGCGGTCCCTGTTGCTGGTCGACGACCAATGGGTGGTGCGCGAAGAGATCGCCACCTACTTCCACTGAGCACGCGCGCATGCAAGAGCCCCTCGGCCCGGCCCCGCTGACAGCCCCCTACGACCTCCTGGTCCACGGCGGTGAGGTGCTCGACCCGACCGGGGGGCGCCCGGTACGCTCCGACATCGCCGTGCGCGACGGCAGAGTGGCAGCGGTCGCCCCTGGCATCGACCGGCGGCTGGCGTCGGTGGCCCTGGACGCCTCCGGGTGCCTGGTGACGCCGGGGCTGGTGGACCTGCACAGCCATCTCCTGCCCGGCAGCACCTACTGGGGCATCGACCCCCGGCCGGTGGCCTGGCGCACCGGGGTCACCACATGGGTGGACGCAGGCTCGGCTGGCCACGCCGGCATGGAGGCCCTCCGGCGGGTGCTCGAGGGGTACGCGCCCCTCGGCACCCGGGCGTTCCTGCACATCAGTGCCGCAGGCCTGGTGGCCGAGACAGGCGAGCAACGCCTGGCCGAACTGTGCGACCCGGGGCCCTGCGCGGCGACCGTGACGGCCAACCGGGACCTCCTCGTCGGGGTCAAGTGCCGCGCCGACCGCTTTGCCACGGCGGGACGGGGGGCGGCACCGGTGCGCGAGGCCCTGCAGGCAGCCGAGGCGGCCGGCGTACCGGTCATGGCCCACATCGGCGCCGGGCCCCCGGGCATCGACGAGGTCATGGACCTGCTGCGCCCCGGCGACCTGGTCACCCATTGCACCACGGCCCAGAACATGTCCCTGCTCGCTCCGGACGGCAGGTTACGACCCAGCGTCGTCCGGGCGCGTGCAAGAGGTGTCCTGATGGACCTCGGGCACGGCTCGGGGGGCTTCTCCTTCGACGTGGCCCGGCGCCTCCTGGACCTCGGCGCACCACCCGACGTCATCTCCTCGGACCTGCACCAGCGCAGTGTTCTCGGCCCTGCGTTCGACCTGCCCACCTGCATGTCCAAGTTGCTGGCCCTCGGCATGTCCCTGGCCGACGTGGTCCGGGCTGCCACGCTGGCACCGGCGGCCGTGCTGGGCGGCGGGCCGGGCCTGGGCCGCATCGCCGTCGGCCAGCGCGCCGACCTCGCCGTCTTCGAGCTCCGAGAGGGCGAGCTCACCCTGTACGACTGCTACCTGCAACCGCTCACTGCCCAGCGCCTCCTGGTCAACCGGGCCACCGTGGCCGGCGGAGCCGTGCTCGGGCCCCTGCCCCCGGAGGCACCCGCCCCATGGGCGCCGGTGACCGGGCGGCAGCACGCGCACCTGGAGCGACTGGCCGCGCCGGGCACCGACCCGGACAGCCTGAGGACGCCCTGGGCGCTCGAGCTGGACAGGGTGGGCGACTTCACGCCCATGACGCTCGAGGCCCGGCGCCGGCCCGGAGCCGGCTGAGCCGTACAGGCCCCGGGCAGGTCTCAGCCGGCCACGGTGGAGGCGGGCGCAGGCAGGGAGAAGCTGCAGCGGTCGGCCAGGAAGGGGTAGGACGCCCGGACCTCGCGCACCCGTTGCCTGCTGAGCTCGACGAACACCGTCTCCTCGGTGCTCCCGGCCTCGGCAAGCACTTCTCCGAAGGGGCCGACGGCGGTACTGCCACCCGCGTAGTCCAAGCCATCGCCACTGCCCACCCGGTTGGTGGCGAGCACGTAGGCCTGGTTCTCGATGGCCCGGGCCATGGCCAGCGCCCGGTAATGGCCCTGCCTGGGAGCAGGCCAGTTGGCGACCACCAGGTAACAGTCGGTCCCGTCCGCCAATGCCCAGAAGGCATCGGCAAAGCGGATGTCGTAGCAGACGAAGGGCGAGAACCTGATGCCCTCCCACTCGAAGGACACGGCCGAGCGGCCGGCAGAGTAGTGGGCGTCCTCGCCGACGTAGGAGAACGGGTGGATCTTGTCGTAGGTCACGGCCCGGCCGTCAGGGAACGCACAGATGAAACGGTTGACCGGCCGTGCCCCGCCCGCCGCCCTCACCGGTAGCGATCCGCAGACAGCCGACCCCGTGGCCGCAGCCATGTCCGAGAGGAACCTGCTCCCCGTCCCCTCCCCCGGCTCCTCGGCCACCCGGTCGGCAGCCATCGAAAAGCCAGTGGCGAACATCTCCGTGAGCACGACCAGGCGCGCTCCGTCGGCGGCTGCCGCCCTGACCATCGGCCCGAGGTGGGCACAGGTGGCGGCTGCGTCCTCGAAGTGGACGTCGTGCTGCACGAGGGCGACCCTCACCACCCGCCCTCCAGTCGGCCCAGACGCTCCACGGCCTGCTCGATCGATGCCCGGCTCTTGCAGAAGGCGAAGCGCACCAGGTGACGTCCTGCCTCCGGGTCCTGGTAGAACACCGAGCAGGGGACGGCCACCACGCCACAGCGGTGGGGCAGCTGGCGGCAGAAGGTGCCGGCATCGAGGTCGGTGACGGCGGATATGTCGACAGTCAGGAAGTAGGTCCCCTCGGCGCCGCGCACGGGGAGGCCCACGCCGGCCAGGCCCTCGGCCAGCAGGTCCCGGTTGGCCTCCAGCTCCGCCAACAGGGGGGGCACGAGCTCGTGCGTGGCCATGAGCGCCGCCGCAGCAGCGCGCTGCATGGGCGCCGGCGTGACGTAGGTGAGGAACTGCTTGGCGGCGCGCACGCCACCCAGCAGGTCCGACGGGGCACATGCCCAGCCCACCTTCCAACCCGTGACCGAGAACGACTTGCCAGCCGAGGAGATGCACACGGTCCGCTCCCGCATCCCCTCCAGCGTGGCCAGCGGCCGGTGCCGGTGACCGTTGAACACCAGGTGCTCGTAGACCTCGTCCGTCACCGCTATAAGGTCATGGCGACGGCACACATCGGCCACTTCGGCCAGCTCCCGGTCGCTCAGCACCTTGCCCGTCGGGTTGTGGGGCGTGTTGAGCAGCAGCAGCCGTGAGCGGTCGGTGACCGCCCGCTCCAGGGCGCCCGGCGTCAGCACCCAACGCCCCCCCTGGTGCTCCAGCCGGACAGGCACGCGGTTGGCGCCGGCCATGGCCACGACGGCGCCATAGGAGTCGTAGGACGGCTCGAGCATGAGCACGTCGTCACCCGGCTCGCACAACCCGAGCACTGCTGCCGCAATGGCCTCGGTGGCACCGGCCGTGACGAGGACCTCGGTGGCCGGGTCGTAACCGAGCCCGTACTCGGCGGCCTGGTGGGCTGAAACGGCCTCCAACAACTGCTTGACGCCGGCGCCCGGCGGGTACTGGTTGTCACCCTCCTCGATGGCTTGGACCGCCACCCGGCGCAGGAGCTCGGGGCCGGGGCCCTCGGGGAAGCCCTGGCCCAGGTTGACCGAGCCGGTGGCCAGGGCGAGGGCCGACATCTCGGCGAAGATCGTGGTCCCGAAGGGCGCCAGGCGGCTGCACACCCGCGAGGGCCGGGGGCCGGGGGCGACGGCGACCGCGCCCGGTGCGCCTGGAGCCTGAGGGGCCTCTACAGCGTGTTCTCGCACCGGTCGAGGATAGCGCCCCGGCCCCGCCGGGCCAGGGCGCCGGTGGACCGGCGCCCTGGGCGCCCGCTCAGCGCACGACGCGCGCCGGCCCCCCTGCCGCCAGCCGGCGCACCTCGGCCAGGGTGGCCATCGAGGTGTCACCCGGGGTGGTCATGGCCAGGGCCCCGTGGGCGACACCGTAGGCCAGGGCCTCGCTCAGCGGTAGACCGGCCAGCACGCCGTAGATGAGCCCGGAGGCGAAGCCGTCCCCACCCCCGACCCGGTCCAGGATCTCCACGTCCTCGTGCAACGACGTGGACAGGACATCGCCCCCGGCCCAGCAGATACCACCCCAATGGTTACGGGTGGCCGAGCGGACCTCGCGCAGGCTCGTCGCTATCAGCTTGAGCCCGGGCACCTCGGACGCGACCCGGCCCATCATCGACGCGTAGGCGTCGGCGGCCAGGTTGGCGTACGAACCGTCGGTGCCCACCACCTCGTAGCCGAGCGCTGCGGTGAAGTCCTCCTCGTTGCCGAAGACGACATCGGCCAGGGCCACCAACCGCCTGTTGACCCGCACGGCCTCCTCGGCGCCACCGGACGCCTGCCACAGCGAGGGCCTGTAGTTGAGGTCGTAGGAGACGACCGTGCCCGCTCTGCGGGCCGCGGCCATGGCCTCCTCGGCCACGGCAGCCGTGGTCTCGGAGAGCGCGGCGAAGATACCCCCCGTGTGGAACCAGCGGGCGCCCTCGGCACCGAACACCTCGTCCCAGTCCACCTGGCCCGGGCGCATCTGGCTCACCGCCGTGTAGGCGCGGTCGGAGCACCCGAGGGCGGCCCGCGGGCCGAAGCCCCTCTCGGTGAAGTTGAGCCCGTTGCGCACAGCCCGGCCCACCCCGTCGTAGGGCACCCACCGCACGTGCGAGATGTCCACGCCGCCCTGCAGCATCAGGTCCTCGACAAGCCTGCCCACCGGGTTGTCGGCCAGGGCCGTGACCACAGCCGTGCGCAGGCCGAAACAGCGTCGCAGCGCCCGGGCTACGTTGTACTCGCCGCCACCCTCCCACACCGCGAAGCTGCGCGTGGTGGCGGTACGCCCCTCTCCGGGGTCCAGGCGCAGCATCACCTCGCCCAGGGCCACGAGGTCCCAACGGCATTCGGTTGCCGGACGGGCCACGGGTAGCTCAGCCACGCCGACGGGCCTCCGCGACCACCTGCACGGCCTCGGCCGTCAGTGCCCGGACCTGCTCGAAGTCCCCGTCGGCCAGCAGACGGGGGGCCACCATCCAGCTCCCACCACAGGCGGCCACCTGAGGCAGGGCGAGGTAGCCGGCCAGGTTGGCGGCATTGACTCCCCCCGTGGGAACGAAGCTGACATCACGGAACGGCCCGGCGAGCGCCTTGAGGAAGCCAACTCCACCTGACGCCTCAGCGGGGAAGAACTTGAGCAGCTGTGCCCCCGCGGCCAGGGCGGCCTGTACCTCGGTGGGCGTGCAGGTCCCGGGCATGACGAGGGTGCCCCGTTCGTTGCACAACCGCACCACCTCGGCGCTCGTCCCGGGGGACACTACAAAACGTGCCCCGGCGTCGAGGGCCCGGGCTGCGTCCTGCTCGGTACGCACCGTCCCCACGCCGATGAACGCATCGGGGTGGGCACGGGTCAGGACGCTGACGGCCTCGAGTGCCACCGGCGTCCTCATGGTCACCTCCGCCACCGGCAGGCCGCCGGCGCTCAGCGCCTCGAACAATGGCAGCGCGTGCTCCACGGCGGATATCTCCACCACCGGCAGTATGCCGAAATGGCGTACGCGGGCGATGCTCTCGGCAACTGAGGGGACTGTCGATGCCCTCATCCGGTTCCCTTCTCCCGTAGTTGCAGCAAGGTTACCCGGGGCGCCCCGGGCACCACGAGCTGGGACCTGACAGCGTCGCACTGGCCGCCCGGGGGCTCAACGCCTGCCCCCGGCCGTCCTCATGGCGAGCTCCGCACCGGCCGCCGGCTCGAGCCGGGCCGCCTCGAAAGCGGCGACGAAGCACATGAGCGCCAAGAGCACGAAGGCGGCGCTGTAGGGCCGAACCCCCCGGGCCGACAAGCCGAACAGCTCCTCGGTCGGCGCACCTGCCCGCAGGGCCAGGGCACCGACGGCCACCCCCAGGCCGGCTGTCAGGCGCTGGACGGTGCTGGAGAGGGTGTTGGCGTTGCTCATCTCGTCGGAAGGGATGTCGGCAAAGACGATCGTGTTGTACGCAGTGAACCCGATCGAGCGGAAGGCCCCGCTGGCCACGAGCACCACGAGGACGGCCAGCACCGGTGTGGTGGGGCTGAAGGTGGCGCACAGGACCAGGGTGACCCCTGCCATCGCGGCTGCCGACACCAGGACGGAGCGAAAGCCGAAGCGCTGCAGAAGTGGAGTGGTGAGCGGCTTGACCGTCAGGTTGCCGACGAAGACGGCCAGGACAACGGCCCCGGCCCGCAGCGGGCTCCAGCCGAAGCCCTGCTGGAACAGAAGCGTCAGGACGAACGGGGTGGCGTTGATCGCCATCCTGTACAGCGACCCGCCGCGGTTCGGCACGACGAAGGTGGGCACCTTCAGCACCCGCAGGTCGAGGAGCGGGTTGGCCTTGCGGAGGAGGTGCACGACTGCCCCCGCAATGACCACAGCCCCCACCACGAGCAGGACGGCGGTCCTGGCCCAGGGAACATGCGCCCCGGTGACCAGCTCGAGGCCCGAGACGGCCGCCCCCAGGCCCACGCCGGTGAGCACGAAGCCGGCCCAGTCCAGCACCGGGGCACGGGGGGGGCGCCCGGTGGGGACTATCCGCAGAGCGACAGCCAGGGCCAGGGCCCCCAGAGGTATGTTCACGAGGAATATCCAGCGCCACGAGGCATAGGTGACCAGGGCACCGCCGACCGCCGGAGCCAGCACGGGTGCCACCAGCCCCGGCCAGGTCAGGTAGGCGACCACCCGGATGATGTCCCTCTTCTCGGCGGCCCGCAGGACGATGAGCCGCCCGACCGGCACCATCATCGCCCCTCCCAGGCCCTGCAGCACCCTGGCGGCCGTAAGTTGGCCCAGGTTGGCGGTAACGGCACAGGTGGCCGACGCCAGTGTGAACACCGCTATGGCCGAGCAGAAGACGGCCCGGGCCCCGAAGCGGTCCGCCATCCAGCCGCTCACAGGTATGAACACGCCCAACGCCAACAGGTAGGCAGTGATCGCCACGTTGAGCTGGACGGGCGCCACGGCGAAGGACCGGGCCATGCGGACCGCGGCGGTGGCGATGATGGTGCCGTCCAGGTTCTCCATGAAGAACGCCCAGGCCACCAGGAGGGCCAGCGCCCGCCAGCCGGGCGCGACGGCCTCCCGGCGCACCGGCGCACCGGCGCGGCCCAGGCTCAACCGGCCCAAGGCCCCCAACCCTCGACTCCCCCCCGAGCTCGTGCGCGCACCCGGCGCTGGAGGCTAACAGGCCAGGGCCGGGGCGCTCAGGCACCGGCCCTGGCCCCCGCTCAGGCGGCCCGGCGCACCTCGTAGCCGACCTCGCCCCGGCCGGCCAGGTCGAGGCGGGCCAGGCCGACCAGCCCGTGGCGGGACTCGAACCCGTAGGGCAGGTGCACGAAACGCTCCACCGGACGCGAACAGACCACAGCCACCCGTTCGCGCCCGTGGCGGAGCTCGAGGGCGCCACCGTCCCAACTGAGCTCGGTGGAGGTCCCGTCCCCCCGGTCGCGCAGGTAGGGCACGAGCAAGCTGTAGCGGCCGTCGCCTGCACCCTCGTCGAAGCGGGCCCGGTCACCGGCCAGCTCGGCCCGCATGTGGTAGGGGTAACGGCGGGCCCCGAGCTCGGCCTGTGCCTCCAGTTGCCGGCCCGAGCACCCGAGGCGCACCCCACCTTCGGGCGACAAGCCCGACAACGGCGTGAGCGCCCCGTCGGCGTCCCACAGGCCGAGGCCCAGCGTGAGCGGCGCCCCGCCCCACAGGCCGTAGCCCCTCAGGGCGCCTGCCCGCCCATGGTGCACCTGGGCCCCGAAGGCGAGCCGGCGGCCGGGCCCGAGCGTCAGGTCGGCGACGCCGAACGCGTCGTAGCCCGGCTGGGGGGCCAGGTCCACGTGCAGGGACCATCCGTCGGCGTGCACGAGCGCCCGGTGGAGCGGCGCCGGCTCGACAAAGGCGCCCGCCACCTGCGCTCCGGGTAGGACCGGGGCCGGTGAGAAGCCCTCCAGCACCGCAGTGGACAGGAAGCCGAGCGCCAGGCTCACGTAGTGGGCGTCTGCCGTGTAGCTCTCGTAGCCCACCCGGTACCCGGCGGGGAGGGCGTTCTCGACCGGGCTCAGCCCACCGTCGGGGCGCACGGCCGCCTCTATCGCAGCGAAGGCCCGGGCCGCGGCCTGCTCCGCCCGCGCCGCCAGGGCGCCGTCCTCCCCGGCGAGGCGGCGGGCCGCCCGGTGGAAGAAGCAGACCTGGGCCGTTAGCGTCCACAGCTGGCCAGTGCTGCGGTGCGCACTGGCCAGTGAACCCGACGACAGCTGCACCCCGAGGCTGCGACGCAGGCCGGTGCGCACCAGGCGCTCCAGCATGTCCCGGTGGGGCCCTGTGTATCCCTCCTCCAGCAGGTCGAACAGGTGCAGGCGGGTAAAGAGGTCGTAGGAGTTGGGGAGACCCGGCTCCCGGTAGAACCCGGCGGTGACGTCGGCCCGGGGCTCCGGCTCGTCCGCTGACGCACTGAAGAAGGCCCCCACCCAGGCGTCCATTGCTTCGGAGGCGTGGGGGGACATGCCCGCAGCCATACGGGCCTGCTCGCCCACCATCCACACCGAGGCCCAGTTGTGCGGAGGCATGCGGGCGAAGACCTCGGGAGCGGCGACGGCCCGGACCTGCTCGGAGAGCGCGGAAACGTCTTCGCCCGCCCGCTGCAGGAGCCGGAGCGTCCGCATGACCGCCGGCCACATGAAGTCGCGGTGGTTGGCGTACCCGGCGCTGCCCACATCGAAGGAGAAGCCAGCGGCGGCCGGGCGCTCGGACGGGTCGAGCAGGTGCCGGAGCGTCGCTGCCAGGCAGCGCCGGGCGGCCCCGGCGTGCTCACCGGGCCCGCCCCGGCCAAGGACGGCGAGGGCGGCGTTGACATAGCCGAAATAGGCCGTCCCGTACTGGGTCGGCTCACCGAAGATGGGGTCGACCAGCTCCCCGTCGTCGCGCAGGCCCGGCAGCATACGCTGGACAGCACCCACCATCAGGTCCGTCGCCGCACCACCCGTCGCCGCACCACCCGTCGCCGTGGACAGGCCCACGAGCACCACCTCCCCAGGCTCGTCATCACTACCAGACCGGGCAGGGCGCCGCGGGGCTGCACCCGTCCTCCTCTGCGCGGGGCTCAGCAAGCCCCCTGCGAGCCCCGGGCCGGCTCCTCGGCGGGGGCGGTGCCGAGCAGTGCCACCAGGTCGGCCCGGGCACGGGCTACCCGGGAGCGGACCGTGCCCACCGGGCAGTCGAGCACGGCCGCCGCCTCTTCGTAGGTGAGCCCCAGTTCCTGGGTGAGCACGAACGCCGCTCTCCGCTCCGGCGCCAAACGGGACAGCAGGTCCGACACGGTGCTGGCTTGGACCGGGTCCTGTCCTGTCCCCGGCACGTCCAGGCCCAGAGCGGCGCGGTTGGCGTCGCGGAGGCGCCGGCGGTGCCGTCCCCTGAGCTCGTCCATGCAGGTGCGCCGGGCTATGGAGAGCACCCAGGTCCGGGCGGACGAGCCGCCCCGGAAGCCGCCCAGGGCCCGCAGGACGCGCACGAAGACGTCCTGGGCCAGGTCGTCAGCGGCGCGCCGGTCGACCAGGGCGCAGCACAGCCGGTGGACATCGGGGTAGGTGGCCCTGACCAGCGCCTCGGCGGCGGCGTCATCGCCGTGCGCGGCCCGCCCAACCAGCAGCCCCAGGCGGTCCATGTCTACGAACATAGGTCGGGAGGACGGCCTCGCAACCGAGCAGGGCCACAGACGAGGCCTGCCCCGGGCCGGGAACCAGGGGGCCGGCTCGAGCGACTAATCAGGTCGTGAACTTGCCCTTCAGGCGGATCCAGCCATGAGCGCGTTGGGAGCCCAGCCGTGCCGGGCATGAGCTCGGGGCTGAACGCCAACAACCCGACCATCGTCGCCGCCTTCCAGTCCCTCCTCTACCACCAGGGCATCGTCGCCCTGGTTGTGCTGGTGGTGATGGCGGCGGCATGGCGGGCCTTGCGCATGCTCGAGCTCCGCCGGGCACTGTCGGGTGCCCCCGGCCCGGCCGAGCCCTGGCCGGGGGCTTCCGCCCTGACCACCGAAGCTCCGGGGCGCCGGCTGCTACGGGTGGGCTTCGGGCTGCTCTGGGTGCTCGACGGGATCCTCCAGGCTCAGCCCGACATGCCGTTGGGCATGACGACCGGCGTCATGCAACCGGCAGCTGCCTCCTCCCCCACCTGGGTCCAGCACGTGGCCAACGCCGGGGCCACGGTGTGGAGCTTCCACCCTGTCGAGGCGCCCGCCTCGGCTGTGTGGATCCAGGTCGGCATCGGGCTCTGGCTGCTCGTTGCCACCCGGGGGACCTGGTCACGGCTGGCCGGCGTGGCCGCCGCCATCTGGGGCACCGTGGTGTGGGTCTTCGGCGAGGCCTTCGGTGGCCTGTTCGCCCCCGGGCTGAGCTGGCTCTACGGCGCACCGGGGGCGGCGCTCGCCTATGCCCTGGCCGGCGTCCTGGTGGCCCTGCCGGAGGAGTGGTGGGCCGGTCGGCGTCTCCCTCGCGCCCTCCTCAGGGCCCTGGGGTCGTTCCTGGTGGGCATGGCCCTGCTCCAGGCGTGGCCCGGGCGCGGCTTCTGGGAGGGCCACCTGCCCCACAGCGCCCTCCCGGGGAGCCTGGCCAGCATGTCGCACCGGATGGCCCTCACCCCCCAGCCGTCGGTCCTCTCGGGCTGGGTGAGCGCGTTCGCCGGCTTCGACGAGGCGCACGGTTTTGCCGTCAACTTCTTCGTCGTGACCTGCCTGGCCCTGACGGGAGCCGCCCTGGTGGTGGGCAGGAGGCGTGCGCTGCGTTATGCCGTCCTCGGGTACTGGGCCCTCAGCCTGGCCGACTGGGTGCTGGTCCAGGACCTTGGCTTCCTGGGTGGGGTGGGCACCGACCCCAACAGCATGGTGCCCCTGGCCCTCCTGGTGACCGCTGCCTACCTGGGGGTGACCAGGCTGCCTGCTCCGGGCGGTGCCACCGCCACCGTGGTGCCCCTGGCCCGGGCCCAGTCCCTCGGGGCCCGCCTGGGTGGTTGGAGGCTGGCCCTGAGCCGGCACCCGGGGTACTTCCTACGGTCGGTCCTGGCCCTCGGCTCGGTCGGCATCGTGCTGCTCGGAGCGGTGCCCATGGCCCTCGCCTCGGCCCAGCCCAATGCCGACCCCATCATCGCCCAGGCCCTGAACGGCGTCCCCAACGTCACCGACTTCCCGGCCCGTACCTTCGCCCTGGTGGACCAGTACGGCCGCCCGGTGAGCCTACGGAGCCTGAGAGGCAGCACGGTGGCCCTCACCTTCCTGGACCCTGTGTGCACCAATGACTGCCCGCTCATCGCCCGCTACTTCCGTCAGGCCGACAACCTCCTGTCGCCTGCATTGCGCCGCCGGGTGGAGATGGTGGCCATCGTGGCCAACCCGGTGTACCGGACCGGCTACTACGTCCGGGAGTTCGACCGCCAGGAAGGCATGCAGCACCTGGCCAACTGGCTCTACCTCACAGGCCCCCTGCCCGCCCTGCAGAAAGCCTGGGCCGCCTATGGCATCCAGGTGTCCTACGAACCCGGGGGGGCCATGATCGGCCACAGCGAACTGGCCTTCGTGATCGACGCCCGGGGCCGCGTCCGCTCGGTCCTGGAGGCGAGCCCCGGGTCGGGCACCCAGGCACAGACCTCCTCCCTTGCCTTCGAGCTGGCGGGCGCTCTCAGAACGGCAGCCCGTGGCCACTGAGCCGGTGGCCCCAACCCGCTCCGCTCGCCCGGGCCGGAGCCCGGGCGCCAGGCACCGGTCGGCCGCTGTGCTGGCAGCCGCCGGGGCAGCCCTGTCGATCGGCCTGCCGGCAACGGCGGCAGCCGGGGCCACCAGGGCACGGGCAGCGCTGAGCGCGGTCCCCATGGCCACGTCCCTCACCACCACCCTCGGCACCTGGGCCAGCGTCCCCATGGGCCGCCTGGGCCAGCCCCTCAACACGTTCTGGCAGCTGTTCCTGGTCCCGGCCCACGGGCACCGCTGGGCAGACCATGCAGGTCAACTGGCGGTGGCCGACAACGGCGGCCTGCTCATGGCCGGCGCCGGCGGCCGTTCCCTCGTGGTGGCGGTCCGGCCCTCCGACCAGTTGCGCTTCTCGGCTGTGGTGAGCACAACCGATGGCCGGTCCTGGGGCCCCGTGCCACCGCTGAACGGGACAGTTGCGTCCTTGGCGACGGGGGCGGACGGCAGTGACGTGGCGCTGGTCCGGGGACCGGGCGGACAGGCAGCCGTGCTCGCCTCCAGTGGTGGCAACGCCTGGCGGACCTTGCTCTCCGGCACCGCGTGGGGCCGGCGGGGCGCTGGCAGGCGGTGCGCGCCCGAGGCCCTCACCGCAGTGGCCGTGCTGGCCCCAGGCACCCCCGTAGTAGGCACGGCATGCACCCGGCCCGGCACCACGGGCGTGTTCGTGGCCCACGGCAAGCTCTGGGCGCCGTTCGGCGGGGCTCACCTCGGAGGGCGGGCGGACGGCTCTGTGGTGCAGGTGCTCTCGCTCAGAGCAGGGGGCGGCGTGGTGTCGGCGCTGTTCGCCATGGGCACCGGCCGTGCCTCCCGTCTGGCCGAGGGCTGGGGCAGGGTGCATGGCCCGTGGCGGCTCTCAGCGCCGCTCGCCATGGCGCCCCACGGCTCGCTGGTGTCGGTCGGACCGGCTCCCCGGGGAGGGGAGTTCGTGCTCTACCGGGTGGGCCGGACGGGCCTGCGCCTGGCCGTGGTGGACGGCCCGGGCCGGAGGTGGCGGTCCCTGCCGCCACCTCCGGCGGGCACAGCGACGGTGGCCTTCCCCGGACCGGGCGTCGTGGAGGCACTGGCAGCCCACGGCTCCACGATGACGGTGTGGCGGCTCGGGGGCACCCCGGCACACTGGGCACCGGTGCAGCGGCTCCACGTCGACATCCTCTACGGTTCCTCGAACCTGCGCTGAGCGCGAACATGGCACAAGGCACGCCGGGGGCCGGCGCGAACGGGCCGGTCGAGGGGAGGTGGTCGGGGCCCATGGGCCGACGCTCTGGTAGCGGTGCCGGTACCCGAGGACGCCAGAGGCGCGCCCGCTCCGACAGCGGTGGCACCGGGCGGGCCGCAGTGCTCAGCGCTTCCTGCTCCCTGGTGCAGGAGGCACTGAGCGCCCAGCTGGACGGAGAGCCGGCACCGCTGGGGACCTCGGAGGTGCTGGGCCACCTGGGCAGGTGCCGGCCCTGTCGGGAGTTCCAGGCGGCGGCCGGGTCGCTCGGGCTCCTGGCGCCCCCCGTTCCGCCAGCCGTGCCGTCGGAGCAGTTGGTTGCCGCTGTGGTGGCAACCAGGCCCCGGGGCCGTCTGGGCCGGAGGGCGTCACGCCTCGCCGGCCGGCTCGGGCCGGTTGGCCGGGACCGGCTGGGGCCGGCCTGGGCGGTACCGGCCATGCTCGTAGGTGTGGCCCTGCCACCTGCCGCCCTGGCCGCCTCGACCGGTCTGCAGCCGGCGCACGTGAGCTCACGCCCCCCGTGCAACGCCCTGTTGGGAGGGCACAGGGGCCTCGCCCCTCTGCCGCCCGTGCTCCGGCAGGTACGCCTCAGCCAGCCAATGGGGCCCGCAAGAGGCTGAACGAACTGGCAGGGAGGTCGAGCTCCAACCTCCCCTCGACGGTCCGCTCACTGCTCCGGGTCGTCACCACGCCCTCCACATCGGCCAGCTCCGTGCGGCCACCGGCCGTCAGCGTCGTGACCTCGACCGGCCCCTCGATCCCACCGATCGCGTCCAGGACGACCCTCTCCTGCGAACTGCTCCGGTTGACCACCGTCAGCGCCATGTGGCTGCCGTCCGACGAGACGGTGGAGGCGCAGTCGAGCAGCCCGAAGGGCCCGAGGTCCCTGACCCTGTGGGGCCACCTGGTACGCAGCTCCTCCGGCGCCTCAACAGTCGGGCCGTCCACGAAACAGTCCACAGCCGTGCCTTCATGGCCCTGCACGTGCAGCAGCAGGGGGTGGTAGATGGGCTGGCGCACGGCTGCTGTGGGAGTGGTGACTATGGGGGCGATGGCGTTCACCATCTGGGCCAGGTTCGCCATCTCCACCCAGTCGCAGTTGCGCACGAAGATGTTGAGGTAGGTCCCGACGGCCAGTGCGTCCTGGAACGCGTAACGCTCCTCGAGGCCACCGCCGTTCGTACGGAACCACACGTTCCACTCGTCGTACGCGATGCGGGGGGGCCGGCTCAGCCCCTGGGCGTAGGCGGCCTGTGAGAGCACGCCCTTGAGGATGCCGATGGCGCGCTCGGCCATGTGGGGGGCCAGCAGGTTGCTCCAGTAGTCCTCGGAGCCGGTGTATATGTGGACCGAGTACAGCTCGACGAGCGACGCCAGGGCAGGCGCGACCTTCAGGTCCCACTCGCTCCAGCCGGACTCCCCGCATGCCACGAACCTGGCTCCGGGGCTCAGGGCCCGCAGGGCCCTGGCCCACCGGGTGGCCTCGGCTATGTACTCCTCGGCCGACATGCTGCCCGTCTGCCAGTCCCCGTACATCTCGTTGCCCAGTCCCCACCACTCCACGCCGTAGGGCTCGGGGTGGCCGCCCTCCCGCCGCCGCTCCGACCACGTCGTGCCACCGGGCACGTTGCAGTACTCGACCCAGTTCAGGGCCTCCTCCAGGGTGCCGGTGCCCATGTTCAGGCAGATGTAGGGCTCGGCGCCCAGGGCCCGGCAGTACGCGATGAACTCGTCGGTACCGAACGTGTTGGGCTCGGCTCCCCCCCACGCGAGCTCGGGCCGGGACGGCCGTTCCTGCACTGGGCCTATGCCGTCGGCCCAGTGGTAGTTCGACACGAAGTTGCCACCCGGCCAGCGCAGGACCGGCACCCTCAGGTCGCGCAGCAGGTCGAGCACGTCGGTGCGGAACCCACGCTCGTCACTGAGGGCCGAGCCGGGCTCGTAGAGCCCACCGTAGATGCACCGTCCCAGGTGCTCGACGAAGCCGCCGTAGACCCGTTTGCCCAGGGGGCCTATGGCCCGACGTGGGTTGACGGTCACCTTGGTCGTCATGTGCGATGCCCTCCTTGCCTGTCCCCCGACCGGCGTGGTCAGGGGCCCTCGCTCACCTGGCCCCGGTTGTCACGCAGCCGGCCCCGGGCCCGCCCGGCACCGCCCAGGGTACGTCGAGCTGCGAGAAGAGCCGGCCCGTCCTGCTCGTCCCATGGACCGCGCCACCGACCCCCGCAAGGACCGGGTAAGCCTCCATTCCCTCCCCGTGCCAGCGCACGTGCTCCGGGGGCACCTCGCGCACAGGGAGGGAATGGAGCAGCTCGACCACCTCGACGAAGGGCCGCGACCGCTCCAGGGGGCAGGAGAGCCCGGCTCCGGGCCGGCCGGCCACCAGGTCCACGAGCTGGCCCAGGAGGCTCTGGCGCTCGAAGTGCTCCTGCCACGAGCGGCCCCCCACCGAGAACTGCAGCGCATCGGTCTCGTAGGGCCAGACCACCTGGCCGCCCGGGCCCCGCACCTCCAGGGCGGGCGGCTCCACCTCCTCGGCGCACAGGGTGAGCGCGACCACGAAAGAGCGGCCACCGGCGAGCTCGACCCGCATGCAGCCGGTGTCCTCGACCTCGATGGGGTTGGCCCGGTAGCGCTCGGCCGCGAACGCCGCCACCCGCTCCCCCGTACCCGCACCTGCGGCCAGCACGCAGTTCATCACAGCATGGGCGAAGGGGTTGGAGAACGCGCCGTCGCGCACCAGTGCCCCGTCGAGCACCTCGCGGCCCGCCCACCGGGACCGGTACCAGTAGCTGCGCGGGCGGCGCCACTGCCCGGCCGCCACCACTTCGACCGGTCCTGCCAGCTCGGAGCCGGCGACCACCTGGTGCAACCGGCCGAGGGCGGCCGACCCCGTGCTCTGGAACCCGACCTGGCACAGGGCCCCCTTGCGGGACGCCAGTGCGCTCAGGGCGTCGAAGTCCTCCAGCGACACGAAGGGCGGCTTCTCGACGAGCACGTGCAGGCCCCGCTCGAAAGCCGCACGGCACATGTCGGCGTGCAGGTGCAAAGGGGTGGCGACGACCAGGACGTCCAGGTCATGCCGCTGGCCCAACATCAGGCGCCAGTCGGTGAAGTGCTCGGCGCCCAGCCGGGAGAGCACAGCCGTGGCCTCCTCACCGGGGGCGACCACGTCGGCACAGGCGGCCAGGCGCGCCTGCCCCAGGCCGGCGAGGCGGTCGAGCTCACGCAGGTGGGACGCGCCGTAGCCGTGCAACCCCACCAGCCCAACCGCCGGTGCTCCGTGGATCCCTGCCATCACGCCCCCACCCGTTGCAGCAAGAGCACCGCAGTGCCCGGGGCCCTCCCCGTTATGTACACCCGCTCACCCTCGGCAGCGTCGGTCGCACCCAGATAGGTGTAGTCCTCTCCGGGCCAGTAGGCGGGTGGGCGGTCCGGGCCGGTGCCGTTGCCAGGGCCGAAACGGACCACGTCGGGGCCCACCCGGTAGGCGGCGGTGCCCCTGACCAGTTCCCATTGACCGGGGCCGGTGGGGCGCAGCTCGCCCGGCCCGTCGGCGTCCTCGACCACCTCGAGCTCCCCACCCGGGCGGAAGGCCAGCTCCAGTGCCCATGCCGAGGGCGGGCCCTCGGTACGGAGCGTGACCTCGGCGCCGTCCTCAGCCAGGCGCACCTGCACCCTCGTCCTGAGACCGAGCACGTCGGCAGCACGGTCGGAGAACGACATCGCCGAAACGAACCGGCCCTCGTCCTCCAAGCGGTACTGGCCGTCGGCGCGCCTCGACCCAGGGGCCAGGGGTTGGTAGTAGGCGCCGCTGACCGCCTCCTCCATCACGTACCTGTCCCCCTCCAGGCAGGCCGACCCGGCCCGGAAGGGCCCGAGCCCGAAGAAGTCACGAGACAGGCGGACAGACCCGAGGACCACCTGGCCGGCGAACATCCGCAGGAACGTCGGGTTGTGGGCGAGCCCGGACCGGGCCCGGCGGAACCGGGCGTAGTCGCTGCCCCCGTAGGCGACGACATGGACGCGCCCGGTCACGTGCGCCACCAGGCCGGCGTCCGCCAGGTGCTCCAGCCTCGGCAGCGGGGGCGCGACAGGGGCAGGCAGCACGGCGGCGAGGGCAGGCCGCGCGATGACGGCGGCCAGCGTCCGGCCTGCGTCGCGCACCGGCCCCTGCAGGGCAAGGTCTGCGGCCCAACTGAAGTCGCCGCGGCCCGTTCCGATGGCCATGCGGCGCAGCTGCAGGAGGTAGTCGGCCAGGGCGAAGCTCGTCCCCTGGTCCTGGCGCCGCGACTGCACGGTCTCCACTGTCCCGTCGGGCAGCACCATCGCCAGGGTGGACTCGAGGTTGCGCTCGACTACGTCGAGCAGCTCAGGGCGCCCGAGCACGTCGGCGATCAGGATCAGGGACGGGTTGGAGACATGGGCGGCGTAGTTGGGGCTCCTCTCGGAGTAGGTGCCGTCGCCGTGCACGTCCACACCCTCGGCAAGCCAGGCCTCGACCCGTTCGGCCAGGGACGGGTGCGGCCAGCTGCGGTGCAGCGCGGCCAGCGCGGCGCTCAGCTGCCAGCGGTGGTTCGCCGTGTGCACGCCGCCTGCGAGGAGCGCCGGGCGCACCGCATGGGCGAGCGCCTCCAGCTCGGGCGCCACCCCCGAGGCAGCCCCTGTGCTGTCGCCGTTCAGCAGCTCGTACAGGTCGCACAGGTCCACCACCGTGAAGGCCGAGTCCGGCGGGGACTCGACGTTGCCGTCACCGCTGAACAGGCCCGAGGGCCCGAGCAGGCCCCGGGCCGTGCTCACCAGGCGGCCCACCGCACCGAGCACCGCCGCGCTGCCCCGGTGGCGGGAACCCCCCCACAGGGCGACCGCAGCCAGCGCCTTGGCCGAGGCCATGACCCTGCGTGGCCCCAGGGCATGCAGCCCGGGGGCGTCGAGGGTGCCCAGTTGGGCGTACAACCGGTCGCACTCGAGGTCGGCGGCCCTGGTGACGGCATCGACGAAGTGCTGGTCCCGGGAGCCCGCACCGCTCGGGTTCACCCGCAGGTCACCCCTTCAGGCCGGAGTTCAGGTCGGTGTTCATGACGAACCGCTGGAAGACCAGGTACATCACCAGCAATGGTGCCATACCGATCACCGAGGCACCGAGGAGCACGGACCAGTTGACGTTCTGGGCACCGACGATGCTCTCGATGCCGATCTGCAACGTGAACCAGTGCGGGTTGTTGATGACGAGCAGAGGCCATATGTAGTCGTTCCAGCGCCATACGAAGGAGAAGATGGCCAGCGTCACGAACACGGGACGGGCGATGGGCACCATGACCCGCAGGAACAGGCCCAGCTCCGACCCGCCGTCCATCCGCCCGGCCTCCAGGAGCTCGTCCGGTACGGTCTTGTAGAACTGCCGGAACATGAGGGTACCGGTCGCCGTGTAGACGGTGGGCACGATGACCCCGGCCAGGTTGTTGTAGAGCCGGAGGTCCCGCACCACGAGGAAGCTCGGCGCCAGCATGACCTCGGTGGGCAGCATCGTCGTCGCCAACATCCCCACGAAGAACATCTTGAGCCAGATGGTGTCGTACTTGGCCAGCGCGTACCCGCTGCAAGCGCTGGTGACAAGCGTCAGCACAGTGGCCGCGGTCGCCACTATGAACGTGTTGCGGAAGTAGAGGGCGACATCGAAGGAGTGCCAGGCTTCCACGAACCCCTTCACCGTCGGGTGCTGGGGCAGCAGGTGGAGCGGGTAGGAGAAGAGCTCACCGGCCGGCTTGAACGCGCTCAGGATGAACCAGAGCACGGGGAACCCGTAGGCCGCCGCCAGGAGCCACAGCAGTGTCGTAGCCGATATGAACTTGCGCCCCTCCCCCGGCTTCACCCCGAGGAACGACAGCCGGCTCCGCCCCGCGACCGCCCTGCCTCTCGGCCTCCCGGGCAGTCCCTTGGTGCTCGTCCCAGCCGCGGGCCCGCGCTGCACCTCGACGTCCAAGGTGGTCATGCCTTTTCCCTCCGCCGGTTGACCAGGATCTGGAGCATGGCGACCGCCATGAGGAGCAGCATGAGGACGAGCGACGCGGCCGAACCGTACCCGATCCGGGTCTCCTGGAACCCGGTCTGGTAGATGTACTGGACCATGAGGTTGTTCTCGGTGCCCGGGCCCCCGTTGCCGAAGGCGATGATAAGTGCGTACTCCTTCATGGTGCCGATCGTCGTGAGCAGCACCACGATGAACGAGGTCCACCGTATCCCGGGCAGTGTGATGTGCCAGAACCGGCGCCACCCGGGTGCCCCGTCGATCGCGGCCGCTTCGTAGTACACCTGCGGCACGTTCTTCAGGGCGGCCACGAACAACAACATGCTGAAGGCCGTGCCGGCCCACGCCTCGGCCATCACCATTACGATGAGCGAGAGGGTGCCGTTGGACTGCCAGGCCAGTGTTGGCAGCCCGAGCCTCTGTAGGGCGAAGTTGACGAGGCCGAAGTTCTCGCCGAACATCCACCGCCAGATGAGACCGTTGACGATGGGCGAGATCAGCCAGGGGATGAAGAAGAACACCCGCGCCACCAGCTTGCCCTTGGCGTAGCGGCTCACCAGGAGCATGGCTATGGTGAGCGACAGGACGTAGGCGAGCGGCACGACCATGCCCGTGAAGAGCAGGGTGCGCACCAGAGCCGAGTGGAACAGCGGGTCACCAAGGAGCTGGGTGTAGTTGGACAGGCCCACGAACGACGCGGCGCTGAACCCGTTGTAGTTGGTGAACGAATAGGCGATGCCTATCGCCGCCGGCCAGGCGAAGAAGAGCGCGAAGAGGACCAGGTTGGGCGCAATGAGCGTCAGGGGCGCTCTCACGTACCTGCCGTAGCGCCTACGGCGGCGCCGAACTGTCAACGCTGCTGCTGGGACTGCCACCTCGTTCCCTCACCCTCTGTCGGTCACCACAACGGCACAGCGGCACCGCTGGTCGTCTTGCCCCCGTGCCACCGAAAGCCCACGTGCACCGCCCGGGACCGCATCGCCGGGCGGTGCACTGACAGCCGGCCCGGTCCGTTGGACCAGGCCCGCAGTCGGCTCAGGCGCCCCCGACCTGTTGGTCGTAGCCCTTGATGATGTTGGAAACCGTAGCCTGCACGCTCTGCTTGCCCTGGATGTACAGGTCCATCTGGTCGACCGTGGGGTCAGTGGTGATCGACTTGCCCTTCAGGCCCCAAGCCTGCTGGGCCGTGCCGAAGTAGTAGGAGATGGGAGCGGCGAGCGCGATCTCTTCTTTGTAGAGCTTGAAGCTGGCCTGGGCCGCAGCCGACTTGAACGGGTAATGGATGGGGAGGTTGCCCTCAACCGGCAGGAAGCCGTTGATGGAGCTCAGCTTGGCATAGGTACTGGGCTTGTAGACCCAGGTGAGGAACTTCTTCGCCGCCGGGGCCTCGGTCGAGCTGTTGTTGAAGCCCACCATCAGGCCACCGGCTTCGATGTCGGATGCCTGCACCGGCTGGGCAGGGGTGGGCACGCTCGCCCATTGGAAGTTGGTGATGCTCTCGGCGAAGTCCGAGGTCTGCCATACGCCGGACCAGTAGGCCACCACCTGGCCGCTCTTGAAGAGGGCGTTGGGGTCGGCCCCGCTCAGCCATACCGAGTTGGGCATGGTGACGTTGTTGCTCATCTGCTTGAACAACTGCAGGGCCTTGTAGGTACCCGCCGTGGTGGCGAACTTGCCGTTGGCACCCTCGTGCATGTAGTTGCCGCCGAACTCGTAGACGAAAGCCCGTAGCCGCGCCGGCGAGGGGTCGAAGACGAGGTCGTACTTGGCGCCGGTCGCCTTGCGCACCTTGTCCGCCGCTGCAAGGAACTGCGTCCAGGTCCATGTGTGGGCAGGGTTGGTGGGGAAGGAGACGTGGGCCTTCTCGAACAGGCTCTTGTTGATGAACATCCCGGCCGCCGTGATGTCGGACGGGATCGTCAGCACGTGCCCGGCGCTGTCGCGCACCAGGGCCGACTGGTAGATGTGATAGCTCTTGTTGCCCGCGATCGAGGAGAGGTCGATCAGCTTGCTCACCCAAACCGGGTCGAGGGAGGGAACGTCAGCCACGTCGGGCAACGAGCCCGCCAGGGCGGCATCGCGCAACTTGGTCGTGTACCCGCTGTAGGGGATGTTGACGATGTTGATCTTGGTGCCCGTCAGTTTGGCGTAGTCCGCGGCTATGGCCGTCCAGCCCTGTAGCTGGGCGGAACTGGTGGAAACCCAGAACGTGAGGCTCTGCGGCTGGCTCGCGGCGCCGGCGATGCCGGTGGGCCCGGCCACGGTGGCGATGCTGCAGATGGCGCCTACGAGCGCTGCCACGGAACGGTGCTTTCGCACAGTTCGCTCCTTTCTTGTCCGGCGTACGGCCCGGTGCGTTGGTTGGGGTCGGGGCCCTCCCGGGTTCCCCGGGTGACCTGCAAGCGGCCCATTGGGTAAGCGCTTGCCAAGCTACCATGAGCTCTGGTAGCGTGTCAAGGTGCCCCGGAGCCGAGGGATTTAGGACCAGGATATATAGGTGACTGCCCGCCAGCTGCGAGTGTCTCCCTAGTGGTAAATGCATACTTCGTGCCTGGCTCGGCAAGCGTTTGCTGACCGGAGGGGCCGCTCTGCCGCTGTGGTAGGCTCAGCCCGTAAAGGCTTGCAGACCTCGAGGACGGACGCGATGGGCGTAGGGGGCGGCGGGCAAGGCGAGCGCAAGGCGCCGAGCCTGTACGACGTGGCGCGCCTGGCGGGTGTCTCCATTGCCACGGCCTCGAGGGTCCTGGCCAACTCCCGGCCGGTGCGCGCCGACCTCCGTCAGCGGGTCCTGGAGTCGGCGGCCGCTCTGGACTATTCGACCAACCCGCACGCCAGGGCGCTGGCCAGTTCGCACGACGCTTCGGTCGGCGTGGTGGTGCACGACGTGAGCGACCCGTACTTCTCCGAGATCGTACGGGGGGTCCTCGATGGGGCCGAGACCAGCAACCAGATGGTGCTCATCTCGAACACCTACCGCGACGTCCAACGGGAGCTCGATTACATCCGCCGCTTCCGTGCCCAACGGGTCAGCGCCCTGGTGCTGGCCGGTAGCGGACGGCTCGACCGCGAGACGGAGGCGCACCTGAACGCCGAGATCACCAACTTCGAAAGGTCCGGTGGGCGGGCGGTGCTGATCGGCCGTCACGACGTGGCCGGAGACTCGGTGGCGCCCGACAATGCCGGGGGTGCGCGCCAGGTGGCACAGCACCTCGTCGACCTCGGCCACATGCGCATCGGGGTGGTTGCGGGGCCTCCCGAGCTCACCACGAGCTACGACCGCCTGACCGCCTTCCGGGAGGCACTGGCCGAGCGCGGAGCCGAGCTCCCAGAGGACCAGGTGGTGAGCGGGGGCTTCAACCGGGCACAAGCGGAGCTGGCCGCAGCCGAGCTGATGGGCCGCCGTCCCGGCCTCACGGCTATCTTCGCGCTCAACGACGTTATGGCTATCGGTGTACTGGCCTACCTTCACCAGAGAGGGGCACGAGTGCCAAAGGACATTTCCGTAGTGGGCTTCGACGACATCCCGGTGGCGGCCGACCTCAGCACGGCCCTGACCACCGTGCAGGTGCCAATGACCGAGATAGGCAGGCGGGCCTTCGAGCTGGCGCTGACGCCACCAGCCAAGAGGTTCCGTTCGGAGCGGGTGCCCACCCACCTCGTCGTCCGGGCATCGACGTCGGGCGCCCGGCCGTGACCCGGTCCCTGAGGGTCGGCGTGATAATGAACGGGGTCACGGGTCGCATGGGGCGCACCCAGCACCTCGCCCGGTCCATTGCCGCCATACGGGCCGACGGTGGGGTGCGGGCCGGCGATGCCGTGATATGGCCGGACCCGGTGCTGGTCGGCCGGGACGAGAGCCGCCTTCGCGAACTGGCGGCCGCCCACGGGATAGAGCGCTACAGCACGGACCTGACTGCCTGCCTCGCCGACCCGGCCGACTCCGTCTACTTCGACGCTCAGACGACCTCCCGCCGCGAGGAGGCGGTGGCCGCTGCCCTGCGTGCCGGCAAGCACGTCTACTGCGAGAAGCCCACTGCGGGGACCAGCGCGGCCGCCATGGGGCTCGCCTCCCTGGCAGCTGAGGTGGGCGCCCGCAACGGCGTGGTACAGGACAAGCTCTTCCTGCCGGGGGTGCAAAAGCTCCAGCGGGTGCTCGAGCAGGGCCTGCTCGGCCGCCTGCTGGCGGTGCGGGTGGAGTTCGGTTACTGGGTGTTCGCCGACGCCGTCGGCACCACGCAACGCCCCTCCTGGAACTACCGCCAGCAGGACGGGGGCGGGATCGTGCTCGACATGTTCTGCCACTTCAACTACCTCTTCGAGAACCTCTTCGGCCCGGTACGCTCGCTCGCCTGCACAGCCCTCACCCACCTTCCCCAGAGGCTCGACGAGCAGGGCACCCCTTACCGGGCCACGGCTGACGACGGGGCGTACGCCATCTTCCAGCTGGACGACGGCGTGGTCGCCCAGGTGAGCGCGTCCTGGGCCGTCCGCCCCTTCCGTCACGACCTTTTCGTGGTGCAGGTGGATGGCGAGGCGGGCAGCGCCACCGCAGGCCTGCAGCGCTGCTTCGTGCAACCCGCGGCCACCACTCCACGCTTTGTCTGGAACCCCGACATCCCACTGGCCACGGACCCCCGCTCGAGCTGGGCAGAGGTACCCGAGCTCCTACCTCCGGTCAACGGCTTCCGCCACCAGTGGGAGCTCTTCCTCCGTCACGTGGCTCTCGACGAGCCCTTCCCCTGGGACCTGGCCAGCGCCGCCCGCGGAGTGGGCCTGGCCGAAGTGGCGCTGCGGGCCTCAGCGGAGCAGCGTTGGCTCGAGGTCCCCGAGCTGGGGACCGGGGCCTAGGTGACGTCCGACCTCATGGGGACGGCAATTGGGGGCGCACGTCGGCAGCTGTCGATGAACCAGGCCACTGTCCCCCGCTGGAGCACGACCGAGCTCCTGGAAGGCTGTGCCCGGGCCGGTTACGGCGGGGTAGGGCTGTGGCGGCACCGGCTGGAGGGTGAGGACCTCACGCTGCTCGCCAGGCACGCGGCCCGGTGCGACCTGCAGGTCTCCTCCCTCTGCCGGGGCGGCTTCTTCCTGGCCCCCGACCCCGTGGACCAGGCCCGGAGGACGGCCGACAACCGCCGTGCGGTCGACGAGGCGGCGGAGATAGGTGCGGCGGCCCTGGTGCTGGTCTGCGGCCCGGCTCCCGACCGGGACCTCAGGTCGGCGCGCCTGGCTGTGACCGAGGCGGTCACGGACCTGGCTGCCTACGCCGGCGACGCGGGGGTGGCCCTGGCCGTCGAGCCCATGAACCCGCTGTACTGTGCCGACCGGTCGGTCGTGGTGACCCTGGACCAGGCCCTTGCCGTCGCCGAGGTCGCGGCACGCAACGGTGGCGGCACAGTGGGCGTGGTGCTCGACAGCTACCACCTGTGGTGGGACCCGAGGCTCGAGGACCTGGCCCGGGACGCCGCCGGCCACGTGCTCGCGGTGCAACTGGCCGATTGGGTCATCCCGCTCACCGACATGCTCAACGGCCGGGGCATGCCGGGGGAGGGTGCGATCGACTTCCCGGCCTTCCAGGACGTCGTGGCCAGTACCGGCTACGCGGGCCTGGACGAGGTGGAGGTCTTCAACCCGGCCGTCTGGGACCGGGGCCCGGCCGAGGTGCTCGAGGCCGCGGCGCAGTGGTACTCGACCTCCTGGTGCACCGCGTACCCCGCTCCCTCCGGTGCCGGTCCTGCCCGGCCGGGGGCATGAGATGGGAGCCCACCTGAAGCTCCCCGTGCCCGGTGGCGGACTGGAACCCTACCTGCCGCGCGGCGGCACGCCGTACCCGTCCAGCTCCGCGCCGGCCACGTCGCGCAAGGTCTACGCGGCTGCCCACGTCGTGGCCGACCCGGCCGCCGACACCTCCCCCGGCGGGCCGCAGGCCCTGGACTGGGAGACGACATTGGCGTTCCGCCACCGTCTCTGGGATCTGGGCCTGGGGGTGGCGGAGGCGATGGACACCGCCCAACGGGGTATGGGCCTGGACTGGCCGCTGGCCGCCGAACTGGTACGCAGGGCCGGTGCCGAGGCACGGGCCCGAGGTGCCTCCCTGGTGGCGGGGGCCCAGACGGACCACCTCCCGGCGGGAGCCACACCGGGACTGCGGGAGGTGACCGAGGCCTACCTCTACCAGTGCGAAGTGGTCGAGGACGCCGGTGCCCAGGTCGTGCTCATGGCCAGCCGGGAGCTGTGCCGGGCCGCCCGGGGCCCGGACGACTATGCCCAGGTCTACGGGGAGGTGCTCCGCCAGTTGCGCCGGCCCGCCGTCCTGCACTGGCTGGGTGACATGTTCGACCCGGCCCTCAGGGGCTACTGGGGATCGGCCGGCTTTGCCGAGGCAGCCGACTGCCTGCTCGGGGTCATCGCCGACAACGTCACCATGGTGGAGGGGGTGAAGTGCTCACTGCTCGACCAGCACAAGGAGGTGGACCTCCGCCGCCGCCTGCCGCCCGGGGTGCGTATGTACACCGGGGACGACTTCGACTACCCGACGACCATGGCCGGCGACGGGGAGCACCACAGCGACGCCCTCCTCGGCGCGTTCGACTTCGCCGCTCCCGCCGCCGCCTGGGCCCTGCAGGCGCTGGACCAAGGGAGCACCGCGGAGTTCACCCGCCGTCTCGCCCCCACCCTGCCCTTGTCACGCCATGTCTTCTCCACTCCGACCTACTACTACAAGACAGGCGTGGTCTTCCTGGCCTACCTGGGCGGGGCTCAGGACCACTTCCGCATGGTCGGTGGTCTCGAGAGCGGTCGGTCGGTGACCCACCTGGCGCAGTGCTACCGCCTGGCCGACCAGGCGGGCCTGCTGCCGGACCTGGAGCTGGCAGCGGCCCGCATGCAGTTGGTGCTCAGCCTGGGCGGGATGGCCGGCTGAGCGCCAGCGGGCCGCCGGCAGGGCTCAGGCCTGCTCCGCCTTTACTTGCAGGAGGACGGCCTGGTCCGGGTTCAGGTAGGGAGCCTGCAGCCCGGCCCCCATCAGTAGTGCCCCGCTGACCGCCCCCTCGGGCACTTGGGCCTCGGTGCCGTCCCCATGGCGCAACCCGGGCGACGCCCCCAGGCGCACCTGGCGCACGACATAGCGCGCTGCGGGGTCGAGGCCCTCCAGCCGCAGGGGCGTCGTGCCCCAGTAGGGCGAGGTCGCACTGCGCACCAGGGCGAAGACGGCCTCGTTGCGGTCCCGGGCCACCACTCCCCACAGGTGGGTCCCGGGGTCACGCGGCCGGTCGGGACGCACCAGTTCCCCCGAGTGCAGCAGTGGGCGCAGGGACTTGGCCAGCGAAACCCACTCCGCCAGTGCTCGGCGCTCCTCGGGCGAGGTCCCGGTGATGTCCCACTCGATGCCGTGGTGGCCGAAAAGCGCCACGACCAGCCGGAGGGACAGGTCGTGCTGACGGCCGGTGACCGCTGAGCGGCCGGAAGCGACGTGGGACCCGATCAGTTCCAGGGGTATGAGCGTGGCAAGGCCCTGCACGATCCGCACCCGTTCGATCGGGTCTATGCAGTCGCTGGCCCATACCCGGTCGGTGCGCTCCAGGACCCCCAGGTCCACCCGGGAGCCGCCCGAGGAGCAGGACTCGATCTCCAGGCCGGGGTGCCGGCGGCGCAGCTCGTCCATGAGGGCGTAGGTGGCCATGGTCTGGTCGCGTACGGCTGGAAGGCCCTCGCGGGGACCGGAGCGGTGGACCGGGTCGAACAGATCGCGGTTGTGGTCCCACTTGATGAACTCGATGCCGCACTCGTCCACCAGGGAGCTGATCTGGCCCAGAAGGTAGTCGTAGGCCTCGGGGATCGACACGTCCAGCACCTGCTGGTGGCGCTGCTCGGTGGGCATGCGACCGGGGGTGCCGAGGACCCAACCGGGGTGGGCGCGCGCCAGGTCCGAGTCCGGGTTGACCATCTCGGGCTCGAACCACAGCCCGAACTGCATGCCCCGGCTCCGCACGTGGTCGGCGATGGGGCGTAGGCCGTCGGGCCATACCTCCCGGGCGACCGTCCAGTCCCCCAGGCCGGACCGGTCGTCGCGCCGGCTCCCGAACCAGCCGTCATCGATCACGAAGCGCTCTGCGCCCACCTCGGCTGCCACGTCGGCCAGCTCGGCCAGGCGGTCGAACGACTGTCCGAAGTAGACCGCCTCCCATGTGTTGAGCAGCACCGGCCTCGCCTGGCGCGGGTGGTTGGGCCTGTCCCGCAACAGAGCGTGCAACCTTGCACTGGCACCGTCCAGGCCCCTTTCGGAGTAGACGGCGTACACCCACGGCGTGGTGATGGTCTCCCCTGGGCCGAGCCGCACCTCGCCCGGTGCCAGGATCTCCCCCGCCCCGATCAGGGTGGCGCCGGTGTTGAGCCGCTGGGCAAGGTAACGCTGGTCCCCGGACCAGCCGAGGTGGGCTCCCCAGATCTCCCCCTGACGGTGCCCGAAACCCGCCGTGCCGACGGTGAGCAGTAGCGGTGTGTCGGGCCCGGTGCGGCCACGGCGCTGCTCGCGCAGCCATGTGCCCTGGCCCAGCTCCCGCTTCTGAGCCTGGGCTTCGTTCGCCCACCGCCCGGCGAAGTCCATGACCTCGGGTACCTCGTCCGGCACGGGCAGCAGGGTCATGAAGTGCTCGACCTCGTAGGGCGGCTCGCCCGGCCCGGCCGTTGAAGTAAGGCTCTGACGGTGCTGGAGAACGCCGTGGGCGCTCAGGTGCAGCTCTCCCTCGAGGTGCAGCGCCGCCGCGTCGTCGTCGGCCCGGTAGCGCAGGACGTCGGCTCGCCCGTGCACCTCGAGGAGGACCTCGCCCAGGCGGAACAGCGGCTGGCTGGCCCGGCCCTGCCGGCTGCCGGCCAGGCCCGGCCAGCCCGACCAACCCTCGGCCCTCGTGGGCAGGACGGTGAGCGGCGCCCCCCGGTCCGGTGCGGTGCCCGCCAGGGCCAGCCGACCGGCCAGGGGCAGCGCGGCCAGGTCGGCCGGCGACAGCTCGCCCAGGTCGGCACCCCAGTAGACAACAGCGGGCAGCTGGGTGCCGTTCACCTCGGCCACCACCATGACGCCACCATTGCGCAGGCAGTACCAGCGCCGGTCCGTGCCCGGGGCGCGACTTTCGGTTGCGGTCATCTCCCTTACCTCACTTCCTCTGCACCAGAGCGTGCTTACGATGGCCGCCCCCGGTCCCGAGGACCGGGGCGGCGCCGTTCATGCCGACGCTGACAACCACACGGCGGCGGCGGAGAACTCACCGGGCGCCAGCCATTCCAGACCGGCCCCACCGAGGTGGGCCTCCCCGTCCCCGAGGACCGACCGTACCTCCCAGGCCCAGCCGGGAGGCAGGGCCAGGGTCACCGGGCCCCCAGGGGGCGCCGCGAAGGCATGGGCCACGGCCAGAGCATGACGCCCGTCCGGGCTGGAACGCACGAAACCCTGCCAGCCGTCCGGTGCTGCGTAATGGCGTACCTCCGGCCCGCTGCGGGCCCACGGGCCACCCTCGAGCAACGGGGCGGCCTGGGAGTAGATGTCCAGCATCTGGCGGACCTTGGCCCACTGGGCATCGTCGAGCTGGTCCAGGTCACCCGAGAGGCATGGGCGGCCCAGCAGCCCGCTGCTCAGCTTGTAGACGAGCTCCGTCTCGGTGTCGCCAGGGCGCAGGACGACCCAGACCAGGTTCCTGCTCGGGGGCAGCAGCCGGTTGCCGTTGGCCGCGATCACCGGTAGCTCCGGGCAGGAGAAGGCGTCCGACCCGCTGCCCAGGTCGCAGTGGGCCATGAGCGACGGCTCCAGGCGGTGCCCTCCCGAGGCACAGTTCTCGATCACCAGCCCGGGCAGCGCCTGGCGCAACCCGGCGATGAAGCGGTGGGAAGCCTCGACCTGCTGGCGCAGGCCCTCGCCCTCGGACTCGTTGCCGTCACAGCCCGTGCCGGCCGTCTCGTTGTAGTCGATCTTCAGGTAGCCGAACCCGCACTCCGCCAGGAGCTTTACGAGGCGCTCGTTCAGGTAACCGGTGACAAAGGGGTCGCGGAAGTCCCAGAAGCGGCGCTCGAGAGCAGTGAGGGGTACCCCGGCCCGCTGCAGGAGGTGCGGTGTGAGCGAGAACGCGCTGGAGGCCGAACCGCAGGTCTCGATCTCGGCCCACAATCCGGGCACGAGGCCCCGGTCCCTCACCGCCTGGGCCGTGGCAGCCAGCCCGCCCGGGAAGGCGTCCGGGTCGACGTCCCAGTCGCCGTGGGCATCGAACCAGCGCCCGGACGTGCTGCGGTACCAACCGGCGTCCACCACCAGGTAGCCCACCCCGGTGCCCGAGAGGCGGTCCGCCAGGGAGACGACCCGGTCGTGGGTGGGACGGCCCCAGGTCGTGCACCATTCGTTGGCCACCGGGACCGGTGAAGCCAGACGGCCCGGGAAAGCGAGCTCCTGTAACCCGACCAGGCGCTGCGCCGCCTCGTCGAAGCCGCCGCGCACCACGGTCAGCCAGGCGGGAGGGGCATCGAAGGTCTCGCCCGGAGCAAGGTCCTTGCGCCAGTGACCGAGCTCCCAGTCGGCCAGGCCGCCGGAGAGAGAGATGCCCCCGTAACGGTGGTAGAGCTCGAACTGCCACGAGCCGCCCCAGACGAGCTGGGCCGCCCAGGTGGTGCCGCTGGCAGGGTCCTCCAGCCCCGTACAGGGGGCGAAGCCCCGCACGGGCATGGTCCCGACCTGTCCGAAACGCTCGACGTTGACCGCATGGTCGTTCCATGCCGGCTCGAGGTGCAGCCCGGCCGCCGGCTCGCTCACCAGACGGGCCTCGCTCGACCAGCCGCTGCGCAGCCGGTGGACCACCAGGTCCCCGCCGGGGCCACCCGAGGGGCGGAGCGGGGCCAGGCAGAAGCTGCTCAGCAGCTCGAGGCTGCGGGGACGGTCCGAGATGTTGGTCACCGACGTGGAGACCTCGACCGCCCGGGCACCGGCCCGCCAGCGCAGTACCTGTGCCACCCGCAGCGCGCCAGGCGCCTCGGAGATGACCACCGCCCGACGACCGCCACCCTCCTCGTCCTCCATGAAGTAGCGGACGGGCCTCAGCGCCCGGGTGGTGGCGCTGTCGCGCAGTGTGCGCCCGTACGAACGTTCCCCGCCCGAGGCGTCGTCGGCCAGGCGCACCTGGGCGAACGAGCTGTAGGCGCCGGCAGGGGTGGTCGCCCCGTCGTCCGGTACCTCGGCCGTACGGTCGCCCGGCCCGGTCGCATCGGCAGCCCGGGCAGAGGGCACGAGGACGAGCCCTACCGGGCCTCCCTGTCCGTCCCAGGTGTAGCGGGCCAGGAAATCCCCGCAGGCCAGCTCGAGGAGCGGCTCCCTGTCAAGCGCGGCAGATGGCAACTGGTCTCCTTGGAAGGGTCGTAGGACATCAGGGGCACCTCGGGGCGAGGTGCTCCTGACAAGGTGCCGCCCCGGCCATGGCTGCGTAGCGCAGTGTGCACCATGGCCGGGGCGGCGACGGCAGCCGCCCGGGGACCTCCGGGGCTGCCCGTTCAGCGGTGCCGGTTAGGCGCCGGCCGCCGAGAGGTCGTGGTTGGCATCACCGTACGCCTTCTGCAGCAGCGAGGTGGTGCTCGCCAGGTTGCCCCCTCCGAGCCAGATCGGCCCCATGTCCGAGCCCATGTCGGTCAGGGCCTGGTTCATGCCCGGCGTGTTGGGCCAGTCCACGACGTTGCCGTGGGCCTCGTCCAGGAAGGGCTGCATGGGGATGCCATGGGCCTTCCAGTAGTTGGCGAACAGGGGGTCGAGGGACTTGATGGCGGGCCAGATGTAGCCGCCCGCCCCCATGATCTTCTGTGAAGCGGCCGAGCCCAGCCACTGCTCCAGCATCAGGGCCTGGGGCAGGTTCTTGCTGTGCACGTTGACCCCGTCGATGAGGCCGTTGAACACGCTCCAGCGGCCCTTGGGGCCGGCGGGCAGGGGCACCACACCGATCTTGAACTTCTTGCCAACCAGTTCGGCGACGCCACTGGTGTACCAGTCACCCGCCATCAGCATGGCGATCTTGCCCTGGGCGAAGAGCGCCTCGTCCTGGCTGGAGGGGTTGGTCCCGTTGGTCCCGAGCAGTGACCCGGGCGCCACCACGTGGTCCTTGTACATGAGGTCACGGATGAACTGGGTCGCCTGGTAGCAGGCCGGGGTGTTGAACGAGACGTGGCTGGCGTAGGCGGCCGGGATGATGTGGCACCCGTTCATCTGCCAGAAGTTCTCGAAGCCCGTCTGGGCGCTGTTGGCGATGTCGGCCGCGTAGGTGGCGACGGAACCTGAGTTGAACTTCGGCGACGCAGCGTTGTTGCCTGCCGTGTCGATGGTCGCCTGCTTCAGGAACTTGAGGAACGTGCCACCGTTGGTCGGGTTCCAGGTCCAGTTGGAGGGGACGGTCAGGTGGTGCTTGGCCATGTACGTCTCGTTGACGTAGAACGCGATCGTGTCCCAGTCCTTGGGGAGGCCGTACAGAGCGCCCTTGTACTCGTGGAGCGACACCAGTGACGGGTAGTAGACGCCGAGGTTGACGCCCCACTTCTTCAGGTACGGCCTGATGTTGAGCATGTAGCCGTCCTTGATCCAGGTGGACAGCCAGGGCGTGTTGACCCAGAACAGGTCCGGCCCGGTCCCGGAGTTGAACTCCTCCTGCAGCTTGGTCTGATAGGAGTTGTAGGGGATCTGGGTGATGGTGACGTGGATGTTCGGGTGCATCTTCTCGAACACGTTGATCGACTTCTGGTACCCCACCTGCTCGTGCGGGTCCCACAGCGTGTAGCTGAGGTTGACCGTCTGAGCGGCGGACGCCGACGCGGGTACCCCGGCCAGGCCCAGGCCACCGATCGTCACGGCGGCCATGAGCGTCGAGGCCCACTTCCTTGCTTTCATGCGCATCCTCCCTTTTTGAGTTGCTTGTCGTTGGGCACTGAGGGCCTGTCGTCCTCAGGTGACAGACCGGCCATGGCCCGGTCGGCCCGCCGCCGTGACCGGTCCTGGCGGGCCGGGCGTGGCAGGTGGTCGAAGCGGTTCAGCGGCCGGAGGTCAGTTGGATGGAACGGATGATGTAGCGGTTGAAGACGATGAATATCACGATCATGGGCAGGAGCGTGATCATCGAACCGGCGAGCAGGATGTTGAGGTACGCCCCTGTGCCGGGACCGGTGGAGAAGTTGGCGAGCCCGGTGGTGAGCACGAAGTGGCTCTGCGAGTTGGACACGACCAATGGCCAGAGGAAGTTGTTCCAGCCGAAGACAAAGGCGATCAGCCCCGCTGTGATGAGCACCGGCCGGGCCAGAGGGATGATGACCCGGCGCAGCACGCCGATGTCCCCCAGGCCGTCGATCTTGGCCGCGTCTATCACCTCCTGAGGGATGTTCCTGAAGAACTGCCTCATCAGGAAGATGGTGTAGGGGGTGCCCAGGGCGTAGGGCAGGAACATGGCCCAGTAGGTGTTCACCAGGTGGAGCTTGTCCATGATGGTGTACAGCGGGATGATGGTGACGATGTTGGGCACCATCAGGGTCATCAGGTAGAGCCAGAAGATGGCGTCCCGGCCCGGGAACTTCATGCGGGCGAAGGCGTAGGCGGCCAGCATGCTGAAGAAGACCTGTCCGACGGTGAGGGCGCTGGTCACCAGCAGGGTGTTGTAGAAGTAGGTCGAGAACTCCGTCTGCACCTGTGAGAAGTTGCCCCAGGTGTTGGAGTAGTTGACCCACGCCGGGTGGACGGGGGGCACCCAGGCGGGCACGGTGTATATCTGGCTCTCCGGCTTCAGTGAGCCGAACAGTGCAAAGACGTAGGGGGCGATGAACAGGGCCCCGAACACGCTCAGCACGAGGTAGAAGAGGACGAGCTTGGCCCAGTGCAGGCTACGGGACCGGGGTGCCCGCGAGGCCATCGTGGCGCTGGGGACCGCGGCTTCGACGGCGATGGTGCTCATGCCGAGTACTCGTAGGTCGTGCGGTTCCTGAAGAACATGAACTGGCCGACGCTGAACAGGAGGACCACCGCGAACAGCAGGACCGACAGGGCTGCCGCCTCGCCGTAACGGGTGCCCACGAAACCGACGTTGTAGATCTGCAGGCTGATCACCTTGGTCGAGTCACCCGGCCCGCCGCTCCCGCCTGTCAGGACGTAGAGGGTGTCGAAGACCTGGAACGACCCGATGACGTCGGTGACCAGTACGAAGAGCATCGTGGGGTTCAACAGGGGCAGGCTGATCCGCCAGAACTGCCGCCACTTGCTGGCCCCGTCTATCTCGGCCGCCTCGTAGAGGCTACGGGGTATGGACTGCAGGCCGGCGAAGAAGAACAGCATGTTGAAGCCGAGGTACTGCCAGATGTTCACGGCCGCGACCACAGGCATGGCCCACAGGCTGCTGTTGAGCCAGTTCGGGCCGGTTATCCCGACGAGGCCGAGGAAGTGGTCGATGGCACCGTTCTGAGGCTGGAAGACCCAGAACCAGATGATGCCCATGGCCACCGGCGTCGACAGGTAGGGGGCCAGGAAGAGCACCCGGTAGAAGCCCATGCCACGCCGCTTGCGGTTCAGCATGACCGCCAGGCCCAGGGCCAGGACCGTCTGCAGCGGGATGTTCAGCAGGACGTAGTAGGCGGTCACACCGAGCGAGTGGGCAGCCCCGTCGTACTTGAAGATGTTCACCCAGTTCTGCACGCCGGCCCAGCTGAACGGCCCGGCACCGCTCCAGTTGAGGAAGCTGAGGACGAACACGAAGATCACGGGCACGACGAGGAACACCGTCACGCCCACGAAGCTCGGCAGGACGAAGGGGAAGGCCCTGGCGAAAGCCCGCAGGCCTCCGTTGCCGTTGCTGGGGCGCAAACGGTCCGGGCGCAGGGCGCCCCCACCCTCAAGCCGGCCTTCTACGCCTGCCGTCGCTACTGCCACCCTGATCCCCCTCTGCGCACAGAGTGCGGCACTGCTAGGTTGCGCCCGCTCTGCAGGCACCAAGCTCAACCAGGTTTTATCACAAGGTACCATCCACTGCAACGACGGTGTTGTCGGGCCCGGTGGGGGCCACCACCAGGTCGGAGACATGGCTCCTGACCTGGCGCCTGGCCTCCTCGGGTAGGCCGTCGTCGGTGATGAGGGTGTCCACATCGCTGAGCTGCGCCATCGTGCACAGGGAGGTGGTACGCCACTTGGTGTGGTCCGCGACCACCACCAGCCTGCGGCAACGGGAGATGAGGGTCCTGTTCGTCTCGGCCTCGGCGACGTTGGGCGTGGTCAGCCCGGCCACGGAGTCCATGCCGTGCACCCCGAGGAACAGGAGGTCGAAGTAGAGGGACCGGATCGAGGCATCGGCCGTCGGGCCCACCAGCGCCCCCGAGGGCGTCCGCGACTCGCCGCCGGTGAGGACCACGGTCATGCCCTGGCCGGAGCGCTGGAGCTCGTTCCACACGTCCAGCGAGTTGGTGACGACGGTGAGGTCCTGGCAGTGGGCCAGGCGGCTCGCCAGGACCCACGTCGTCGTCCCGGCGGAGAGCGCCACGGCCATACCGGGTTTGACCATCTTCGCCGCCCGGTCCGCGATCGCTGCCTTTTCGGCCCGCTGCCTGGTGGACTTGGTCTCGAAGCCCGGCTCCTCCGAACCGAACTGGGCAAGCACCGCGCCGCCGTGCACCCGTTCGACCAGCCCTTCCCGCTGCAGTGCGTCCAGGTCGCGCCGCACCGTCATCTCGGACACTTCCAGGGCGGCCGTCAGCTCGGTCAGGCGCGCTCCCCCCCGGACCTGGAGCTCCTCTAGTATCTGGCGGCGTCGCATATGGGCGAGCACAGCCCAAGAGTAACAGCCTGTTAGTTCTTGGACACCCTCCGTGCTAACCTGTGCCTTTATGGGAGAACCCGGTGGCGAGGGGAGATTGGCCCCTACGGCCGGGCCCGGGGACGGCACCCGACCGCGGGGTGAGGCGGGCACCGACTTCCGTGTCGACCCTCTGACGGGGGCCCAGGTCATCGTGGCCCAGGACCGCCAGCACCGGCCCAACCTCCCGAGCACCGGGTGCCCGTTCTGCCCGGGGGGCCTGGAGGCACCCGAGCCCTATGAGGTCCGGTGGTTCAAGAACCGCTGGCCACCCCTGCCGGACGGCCGGTGCGAGGTGCTGCTGTTCTCACCCGAGCACGACCAGAGCCTGGGCTCGCTCGAGATCCCCCAGCTACGGCGCGTGATCAGCATGTGGACCGAGCGCACGAAGGAGCTGGGGGAGCGTCCTGACGTCGCCTACGTCCTCCTCTTCGAGAACCGTGGTGCCGAGGTGGGGGCGACCATCGCCCACCCCCACGGCCAGCTGTACGCCTTCTCGGAAGTCCCTCCGGCACCCCTGGCAGAGCTCCGCCAGGGCGGGTGCGCCCTGTGCCGGGAACTGAGCGGCGACGGGCCGGCCGGGCCGTCGCACGAGCAGCGGGTGGTGGCGTCGGGCGGCGGCTGGCAGGCCTGGACCGCCTGGGCACCCTCGTACCCCTACGAGCTGGTCCTGGCGAGCGTTGAGCACTTCGGCGACCTGGCGGAAGCCGAGCCCACCCGGGACGGCCTGGCGCTCGTGCTCAAGACGGCGCTCAGCGCTCTGGACCGCCTCTTCGACGAGCCCATGCCCTACATGTTGTGGTGCCACCAGCGCCCGAGCGACGGGGAGGCCTGGGCTTCCGCTCACGTCCACTTCCACGTGGCGCCTCTGCACCGGGCGGCGGGCGTGGCGCGCTTCGTGGCCTCGGGCGAGCTCGGTTCGGGTGTGATGTTCAACCCGGTCGCCCCGGACGTGGCGGCCGGTCGCATGCGCGCCGCCGCGGCTCCGCCCGCCCCCTGAGCGTCAGGAGCACCGGGCACGGCCGCTACGGTGTAGCCATGCCGACAGTCCCGGCCCAGGACGGCCCTGCCAGGCGGCACCGGGCCGCCGGTGAAGTGGCACGGGCCCACCGCCGTCCCCTGATGGCTCTCTTGCTCGCCTCTCTGGCCCTGGGTGCCTGCGGCAGCACCGGAGGGAGCGGGCAGGCCGGGGCAGTGGAGCCGTTCAGCCGGGTCGAGGTGGGCCGGACGCACATCGCCGTCTCTCCGGACGGGCGCTCGGCGACCGTGGTCGTGGACACCAACCCGGCCACCGTGTGCGCCGTCGCCTACGGCCGGACAGCCTCCCTGGGCTCCATAGCCGACGACCCGAACATGGGCGGGACGGCGATCGAGGACCACAAGGTGGTGCTCAGCGGGCTCCTGCCGGGCAGGACCTACCGCTACCGGTTGACCGCCACGGACGCCCGGGGCCGGGTCTTCCAGACCCCCCGGCTCCTGGAGTTCTCCACGCCCCGTCGGGTGGCCGGCGCCGGGCACGGGCCGCAGGACATCGCGGTCGGCGCCAAGGTGGTGGCTGTCAGCTCCCAGTTCAGCAGCGCCTACGCCGCCACCAACGCGGTCGACGGCAACCTGGCGACGCAGTGGTCCTCGGCCGGCGACGGCAACAAGGCGTTCATCACCATCGACCTCGGGCGGCCCCGCCGGGTGACGGGTGTGGCCTTCATCACCCGCTCCATGGCGGACGGTTCCTCCATCACCCGGACCTTCGCCGTGGTGGTGGACGGCCGTCACCGGTACGGGCCCTTCCCTGCCGGGAGCCCAGCCGACCCACGCGTGGCCCACGTGGCCTTCACCGGGCGCCTGGTCCGCTTCCAGGTCGTGCAGTCCAGCGGAGGCAACACCGGGGCCGACGAGGTGGAGGTCTTCTCCAACAGCTGAGCGCCGGTGGGCCCGGCCCCCGCCCTGGCCACCGGCCGGCCCGGCACAACCGCCCTAGAGTGGCGCCCGTGAGCGCACAGGCGGTGTTCGAAGGGGTCGGGGTGGCGCTGGTCACCATCTTCGACGACCGGGGAGACCTTGACGCAGGAGCTACCGCGGAGCTGGCCCGCCAGCTCGTCAGCCTGGGGGTCCGGGCTGTGGTCGTGGCAGGCACCACCGGCGAGGCGGCCGCCCTGGACCCGGACGAGAGGGCCACGCTCCTGGCGGCCGTCCGCCAGGCGGTACCGGCAGTGCCCCTGATCGTGGGCACCGGGGCCCCGTCGGCCCGTCAGGCCGTCCGCTACACGGTGCAGGCCCGGGACGGGGGGGCTGACGCCGTGCTGGCCCTCTCGCCCCCTGGGGCAAGCGACGTGAGGCCCTACTACGAGGCCGTGGCCCGTGCTGCCGGCGAGCTGCCTCTACTGGCGTACCACTTCCCCCGTGTCAGCAGCCCCGGCGTACCACTGGACGCTCTGGCCGGCCTGCCCGTCGCCGGGATGAAGGACTCGAGCGGTGACCCGGGCCGGTTGCTGGAAACCCTTCGGAGGTGGCCCAAGCCTTTGTACCCCGGCTCCACCGCCCTGGTCTCCATGGCGGCG
This sequence comes from Actinomycetes bacterium, assembly GCA_021850325.1. GTDB lineage: Bacteria > Actinomycetota > Acidimicrobiia > Acidimicrobiales > Palsa-688 > JAJZMF01. Next base: position 67,120 of record JAJZMF010000007.1, read on the forward strand.
CTGGTGGGCTGCCCCGGTGTCGTACTGGGGCTGGCCAACGCCGAGCCCGAAATGTGCGTGAAGGCCTTCGCCGGCGACGCCGAGGCACAGCTGGCGATGGCGGACGTACGCCGAGCCGAGGAACGCTTCCCCAAGGGGATCAAGGAGCTGGTGTCCGCCCGCTTCGGCTTCTCCCCGAGCTCGAGGCTGGGCTGACCGTCGGGCTGCCTGCCTTCAGGCCCGCGCCCGCCTACAGGCCCGCCACGGCGCCACCCCCGTTGCTCCCCGAGCGCGCCAGCCAGAGTTTGAGGCCCTCGGCGTTGCTGTGGATGCCGTTCAGCGTCTCCACCCTCTCGCGTTGCCCGGCCGGGAGGGCGTCGAGCTCGGGCCCGAAGCGGGAGCGCAGAGCCTCCTCGACATCACCACCGCTCTGCCATGCCGCTCTCGCCACGGAGGCCCAGTCCTGCAGCGACTCGGCGGCCTCGGCCAGTGCCTCAGAAGGGCTCCCGGGCAGGGCCCCGTAGTGAGCCAGGGCGAGCGCTGAGGGCGCGCACGCAGCAAAGCGGCTCAGGCTGTCCAGGGCCAACGCCAGGTCGAAGTCAGCCGGGGGCGTGGCAGGACGGAGCACACCGGCGCCGGGCAGCCTCACCCCCACGGCGTCGCCCACGAAGAGGGCGCCGCTGTCACTGTCCTGCAGCGCCAGGTGGTGCTTCGCGTGACCGGGCGAGTGGACGGCCCGCAAGGTGCGGCCGTGGCCGAGGACGACCGCCTCACCGTCCTCGAGAGCGTGGACCCGGCTCGCTTCGGTCGGCTCCAGACGCCCGTACAGCGAATCGAGTGCGTCGCCGTAGACCGTGGCAGCCGACGCCACGAGGCGGGAGGGGTCGCTCAGGTGCCTGGCACCCCGAGGGTGCACGTACACCCTCGCCCGAGGGAAGGCACGGGCTACGTCACCCACTCCCCCGGCATGGTCCAGGTGCACGTGGGTCACCGCTATGCCCGCCAGGTCGTCGGGCCCGAGCCCGTGGTCGGCCAATGCCGCCAGGAGCACGGGCACAGAGCTCTGGCTACCGGTCTCGACCAGGACGGGGGCCGGTCCCTCCACCAGGTACCCGGCCGTTACCCGCTCCCACCCGCCGAGGAGCGTGTCGATCTCGAGCACCCCGGGGAACACGTAGGTACCGGGCATGCACGCAGGCTATCCGCGTGCCGCCCCGGGGGATCGCCCGTTGGCGGTGGCGCAACTGACTGGGTGGGCGCTCTCCGGGGTAGGAACCAGCCCGGAGCAGGCGGCGGGGCCTTCCGTCCGGCCGGCCTCGGGGTCGGCCCGGACGGGAGGGCATGGCTCACCGGGGCCTCTCGACCGGGGCCTCCTCAGGCCACCCGCGCCGCCCGGCCGCCCGTGATCGCCAGGAGCTCGTGGAAGGTGGTCGAGAACACGGCATGCGGCGTGCCTGCCGCGGCCCAGACGGTGCCGTGCGCCGCCAGGTCCACATCGACCAGGGCGCGGAGCGGTTCGGGGTGCCCTACGGGGGCCACCCCGCCGATGGGCTGGCCCGTGGCGGACCGCACCTCCTCGCTCGAGGCCCGTCGCACCGGGCCGAGGCCGAGGAGCTGTTCCAGTGCAGCGGTGTCCACCCGGTGCGCTCCGCTGGTCATGACCAGCACGGGGACATCCCCGGCCATGAAGACCAGGCTGTTGGCGATGGCGCCCACGGGGCAACCGAGAGCGTCCGCCGCCTCGGCCGCAGTACGGGTCGAGGCCTCCAGCTCGACGACCCGGGCGGTCGGCGCCACCCGGGCGAGGATGGTGGCTACGGCTTGGGCGCTGGCGTGCACAGGGCGATCTTGCCACGCCGCCCGGGGCCCGGGCAGGCCCGGTGC
>JAJZMF010000015.1 GCA_021850325.1 Actinomycetes bacterium
GCAAAACAAACAAGGAGGTAACCGATGCCGCCAGCGTGGCGCCGGCTCGCACCCGGCCAGGTTGCCCGCGTGTGCACGTTCGACGTGGTGACAGGCGAGCGCAGGGTGGTCCACGAGACCTCCGAGGCCGTGGTGGAGGCCCCCAACTGGTCCCCCGACGGCCGGCACCTCTACGTGAACCGGGAGGGCCTCATCTACCGCCTGGCCGCCGAGGCCTCCGGGGACGGGGCAGGCGAGGTCGTGGCCACCGGTCATGTCCGGGAGGCCAACAACGACCATGTCCTGTCCCCGGACGGCCGCTACATCTACCTGTCCAACGGCGACGGGCACCTCTACGAGGTCCCCCTGGGCGGAGGGGAGCCCAGGCGGGTGTCCAACAACCACCCCGAGCCCTTCCGCTACTTCCTGCACGGCATCTCGCCCGACGGCCGCCAGCTGGCCTACACCGGGGCCCGCCAGAGGGGCGACGACCCCTTCGCCCTCTTGGAGATCTTCACCCTGGCGGTTGCCGGCGGGCCCGACGTCCAGCTCACGAGCTCCGGCCGGCCCAGTGACGGGCCCGAGTACAGCCCGGACGGAGAGTGGATCTACTTCAACTCGGAGATGGGCTCGGAACGGGCCGGCCACGCCCAGCTGTACCGGGTGCGCACCGACGGCACGGGGCTCCAGCAGCTCAGCTCCGACGAGAGGGTCAACTGGTTCCCCCACCTGTCCCCGGACGGGTCCCGCATGGTGTACCTGAGCTACCCCCCCGGCACCACCGGGCACCCGGCGGACAAGACGGTGCTCCTGCGCTCCATGCCACCCGAGGGCGGGCCCTACCGGGACCTGGTGGAGCTGCAGGGCGGCCAGGGGACGTTCAACGTCAACAGCTGGGCACCCGACAACCGGCGCTTCGCCTACGTCGAGTACCCGCTCCCGGGCTGAGCAGCCGGGCCGCAGCAGGGCAGACGGCTCCCGAGGACCGTCCTGGGGCGCGCCGGGCGCGCCGGGCACGACTTCGGGCGCGTCGGGCACCCATCGGTACGCTGGGTGGCGTGTGCGGTCGGACGACCTCGGAGCTGACCCGGGACGAGCTGGCACGCCTGCTCGATGTGGAGGAAGTCGACGCGCCCGACCTGCCTCTCAGCTGGAACGTGGCCCCCGCCCGGCCCGTCTACACCCTGGTGAGCGGGACAGCGGGGGCAAGACGGCTCACCTGGGCCCGCTGGGGCCTGGTCCTGCCCTGGTCCGGGGGCCCTGCCTCGCGGCCGCCCATCATCAACGCCCGGGCCGAGACCCTCACCCGCAAGCCCGCCTTCAGGGGCCTGTGCCGGACCGGACGGGTGCTCCTGCCCGTGAGCGGCTTCTACGAGTGGCAGCGCCAACCCGGTCCCCGGCGCGCCGGCTCCCGGCCCTTCTACTTCAAGAGGGCTGACGGTGCCCCCCTGGCCCTGGCCGGGGTGGTGGCGACCTGGCACGACGCCGAGGGCCGTCCGTTGCGCACATGCGCCATCGTCACCACGGCGGCCAATGCCACCATGGCGCCGGTCCACGACCGCATGCCGGCATTCCTCGAGGCCGCGGACTGGGACGAATGGTTGGCGCCCCAGGCCATGGACGACGCCCGCCTGGCCCAGCTGCTGGCACCTCCGGCCCCCGACCTGCTGCGCGCTACAGAGGTGGCGAGCACCGTCAACAACCCCCGCAACGATGGGCCGCAACTGGTGCACGCCGCTCCGGCCGGCCCGGCCACGCCGACCGGCCCGGACCAGCTCAGCCTGCTCCCCGAAGAGGAGGAGGCTTAGGTGGCCCGAGCTCTCGCCGGAACGGCGTCGGCACCCCTGCCCGGGACGAGGCGGGCGCAACGCACGCCCCGTCGCCCCCGCCGGCTACGGGCAGCCACGCTGCTGGCCCTCCCCCTGGCCGCCGCCTCCTGTGGGCCAGGGCCAGCCCACGGTGCGGCGGGCACCGCCGTTGCACGCACCGAGGCAGCAGGCTCCGCCCGCTTCAGCCTGGGCAACGGTGCCACAGGCACCGTGGATTTTGCCCAGGCCCGGCTGGAGGTGTCCTACCCGGCCCCCGGGGTAGGCAAGGGCACCGTCGAGAAGGTAAGGGAGATCGGCACCACGGAGTACGCCTATGTGCCTGTCGGCCCCCTGGCGGCGGTCGGTTGGACCGCTCACGCGGTACCCCGGGAGCTGAACGAGCTCCAGTTCCCGCTGTACGCCTTCTCAGCCCGGGACAAGGCCGTAGTGACCGGGCGGCCCACCCTCGAGGGCACAGCTACGACCGAGTACCGGGTCGCGCTGCCGGGCAGCTCGCAAGGCGGGCTGCACGTGGCACCGCACCCCTTGTACCTGTGGCTCGATGCCCTCGGCCGCATCCGCCAGGCCCGTGAGACCGAGGTGGAGACAGGCGTGCCCGGGCAGCGGGGGGCGGTGAGCTTCACGCTCTCGGTGGACTTCACGGACTTCGGCCTGCCCGTGCACATCACCGCCCCGAAGAAGTACCAGGACGGCACGAAGGGCCCCCAGGGCTAGGACGGCCGGTCCGCTCCTCCACCGCAGCCTCCCTCCGAGCGGCTGAGCACCCTGCCCCCCGCCAGCACGACCACCTCGTCCACGAGGTCGTCCACGGCGTCCTCGTGGCTCACGACGAGGACCGAGCGGCCATGGGCGGAGCGCAGGAGGCCGGCGAGCACCTGCGCACCGAGCTCGCGGTCGAGGCGCGAGGTCGGTTCGTCCAGCAGGAGCACCGGTGCTCCGGCGAGCAGGGCACGGGCCATCCCCAGGCGTTGGCGCTCCCCGGCGCTCACCGGCCTGCCCCCCGCCCCCAGGGCCGTGGCGAGCCCCGCCGGCAGGGACGCCGCCCAGGCCCCCAGCCCTGCCCGGTCCAGGGCGCCCAGGCACTCGGCCTCGCTGGCCCCGGGCGCGGCGGTACGCAGGTTGTCGGCCAGGCTGGCCGCGAACAGGTGGGTCTCGTCGGGCAACCAGGCAGCGCGCCGGGCGATGTCCGGCCGGCCCAGGAGGGACACGTCCTCGCCCTCCAGGACGGCCCTGCCTGCCGTGAGCTCCACGAAGTGCATCAGGGCGTTCACCACGGTGGTCTTGCCGGCACCGCTCTCCCCCCGCAGGGCGATGCTCCTGCCTGCGGCCAGGTGCAGCGAGACCCCGGCCAGGCCGCCCCCACCCGGCAGGGCGACGCCGGCGTCCTCCAGGTCGGCTGTACCGGCCAGCCCGGCCCGTAGCGGGGCCGGCTCGGCCGGGGACGGGGCCGCGGCGCCGACCGGCGGTTCGGCCACCGCGGGCAGAGCGGCCAGGGCCTCGATGCGGGCAGCCGACGCCCGGCCTGCCGCCGCGCCGGCCAGCGCACCGGGCAGGGCGGCGCACTGGTCGAGAGCGGCCAGGGTGGCAAAGGCCACCGTGGCCAGTAGTGGGCCGGACAGGTGGCCGGCCTCGTGGGCCACCAGGCCGACGCCCACCACTGCCGTGACGCCGGCACCCGTGGCGACCACAGCCGCGGCCCTGGCCAGGCCGTGCACCAGGCCCGCCCGCAGGGCGAGGGCCCCCGAACGGCGCCGGACCTCGGCCAGCCTCCCCTCGACCAGGTCCTCCCGCCCGTAGGCCACGAGCTCAGGGGCAGCCCGCACGGTCTCGACCACCAGGGCGGCCAGGGCGGCCCGCTGGGCGGCGGCCTCGGCACCGGCCCGGGCCCCGGCCCCGGCCAGTGCCCCCGTGGCCACCAGCACGACCAGGGCGGCAGCCAGCACGACCAGGCCCAGGACGGGCAGCACCAGGGCCGCCACCACCGTGCCCGCCAGGGCACTGGCCGTGAAATCGACCCAGGCGCCCAGCCTTTTGGCGAAGCCCTGGGCCACCTCGTCGGCGTCGGAGACGAGCCCCGACAGTGCCCGGGCGGCGCCGGCGCCGCCCACGCTCCCGGGCACCCTGGGCTCGAGGAGGTCGAACAGCCTCAGCCGCAGCTCGCCCAGCGCCCGCAGCGACAACCCGTGCACCCCCAGGCGCTGCAGGTAGCGGAAGATCCCCCGGGCCAACGAGAAGGCCTGGACCGCCCCGATGGCCACGGTGAGGCTGAGCACCGGGGGCCGCAGTGAGGCCTCGGTGATGAGCCATCCCGAGACAGCCAGAAGGCCCGTCCCCGAGAAGGCGGCCAGGGCCCCGGGCAGCACCGCAGGGACCAGCCGGCGCGCCCTCACGCCCGCACCAGCGCGTGGCGCGTGTCGGAGCTGGGGGCCACGAGGCGGCCGTCCACGAGGGTGACAACCCGGTCGGCGGCGGCGGCCACAGCACGGCTGTGGGTCACCACCAGAGCGCTGGAGCCCGCCATGGCCCGGCGCAGGCCGGCGAGGGCCCGCTCCTCGCCGGCCCGGTCCAGGTGGACCGTGGGCTCGTCCAACAGGTAGAGCTGGGCTGGGCGCAGGGCGACCCGGGCCAGGGCGACCCGCTGGAGCTCACCGGCCGAGAGGACCTGCCCCCCCTCCCCCAGGGGCGTGGCCAGCCCCAGCGGCAGACGGGCCACCACCTGGTCCGCCCCCACCCGGGCCAGGGCCTCCAGGAGCTCGTCGTCACCGGCCTCCGGTCGTGCCAGGCGCAGGTTGGCGGCCAGGCTCATGCTGAGCATGCTCGGGTGCTCGGGCAGCCAGGCCACCAGGCGACGCCACTGCCGCAGGTCCAGGCCTGCCAGGTCGGCCCCGCCCACCATCACCGTCCCTGCGCTCGGGGCAAGGGCCCCCGCCAGCAGCGAGATGACGGTCGACTTGCCCGCCCCGCTGGGGCCGACGAGCGCCACCGTCTCGCCAGGGGCGACCACCAGGTCGGCACCCACCAGCACCGGTGCGGGCCGACCGGGGAAGCTCACCCCGACCGAGCAGAGCGAGACCGCGGCAGCCGCCGGTCCGGGCACGCCGAGGCCCTCCACCCTGCCCTGTTCCGTCCCGGGCACCGGGCCGCCGGGGAGCGGGGCGCCGGGGACTGGGCCGCCGGGGACTGGGCCGCCGGGGACTGGGCCGCCGGGGAGCGGGCCGCCGGGGAGCGGCGCGGCCACCTCCAGCACCCGGGCCCAGGCGGCCAAGCCGGTGGTGCTCTCGTGGAACTCGGCGCTGGCCCGGCGCAGAGGGGCGAAGACCTCGGGGGCCACGACCAGCACGGCCAGGGCGGCTGCCAGGCCGTGCCAACCCGAGACCAGGCGCAGCCCGAGGGGCACCGCCACCAGGGCCACCGAGAGGGAGGCGAGCTCGTCGAGCACCAGAGCGGACAGGAACGCCACCCGGAGCGCACCCGTGGTGGAGCGGCCCAGGGCGTCGTTGAGCGCGGCCAGCCTCTGGCGCTGCGCCCGGCTGCGGCCGAAGGCCCGTAGCACGGGCATTCCCTGGAACAGGTCGGCCACGTAGTTGCCCAGTTCCTCCACCCGCTGCAGGCGCTCCCGGCCCAGGCTCAGGCCGGCCCGGCCCACCAGGGCCCCGAAGACGGGGAACAGCGCCAGGACCACAACCAGGACCAGAGCCGACGGCCAGTCGACGATGCCCACGGCCACCACCAGGGCGAGGGGAGCCGCAGCCGCCAGGACCATGTCGGGCAGGTAGCGGCCGATGTAGACGTCGAGGGCGTCCAGTCCCGGGCCGGCCAGAGCGGCCAGGGCGCCCGGGCCGGGCAGCGCCCGCTCCGGCGGCCCCCCGGGCCCCGCCGGGCCCCCTCCCGTGCTGCGCTCGAGGGCGGCCGAGACGAGCCGGGAGCGCAGTTCGGCCTTGGCCGCCGAGGCACCAACGCCGACTGCGACCTCGCCGACCAGGGCCACCAGGGCACGCCCGGCAAAACCGGCGACCAGGAGCACCAGGGCGGTGCCCCTGCCTCCGGCGCCGCCCCCGGGCATGGCACCGGCCAGCAGGCGGGCCAAGCCGACCGCCTGCACGAGCACCCCGGCCGTGGAGACCAGGCCCAGGCCCACAGAGACGGCCAGGGACAACCGGACCGCAGGCAAGCGGGCCAGCCGGGGGTCGACCGGTCGGGGACGGCCCGCCCCGGTCGCCTCAGGCATGCCGTGGCCTGGGCCGCCCCCTTCGCCGGTCGGGCACCAGTGGCCCTCCCGGGGTGTGGCCGGCGGCAGCCTCAGGCGCCTGGTCGGGACGGGCCAGGCGCTGGCGGAAGACCCAGTACGTCCAGCCCTGGTAGGCCAGCACGAAGGGGACGAAGATGGCTGCCACCCAGGTCATCACCACCAACGTGTTGTGCTGGGAGGCGGCAGCGGCGATGGTGAGCCCGTGGGCGGCCTGGTTGCTGGCCGGGAAGACGGCGGGGAACATGCGGCTCCACACCGCCCCCATGGCGCCGAGCACGGCCAGGCCGGTAAAGGCAAAGGCCCACCCGTCCCGCCCCCTGCCCACCAGCAGGGTGCCCAGCACCAGGGCGGCCACGGCAACGACCGCAAAGGCCAGGGGGACGGCGCCCGGGACCTGGCCCACGACCGCGGGCCGGCCAGCCAGGGCCACCCAGGCCACGGTGCCCCCCAGGAGGGCGACGGCGCCGGCACCCACGGGCAACGCCAGGGCACGGGCGCGCCGGGCCAGGGGACCGGACGTCTTCAGCGCCAGGAAGACCAGGCCATGGAGCGAGAACACGCTGAGAGAGGCCAGGCCGCCCAGGACGGCGACGGGGTGGAGCAGGCCGGGCAGGCCCCCCTCGTACCAGCCCCCGCCGGCCAGGGGCACGCCGTGCACGAGGTCGGTGAAGGCGACGCCCCAGACCACTGCGGGCACCAGGCTGCCCAGGAAGTTCACCCAGTCCCAGGTACGCCTCCAGCGGGGGTCGTCCACCTTGGCCCGGAACTCGAAGGAGACCCCCCGGGCGATCAGGAAGACCAGGACCAGGAACAGGGCCAGGTAGAAGCCGTTGAACAACCTGGCGTACCACAAGGGGAAAGCAGCAAAGGTGGCACCGCCTGCCGTGAGCAGCCACACCTCGTTGCCGTCCCACACCGGGCCGATGGCGTTGTAGCAGAGCCGGCGGTCCATGTCGTCACGCGAGACGAAGGGGGCGACGATGGACACCCCGAAGTCGAAGCCCTCCAGGAACAGGTAGCCCGCCCAGAGCAAGGCGATGAGGGCGAACCAGGTGGTGCTCAGGTTTGCGAAAGGCGCCATTCGGCCGCTCTCCCCTCAGTAGACCAGGCCGGGTAGTTCCGCCTGGGGGCCGAGGGGTGCACCCTCTCCGCCCTCGTCCCCCTCCAGCGGCCTGCGGGCGTAGCGGACCATGAGCCAGGCGTCCACCGCGCCGAGGACCGTGTAGATGGCCACGAAACCGCCCAGGGTCAGGGCAATGTCGACGACGGTGAGGCTGGACACGCCCTTGGGGGTGAGCATCATCCCCCACACCACCCAGGGCTCCCGGCCCGCCTCGGTGAACACCCAGCCCAGGCTGTTGGCCAGGAAGGGCAGCACCATCCCCCACATGGCCGCCCGGGTGGCCCACCGGGCCGGCGCCGGAGCGACCTGGTCCCCGCGCCGGCGGCGGAAGGCCCAGATGCCCCAGGCCGAGACCACGAGCATGAGGATGCCGGCGCCCACCATCCCCCGGAAGGACCAGTAGGTGAGGGGCACGACGGGTACGTAGCTGCCCTTGCCGTACCGGGCCACGTCGGCGGCCTGCAGGTTGTTGATGCCCTTCACGGTGCCGTCCCAGGACAGGGTGGCGATGAGCGAGAGCAGGTGGGGCACCCTGATCTGGAACACCGGCTTCTGTTTGAGGTTGCCGATGGTGATGAGCGAGAAACTGGCACCGCGCGCCGTGTTGTAGAGGGCCTCGGCCGCCGCCATCTTCATGGGCTGGTAGGTGTCCATGAGCCTGGCCTGGATGTCGCCCGCGATGGCCACCCCGGCCGTGGTGACAAAGGTGAAGGCGGCCGAGAAGCGGGCACCCCTCACGAAGGCCGAACGTTCCTCGGCCGAGCGGGCCCGGTGCGCCCGCCAGGCACTTATGCCGAGCACGAGGGCGCCGGCGGTGGCGAAGGCAGCCAGCACCGTGTGGGAGAAGGCGCCCCAGAGGACGGGGTTGGCCAGCAGGGCCCAGAAGTTGGTGAGCACGGCCTGGCCGTGGACCACCTTGTAGCCCACCGGGTGCTGCATCCAGGAGTTGGCGGCCAGGATGAACAGCGCCGAGAGCACGGTGCCCAGGCTCGTCATCCAGATGGTGGCCAGGTGCACCCGGGGCGAGAGGCGGTCGCGCCCGAAGACCCACAGCCCGATGAAGGTCGACTCCATGAAGAAGGCGAGCAGCGCCTCGATCGCCAGGGGCGCCCCGAATATGTTGCCTACGAAGACCGAGTAGGCGGACCAGTTGAGGCCGAACTGGAACTCCAAAGTTATGCCGGTGACCACGCCGACGGCCAGGTTGATGAGGAAGAGGCGGCCGAAGAAGCGGGACAGGCGGTCCCACTCGGCGTCCGCCTTCTTGTAGGCCAGCGTCTGCATCACCGCCACCATGGCCCCGAGCCCGATGGTCACCGGTACGAAGAAGAAGTGGAAGATCGTCACCACGGCGAACTCCCAGCGCGCGAGCGCTAGTTGCATGGTCTCCTCCAGGCTGGCGTCTGCTGTCGCGTCCCCCAGAGTCTCCCCCGGCCGCGCCCGGGTGCAGATAGAGACGAAAGTCCCCGCTACGGCTGTTTTAGTTCACCTCTGCGGGCGGACCTAATGCAGGTAGGCGAGGTCGGCCCCGTGCTCCTGGCGGTAGTCGGCCAACAGCTCCCGGGCCACGGTGGTCCCCGGGACCAGGGGGTTGAGGGCCATGGCCTGCTCGGCCAGGCCGGCATCGCCGCTCACCGCGGCGTCGACCAGCGCCCGCTCGTACTCCTTCACCTGGGCCACCAGGCCCCGGGCGGACCGGGGCACACCGGTGACGGCCAGGGGCTGGATCCCGCCCTGGTGGACCAGCGAGGCCACCTCCACCACGTCGTCGGGGGCCAGCCAGTCCACCGTGTGCCCGTTGCGGGTGTTCACGATGACCTGCCCGGAGCGCTCGGAGCTGAGCCCGTTGATCACGCGCAGGGCCACGCCCTCGTAGCCGCCGATCTCCGCCGTGCCCAGCTGGGCAGGGCCGGCCGAGCCCCGCTGCTCCCGGGCCTCGCCCTGGTGGTTGTCCCCCTCGGTGTCGGTGCGCATGTAGGTGTCGTGGCGGACGCCCATGACCAGCGAGTAGTTGGCCCAGGCGTCGTTCACATCACCTTTTTCGAAGCCCCGGCCGATGCCGGCCAGCAGCTCCTCGTTGAGCCGCACCACGTCCTGGCCCCGGCTGGAGCCGGCCTGCGCCACCCCCCGCACGTAACGCTGGGGGTCGGTGTAATAGAAGACGTACTCGGTCGGGATGGCCCCGGCCCGCTGCACGGTGGCGGTCTCGAAGGCCGCGAAGCGGTGGTCGAAGGCCCGGACCTCGTCGTAGCGGGCCAGCAGCTCGCCCATCCTCTCCTCGCCGTCCACCTTGAGCGAGGAGATCCAGCCCAGGTGGTTGAGCCCGGCGTACTCGTAGGAGACGCTGGGCCAGTCGGCTCCCAGGAACTCGCCCAGGCGGCGCAGGGTGCCGCCCGGCGTGTCGCAAACACCGACCGCCCGCACCCCCCCGTGCAGGGAGATGGCCTGGGTGATGATCCCGGCCGGGTTGGTGAAGTTGATGAGCACGGCGTGCGGCGCCAGGCGCGCCAGGCTACGGCAGTAGCCGAGCACGACCGGTATGGTGCGCAGGGCCATGGCCGCCCCGCCCGGGCCCGTGGTCTCCTGGCCCACCAGCCCCCGGCGCAGGGCGACCTGTTCGTCGATCACCCGGCCCCGGTCCCCCCCGACGCGGATGGCGGAGAAGACGAAGTCGGCGTCGGTGAAGGCCTCCTCGACGTCCGCAGTCAGGGTCACCTTGCCCGGCTGGCCCAGTGCCCCGGCCAGCTCCACCGACAACCGGCCCGTGGTCTGGCGCCGGAAGGGGTCGGGCTCGAAGAGGGCGATCTCCTCGAAGAGCTCACCGCCGCCCTTCAGCACGGCCCGGACGAAGGCCGGCATCCGTACCCCTCCGCCACCCAGTACGGCAAGCTTCATCGTGCGTCTCCTTTGCAACTCGCGAGGTGGCTCATCATCTCGCCCATGAACCGGCTGAGGTCGCCCGTGGCCCCCAGGTGCCCGACCGCCGTCGAACCGGCGACGTTGCCCGCCCGCACAGCGCTGCGCAGGTCGGCCCCGGCCACCAGGTTGCCCACCAGCGCGCCCACAAAAGCGTCCCCGGCACCGGTCATGTCCTTGACCTCGACCGGGCCCACGCCCTCGGGGACCTCGAGCACCTGTCCCTCGTGGGCGGCGACGGCCCCGGCCGGGCCCCTCTTCACCACCACGAGCGAGCACCACGAGCTCGCCTGGTGCAGGGCGCGCCCGAAGTCGTCCTCCTTGGTCAGGCGGGCCAGCTCCCCCTCGTTGGGCACGAAGAGGTCCGCCAGACGGGCACAACGCACGACCTCGTCCGGGTTCTCGTCGATCTCGCCGTAGTTCACGTCGAGGGCCACCCTGGTCCCCTGGGCGTGGGCCTGGGCCATGAGCTCCTCGATGCCGGGCCCGGCGTGCAGGTAGCACCAGGCCGGCCGGTGCTCGGCCAGCACGGCCGACCACCGCTCGGTCTCTGCCGGCTCACCTGCGGGCCGGGGCGGCATGTAGCTGAGGAACGCCCGGTCGGTGTCGTAGTTGAGGACGACGGTGATCCCGGCGCTCGCCCCCGGCGTGCGTACCGAGGGCGTCAGGTCGACCCCGTTGGCCGTGCAGTAGCTCTCGGCCAGCCGCGACCCCAGGTCCTCGCCCAGGCGGCAGCACACCCCCGCCCGGGCCCCGGCCCGGGCCGCGGACGCCGCAGTGGTGACGCTGCCCCCGCACGAAAAGGCGAAGTCGTCGACGAAGACCTCCTCGCCGGGGACGGGGAGCCCGTCCACGTGGCCGAAGACCACCTCCAGGAAGAGCTGGCCGAACGACAGGAAGTCCATTGGCATTTCAGGCATCTCCGGGCAGCCTAGCCCCCTGGGCGGCGGGTGCCGCCCCGGCGGCCGGCCCGGGGACCGTCACATGGCAGGCAGCGGCATGACCGGGCGTCGCCTCCTGCAACCGGGGCGTCACCCGGCCGCAGACGTCCTGCGCCAGCGGGCAGCGCCACCGGAACCGGCACCCCTCGCCCGGGCCGACGACCCGGGGAGGCTCACCCAGGTCCGAGGAGGTGACCTTGAGCTCCGCCCGGGGGTCGGGGACGGCGGACAGCAGCAGGCGCGTATAGGGGTGCAGGGGCTGGTGCAGCACCTCGTCGGTGGGGCCGTGCTCGACCAGGTGACCGGCGTACATCACCAGTACCCGGTCCGAGACGTAGCGGGCGGAGGCGATGTCGTGGGTGATGTAGAGCAGCGACACGTGCTGGTCGTCGCGCAGGCTGGTCATCACGTTCAGCAGCCCGATACGGATGGACACGTCGAGCATGGACACCGGCTCGTCGGCCAGCACCAGCTTGGGCTTGAACGACAGGGCCTGGGCGAAGCCCACCCTCTGGCGCTGCCCACCCGACAGCTCGAAGGGGTACTTGGCCAGCACGGCCGAGGGCGGCACGAGGCCGGCCAGCTGGAGGACCCGCTCCGCCTCGCTCCGGCGGCCCTCCCGGTCCAGTTCCGGGCGGTGCAACTTGAGGCCCCGCTCCATGTGGTAGCCGATGGTGTGGGCCGGGTTGAGGGAGCTGAAGGGGTCCTGGAACACCATGGGCACCTGCGAGCGGTAGCCCAACAGGTCACGGCGGCGCTTGAACGAGCTCACCGACTGGCCCCGGAACACGATCTCGCCACTGGTGGGCCGGTAGACCATGGCCAGCAGGCGGGCGACGGTGGACTTGCCGGACCCGGACTCCCCCACCAGGGCGACGATCTCGCGCTCGGCGATGGTGAGGTCCAGGCCGTCCACGGCGTGCAGGGTGTGGCCCCGGAGGCCCCCGATACGGAAGTGCCTGGTCAGGCCCCGGGTGGCCAGCAACGGCCCCGAGGTGGCAGGCACTGCGCCGTCCGCCCCGCTCATGGCTTTGCCCCGTCGGTGCCCCCCGGCTCGTAGAGCAGGCAGCGCACCCGCCGGTCGCCCAGCTCCACCAGGCGCGGGCTCTCCGCCCGGCACCGGTCGGTGGCCCGGGGGCAGCGGGGGTTGAAGTTGCACCCCTGGGGCAGCTGCGCCAGGTCGGGAGGGTTGCCGGGGATGCCCAGCAGGGGCACCCGGGGCCCGTAGACCGAGGGGAAGGCCTCCAGGAGGCCCTGGGCGTAAGGGTGCATGGGCCCGTCGAAGAGGGGGCGGGTGGGGCTCTGCTCGACGACCTGCCCGGCGTACATGACCACCACCCGGTCCGAGAAGTGCGAGACCAGCGACATGTCGTGGGTCACGAAGATTATGGCGAAGCCGAGCTGGGCCTGCAGCTGCTTCACCTGGACCATGAGCGAGCGCTGGGCCACCACGTCGAGCGCCGACGTGGGCTCGTCCATCAGTATGAGCTCGGGCGAGAACAACAGGGCCATGGCGATCATCACCCGCTGGCGCATCCCGCCCGAGAGCTGGTGGGGGTAGCTCGACAGGTGGACGGGGTCGATGCCGACCATCCGGAGGACCTCCTCCGAGCGGGCCAGCACCACGTCCTTGCGCCTCTCGCCGTGGGCCTTCATGGCGTCGGCGAACTGGGCGCGCACGGACGCCACGGGGTTCAGCGCGTTCATGGCCGACTGCATCACCACCGACATGCCCCGCCAGCGCACGGCCCGCAGCTGCTTGTCGGTCATGGCCACCATGTTCTGGCCGCCGAAGACGACCTGGCCCCCGGTGACCTCGGCCGGAGGCGTGAGCAGCTTGGCGATGGAGAAGAGCAGGGTGGACTTGCCACAGCCCGACTCGCCCACGACGGCGACGAACTCGCCCGGCGCCAGCTCCAGGTTGACCTGGTCCACCGCCCGGGCCGGGCCGGCGCCCCCCCAGTAGGAGACGCTCAGGTCCTGCACGCTCAGCACCGGCCCGCTCGCCGTCCTGGGGGCGGCCACGTCGGGGGCCTCGGCGGCGGACGGGGGAGGCAAGGGGGCCTGGGGGCTCACGGCTTGCGCCTCCGGCGCACCGGGCGCAGCGCCGGGTTGCTGATCTCGTCGAAGGCGTAGTTGAGCAGGGCAAAACCCGCCCCCAGGGCGGCGATGCACAGCCCGGGCATGATGGCCCACAGCGGCGACCCGGCCTGCAGGGCCTCGTTGTTCTGCGCCCAGTACAGCATCGTCCCCCAGCTCAGGGTCTCGGGGTTGCCCAGGCCGACGAACTGGAGGCCGGCTGCGGTGACGATGGCGTACAGCGTGGCACCTAGGAAGATGGCCACGATGAGCGAGGTCATGGTGGGCAGGATCTCCGAGAAGATGATCCTCCACGTCCGCTCCCCCCGTAGGCGGGCCGCCACGAGGAAGTCCCGGTTGCGCAGCGAGAGAGCCTGCACCCGCAACTGGCGGGCGCCGTAGGACCAGCCCACCACCACCAGGACGGCGATCAGCACGGGGTCGCCGGCGTTCTTGGAGTAGGCGGCGATGACCACGATCAGGGGGAAGGCGGGGATCACGAGGAAGATGTCGGTCACCAGCGAGAGGACGTCGTCCACCAGGCCGCCCACGTAGGCCGCGGTCACGCCCACCACCACCGACAGCACCGTGGCCAGGGCACCGGCGCTCACCGCGATGAGCAGGGACTCGCGCGTGGAGTAGACGACCTGGGCGAACAGGTCCTGGCCGTAGGCCGTGGTGCCCAGCAGGTGGGCCCCGCTCGGGCCCTGCCCGGGCAGGTACACCTCGGCCTGGGGGTTGTCATGGGCCACCAGCCCGGGGAAGGCGGCCAGGAAGCAGAAGCCGAGCAGGATCACCAGCCCGGCCGTGGCCTTGCGGTTGGAGAGCAGGGAGCGGGCGATGACGCCCCAGGTCCCACCCCGGCGCCGGCCGGCCCGGGCCGGGCCCACGGTCTCGGGCCCCTGTGCCTGGGGCAACATGGTGGTCATGGCCATGGCGCCCCCCTAACCCTGCTTGCGTGCCCGGGGGTCGAGCAGGACGGTCACGAAGTCCATGACCAGCACGGCGGCCAGCACGGCGACGGTGATGAAGAGGAACAGGGTCTGCATCAATGCGTAGTCCTCGTTCTCCACCGCCTGCAGGAGCATGTAGCCCACGCCGGGGTAGGAGAAGACGTACTCGACCAGGATGGCGCCCGAGACCACGAAGCCGAGCGACATGGCGAAACCGGTGAGGTTGGGGAGCACGGCGTTGCGGCCGGCGTAGGCGAACATGATGCGGGCAGGCGACAGTCCCTTGGCCCGCGCCATGCGCACGTAGTCCTCGGACAGCGTTGAGATCATGTTGTTCCGCATGGTCAGGACCCAGCCTCCGATGGAGGTGATGAGGATCACGAAGGCGGGCAGGATGGCGTGGCTCAGCACGTCACCGATGAAGTGCAGGTTGAAGGCGATGGTGTCGGTGTTGGCGTAGCCGAAGCCCTGGGGGAACCAGTGGTGGTCCACGGCGAAGAAGAGCAGGACCAGCATGGCCAGGAAGTAGTAGGGGAAGGCGGAAATGATCACGAGCAGGGGCGGCAGGACGCCGTCCAGCATGCTCCCACGCTTCCAGGCTGCCGTGGTCCCGACGAGGGTGCCGGCCAGGAAGGCCAGGACCGTGGTGACCCCCACCAGGCCGAGCGTCCAGGGCAGGGCGGAGAACACCACCCGGGACACCGAGTCGGGGAAGAAGGTGACCGAGGTCCCGAAGTGCCCGGTCAGGGTGTTGCCCAGGTAGGAGAAGTACTGGGTGAGGGCGCTCTGTTTGTTGTTGACACCGAAGGCGATCTCCAGCGCCTTCAGCGCCTGGCCGTTGAGCCTGCCCTTGAAGCGGGACATCATGGCCAGGGCCGGGTTCCCCGGCATGAGCCGGGGGAGCACGAAGTTGATGGTCAGGCAGGCCCACAGGGTGGCCACGAAGAAGCCCAGACGGCGCAGTGCGTACTGCATCAGCCTTCCTCTGCGCCGTCGGGCTTCATCGGTTCAGCTCTCCTTGCTCGCCAGGCTCAGCGCGGCTTGAGGTGGAGCAGCAGCTGCTCGTCGTCGGGCAGCTGGTAGATAGCCGGCTGGGCGTAGGGGTTCTGCGGGGTGACCCAGCCCGTGAAGCTACCAGTGTCGTACTGGTACCAGTCAACCTCCTCGGTCATGGGGATGACCGGGACGTCCTTCAACATCACGGCCTGGAGCTGGTCCACGATGTTGTGCTGGACGGCCACCGAGGTGGTGGTGGCGTACTGGTTGATCAGGGCGTCGGTCGCCGGGTTGGAGTACCGCTCGTAGTTGCTGGCCGCCGGCTTGCCGATGGGGGCGGTGTTGCCGCTGTAGAGCAGCTGGCGCAGCTCGTAATAGGGAGCCGGCCCACCGGACTCGAAGTTGTAGGCCAACTGGTACTTGCCGTTGTAGATGGCGTTGTCGAAGGCGGTCCCGGTCATGTTCTCCGGCGTCAGCTTGATGCCCACCTGCTGCAGCTCGCTCTGGATGACCTGTACCGCTGCCACCCAGTCGGAGTTACCGCCGACGTTGATGATGCTGAAGGAGAGCTCCTTGCCGTTCTTGGCGAAGATGCCGTCCGAGCCCCGCTTGTAGCCGGCCTTCTCCAGGATGGAGATGGCCTTGTTGGGGTTGTAGTTGTAGTTGTACTTGGACAGCAGGGACTTGTCGAGCCAGGAGCCGAAGGTCGGCGTGACGATACCGGCCTGGTTGGCGGGCGGCTCGTAACCGTACTCACCGATGGCGGACACCCGGGGCCGGTCGATGCCGTAGGCCAGGGCCTGGCGCACCACCAGCTGGTTGAGCGGCGCCACGGTCAGGTTGATGAACATGCTGACGTTGGCGATGGGCGGGAACCAGTAGTGGTAGTTGGGGCTCTTGGAGGTGTAGAAGGCCTTGATGTTGGGGATGAACTGCGCCCCCAACTGGGCCTGGCCCGTGGCCAGCTCCTCGTTGGCCGGGGTGTTGGAGGTGAAGGCCGGGTACTGCACGGTCTTGACGTACGGACGGCCCTTCTGCCAGAAGCCCGGGTTGGCCGTGTAGGTGATGTTCTGGCCCGTGCACTTGCTCATCAGGTACGGGCCCGAGCCCACCGGGTTGGAGTCGGCGAAGGTGACCGGGTTCTTGACCTTGGCCCAGATGTGCTCGGGCAGAGGCCAGATCTGGTCGGCGACGTAATAGAAGTACGGCACGGCGGCTGACTTGAAGGTCAGGACGACGTTGTCACCCTGCTGGGTCACGCTGCGCAGCACAGACCAGATGGCGTTCAGGTCCATGGCCGGGTTCTTCTTCAGCAGGTTGTAGGTGAAGGCCACGTCGGCTGCCGTGAGGGGCTGCCCGTCGCTCCACTTGACGCCCTTGCGGATGGTGAAGGTAAGGACCTTGTTCCCGTCGCTCCACTTGTAGGCGCTCGCCAACCAGGGCGTGGCCTTGCCGTTCTGCAGGGTGTTCACGAACACCAGCGGCTCGTACATGAACCCGACGGTGGTGCCCGTGACGGCCGGGTTGTAGGGGTTGAACGCGCACGTCCAGAGCGAGCCCGACTCGTTGGAGATGGTGAGCGCACCACTTGCGGCGGCTGCAGGTCGCACGCTCGCCCCGGCAACCGACGGGAGGCTAGCGAGGCTCAGCGCGGCCACTGCCGCACCTAGCAAGGGGATTACGGGACGTTTGGTCATTTGACCTCCTGTGTGGGGGCTTGGTCAGCGTCGGGAGCGCCCGGCGCCCGCTTGACCGGGCAACGGGGCGGGGCCCGCCAGGGGGTGCTCGAGCCTCGGGCCCGGCACCGCAGTTGCACCGGCAACGCTGGGTACCGGTACCTGGGCCGGGGGGCAGTCGGCGAAGGTGACGGCAACGGCCGCACGACCAGCGCGCCGCGCCAGACCAGTGGTCATCGCCATCACCCCCTCAATCGGTTCCCCTTGCGCTGTCATTATCACAGCAGTGTTATGCACGGACAAGTCACCGCAACCTGTGCAAGTGACCGGCCCCGCCCGGGACGAGCCCCGGCCCGGGGTTGCCTCGACAGGACGGGCCCGGTGCTCATGGCGGCAAGCTAGCAGGGCGGGAGTTACCAGTCTGTTCACGTCGTATGAACGCTCCGTGACCGGCCTGCTCAGGCCAGGGCGGGTGCCACCTCGCGCATGAACAGCGCCAGGTGGTCCAGCTCGAAGGGCGGGGGCGAGCCGAAGACGAAGTGGCTGACCCCGGCCTCGGTGTAGCGGTGCAACTGGGCCACCACCTCCTCGGGGGTGCCGATCAGCCACCCCTCCCCCGGCTGGCCCGGCGTCCCCCCGTTGGAGGCGGCAAGGCGGGTGGCCAGGTCGTGGGCGGCCTCAGTGGTGGCGGCGACCGCCAGCCCGGGGTGGACCGACAGCTCCACCTCGGCCACGTCGCGTCCACGTTCGGCGCACAGCGCCGCCAGGCGCCCCAGTCGCTCGGCACAGTACGAAGGCGAGCCGATCAGGTTGAGGCGGTGGGCAAAGCGGGCTGCTGCCCTGAGCGAGCCCATGCCGCCGCCCCCGATGGTGATGGGCAGTGGCGACTGGACGGGCTTGGGGGCGCACGGCGCGTCCTCCAGGTGGTAGTAGCGGCCGTGGTAGGTGGTGCGGTGCTGGGACCACAGCGAGGTCACCGCCTCCAGGGCCTCCTCGAGGCGGCCGTAGCGCTCGGAGATCGAGGGGAAGCCCAGCCCGTAGGCCCGGAACTCGCGCTCCGCCCAGGCTGCTCCCAACGAGAAGTCGAGCCGCCCACCGGTGGCCTGGTCGACCTGGGCTGCCGCCTTGGCCAGGGTGGCGGGATCCCGGTAGAGGACCCCGTTCACGAGCACGCCGATGCGTGCCCGCTGGGTGAGCACAGCCATGGAGCCCATCGTGGTCAGGGTCTCGAAACAGTCGTCGTCGTCAGGCCCGGCGAAGGGCAGTATGTGGTCGAAGGTCCATACCGAGCCGAAGCCGAGCTCCTCCACGGCGAGCACTGCTCGGGCGTAACCGGCCCAGTCGGTCCGCTGCGCCTGCAACTGCACCCCGAAGTGCAGCTCCCTACCCCTTACCTCCACTGCGCTGTCCCTCCCTCTGGCGCGGCCACTTCCCCCTGACGGGACCGGGCGCCACGGCCCGGCGGGGTGAGCTTAGCCCTGGGGCACCCGGGCACGAGCTGACCGGGTGCCCCTCGGGGACAGGGGCGGAGGACGGAGCGACCGGCACGTAGGTGCCACCGCGCCGGACGAGCTC
>JAJZMF010000041.1 GCA_021850325.1 Actinomycetes bacterium
CTGCGGTACCTGGGGCTGATGCACTGGGCGAACCTGGCTGCCGAGGTGCACACGCACACGGCCCTCGTGCCGGGGACCTACGGCCAGCCGCTGGTCTTCTCCGGTGCCCACGTCTACTACAAGGGGAAGTGGGAGGACTTCGTCACCGATGGGAGCGCCGGCGCGTCCAGCGCCCCGGCGCCACAGCGGGTGGTGGTGGACGCCGCCGTCAACCAGGGCACAGGCTGTCAGCGTCAGTCGGGAGCGGGCTCCTCCTGGAGCGTGGCGATGTGGGCGGCGGGACGCACCGGCAGTTGCAGCCCGGCCTGAACGGACGACGGACCGGCGCCGGCGCGCAACGCCTGGGTCGGCCCGGCCTACGCCGGACGGGTGTAGGTGGTGGCCCAGTGCCCGGCGGCGGTCTCGGTCTCGATGGCCGCCTCACCCGGCTTCGCCCAGTTCTGGCCGACGGCCACGCAACTGGCCGGGGCGCCGCACGACAGGCCGTAGATGTACTGGGGCCTCAGGCCGTTGGCGGAGGTGGACAGTGCCCCGGCCGGGGCCCCCGACGCCGAGAGGGGCTGCACCCCCGAGTAGTACTCCGAGCCCGGTTTGGTCGTGCTGACGGTCGCCCCCATGGCACACCCGGTGGCCCAGCAGCTCACTGCGTTGGCGTACCAGGTGACATAGCCGTCCAGGACGGGCAGCACGGTCTGCGACCAGGTGGCCCCCCCATTAGAGGTGGCCCAGGCCGAGCCGAACTCGCCCGGCGTGCCGGTACCGCACCAGCACCAGTTGAACCAGTCGCCGACCGCGAGGCAGTGCCCTGACGACCTGCAGCTCACAGCCGTCGGCCCCCCGCCCGACAGCCGGTTGCCGATGGCCCCGACGTGCCAACTGGTGGCGGGGGCCGAGCTCCACAGTGCGACGGGCCGGGAGCGGGCCTCCTCGCCGGTGGCCGGCGTGCCCGTCTCGTAGGAGGACGCCCCCAGGGCCACGCAGTGGGCGGCCGAGGCGCAGGAGACGGACTCGAGCTGGCCCGCGCTGATGGGCAGAGGGACCGAGGCCCAAGTGGCGCCTCCGTCATGGGTGGCCAACAGCTCGGGCCGCAACCCGACAGTGCCCAGCGCCAGGGCACCGCCGGCGGCCACACAACTGCCGGCGCCGGGGCAGCTCACCGCGTCCAGTGCCCGGGCACCGGCAGGGACGTGGCCCACCACCGAAGCCGCTGTCCCCTGGATGCGGAGCACGACGGCCGCCACCGAGTACCAACTGCCCCGGTAGGCCGTGCGGGTGCCGCCCACCGCCACACAGGCGGTCGTCGACCAGCAGGACACGGCGCGCAGGTTGGCGTCCAGGGCCGGCATGTCCACAGCGGCCCAGGACCGGCCCCCGTTGACGGTCCGCACAGCAATGGGCTGGAAGGACCCGCCGACCACCTTGCCGGCCGGGTTGTCCCGGTCGGTCTGCACCGCCCCGACGGCCACGCAGACGGTCGGGCTCGGACAGCTCAGCGCATTGAAGTAACTGGAGGTGGTCGTCGTCGGCCCGGTGGCAGCCACCGCCTGCACCGGACCGGGGGCCAGGAGGCCCACCAGGACAGCCAATGCGAACAGCAAGCTCGACTTCCGCATCACGGGGCCCCCTTTATCGGACGAACCGGTGCTCTCTGCCTCTGCCCAACCATAAACGCCGGAGGGCGGCCCCGCTGGTGCCAGCGCCGCTACGGGCGCGTCCCCAGGTGTGGCCATGGTCGCATTGTCTGGCCGCAGGCCCGCCGGCGCCAGGGGCAGTTCCGCCCCTCCTGCCGGCCCGCGGGAGGCGCCTCCGGGCTGAGCCTTGAAACCTGCCTGTCAGCAGAGCCGGTAGTCACTGCACCGGCTGCGCTCCACGAGCGGGCGCAGCCGGTGGCCCACCTACCCGCTCCGTGACCGAGGACGCCGACCCAGCCATGAGACCCCGGCGGGCCCACCAGCCACAGGGCGGGGACACGACGGCGGCACCGCCCGTGACCGCCCACCGGCACACCGGGCCCGCCCACGCCCCGAGCCTGGCCGAGCTGCGTGCCCACCTGAGGAGCAATGGGCACCAGCTCTACATAGGGCGAGGCACAGGGAGCAGCGTGTGGGCCGGCCCCGAACAGGCGGTGCTGGTGCTGGGCCCTCCACGCTCGGGCAAGACCTCCTCACTGGTGGTGCCCAACGTCCTGGCCGCACCGGGTGCCGTCGTGAGCACGTCCACCAAACTGGACGTCCTGGCGACAACCGCCGCCAGCCGGGCGCGGGCCGGGGCCTGCTGGTTGTTCGACCCGACGGGGACCACGCCGGTCCCAGATGGCGTGCAGGCCCTGCGGTGGTCACCGGTCGAGGCGTGCG
This sequence comes from Actinomycetes bacterium, assembly GCA_021850325.1. Lineage (GTDB taxonomy): Bacteria > Actinomycetota > Acidimicrobiia > Acidimicrobiales > Palsa-688 > JAJZMF01. The sequence continues at coordinate 2,355 of JAJZMF010000041.1, forward strand.
CCTCCTGGGAGGAAGCGCTGGTGACAGCACGGGTGATGACCCAGGCGGCGCGCCCGGACGGCCACCTGGGCGAGAGCGGCCACTGGACCGAGCGCGCCCAGGCCCTCCTGGCCCCCCTCTTCCACGCCGGCGCGCTGAGCGGTGGCGGCGCCCGTCAGGTGCTGGCCTGGGTGCTGCGCCAGGACCTGCAGACGCCCATGGCGCTCCTGGGAGCCCGCAGCCCCCAGGGCGCGCTGGCCATGGAAGTGCTGGGCGGGATCCTGTCCACCGAGGAACGCGAGCGCAGCGGCATATTCTCCACCGCGGCCGGCGTCCTGGCCCCCTACCGGTCGGCCGGGGCGCTGGAGACGGCCCGCGAGCACAACTTCGACCCCTCGGCCTTCGTGCGCAGCGCCGGCACGGTCTACATCTGCTCGCCCGGCCGCTACCAGGCCGTCGTCGCACCGGTGGTGGTGGCCTTCCTGGAACAGGTGCGGGCTGCCGTCTACGCCCTGGGCGCCCCCGGGCCCGGTCTGCCGGTAACCCTGGCCCTGGACGAGCTGGCCAACATCGCCCCCCTGCCGGACCTGCCCTCCATGGTCAGCGAGGGAGGCGGACAGGGCCTGCTCACCCTGGCCTGCCTACAGGACCTGTCCCAGGCCAGGGTGCGCTGGGGCCGGGCCGCCGACGGCTTCTTCTCCCTCTTCGGGGCCAAGGTCCTGTTACCCGGGACAGGCGACCTGGCCACCCTGGAGACCGTCTCACGCCTGGGGGGACAGGTGGACGTACCGGTGCGTTCGCTGACCAGCACACCGTGGTGGACGGGCCGGCCCCACCTCAGCGTCACCAGGTCCTGGCGTCGCCAGCCGCGTCTGCCGGTGGACGCCGTGCACAGCCTGCCCCGCGGCACCGCCCTGGTGGTGCTGAGCGGCCGGCCCCCGGCACTGGCCGAGCTGACGCCCTGGTGGTCACACCCCGTGTTCTCGCAGGCTGCCCAACCCCAGGGACCGCCCCTGCCTCCCCCGCAGCCCGGCACCGGGGAGCGGGGACCGGTGGCGACAGCCCGCTACCGGGGCGCACCCCTGGCCGGGCTGGCAGGCACGCCCGCACCCCCGTCGCCCCCCGGGGGCCGGCCGGGACCACCCGACGTGGCCTTGACCTGGCAGCGGGTACCCGGGCAACGCCGGCTCCAGCCCCCGCCGCCGCAGGCGTGAGCCGGTGGCCCCGCCCCCGGCCCCGCTCGCCTTGGCCCTTGCCCGCTCAGTGCCCGCTCAGGTCTTCACACTGCCCGCGGTCAGGCCGGAACGCCAGAACCGCTGCAGGGACAAGAACGCGACCACGAGCGGCACCACTGAGATCAGCGAACCGAGCACGACGTAACTGACCAGCTGGGGCGCCTGGCCGTACTGGTTGTTCCAGCTGTACAGGCCGAGCGTCACCGGGTACAGGTTGGTGTTGGAGAGCATCACCAGAGGCAGGAAGAAATTGTTCCAGATGGCCACGAACTGGAACAGGAACATCGTCACCAGTGCGGGGCTCATGACCCTCAGCACGACAGTGGCAAATATGCGGCCCTCCCCTGCCCCGTCCACCCGCGCCGCCTCGAGCAGCTCGTCGGGCACGGAAGACGTGGCGTACACGCGTGCCAGGTACACGCCGAACGGGCTCACCACGCTGGGCAGGAGCACCGACCAGTACGTGTTGGTCAGGTTCACCTTGCTCATGAGCAGGTAGAGCGGGAGGGCCAAGGCGGTACCGGGCACCAGGACGCCGCCCAGGATGAACGAGAAGACCAGCTCGCGGCCCCGGAACTTGTACTTGGCCAGTGCAAACCCGGCCGCCCCGGCCAGCAGGGTCGCACAGACCGCGCCCACACCGGCGTAGAGCACGGTGTTGAGCAACCACCTGACGTACACGCCGCCGTCGTACTGGAACAGTCCTGTCAGGTTGGACAGCAGGTCGAAGTGGCTGAACCAGAACCCTTCCGAGGAGTACAGGGTGCTCGGGCCCTTGGTGGACGAGACGACCAGCCACCAGGCAGGCAAGAGGAAGTAGATCGTACAGACGAACAGGAACGTGACCGCGAGGACGCTGCCCCTGGTGAAGGGCGGGCGGCCCCCGTCAGCCACAGCTCGTCGGGTGGCCGGGACCGGTCCAGCTTGCGCAGCCATCAGGAGGCCGCCCCCCTTCTCTGCACGATCTTGAGGAAGCCGAACGAGAGGATGAAGGTGCCCACTGCGAGCACCACGGCAATGGCAGCGGCGTAGTACGGGTTGTCGTCTGTGAACGCCTGGGTGTAGGCCATCACGTTGGGCGTGTAGGTGGTGCTCACGTTGGTCGTGATCGAGCGGAGCACCTCGGGTTCACTGAACAGCTGCAGGGTGCCGATGATGCTGAAGATCCCCGTTAGCACCAGCGCCCCCGACACCATGGGGATCTTGATGCGGGTCGCCAGCTTCCACTCCGAGGCGCCGTCTATGCGCCCGGCCTCGAACAGGTCAGCCGGGATCGCCTGCAGGCCGGCATAGATGATCAGCATGTTGTAGCCGGTCCACTCCCAGGTCACGATATTGGCGATCGACCACAGCACCGAACGGCTGCCGAGGAAGCTGACCGAACCGAACCCCACCCCGTGCAGGGCACTGACGATGGGGCTCAGGCCAGGGAGGTACAAGAAGGACCACAAGATGGCCGCGATGACACCTGGGATGCCGTACGGCAGGAAGAAAGCCAGCCGGAAGAAGCGCTTGAAACGCACGACGACCGAGTCCAACAGCAGCGCCAGGACGGTGGCGAACACCAGCATCACCGGGATCTGCACCACGCCGAAGAGGAGCACCCGGCCCAAGCCGTTGATGAACGACGAGTCGGCGAACACCTGGCTGTAGTTGGAGAAGCCGGCAAAGACCGTAGAGGTCGAGCCGGGTGTCAAACCCAGGCCCGACGAGTGGACTTTGAGGAAGCTCTCGTAGACCGCGTACCCGATGGGCAGCGGGAAGAACAGCGTGAAGAGCACCCCGAAGGGGGCTAGGAACTTGACGTGGGGAGGGAGCCGGCGACGGCGCCGGGGAGCCCCCCCGGTGAGCACCTCCCGGCCCCGGCCCGGGGCCACAACGGCTAACTGGTCGTTTGAGACGGCCATGTCATATGTCCTCCGGCGGTCGGCGACAGGCACAGGCCAAGGTGCGCACCGGGGGGCGCGCACCTTGGCGGGAGCCTACTGCTAGCCGGCCTTGACCGAAAAGCCCTGGCTCTTCATGGCCGAAACCGTTTGCGACTGCGCGCTGGCGAGCACCTTGGCCACGGTGGTCGAGCCGTTGGCCAGGTTGCCGAAGCCGTCCGCGATCTGGGTGAACGTGGTGCTCATGATCGGGCCCCACTGGAAGTTGGTGTTGACCAGCTTGCTGTTGGCCCGGAACACGGCCCAGATGTTCTGCCCTCCGTAGAAGGGCACACCCTGGCTGAGGACCTTTTGGCCCTGACCGGCGATGTCAGCCGGGTAGAGGCCGCCCTTGGTGATGAGACCGGTGATACTGGCCGGGTTGGTGTTCAGCCACTCCGCGAACTGCGTGGCCTGCTGGGGGTACTTGGTGTCCTTGAACACCACCGTGGTCGAACCGCCCCAGTTGCCGTTGGCTGCCTTGGCGCCCCAGTTGGGCAGGGCCGTGACCCGCCAGTCACCTTTGGTGGATGCCGCATTGGTCATGATGGTGTTCTCGCCCCAGACCGCGGTGGGCCAGGTGAGCACGGTCCCGTCAGACAGGTCCTTGTACCATGACGGCGCGAAGTCGGGCTCGATCTTCACCAGGTGCTTGCTGATGAGCTGCTGCCAGAAGTTGGCCACTTTGACCGAGGGGCCGTCGTTGATGGACGACACCCAGCTGTCTCCCGATATCGAGAACCACCGGGCGCCCGCCTGCCAGGCCAGGCCCGAGAACCACTGGCCGTCGTTGGCCGGGAAGGCGGCGATATAGGCATTGGGGTCAGCCTTGTGCAGGGCCACGGCGTCGGCCATGTACTGCGTCCAGGTCTTGGGCACGGCCAAGCCGTACTTCTTGAACAGGTCCTGGCGGTAGAACAGCCCCATGGGGCCAGTGTCCTGGGGTATGGCGTAAACGCCCCCGGCCTGGGACACCTGGCCCCAGGTCCAGCCCACGAAATCGTTCTTGACGGAAGCGGCCCCGTACTTGGAGAGGTCCACCAACCCGCCGACATGCTCGAAGTTGGGCAGGGTCGCGTACTCGACCTGGCCCAGGTCGGGGGCGTTGCCCGCCTGCAGGGCGCTGAACATCTTGGCGTAGGTGCCGGCGTTCCCCGACGTCACCTCGTCCAGCTTGACCTGGATGCCCGGGTGGGACTTGTTCCACAGGTTGACCGAGGCCTGGATGCCGGGCACCCAGGACCAGAACGTGAGCGTGACACCCTTGGCAGGCGCCGCCGAGGCGGGCATGGCTGCGCTCGCCACAGTGGCGGCCGCCAGGCATGCCGCCGCGCCAACCTGGGCCAAACGCCCTCGCCGGGCCGGGCTGCTCGCCGACGGCCGCACTACAGCACGGATCTGGTTCATTGTCTGTCTCCTACCCCCTGGTTCTGGCCGGCGGCTGCACGAGCGCCGGGACGAGCACGGCGACCGGGAGAGCAGGGTGACTGCTCCCTGGGCGACGGCGTGGGACCTTTGTGAACGGGCTTGGTCTGGTCGTCTCGACCTCGGTCGCTCAACGCGGCCGAGAGCTTGGTCCGTCCCCGGCACGGGCTGGCAGGCCGTGGACCTCGGCCACCCCGCCCCGGTTCCTGTGTCAGCTGTTGGGAGCGCTCCCAACAGCTGACACTCTAAACACTCGGACGGCTTGTGTCAATCTGGTCCCCCCGGAGCGTCACAAAAAAGCTGGCCCTGTGGACGCAGCGCTCCTCTGGACGGCACAGGTGCGGGCACAGGCTGGTCGGGCCCCCACAGGAGGGGGACCGCTCAGGCGCCCGGCGACTGGGCGAGGTCCCGCACGATGTAGTCCAGCTGCTCGGTGGTGATGGCCCCGGGATGGCGCACCACCACGTCCCCGTTGGGCCCCACTATGGCCGTGAAGGGCAGGCCCGGTACCCGGTAGGCGCCCGAGAGGGTGCCGTTGGCGTCGGACACCAGCGGGTAGGTCAGGCCCGCCCGACGGGCGAGGGCCAGGGCCGCACCGGGCCGGTCGGTGACGTCGACGCCCACGAAGAGGGCCCGCTTGCCCAGGTCGCGGTGGGCCTGTTCGACCTGGGGGAGCTCCGCCGTGCAGGCGCTGCAGGTGCTGGACCAGAAGTTGAGCACCTGCCAGTGCCCCGACAACCGCCGGGAGGAGAGCCGTCCCCCCTGACGGCCCAGGCGGGGGAGCCCGAACGACGGCGCCGGTGCCCCCACCGTGGCGTTGGAGAGGCTGGGCGGGGGGACCGCCGGGCCGCTCACCGGGCCACGTTCGCCCGGCGGGAGCAGGTCCACCGCCATCTGGGCCATCGAGTGCGCGAACAGGGCCGTGCTGGCGGCGTTGGTGCCGAACTGGCCCACGGCGACCACATGGCCGGAGGGGGAGATGAAGTAGATGTCGGTGCTGTGCACGACCGTGCGTGCCCTGCGGTCCAGGCTCACGTAGACCCCGTACGCCTTCCACACCGCGTGCAGCCGGTCCACCGACGCCGTCCCGAAGTACCAGTTGGGCTCCTGCCCGAGCCCGTGGGAGGCGGTCCAGGACCGCACGTAGCGCACCTGGGGGTAGAAGGGGTTGACGTTCACCGACAGGAAGACGACGCGGCGCGCCGCGGCACCCATGTACCGGTCCGCCAGGACGATGTCCTGGGCGAGCAGGGTGCACAGGTCCGGGCAGCGGTCGTCGTTGAACGACAGCACGACCGGCCGGCCCCGGAACTGGCCCAGGCGCACCGGGTGGCCGTACTGGTCGGTGAGGGTGAAGGCGCGCGCCACGAAGCGGTTGGAGGGGGCGAGCACGTCCAGTTGGAGGAGGTCGGATGCAGCCTGGCTGACCCCGGGGGCCGGCCCGCCCGAGGCGCCGGCACCACCACCACCGCCTCCAGGCGGGCCGACGACCAGGGCCACCACGACAACTGCAGCCAGGAGCAAGCCGCTCAGCACCAGCGCCGCCCCGGCCCTGCGCCCGGACGGGCCGCGGCGCGGTACTGGCCCGGCACCTGCCGGGGCCGCGGGGACGGCCGCCTGCCCGGGGCCCTCAGGCACCGGTACCGCCCCCCTGGGCGGCAGCCCCGGCCCCGCCCGTTCCTGCCGCCTCCACCGGCTGCGGCCCGGGCACGCTCCGCCACGACTTCAGGCCCGCCAGGACCAGTGCACCGGCCGTGACCGCCCCCACCGCCAGGCCCAGCGCCCCCGACGAACGGGACAGCCAGGCCACCAGGGTGGCCTCGAAGCCGTCCACGGCCCGCACCGGGGCGGGCGCCGACAACGGGTTGGTGAGCTCACCGACCCAGTACAGAGCCAGGTACGCGCCCACCAGGGCGAGCACCGCGCCCCCAACGCGAGGCCCCCACCTGCTCCAGCGCACGGCGCCACGCACGGCGGCGGTCCCGGCGAAGGCCATGACCAGGCTCACAGCTGTCATCAGCGCCCCCATCCCCAGGGCGTAGGCGATGAAGGCGGCCACCCCCTGGGCCAGGTCGGCCCGGGTGAAGGTACCCGCCACACCGGCCAGGAAGACGGGCAGGGCGCAGCTGAGCGAGGCCACGGCGTAGGCCACGCCGAAGACCACCATGCCCAAGGCCCGCCCTCTCGCCCGGGCCCGGGGGGCCCTCAGCCCCAGGCGGAGCGGGCGGCCACCTGCGGCCAGTACGCCGTAGACGACGGTGAGCAGGGCCAAGGGGACCATGACCCAGGGGACGGAGGAGAGGACCAGGGCCTCGGCCCCCCGCAGCACGAGCCCGAGGGCACCGAAGACCCCGACGAAACCGAGGGTCACCAGCCCGCCCCCAGCCAGGGCGTCCAGGGTGCGCTGCAGCGTCCCCGTCCCGGCCCGCCGGCCCAGGGGTGCAGCGAGGTAGGCAGGCAGGAGCGGCAGCCCGCAGGGGTTGGCTCCCGCCACCAGCCCCAGGCTGAAGGCATAGGGCAGCACGGTGGGCAGCGGCACGGCGGACAACGGCCCCAGGTTAGGGCCTGGCGTCATCGAACGTACGTTCGTACACTGGGGAGGTGGGTGACGAGGCCCCCTATGCCGAGCTGCACTGCCATTCCAACTTCAGCTTCCTGGACGGGGCCTCCCACCCCGACGAGCTGGTCGAGGAGGCTTCCCGCCTGGGCCTGCGGGCCCTGGCCCTCACCGACCACGACGGCATGTACGGCGTGGTGCGCTTCGCCGAGGCGGCAGCGGGAGCCGGCCTGCCCACGGTGTTCGGTGCCGAGCTCACCCTGGGCCTCACCCGGCCCCAGGTGGGGGCGGCTGACCCCGAGGGCACCCACCTGGTGGTGCTCGCCCGGGGCCCGGTCGGCTACTCCCGGCTTTGCCACGCCATCTCCGCCGCCCAACTGCTGGGCCGGGAAAAGGGCAAGCCGGCCATCGACCTTCCCCTCCTGGCCGCCCTGGGCGCGGGAGCAGAGCTCGACCTGTCCCGGGTAGCGGCAACAGGCGCCCACGGCGGGCCGGAGGCAGGGGGGCCGGAGACAGGTGGGCCGGTGGGCTACGGGCTGAGCCCACCGGCAGGCGGGGCCAGTCACTGGCTGGTGCTCACCGGCTGCCGTAAGGGACCGGTCGCCTCGGCTCTGGCGACAGCCGGCCCGGCACAGGCCCGGCGCAGGCTCGAGGAGCTACAGGAGCACTTCGGGCGGGACAACGTGGTGGTGGAGATCTGGGACCACGGCGAAGCGTTGGCCACCGCCCGCAACGACGCACTGGTGGAGATGGCCTGCCGGTCGGGGGCCGACGTGGTCGCCACCAACAACGTCCACTACCACCGCCCACCCCGGGCCAGGCTCGCCACGGCGCTGGCTGCCGTACGAGGCAGGCGCAGCCTGGACGACATGGACGGCTGGCTGCCGGCCGCGGCAGCCGCCCACCTGCGCAGCGGCCCCGAACAGCTCCGGCGCTTCTCCCGCTACCCGGGGGTGGTGGAGCGGGCGGCCGAGCTGGGAGAGGCCTGCGCCTTCGACCTGAGCCTGGTGGCCCCCGCCCTGCCCCCCTTCCCCACCCCTCCCGGGCACACGGAGATGACCTGGCTGCGCCGGCTGACCGAGGAGGGCGCCCGCCGCCGCTACGGGCCCCGCTCGGCTCCCGAGCACCCACGCGCCTATGCCCAGGTCGACCACGAGCTCGACATGATCGACAAGCTGGGTTTCGCCGGCTACTTCCTCATCGTGTGGGACATCGTCCGCTTCTGCAACGAAGCCGGCATCTACTGCCAGGGAAGGGGGTCGGCGGCCAATTCGGCGGTCTGTTACGCCCTGGGGGTCACCAAAGCCGACGCCGTACGCCTGGGCCTGCTCTTCGAGCGCTTCCTGTCCCCCGAACGCGACGGCCCTCCCGATATAGACGTCGACATCGAGAGCGGGCGGCGGGAGGAGGCCATCCAGTACGTGTACCGCCGCTACGGCCGGGCGTACGCCGCCCAGGTGGCCGACGTGATCACCTACCGGCCCCGCTCGGCCGTACGGGACATGGGCAAAGCACTGGGCGCCTCCCAGGGACAGGTGGACGCCTGGTCCAGGAGCATCGACGCCTGGGGGCCCCTGCCACCGGCACCGACGGCCCCCGGCACAGGGCCGGGCACCACGGGGGCAGGGCCCGGCACCTCCCCGACCGGCACCTCCCCGACCGGCACCTCCCCGGCCCGGGCCGCAGGAGGACGGGCCGGCCGCCGCCAGGCAGAGGAGGCGGCCCGGGCGCTCAGGGACGGCGACGACGGAGGCGGCCATGGCCGTCACCCGGTGCCCGGCCCCGTCCTCGACCTGGCCCACCAGGTCCTCGACTTCCCCAGGCACCTGGGCGTGCATTCGGGGGGGATGGTGCTCTGTGACCGGCCTGTGTCCCAGGTGTGCCCGGTCGAGTGGGCCCGGATGGCCGACCGCAGTGTCCTGCAATGGGACAAGGACGACTGCGCCCGGGCCGGCCTGGTCAAGTTCGACATGCTGGGCCTGGGGATGCTCTCGGCCCTGCACGCCACGGTGGACCATGTGGAGGCCTTCCACGGGGTGGGCATCGACCTGGCCGCCCTGCCCCAGGACCCGGCGGTCTACGACATGCTCTGCCGGGCCGACTCGGTGGGCGTCTTCCAGGTGGAGAGCCGGGCGCAGATGGCCACCCTGCCCCGCCTGAAGCCCCGGACGTTCTACGACCTGGTCATCGAGGTGGCGCTGATCAGGCCCGGGCCCATCCAGGGCCGCTCGGTCCACCCCTACCTGCGCCGGCGCAGCGGCACCGAGCCCATCACCTACCTGCACCCGCTGCTGGAGAGGAGCCTAAAAAAGACCCTCGGCGTCCCGCTCTTCCAGGAACAGCTCATGCAGATGGCCATAGACGTGGCCGGCTTCACGCCCGCCGAGGCGGACAGGTTGCGCCAGGCCATGGGGTCCAAGCGCAGTGCGGCACGCATGGGGCTCCTGCGGGCACGCTTCTACGAGGGCCTGGCCCAACGAGGGGCCACCGGGGTGGCGGCCGACCGCATCTGGGAGCAGATGGCAGCCTTCGCCAACTTCGGCTTCCCCGAGAGCCATTCGGTCAGTTTCGCCTACCTGGTCTACGCCTCGGCCTGGCTCAAACTGCACTACCCGGCTGCCTTCCTGGCCGGGCTTCTCGACAGCCAGCCCATGGGCTTCTGGTCGCCCCAGAGCCTCGTACTGGACGCCCGTCGCCACGGGGTGGAGGTCCGCCGGCCCGACGTCAACGCCAGCGCCGCCGGCTCCCTGCTCGGGCCTGCCGGTGCAGGCAGCCGGGGACCGGCCGTGCGCCTGGGGATCTCCTATGTCCGCACCATCGGCCCGGCACTGGCCGAGCGGGTCGCTGCGGGCCGGCCCTACCGGGACATGCAGGACGTGGTGGCCCGGTGCGGGCTGAACACGGCTCAAGCCGAAGCCCTGGCCAGTGCGGGGGCCTTCGACTGCTTCGGCACCTCACGGCGCCAGGCCCTGTGGGCTGCAGGGGCCCTTGCAGGCGACAACCGGGGCGTGGGCCGTCTGGGCGGCCTGGCACCGGGCACCGAGGCCCCGTCCCTGCCCGAGATGACCCCGGCCGAGCTCAACCAGGCCGACCTGTGGTCGACCGGGCTGTCCCCCGACAGTTACCCGACCGAACTGGTCCGTGCCCGGCTGGACGAGCTGGGAGTGGTGCCGGCGGCCGGCCTGGCCGGGCTCCCCGACGGGGCGGCGGTGCTGGTGGGCGGGGTGGTGACCCACCGCCAGCGGCCCATGACAGCCAAGGGGACGGTCTTTGTGAACCTGGAGGACGAGACGGGCCTCGTCAACGTGATCTGCCCGGGGCCGGTGTGGGAGCGCTATGGCCAGCTGGCACGCGCCCGGCCGGCCCTCCTGGTCCGGGGCCGGCTCGAAAGAGCCGATGGGGCGGTGAACGTGGTGGCGGCCCGCATGGAGGCCCTGGCACTGGGGACCGGGCCGGGCCGGGCCGGCCTACGGTCCCGCGACTTCCGCTGACCCGGGGGGCCCGCAACCCTCCCAGCGGCTAGGAGAGCTGCAGGTCCTCGTCGGCGAACACCACTCCCACCGGGGCCAGCACCACCTGACGGGGCCCGGCCTCCACCACGCCGCACACGTCGGCCCCGTAGCCGGCCGCCTGTGCCGCCGCCACCACCTCGGGGCCCTCGCCGGGACGGCAGAAGACGGCAAAACCGTTGCCCATGTTGAGGGTGCCGTAGGCCTCCCGGTGCGAAAGACCGAGGGCGCCGGCCACCACCTCCAGCACCGGGGGCACCGGCAGCAGGCGCTCCAGCCGGTAGGTCAGCTCGCGCCCGGCCCGCATCACCTTGCGCAGGCCGTGCCCGGTGATGTGAGAGGCGTACGTGGGCTGCACGCCCCGCCGGTACAGTTCGGCGAGCAGCCCAACGTAGATGGCACTGGGGGCCATCAGGCCCTCCCCCAACGAGCGCCCGTCGGGCATGGTCGCCCCCAGGCCCCCCAGCGCCCGGGCCGCCCGCCGGGCGAGTGAAGCCCCGTTGGCGTGCAGACCGCTGCTGGCCACGAGCACCACCTCGTCCCCGGGGCCCAGTTCCTCGCCCAGCAGGGGTGGACGGCCCTCGGGCAGCACTCCCACGGCACAACCGGCCAGGTCGACCTCGCCCTCGGCCACCACACCCTGCAACATGGGCGACTCGCCCCCGCCCCAGGCCGCGCCGGCCGCCTCGCAGGCCCGGCTCCAGCCCCGGACCAGGGAGGCGAAGCGCCCCGATGTGGCGTACCAGGCCGGCGAGCCGGTGGCGAAGTAGGCGTTCACCACGGTGGGCAGGGCCCCCACCGAGCACAGGTCGTTGACCACGGCCGCCACTGTGTCGTAGCCGATCGCATCGAAGCGGTCGGCACCCGTGGCCTCCTGGAGCTCCCGGGCCAGGCTGGACTTGGTCCCCAGGCACTCGAGCACCATGGCGAAATGCCGCCCGGCCTGGTGCCAGACCACAGCAGGCTGGCCCCGGGAGGCTGCCGCCAGTTCCACACCGAGAGCCGCCGGCAGCGCCCAGGTGGCCGCAGCCGACTCCATCGCATCGCGCTTGGCCGCGTCGAGCAGGTCGTAGTCGACCCCGCTGGCCCGGTACTCATCGCTCACCCGGTCGCCTCCCGTCCACCCGTCACCGGCGGGCCAGGCAAGGGTAGCGCCCGCCTCGCTGCACCCCTGGGCAGTTGCGGCCCTCTCTCACGCCCCTTCGGGCAGAGGGGCCCCTTCGGGTGACGGCCCGCTCTCCGGCGCCTCGGGGCGCCCGGGCGCCGGGCCGGTCAGGTAGGCCTGCGCCTGGAGCGTGAACAGCTCGCAGTACTGGCCGCCCAGGTCCATCAGCTCCTCGTGGGTGCCCGACTCGACCACCCGGCCGTCGGCCAGCACGTAGATGCGGTCGGCACTGCGCACGCTCGAGAAGCGGTGCGAGATGAAGAGGGTGGAGCGCCCAGCGAACAGTGTGCGGATGCTGGCGAACAGAGCCGCCTCCGACCGTGGGTCCAGCGCCGCGGTGGGCTCGTCCAGGATGACGAAGGGCGAGTCCCGGAAGAAGGCCCGGGCGAGCGCGATGCGCTGCCACTGGCCGCCCGAGACGTCGACCCCGCCCAGGAACTCCGGGCCGAGCAGGCTCTCGTAGCCGGCAGGCAACGCGGCCAGGAAGCCGTCCACGCCTGCCCGCTCCCCTGCGTCCCGCACCGCCTCCAGGTCGTCCAGGCGCCGCCAGTCGCCGGCGCCGATGTTCTCCCGGGCGCTCAGGAAGTAGCGGGCATAGTCCTGGAAGAGCACGGCCACCCGTTCCCTCCACAGGTGGGGGTCCACATCGGCGACGTCCATGCCGTCCCAGAGCACGGAGCCCGCCTCGGGCCGGTAGAGGCCGGCCAGGACCTTGGCCAGGGTGGTCTTGCCCGAACCGTTCTCGCCCACCAGGGCCACCACCTCGCCCCGACGGACCTGCACCGAGGCGCCCACCAGGCTCGGGGTGGACCGGCTCGGATAGGTGAAGCTGACGTCGCGTGCTTCGAGCACGTCGAAGCTGGGGCTGGGCAGGGCCCCGCCACCCCCATGGCTGTGGGCCAGCATGAGAGGCGTGGAGCGGACAAAGGAGTTGAAGTCCTCGACGAACAGTGAGCTGTCGAACAGCGACGCCGCCCCGGCTGCCATGCCCTGCAGCTGGCCGCCCAGGAGCACCAGGGCCCCGGCCGCGGCACCCGCCCCGGCCAACGAGACGCGCCTGGTCGACACCAGCCAGACCAGGAAGCCCACGGCGCCTGCGGTGAGCACCGACATGAGGGCGCTGCCCACCAGCCCGTTGAGCATACGGGTGCGCATGAGCTGGCGGACCTGGCCCACCCGCCAGTCGTAAAGCGCCTCCCAGCGGTCCCGGAACAGGCGCGCCAGGTCGAAGGTCCGCACCTCCTTGGCTTCTTCCTTGCGGGTGAGGACAGCCTGGAGGTAGCTGCGCCGGCGGTCCTTCTCGGTCATCTCCACAAAACGCTTGTAGGACGCCCGGCTCGACCGGGTGGCGGCTATGTAGACCGGCACGTAGGCGGCGAAGAGCAGAGCGACGAAGAGGGGCTGGATGAAGAACAGCGCCGCCGCCACACCGACCACGCTCAACAGGCCCTGCACCACCCGGAGCATGCCCGTCGTCATCTGGAGCGGACGGGTGGACCCGTTCATCTGCGCCCGCTGGAGGCGGTCGTGGAACTCCGGGGTCTCGAACGCCAGCAGGTCGGCCGAGGTCGCCACGTCGAGGACCTTGGACGCCGTGTGGCGCGAAACCAGTTCGGTGAGCACCCTCTGCAGCTCGTTGCTGGCCGTGCCGGCCATGGCGATCATGACGGTGGCAAGGGTCAGCTCCACGAGCGGCAGGACCACCCGGCCCGCACCCCCTCCCCTGCCCACCTGGAGGAAGGCCGCCAGCACCTGCCTGGCCACCAGTACCTCAGCAGCCAGCCCGATGCTCGAACAGACCTGGGCCCCCAGGGTCAGGAGCATGTCGCGGCGCCCGGCCGCCCACACCAGGGCGATCGAGCGGCCGATCAACCGGGGCAGGTCGCGGGCGTGGCGCTCCCCCACCGGCACCAGGACGTCGTTGATATGGAACCGCCTGGCCTCCCCCGCTCCCTCGGGCCGCGCCGGCCCGGGCCGGGCGGCCGGGCCGCCAGCCCCGGGCTGCGCGTGCGCGCCCCGACGGCCCCTTCCAGGAGCAAGGCTCTTCACCGGCGACGCCCTACCGCCGCGCCGGCACTGCCCACGGGGCCGGCACTGCCCACGGGGCCGGCAGTACCGCTACCGCTCGGGCCGTCGCCCACCTCGACTGGGCCAGAGGACGTCGTGCCGCCGTCGCGCCGGTCGCCCGGCAGCGCAGGGCCAGGCAGTGCAGGCCCCGGGGGTGCCGGGCGGGGCGGGCCAAGTTCGGGCGGCCTGTACTGGCCGCGTTGGGCGCCCCGGCCGCGCCGGAGCTGCGGTGGCACGTAGGCGGCCCTGCTGGTCAGGTGCCAGCCTTCGCAGTCCGGGCAGTGGTAGGCCCTGACCTCGTTGCGCCTGGCCTTGGCGCTGGCGGAGCTGTCCGCGAGGGCGAGCAGTGCCCCCACCCGGTCGGCGTAGCGGAACTTCCCACTGGGGCACGCCCGCCGGTGACGTCGGTCGCCGCCCATGGCTTCAGCCTCTCCGGGCGCCAGGAGGGGCCAGGCGGTGCAGCTCCCGGTAGCGCAGGGGCGAAGTGCGGTCAGTGCCGTCCACCCAAGCGTGAGCGGGGCTACCCGTCTCACGCATGCCGTCAGCAGGGACACCGATCACCACGTCGCGCCGTGAACCCTGGGAGACGAGCCAGGCCTGCTGCACAAGCGCCCGCTCCAAACAGGTGGGGCTCAGCCGCTGGAGGGCGCCGCTGACTCCCAGGCCCGCCTTCGGGCCAAGGTGCCGCGGTGGGCTCACTCGAGCCTGCACTCCCTCACGCTTGAGCCGGCGCCTCACCGAACGGGCGGCGACAGTCGCCCAGAGCGCGCCGAGCAGCACCGAGGGGTGGAGCCTCCACATTGCCCGGCCATGGTACCAACCCGTCCCAGGCGCCTCCTTCC
>JAJZMF010000044.1 GCA_021850325.1 Actinomycetes bacterium
CACCGGCTACCTCCTGGACGAGGCGGACCTGGCGCTGCCCTTCGAGCTGGCGGGCGCCGTCCAGTTGGTGAACGCCATCATGTTCTGGGGTTTCTTCCACAACCACCCTCCGGCGGAGGAGGCGGCCGGGCGGGCGCTGGAGGCCGCCCGGGGAGCTGAGGCCCCGGGAACTGAGGCCCCAGGTGCTGAGGCCCCGGTCGTAGGCCAGGCGCTGGAGAGCGGGGCGGGCTAGAGAGCCGGGGGCCCAGGGCGGGCCGGGGACGGCCATGTCCCACCGGGGACGGCAATGTCGCACCGGGGACGGCAATGTCGCACCGGGGCCGGCCCGAGGGACGGCCCCGGTGCCTGCGGCCGTGCTCAGGCCTCGGCGGACATCAGCTCGAGCACGTTGATCGTGGCCTGGCCCTTCTGCCAGCCACAGGCGCAGAGCTCGTCGGTCTGCAGGGCGTCGAGCACCCGCAGGACCTCGTCCACGTTGCGGCCCACCGAGCCGGCAGTGACCATGGCGAACTGTACGACGCCTTCGGGGTCGACGATGAAGGTCGCCCGCTGGGCCACGCCGTCGGGCCCGAGGACGCCCAGGGCGCTGCTCAGCTCGCGCTTGACGTCCGAGAGCATGGGGAAGGGGAGGTCCACGAGCTCGGGGTGCTGCACCCGCCATGCGTAGTGGACGTACTCGCTGTCCACCGACGCGCCGAGGACCTGCGCCCCCCGCTCGGCGAACTGCTTGTCCAGCCGGCCGAACTCTGCGATCTCGGTCGGGCAGACAAAGGTGAAGTCCTTGGGCCAGAAGAAGACCACCCTCCACTTGCCTTCGTAGGTGCTGGAGCTGACAGTGGTGAAGTAGTCGTCCGGGGTGGTGGCGTGCAGCTCGTTCAGGCGGCCGGGGACCAGGGCGGTCAGGGAGTACTCGGGGAAGGTGTCTCCAACAGTCAGCACGGCAGTTCCTCCATTGGTTCCTAGTGTCGGCGTTCGTTATACCAGCGGGGGAGCGGCACTCGACCAGCGATAGGGTGATGGTCAGGGGCGTCGGGGTCACCGATAGGCTGAGGCTATGAACCGCCCTCCGGCCTCGCCCACCATGGCCCAACTGCGTGCCCTGGTGGCCGTGGCCGACAACCTGAGCTTCCGGGAGGCCGCCCGGGAGCTGGGCGTGAGCCAGCCCTCCGTCTCAGCCGCCCTGGTGGCGCTGGAGGTCGCCCTGGGGGCCAGGCTGGCTGACCGGTCGAGCCGGAAGGTGGCCCTCACCCCGGCCGGCCAACAGGCGGCCGCCCGGGCCAGGAGGATCCTGGCCGAGGTGGACGACCTGGTGGTGGGGCCGTCGGCTAACGGGCAGGTGGACGGGCCGCTGCGCCTGGGGGTCATCCCGACGGTGGCCCCCTACATACTGGCCCCTGTGCTGCGGGCCCTGGCCCGGAGGGCACCGGCCCTACGCCCCGAGGTCACCGAGTCGCAGACGGCGCACCTGCTCGAAGGCCTGTCCGCCGGGTGGCTGGACGCCGCCGTCCTGGCCCTGCCGGCCGTCCCGGCCCCGGGTACCCCCGAGGCGGCCGGAGCCGGCCACAGCGCCCCGGTCGGGGCAGCCAGGTTGGTCGAGGTCCCCCTCTACCGGGAGGACTTCGTGCTCGTCCTGCCTCCCGGGCACCCCCTGGCGGGCCGCCAGGGCCTGCCGGCGTCGGTGCTGAGGCAGTTGCGCCTGCTCCTGCTGGAGGAGGGCCACTGCCTCTCCGGCCAGGTGCTGGACATCTGCCGCCAGGTCGGGGCGGCCACAGACCACCCGGCCCGCGCCGCCTCGCTCACCACGGTGGCCCAACTGGTCGCCGCGGGCCTGGGGGCCACCCTCCTGCCCGCCACCGCCCTGCCGGTCGAGACCCGTAAGGGCAAGCTCGCCACCGCGTACTTCGAGCCGCCTGCCCCCGGCCGGGTGGTGGGCCTGGTCTTCGACGCCGGGGCACCGGGCCTGGAGCGCAACTACGAGGTGGCGGCGCTGCTCCGCCGCGCCCTCGACCGGCCGGGCTTCGCCGGCCAGGTCCAGGGCACCGGGGGCCCGCAGTCGGCGGCCTAGGGTTGGCCTTGTGCTTGGGCTGGGCATAGACCTGGTCGATATTGACGATGTGACCGCCTCACTTCAGCGTTTTGGCGACCGGTTCACCGGGCGCGTCTTCACCCCCGAGGAGCTGGCCCAGGGCCGGGCCCCTCGTTGGCTGGCGTGCTGCTTCGCGGCCAAAGAGGCTGCTCTCAAGTCCTTCTCGGGTGCCGGACCCTCCCTGGCGGGCCTGAGCCTGCGCTCGCTCGCCCTGGTGGCGGGGGAGAGCGGTGGCCGTCCGGTCCTGCGCCTGGGTGAGGGGGCGGCGCAGGCTGCGCAGGCGGCCGGGCTCGCTCAGCTCGACGTGGAGGTGAGCGTCACCGGCCACCACGCCCTGGCCGTCGCCGTCGCCTCCTTCGAGCTGTGAGCGCGGTCCCGACCACGTCCGAGGAGAGGGTGCGCGCCGTGCTGGCCGAGCACGCAGGCCTCGCCGTGGACGTGGCGGCCCTCGACAGCTCAGCCGACCTGTACAAGGCGGGCATGACATCGCACGCCACGGTCAATGTGATGCTGGCCCTGGAGGACGAGTTCGAGGTCGAGTTCCCCACGGAGATGTTGAGCCGGGGCACGTTCGAGTCCGTCTCGGCGATCAGCGCCGCGCTGGGCAGGCTGGGAGCCTGAGCAGGCCGGCGCCCCGGCGTCAGCCCTCGGTGGCCGGCTCCAGGCCGGCCCGGCGCAGCAGCTCCCGGCGGTCGACTTTGCCCGAGGAGCTGAGGGGCAGGCCGTCCACCACCACGACCTCGTCGGGGAGCATGTTGGCCGGCAGGACCAGCCGGGCGCTCTCCAGCAGCGTGCCGGGCGCCAGGGCGTCGGGGCCGGGGGCGCCGCCGGCTCGGCCCGTGGTCACTGCCCGGCCCGGGCCGGCCGGTACGACGAAGGCGGCGATGGCGGCCCGGCCCTCCCGCCGGAACAGGGCACAGGTGGCACTGTCCACCCCGGGGGCGCCCTGCAACGCCGACGCCACCTCCTGGAGGGAGATCCGCACGCCGTTGCGCTTGACAACGTCGTCGGCCCGTCCGGCGAAGTAGTACAGGCCCCGGTCGTCGAAGTAGGCCAGGTCGCCGGTGCGGTAGCAGGTGGTGCCCGGGAGCAGCTCGACCATCACCGCCGAGGTGAGCGCCGGGTCACCCCAGTACCCCGACATCAGCTGGGGCCCCGAGATGTACAGCTCGCCCACCTGCCCGGGGCTTTCCACCAACCGGTCCCCCTCCACCAGGTGGAAGCCCGTGCCTGCGCTGGGCCGGCCGAGCGGTACGTGGCCGTGCGCCATGTCGGCCGTGAGCGGGAAGCTGGTGACCTCGATCGTGCACTCGGTGGGCCCGTACAGGTTGAACACCTGGAGTTGGGGCAGCACGGCCCACAGGCGCTCGAGGTCGTCGCCCGCCACCTGCTCGCCCCCCAGCCCGAGGGCACGCAGGCTGCTGCCCGCCAGCCGTGCCCGGTGCCGGCTGGCCATGAGCAGGCGCAGGTAGCTGGGCGACATGGTGCAGTGGGTGATGCGGTGCTCCAGCACCGCTTCGAAGAACGGCCTGAGGAAGAGCAGGTCCGAGCGCCGGGGCACCACCAGGAGGCCCCCGCCGGCCAGGGTGGCGAACAGGTTGCCGTAGGAACCGTCGAAGTGGAAGGCGGACACGGCCAGGGACCTGGTCGAGGTGCCGTAGCCCAGTCCGGCCACGACCTGGCGCACCGCCCAGGCCAGGGCGCTCCTGGGTATGCACACGCCCTTGGCCCGGCCCGTGGTGCCGGAGGTGTAGATGATGTAGGCCGTCTGCCCGGGGTCGGCGGCAGGCACGTCACCGTCGTCGACCGGGAGGGCCGCGCCCAGGGCTGCGAGCTCCTCGTAGCTCGTCACGGCGAAGGGGCCTGCGGGCAGTGGGCCCGGGCCTGCCACGTCCCCGCCCTCCGGCTCGCCCGGCGCCGGGGCCTGCGAGGTCACCAGGAGCGACGGCTGGCAGTCCGACAGGGTGCGTTCCGCCCTGCTGACCGGGTCCTCCGCCGAAACCGGCACAAAGGCCGCGCCCAACCACAAACACGCAAGGGCTACCGTGACAAATGCAGCAGAGTTCTGCAGCCGGACGGCAACGCGTTGGCCGGGGGCCACCCCACGGGCGCGCAGGGCTGCGGCCAGACGGGCTACGTGCAGGCGCAACTGGGCATAGTTGAACTGCTGGTCCGGGCCCGACAGGGCAGGCGCGCCGGGGGTGAGCTCCGCATGGGACATGATGAGCCCGAGGACATCAGGGGTGCCGGAACTGCTTGCGATACCTCCAAAACTACCGGGCGCGCGCAGCGCGGGGCCATACGGGCACTGAGGGCGGTCCTGCACCGGAGAGGAACGTCACGACGGCTCCCCGGCCGGGACCACCTGGTAGACCGGTGCGGGTGACGCAGACGGCAGGGCGCGAAGTGACCGAGGTCGCCATCATCGGGATGGGCCCCTGGGGCCTGGCAGCACTGGAGCGGTTCGCGTCGACGGCCCGGCAGGTGCCCGGCAGGACCGTGGCGGTGCACGTCGTCGAGCCCGCCAAACCGGGCGGCGGCATCTTCGGCGCCCACGAGCCCGACTACATGGTGCTCAACACGCCTTGCGGGCAGCACTCGATGTACGCCCTGGCCCCCGAGGACGGGGAGCGCAGGACGGGCACCGGGTTCTTCGAGTGGGCGGTGGCTCGGGGTTACCGCTGGCGGGGCACGGAGTGCGTGACCGAAGGCCCGGGCGAGCCGGTCGGCCCGCACGACTTCCTGCCCCGGCGGCTCATGGGCGAGTACCTGGAGTGGGCGTTCGAGGTGCTCATGGGGGAGCTGCCCGCCAACATGACGGTGCAGCTGCACCCGTGCTCGGCCCTCGACATAGAGCCCGGCCCAGGGGGCGAGCTCGTCCACCTCTCCGACGGCGACCGGTTGGCCGTGGACCATGTGGTCCTGACGGCCGGGCACATGCAGGAGGTGTCCGGGGGGACGGTGGCGTCGCCGGACGGCACGCTGCACCCCTACCCCATGGACTACCTGTGGCGTGTCGGCCCCGGGGACAAGGTGGCCGTGGAGGGGATGGGCCTGGTGGCCATGGACGTGCTCACCGCCATGACCCTGGGCCTGGGCGGCAGCTACAGCGATGCCGGTGGCGGGCGCCTCCGCTACCACCCGAGCGGCCGGGAGCCACGGGTGTTCATGTACTCGCGCAGCGGGTACCCCTACTGCGCCAAGGCCTTTGGTGCAGCCGACCCGGTGGGGGACTACCGCCCGGCGATCTGCACGCCCGAAGCCATCGAGGCGCTGCGCCGGGTGCCGCGCCCGGGTGCGGCGCCGGGCACGGGCCACCGTCTCGACGCCCGCCGTGAGCTGCTCCCGCTGGTGTTCGCCGAGATGGAGCTGTGCTACTACACCACGGCCGCCCGGGCTGCGCTCGGGCCCCGTGAGGCGGAAGCGGTCAAGGCAGCGCTCGTCGAGGCCTACCGGCAGGGCCGTTTCGACCGGGCCAAGGCCGACATCGCCGGCCGTTACGGTGAGTTCAGCGCCGCCGGGCACTTTTTTGCCGGAGATGCGGTCGGCTACGCCAGCCCCATGGACTACTCGAGCACCGTCTACCGCTACGTGGCCCGTGACGTGGACGCCGCCCTCCAGCACACCCCTCTCAAGGCGGCCCTGGAGACGCTGCGCGCCGTTCGGGAGACGCTGCGCCTGGCGGTCGAGTTCAAGGGCCTCGACCACGCCTCGCACCTGGACTTCCTGGAGAACCTGCGGGGCCGCTTCACCCGCCTGGTGGCGGGCCCGCCCGTCTTCCGCAACCAGCAGCTCCTGGCGCTGGTGGACGCCGGGGTCGTGGACCTCTCCCTGGGGCCGGCGCCGGTACGGTCCCCGCTGGCCGACGGCCGGGCCAAGCTGCGCTCGGCCCATCTGGCCCAACCTTTCGAGACCGAGGTCGACATGGTCGTACGGGCGCACCTGGAGCTGCCCTCGGTGCCCCGGGCCAGTTCGCCCGTCCTGGTCAACCTGGTGCGCCGGGGCCGCGTCCGGCCTCTCGACTTCGAGGGCGTGCCTGCGGGCAGCATCGACGTGACGGAGGACTTCCACCCCGTGGGCCGGGCGGGCGACGTGCAGCCCCGCCTGTGGGTGTTCGGGGTCCTGACCGAGGGTGCCCGTTACTTCACCCTGTACGTGCCCTCGCCCAAGAGCCGGTCGCGTGCCGCAGTGGACGCCGAGGCCTGTGCCCGGGCCGTCCTCGGTGCCCCTGCCCGGCCCGGCTCCGAGGCCGTGGCCCGGGCAGGAGGGGTGGCCGTGGCCCGGCCTGCCCCTGCGCCCGGCCCCGGGGCACTGCGTGTCGGCCTCGTCAACAACATGGCAGACGGCGCCTTCGTGGACACCGAGCGCCAATGGGCCGCCGTCCTCGGCCGCGACGTGGTGATCGAGCGTTACACCCTGCCGGGGGTGGAGCGTTCACCCGAGGTGGAGGCCCTCATCACAGAGCAGTACCGGGACCTGGACGAGCTGTGGCGGCGACCTCCCGATGCCCTCGTCGTGACCGGTGCCGAGCCGAGGAAGGCCGAGCTCAGCGAGGAGGCCTACTGGCCCGCTCTGAGCCGGCTCCTGGAGTGGGCGGCCGGGGCCGTGCCCTACATGGCCGTGTCCTGTCTCAGTGCCCACGCCGCCCTGTGGACCTACTCGGGCCTGCCCCGCCGGCTGCTGGACGCCAAGTGCTACGGCGTCTACCGCCAGGTGTTCGACCCCTCGCACCCGCTCATGCAGGGCGTGGCCGACCTCGCCCTCCCGCACTCGCGCTTCAACGAGGTACCCGAGCGCGACCTGCGGTGCGCGGGCTACGACGTGGTGGCCACCTCGCCCACCGCCGGCTGGTCGGTGGCCACGGGGCAGGTCGACCGGTGCCGGCTGCTGCTGCTCCAGGGGCACCCCGAGTACGGCCGGCTCACGTTGTTGCGCGAGTACCGGCGTGACCTGCGCCGGTACCGCGAAGGGGCCCAGGGCGCCTACCCCAATGCCCCGCTCGGCTACCTCTCCCCGGCAGCGCAGGCCCGGCTCGGCTCCCTGCTCAGTCAGGACGGCCACCACTTCCCCTTCGACGAGCTGGCCGCAGGCGTGGTGGCCGAATGGTCGGCGCCCGCCTCGACCATGATGTCCAACTGGCTCGAGGCTCTGCGCGCCCACAAGGCTGCTCTGCCCGTCTGACCGGCTACGGTGGCCCTGGTGCGTGACGAGACCTTGGCCGTGCACGGGGGCTACGAGGCCGACAGCACCCGCGCTGTCGCCGTGCCCATCTACCAGACGGTGGCCCACGACTTCGTGGACGCGGCGCACGCCGGGGCGGTGTTCGACCTGGAGGTACCCGGCTTCCACTACAACCGCATCAACAACCCGACGGTCGACGTGCTGGAGAAGCGCATGGCCGCGCTGGAGCGGGGCGTGCGGGCGGTAGCAGTGAGCTCAGGTGCGGCCGCCGTGCGCATGTCGGTGCGGGCGGTGACGTCCGCCGGCTGCAACATCGTGGCGGCCCCCCAGTTGTACGGTGCCACCTACACCTACTTCGCCCACGTGCTGGCCGACGAGGGGGTGGAGGCACGCTTTGCCGACGGCGACAGTGCCGCGGCCATAGCGGCCCTCATAGACGGCTCCACCCGGGCCGTCTTCGTGGAGAGCGTGGGCAACCCGGCCTGCAACGTGGTCGACCTGGAGGCGGTGGCCGCAGTGGCGCACGAGCGGGGCGTGCCCCTCATCGTCGACAACACCGTCGCCACGCCCTTGTACCTGAAGCCGCTCGAGCACGGGGCCGACGTCGTCGTGCACTCGTTGACCAAGTTCGTCGGCGGCCACGGCACCACGCTGGGGGGCATGGTCATCGACGGCGGGTCCTTTCCCTGGGCCGAGCACGCCGGGCGTTTCCCCATGATGTGCTCGCCCGAACCGGCGTTCCACGGCGTGGTCTACGCCGAGGAGTTCCCCGAGAGCCCGTACGCGGTACGGTGCCGGACCGTCGGCCTGCGCAACGAGGGCGCCACCCTGGCCCCGCTCAACGCGTTCCTGTTGCTGCAGGGCCTGGAGACGCTCCCGGTGCGCCTGGAGCGCCACGAGCACAACGCACGGCTGGTGGCCGAGCACCTGGCCTCCCATCCCCAGGTGGCATGGGCGAGCTTCCTCGGTTCGCCGGACCACCCGCACCATGAGCTGGCCCGTCGCTACCTGGGCGGCCACTACCCGTCGATAGTCACCTTCGGCGCCAAGGGCGGCTACGAGGCCAGCATCGCGTTCTTCAACCGGGTCAAGCTGTTCAAGCGGCTGGTCAACATGGGCGACGCCAAGTCGCTGGTCGCCCATCCGGCGTCGACCACGCACCGCCAGCTCGGCCCGGCGGACCTGGCCCGGGTGGGCATCACCCCCGACATGGTCCGTCTCTCCGTCGGCCTGGAGCACGTGGACGACCTGCTGGAGGACATCGACCAGGCGCTGGCCTGAGAGACCTGGCCCACGTTGGGCCAGGAATGTCCGGTAGGTTCCCTGGGTGCGCTACCGCTTCGGCTTCGCCATGGAGCACACCCTCGGCCATGTGACCTTCGCCCGGGCGCTGCAGAAGGTGGTGGCCGAGGACGACCAGGTGGAGGCCGAGTGGTTCCTGGTCGAGCCGCAGGGCCGGGGCCTGGCGGCGCGCACCCCGGTGTTGTCGCGCAACTACACCCTGCGCACCAGCGCCACGGCGCGGGCCATGGTGGGCCGTGGCAGGCGCCTGGACGCGCTCCTGCTCCACACCCAGACGCTGGGCCTGTTCTTCTGGCCCCTGATGGGACGGGTGCCCACCGTCATCTCGACCGACGCCACGCCCCTCAACATCGACGCCGTCGGTGCCGCGTACGGTCACGCCCAGGCCGGCACCCTGGTCGAAGGGGTCAAGAGACGGCTCACGGGCTCGCTGTTCCGCCGGGCGGCATGGCTGGTGCCCTGGAGCGAGTGGGCGGAGCGCTCCCTGGTGCACGACTACGCCGTGGCCCCCGAGCGGTGCCGGGTGGTGCAGCCCGGAGTGGACGTCGCCTGGTGGGCTGCCGGCCGGGCGCCGGCGCCCGTCGGGGACGAGGGGACCGGGGCCGGGGGAGCCGAGGTCAGCGTGGTCTTCGTGGGCGGGGACTTCGAGCGCAAGGGCGGCAACGACCTGCTGGCGGCGGTGGGCGAGCTCCGCCGCCAGGGGCTGGCCGTGCGCTGCGACCTGGTGACCAGGCAGGAGCTGCCCGACCAGCCCGGGGTCAGGGTGCACCGGGGCCTCCGCCCGGGGGACCCGGCCCTGCGGGACCTCGTGGCCCGGGCGGACATATTCGCCCTCCCCACGCGGGGGGACGCCTTGGGCCTGGCCATTGTGGAGGCCATGGCGGCCGGTGTGCCCGTGGTCAGCACGGAGGTGGCGGCCATACCCGAGGTGGTGCGGCCGGGGACGGGGCTGTTGGTGCCACCGGGGGACGTCGCCGCCCTGGTGCAGGCCCTGCGCCACCTGGTGGTGTCGCCGGGGTTGCGCCGGCAGATGGGACGGGAGGCGCACGCGGTGGCTGCTCGGGAGCACGACCTGAGCCGGAGCGGCAGGGCCCTGTTGGACCTGCTCAAGGCGGCGGTGCGGCAGTGACGCGGGTCGGCTTCGTCATCGAGCACTCCCTCGGCCATGTGACCTTCAAGTCCATGCTGCAGCGGGCCGTGGACGCAGACCCCGAGATCGAGCCCAGTTGGTTCCTGGTCGAGCCCGACGACATGTCTTGGCCCGCCACGCTGCGCCCCTTCCGGCACAACTACACGGCCCAGGCCAGCATCACGGCCCGGCGCCTCCTCGGGCGGGCACCCCGCCTCGACGTGCTCTTCCTGCACACCCAGACCCTCATGCTGCTCATGGGCCGGCTCCTGGGGCAGGTGCCCGGGGTGCTGTCGACCGACGCCACCCCGAGGAACATCGACGAGGTGGGGGACGGCTATTGGCACTTCCCCGGCCACCCCGTCGCCGAGGAGCTCAAGCGCCGCGCCATGGGCGCCGCCGTGCGACGGGCGGCGTACGTGGTCCCCTGGAACCACTGGGCGCGTCGCTCGCTCGTCTCCGACTACGGTGTCGAGCGCTCGCGTTGCCAGGTCCTGGCCCCGGGCATCGACCTCTCGTCGTGGGCGCCGGTGGAGCGGCCCGCCCCGGCCGGGCCCCCCGGCCGGCCCCTGCGCCTGCTCTTCGTGGGAGGCCAGTTCGACCGCAAAGGCGGGCCCGAGCTGGTGGAGGCCCTGAGCCGTCTGCGCTCCCCCTGGGAGTGCGATGTGGTGACCAGGGACGATGTCCCTGCCCTGGCCGGCCTGCGGGCCCACCGGGGGTTGAGGCAGGGGGACGGGCAGCTGCGCCGGCTGTTCCGGGAGGCCGACGTCTTCGTCCTGCCGACACGGGGCGACGCCATGCCCTGGGCGGTGCTCGAGGCCATGGCCTCCGGGCTGCCCGTGGTCACCACCGGGGTCGGGGCTGTGCCCGAGCTGGTCGAGGACGGCCGCACCGGGCTCATCGTCCCCCCACGGGACGCCGGAGCCCTGGCGGGTGCGCTCGGTCAGCTGGCCTCGGCGCCGGGGCGCCGCACCCGGATGGGGCAGCTCGGCCGCCAGAGGGTGGAACGCCACTTCGACGCCTCCGTGAACACCGCCAAGCTGCTGGCGCTGGTCAAGCAGGCAGCCAGGCGGCACCAGGGACGTCCCGGCGGGCGGCTTCGTGGCGTCCGCTAACCTGCGCTGATGGCCAAAGGCGGCGAGTTCGGCTCGATGTCCCACCTGGCTCAGAGGTTTTTTGGGGCCCTGTCACCTGCCGGGCCGCCGGCGCACGACGAGGCATGGGCGACCGGCATGCTCCTGCCGGGGGAGCTGCGGCTCTGGTCAGCCATGTCGGGCCCGGACCGCAGGCACGCCGTCGAGGTCGCCCGGCAGGTCTCCGGCCAGAGCGCCGAGCGCGAGGTGCTGGCAGCCGCCCTGCTCCACGACGTGGGCAAGGTCGAGGCCGGGATCGGCACCTTCGGCCGTGTGGCGGTCACGCTGGCCGCCATGGCGCTGGGCCGCCGCCGCCTGGTCGAGCTGGGCCGGCGTCGGGACAAGGGCACCATGCACCGGGTGGCGACCTACCTCTCGCACGACCGGGTGGGCGGGGAGCTGTTGCGCCGAGCGGGCAGCGACCCCTTTACCGTCGAGTGGGCGGAGCAGCACCACATGCCGCCCAGCCGCTGGTCCGTGGACGCTTTGCTGGGCCAGGCCCTCAAGCAGGCCGACGGCGACTAGCAGCCCCACGGCGACCGGGGCTCAGGGCGCTTCCTCGGCGGGGGCCCCGGTGCCGTAGCGGCCGTCGGGCAGGATGGTGCGCACATGGCCGCCGCCCATCGGCCGCTCTCCTGGGCGTGCGGAGGGCTGGGAGGGCACCGCGGGCATGGGCCCTGTGGTGTTGGCCCTGCTGACAGGACCCTGGGCCGGCACGGTCGTGTGCGCCTTGTACGAGCGGTAGCGGTGCCAGATCACGAAGGCGATCCCGATCACGGCCAGGGCCCCCAGGAGGTACCCGGCGTCGCTGACGCCCTTCATGATGGAGTTGAACTTCTGCCCCACCCCGTAGCCGATCAGGGCCATGGCCGAGTCCCAGATGGCCGAACCGGCCAGGGTGAGCAGGCCGAAGCGAGCGAGGGGCACCTCGGCCACGCCGGCCGGCAGGGCGACGAAGTTGCGGATCACGGGCAGTAGGCGGCTGACGAACACGCCCCAGGGCCCGTGCCTGTCGTACCAGGCCTCGGCCCGGTCCAGGTCGACGTTGGTCAGCAGCACGTACTTGCCCCAGCGGGTGACGAAAGCCCGCCCGCCGCTGCGGCCGATGAACCAGGCGATGTAGGCCCCCACGACCTCGCCCGCCACGCCGGCCACGATGCCCCCCGGCAGGCTCAGTTTGCCCTCGGCGGCCAGCACCCCGGTGAAGCCCAGGGTCAGCTCGGAGGAGGTCGGTATGCAGCAGGACTGGGCTACGGAGAGCAGGAAGATGGCCACGTAGCCCGAGGAGGCCACGAGGCTCTGGGGGTTCAGCAGCGCAAGGAGGTGCACCCTGGCAAACCTACCGGGCCCGGGGTGCCTGTCGTCCTCGCCTCAGCACCGGTGTGAGGTTGACCGCGTACCGGGCCACGCTGCGTGGCCCCTCGTGCGGGCACCGGCACCCACGGCCGGTTTGCCGCTCCGGCCCTCTTATGGCGTCCCGTGCTCGGACAGGGGGCCCACCGTGTAGCCCGCCTCGGACCAGGTCGCAGCCAGAGCGGGCAGGGCGCCGAGGGCTGAGAGCCAGCAGCTCTGCGCCGAGGTGCAGTCCGAATCGTGCAGCAGGACGGTGCCCCCGGGGACCAGGGTGGCGCTCACGTCGTGCTCCACGGTGCGGGGACTGGCCTGGCGCCGCCAGTCCCGGCCCCAGGTGGTCCACAGCACGGTCCGCAGCCCGTTGCGGTGCGCCGCCCTCAGGCTGGAGGCGGTGAGCACCCCGTAGGGGGGCCTCGCCCAGCGGGGCGTGGTGCCGGTCAGCTCGCTCAACAGGTCCTTGGCCCTGGCCATGTCGCGCTCGACCCACAGCGGGCCGTGACGGAGGTGGTTGGAGTGCTCGTAACCGTGCACACCCACCTCGTGGCCCCTCTCGGCCACCTCGCGCGCCAGGCCGGGCGCCCGTTCGGCCATGGACCCGAGCATGAAGAAGGTCGCCTTCCAGCCCAGGGCGTCGAGGGCGTCCAGGAAGGCCGGCGTGGATGCCGGGTCCGGCCCGTCGTCGAAGGTCAGGGCCAGGTGCCCGGGTGCGCCCAGGCCGGCCAACGAGGGCAGCAGGCGGGCACGTACCGGTCGCAGGGAGGCGGCGGTGGGGAGGAAGTGGGCCAGGGTGGCCGCCGAGACGCCCGCCAGTGCGAACTTCACGGCCTTTGGCATGGCTGGACTCTACCCTGGTGGTGGTGCCGGTCCTGCCCACTGCAGAGCGCCAGCCCGAGCGCGACGGGCCCGGCCACGTTGGCGGTGGGGGGCGGTGCGCGTTACCCTCGTGCCGCATGGCAGCAGCGTGGAGCGTCGTGCGTTGAGAGCGGTCGTGCTGGTCGGTGGCGAGGGCACCCGCCTCCGCCCGCTGACCTACAGCACCCCCAAACAGATGCTGCCCGTGGCAGGCAAACCGGTCATCGAGAGGGTGGTCGAGCACCTGGCGGCCCACGGGGTCGACGAGGTCGTGCTGTCGCTCGGTTACAGGCCGGACGCCTTCCTCGCCGCCTACCCCGACGGCCACTGTGCCGGCGTGAGGATGGTCTATGCCGTCGAGCCGTCCCCGCTCGACACGGCGGGTGCCATTGCCTTCGCCGCCCGGGCGGCGGGGATCACCGACGAGACCTTTGTCGTAGTGAACGGTGACGTGCTGACCGAGATCGACGTGTCCGCACTGGTCAGCTTCCACCGCCGCTCCGGTGCTGAGGGCACCATCGCGCTCACCCCGGTGGAGGACCCGTCGCGCTTCGGGGTCGTCCCGGTGGAGGCCGACGGCCGGGTCAAGGCCTTCATCGAGAAGCCGGCGCCGGGCACCGCCCCCACCAACATGATCAACGCCGGCATCTACGTGCTCCAGCCCTCGGTGCTGGAGCGGGTGGAGGAGGGGCGGCGGGTGTCGGTGGAACGTGAGGTGTTCCCGGCTCTCGTACGGGCGGGTTCGTTGTACGCGCTCGGTTCCGACGCCCTGTGGACCGACATGGGCACACCGCACTACTACCTGGAGGCCAACCTGGCCTGGAGCGCCCGGGAAGGGCGCACCCACGTCGGCTCAGGGGCGGAGGTGGCCGAGGGCGCCAAGGTCTCGGCCAGCGTCCTGCACCTCGGCGTCGTGGTGGAGGACGGGGCCACAGTGGAGGGTTCCGTACTGCTCGAGGGGGCACGCGTGGAGCGGGGTGCCCTGGTGCGCAGGTCCGTGCTCGGGCCGAGCGTGCACGTGCATGCCGAGGCCCGGGTCGACGAGCTGTGCGTGCTGGGCGACGGCTTCGTCGTCGAGGCCGGTACCGTGCTCGTGGGCGCCCGGCTGCCCCAGCCCTGAGCCCTGAGCCCTGAGCGGGCCCGCGGGGGCCTCAGTGGGCCGAGGCTATGAGCTGGACCACGAGGCCCGTCCAGCCGGTCTGGTGGCTCGCTCCCAGCCCGGCCCCGGTGTCGCCGTGGAAGTACTCGTGGAACCAGATCAGGTCCTTCCAGCGCGGGTCCTCGCTGAGCAACGGGTTGTCGCCGTGCACGGGCCGCCGGCCGTCGGGCCCGGGCAGGAAGAGCGAGACCAGGCGCCGGGAGAGGTCCCTCGCCACCTCGGTCAGGGCCATGTGCTGTCCCGACCCGGCCGGGTGCTCGACCCGGAGGTCGTCGTTGAAGTAGCGGCCGTAGCGGTAGAGGGCCTCGATCAGTAGGTAGTTGAGGGGGAACCAGACCGGGCCCCGCCAGTTGGAGTTCCCGCCGAACAGGCCGGTGCGCGACTCCGCCGGCTCGTAGTCGATGCTCCACGACTGCCCGCCCAGGCTGAGCACGAAGGGCGTCGTGTGGCGCTTGGACAGGCTGCGCACGCCGTGGTCCGAGAGCATCCCCTCCGGGTCCAGCACGTGGCCCAGGACGGCCGTCAGGGCAGCCTCGTCCACGAGCGACAGGAGCCGGCGGTCGCCCATCCCCGGTACCCGGGTGTGGGCGATGTACTGGGCGAGGTCGGGGCGGTTGGCCTCGAACCAGTCGGTGCGTCGCATGAAGTCGGGCAACTTGGCCGCCAACTGGGGGTGCAGCGTGGTCACGGCGAGGATGGGCACCACCCCGACCAGCGAGCGCACCCTTACGGGCGTGGCGGCGCCGTCGGCCGTGCGCACCACGTCGTAGAAGAAGCCGTCAGCGGCGTCCCACAGGCCGCGCTCGTGCATGGCCCGGGCGATGTAGGCGAAGTGCTCGAAGAACTTGATCGCCACGTCCTCGTAGGTCTGGTCCTGGTCGGCCAGCCGCAGCGCCATCTCGAGCAGCGAGGTGCAGTACATGGCCATCCACGCCGTCCCGTCGGACTGTTCGAGCACGCCCGCCACCGGGAGCGGCTTGGACCGGTCGAACAGGCCGATGTTGTCCAGCCCCAGGAACCCGCCCTCGAAGACGTTGTTGCCCTCCTCGTCCTTGCGGTTGACCCACCAGGTGAAGTTGAGGAGGAGCTTGTGGAACACCCGCTCCAGGAAGTCGTAGTCGGGGGGTAGGCCCATGCGCGCCCGCCGCGCTGCGTCGGTACGCCACACGGCCATGGTGGCCCAGGCCTGCACCGGGGGGTTGACGTCGCCGAAGTCCCACTCGTAAGCGGGGAGCTGGCCGTTGGGGTGCATGTACCACTCACGGCAGAGCAGCACGAGCTGTGACTTGGCGTACTCGGGGTCCAGGTGGGCAAGGGCGACGGCGTGGAACGCCAGGTCCCAGGAGGCGTACCACGGGTACTCCCACGAGTCCGGCATCGAGATGACCTCATGGTTGGCCACGTGCCCCCAGCCGGCGTTGCGGCCCGCCTTGCGCTGGGGGGGAGGTGTGGGCTGACCGGGGTCGCCCTCGAGCCAGCGTTCGACGTCGTAGTGGTAGAACTGCTTGCACCACAGCATGCCCGCTCCCGCTTGGCGCAGCACGAGCGCCTCCTGCTCACCGGCTGAGGGGGGGACGATGCTGGCGTAGTAGTCGTCGGCCTCGGCTTGCCGGTCCGCCAGCACCTGGCTGAAGGCGGCTCCGAGCGCCCCCCCGGTGCCTGCGCTCAGGCGCAACCGGAAGCTGGCCCGCTGCCCGGGGCCGAGGACCGTGCGGTAGTGCACGGCGGCTTTGGTGCCCTGCCTGTCGGGGTTGACAGTCGGGGCACCGCTGACGATGTGGTCGTTGACCCCGTCCTTGGGGTAGGCGGGCCCGGGGACACCCCAGAGCTTGGCCGTGTTGGTCTCGTTCTCGCAGAAGTAGACGGGCGGCAGCGCCCCGTCCGTGCCCGGTCCATAGGCCAGGGTGTACGGCCCCAGTTCCTCGCAACGTAGGCCCAGCTGCCCCTCGCCTGCGACCGTGATGGCGGGCCGCGTCCCCGAGCCGCCCCAGTCCCAACGGTTGCGGAACCAGATCTGGGGCACGATGTGCAGAGGCGCCGCAACCGGCCCCACGTTCTCCACTTCCACCTGCCACAGCACGTCCTCGGGGCCGTCCTTGGCCCATGTGACGTCCACCACGAAGTACCGCCCGTCGTCGAACACCCCGGTGCCGACCAGCTCGAGCTCGGGATCCTGTTTGCCCCTGCGGGCGTTCCCCTCTCTCAGCTCCTGGTACGGGAAGGCCGCCTGTGGGTAGTGGTAGCGCCAGCGCATCCATGAGGCCGTGGGGGTCGCGTCCAGGTACCACCAGCATTCCTTGACGTCCTCACCGTGGTTGCCCTCGGAGTTGGTGAGGCCGTAGGCCCGTTCCTTCAGCCACGGGTCGTGCTCGTTCCACAAGCCGAGGGCGAGGCAGAGCAACTGGTCCTCGTCGCAGATCCCCCCCATGCCGTCCTCGCTCCAGCGGTAGGTGCGTGAAACTGCGTGTTCGAAGGGGAAGTACGACCAGGCGTCACCGTTGGCGGAGTAGTCCTCCCGCACCGTGCCCCAGGCACGCTCGGCCAGGTAGGGCCCCCAATGCCGCCACGGGGCCTTGGAATTGGCCGCTTCCTGCAAGCGTTGCCACTCCGCAGGCAACGCTGCGGGCTGTCCCGGTCCGGCGGTGCTCGAGCTCATAGGCCGTCATCTTCGCAGATCCGGCTCATGCAGGGCTGTCCTGGCGGATTTTGGGCCTCAGGTCCCTGTTGGACGTGCCGAAGTGGGTACTTGGACGGGTAATACTTGACTTTGTGCCTGCTAACGTATTTGATGAAGTGTTCAGACAGGCTCACACCTTCCAACTTCCCCGCCCGCCTAGGAGGTGGCGTTGAACCGTTCCCAGCTAGTAGAAGAGATCGCCAGTAGTACCGGGCTCACCCGGCGCCAGGCCGAGGACGCCGTTGATGCGTTCGTCGGCACCATCGGAGACCAGGTCCGCTCGGGCTCCAAAGTCACGATCTACGGCTTTGGCAGCTTCAACCCCACCTCGCGCAAGGCGCGTACCGGGCGCAACCCCCGCACCGGTCAGCCGGTGAAGATCGCGGCGTCCAAGGGCATCCGCTTCAGCGCCGCCACGGGCTTCAAGGCCGAGCTCAACGCCAAGAAGGCGGCCAAGAAGGCCGTTGCTGCGAAGGCCAACGGCCGCACGACGGCACGCGCTGCTGAGCCGGCCAAGGCCGTCAAGGCCACCAAGGCTGCCGCTCCCGCCAACGGCCGTAAGGCTGTTGCGGTCGCCAAGTCCGCACCTGCGGCCCGTCCCGTCGGCCGTCCCCGCAAGGGCGCTGCGGCCGAGGCGCCGGCGCCGGCCAAGAAGGCCACCAAGGCCGTCGTGACCAAGGCCCCTGCGACCAAGACGGCCGCTGCCAAGGCTCCCGCCGCCAAGGCCACAGCCTCCAAGGCCACAGCTTCGAAGACGGCAGCTTCGAAGACGGCAGCTGCCAAGAGCGTCGCCACCAAGGCCACCACTGCGAAGGCGGCAGCCACCAAGACGGTTGCGGCCAAGGCCGCCAAGGCACCGGCAAAGGCGACCAGAGCCGCCAAGCGCTAGAGACCGCTCTTCCCCGACAGCCACCGGCCCCGACGGTCGGTGGCTGTTGCGCGTCCCGGGGCGTACGCGCTCAGGCGCCGCCCAGCATGTCGGCCGGCAGGTCGACGTCCCAGCCCAGCCTGTCGTCGTGGACGACCCTCCAGGGCAGCCCGGTCCGGGCCGCCTCCTCCCGGTGCCGGGCCAGGGAACCCGGCCCGTAGGCGAAGCGGAACCCGCACCCGGTGGGCAGGCTTATGACGTTGGTGCCGTCGTCCCTCCGGTCCGGCACCAGCACCACGCCCTCCACGTCGGCCAACCACGCCAGTTGTGTAGCCAGGGGCAGGTCACCGTGGGCCACCACGACCCGGTCGTAGCCCATCTCCTCCAGCACTTCCAGGGCCCGGTCCACGGCGCCGTTCAGGCCCAGGCCCGGGGTCGACAGCACCCGGGCATCGTTGCGCTCGGCCCAGGCTGCCACCCCGGGGTCGTCGCAGACCACGTAGACGGGCAGGGGACGGGCTGCCGCCAGGACCGCCTCCGCCATCCGGGCCGCCAGCGCCGCACGCTCCTGCGGGCCGAGCACAGGGCTCAGGCGCATCTTGGCTCGGGCAAACGCCTTGACCGGGACGGCCACCGCCGTAGGCACGGGCGCCATCTTAGGGTTGGGTGCCCCGCGGGCCGCCAACCCGTACCGGGGGCATCGGCGTCCCGCCCCGTTGCTAGCGTGAGCGCCATGAGGATCGCCTTTGGCACCGACGACACGACGCCGGTCACCGAGGAGCTCAAGGCGGACCTGGCCGCCCTGGGCCACGAGGTCGTCGTGGTGGCCGACCCGATGCGCTGGGCGGAGGCCGGGCGTGCCGTGGGTGAAGCCGTGGCAGGAGGCCGGGCCGACGTGGGCGTGGTGTTCTGCTTCACGGGCACGGGTGTGAGCATCGCCGCCAACAAGGTGCGCGGGGTGCGGGCCGCTCTGTGCGCCGACGTGGAGACGGCGCGCGATGCCCGCCGGTGGAACGACGCGAACGTCGTTGCGCTCAGCCTCCGCACCACCACGGTGGAGTCCGGCCACGACATCATCGATGCCTTCTTGGACAATGCGCCCGATGGCACCGAGGACGACCAGATAGCGCTCCTGCGCTGAGCGCGGCACGCAGGTGAGCCCCTACGGAGCGGCACCGACGCTGGCCTTCGAGCGCGAGGCGTGGGCTGTGGGCCACGAGGTCGTGGTCGGTGTGGACGAGGTGGGACGCGGGGCTTGGGCCGGGCCGCTGATGGTGGGGGCGGCGCTGTTGCCCAAGGGTCGCCGCGTCTATGGCGTGAGGGACTCCAAAGCCCTGCCGGAGGCCCGGCGGGAGGAGCTCTTCTCGAAGGTCGCCAACTGGTGCGAGGCCTGGGCCGTCGGCGAGGCCTCCCCTGCCGAGTGCGACGAACTGGGGATGGCCGAGGCCCAGCGGCTGGCCACCAGGCGGGCCTTGTCGGCACTGGGGGTGGTGCCCGACCTCGTGCTGGTCGACGGCAACTGGGACTTCGTCGGCACCGGCAGTACCCGTCGCATTGTCAAGGGGGACGCCGTGTGCCTCTCCATCTCGGCTGCCTCCGTACTGGCCAAGGTGACGCGTGACCGCATCATGCGCTCGTTGGCACCGGGCTTCCCGCACTACGAGTTCCAGGCCAACAAGGGCTACCCCTGCTGGCGGCACAAGATGGCCCTGCAGGCGTACGGGCCTTCGACTGTCCACAGGCGCAGCTGGGTGTTCATGGCCTCCCTCAGCTGGGACATGCGCCGGGGTAGGGTCACCGAGGAGGTGGAGCTGTGATCATCGAGGTAGAGGGCCTGCGCAAGTCCTTCGGGGACGTCCAGGCCCTGCGCGGTGTCGACTTCTCGGTCGACGAGGGCATGGTCCTGGGCCTGCTCGGCCCGAACGGAGCCGGCAAGACGACGGCGGTGCGGATCCTCACCACCCTGGTACCCCCGAGCGGGGGCCGGGCCCGGGTGTGCGGCTACGACGTGGCACATGAGGCGGCGGCCGTCCGGCGCGTGATCGGCCTGGCCGGCCAGGCCACCGCCATCGCCCCCGACCTGACCGGCTTGGAGAACCTGCAGATGGCAGGTCGTCTCTACCACCTCGGCCGTTCCCTGGCCCGCCAGCGGGCGGCCGAGCTCTTGGAGCGCTTCGACCTGGCCGATGCCGGGGGCCGCCAGGCCAAGACCTATTCCGGGGGGATGCTGCGCCGGCTCGACCTGGCGGCCAGCCTCATCAGCCGGCCACGGGTGCTCTTCCTGGACGAGCCGACCACCGGCCTGGACCCCCGCAGCCGGGTCGGCATGTGGGGCGTGATACGTGAGCTGGTGGCGCAGGGCACGACCCTGCTCCTCACCACCCAGTACCTGGAGGAGGCGGACGAGCTGGCGGACCAGATCGTGGTGATCGACCATGGCGTGGTGATAGCGCGGGGTACCTCGGAGGACCTGAAGGACCGTGTGGGCGGTGACGTGGTGGAGTTCGGGGTGGACGACCGCGCCCGGACGGCACAGGCCCTCGAGGTGGTGGCTGCCCTGGGGGAGGGCACCCCTGTCCTGGACGGCACCGGCGCCCGGGTCCAGGTGCGCGCCGGAGGCCGGGGAGGCACGGTGCTGGTCGAGGTGGTCCGTGCTCTGGACGCCGCCGGTCTGCCGGTGTCAGGCATGGCGCTGCGCCGCCCCTCGCTGGACGACGTCTTCATGACCCTGACCGGTCATGTCGCCGAGGAGGGTGGCACTGCCCCCGGGCCCGGAGGGCGCCGGGGGCGCCGTAACAGCGGGCGCCGGCAGGGAGCGGGCGTGGGGGCCGGCGCGAGCGGCTCAGCGGACAAAGGCGACGCCAGGTGAGCGGCGCACAGGCCCCGGCCCTGCCCGGCACGGCGAGGGCCCTGTCGGAGCCCGGAGCGGGACAGCGGCTCCGGTGGGCCTTCGAGGACACGATGGTGATCACCTGGCGCAACCTGCTGACCTGGGCCAGGGTTCCTGCCTACATCGTGTTCACGGTGGTCCAGCCGGTCATGTTCACGCTGTTGTTCCGCTACGTCTTCGGCGGGGCGATCAACGTCTCGACCTTCCCCGGTGGCTACGTCAGTTACCTCATCCCGGGGGTCATCGCCCAGACGGCAGGTTTTGCGTCCTTCAGTACCGCCATCGGCCTGTCGCGTGAGCTCAACGTGGGTGGCATCGACCGTATACGCAGCATGCCCACGGCCCGCTCGGCCGTACTGCTGGGCCGCTTGCTGGCCGACGTGCTCAGGTTGTTGGTCACCATCCTGGTGATGGTGGGCGTCGGCTACGCCGTCGGCTTCAGGTTCCAGGGGGGCGTGGGCTACGCGCTGGCCATGGTCGCCCTGGCGTTGTACCTGGGCCTGGCCGTGTGCTGCATCTCTGCCTTCATCGGCCTGCAGGTGAGGGACGAGGAGTCGGTGCAGGCGTTCGGCCTCATCTGGGTGTTCCCGCTCACCTTCGTGTCGTCCGCCTTCGTGCAGGTTTCGTCCATGCCCTCCTGGTTGCGCGGTTTCGCCCAGCACCAGCCCTTCACCGAGGTCATCAACGCCCTGCGCGTCCTGGCCATAGGCAACAAGGTCCAGCCTCTGGTGGGCCAGAGCCTCGGCTCGGCACTGTGGCAGAGCCTGGCCTGGGTGACAGGCGCCATCGTGGTCTTCGTGCCCCTGGCGACCAGGGCGTACGAGCGGGCCTAGCGACCGGGGCCACCGCACGGGCCCCGGCACCGACCAATTGGTGGCGCAGGCACTGTCGCGCGCCACGTCCGGTCTCTCGGGCCGGGAGGAGCGGCCCGAGCAGGTGGCCATGGCCATGGCCGTGGCACGCGCCCTGCAGGAGCGCCGTCACCTGGTGGTGCAGGCAGGCACGGGCACAGGCAAGAGCCTGGCCTACCTGGTGCCGCTCCTCGCCCTGGGGGCACGGGTGGTGGTGTCCACAGCCACCAAGGCGTTGCAGGACCAGTTGGCGCAGCGGGACCTGCCCCTGCTGGCCCGCTGCCTCGGCCCGTTCAACTTCGCCGTGCTGAAGGGCCGCTCCAACTACATCTGTGCCCAGCGGGTGAGGGAGATCGAGGGCCCGGGCGAGCAGCTGTTCCAGGCCGAGCTCGGCCACCTGGGCCGGGAGGTGCGCAACCTGGTGCGCTGGGCGGGCGCCCCCGGGAGCCAGGGAGGCACCCTCACGGGGGACCGGGCCGAGCTGTCCTGGGAGCCCTCCGACGCGGCCTGGGCCCAGGTGAGCACGAGCGGACGGGAGTGCCCGGGGGCCGCCCAGTGCCCATCGGGTACCGCCTGCTTCGCCGACCAGGCGCGCCGGAGGGCGGCCGAGGCGGACGTGGTGGTGGTCAACACGCACCTCTACGCCGCCGACCTGGCGCTCGACGGGGCAGAGCTGTTGCCTCCCCACGACGTCGTGGTCTTCGACGAGGCCCACGAACTGGAGGACATCGTGTCCGGGGCCCTGGGCTCAGAGCTCGGGCCGTCCCGTGTCGTAGGCCTGGCACGGGCCAGCCGGGCCGGTGCAGCGGGCCCGTCGGCCGCGTTGGCGCTCGAGGACGCGGCGGTGCTGTTGGGCGCCGCCCTTCGGCCCTGGCGGGGCCAGGCCCTGCCCCGGCCCCTCGACAAGGACCTGTCCGCCGCCCTGGCGCTCCTGCGCGAAAGGGCTTCTCTGCTCGGCCAGCAGCTTCGCCCGGGCCAGGACGACGACGAGGTGGCCGGGGCTGCCCGTCAGCGGGCCAACAAGGCCCTGGCCGGGTTGCTGGAGGACCTCAACAAGCTCCACGAACTGCCGGCAGGGGAGGTCGCCTGGGTGGAGGGCCCCGAGCATGCGCCCGTGGTCAGGGTGGCCCCCATCGACGTTGGGGCAGCGCTGGCCCGGCACCTGTGGGGAGGGGAGGACGCGCCGACGGCGGTGCTCACCAGTGCCACCATCCCTCCCGGCCTCGGGGAGCGGCTCGGCCTGCCGGCCGGGGGCTATGACGAGCTGTCGGTGGGCAGCCCGTTCGCCTACCAGGAGCAGGCCCTGCTCTACTGCCCCCTGCACCTGCCCGACCCACGCTCGCCGGGCTACGAGGCGGCCATGCACGAGGAGCTGGTGGCCCTGCTGCAGGCTTCTGAGGGCCGGGCCATGGCCCTGTTCACGAGCTGGCGGGCCATGCAGGCGGCGGCCGAGGTCGTCCGGGCCAGGGTGCCCTGGACGGTGCTCACCCAATCGGACCTCCCCAAGCCCAAACTGGTGGAGAAGTTCACGGCCGACGAGCACTCGTGCCTGTTCGCCACCATGGGCTTCTGGCAGGGAGTGGACGTCCCCGGGCGGTCCCTGTCCCTGGTGACCATCGACCGCCTGCCGTTCCCCCGTCCCGACGACCCCTTGCTCCGGGCCCGTCGGGACGCCGTCGGTGCCGGGGCCTTCGAGGCCATAGACGTGCCCCGGGCGGCCACCCTCCTGGCCCAGGGTGCCGGGAGGCTGGTGCGCTCCCGTCAGGACCGCGGCGTGGTCGCAGTGCTCGACCCCCGGCTGGGCCGGGCACGCTACCGCTGGCAACTGGTGGGTTCGCTCCCGCCCATGCGCCGTACGAGGCACAGGGCCGAGGTCGAGGCGTTCCTGGCCTCCCTGTGAGGGCCTGGCGTCCCTGTGGGGGCCTGGCCTCCCGCTGAGGGGGCCTGGCTCGCCGGCGAGAGCCTGGCGACCGGGAGCGGCCTCAGCCGGTGCCGGCAGGTGCCCCTGCCGCCGGTGCCCCAACCCAGACCATGAGCCGGCCGTCGACGGTACCCACCACCACCGGCTCCCGGCCCACGTAGGCCGCTCCGGTGGCCTGGGCGTAGTAATTGCTCGCAAAAACGGGCAGGTCGGTGGCGAGCTGCTGCCAGTCGTTGCCGGCGTCGGTGGAGGACCACAGGCCGACCGGCACCAGGCCGGCACCGGCCGTACCTCCGATCGGCGCCGGCCATGCCTGCTGGGGTGCGTCCCCGGCCCCGCTCACCCCGAGCCATGTGGTGGTCCCCAGGGCGATGTCCTGCAAGGGTGCGATAGCCGGTCCATGGGGTGGGGGAGGGTTGGCGTGCTGGGCCTCCGGTGTGCTCCCGGTGGCGCTGGGCACAGGCGCACCGGCGAAGCCTGCCGCCACCTGCTGCCAGGAGACCCCGTCTGTGGAGCTCCAGAGCGAGGGCTGTTGCAGCTCCTGGTGGCCATTGGACTCCCCGTAGGCCAAAAAGCCGTTGCCGGTGGGCAGGCAGCCGTAGAGCCGGGTCGTGGAGCCCGGCGGCGGTGCGGGGGAGAAGGTCGCCGGCACCCACGCCGAGCCGTCGGTGCTCGCCCAGGCCGCGGGCAGTTGGCCCCGCCCGGTGAGGGTGACCGTCCCCACCACGACGGCCGTGCTGCCCGAGCTGCACGAGCCGAGCGGGCTCTCGGTGCCCACCTGGGGGCCGGGGTCGAGGAGCGTAGGCCGCTGCCATGTCGAGCCGTCCGGGCTGTACCAGTCGACGGCATAGGGGCCGGCCCGCCCGACCACGTACTGGGCGTTGCCCACCCGGCCGGCCGCGGTCGCCGCCAGGGGCCCGGGCAGGTAGGTGACGGCCCCCGGTGTGTCACCGGCGGGCAGTGTCGTGGTCGTGGCCGGCACCGTCGTGGCCGGCACCGTCGTGGCCGGCACCGTCGTGGCCGGGTTGCCGCCGGCAGCGGGGAGCGTTGTCGCCGCGGCCTTCGTCCCGGGGACCGTCGTGGCAGGGACCGTCGTGGCCGGCACGGTCGTGGCAGGGACGGTCGTGGCAGGGACCGTCGTGGCGGCCGGGGAGGCGGGCGAGGGCTCGGGCCCGCTCGGTCCCGGTGCGCCCAGGTGGCCCGGGCCGATCACCGGGGCAGGCCAGGTGGCGCCCCCGTCGGGGGAGACCGCCGCGAAGGCGTCGGTGCCCGAGGCTCGGGGCCCGCCGGGCCGGGTACCGGCCACGAGCAGACCGGACGGCACGGCCAGTACCGTGCTGACCTGGACGTTGCGCAGCTGGTGGGCCGGTTGGCCGGCAGCGCTCCAGGTCGTGCCGTCACCCGAGCGCAGCACCACGACACGTCGCCGGGCCTCGCCGATCGCCAGGCCGGGCTCGGTCAGGGTGACGACCATGGTCAGGGCCCCGTTGACGTCCACCAACTGGGGTTCGGCCGTGGCCAGCGGGCGCCCGAAGACGCCGCTCGAGCTGGGCTGGTACCACTGGCCGGCCGCCCGCACCAGGACGTAGGGCTGCCCGGGCAGGTTGTCCGCCAGGACCAGCGTGTGGGCGTCGGCAGCGGCGAGGCCCAGGTGCCAGCCTGTGGCATCGGCGAGCTGGGCGGGCAGGGGCGCCTTGGCCCAGCTCAGGCCGTCGGTCGACTCCCACAGCCACTGGTGCTGGGGGCTCCCGCCGGCCGCGTAGAGGTGCCCGTTGGCCTCGGTGGCCGCGTAGACCAGGGCACCGGGGCCGGTGGTGGGCAGGCCGTCCAGGGGGAAGCTGTAGGAGGCCTGGCTCCAGGAGGAACCGTTGGGCGAGATCCACGCCGCCGGTTGCCACTCGGGCCCGACGCGTGCTCCCCCTATGGCCAGCAGACCGGTCGGCCCTGGGCTGCCTGGCTGGGCGTTACCGGCCTCGGCCAGGTCGACCAGGGCGCTGACCACGTGGTCGCCGCCGGTGGCGAACCAGCCCCCCGTGCTCGACCAGTGGATACCGTCCGACGAGTACCAGGCCACCGATGAGATCTGGTTGGCGTTGTCGTACTCACCGGTGGCGAAGATGCCGTTGGGCGTGGAGACGACACTGTTCAGGCGTGCCCCCCGGTAGTGGGCCATGAGCCGGTCGGCGCCCGGGAGGGCCTGCCAGGTCTGGCCGTCGGGGGAGTACCACATCGCAGCCCGCCCGTTGTCCAGTCCTCCGGCGAACAACCCGAGCGCTCCGGCGCCCACCGCGTCCACGACCACCCGTGGGCCCGGCGGGGCGGGCGCCACCGCCGGTGCCGTCGTCGTGGAGCTCGTGCCCGTGGAGCTCGTAGTGGTGCTCGTCGTGGTCGTCCCCGCCAGTGACGTGCTGGCCGGCACGGCCAGGAAGGGCTGGCCCGGGCCGGCGGACACCCACACCGCCCCCTGTGTGCCGGTGGCCGAGGTCACCGAGCCCACGATGACCTCCCGTCGGCCCCAGCCCGTGGCCGCCCGAGCCCAGCTGGCCGTGGTGCCGGTGGGCACCGGGAGGTAGGTCCGCACCCAGCCCAGGGCGTCGCTCGAGGTCCACACGGCCGCCCTGGTGGAGCCGTCCTGCGCGGAGGCCTCCCCGGCCACCAGCCACTGGCCCCAGGCGCCAGGGGAGACAACGGCGGAGAGCGTGCTGGTGGGCCCGCCGCCCAGCTCCAGCGCGGCCGAGCGCACGGACGACCAGTTGTAGGGGGCGTAGCTGGCCGGTGGGACCGTGGTCGTCGTGGTGGCGACGGTCGTGACCGGGGCGCCAGCCGTGCCGGCCGCGGTGCTGCCGCAGCCCCCGGCCAGGAGGGCTGCCGCGCCGGCCAGCGCTATGGAACGGGCCCGGCGCACTCAGCGGGCAGCGGGGTCGAGGCCGTCGTCACCCTTGCGCCTCCAGACCTTCCACCAGGGCTTCGGGCTGCGCAGACGTTGGAACTCGGCCACGATCTCCGGGCCGGCGGCGG
The DNA here is from genome assembly GCA_021850325.1 of Actinomycetes bacterium. Lineage (GTDB taxonomy): Bacteria > Actinomycetota > Acidimicrobiia > Acidimicrobiales > Palsa-688 > JAJZMF01. Next base: position 26,421 of record JAJZMF010000044.1, read on the forward strand.
TGACGATGAGCTCGGCGGCGTCCAGGACCCCGCCCAGTTCACCCGGGGGTATGGGAGGCTCTTCCTCCACCCGGGGACGGGTGAGGGAGCCGACCACAAAACTGCCGTCGATGATGTCCTTCTCGTAGCGAGGGCAGTCGTCGGGGCACCGCCAGGGGGCCTCGGGGGCCAGGTTGAGCACACAGAAGCGGGCCGCCTCGCCCGAGGCGTAAGTCCTGCTCTGGAAGTGCCGGCAATCCTCCCGCATGCTCACAGGCCCAGTTTGGCATGACCGGTCCGAGCCGCGGTCACCTGCGCCCACCGGGGCCCGCTCCGGCTCCGGGGCGCCCCTTCCACGAGGTCGTACCCCTGCGGTGGCGGACCGCCGAGGTTGCCGTCATGGCCCCGTAGAGCACGGCCGTGAAGGGGAGCGCCCATTCGCTGCCCCGGGGCCCTCCGTGGTAGCGCACGGCCGGTCGGTAGGAGGTGGCCATGGCGGCCCAGGCCACCGCTCCGGCCAGGGCGGTGGCGGGCCGGCGCCCGAGCGCCCCCCGGGCCACCATGAGGGGAGGGGCGACGTACACGGCGCCCAGGGCCGCCAGCACCCCGGCCAGGGCGAGCGGGTTGTAGCCGAGCTGGGTGTAGGCGTTGCGGGCCACCATGTCCCACAGAGGTGCCAGCCCGCCGTAGGCGCGGGTGCTGCGCACCTCCAGGCCTCCGCCCCCGGCTCCTCTGGCCAGCCCGAGCCAGATGTCGGCCCCGGCGGCCTTCAGGCGCTTGGCCAGGGCCACGTCGTCGATCGTCCGGTCGCCGATGGGGGCGATGCCCCCGGTGGCGGTGAGGGTCTCGACGTTGACGAGCAGGCAGCCGCCCGCGGCAGCAGCGGCCCGCCGGGCCGGGTCGTTCACCAGGGGGAAGGGGTAGAGCTGGTCGAAGAAGTACACAAAGGCCGGTACGAGCAGCTTCTCCCAGGGGTGGTCCGTGGGGAGGCGGGCCATGAGGGAGACGGCACTGCGCCGCCCGGCTACTGCGCCCGCCACCAGCTGGCGCAGGCTGTCGGCCGGGTGGGCGATGTCGGCGTCGGTGAACAGCACCCACTCGGGCCGTCCCGGCGCCTCCAGGGCACGGCTGAGGCCCTGGTGCATGGCCCACGGCTTGCCGGCCCAACCGGGCGGCCTGGGCGTGCCCTGCACGATGGTGAGGCCCAGGCCGCGTCCACCGCCCCGAGCGGCCAGCCGCCGGGCCAGCTCGGCCGTGCCGTCGGTGCTCTCGTCGTCCACCAGCACCACCCAGGCGTGCCCCGGGTACTGCTGGGCGAGCAGCGCGGGGAGGGCCTGCTCCAGGACTGCGGCCTCGTTGCGGGCCGGCACGACCACGGCCACGCTGGGCCAGTGGCCCGGGGAGGGCTCGCGGGCCGCCCGGGGCGGCAGCCTTTCCCCCATGCGCCACCAGGGCCCCCGCCCGGCCAGGAGGTAGGCCCACGCGGCAACGGGCAGCCAGTGGGCGCCCGGCCGCCGGCAGGCCCGGCGGGCCAGCCCGGCCAGCAGCCGTTTTGAGGCGGCTCTGACCGCCGGGCGCAGGTGGGCCTCATCCAGTTCGGTGTGCGTCAACGTAACATCAACGTACCTGTGAGCCCGAGCAGCGTGACGAGGCTGTCGGACCGCCGGGGCCGGCGCCCCGGGCGCCACGGCGCGACGGTCCTGATGGCGGCCGGGCTTGGTGCGGCCGCCCTGGCGGGCTGTTCGACCTCGGTCACTTACCTCGGGAGCTCCGGCCAGGGCCTGTACTTCGACGTGCCCGCCGGATGGCACGTGGCAACCCCCCAGGACCTGTCCCGGTTCCAGCTCTACGGGGCACAACAGGTGGCCCAGGCTCAGGCGTCGGGGCAGAGCTACCCCGTCTACACGAGCCTGTCCTCGGCCGCGCCCATGCGCGCTCTGGGCGGTGGCCGGCTCACCGGGCCCTACCCCTGGGCGCTGGCCCAGGTCTACGTGCTCGGCCCCCAGGACCAGGCCACCCTGTCGCTGCAGGCCATGCAGGACCGCATCTTCAACATCGACAACCTGCGCCAGGCGGGGGCCTCGGTGACCCAGCTGTCACCCACAGCGGTGGTGGTCAGGGGTGGCCTGCGGGGCACGCTCGTGTCCGACGCCGTCGTCTCCTCCACGGCCAGCCTGGCCTTCGAGCAGGTCTCGCTCACCAACCCGGCCACGGACAAGCTCTGGGTGCTGGTGGCGGGCTGCTCGTTGGGCTGCTTCCACGCCCACTCGTCGGAGATCTACCACATCGTCACCAGTTTCACGGTGGCCCATGCCGGCTGACCGGCGCCCGGGCCCGGGCGGCGTCCTCGTCGGATGGCGCCGCCGGGCGGCCGTCGGGCTCGGGGGGCTCTGCCTCGCCCTGTCCCTGGCCGGCTGCACATCGGGCACGGCGGTCGAGAGCACCTCCCAGCAGCTGTACTTCCAGGTACCCGGCGGGTGGAAGGTCTACGACCAGTCCCAGCTCCAAGGAGGTGCCCTGGTGCCGGCTCTGGCCGGCGGCGCCCCGGCCGAGTTCCTCTCCGTTGCCGTGGGCGGCGCGCACCCCCGGGCGTCGGAGGCCCTGAGCGCCTCCACCGTGCCCTGGGCCATTGCCGAGGTGCGTGCCCTGGCGCCGGCCGAGCAGGCCAACATGAGCTTCGAAGGCTTGTCCGACGTCCTGTTCAACGTGGACGCGGCAGCCCAGATGGGCACCAACGTGCAGTTCACCAGCCCGCCCCAGTTGCTCGTCAACGGTGCCCTGCGCGGGGCCCAGCTGTCGGTCGACTACGGGGGCAACCTGCGCTACGACCAGGTGGCCTGGGTCAACCCGGCCACGGACAAGGTCTGGGTGCTGATGGTGGGCTGTTCGCTCAGTTGTTTCCAGGCCAACCAGGCTGTGGTCGGCAGCATCGTGCGAAGCTTCTACGTGAGGGAGAGCCAATGACAGAGCCCACCGGGCTGCCGGGCCCCCAGGTCCCGGCGGAGCCCTTCCCCTACGGCCCCGGCCTCGGGGCCCCACCGCCCCCGCCGCCCGTGGCCCCCCCGCCAGCGTGGGTGCCACCGCCGCCCGCCCAGGCCGGCCCGGCGCCGGCTGAGGGCACCGTTGCCGGCCACGACAGCCTCCGTGACCAAGGGGCCGGCGACCAAGGGACCGGTGACGAGGTCGACGATGACGACGACGGGGCCGAGCTGGTCCGGGCGAAGCGGTGGCCCACCCGCAAGCCGACCTCTTTGTGGCTGCGCGTCCGGCTGCTGCTGCTCATCGCCGGTGTGTGGGGGGTGCTCTTCTGGTACACCCTCAACGACCCCCTGGTCAGCGTGCGTGACGGGCTGGTGCTCACCTGGAGCTCCAAGTGGTGGCTGGAGGCCCTGTTCGCGGCCGAAGCGCTCCGCCAGCTCAACTACCTGTTGGCGGAGCACTGGGGGGCATGGGACCACCTGTGGGCGGACCGGGTGTTCGGCCAGCGCAAGGTGCGCCTCAGTGACTGGGGGCGCTACCGCCTGAGGCGGCTCATGGCCGTGGTGGCTGCCATCGCCCTGGTGGCGGTGGTGGCGGGCGCCGCCCAGCACGAGAACCCGGTGGCCGGGCTGTTCTCCCTCCCCTCGCTGCTGGTCTCGGTCCTGGGCTACATCGCCTACGTGATCTTCATCGTGGGGGCCGTCGTCCTGCAGTTCGTCGCCATCTACTGGTTCCTCGGCCGGGGCGGGGTGGAGGTGTACTTCCCCGACGACATCAAGACCCGGTTCGGCCACGTGTGGGGCCAGGACGCCGTGCTGGAGAGGGTCAAGGAGAGCATCGTCTTCCTGGAGGACCCCGAGTCCATCGAGTCCAGGGGCGGGTACGTGCCCGGGGGGATCCTGCTGTGGGGGCCGCCCGGGACGGGCAAGACCCTCATGGCCGAGGCGGTGGCGGGCGAGACGGGCAAGCCCTTCGTCTTCGTGGACCCCGGTGCCTTCATCCAGATGTTCGTGGGCATCGGCCCGCTCAAGGTCCGGGGGCTGTTCCGCAAGTTGCGCCGGCTGGCCGTTCGTTACGGCGGCGTGATCGTCTTCTTCGACGAGGCCGATTCGTTGGGAAGCCGGGGTGCACTGGCTGCAGGGGGCATCTTCGGTGACCGTTCGGGGGCGGCCCTGGGGGGCCCGTCCGGGCTGTGGGCCGCGGGCGACTGCCACGGGGGTTCCTACCTCTCCGACGACGGCCTCTCCCTGCTGGTCGAAGCGACGCGCTCGGCTGCTGGGGGCGCGGACCGTACCACCGTGCCGGACGGCCGGCGCCGCTGGCGCGACGGGGGCATGGTCATGGGCGGGATGGGCATGGGCGGGGGCGGGATGGGGACCTTGCAGGCCCTGCTGACCGAGATCTCGGGCCTGAGCAAGCCCAGGGGGTTCATGAACCGGGTGGTGCGCCGGGGCCTGGGCATGAAGCCGAAGGCCCCGCCCAAGTACCGGATCATGATCATGATGGCGACCAACATGCCCAATTCGCTGGACGAGGCCCTGCTGCGCCCGGGCCGTATCGACCGTATCTACAAGGTCGGCTACCCCTCGAAGGCGGGACGGGCGCGCACCTACCAGGGCTACTTCGCCAAGGTGCGCCATGAGCTCAGCACGGCGGACATGGACAAGCTGGCCACGATCACCCCCTATGCAACCGGTGCGACCATCAAGGACCTGGTCAACGAGTCCCTCATAGTGTCCCTGCGCCGTGGCCACGAAGCCATCACGTGGGCCGACGTCCTGGAGGCCAAGCGGTTGAAGGACCTGGGCCTGCCCGAGGACGTCGAGTACGTGGAGCAGGAGCGCCATGCCGTCGCCGTGCACGAGGCGTGCCATGCCGTGGTCGCCTACCGGGTGCGCAAGCACCTGGAGATCGACCTGGCCACGATCGAAAAAGGTGGCACCTACCTGGGCATGGTCCATTCCATAAAGCCCGAGGACCGCTTCACCAGCTGGATGAGCGAGTACGAGGCCGACGTCATGGTGAGCCTGGCCTCGCTGGCCGGTGAGCGGCGCTTCTTCGGGGGCGACTCCTCGTCGGGGGTCTCGGGGGACCTGGAGGCGGCCACCTCCATCGCCAGCTTCATGGAGGCCTACTGGGGCATGGGCGCCACCATTGCGTCGCACTCGGGCACCCGTGGCCCCCTCCTGCCCGGTGGGGCCCAGGAGGGCCAGGGCCTGCTGCACGGCGAGATGGGCCAGAGGGTGGAGAAGCGCCTGGCCGAGCTGCTGGAGAGGGCCGATGCCCTGATCGAGCACAACCTGGTCGAGGTCATGGCCGTGGCCCATGCCCTCGAGAGCCACCGGACCCTGAGCGGCGAGGACGTCGAGGCGGTCATCGAGGGCCGGCAGGGACGGGGGGTCGACGGGCGTGTTTACAAGGTGGCCGCATTTGGCGAGGTGTTCGGGGCCTACCACCAGCGCCTGCTCGACGCCCACCGCCAACGGGTGAAGTTGTCGGTCTCGTTGCCCAGGCCGGCAGAGTGGGCTCCCGCCCTGGTCGGCGTCACCGCCGACGGGGGTGCCAACGGCCACGACGGGCACGCCCCGGCGGGCTTGTGATGGTTCTGTGAAGGCCTGCCCCCGGGGCTGTGCACAGCTCGTCTGCTTGCTTAGGATCACCTCATAGTCGATCACCCGGACGGGCCTGCAGCGGGGCGGGGGTACCTCCGTCCTGCCTGGCCGCACTGAGATGGCTGGGCGCGGCGTGCTCGGCGGCGCAGGGGACCGGTACGCCGGGCCGTTGCCGGGCGCCGACGAGGCCATGCGGGCCGCCCTGGAGCTGGCGGTCGAGGTGGCAGGGGTGGGCACCTTCGACTGGGACCTGGGGAGCGGGGAGCTGTCCTTTGACGACCGGCTGCTGGCGCTGTTCGGTTACGACAAGGAGAGCTTCGAGGGCCGTGCCGGGCTCCTGGAGTGCCTGGCCCACCCGGCCGACCGGGACCGGGTGGCCGAGCTCTACCGCCGCGCCATCGCCGAGTGCGGCGAGTACGAGCTGGAGCACCGGGTCGTGCTCCCCGACGGTGTTACCCGCTGGGTGGCCTCCCGGGGCAGGGCGATCTGCGACGGCACGGGCCGGGCCGTCCGCCTCCTCGGCGCGTTCTACGAGACGACGGCCCGCCGGGAGGGCGAAGCCCAGGTCGCCCGGGCCATGGACGCCATCGGGACGGCGTTCTTCGCCCTGGGCGCCGACTGGTGCTTCAGCTACGTCAACCGGGAGGCTGAACGGCTGCTCGGCCGGGGCCGTGAGGAGCTCATCGGGGCCAACGTGTGGGAGCTGTTCCCGGCGGCCGTGGGGTCGGCGTTCGAGGACAACTACCGCCGTGCCCTGGCCACAGGGCAGGAGGTCGCCTTCGACGCCTACTACCCGAGCCCGCTCAACTCCTGGTACGAGGTGCGTGCCGTGCCCGGCCCGGAGGGCCTGGCCGTGTACTTCTCGGACATAAGCGGCCGCCGCGAAGCCCAGGACATGGCCGAGCGGGCGGTGCAGCGGGCCGCTCTGCTGTCCGATGTCAGCGAGGCCCTGAGCGCGGTGACCAACCGGGACCTGGCGGCCCGCCGGTTGGCCCAGCGCCTGGTGCCCACCCTGGCCGACTGGTGCGTGGTGGCCCTGGTGGAGGACGAGGGCGTCCCGGCCCGGCGGCGGTTGCGGGCCGCCGGGAGCTGGCACGCCGAGCCCGGCCGGCGGGCCCTGGTGGAGCGGTACGTGCGCGCCCACCTGGCGGCGGCCGACGACGACGGCCTGGTCAGGGTCGTCGACCGGGGAGAGGCCCGCTTCCTTGCTGCGGGGGCCATGAAGGAGCTGCGCCGGGCCTCCCGCCCCGGCCCGCACCTGGACCTGTTGGAGCAGCTCGCCCCCTCGTCCGTGCTCGTACTGCCCCTGGCCGGCCCCGAGGCGGCCGTGGGCATGCTGGCGCTGTGCAACGGCGAAGCCCGGGGCACCTTCAGCGCCAGCGACGTGGCCGCCGCCCGTGACGTGGCGGCCCGGGCCGGGCTGGTGCTGGACCGGGCCCGGCTCTACCGGCGCCAGCGGGAGGTGGCCCAGGGCCTGCAGCGGTCGTTGCTGAGCCCTCCTCCCGAACGGGACGACTTCGAGGTGGAGGTGCGCTACTCGCCGGCAGCCGAGGCCATCCAGGTGGGCGGGGACTGGTACGACGCCTTCTCCCAGGCCGACGGGGGCCTGGTGCTGGTGATCGGGGACGTCATGGGCCACGACCTGCAGGCAGCGGCCGCCATGGGCCAGGTCCGGACCCTGGTGCGGGGCCTGGGTGCGGTGGGCACCGACGGCCCGGCGGAGATCCTGGCCAAGGTGGACCGGGTCATGGGCACCCTGTGCCTGGACACGACGGCGACCGCGGTGGTGGCGCGGGTGGTCCCCGCCCTGCCCGAGGGTGCGGCCATGCTGTGCTGGTCCAACGCCGGCCACCCGCCGCCGATGCTGTTGCGTGCCGACGGGACGGTGGTCACCCTCGACGACGAGGCGGTCGGGCCTCTGCTGGGTGTCGAACCCACGGCGGAGAGGTCGCAGCGCCATGTCCACCTCGGCCCCTCGGACGTGGTGGTCTTCTACACGGACGGGCTGGTGGAGAGGCGGGGCCAGTCGATAGAGGTGGGCCTGGAGGAGATGGCCCGGGCCCTGTCCGGCCTGGCCGGGCGGTCCCTGGAGGAACTGTGCGACGGCCTGCTCGGGCAACTGCTCCCCGAGGTGCCCGAGGACGACGTGGCCCTGGTGGTGGTGCGCTCGCACCCCGTCCCGCTGGCCCGGCCCGGACAGGCCGCCGCTTCCTAGGCCCGGCGCCGTCGGGGGACGGTGCCACGTGGCCCTGCCCCGGCCTGCCTGGGGAACATATGTTCTATGAACGGTTATGCTGGGCGGGTGGCCCGGGACCTGGTGGCGACCGTCGGGGCCGCCGGTGCACCCGGTGGCTGGGCACCTCCGGGGAGGGCCCTGGTCCCGGAGCGGCTGCTGCCGGTGGCGGGCCAGCTGGCCGGCCTCTTCGCCGAGCACGGGCTCAGGCGGGGGAGCACGGTGGTGGTGGACAGGGCGGCCCCGGGGGCCATGTCCCTGGCCCTGGCCCTGTTGAGCGGGCCGTCGGCTGCCGGCTCCTGGTGCGCAGCGGTGGGCGCGCCCGACCTGGGCCTGGTGGGCGCGGCGCAGCTGGGCTTGGACATCGCCAGGTTGGCGCTGGCCCCCTCGCCCGGGCCCCGGTGGCCGGTGGTCGCAGCCGCCTTCCTCGAGGGTTTTGACGTAGTGCTCCTCGTACCCCCCGGGGACGCCCGCCCGGCCGATGCCCGCCGGCTGGAGGCCAGGGCGCGCCAGGCGGGGTCGGTGCTGGCCGTCCTCTCCCCGGCCTGGCCGGGCGTCGCCGATGTACGTCTGAGCGTGGACGGTGGCTCCTGGACGGGCCTGGAGGACGGGGCCGGCTACCTGGCGGGGCGGGAGCTGCAGGTGGCCCTCACCGGGCGGGGTGCCGCGTCACGTCCCCGGCGTGCCCGCCTGGTGGTGGGCCAGGGCCCCGACCGGGGGCCGGGCGTGGGCGGCCGGCGCCCGGGGCTGGTCGTGCTGGGTGGCACCTCCCCCCGGGCCGGTGGCCCGGGGGGGGACTGAGCGGTCCGGGCCGTGGCCACGAGCCGGGCCAGGGCCCTGTTCGCTTTTTGCCCCGACTGGCCGGTGCTCGCCACCGGGCGCCCCCCTTCCGAGGAGGTGGCGGTGGTGCAGGCCAACCGGGTGGTGGCGGCTTCCCCGGCGGCCCGGGTGGCCGGCGTGGTGGTGGGCATGCGCCGCCGGGAAGCGCAGTCGGCCTGCCCGGGGCTGGCTGTGGTGGCCCGGGCCCCCGCCCTGGAGGCCCGGGCCTGGGAGCCTGCAGTGGCCGCGGTCGAGGAGGTGGCGCCCGGTCCCGAGGTGCTCGCGCCGGGCCAGCTGGCGCTCGGGACGCGTGGGCCGTCGCGCTATTTCGGCGGGGACGCTGCCCTGGCGGCCAGGGTCGCCGGGCTGGTGGAGGCGGCGCTGCCCGAGGCCTGGCGGGGGTGCTGCCGGGTGGGGGTGGCCGATGGGCTCTTCACGGCCGGGCTGGCGGCCCGGTCCGCCCGCCCGGGTGGCCCCCTGGTCGTGCCCGGAGGAGGGAGCGCCGGCTTCCTGGCCCCCATGCCCGTAGGCGCCCTGTGCACCGAGGACCTCCAGGCGGTGGTGGGTGCCCGTCCGGCCGAGCTGGCCGAGCTGGTCAGCCTTCTCGGCCGGCTAGGGGTGAGGACCATGGGGGACTTCGCCGCCCTTCCCGCTCCTGTCGTACTGGCCCGCTTCGGTGCCACCGGGGCCCGGGCCCACCGCCTGGCCGCAGGGTTGGCGTCACGGCCGGTGACGGGCCGGGAACCTCCTCCGGACTGGTCGGTGGACGCGGAGCTGAGCCCACCGGCGGAGAACGTGCAGTCCGTCGTGTTCGTGGCCCGGGTACTGGCCGAACAGCTCCATGACCGCCTGGCCGGCTCGGGCCTGGTGTGCACCCGCCTGGCTGTCGTGGCCGGGACGGAGCAGGGTGGCACCCTGCGCCGTAGTTGGCGCCACGACGGCGCTCTCAGCGCCTCGGCCATCGCCGAGCGGGCCCGTTGGCAGCTCGAGGGGTGGGCACTGGCCAACCAGCTGAGCGGGGTGGAGGGGGAGGGCACCGGCGGGCCCGGGGCAGGTCGGGTCACCAGGTTGGCCCTGGTGCCCGAGGAGGTGAGGCCCGACGGCCACCAGCTCGGGTTGTGGGGGGCGGACGCGGGGGCCCGGGACCGGGCAGCCCGGGCCATGGCCCGCGTGCAGGCCGTGCTCGGGCCGGCCGGGGTCGTCACCGGCGTGCTGCAGGGAGGGAGGGACTACCTGGACCAGGTGCGCCTGGTCCCCTGGGGGGAGCCCCGGGAGCCGCTCCGCCCCGGGGGCCCGGTGACCGGCCCCTCCGAGCCGGCCACCGGTGCCCCCCGTCCGGCCAGGGCGACCGGAAGGGCCAAGGACGGCCCACCCCCCTGGCCCGGGCGCCTGCCCGGCCTGGCCCCCTGCGTCGTGCACCCCGTACCGGTCCCCGTCCAGCTCCTGGGCAGCCAGGGCGAGCCGGTCACGGTGAGCAGCCGGGGCCTGCTCGGCCCGGTGCCCGCCTACCTGGTCGTGGGCCACCGGGGCCGCCGCCAGGCGGTCACCGCCTGGGCCGGGCCCTGGCCCCTGGAGGAACGCTGGTGGGCGCACCAGGCACGCCGCCGCGCCCGGGTGCAGGTGGTGGCCGAAGACGGCCGGGCCTACCTGCTGGCGCGTGAGCACCAGGAGTGGTGGGCCGAGGCGTCCTATGACTGAGCCCGGGCCCCCGGGGTAGCGTGAGGCCCGTGAAACTGGCCACTCTGAGGCTCGCCAACCGTACTGTCGCCGTCCGTGTCGAGGAGGCCGCCGGTCAAGCCGTCGAAGTGGGCGGCCCCGACGTGGGTGCCCTGCTGGCCGACCCGGGCTGGCCCCGGTCGGCGGCGGAGGCCGACGGCCCCCGTCACCCCCTGGCGGAGGCCGACTACGCGCCCGTGGTGCCCCGGCCGGGCAAGATCCTCTGCGTGGGCCAGAACTACCGCGCCCACATAGCCGAACAGTCGGGTAAGCCCCCCGCCTACCCGACCCTGTTCGCCAAGTTCCCGTCCGCTCTGGTCGGCGCCCACGACCAGGTGGACCTGGCCCCCGGTTCACAGGCCGCCGACTGGGAGGTCGAGCTGGCAGTGGTCATGGGCTGGCCGGCCCGCCGGGTGAGCGAGCAGGACGCCCTCGCGCTGGTGGCCGGCTATGCGGTGCTCAACGACGTCTCGATGCGCGACTGGCAGTACCGCACGAGCCAGTTCCTCCAGGGCAAGACCTTCGACCGCTCGACCCCCTTCGGCCCCTGGCTGGTGACCAGGGACGACCCCTCGGTGGACGAGGCGGGCATGGAGCTGTCGTGCGAACTGGACGGTGAGCTGGTCCAGCAGGGCAACACGTCGGACCTGCTCTTCGACGTGGCCCACCTGGTCTCCTACATCTCCCAGGCCATGACCCTGCTCCCGGGTGACGTTATATCGACGGGCACCCCCGGGGGCTCGGGCCACTGGCGCGAGCCCAAGCGCTACCTGCAGGACGGCCAGCTGCTCGTGAGCCGGGCCCAAGGGCTCGGCGAATGCCGTAACATCGCCCGGCGCGAAGCCGTCGCCGGCTAGCTCGGCCGGCCCGCCGGCGCACCCGCCGGGAGAACGCTCAGGAAGGGGTACGACAGATGCAAACCCGTAGGCTCACCCGGGGCGGGCTGCAGGCCAGCGTCATCGGGCTCGGCTGCTGGCAGCTGGGGGGCAGCTGGGGCGAGGTCAGCGAGGACCAGGCCATGGCCACCCTGCATGCGGCCGCCGACGCCGGGGTCACGTTCTTCGACACGGCGGACGTCTACGGTGACGGCCGCAGCGAGAGGCTGGTGGGCCGGCTCCTGGCCGAACGCCCGGGGGAGGGCCTGGTGGTGGCCACCAAGTGCGGCCGCCGGGTGGCACAGGAGGCGGCCAACTACACGCCGGAGGCCCTGCGCCAGTGGGCGGAGCGCAGCCTCGGGTACCTGGGGCTGGACCGGATCCCCCTGACACAGCTTCACTGCCCCCCCGATGCCGTCTACGAGGACGACCGCGTCTTCGACGCCCTCGACCAGCTGGTGGCCGACGGCCTGCTCGGTGAGTACGGGGTGTCGGTGGAGACCGTGGCCCAGGGCCTGCGGGCCATCGAGCGCCCCGGGGTCACCAGTGTGCAGGTGATCTTCAACGCTTTCCGCCTCAAGCCCCTGGAGCAGCTGCTGCCCGCTTGTGAGCGCGCCGGCGCGGGCGTCATCGTGCGGGTACCCCTGGCGTCGGGCATGCTCTCGGGCAAGTACGACGAGAACACGACCTTCCCGGCCGACGACCACCGCAACTACAACCGTCACGGAGAGGCCTTCGACGTGGGCGAGACGTTCTCGGGCGTGCCCTACGACGTCGGGCTGCAGGCCGTCCGTCGCCTCGCTCAGGTGCTGCCCGAGGGATGGTCCCTGCCCGAGGTGGCCCTGCGCTGGTGCGCCGACGCACCCGGGGTGACGACGGTCATCCCCGGCGCCCGCAACCCCGAGCAGGCGCGGGCCAATGCCGCCGTGGGCGACAGGCCGGCCCTCGGTGCCGACGTGGTGGCTGAGGTCGAGGCCGTGTACCGCGACCTCGTGGCCCCCCACGTCCACAGCCGGTGGTAGGGCAGGCGGGCGGGACGGGGACCAGGGTCAAGCTCTACTTCGACCCCATCTGCCCGTTCGCCTGGGTCACGTCGCGCTGGGTGCTGGAGGTCCACCGCCAGCGCCCCTTCGAGCTCAGCTTCGGCGTCATGAGCCTCTCGGTGCTGAACGAAGGCCGGGACCTTCCCGAGGACTACCGCCGGCTCATGGACAGGGCCTGGGGCCCGGTGAGGGTGTGCACCGCCGCGGCCCAGGCCCACGGTGAGGGGGTGCTCGCCGACCTCTACACGGCGCTGGGCACCAGGCTCCACAACCAGGGCCAGGACGACTACGACGCCGTGACCCGGGCGGCACTGGCCGAGGTGGGCCTGCCTGCCTCGTTGGCCGAGGCCGCCCGGAGCACCGAGCACGATGCCGCGCTGAGGGCCGGCCATGCCGAAGGCATGGGCCCGGTGGGCCAGGACGTCGGCACTCCCGTTCTGCATGTGGACGGTGTGGCGTTCTTCGGGCCGGTGCTCATGTCGGTGCCCCGGGGCGAGGAGGCCGTACGGTTGTTCGACGCCGTGGTCACCCTGGCCGGGTTCCCCCGGTTCTTCGAGCTCAAGCGCACCCGCACCGGGAGCTTCGACTTCGACTGACCGGGGCGCCCGGTGCCGGGCCCGGCCTGCCTGCGGAGCGGGGCCTGCCTGCGGAGCGGGGCCGGCCCGCTCAGAGGGAGACGACGGCGCCGGCCGGTGCCGGGCCGTCGCCCGGCCCGGGTGGCAGAGGGGCGCCGGCCAGGGGCACCCAGGCCTCCACGACGGTGCCCTGGCCGGGCTCGGAGCGCACCTCCAGCTGACCGCCCAGGAGGCGGGCGCGCTCCCTCATGCCCAGGATCCCGAAGTGGCCGGCACCCGCCCCTCCCGTGGCCGTGGGGGCGAAGCCCGCCCCATCGTCGCGGACCGTCACCGACAGCTGGTCGCCGTTGCGGACCACGACGACGTCCACCCGGCCGGCCCCGGCGTGCTTGACCGTGTTGCGCACCGCTTCCTGGACAATGCGGAACACCCCGAGCTCGACATCGGGCCCGAGCCTGCCCGTCAGCTCGCGTACCTCGAGCTCGGCCGCCACGCCCTCCTCGTCCTCCACGTCCGCCATGAGGCTGGACAGGGCGGCAGCCAGGCCGAGCTCGTCGAGGGCCGGCGGCCTGAGGTCGCGGGCCACCGAGCGCAGGCGCGAGGCCGCAGCAAGAGCCTGCTGGCAGGCCTCGTCCAGGCCATCGCCCACCGGTCGTGGGACATCCGACGCACCGGCCAGCCCCCGCAGGCGGCGGGCCAGGTGCAGGAACAGCTGCAGAGGCTCGTCGTGCAGTTCGCGGGCGAGGCGCTGGCGCTGCTCCTCCTCGGTGCGCACCACGAGGGCGGCGTACTGCGAAGCGCGCCTGCCCTCGCTGCGCTCCTCGGTGACGTCCTCCAGCACGACCTGCTGGGCGGCCACCGACTGCTCGCCCGAGAGCGAGACCAGGTTGACCCGGTAGTCCCGGCCCTCCACGGAGACGACCTGGCCGGCTCGCCCCAGGGTGCCGTGGCCGGTGCCGAGCAGGTGCTCGGCTGCCTGGCCGACCATCTCGGGCCCGAACAGCGCCATTGCGGCCGGGTTGGCGTCGGCCACCCGGTGGTCCGGGCCCAGCACCAGGATCGGGGCGCGGTTGGCGCTGAACAGCTGCTGGTAGAGGGTGACCATGGCCAGCCGGTCGGTGGTGGCCTGCTGGGCGTAACGATGGGCCAGGCGCTCCTGCTCGATGCGGTGGCCGGCCACGAAGGCCACCAGGTCGACGACGGCCAGGTCGACCAGGTCGGTGAGGACACGGTCGTTGCCGTCGGGCAGGGCCAGGAACGGCAGCCAGAGCAGGGTGGCCCAGATACCGGTGGCAGCCGAGCCGGTGAGGCCGTAACGCAGGGCGGCGTAACCGACGGGCACGATGAGCAGGGTGAGGGGGAGGCCGTCGGGCAGGAGGTCGCCCCCGGCACGGTTGAACAGGTCGGTCACATGGGCGGCGGCGATGAGCAGCACCATGCCCTGGACGACCCAGAACCGCACGTCGCGCACCGGGGGGTGGGCCGCCCGGCGCAGGGCACCGCTCAGGTCAGCGGGCATCGGGGCGGTGCTCGTGGCGGTCCGGGGCTACCAGTCGGTTGTCCAGGGCGTAAGCCACCGCCTCGGTGCGCGAGGAGACCCCCAGCTTGGCCAGGAGGCTCGAGACGTAGCCCTCCACGGTGCGCAGGCCGAGCGAGAGCTGCGACGCGATCTGCTTGTTGGAGCGCCCGCCCACCAGGAGGCGCAGTACGTCCAGCTCCCGCTTGGTGAGGCTGCTCACGCCCAGGCCCTCGGCCGGGGTGCCCCGCCAGCGCCGGGCCAGACGGGCGGACACGTTCTGGTCCAGCACGAAGACACCGTGGGCCACGGCCCGGGCGGCGTCGGCCAGCTCCTTGGTGGAGGCCGTCTTCAGCAGGTAGCCACCTATGCCCGTCTCCAGCGCCTGGGTCACGTAGGCATAGTCGTCGTGGGCGCTCAGCACCAGGGACCTGGTGGGCAGGCCACGTTGCACGATCTGGCCCACCAGGTGCAGGCCGTTGGCACCCGGCAGGTTGATGTCGATGATGGCGACGTCGGGCAGGGCACGCTCGATGAGCGGCAAGCCCTCCTCGGCACTGCCGGCCTGGCCGACGACCTCGAAGCCGTCCTCCTGCTCCAGCAGCTGGGCCGTCCCCTCGCGGACGATCCGGTGGTCGTCCACCAGGACCACCCGGACCGGCGGGTCGCTCACCTGCGGACCTTGCTCTGGCGCACGACGGTTCTCGGATGCTGAGTGGAGGGGCCCAACGTTCTCCCCAGCATAATCCAACCTTGTGGCGGGGCAAATCCGGGGCGGGGCCCGGCCCCGTAGCCGGGGGCCCGGGCCCCTCGGGGCCACCTCAGCTGTGGCGGGAGGCCGCACTAAGGCGACGGACGGCGGGCAGGAGAGGGGGGCCGCTCCTGCCCGCCGGTGGCGCACCGAAGGTGCCGGCGCCACGTCGGCGCCACGCTCCCGCCCGAGGGGGGACGGGAGCGTGGCGGCTCAACCGAAGGTGACGTTGCCCGTCATCCAGCCGTTCTTGGCCATGGAGCCCTGCGTGCCGCCCGAACCGGTGCCGCAGGGTGCGTAGCAGTGCCAGGTGAAGGTCCCGGTCTTGTTGACCCGGAAGGTGGCGGTGACGACCTCGGGTGTGCGCAGCTCGCCCTTCTTGGCCGTGGGGGCCACCGGGATGGGGATGTTCAGGCCGACCGAAGGGACCGTGAAGGTGTGGGCGATATCGGCGTTGGGCACCGATGACACCTTCTTGCCGTCCACCAGTTCGCTGTTGCCGACCGTGCCCATGACCGCGTCGTAGACCGAGAGCGGCTTGGTGAGCGGCGTCGAGCCGTCGTCGTAGGAGTAGATGGTCAGGACCACGGTGGTGCCCGCGGGCCACTGTATGTTGGCGCTGTCGACGAACTCGGGCCAGTCCTTGTTGCCGACCATGTCCCCGCTCAGTACCACCAGGCTCTCGTGGACAACGGGTGCCTTGGCGGCGCTCGCCCGGGGGGCGGCGCTCGCCGCGCCCGTGCCGGCGGCCACGGTGGCGAGGGCCAGCAGAGCCGTGGCGCCCGCGGTCCCCAGGGGACGTGCCCACCTGTGCCCCCGACGGCTGGTGGCCACGGTGCTCTCGGCGTTGGTCTTGGACGGTGCGGTCATCTTGTTCAACCTTCCTCCTGTTTTGAGGGCCGAGGGGCGGGGGCCGCTCCTCGGCCTGTTCTGCGTGTTGGTCTTCGTGGCCCGCTGCGCCGGCAGTGGGCCGGGTACCGGGCCCGGGCACGGGCGGCCCGCTGGGCCACCCTCCGCCCGCAGGTGGAGCGGGTCAGGCTGCACCCGCCCGCATGGTCAGGTAGACCCTCACCACCACGGCGATCAGGGTCACCCAGACGGCGCCGACCAGGGTGAGCAGGCCCACCACCACCCACCGGCCGATGGTGCCGTCCGGTCGTGAAGCCTCGACCGTGCCCACGAAGCCCGTGGTGGCCCGGGCCGAGACCGTGGCCGTCGCTGGCCCCAGCTGCGACCCCGAGGGGAGCTGGGCGGAGGCCACGAACTCCTGAGGCCCGTCCCAGGTCGGCTCGTAGGTGACGGTGGCCACACCCGAGGCCCCCGTGGTGGCCGTCCCCACCTGGAGCAGCGGGGAGTACTCGAACTGCTTGACCTTGACGGAGAAGGTCACCTGCAGGCCGACCGTGGAGGCCCCCGACGCCCGGGCGGTGAGGACCACCGCACCGGGACGGGAGCGGGGGCCGCTCAGCTGGTGGGCCGTCAGGGTGAGGCTCGAGGAGCCGGTCGCCGTGGGGGTTGCCCCGGCGGGGGCGGCCAGCCCCAGGCCCATGCCCAGGGTGCCGATGGCCAGGCCGGCAAGTGCCATGGCCCAGGTGGCCAGCGCACGCATGGCTGCTCCGAGGCTGTGCCCGGTGGGGGCCTGGTAGTGCCGGGGGAGGTGCTTCATCGGTCCCACTTCCTTTGCTCGCTGGCCGGGCCGGACAACCCGTTGGACGACGTACCGGGCAGGGTGCCCACAGGGGCCACGCCGTAGCGGCCCAAGCTGGTGGCAGCCCCCCATCCCGGCGGGGCCGGGCTGAGCACGGCCGAGGTGACCGCCGGTGCGGCGACGGCCTCGGCCGGGGCGGTCTCGGTGGCAAGCTCGGCCATCTCGGTCACGGGCAGGATGGGCACGAAGCGGAACAGGACGAGCAGCAGCAGCGGGATGGCGGCGGTGGCTGCCACCGTGATCGATATGGCCACCCAGGTGAAGTGGTAGGTGCCCCAGGTGCCGGCCAGGTTGCCTCCCGGTGTCGCCGGGGAGCTGAGGAGGGGTTCGGTCGCCGGGGGTATGACGATGACCAGGCGCTTGACCCACATGGCCACGACGACCAGGGCCGACACGGTGATCACGCCGCCCTTGGTACGAGTGCGCTTGATGGCCATCACCAGCAGGGGCAGCACCCCGGCGGCCACGACGTAGAACCAGAAGGGCGCCCAGTAGCGGCCCACCAGGATCTGGCGCACCCACGAGGCGTTGTCCGTGGTGCCCGAGTAGCCGTCGATCAGGTACTCGGTGAAGCTCAGGTAGAGGTAGGCGGCGCCGAAGGCGACGAGCAGGAAGCCCAGCCGGACGAAGTGGCGGGGGTGGATATAGGCCTCCAGGTGGAACAGCCGCCGGCCTGCTGCGACCATGAGCACCACCAGGGCCACCCCTGAGTAGAGGGCCGCCACCACGAAGTACACCGGGAAGATCGTCTCCAGGTACCCGGCACGGCTCGACGAGGAGAAGGCGAAGCTGAGCACGGAGTGGACCGAGACGGCCAAGGGGATGATCATTATCGCCACCAGGCCGATGGACAGGTGGAGCACCTTCTTCTGGCGGGGCGTCCCCTGCCACCCGCCGCCCAGCACCCGGTACAGCCAGCGGCAGGCGTCGGCCCTCCGGCCGGTGGCCTCGGTGGAGAGCCAGCGGCGGGCCAGGGGCAGGTCGGGGATGAGCGGCAGGTAGAAGAAGACCAGCGTCGCCAGCAGGTAGGTGCTCACGGCGAAGAAGTCCCACAGGATGGGCGACGACAGGTTCCAGTAGGGGGGCCAGACGAGCTCCCACACCTTCTGCGGGCTCCCGAGGTGGGGGATGATGAACAGCATCCCCACGGGCAGGGTCACCAGAGCGGTGGCCTCTGCGATGCGGGTGAGCGGGGCACGCCAGGCGGCATTGGTCAACCGCAGGATGGCCGACACCACCGCACCCCCGTAGCTGACGCCGATGAAAGCCACCAGGTTGGCCTCGTAGATGGCCCAGAAGGCCTGGTTGTTGTAGCCGGCAGCACCGACGCCGTCAGCGAGCTGGACGGCCCAGGCGACCAGGCCCACCACCACGATGGCGCTGAGCACGCCCACCGACGGCCACCACCACCGGGGCGTCTGCACGACAGGCCGCATGGCGACGCCCATCAGCTCGTGCTCGTCTACGCCGGCCGGTGCCGGCGCTGAGGCGGGCACGACCTGGTCGACTTCAGAGTTGGTTGACATTGGACAAGCGCTCCTACTGGTCTGTGTCGAGGTTCTGGCCGTGGCCCGGGATGTAGTAGACGCGTGGGTGGGTCCCGTAGGACTCCTTGAACTTGACGGCGTCGTTCTCGCTCAGGAACTGCGACAGCTTGATGACCTGGCCCATGCCGTTGACGGCCACGTCGCTCACCAGGTCGCCCAGGTAGATGACGCCCATGGGGCAGTTGGACACGCACTCGGGCACCTTGCCCGACGGGAGCATGGCGGCGCAGTACACGCACTTGCCCACCGTGCCCTTGGCCTGGGGCACGGGCCAGGTCGGTTCCTGGGGGAAGGGCTGACGGGGCGCCGGGACCGGGTCCGAGAAGTTGAAGTAACGGGCCTGGTAGGGGCAGGAGTTCATGCAGATGCGGGTGCCCACGCACCGGCTCTGGTCCACCAGGGTCAGGCCCTCGGCCGTGCGGAAGTTGGCACCCACCGGGCACACGGGCACGCACGGGGGGTCCTCGCACATCATGCAGGGCCTTGGCATGTAGTAGTCCTCACCGGCCGCGGTGCGCATGGTGACCACGTCGATCCAGGTCTGGTCCTCGTGCAGGTAGTGCGCCTTCTGGCATGCCGCCGTGCACTCCTTGCAGCCGTTGCAGACACGCAGGTCGATGACCATGCACCACTGGTGCTTGGCCTCGGTCCCGGCCGTGGCGGCCGGGGCGGCGGCTTTGGCGTGCTCGGGCAGGGTGGTCGCCGACGAGTGCTGTTCGTCCAGCACCTCGGCGAAAGCCCCCGTCGCGGCCAGCCCGAACAGGCTCACCACGGTGCGGCTCAGGAACCGGCGCCGGTCGATGCGGCTCGGGCCCTCCACCGGCACCGGGCCGGTGGGCGCCGGGGTGCAGCAACTGGCCCCGGCACCGGTTGAAGTGGTCGTTTCGTCCATGGGGTTACCTCCGCTCACGCGAGCACCGTGACCTTTCCCTCCATCCAGCCCGACACCGACATGGCGCCGCCCATGCCGCTCTGACCGGAGCCACAAGGGGCGTAGCACTGCCAGACAAAGGTGCCCGTCTTGGTGGCCACGAAGCGGGCCACCACCGTCAGGCCCTTGGTGGAGGTGGCAAGCGGGATGGGGATGTTGACCCCCAGGGCGGGGATGGTGAAGGTGTGCGAGACCTGGTCGTTCGGTACGTGGGACAGCGCCCGCCCGTCGACGCTCACCGTGCTCACCGGCGTGCAGCGCTCCTGAGGCCAGGGGACCTGTGGCGGGTTGCACTGTTTGGTGCTGTCGAGGGTCCCTTCGACGTTGTCGTAGGCGACCTGGAAGCCCGTCAGCGGGGCGGCACCGTTGTCGTAATTGGTGATGCGCAGGGTCACGACCTGACCCGCGTGCACCGACCAGTCGGGGTTGGTGTAACGGGGCCCGAACTGGTCGTTGGTGACGATCTTCATCGAGACCGTCTCGGGCGGGTAGGCGCGTGGAGCGGGTGCGCCCGAGCGCAGGCCGTCGGCGACGGCCGTGACGCCGTAGACCACGCCGGCCACAGCGAAGACCGAGGCGACGAGGCCGACCACTATGCCGACGAGGGCCGAGGTCACCAGCACGGGGCGGAGGGCAGCCCCTCTTACCCGGCGCTGGACGGCCGGCTGGCCGAGGTGCTCGACTGCGTCCAGGGCCTTGTCACCCAGTTGGGCGATGCCCCTGGCGCCTGAGCGCCGAGGGCCGGAGCTCCCGTTGGGCCGGGTCATTTGGCCGCCACCACGTCGAGGTTGCCTGTCATGTAGCCCAGGTGGCTCATGACCCAGCCCCCACAGGGGATGTCGCACTTCCACTGGTAGGTCCCGGCTGTGGTGGGCCGGAAGCTGAAAGTCGTGGTGGCGAGAGGCTTGATGGTCACGGCCAGCCCGAGGTTGGCGGCCGTGAAGGTGTGGAAGCCCGAGTCCTCGTTCTTGACGGTGACGGTCACGCTCTGGCCCGAGGTGACGGAGAACAGCGTGTCCGCGCCCACCCCGTTGGGGCCCACGTAGGCCGGCTGCTCACCGCCAGGGGTCTTGATGTTCTTGATGGTCAGGCTTATGGAGACGTGAGAGGCGTCGTTCTCGTGCGACTCCGCTGCGCTGCCCGACGGCGCGGCCGTGGTCGCGGGTGCAGCGGGCGCCGTGGTGGCGGGTGCCGCCGTGGTGGCGGGTGCTGTTGTCGTCGCAGGGCCGGTTGTCGTGGCCGGTGCCGAGGCCACCAACCCGTTCAGGCCCTGGGCCGCTGCGAGGGGAGCAGGCGCAGGCTTGGACGTGACGCTGGACCAGATGGCGCCCACTCCCGCCGTGAGCCCGAAGATCACCGCAGCCAGCAGGACCACCCCGCCGGCCAGAGTCGCCAAACCGGCGAGCAGGTGCGGTCTGCCCTCCTGGGGCCCCTGTGGGGGCCCGCCGGGCGACGAATTGCCGACCATTGCCATCAGTCCTTCCTCCTCGGCGTGGGGCCACCCCTGAGGCGCCCGCTGTACCGCACCCTGCAGGTACCAGCAGTGCCCCCGGCGCGGAGCCACCCCGCTTGTCGTCTAAACGAACCGGTCAGGAGCCATTGTCGGGCGCCGGGCCGTACCGCCGGAACGGGGATAGCACGGTGACTGCAGCACGAGTACCACGGTGCTGCGGTACGTAGGACCACGGGGGCAACCCCCGCATCACCCGGGGCCCGGGCCCGTTACCTCACGGTTAACAGGGCCGTCCCGGGCAGGGACACTGTAGGGATGGGCACGAGAGCTCTCCCTGACCGCGAGGTGCACGGGGCGCGGCCTGGCCGGGCTGCCGTGCGCGTGCTGGTGGTCGACGACCACGTCCTGGTGCGGGAGAGCACGGCGCACATCCTCGGCTCCGCGGCGGGCCTGGTGGTGGTCGGCGGCGCCGGTACGGCAGAGGAGGCACTGAGCCTGGTCCCCCATGCCCGGCCCCACGTGGCGGTCGTGGACATCAGGCTCCCAGGCATGAGCGGCCTCGAGCTCGCCCAGTGCCTGGCACTGCGCTTCCCGTTCGTGCGCACGCTGCTGCTCAGTGCCTATGACGACCAGGCGTACGTGGCCCGTGCCCTCGCCATCGGCGTGAGCGGCTACCTGCTCAAGACCGCTTCGGCACAGGAACTGGTGGACGCGGTGCGTTCGGTGTGCACCGGTGCTCTGGTCCTGGACCGTGCGATCTCCGAGCGCCTCAGCCACCAGGCGCCACCGGGGACCTCCGGGGACGGCCGGCGGGGCCTGACCCCGAGGGAGCGCCAGGTCCTCCAGATGCTCGCCGGTGGCGGTTCGAACCGGGAGATGAGCGTGCGGCTCGGCCTCACGCTGCGCACGGTGGAGTCGTACGTCGCCAGTGTCCTGCGCAAGCTCGGGGCAGCTACCCGGGACCAGGCCGTGCTCAACGGGGTGGCCCAGGGCCTGGTGGAGGCGCCCCCGGAGTAGTGCCGCCCGGCTGGGTGGGCGCCCACCTCCGAGCTGGCACACTGGGGGCGGTGCAGGACCGGTGCGTGGTGAGGACGGCCTTGCCGGAGGACCTCGAAGGCCTGCTCGACCTCTACGACGAGCTCGGTGAGGGGCGCCCGGGCACAGCGCCTCTCCGGGGGCCGGGCGCCGCAGGCCTTCTGGCGTCGGTGCTGGCCCAGCCCGGGCGCACCCTGCTCGTAGCCGCGCTGGGCGGTCGCCTGGCGGGTACGGCCGACCTGCTCGTCGTGCCCAACCTGACCCACGAAGGACGTCCCTGGGCCGTGGTGGAGAGCGTGGTGGTGGCCGCCTGGGCACGCCGGCGGGGTGTGGGGCGGTGCCTCTTCGACGAGGTCTTCCTGCGGTGCCGGGAGGCCGGGTGCTACAAGGTCGGGCTGAGCTCGAGCGGTCACCGTGACGCCGCGCACGCCTTCTATGCGAGCCTCGGCTTCGAGTCGACCGCGGTTGCCTTCCGCCACTACTTCGAGTAGGCGGGCGCCGGCCGAGCCGGCAGCCCGGCACTGTCCTGGTGGGCGCCCCGGCCCATGACCCGGCCCCGGCACCTGCTCCCGGGCGCGCCCTCAGGCGTAGCTGGTCTACCGGTCACGCGGCCCGCCCGGGCGACCTCCGTCGCTGCCCGGTTCCGTGGTGGTGGTGCGTAGGGGGAGGGTGGTGGTCGTGGCGGGCGGCGGCGGCGTGGTGGTCGTAGTTGTCGTTGTCGTTGTGGTGGTCGTGGTCGTCGCCGGCCGGGTCGTTGTGGTGGGCCGGGTCGTTGTGGTGGGCCGGGTCGTTGTGGTGGGCCGGGTCGTTGTGGTGGGCCGGGTCGTTGTGGTGGGCCGGGTCGTTGTGGTGGGCCTGGTCGTTGTGGTGGCCCGGGTGGTGGTCGTCGCCGGTGGGATGGCCGCGGGCGGCACGACCTCCGCCGTGGGCACCGTCGGGCCGCCCACGGTTGTTGCGGTGACAGGCCGGGAGGTGGTCGCCGGGCGGGACGGGTTGACGCTCGGCGTCACCGGGGCCGAGGGGCGCCGCGGCCGGTGGGGCCGGCGACGGGTGGTGCTCGGGGAGCGGGCCGCCGAGGTGGTCGTCCTGGCGGAGCGGCTGGTCCTGGTGGCCCTCGGGGACCGGGTCGTGGTCGACCGCCTGGTCGTGGTCGACCGCCTGGTCGTGGTCGACCGCCTGGTCGTGGTCGACCGCCTGGTCGTGGTCGACCGCCTGGTCGTGGTCGACCGCCTGGTCGTGGTTTGGCTCCGGCCTGGGCTACCGGCTGTCCGCGGGGTTGTGGTCGTCCGTCGGGCTGTGGAGGACGAACCGGAGCGGCGCCGTGCTGCCCGGGGCCGGTGTGCCGGTACGGAGGCCCCGGTGGTGGTGCTCGAGCGGCGGGCTGCGGTGGACGAGGTGGTGGTACCTGACGACAGGGCCCGGGTCTCCGGGCGCGAGCCGGGGGCGGTCGGGGCGGGGGTAGTGGGCGTGGCGAGGGTAGTGGGCGTGGCCCGCACGGCCCGGACGGGGGCCCGGGCACCCGTCGTCGGGGTCTTGTCGGCCTTGAGGAGCCTGTGCGCCTGCCGGTGCTTGTGGTTCGCCGGGCGCTTGTGCTCCCTGTGCCCGGCCCGGTGGCCGGGCGGCGCGCTCGGGTGGTGCCTCCTGGGTGCCGTTGTGGTCGTCCGTTGCCCCACCACGTCGACCGCCGGGCCACCCGACAGCCCGACCCTGCGCAGCACAACGTGCCGGGCGGTGGTCGTGCCGTGCCCACCGGCGGCGGCCGCTGACGCGTCCACGGGCGCACCGGCCCTCGGTGAGGGCGCGCGGAGGTCCGACTGGACAAACAGGACAAAGCCGGCGACGACGGCCACGGCGGCAAGGGAGACGGAGGCCAGTTGGAGACTGCGGGCCGTGATCCTCACCAGGTTCTCCTACCCATGTTCCTTCGGCTGTCCTACCGAGAGCTCTGGGCGGCTTTGGGACGTACCGGTTCGCGGCCCGTGGCGACGGGCGGGCGGTAGCATCTCCCGCCAGTGCGCGCCCTGCTCCAGCGTGTGGCCGAGGCCTCGGTGAGCGTCGACGGCGAGGTGGTGGGCAGGGTGGGCCGTGGCGTGTGCGCCCTGGTCGGCGTCGGCGTCGGCGACGGCCCGGTCGACGCCGACCGCCTGGCGGAGCGGGTGTGGAGGCTCCGGATGTTCACCGACGAAGCCGGCCTCATGAACCTGTCCCCGGCCGACCTCGACCTTGCCGTCCTGGTGGTGCCCCAGTTCACTCTCTACGCCGATACGAGCCGGGGCCGGAGGCCGTCCTTCACCCGGGCCGCCTCCGGTGAACCAGCCCGCCTGCTGGTGGACCGGGTCGCCGAACGTTTGCGGGCCCTGGGCGCCACCGTGGAGACCGGCCGGTTCGGTGCCCACATGCAGGTGGCGCTGGTCAACGACGGCCCGGTCACCCTGATGGTGGAGACCTGAACCACACGGCAGCACACTGTGCGCAGGGGCAGGCCACGGCGCGGCCCTTGACGGGCCTCCGCAGGCGGGCTAGCTTCCCCTCCTAGCCCGGCCTCGCCCGGGCCGGGCCTGCAGGTCGGCTCCGTGGGGCCCGTGCTGCGCCTTTGTGCAGTTGCCTTCGAAAAGGGGAGATAGCACTGTGCGTAACTACCGAGCGTGGCCCGGCCGTGACCAGGCGGCTGGCCGCGGGTACTCCGCAGTGGTGTCGTCCATGGCGGCGCGCCAGGCGACCGGGCGGGCCGCCAACGCAGCCCGGAACATGAGCGCAGTGGCGGGCAGCCGTGGCCCCAGGCCTGTCAGCCGGAGCCCACGGGCCGCAGCCCGCCGTCGTCAGGTCCTCAGCTCGCTGCTGGCGGTCCTGTTCCTCGCCACGGTCCTGGGCCTGGTCACGGGCTCGTCCGCAGCCTGGTGGGCGGCCGTGGTGGTCCTCCCGTTCCTCAGCGCGTACATCGCCGTACTGTTCCGCAACCGGCGCCTGATGGTGGAGCGGGAGTTCAACTCCGCCTTCTCGGGCCCCACCCGGCGCACCGAGGCCACCCTCTCCGAGCTCTTCCCCGAGCCTCAGCCTCGCGAGCGGCTCCGGGCCGTGGGCGGGCGCAACGGCTGAGGCGGCTCAGCCCGGCCCGGCTGTGCCCGCAGGCCCGCCGGCCCAGGAGCCGAGAGCCTCGGCCCAGGCCGGCCCGTTGGACCACTCGAGCACTCTCAGCAGCAGCTCGTTGTCCCCTGCCGTCTTGAGCCGTCCCTGCATGAAGGCCACGCTCGGTGCCAGCTCGCCCGTCAGCACGAGCTGAGCGTCCTCGGGTGCCACCCGCAGGGTGAGGTCCGGGCTCCTCCCGGCGGGGGCGCCGTTGCTCACCGGGCCGGGCCCGTCCTCGGCCCACTCGCAGCTCCAGGTGGCGTCGCTGCCCAGCGTGGCCCCCCGCCGGGGCCGTTCGGTGCTGCCGACCTGCAGGGACACCAGACCGGTGCGGCTCACAGCATGGCCCTCTGGCGGACCCCGGCGAAGAGGTCGTCCTCGGGCGGGCGGGAGCTGGTGGCGTTGTGGGCCAGGTGGTAGTCGTCCCAGTGGCCCAGCTCGGCCTTTACGTCCTCGGGCAGGCCGAACCAAAAAGGCGACGCCGGGTCGACCTGGGTGGCATGCGCCTTGAGGGCCTCGTCCCGGATGTGGGCCCAGGCCGAGACGTCCAGCTCGGTGGTCACCTCCTCCTGGGGTGCCGCCAGCATCGCCTCCAGGCGCTCGTCGGACCAGGGGACCTCGATGCCCCGTTCCTTCATCAGCTTGGCCATGGTGATCTGGCGCTTCTTGGACCAGAGCATGTAGTAGAGCTTGTCCGGTCGCCACGCCGGGCCTGCCTCGGGGAACGCACCCGGGTCGCCGGCCGCCCGGAAGGCGGCCAGGCCCACCTCGTGCGCCCTTATGTGGTCGGGGTGGGGGTACATGGTCTGCTCGGCGGGGTAGATGGCCATGACCTGGGGGCGCTCCCTGCGGACCACGCGTACCAGGCGCTCCGTCGCCTCGGCCAGTTCCGCCCGGGCAAAGCAATCGGGCCGCTCGTTGGCCGGCGTGCCGGGCATGCCCGAGTCCCGGTAGCCGAGCCAGACGACCTCGTCGTAGCCGATGATCCCGGCCGCCCTGGTCAGCTCCTCCCGGCGTACCCGGGCCAGGTCGGCCCTGACGTCGGGCCTGTCCATGGCCGGGTTGAGGATGTCGCCCTCCTCCCCGCCGGTACAGCACACCAGGACGCAACGTGCCCCCTCGGCGTGGTACATGGCCACGGTGGAGGCTCCCTTGGAGGACTCGTCGTCGGGGTGGGCGTGGACGGTCAGCAGGCACAGCCGGTCGCTCATGGCACCAAGATATGGCCCAGGAGGGACGCAGTCGACGGACCGGGCCGGTGCCTGCCCGGGTGCCCCTAACATTGGCGCCCATGGCAGAAGGCCTGGTCCTCCACCAGCTGCTCGCGGGCCGTGACTTCGCCCTGGGCGACCAGTTCGCCACCACCATGCGCAACCACGTCTACCTGCTCGGGGACGCCGGCTCGGGGCAGGCCCTGGTCGTCGACCCCGCCTACGACGTCGCCGGTGTCCTGCGCTGTGCCCGGGAGCGGGGGCTGACCGTGGTGGGGGTGCTCGCCACCCACTACCACGCCGACCATGTGGGCGGAGAGGTCTTCGGCCAGCACGTCGAGGGCCTGGCGGACCTGCTCGAGCTCGTCGACGTCCCCGTGCACGTCCAGGGGGACGAGGTCCCCTGGGTGAGCGAGATGAGCGGTGCCGGCCCGGGCCACCTGGTGGCGCACACCGACGGCGACGTGGTCGAGGTGGGTGAGGTGGCGGTGCGCCTCCTGCACACACCGGGCCACACGCCCGGGAGCCAGTGCTTCGAGGTGGGCGACAACCTGGTGTCGGGCGACACCCTGTTCCTCGACGGCTGCGGCCGCACCGACCTGCCGGGCTCGGACCCCGATGCCATGTACACCAGCCTGCAGCGCCTCGCCAGCCTGCCCGGCCGCCTCCGGCTCTGGCCCGGGCACCACTACTCGCCGGCCCCCAGTGCCGGCCTGGACGAGGTGAAGCGGGCCAATGCCGTGCTGGGCCGGATGGCCCGGGAGCAGTGGCTGCGCCGCTTCAGCTGAGGGCCCTACGAACGGTGGGCCCCGTTACCTACCTCCGACGGGGAGACAAGCGCCTTCCCGCTCGTGCATGCTCTAGTCGTGGCCAAAGAGCTGGTAGTCCAGGCCCGGGGCGTACGCAAGGCCTACGGGGGCACCGTGGCGGTCGACGAGCTGGACCTGGAGATGTCACGGGGGGAGGTGCTCGCCCTTCTCGGGCCCAACGGAGCAGGCAAGACCACCACGGTCGAGATATTCGAGGGCTACCGGCGCCGGGACAAGGGTGAGGTCAGCGTGCTGGGCGAGGACCCCGAGCGTGCCGGCTGGGCCTGGAGGGCCAGGCGGGGGATCGTCCTGCAGGACAACCAGGACGTGGTCGACCTGACCGTGGCCGAGTGCGTGAGCCACTTCGCCCGCTTCTACCCGGCGCCGGCCCGGCCTGCCGATGTCATCGAACAGGTCGGCCTGGCCGCCAAGGCGGACGCCTACGTCCGGTCCCTCTCGGGCGGCCAGCGCCGGCGCCTGGACGTCGCCCTGGGCATCGTGGGCCGGCCCGAGCTGGTCTTCCTGGACGAGCCGACGACGGGCTTCGACCCCGAGGCCCGTCGCCAGTTCTGGGACGTGGTGCGCGACCTCACCGCGGAGGGGACGAGCGTCCTGCTCACCACGCACTACCTGGAGGAGGCGGAGGCCCTGGCTGACCGGGTGGCGGTGGTCAACCGGGGCAGGGTGGTCGCCTCGGGCCGGCCGGCTGAGCTCGGCGGCCGCCAGGACGCCGCCGCCGAGGTCTCCTGGTTCGGCCCCGACGGCTGGCAGCGCCGCTCCACCGACCGTCCCACGGCCCTGGTGCGAGAACTGGAGGCTGCGTTCGGGGGCGAGGTGCCGAGGCTGACCGTCAGCCGGCCGAGCCTGGAGGACGTCTACCTGAGGCTGATCGGCCAGTCGGGTGACGTGGGCGCCGAGGGGGCCCTCCGGTGAGCGGGGCCCCGCCGGCCCCGCCGGTCACCGGCCCGGGCGTCCTGAGAGGCGGCCTCGTCGCCCCCGACGTCCCCCGTGGTGGCCCGGCCGGTCGGCGCCTGGTGGTGGCGAGCCTGGCCAGGGCCAAGGTGGAGGTCCTGCAGTTCTTCCGCAGCCGGGACGCGGTGGGCTTCACGCTCGCCCTCCCGGTAGTGATGCTGGTGCTGCTGGCGTCCATATTCACCGAGCACGTGCAGGGCACGCCCGTCAAGTTCAGCCAGGTGTACACCACCGGCCTGCTCGCCGGCGGTGTCGCCTCGACCTGCTTCCTCAACCTGGCCGTCGCCGTGGCAGGTGAGCGTGAGAACGGCACCCTCAAACGCCTGGCCGGTACCCCCATGCCCCGCACCGCCTATTTCGTGGGCAAGGCGCTCATGGTGCTGACCACCTGCGCCCTGGAGACGGCCATCCTGCTCGTCTTCGGCCACTTCGCCTACGGTGTGGCGTTCCCGGCCACGGCATGGCGCTGGTTCACCTTCCTGTGGGTCACGGTGCTGGGAGCGACCTCGATGGCCCTGGTCGGCCTGGCCTTCAGCAGCCTGCCCCGCACGGCCCGTTCCGCGGCACCGGTGGCCAACCTGCCCCTGCTCGTGCTCGAGTTCGTCTCCGGGGTCTTCGTCCCGTTCACATCCCTGTCCAAGACCCTGTACGGCGTGGCCGGCATCTTCCCGCTGCGCTGGATAGCACAGGGCTACCGCTCGGCCCTCCTGCCCCAGTACTTCGTCAAAGTGGAGCCCACCGGCGGCTGGGACCATCTCCAGACCGCCCTGGTGCTCGCCGGCTGGTGCGCCGTCGGCCTCGCGGTGGCAGCGAGGACCTTCAGGTGGACAGGGCGAGGCGAGCGCTGAGCGCGGCCCCGTCCGGCGGGCCGGCCGCCTGTCCGGGGGCCGCAGCGGGCGAGCACGCCTGGACTGCCTACATGCCGTGGTGGCACGGGGCTTTTGCCGTCACCCTGGTGGGCACGGCTGTCATGGTGGCCTCCCAGTCCGGCGCCTGGTGGCGGACGGCCGTTGTGGTCGGGCTCCTTGCGGTCATGGGCACCGCCTACGCAGCCACACCGGCCAAGTTCGTGACCGGCAGGGGGCGCCAGGCCTACGTGGCATGCGCCTTGGCCTGCACCGGGGTTGCCATGGCGGTACGCCCCGAGGCGGCGTTCGCCCTGTTCATAGTGGTGCCCAATTGCTACATGCTCATGCCGGTCCGGGCGTCCCTGCTGGCGACGGTCAGCCTGCTGGTGCTGAGCAGCGCCTCGGACTTCTCCTTCGCCGGCACCAGCCCGGCCGTCGTGGTCGAGGTGAGCACGTTCGGGGTCGCCGGCCTCACCTTCTCCCTCCTCATGGGGGGGTACGTGAGCAGCATCATCCGCCAGAGCGCGGAGCGGGCCGCCCTGATCACCCAGCTGGAGCGGGCGCGGGCCGAGCTGGCGGAGGTCAGCCGGACCGAGGGTGTGCGCAGCGAGCGCGAGCGGCTCTCGCGTGAGATCCACGACGCGGTGGCCCAGAACATAACCAGCATGTTGATGCTGGTGCGGGCGGCGGAGGCGGCACTGGCCCGCCAGGACACCGCCTCCGCCCAGCACCAGCTGGCCCTGGCCCAGGGCGCCGGCCAGGACGGCCTGCGCGCCGCCCGGGACCTGATAGCCGCCGGTACGCCCCATGAACTCGACGGCACCGCCCTGGTCCCGGCACTGAGGCGTTGTTGCGCCTCCCTCGGCGCCCGGTACGGCTTCCAGGCCGGCCTGGAGGTGGAGGGCAGGGAGCGGGAACTGCCGGTGGCGGTGGCGACGGTTCTCCTGCGGGCGACCCAGGAGTCCCTGGCCAATGTGGGCAGGCACGCCGGTGCCCGCCGGGCCGACGTGGTGCTGGCGTTCGGCCCGGACGAGGTGGTGCTGGACGTGAGCGACGACGGACGGGGCTTCGTGCCCTCCGCCCAGGCCGGCTTCGGGACGCGCCAGTTGCGCTCACGGGCGGCCGAGCTGGGCGGGTCGGCCGAGGTGCTCTCCGCCCCGGGGGAGGGCACGGTGGTCAGGGTGGCCCTGCCGGCGCCGCTGCCCGTGGGCCAGGGGACGTCTGGGCCGCCGACGGCTGCGGCGGTGCCCCGGTGAGCGCTGAGGGCACGGGGCGCGTGGTAAGGGTGCTGGTCGCCGACGACCATCCCGTGGTACGCGAGGGCCTGAAGGGCATGTTGGCGGGCGAGGAGGGCATCGAGGTGGTGGGGGAGGCACGCGACGGCAAGGAGGCCGTCGAGATGGCGGAGCGGCTCGCCCCCGACGTGGTGCTCATGGACCTGCGTATGCCGGTGCTCGACGGTGCCGACGCCACCCGCGCCATCACCGGTGGCCCCTCCGCCCGCCGGGGTGGGGACGCCGGGCCGGGCCCTCCGGCAGTGATCGTGGTGACCACCTACGGGACCGACCACGACATCCTGCGGGCCGTGGAGGCCGGGGCCAGCGGCTACATCCTCAAGGACAGCCCACGCCCGGAACTGGTGCAGGCCGTGCGCGCCGCAGCCGCCGGCGCAGGTGTACTTGCCCCAGCGGTGGCGGCCCGCCTCCTGGAGCGCACGAGGGGCGTTCCCAGTTCCGAGCTGACCAGGAGGGAGCTGGACGTCGTGGCCCTGGTCGCCACGGGCCGCACCAACGCCGAGATCGGCCGCGCCCTTTACATCAGTGAGGCCACGGTCAAGAGCCACCTGCTGAACGCCTTTGCCAAGCTGGGGGTGTCCGACCGCACGGCGGCGGTCACGGCGGCGATGGCAAAGGGCCTGCTGCCCGCCCCGTGAGCTGAGCCAGGGCCCGGGCCCCGCCATGGTGGCCACCCACGGCCGGGAGGGGGATCTTCCGGCCGTGGGTGAGCTGGGCGCCGACGCGCGGACGTGCCGACGCCGGTCGTGACCTCGGGGAGCGGTGGCTCAGCCTTCCTTGCTGTGGACCACGGCCGCTCCCCAGGGGCGCAAGCTGTGCCGGCCAGAGACCGCGGCCCCGCTCAGCAGTTCGGTACCGGGCCAGGTGAGCTGCACCTCGCGCTCGGTCGGCGTCTGGTTTACCAACAGTTCGTAGCGGTCGGCGCCGTCACGGCGCACGGTCCGCTCGGTCCCCGGGCCGGGGCCGGGTGAGGCCGTTGCCCGGGCCAGGTCGTACAGGCGGGCCATGCCGGCCTGGTCCAGCCTGGTGCCGACGTAGTAGGCCGTGCCGGCGCCGTGCGCCGTGGCCAGCACCGCAGGCCTGCCCGCCCAGGGGCCGTCAGCCAGCCGGGCCAGGACCTTGCCGTCACGCTCCACGGCCACATCGGCCCAGAACGTGGCCGTTGTGCGTGCCCCGTCCTCCCACTCCACCTCGAGCACCTGGCCCTCGGGCAGGGGGGCGACGTCGAGCACGTCGCAGCCCATGAGGGGGCGCAGAGGCCCTCCGTAGGGGCCCAGGCGCACAGCGTCGCGTTCGTCGACGATCCCGCTCCAGAACGAGATGAAGGCCGTACCGCCGCCCTCGACGTAGGAGACGAGGTTGGCCCCCTCGGCGTCGCTGAGCAGGTACAGGCTGGGCACGACGATGGCCTTGTAGGGTGCCAGGTCCTCGCCCGGCTGGCAGAAGTCGAGGGTGCTCAGCCGCTGGTAGAGGGACCGCAGCATCCAGTCCAGCTGGCCCTGCACCGTGAGGTCCTGGGCCGGCTGTGCCACGCCCTCGACTGCCCACCAGTTGGGCCAGGAGAAGACCACGGCAACCTCGGCCTGCACCCGCGCCGGCGCCAGCCGGCCCAGTCGGGCGAGCTCACGGCCCAGGGTGACCACCTCGGCCCAGCCCGGTGCGTCCACGCCGGAGTGGGGGAGCATGGCGGAGTGGAACTTCTCGGCCCCGCTGCGCGAGGCCCGCCACTGGAAGAAGAGCAGGCCCGCGGCGCCGCGGCCCAGTGCCTGGTAGTTCATGGCCCGCATCTGGCCGGGAGCCTTGGGCACGTTGTGGGCCCGCCAGTTGACCCGCTGTGTGGTCTGCTCCATCACCAACCAGGGGGCCGACTTGTTGAGGGAGCGCACCAGGTCGTAGTGCAGCGCGGAGTGGGCGGTGCTGTCGGGGTCGCCGGGGTCGGGGTAGTTGTCGGTGCACACCACGTCCAGGTGCGACGCCCAGGCGAAGTAGTCGAGCGGCTTGAACAGGCCCATGAAGTTGGTCGTTATGGGGACATCGGGCCGGGCCGCCCGCAGGACCTGCTTCTCCTCCAGGAACTGCTCCAGGTAGGCGTCGCTGGTGAAGCGTTTGTAGTCCAGGAGCTGGGCCGGGTTGCCGAAGGTGGGGGTCATCCGGGGCGGGAGGACCTCCTCGTAGGAGCTGTACCCCTGGCTCCAAAAAGCGGTCCCCCAGGCCTCGTTCAGCTCTTCGACGGTCCCGTAGCGGCGTTGCAGCCAGGCCCGGAAGCTCGCCGCGTGGTGGTCGCAGTAGCAGTAGGGGACGTGGCAGGCGTACTCGTTGTGGACGTGGAACATGCGTACCGCCGGGTGGTGGCCAAGCTCGTCCACCAGCTTCGTCGTCATGGCCAGGGCGAGACGGCGGTAGTTGGGGCTCACCACGCACAGGGCCTGGCGGCTGCCGTGGCTGTAGCGGGCGCCTCTCTCGTCCACCGGGGCCAGGTCCTCGTAGCGGGTGGCGGCCCAAGGTGGGGGGGAGGCCGTCGGGGTGGCCAGGTCGGCGCCGATGCCTGCGCCCTCGAGCAGGTCGAGGACCTCGCGCAGCCAGGCGAAGTCGAAGCGCCCCTCCTGCGGCTCCAGCCTGGCCCAGGAGAAGACCCCCACCGTCACCAGGTTGACCCCCGCCTCGCGCATGAGGCGCACGTCCTCGCGCCAGGTGGAGGCGGGCCACTGCTCGGGGTTGTAGTCGCCCCCGTAGTAGACAGGGTCGCCGGCTCTCCCGGCCGGGGAGGGGCTCGTGTCCAGGCTCATGGGCCTCCTATCGTCAACCGGCCGCAGCGCCGAGGCCCAGGCCGCGCGCTGCGCACTCCTGCGGGAACGGGAACGGCAGGCCCGCGAGGGCGAGGCCGGGTGCGCCCGGGCGCCAGGAGCGGCTCTGGTCAGGCACAGGCTCGGTCACTCTCCCTCCTTCTCCACTGGCCCACGGGGCCCCGGGCGGGACTGGTTGGGAGCGCTCCCAACGACTGACCGAAGGTACCAGAGGACGTGGGGGCCTGCAAGGGCTCCGCACGAGCACAGTTCAGGACCTAGTTATGATCACGGGGACAATGCAGGAGAAGCCACGTACGGCCGTTGGCCGTCCAGGGGGGACGGCTGTCGCCGGCCCCGTCCGGTCCGGTCCGGGCAAGCGGCCCACCATCGAGGACGTGGCGGCGCTGGCCGGTGTTTCGCGGGGCACCGTGTCCCGGGTGCTCAACGGCGGCGTCCACGTACGGCCGGGCATGCTGGCCCGGGTCAACGAGGCCGTCGAGACTTTGGGCTTCTCGGTCAACCACGCGGCGCGGGCGCTGGCCTCGGGCCGGACCGGGTCGGTGGCCTTCGTGATCTCAGAGCGCGACGAGCACCTCTTCTCGGACCCGAACTTCGGCCTCTTCGTGAGGATCTTCACGAGGGAACTGCGCAAGCACGGCCAGCACCTGCTGGTCACAACGGCGCACGACTACGAGGAGGAGGCGTTCCTCGGCGACTACCTCACGGCGGGCCACGTGGACGGGGCCCTGTTCGCACTGCCCTACGAGGGTGAGGCGCTGCTCGACCGGGTCGCCCGTAGCGGGTTGCCCCTGGTGGTGCAGGGCCGGCCCATCGGCCACGAGGAAGAGCTGTCATGGGTGGCCCCCGACGAGGAGGCCTCGGCCTTCGAGGCCGTGCGCTACCTCCTGCGTCAGGGACGGCGACGGGTGGGCACCATCACCGGTCCCCTCAACACGAGCAGTGGGCGGGGACGCCTGGCCGGCTACCGCCGGGCGCTCGGGGACGCTTACTCCAGGTCCTTGGTGGCCGAGGGTGACTGGTCGGCCCGCTCCGGCCTCCTGGCGGCCCGCAAGCTGCTCTCCCGGGCCCCCGACCTCGACGGCCTGTTCGTGCACTCCGACCTGATGGCACTGCAGGCTCTGACCGTGCTGCGCGAGGCCGGGCGCCGGGTGCCCGAGGACGTAGCCGTGGTCGGCTTCGACGACTCGGTCGCCGCCACCATGGCCGACCCTCCGCTCACCACGGTGCACCAGCCCTTGGAACGTTCGGCCGTCGAATCGGTGCGGGTGCTCAACGAGCTGATCTCAGGGGCGACCAGCGTGCCCCAGCACGTCGTGCTGGCCACCAGGTTGGTGAGGCGCCGCTCGGCCTGAGCGGGCGGGGCGGGCTGCCTCTACCATGGCCGGGTGGCCCAGGTCGACCCCGAGTTGCAGCCTGGCGCGCACCGGGGGGCCGGCCCGCAGGAGGACGGGAGCCTGCAGGGGACCGGGCCGCGCGCTCTCGCCCACTGGAGGTGGGCGATCATGGCCTCCTTCGGCCTGGGCGGGGTCACGCTTGCCGCCTGGGGCCCCCGCCTGCCGGCCATCAAGGCGCAGCTCGGTATGGGCACGGCCACCATCGGCTTGGTGCTGGCCATCAGCACCATCGGCGGCATAGGTGGGCTGGCCCTGGCGACGCCCCTGCTGCACCGGCTCGGGAGCCGGCGGGCGCTCAGCCTGGCCATCGTGGTCGTGGGAGCGGCTCTGGCGATGATGGGCACGGCCGTGGCCACTCGTTCCGTGCTGCTGCTCGGTGCCGCGTTCGCCGTGGTGGGGGCAGGGATCGGCACGCTCGACGTGCTCATAAACGTGGAGGGGGCAGCCATCGAACGGGCGGCCGGGCGCACCCTGATGCCCAGGATGCACGGTTCCTGGTCGGTCGGGGCGGCGCTGGGAGCGGGGCTCGGCGCCGCGTGCGCCGCCCTGGGCATAGGCCCCGCCGAGCAGTTGTTGGGCGAGGCGGTGGCGGTGGCCGGGGTTGCCCTGGTGGTCGCGCCGGCCGTGCCTCCCGGCAGCAGGGGCGGAGCGCGGCCCGCGGTGCAGGACCGGATGGTCAGGTTGCGCCACTGGCTCGCTGGATGGGCCGACTGGCGCCTGCTGCTGATCGGGCTCGTAATGCTGGGCGTGGAGATGGGGGAGGGCTCGGCCAACAACTGGCTCACCCTCGCCGCTCACAACGACCACGGCCAGGCGCCCGCTGTCGCCGCCCTCTTTTTCACCGCCTTCGCCCTGAGCGAGGCGAGCGCCCGCATCTTCGGGGGGCCGGTGGTCGACCGGCTTGGCCGTACGGGTGCCATCCGCTCCACGACGGCGCTCGGTGTGGCCGGCCTGTGCCTGTTCATACTGGGCACCGACCGTTGGCTCGTGCTGGGCGGAGTGGTCCTGTGGGCGGTCGGGGTCTCCATGGGCTTCCCGCTCGGGATGTCCGCTGCGGCTGAGAGCGGCCCTGACCCGGTGGCGCGGGTGAGCGTGGTGGCGTCCATCGGTTACTTCGCCAACCTGGCCGGCCCGCCGGCCATCGGGGTGCTCGCCCAGTCGGTGGGACTGCTCGACGCCCTGTGGCTGATCGTGGCCCTCTTCGGCGCCGCCTTCGTCTGCGCCGGGGCGTTGCGCCCGCGCTCGCCCGGTGCCCCTGTGCCCGCCGGGGCGCCCGAGCTGCTCACCGGTCAGGCCCCCGGCTGAAGCGGCGCCCACCCGGGCCCGGGGGAAGGAGGCGCCTGGGACGGGTTGGTACCATGGCCGGGCAATGTGGAGGCTCCACCCCTCGGTGCTGCTCGGCGCGCTCTGGGCGACTGTCGCCGCCCGTTCGGTGAGGCGCCCGGACCGGGAGCTGCACCGCCTGGCCCCTCCTGGCGCCCGGAGAGGCTGAAGCCATGGGCGGCGACCGACGTCACCGGCGGGCGTGCCCCAGTGGGAAGTTCCGCTACGCCGACCGGG
>JAJZMF010000049.1 GCA_021850325.1 Actinomycetes bacterium
CACCAAGCTGGTGCCCAGGCCGGCCCAGAACCCCAACTACCCGAAGATCTCCCAGGCCATCTACACCAACATGAACTCCGCCCTGGCCGGCTCGACCAGCCCGGCGGCGGCAGCCAAGGCCATGGCGGGCCAGGTGGCCACCGCCGTGTCCTCGGGTGGCCTGTAGCCCGGAGCCGGCGTCGCAGCGCCCCTGAGCCGCTCGTCGCCGGCCGGGCCGCGTCCGCCCCTCCGCCCTCACGGGTAGGGTTGCCGGCCTCGTGCGGCCCTGGCCTACGATTGGCGCATGGCCGCCCCTGACCGGAGGGCGGTAGCTGGTGCCGGGTTCATGCAGCCGGCCTGACCGGAGGACCGTGATGACCGTCCGTAAAGTGGCCATGCTCACTGCTGGGGGACTTGCCCCCTGCCTGTCGTCGTCCGTGGGCGCTCTCATCTCGGCCTGGACCGCCGCCGACCCAGAGGTGGAGCTCATCGCCTACCGGGACGGTTACGCAGGCCTGTTGACCGGGGCCTCTCTGCGTATCGGGCCGGAGACGAGGGCGGCAGCAGAGCGCCTGCACTCGCTGGGCGGGAGCCCCATCGGCAACAGCCGGGTCAAGTTCACCAACGTCGAGGACTGCCGGCGCCGCGGCCTCGTCGGGCCGGAGGACGTGCCGCTGGAGGTGGCGGCCCGGCGTCTGGCGGACGACGGTGTCGACGTGCTGCACACCATCGGTGGGGACGACACGAGCACGGCAGCCGCCGACCTGGCGGCCTACCTGGCCGAGCACGGCTACCAGTTGACTGTGGTGGGCCTGCCCAAGACCATCGACAACGACATCGTGCCCGTCGCCCAGAGCCTGGGCGCGGTCACGGCAGCGGAGGAATCGGCCGGGTTCGCCAAGCACATCGTGGCCGAGCATTCGGCCAACCCCCGCATGCTGGTGGTGCACGAGGTGATGGGGCGCAACTGCGGTTGGCTCACCGCTGCCGCGGCCGAGCGTTACCACCGCTGGGCTGCCTCGGCCACCGAGGTGCCGGGCCTGGTGGAGGCCGGGCGCTGGGACGTCCACGGCGTCTACGTGCCCGAGCGGCCGATCGATTTCGCGGCCGAGGCTGCTCGTCTGGCTCCGGTCATGGACGCCATGGGCTGCGTGAACATCTTCGTCTCCGAGGGGGCGGGAGCGCCCGAGATCGTGGCCGAGATGGAGAGATCGGGCCAGGAGGTGCCCCGTGACGCGTTCGGCCATGTGAAGCTGGACGCTGTAAACCCCGGGGCCTGGTTGGCAAAGAGGCTGGCCTCCGACCTGCGGGCGGAGAAGACCCTTGTTGCCAAGTCCGGCTACTTCGCCCGTTCCGCCCCGGCCAATGCGGAGGACCGGGCACTGATCGAAGCCTGCGTGGACGTGGCCGTACGTGCCGCCCAGGAGGGCGTGGCGGGCCTGGTCGGCAACGACGAGGAGCGGGGTGGCGAGCTGAGGGTCATCGAGTTCCCCCGGGTCAAGGGCGGCAAGCCCTTCGACGCCGGCGTGGCATGGTTCGCCGACCTGCTTGCAGCCATAGGGCAGGCCTGACTCCGTTACAATCCGGGCTTTCCCGCCGCGTTCAGAGAAAGGGCCTGCTCGTGACAGGTGCTGCCCGCAAGGTCGTCCTCGTCACCGGTGCCTCCGCCGGGATCGGCCGGGCGACGGCGTCATTGCTGGGCGAGCACGGCTGGGACGTGGTGGCGGCCAGCCGCCGCGGGACAGCTCCCCAGGGGGCCCAGGCGCTCGTGATGGACGTCGACGACGACGGCTCTGTCGAGCAGGGGGTGGCCGGGGTACTGGACCGCTACGGGCGCATGGACGCCGTTGTGAGCTGCGCCGGCTGGGGCCTGGGCGGGGCTTTCGAGACCACGCCGCTGGACGAGGCCCGTGCCCAGATGGAGACCAACTTCTGGGGCACGGTGCGGGTCGCCCGGGCCGCCCTGCCCGCCATGCGCTCCCAGGGTGGTGGCCGCCTGGTGTGGATGAGCTCGATCGGTGGCGTGCTCGGCCTGCCCTTCCAGGGCTACTACAGCGCCAGTAAGTTCGCGCTCGAGGGCCTGGCCGAGGCCATGGCGCACGAGCTGGCACCCCTCGGCGTGGACGTCACGCTGATCGAGCCGGGCAATGTCAGGACGGACTTCACCGAGCGGCGCAGGGTGCTGAGGGACGGCGGCGTCTATGCCAAGGCCATGGAGAGGGCCATCACCGTGATGGAGCGGGACGAGCAGAACGGGGTCGATGCGCTCAAGGTGGCCCAGGTCGTCTCCCGGGTCCTCGGCTCCCGTCGCCCGCCCCGACGGGTCTCGGTCGGCCGGGCGTCCGAGCGGGTGGGGATAGTGGGCAAACGGGTGATGCCGTACCGGCTCTTCGAGGCCTCCGCCCGGGGCAGCCTCGGCGTAAGCCGCAAGCCTCTCGTTTAGCCCGCCTTGTCGGCCGGCTGCTCGGGTGGCGACGACGAGAGGCGGCCCCGCAGCCTGGTGGCGGCGGGCACAGCTGCTATCACGGTCAGCGCCAGTGCCGTGAAGGCCCAGTCCGGCGAGCCCTCCAGCAGGCCCGCCACAACGGCTACGACGATGCCCCCGGTGTTGCCCGCCAGCCACAGCAGGCCGGCCCCGGCTGCGGCCTGGTGCCCGCAGCGGCGTTCGGCCACCTCGAGCATCACCGGTAGGCCGGGGAGCAGCAGTACGCCGACCGTGAACAGGCTCACCCCGGCGTCCACCACCCCCGGGGCGAGCGCCAGCAGGCCGCAGGCGCCGATGGTCGCCACACCTCCCACCACGAGCGTAGGCAGCTGCCAGCCGCGCCGGGCGACCCAGGGCGGGACGGCGGCGGAGCTGATCGCCCCGGCCAGGACCATGAAGCCGAGCAGGGTGTCCGTCATGGCCGCGGTCACCCCTGCCGGCTGGAGGAGGGGCTGGGCCCAGGTGGTCAGGGAGACGAACACGCCGAAGCCCACGAAGACGAACGCCACCAGGCCGCGCATGACGGGGTCGGCCAGGAGGCGGCGGACGTCGCCCCGCTGGGGGGCGGGTGCCGAGCCCTGGGCGGGTGCGAACGGGGCGGGGGAGCGCCACAGGGCAAGGAGCAGGGCGGCCGAGCCGACCACGGCGTAGACGGCGCCCACGACGAGCAGGAGGCCGGCCCGCCCGGCGCCCAGGACGGCCGCGGCGGCGAAGGCGAGCACGAAGCCGGTGAAGGTGCCCCCCGAGCCGATGGCGATACCGGTGGGCCGGTCCTTGGGCTTCAGGTAGTGCCTGGCCAGGGCGGTGACCGAGTTGAGCATGAGGGGCTGCGCGCCGGCCACCAGGACCTGGCCGGCGAGGGCCCACCCGAAGCCCTGGTCGGAGAGGCCCCCGAGGCGGAGCAGCGCCCCGACGACGTTGAGGACGGCGCCTACCGCCAACCAGGTGCGTAGAGAGCGGTCCACCGCCCGTCCGGCGGGCAGCCCCAGCACCACGTAGACGAGGGGGAACACCTCGGAGAGAAGCCCGATGCTCGACGTCGGGACGTGGAAGTGCTGGGCAGCCCCCGTCGTGACCGGGGCGAAGACCAACCAGGCCATCTGGTTGGCCGATGAGGCGACGGCAAAGCCCGCCAGAGGTGCCCAGGAGCTACGCGGGGAGCGCATCCGCCCCGATCCTAGTGAGGCTGTCCCGAGGGGGCGCGCTCTGCAATAGCGTGCTCTGCGTGGCTGGGAGCATGGGGCCGGGGATCCTGTCGGGGCCGATCGGGGAGCGTGGGCCCGTCCGGGTCGAGGGCGTACCGGGCCTGGTGGTGACCCACCGGGCCACGCGCTACAGCGGGACGATCGTCGGCTGGGGGCCGGCCGGAGTGGTGCTGGCCTCCCGGGACGGGAGCGAGCAGCGCCGCTTTGCGGTGCGCTCCGGCGACTTCCTGGTGGCGGGGCGGGTGGTCAACCTGGTCTGCCCACCCGGCGCCGCCTCCGCCGACCGGGTACGGGGAGGCGGCGCCGGAGGACCGGTACGCACGGCGTCGGGCTCCCGGGCGGTGCCCGGCCTGCGTGCCCGCGTGGCACGGGCGAGCCGCATCCTGGTCGAGGGCGTGCACGACGCCGAACTGGTGGAGAAGGTGTGGGGGGACGACCTCCGGGTCGACGGCGTCGTCGTGGAGCGCCTGGACGGCCTGGACAACCTGGCGGCGGTGCTCGACGAGCTCCGCCCGGGCCCGGACGCCCGGCTCGGGGTGCTGGTCGACCACCTCGTCCCGGGGAGCAAGGAGTCGAGGGTGGCAGCCGGGCTCTCCGGGCCCTATGTCCACGTCCTGGGCACGCCCTTCGTCGACGTGTGGCAGGCGGTGCGGCCCTCGGTGCTCGGCATCGCCGCCTGGCCGGTGGTCCCACCGGGCCGCCCCTGGAAGGAGGGCATCTGTGAGGCGTTCGGGGAGCCCTCGCCCCCGTTGCTGTGGAAGAAGCTGCTGGGCCGGGTGCGCACCTACGCCGACCTCGAGCCGGCCCTGGTGGGAGCCGTGGAGGCTCTCATCGACTTCGTCACGGCCTGAGCGCGCTCACCTCGTGGAGAGGGTGTAGCTCCCGGCCCGCGGTGCGGTCAGGGCCTGCTCGCCCGGCTCGCCCGCAGGGACGAGGCGCGCACCCTCGGGGTGCCCCCCGTCCAGCACCAGGCGCTGTGAGCACCTGATCCTGACCTCCTGGGCCCGGGGCACGTCCAGGGTGACCTGGCGGGCGCAGCCGGCGGCCCAACGGATGCCCACCACCAGCCCACCCCTGGCCCTCAGGCCCTTCACCTCGCCCTCCGGCCATGCCGCGGGCAGAGCGGGCAGCACCTCCAGGGCGCCGTGGTGGCTCTGCAGGAGCATCTCCGCGATGGCGGCTGTGGTGCCGAAATTGCCGTCGACCTGGAACATGCCCGGGTGGGGGGCGGCGAACAGGTTGAGGGCCAGGTCTTCGCGGAGGAACTTGCCCAGGTGCTCGTGCGCCGTGCCTCCTTCACGCAACCGGGCCCAGAGGCCGATGGCCCAGGCCCGGTTCCAGCCCTTGCTGGCACCCCCGTGGGCGGTCCGGTGTTCCAGCGAACGTCGCACCGCCGTCTCCAGTTCCGAGCCGGGCGCCGCCTCGTCCCCGGGGTACACGGGGAAGAGGTGGGACAGGTGGCGGTGCCCGGGCTCGGGCTCCCCGAACTCCTCCCACCATTCGTTCAGCCGGCCGTCGCTGCCGACCCGCGGCTCGTGCAGCCTGCCCAGGGCGTCGCTGAGCGCCAACCTCAGCTCCTCGTCCACGCCCAGCACCTGCGATACGGCGATGCAGTGCCGGAACAGGTCCCTGGTCAGCCACATGTCCAGCGACGAGGCCGCGCTCACCGCAGCCTCGGTCCCATCGGCGGCCCGGAACGAGTTCTCCGGTGACGTGGAAGGGCAGGTGACCAGCCGCCCGTCCGGGCCCTCGACCAGGTAGTCGAGGAGGAAGACGGCGGCACCCCGGAGCAGCTCGTACTCGTGGTAGCCGGCCCTCTCCCGCCCGGAAAAGGCAAGGTGCTCCCACACGTGCCGGCAGAGCCAGGCACCGCCCATCTGCCAGTTGACCCAGTACGGGTGGGCGCTCCCCTCCCCGGTGGGCCACGTCGAGCGCCAGAGGTCGACGTTGTGGTGCGCCACCCAGCCACCGCACCCGTAGAAGGCCGCCGCAGTCGCCCGCCCGGCCACGGCCAGGTCGGCGATGAGGTCGACGAGAGGCTCGTGGCACTCGGGGAGGTTGGTGGTCTCGGCGGGCCAGTAGTTCATCTGGACGTTGATGTTCGTGGTCCAGTTGCAGCTCCAGGGGGGACGGACCTCATGGGCCCAGATCCCCTGGAGGTTCGCCGCCTGGGTGCCGGGGCGGGAGCTCGCCATCAGGAGGTACCGCCCGTAGTGGAACAGCAGGGCCGCCAACCCCTCGTCGTGCCCTCCGGCCTGCACGGACCGGATGCGCTCGTCGGTCGGGAGAGCGTC
Source organism: Actinomycetes bacterium (assembly GCA_021850325.1). Lineage (GTDB taxonomy): Bacteria > Actinomycetota > Acidimicrobiia > Acidimicrobiales > Palsa-688 > JAJZMF01. The sequence continues at coordinate 5,964 of JAJZMF010000049.1, forward strand.
GTCCGGGGCGAGCTCCAGCAGGCAGCGGTCGAAGAGGGCGCTGTGGTCGGCCACGTGCCGGGCCACGAGCGTGGCGTAGGCGGCGTCGCTGAGCGCCGCCAGAGCGTCCTGGCAGGCCGCCCGCAGAGCCGCCGCGTCCTCGACGAGCTCGTGCCCGTAGCCGGCGTACCCGGTGGTGGCGACGAGCAGGACGATGACCTCCCGGGCACCCCGTACCTCCACCCGTCCCTCGCCCACCTCGACCCGCCCCTCGCGGGCCCGGACGCTCATGGCGGTGATGAACCGCATGCCCCGGCCCTCCTGGTAGACCACGGCCGGCTCCGTGGGCCAGTAGTGCGGGACGACATGGACGGGCGCCCTGCCCTCGACCCAGGCGGACCGGCCGTCGGTGCCCCCCAGGGCCCCCGGGTGGGGGCTCTCCAGGCCCAGCCGGAGGTCCATGCCTGCAGTGCTGGTCATCCTCAGCACCAGGGCCCGGTCGGCGAAGGAGACGAAGGCCTCGCGCTCGAGCACCTTGGAGCCGGCCTCGAACCGCACGCGGGCGACCCCCTCGGAGAGATCAAGGGAGCGTTCGTAGCCTGTCCAGCCGTCGTCCAGGTCGCTGTCGACGAGGAGCGACCCGAGCGGCTGGTAGGACTCGTTGAAGGGGCCCTGCAGGCCCAGCGCCAGGGCGTCGGCTTCGCCGTAGGCCCGGCGTCCGATGACGGCCCGGCGCAGCTGCCCGAGCACCGTGCTGCGGTCGGCCTCCGGTGCGGTGCGCGGCCCCCCTGACCACAGCGTGTCGATGTTGAGGTCGAGCCGTTCCTGTCCCGGCCCGCCCCAGACCATCGCGCCCAGCGACCCGTTCCCCAGCGGCAGGGCCTCCAGCCATTCCCTGGCCGGGGTGCGGTACCAGAGGCGGGTCTCCCTGGCGACCGGCCGGCCGCCCCCTGCTGTGCCCCCCGTCGCAGTCACCCCCCGACGACCGTCGCCCGCTTGTGGACCGAGGCGCTCACGGCTACCACCTCTCGCTGGGAGTAGGTTGCCACAGGGCCGTCGAGCTCGGCGACAACGCTCTGGCGCAGGTCGGCCGACGACGCGCCCACCGCGAAACGGAACTGACCGGGCTCGACGACGAAGTCCATCCGGTCGTTGTAGAAGGCGAGGCGGCTCGGGTGGACTTCGAAGCCGACCTGGGCCACCTCGCCGGGCGCCAGGGCGATGCGGGCGAAGCCGATCAGGGACGCCTCGGGACGAGCCACCGAGGCCACCAGGTCCGAAACATAGAGCTGGACCACCTCCTCGCCGGGGCGCTGGCCGGTGTTGGCCACCTCTACGCCGACCCGGACCGGGGAGGAGGTCGTGCCCGTCTCGACAACCAGGTCCGAGTAGGCGAAGGTCGTATAGGAAAGGCCGTGGCCGAAGCTGAACAGTGGCGTGTGGTCGCAGTCGGTGTAGTCGCGGTAGAACACCGATGTCGAGCCGCCGGAGCGGTGGCCGCTGTGCAGGGGCACCTGCCCGGTCGCCCGGGGCAGGCTGACGGCCAGGCGCCCCCCCGGGTCCACCCTGCCCAGGAGGACGTCGGCCAGTGCGTTGCCGCCCTGCTCGCCCAGAGGCCAAGACGTCACGAGCGCCCGCACTGCACCGGCGATTTCGGTCAGCACGTGGGCGCGGCCGCTCATCACCACCAGCACCGTGGGTGCCCCCGTGGCCACGACCGCCTTGACCAGTTCCTCCTGGAGGCCGGTGAGCCTGAGGTCGACCGCGTCGCGGGCCTCGCCCACCGTGGCGGTGCTCTGCAGGCCCGAACGGCCGCCGACCACGACGACGGCGACCTCGGCGCCGGCGGCTGCGGCTGCGGCTGCGGGGAGCCCATCACGCTCGTCGCCTGTGAGCTCGCACCCCTTCTCGTAGGTGACCTCCACCTCCGGTCCCAGGGCGGCCCGCAGGCCGGCCAGGGGGGTGACGTGGTCGGTGTAGTAGGCACCGGGCCTGAACTGCCCCGGCCCGCTCGGGAGCCAGACCGTGCCCAGGCCGTCCGAGACGGCGCTGTTGCCTCGGGCGCCCGACCGGTCGTCCGCCGGAGCGGCGCTCGGGGGAGGGTCGAGCTCGAGCATCAGCTCCTGGTGGGCGGGGTAGTGGTAGTCCCCCTGCAGGAGGCGCCGGTCGTCAGCGCCCGGCCCGATGACGGCGACCCTTCTCAGGCCCGGTCGCAGGGGCAGCACCCCGTCGTTGGCCAACAGGACGATGCCCCTCGTGGCGGCGCGACGGGCCAGGTCTGCGTTGGCCGGGTCGTCGAAGACGGCCCTCGTCCGGCCCACGTCCACGTAGGGGGCCTCGAAGAGCCCGAGCTTCACCTTGGCGGCGAGGACACGCCCCACGGCCGTGTCCACGACGGCGATGGGCACCCTGCCGTTTGCCACCGCCGACCTGAGGGGCCCGTGGAAGCAGTCCAGTTCGGGCAGCTCCAGGTCCAGCCCGGCGGTGAGCGCCTTGGCGGCCGCCTCCTCCTTGTCGGCGGCGACGCGGTGGTAGCTCATCAACAGGGTGACGGCAAAGTAGTCCGCCACCACCATGCCGTCGAAGCCGAGCTCGTCGCGCAGCAAGCCGGTGAGCAGGTCGGCGGAACCGCTACCCGGCAGGCCGTCGACGCAGTTGTACGAGCTCATGACGGTCGCCAACCCGGCCTGCCTGATGGCGGCGGCAAAAGGCTCTGCGTACACCTCCCGCAGCTCGCGTGGGCCCAGTTGCACAGGCCCGTGGTTGCGGCCGCCCTCGGACAGGGAGTAGCCGATGAAGTGCTTGCCGGTCGCCAGGGCCCCGTTTGCCAGGTCGTCCGTCTGAAGGGCGGAGACGTAGGCCGCACCCAGGCACCCGGCGAGGACGGGGTCCTCCCCGTAGGTCTCCTCCAACCGCCCCCAGCGGGGGTCCCGGGCCACGTCCAGGACCGGTGCCAGCGCGTGCCGGGCGCCCACGGCCAGGAGCTGCTGGCGCACGCGGTCGGCCACCTCGGCCACCAGTTGCGGGTCCCAGCTGCACCCGAGGGCGAGCGCCTGGGGGAAGACGGTCGCCCCTCGGGCGCAGTAGCCGGCCAGGGACTCCTCGTGGACGATGACGGGGATCCCAAGCCTGGTGTGCTCGACCATGGTGCGCTGCACGAGGTTGAACAGCTCGGCGCTCTGCACCGGCTCCAGGCCGGTCGTCGCCCCGATCCGCGTGACCTGGCCGATGCCGTGGGGCACGAGCGCGTGCGCCAGGCCCGGGTCGTAACCGGCGCTGGTGACCAGTTTGGGGAACTCGACGGCGCCCAGTTGCGCCAACTTCTCGTCGAGGTCCATCCGGCTGATCAGGTCCCCCACACGGTCGTCTACGCCGCGCAGGGGGTCCAGGTAGGCGGGTGTGGTCATTGGCTACCTCACTGTCGTTTCACCGCAGCGCGAACCCACCGATGCCCTTCACGAACTGGCGGCGGAGGCCGATGTACAGAGCCAGCAGCGGCAGCACCGACAGCACGACGACGGCCATCACCACGGGCACGTTGAGGGCGTACTGGTCGCTGGAGGCGAACTTGTACATCCCCAGCGGGAGCACGGTGTCGCTGTTGGACTGCGTGAGCACCAGGGGCAGCAGGAAGTTGTTCCAGGCGCCCAAGCCTGAGTAGATGCTGATGACTGCCAGCACGGGCCGGGCCATGGGCACGACCAGGTGCCTGAACGTGGTCCACTGCCCGGCACCGTCGACGGCCATGGCGTCGTAGAGCTGGTGCGGTACCAGGCGGAGGTAGTTCACCATGAGCAGGACGGCGACGGGGACCAACGAGGCTCCCAGCACGAGCACGAGACCGTACATGGTGTCGTAGGTGTGGATCCGGTTCGTGATGAAGTACAGAGGTATGACGATGGACTGGATGGGGACGGCGATCCCGAAGAGTATGAGCCGGAAGGACACGGCCGAGAAGCGGGACCCACGACGGACGATCCGGTAGCCGGCGGCCAGCGACAGGACGACGACCACGACGATGGTGCCTGCCGTGAGCTCGGCGCTGTTGGCGAAGTAGGTGCCGATCCCGGGGCTGTCGAAGACAGCCTGGTACGAGGAGAACGTCAGGCCTCCCGTGGGGAGCCACGCGTTGGCGGTGAGGTACTCGCCCGGGGAGCGGAAGCTGATCAGCACCATGTAGTACACGGGGGCCAGGACGAAGACGAGCCAGAGCGTGCCGAGGAAGAAGGCACCGAACCGGGCGGCCTTGGACCTGGTGCGCACACCACCGAGTGCCTGCGCCCGGTTCCGTGCCTTGGGGCGGGCGATGCGACGGGTCGCGGGCGTCGGGAGAGGACGGGTCGTCACCACGAGCCCTCCTGAGGCCCGTCCATCCGGCTGAACCCGCTCAACCGGACAAGGAGGAGGGCAAGGAGGATGCCGAGCACCCCGAGCACGGTGGCGATGGCGCTGGCGTAGCCGAACTCGGTCTGGTTGAAGCCGATGTTGTACATGTCCATCGCCAGCACCCTGGTGGCGTCGCCCGGGCCCCCCTGGGTGAGCACGTAGATGATGTCGAAGTACGTCAGCGAGCCCACCAGGACGAGGGTCGACGAGGTCACGATGCTGTAGCGGAGCTGGGGCAGGGTCACGTGCCAGAACGACTGGCGGAGGTTGGCACCGTCGACGCTGGCTGCGTCATAGAGCACTGCGGGTATGGCACGCCGGCCGGCTTGGAAGATGAGGGTGTGGAAGGGCACGAACTGCCAGGCGATTATGACGACGATCGTGTAGAGCGCCAGGTTGGGGCTGCCCAGCCATTCACGGCTGAGGAAGGCAAGGTGGGCGTGGATGCCGAGCCAGGCCAAGCCACCGTACTGGGGGAAGAGGACGTCCTCCCACATCAGGCCCAGCCCGGCGGTCGACATCAGCAGGGGCAGGAGGTACAGCGTGGCATAGACGGCGCGGTAGCGCTGGGTCCCGGCCACGAAGATGCCCAGGGCCATGGCGACCGGGGTCTGGGCCACCCAGCTCAGGCCGGCCAGTTCCAGGGTGACGAGGAGGGAGTGGTAGGAGACGGGGTCCGAGAAGAGCTGGCGCCAGTTGGCCAGACCCGCCCAACGGATGGGGCCGTCGATGTTCCAGTGGGTGAAGCTCAAGAACAGGGCGAACACAGACGGGACGATTATGAACAGCCCGTACAGGGCCATGACCGGAGAGATCCCCATCAGGTCGGCGAGGAAGGCCCGGCGCTGGGCGGTGTGCCGGGTGGTGCCGGAGGCGACCAGTTGTCTGGGGCCGGATAGCACGGAGCTTGTGGTCATCACCCACCTTCTGCTGGGGTAGGCCCGGCGCCAGGTTGGTGGCGCCGGGCCGGGGCTGGCGAGTGGCTACTGGTACTTGTTCATGATCTGAGCGAACTGCCGGGGTGTCTCCGTCAGGCCGAACACCTTCTGGAGGTTGCTGGTCATAGGGGTTGCCTTGGTGGGCCCGAGCGCCTGGTCCCACGAGTACTGGAAGTAGGGGGCGTTCTGGACGGCCTTGTAGATGGGCACCAGGTACTGCTTTAGGGGGGAGGAGGCGAACAACTTGGCCGAACCTGCGATGACGGGCACCAGGCCTTCGCTCACCTCGAAGCGTGCGTAGGCGGGACTGGAGCAGAGCCAGGCTGCGAACTTCTCCGCCACGTACGTCTCGGCGGGTGAGATGTGCGAGGCGAGCTCGAGGTAGTCGGTCGTGTTGCCCTCGAGGTCCGCAGGGTTGCCCTTGCCCCCGGGGACCTTGGGGAAGAAGCCGATGCCCATGGCACCGCTGGCGACCCAGCCCGGGAAGTAGCCCTGCATGTTGCCGATGTCCCAGTCGCCCATCAGCTGCATGGCGGCGGTACCGCTGTGCACGAGGGCGTCGGTGAACCCGGTCGGCCAGTCGATCTGGTTGTAGCCCTGCTCGAAGGCATTGTCCTTGACCAGGGTCTGGATGTCGGTGAGAGCCTGGATTATGGCAGGGTTCGACCAGGCGCCCTTTTGGCCGGACTGGATGTTGAGGAAGACCTGGGGCCCGCCGATGCGGTCGGTGAAGTACTCGAGGTACATCAAGCCCTCCCAGGCACCGAGGTTGCCCAGCGCTATGGCGGTCACATCGTGTTTGGCCAGGGTCTTCACATCGGAGATGAGCTGGGTGGTGGTCGACGGGAAGCCGAGGTGGTAGCGGGCCATGGTCTTTTTGTTGTAGAAGAAGAAGACGGGCTGCGTACCGCCCACGGGGATGCCGTAGATCTTGTTCTTGAAGGTTACGGCGCCCAGGCTGGACGGGACGAAGTCCTTCTTCCAGGAAGGGTTGCCGGCGTCCGATTGACCGGCGTCGCCCATGGGGGCGATCACTCCGGAGCTGATGTACTGGAGCTCGCGTCCGCCGCCCCAGCCGAACGTGAGGGCCGGTGGGTTGTTGCCGGCGAGAGCGGCTGCGACCTTGGGGTTGAACGCGCTCGCCGCCGGGAACTCGACGCTTATGTTGTCCCCCGGGTTGGCTTTGTCAAAGGCCTTGGCTTGGGCTACCCAGTAGTTGTCCACCGGGGTGCCACTGGCTTCCATCCACATGGAGATGCTTGCAGTGGGCGCCGAGGAGCTCTGGGCGGACGCACCGGTGGCAGGTGCCGCCACGGTGGCGGTAGCCGTGGCGGTGAGACCTGCGGCCAATAGGGCGGCGGCGCGGTTCGTAGGCCGTGCCGACCGGCGTCGTGCTCGGGTCATGAATCCCCCTTCCTTCGCGCCCTTCGTCGGGGCGCATCGGTTCTGTGAGCGGCACCTCGACGAGGGCCGTTCCCCCCGGGGCCTGGCGGGCCAGGACCTGTGCATTACTCGAAAAGTTTCGAGCTATGACTGTTGATGTTACGGTAGCTGACGTTACGCCTTGACGGGAATGTGGTCAATACCCTGAGCCAGGATTTGCCGGAACGTCCCGGTCACGGGAGCCGTCGCAGCCATGACCCCGAGGTGGGAGGCCGCCTGCGGCTGTCGGGACATGTGATGGTTTCGGAGCCGACCGCTATCATCATAAGTCGCCATGGCCACAGCACATACACCAGCAGCGACGCCCAGCTCTGCTCATGAGCCGGGCGCAAGGCTCGCCCCTACGAGGGGCGAGGGCCGGGGACGAGGGCGGGTTACCATCGCCCAGATAGCCGAGGCGAGCGGCCTGTCCACTGCGACGGTGTCCAAGGTGCTCAACGGGCGTCCCGACGTATCGGACCGCACCCGCACGCTGGTCCAGGACGCCCTCGTGAGATCCGGCTACCGCAAGCGGGCCAGCAACGACGCCCCGCCTCTGATCGATGTGGTCTTCAGCGACTTCGACAGCCCCTGGGCCACCGAGATCGTCCGCGCCGCGGCTGCTGCCGCCCAGCGGGAGGGGCTCACGGTCGCCTTCACGGCTCTGTCTGAGGGCGAGGAGCGTCGGGTGTGGTTCGACCACATCACCTCCCGCGGTACCCGGGGGGTGGTCCTGCTGCTCTCCGAGCTCACGGAGCGCCAGAGAGGCGAGCTCGTGGCGCGGGGCCTGCCATTTGTGGTGATCGACCCGACCGCCGAGCCCGGTCCGGAGGTGAGCTCGGTGGGCGCGACCAACTGGTCGGGAGGTCTGGCCGCCACCAACCACCTGATCGAGCTCGGGCACCGAAGGGCAGCCATAATCACAGGCCCACCGGCCCTGCTCTGTAGCCGGGCCCGGCTCGATGGTTACCGGGGAGCGCTGGAGCGAGCCGGCATCGCCGTGGACGAGGAGCTGGTCCGCCCAGGTGACTTCCGGGTCAAGGCAGGGTACGAACAGGCCAAGGTGCTGTTCGGCTTGCGCAACCGCCCTACTGCCATTTTCGCAGGCAACGACCTGGCGGCCCTGGGTGTGCTGCGGGCTGCCCGGGAGAGGCTCCTGCACGTACCCGGGGACGTAAGCGTCGTGGGCTTCGACGACATCCCACTTGCGGCCTGGAGCACGCCGTCGCTGACCACGGTGCGTCAGCCCTTGTACGAGATGGCCGAGGTAGCGGTGCGGATCCTGCTCGAGAGCGCCGAGAGCGGGCCGCTGAGGCGGCGCGTCGAGCTGGCAACCGACCTGGTGGTCCGGGAGAGCACCGCTCCTCCAGCGGGATGACGGAGCAGCCGCCAGCCTGTTGCCAGGGCGGCCACCAAGCCCACATCGCCGAGCCTGTGCAGCTCTCATGCCGACGGCTCTCTTGCTGAGGGCCCGGTGCCACGGTGGGGGTTGCCTCCGGCACCCGGGCCCGGAGGCAGCGCCTGCGTGCTTGCGGCCGAAGGCGCCTGAGTGGCTCCGCCGCGGCGCCGATCGGCCTCGGTCTTTTGCTGATGATGGTGATAACAGAGCGCTTGCAGGTTGTCGTAGCTGGTCGGGCCGTTGGCCGAAAAGGGCACGACATGGTCCCACTCCAGTCCGTAGCGGCGGCCGCAGCCCGGAGCCGAGCACGCCGCTCCGTCGAAGCCGGGTGGTCGGCCCAGCTCGAGGGCTGTGCGCAGCTCCGCCGGGAGGTGCCGGCCGTAGTGGGCCACGTGGGTGATGCTCCTGCCGTCGTGCACCACGGCCTTGACGAACGCAGAGCGGGCCAGGAGCTCGCGGGCCCGGGCGACGGGCACGGGGCCGCTGCCGGGCAGGTGGCAGATCTCGCCTTCATGGGTATGGCCGCGCGCCAGGGCCGAGAAGTCGGCAACTATGCACAGCTCGGCCCTCGGTGACGAGGGGCCACCTCCGCCCGAGAGGACAGCTTCGGCCAGGGCGTCGGCGGCCAGGGCCTCGAATGGCTCGCGCTGGTGGACCTCGGGCGAGGCGGGGCTGCGGTCGGTGCGCCGCAGGCGGGCGGCGTGGGCCTGGACGCGGTTGACCAGCGCCGTGCCTACGGAGGGCTCGAACGCTCCGGCGATGCAGGTCATCCCGGCGGAGCTCACCCAGTGGCGCAGGTACCGCGCCTTGTGCTGACGGGCTGCCAGCTCGTGGGCAGACAGGGAGCCGAGCACCACCCTGCGGGAGTGTTCGCGCAGGGGCCCGAGGCCAGCTCGGCGCGCTACATCGAGTGCGCCGGCGCCCGCCCCGGGTACGGCGCGCTCGGTGCGCGCCACCTCCGCCACCTCCGCCAAGGAGACCTCGCCGACGGCTGCCGCCTCGAGTACGCCGGGAACGCTGCACAGAGCCTCCGCGGCTGCCAGCTCGGCCCGTGCCTGGGACGCGGTACTGCCTCCCTGCCTGGCCAACCACTGGACCGGGTCGGCGAAGCCCAACCGCTTGTGCTCGCCGGCCCGGGCGGCCCGCCCGGCGGCCCGGGCCCGGGCTGTGGCCGCCGCCTTGGAGACCCGGGCCAGCACTTCCGTCACCCGGCAATCGCTGCACGCTGAAAGAAGCGGCGATCAGGCCGGTATTCCCCCTTCCCCCTGGCACACCTGAATTACGGTACGCCTAATGTCAAACTAATTAGCTACATAGCAGCC
>JAJZMF010000022.1 GCA_021850325.1 Actinomycetes bacterium
CGGACCCGGCGCATCGGCTGAATGGATCGTCGAGGACGCCGACAGCCGACGAATCCCAATTGCGCCTGGCCTGGGAGCGGTCTCTACCTGTGCGCAATGCCCGCTTACAACCCTTCGGTGTCGTTCACGGGCACCGGTTTCAACAACAGCGGCGCGTACGGCCAGACAGACCAGATAAACATGGTCGACCAGAACGGGAATGTGGTCTCCCAGCCATCGAGCATTGGCACGAACGGCGACTTCAATGTGGGTTACGTGGGTAGCGGGACTAATGCCCCGGATAGTGGAATCCGCGTGAGCACGCTGGGTTCCAGGCTTCCTGTGGCAGTCAAATCGTTTTCGCCTCCCCTCAGCCCGCAGCCACACCCAGCAGGTAGGTGACTGGTGGCGGTCTACGTAATGCATGGGATGTGGCGCGCTATCTCGCGCCGGAAACGGCCGGCGGCAGGGTGGCGACAAACGCAAGACGGCCTCAGGTCCTGGAACGCCGGTCCGGGAGCGGGAGCCCGGCCCGGCGCCCACAAGTGGTCAATGTGCTTGCTTTTAGCGAAAAAGGTTCTCCCTCTGTTTGGCAAGCGCGTAATCGGTGTTCTGGGCGCCGCCCCACCCTCCGCCGCCACCGTGCATGGTCGCTGGCGTCGGGGTCGGCAGAGCCATCACACGCGAGATTGAAGGGGGGCGGCTCGCAGGTCCGCGGTGACCCGGCAAACGGCTGGCTCGTCTCGCTCGCCAGTGCGCTCCAGCGGAACGCGGAACCTTCCGCGAATCTTACGCGAACCCAGCTCTCACGGAGGCCCGCTGAGGCCCCGTCCGCGGCGGCGCCCCGTCACTTTGAGCGCGAAAGCCCTGGTCATGAGGTTGGACTGGTCGGGGAGGCGGGACTTGAACCCGCGGCCTCCTGCTCCCAAAGCAGGTGCGCTACCAACTGCGCTACTCCCCGTGGTCGTTGCTCGAGCGTGCTGACCTGGGTGCTCGCCCCCAGGGTACTGACTGGCTTGCTGACGGTGACCCCGTAGGCTAGCCGTCCCTGGGCCGGCCGTCGACCAGGGCAGAGATGCCCGATCGGGCGCGTGGCACGCCCAGCGCCGCTGGGTGGCACCAGGCGGGGCACCGGCGTGCGCCGGCCACCGCTATATCGAGCTGTTCGGCACCAACCTGGCCCCCGGCTCTGCGAGCTGCCTGTGGTACAGGGCCGGCGGCTGCAAGGGAGTGAGCGTACAGGTGGGGGCCAACCAGGCCTTTGTCATCTACGGCTCACCGGGCGTCCTGCTCGTGCTGTCGCCCCCGGGGACGCCGGGCACGGTGCCCATAACGGTCGTGGTCGACGGCCGGGCAACAGGGGCACCCGGCCTGTAAACCTGCACCGGCACCCCCTCGGCGACTTCACGGGGGCTGGCCTGGCCGCGGCACGGTACATCCCGGTCGCGGCTCACCGGGGCCTGTCCAGCTCGGACCACGCTTGGTGCCGGGGATGGGCCCGGCCCGGCAGGTCGCGCTGGCGCGCAGTGCCGTGGGCCGCTGCCCCGTACCCGGGTGCCCGGTCGACGGGCCGGCAGGACCGGGGGGTGCCGGCCGCTGTGAGGTCGTACGAAACCGAGCATTAACACGGTCGGGACATTGGGCCGTAGGCAGGGAGATATCATCGGCGGGATAGGGGGCATTACGGGTGAGACGATGACGACCGGGACCATGCCACCGGCGTCACCGCGGGCAGACGGGGCGGCCGGTGACCGGAAGCCGGGCCGTGCTCCTCGGTCGGTGGTCGGCTGGGCGGTGCTGCCTGTCTCTGCCCTGGCTGCGTTGGCTATCGGCGCCGTGCTCATCCTCGCCTTCGGCGCCAACCCCATCACCGGTTACCGCGCTTTGCTGAACGGGGCTTTCGGGGGCAGCTACGCGCTCGCCAGCACGGCACAGAAGGCGACACCGCTCCTCCTGGTTGCCGCAGGCACCTGTGTCGCCGTGCGGGCCAATGTGTGGAACATCGGGGGTGAGGGCCAGATCGTCGCCGGGGCCCTGGCCTCGACGGCGACGGCCCTGGCCCTGCCGGGCCTGCCCGGTTGGCTACTGGTCCCCCTGGTGCTCGTGGTCGCCGCAGCCGGGGGTGCCCTCTGGGCAGGGGTTGCCGGCGTCTTCAAGGCGTACTTCAACGTGAACGAGATCCTGAGCACGATCATGCTCAACCTGGTCGCCGTCCAGGTCATGAACTACCTGCTCTCCGGTCCGATGGTCAACAGGTCGCAGTCTTTCTCGGTGACCGGCCTGATACCGCAGACGAGGCTGTTGTCGTCGCGCTCCTGGCTGCCCACGCTGGTCCCGGGCACGCAGCTCAACCTGGGCGTACTGGTCGCGTTGGCCGTTGCAGCTGCGGTCTACGTGCTGCTTTGGCACAGCGGCTTCGGCTTCCGGGCCCGCGCGGTCGGGCTCTCCCCTGAGGCGGCGGCCTATGCGGGCATGTCGGTCAGGCGTACCACCGTGAACGCCATGCTCCTGTCCGGGGCGGCCTGCGGGCTTGCCGGGGCCGTGCTGGTCTTCGGCTCGATCTCCCACCGGATGGTGACGGACGGCAGCCTGACCGGGTTCACCGGTAACGACGGCTTCAACGGGATCGTCGTCGCCCTGTTCGGGGGCCTCAACCCGGCGTGGAGCGTGGTATCGGCGTTCCTGTTCGGAGGGCTGCTGGTGGGGGGCACGGCGATGCAGGGGGCGACCGGTGTCCCCACCGACCTCGTCACCACCATCGAGGGGCTGGTCGTGGTCTTCGTCGTCTCGATGGACTTCCTGCGCACCGGTGCCCGGCTCCGCCAGGAGGTGACGGAGCGGGGGGGTGACGGTGACCTGCCCGCCCGGGCACGGTCGCGGTCCCTGGTCCTGCGACTGGCGCGGGCACGGGTATGAGCCAGTTCTTCACCTATGCCGTCATAACGGCGACGATCGCCTCAGCTGTGCAGTACGCGGCGCCGTTCCTGCTGGCCGCCCTGGGCGAGACTGTGGGCCAGCGGAGCGGGGTCCTCAACCTGGGCGTGGACGGGATAATGCTCCTCAGCGCCTTCAGCTGCTACTTCGTCGCCCTGCGGACGGGCAGCGACCTGCTCGGGGTGGTGGTCGGCATGCTCACAGGAGCCGTCCTGGGGCTGCTGACGGCGTTCATGAGCGTCACCCTGAGGGCCCAGCAGGGGATCAGCGGCATCGGCGTGTACATCTTGGGCCTTGGTCTGAGCGACCTGCTGTTCGTCCGTTTCGTGGGCACGCCTCTCCCCGTCAGCTCCCTGCCCAATGTCTCCGTACCCGGGTTGTCCCGCCTACCCGCACTGGGGCCCATGTTCTTCCAGCAGAACTGGTTGGTGTACATAGCGTTCCTCCTGGTCCCGGCGGTGGCGTTCTTCCTTTACCGCACCACCTACGGGACCAGGGTGCTCGCGGTTGGCGAGAACCCGGCGGCAGCGGACAGCGTGGGGATCAGCGTCACCCGCACCCGCTACGCGACCGTGGTCTTCGGCTGCACCATGGCAGGTCTGGCGGGGTCCACGCTGCTCCTCCTGGACGGTATCTTCCAGGAGAACCTGACCCAGAGCGCGGGGTTCATCGCCGTTGCCCTCGTGTACTTCGGGGCCTGGCGCCCCTTCGGCGTGATGACCGGGTCGCTGCTCTACGGAGTGGTCACGGCCGTGGTCCTGCAGTGGAAGTCGCTCGGGATAATCCCGACCTCGGCCGCGGACCTTGCCGCCACGGCTCCGGCCGTCATAACCGTGCTGGCGCTGGTAGTGCTGGCAGGCCGCTTCAAGCAGCCCTCCTCATTGGGCAAGGCCTATGTCAGAGGTGCCTGACCCCGGCCCGGCCCCTGAGGCCGTCACCGCAACGGGTAGGAGCACCTACCCCCGAACAAGGAGGACCACCTTGGCAACGAGACTCTTGCGAGCACGGGCGCTGTTGGCCGGTGCCGTTGTGCCCGCGGTTGTGGCCGCCGTCCTGCCCGCTGCCACACCTGCGGCGTCGGCTGCGCCCGTCCTCAAGGTGGCGCTGGTGGCTCCCAGCGCTGTCAACGACCTGGCGTTCACGCAGTCCATGGTGGCGGCATTGAACTCGTTGAAGAAGGCGTACAACCTGCGGGTCACGATCTCGGACAACGAGTTCGTCGTCTCGGACGCTGCCAACCTCATCCACCAGTACGCAGCCGAGCACTACAACCTCGTCATCGCCCACGGCTCCCAGTACGGGAGCATCCTGCAGCAGCTGGCCCCCAAGTTCCCCAAGGTGTCCTTTGCCTGGGGCACTGCCGGGTCGACCTTCAACCAGCGCAACATCTATGCCTACCAGGCGGCCTCCAACCAGGGTGGCTATGTCCAGGGCTACATGGCCGGGATGATCAGCAAGAGCCACGTGATAGGGGTGATCGGCCCGATCGACGTGGGCGATGCCCAGCTGTACGTGGACGGGTTCAAGGCGGGTGTGCTGGCTCAGGACCCGAAGGCCACGGTGCACGTCTCGTTCACCGGTTCCTTCAGTGATGTCAGCCTCATGGCCAGCGCGGCGAAGTCGTATGTGGCCGACGGCGCCGACGTGCTGAGCGGGAGCTCGCAGTCCGTGGTCGGGGCCATCGGTGTGGCCAAGTCCCGCAACGCGGCCTGGTTCGGCACCCAGTGGGTGCAGACGTCGCTGGCACCCAAGACGGTCGTCTCGTCCCAGGTCTACAACTGGGTACCCGTCCTGCGCCAGATGTTGGGGCGCATCCGCGTGGGCAAGCTCGGTGGCGAGACGTACACGATCAACCTGGCCAACGGTGGGGAGAAGATCGACTTCAACCCCGGTTACAAACTGCCTGCCAAGGTCAAGGCCGAGGCTGACAAGCTCGTGTCGGAGATCGCGCACGGCTCGCTCAAGGTCCCTCAGTAGGGAACCGGGCACAGGGACGAGGTCATGGCCGGTACCCCGGAGGTAGCGTCAGCGGGACCGCTCCTGGAAATGCGCGGGATCACCAAGCGTTTCCCCGGGGTGCTGGCCAATGACAACGTCGATTTCGACGTGCGCCCCGGGGAGGTCCACGCCCTGTTCGGGGAGAACGGGGCCGGCAAGAGCACGTTGATGCACGTCCTGTACGGCATCCATCAACCCGACCGGGGCACGATCGCCCTGGGGGGCCGGCCAGTCCGCATCCCGTCGCCTGCTGCCGCCATCGCCATGGGCATCGGCATGGTCCACCAGCACTTCATGCTCGTGCCCACCCTCACAGTGGCCGAGAACGTGTCCCTGGGGCTGAAGTCCAGCCGGGGCCCGCTCAAGGACCTGAGCCGGGTGGCGGCCCGGGTGGAGGAGCTGTCGGAGAGCTATGGCCTGCGTGTGCACCCGTCGGCCAAGGTGTGGCAGCTCTCGGTGGGGGAGCGCCAGCGGGTGGAGATCATCAAAGCCCTCTACCGGGAGTCACGGCTGCTCGTCCTCGACGAGCCGACGGCAGTGCTGACCCCGGGCGAAGTGGACGAGCTGTTCGCTGCGCTGCGGAAGATGGCGTCCGAGGGGTGCGGGCTCGTGTTCATCTCCCACAAGATCCGTGAGGTGCTCGGCCTTTCGGACCGGGTCACCGTGCTCAGGGCGGGCCGGCGCGTGGCGACCGTGCAGGCCGGGGAAGTGAGCGGCGAGCAGCTGGCCGAGATGATGGTCGGTAGGCACATCAACCGTGAGGACCTGACGGCCAGTGCGGTGCCCGGCAGGGCGCGCCTGTCCGTGAAGGGCCTCGTAGTGAGGGGTGACCGGGGCACCGAGGCCGTACGGGGGGTCTCGCTCGAGGTCAGGGCGGGTGAGATCGTCGGGATCGCAGGCGTGTCCGGCAATGGCCAGAGGGAGCTGGAGGAGGCGATCGCCGGGCTACGACCGCCGGCGCAGGGTTCGGTGCTCGTGGACGGAGCCGAGCTGGCTGGTCGGCCCTCGGGGGCAGTGAGGAGGGCCGGCCTCGGCTACGTCCCCGAGGAGAGGATGAGGCACGGGGTGGTGGGGGAGTTCAGCGTGGCGGAGAACCTGATGCTGGCCAGCTCGAACGACCCGGCCCTCCTCCGGCGTCCCGGGTTCCTGCGCCGCAGGGCGGTGCGCGCCCGGGCACGGGAGCTGGTGGCGGCCTTCGACGTGCGCACCCCGAGCCTGGCCACGCCGGTGAGGAACCTGTCCGGCGGCAACATCCAGAAGCTGATAGTGGCCCGGGAACTGGCGGCCCAGCCCAAGGTGTTCCTCGTGGCCCAGCCCACCAGGGGTATTGATGTCACAGCCGCCCGCTACATCCATGAACGCCTGAGGGCAGAGGCGGCAAAAGGCACGGCGGTGCTGATCGTCTCCGAGGACCTGGACGAGGTGATGACCGTTTCCACCCGGGTCCTCGTGATGTACGAGGGCAGGGTCATCGGCGAGGCCGACCCCCGCCACACCACGAGGGAGGCGATCGGGCTGATGATGGCCGGTGTCGTCGCAGCCGGAGCCGAGCCGGCCCGGGGCCCCGGAAGAGAGCTCGAGGCCGCAGCCGACGCCGAGGTGGTCTGACAGCCCTCGTCTGGGACCGGCCCGGCAACCGCCTACTGCCACGGTCTGCACAGGGCGGAAGCCCTGGAGGCCGGCTCACCCGCCTCTGACCGGCGTGGCCCCTCGGCTCGTGGCGGGAGCGCGGACCAGGTACCACGTCCCTCCGAAGGAGGGGATCCCCTCGCCATTGGCGTTGCCCGGACTGCTGTCGCCCGCGTAGGTGTACAAGGGGTACCCGTTGTAGGTCAGCTCCCTGAGCCCGCCTCGGGCCAGCACTCCCAGGTGCCCGCGGACGCCGGGGCCTGCCCGGGGCACCTGGCCCTTGCCCACCAGTAACGGAGGCCAGATGGACAGGCACCCCGAGGTGCAGGTCAGGTGGCCGGGCCGCTCGTCCGAGAGGAGGTAGAGGCTCATGCGGCTGCTGTCAGCGAGCACCGGGCCGTAGTGGCGGAGGTCGACGACGACCACGGTGGGCTTCCCTGTTGCCGGGCCGGAGCGGACGGCACCGGCCCCGGCCACCGGGCCCACGAGCTCGAGGGAGAGCGCCAGGGCGAGCGCTCCGGCACCGAGCAGAGCCCCAGTCGCCCGAGCGGCCGTGGCCAGCACCCGGCCTCCACGGGGGGCCCGGAGAGCCAAGCGGGCCAGGGCCACCGCTCCCAGGACGCCGAAGGCGGCGAGCTCCAGGCCGCCGGCCCATGCTCCATAGGACGTCGGCACCTCCTTGAAGCCGAACAGGCCGACGCTGAGGCTGAGCAGGTAACCGCCCAGAGTGGCCAGAGCGAACAAGGCGGCACCTGCGGGGACCACGGGCCCTTTGGTCGCCACCACGAGCACGGCAGAACAGATGGCAGCAGCGAACTGGAGGACGAAGAGCGTACCGATCGTGGGGACCGGCCCGTAACCGTTGAAATAGAGGTACAGGTGCAGCGCCCCGCTGCCCGCCAGCACCAGGGCGCCCAGAGCTGCGAAGCCACGCCCGCCCAGGGCCCGCGCCCAGGGCCCCGGTCCTGCCGCATGCCCACTTACCGTTCCTGTGCTCATGTCGGTTGTCCCCCGCGCGTCGTGGTCTTGCCTACCCGAGGGTTATTACGCAGGGGCGGTCCAAGGGGATGGCCCGACCGGCGGGCTCAGGCTGGTTTGACCGGGCGTGAGCGGGCGAGCTCACCCCCTGCGCCGTCGAGGGCGACGACGGCGAAGAAGGGGCCGGCGGAGTTCACGGCCACGGCCGTTTCGAAGCCCGTCCTGGGCTGGGCACCCACCTCGCTGAGCGAGCCCGCGGTCGCTCCGGCAAGGACCACCCAGCGAGCCAGCGCGGTCGAGCCGTTCCAGCTGGCATAGGCGACAGAGCCGCCAGCCGGGTTGGCCTTTACAGCCAGGGCGGGAGGCTCCGCCGGTACGGCTGCCCAGTCCTGGGTGTAGGCGCGGTAGGAGTGGTACCCGAGAGGCAGCTCGCCGTCGAGGAGGAGCTCACCTCCGGCCGAGAACTCCGTGAAGTAGGGCTGGTTGCCCCAGCCCACGAAGGCACGCCCGTCTGCCAGCAGCTGGACGTTGCCCTGGTTGGCGGCGATGAACCCGGCCGGGTGCTCGAACGCCCGGAGAAGGCGGACATCGCGCGCGGCCTCGTCCACGCCCAGTAGCAGACCTCTTGACCTGCGCTCCTCGTCAGGGCTGCCGCCGTCGTCGAACACGGTCATCAGGTTGTGCCCGTGAGGGCGCGCGTCGTGCTGCCAGTAGAAGTTGGAGGCCGGGCCCATTTTGAAGTCGGACCGCCGGCCGTTCATCCTCCATATGACGTCACCGCTCACCCTGTCGATTTTGTAGATCGCCCATGTGTTACGCGCTGATATTATCAGGTTGCCATCGGGCGCCTCGGCGACCGAATTTATGTGGAAATAGTCGAACGGGCCGGGTGCGGAGTACCGCTGGTAGGTCTCGTCGATGCCGATATGGCGGTAGCTGTCCCAGTCCATCAGCACCTTGCCCGACGCCAGGTCGACCTCCTGGGCGTGCCCGGTCAGCACCCGGGCTTTGGACGGGCCGCCCAGCGAGGACAGGTCTGTCACCACGTGGCCGAACGCGGTTATGAACGCAGTGCCCCGGGACGTGAGCAGCAGCTCGTGCAGGTCCGCCTGCAGCCCGTCACCTGCTTTCACCGTCAACAGGTCCTGGTAGTGGGTGCCCGCCAGCTGTCCCGTGCCCAACCCGTAGCCATTGACCACCTTGCCCTGCCACCAGGTGAGGACGGGCCGCCCCCGGTATGACTGCACCTGGAGGTCGAAGGGCGCCAGGGACGGCATGGGCTTGAACCAGACCAGTTCACCGCGACGGTCCAGGACCATCAGCCCGGGCTCGCTGTCGCTGACGGGTAGGTAGGTCCGGGCAGCCAGGAAGATGTACCCGGGGCCTGCCGGGCCGGGGGCGACCTGGTCGACGCGGACGCGGGGCGGCTTGAGGTCGGGCCGGCTCACGAACCGCAGCGGGGTGGCGGAAGGGTGACCGGAGCCCTCGCCGGCGGTGACCGGCCGGTGCCCGTGCGGCCACTCGTAGCCGGCGAGGCCGGCCAGTGCCAGCGCCGCCAGGCCCCCGCCGGCCCCGGCGAGGAAGCGGCGCCGGCTCAGGGCCGCTCGGGGCTCCTGGCCGCCCTCGGGCTGGCGCACTACCGGTCCGTTCATATGAGTGCTCCTAGCAAGCGTAATTGTGACAGGTCGGTGATCATCTGTAACGGAACTGTGATGGTCTGTAACAGTTGTGTGAGAGCCGCAGCGTGCACAGTTTACGGCACTTTGCTGCGCGGTATTGTGCCGCCACACCCGTAGTGAAGGAGCGGTTTCATGAAGGTAATCGGCGCAGGCCTGCCCCGCACGGCGACGCTCACCCAGAAGCTGGCACTGGAGACGCTCGGCTTCGCCCCCTGCTACCACATGGTGAGCGTCCTCTCCGACCTGTCCCTGGTGCCGCGCTGGCGGGAGGCCTTGGAAGGGCGAGGGGAGTGGGACGAGATCTTCGGTGCCTACGCGGCCACGGTCGACTGGCCGGGGGCGTTCTTCTACCGGGAGCTCATGGAGGCCTACCCCGAGGCCAAGGTCCTGCTCAGCGTACGGCCGGGCGAAGCCTGGGAGCAGAGCATGGCCTCGACCATCTGGGGGGTCTTCTACGGGGACATGCTCATGTGCGACCTCTCGACAGCCTGGGGACGCGTCGATGCCGGATGGGCGTCGTACATCGCCCTCATGAAGCAGATGTGGGAGAAGAGCGGGCTGCTGGCCGGGGAGGACGGTCCCGGTGACGGCTCCATGGCCCGGGCCATGGAGCGCTACAACGCCGAGGTCAAGGCCACTGTCCCCGCCGACCGGCTGCTCGTGTGGTCGCCGGCGGACGGCTGGGGCCCGCTGTGCGACTTCCTCGAGGTCCCAGTGCCCGAGGCGCCCCTGCCCCGTGTGAACGACTCGCAGGCGTTCGCGGAGCGCATCATCTCCTCTGCACTGGCAGCGATCAACCGCTGGGCCGGTGCGCAGGCGGTGATGGCTGCGCCCAAGTGAGCACCTCAGGGCCCGCGGTCGCCGCGGCCCCTACCGGCGGGCAGTCGACGCCCGGCGGGGCAGGGCACAGCGGGCCCGGGTACCCCGGAGCAGGGCCGGCCCGCCCCGGCCTCCTGCTCGGGGTGAGCTGTGCCGCGCAGTTCATGGTCATCCTCGACCTCTCGATCGTCAATGTCGCCCTGCCATCCGTGCAGGCGAGCCTGTCTTTCTCGAGCACGGGCCTGCAGTGGGTGGTGGACGCCTACGCCATCGTGTTCGCGGGCACGCTCATGCTCGGCGGCAGGGTCGCCGACCACTTCGGCCTCCGGCGGACCTTCGTTGCCGCTCTGGGCCTCTTCTCGTTGACCTCGCTGGTCGGTGGCCTTGCCGTTGACTCGGGGATGCTGGTGGTGGCCAGGGCCGCCCAGGGCCTGAGCGGGGCCCTGATGGCCGCCACCTCGCTGGCGGTGATAACCGCATCGTTCCCGGCCGGGCAGGCGCGGAACCGGGCCATCGGCCTCTGGGGGGCCATGAACGGTGCCGGGGGGGCGGTCGGCACCCTGGCTGGTGGGGTGCTGACCCAGGAAGCGGGCTGGAGATGGGTGCTCCTCATCAACCCGCCCATCGGCCTGGCCGCGGCCTTTGTCGCCTACCGGGTGGTCACCGGGCACGGGCGGGGCACGCGGGCCGGCTTCGACGTGGTGGGAGCAGCGACGCTGACCGCGGGCCAGTTGGTACTGGTGTACGGGGTGGTCCAGGGCGGCCAGCTCGGCTGGGCCGCCCCGGGCGCGGTGGTGCCCATGCTCGTGGGGGCGGGGCTGTTGGGGCTCTTCGCGCTCGTCGAGACCCGGGCGCGCAACCCGCTCGTGCCGCTGCGCTCACTGAGCCGCCCGGTGAAGGTGGCCAACCTCATCGTCCTCCTCTTCAGTGCCTCGCTGTTCTCAATGTGGTACGTCAGCTCGCTCTACCTCCAGCAGGTGCTGGGCCTCTCGCCCCTGGCGACCGGCCTGGCCTTCCTGCCCATGGCGCTCGCCATCTTCGCGGTGGCCTCCCGGGCCGGGCGACTGGTCGGCCGTCTGGGGGTGCGGGCCGTCCTCGGCAGCGGCCTGCTCCTCATGGCCGTGGGCATGCTCCTGTTGGCCCGTGCCGTCCCCTCGGGCAGTGCATGGGCGTACGTGGTGCTGCCCGGTGTGCTCACTGCGGCCGGTATCGGGCTCTCCATCGTGCCCTCCACCATCTATGCCACCCAGGGGGCGGCCCGAGCCCAGGCGGGCATGGCCTCGGGCCTGGTCAACACGGCGCGCCAAGCGGGAGCGGGGATCGGGCTGGCCCTGCTCGTGTCGCTTGCCACCAGGCAGACGAGCGCCGAGGTGGCCCGACAGGTCGGCGTGCCCCAGGCTCTCACCGACGGCTTCCGCCTGGCGTACCTGGCCGGGGCTGCCTGCGTGGTGGCCGCCCTGGTGGTGACCATCGCCTGGGCCCGCCCTGCGGCACCCTCCGGTGTGCCCAGCGACCGTCGGGCCCTGGTGGCGCTCGTCGCCACGCTGGCATGCTTCATCGGGGCGGACCTCGGCCTGGCCCGGGGCGCAGGTGCCCCCATCGGGGAGTACACCACGGCGTCGACGTGGAGCTTCGTCACCCAGCCCGGTCTGCACCCGCCCAAGGTGGTGGCGGACGCGGCAGCACCTGGCGCCCACCTACCGGGCGACGTGCTCGTCGCCAACTTCTACAACCTGGGTTACGGGCCCATGTACGGCCAGAGCGGGCCGCTGGTGCTGGGGCGGGGGCTGCAGCCGGTCTGGTTCCACCCGGTGCCCAAGGACGTTGTGGCGTCCAACCTCGAGGAGCAGGCCTACCTGGGCCATCCCGTGCTCACCTGGTGGCAGGGCGTCGTCTCCTCGACCGGCGCCACCGAGAGCGGCGAGGACGTCGTCGTCAACCAGCACTACCGGACCGTGGCCCGCCTGCGGGGCCGGGACGGCTGGGTCATCACCATGCACGAGATGATCCTCCAGGGCCACTACGCGTGGGTGACTGCCAGCAAGGACGTGCCCATGGACCTGTCCCGCTACGGAGGCAGCGTGGACGGGGTCCTCGACGACTCGGCGGTACAGGAGTACGACCTGCGGACCGGCCGGCTCGTCTACACCTGGGACGCCCTTCACCACGTGCCTCTGAGCAGTTCCCACGCTCAGCCTCCGGCCAACGGCTTCCCCTGGGACGCCTACCACGCCAACTCCATAAGCCTGGCGCCGGGGGGAAGGTTCCTGGTGTCCATGCGCAACACATGGGCCGCCTACATGGTCGACGAGCACAGCGGCAGCGTGCAGTGGCAGCTGGGGGGCAGGGGCTCGACCATTGCCGTGCCGGCCCGGGCCACGTTCCGCTGGCAGCACGATGTGAAGCTCACCCGGCCCGACCAGGTGACCCTGTTCAACGACAACTGTTGCGAGATAACAGGGGCGGGCACCTACCTCGCCCCCTCCGGGCCGTCGGCGGCCGAGGTGCTACGCCTGCACCTGTCCCAGCACCGCGCCGGCCTGGAGGCGGCCTACCGGCGGGGGCCCCACTACTCCGCGGCCTACATGGGCAACGTGGAGCTGCTCCCCGACGGCAACGTCTTCGTGGGCTGGGGGTCGCAACCGAACTTCAGCGAGTTCTCCCCCGGGGGCAGGCTGCTGATGGACGCTGCCTTCCCGGGCCCGGACCTCAGCTACCGGGCGCTGGTCGCCCGGTGGTCGGCCACCCCTTGGTACCCACCGGTGGGCGCGGCCCGGTCCGTGCCCGGCGGCACCGCCGTCTACGCCAGCTGGAACGGTGCGACCGGGGTCGTGGCCTGGCGGGTGCTCGCCGGCAGCTCACCCCAGCGGCTGGGCAGGGTGGCCGAAGCCCGTTCGTCCGGGTTCGAGACTGCCCTGAGGGCGCCCTCGACCGGTTTCTACCAGGTCCAGGCCCTGGGCCGGGCGGGCCAGGTCCTCGGCACCTCCAAGGTGTTCAGGCCCGCCCCCCGCTAGAGGCCCGGGACCGAGGGCGCAGATGCCTGCTTGCCGGGCACGCCGGTACGACCGGGGCCGACCAGGCCCCGGTCGTAGCACCGGTGCCGTGCTCAGTAGCCGGGCGCCCTGGTGGTGCTGGTGGTGGAGCCGTGGCCACTCGAGCCGCCACATGCAGTGGGCACGAACACCAGGGCCCCCAGGACCACCACAGCGGCCACGGCACGCGCCGTGCCGGTTCTCAGCGCCCCGGCCAGGGGGCGTTCATCCCGATGAGGACGTTCCACGGCACCCAAGCCTAACCCTGGCGGGTACCTGAGCTGAAGGTCCAGCGGTGACGGGCACAGGACTGTTACATGTGTGACCGCCAGTGCCGGTGGGGAAGGGCCGGTGCCCGGTGCCGGGCCGTGCCGGTGACGCTAGAGCCGGCCGAGGCGGTAGGACAGCGAAGGGCCCTTGACGGCGCCCCCGGTGACCACCGGGACGGTGGCCGAGAGCGGGCCGAGCTGGACCCGGACAGAGGCCACACGCTCGCCCGCAGCCAGTTGGTGGAGCCGGGGCCCCTCGATGACGGGCATCTGCTGGACGCTGAGCCGGGCCGTCTGGCCCGGGACGGTGAGGAAGCTCACCGGGACCGTCGTGGAGGCGGTCGTCGATGCTCCCCAGGGGCTCCTCACGTCGATCACCCTGGTCCCCGAGGGCAGGACGGTGACCTGGCGGAGCTGGGCGAACGCTGCGTTCACGAGCAGCTGGGCGTCGGAGAGCGCGCTGGCCAGGGGCTGCACGCCGGTCGCCCCCAGGACCGCCCCGAGGACCGTCAGCTCCCGGCCGGCCACCCTGCGCCGGGCGGCGAAGACGAAGTTGCCGCCGGCGGGCACCGTGGAGCCGGTCTTGACCCCGATGATCCCGTCCGTGCCGAGCACCCTGTCGTAGTTGTAGACGGTGCCGGCGACGGGCAGGTCCACCTGTGGCATGGCGACGACCTGGCGCAGGACGGGGTTGGCCATTACAACGGCAGCCAGCTTGACCATGTCGGCAGCGGTGCCCACGCTGTTGGGGTCCAGCCCGGAGGCATCGGCCAGGTGCGTCTGGTCCAGGTGCAGCGCCGCGGCCTCGGCGTTCATCTTCTGCACGAAGGCAGGCAGGCTGCCCGCGTCCCAGGTGGCCACCATGTCCGCGACATTGTCGGCGGAGGGTATGAGCATCGCCTCGAGGGCCTGGAGCTCGGTCAGCTGCTCGCCGGCCTGGACGGGTACCAGTGACTCGGACTGGGCGAGCTCGGCGGGGTAGGCGGCCGCCTCTGCCGGGCTCACGGTGAGGACGGGCCCCTGCTGGCCCGGGCGCAGTGGGTGGTCCTTCAGGAGGACCAGGGAGGTTATGAGCTTGGTCACGCTGGCCAGGGGGCGGACAACCGTGGCGTTGACGCCGCCCAGGTCGGCGACGCCCTGGATCTCGACGTCGGCTGCGCCCAGGGCCGGCCAGGGCATCGGGGCCATCGTCCCGGGGGCCACCACCTCAGCGGGGAGCACCACCGAGGCCACGGCCGGGGGCACAGCCCGCGCCACCTGTACGCCGACGAACACCGCCCCCAGCACCGCCAGCACCACCAGGGCGGCCACCAGTCGCCTGAGGGCGATGACTGCGCCCCCGGCCCGACCGCTCCGAGGTCCTCGGTACGGGGGACGGTGGCCGCTGTAAGCCGTCGGCTGGGTCATGGAGAGGTCGCGTCGCGGCACCTGGGCAATCTTAGGGACGGCGACAGCCCGCCCCCACCCGCGCCGGGGGCTCAACCTGGTCCTGGCGAGGTAGGCTCCGCTTCCTATATGAAAGCCGAAGTCGCTGAGTTGGACGGTAACAGGGTCCGCATCTCGGTCGAGGTCGACCAGGCGGAGGTGGACCAGGCCATCGACGAGACCTTCGTCCGCCTGGCCCGCGAGCTGGCGGTCCCCGGGTTCCGCAAGGGCAAGGTGCCCCGCAAGGTCATCGAGGCCCGGGTGGGGCGCCCCGCGGCGCGCCTGGACGCCATAGAGCACCATGTCCCGTACTGGTACGCCCGCGCCGTCAACGACCGGAGCGTGGACGTGATCACCGAGCCCGAGATCGAGCTGACCGGGGGACAGGACGACGGGGCCCTGTCGTTCGATGCCCTGGTCGAGGTCCGGCCACGCCTCGAGCTGGAGGGCTACGACGGTCTCAAGGTGACGGTACCCAGCCCCGAGGTGACCCCGGAGGACGTGCAGGCCCAGGTGGACCGGCTCCGGGGCAACTTCGCCGAGCTGGCTGTGGTCGAGCGCGAGGCACGTGCCGGGGACAGCGTGGTGGTGGACATGGCCGCCACCCGGGACGGCAAGGCTGTTCCCGGCATGGCCTACACCGACTACTCGGTGGAGCTCGGCTCGGGCAACGACCTGCCCGAGCTGGACGAGCACCTCCCGGGCCACGGGGCCGGGGCGACGGTGACCTTCGACGCCGAGATCGGTGGGGGCAGCGCCCAGGTGGAGGTCCTGGTGAAGCAGGTCCAGGAGAAGGTCCTCCCGGAGGAGACCGACGAATGGGCCGCGGACGCTTCCGAGTTCTCCACCGTGGCCGAGCTACGGGCCGACATCGAGAAGCGTATGAAGGAGATCAAGCAGGTGCAGGCGGCGGTCAGCCTGCGCAACAACACCCTGGAGGCCCTGGTGGCCCTGGTGCAGGAGGAGCCTCCGGCGGTCCTGGTGGACGCCGAGGTCAGGCGCATGGCGGAGGAGCTGGGCAACCGGCTCGACGCCCAGGGCGTCCCTCTGCCCCGGTACCTGGAGGCCATCGGGCGCACCGTCGAGGAGGTGATCGCCGAACTGCGCGGCCAGGCGGTCCCCAACGTCAAGGCGGACCTGGCCCTGCGCGCCGTTGCCGATGCCGTGGGCATAGAGCCATCGGAGTCCGAGATGGACGACTTCCTCGCCCGCCTCGCTGCTCAGGCGGGCCTGCCGGCCGAGCCCTTCAAGCAAGAGGTCGAGCGCACAGGACGGCGGCAGGCGGTACGCTCGGACTTGAGGAAGAGCAAGGCCTTCGACTGGGTGGTCGAGCACGCCGAGGTGACTGACGAGGATGGTAGCCCGGTGGACGCGGCAGCTTTGAGACGGGGCGTTCAGGAAGCCGAGGACGGCGCTGATGCCCGTGGTGCCGGGGCTGCGGTCGAGGCCGGGTCAGCCGGGACGGAAGGGGAGTAGGTGAGGGTCGTCAGTCAGTACCACGTACCGGGGATCTTCGAGCAGACCAACCGGGGGGAGCGCGGCTACGACCTGTTCTCCCGGATGCTCGAGGAGAACATCGTCTTCCTGGGCACGCCCATCGACGACTACGTGGCCAATGCCGTCTGCGCCCAGCTCCTGTACCTCGAGTACAAGAACCCGGACAAGGACATCAGCATCTACATCAACTCGCCGGGCGGGGACATAACGGCGTTGTTCGCGGTGTACGACACCATGAAGTTCGTCCGCAACGACATCTCGACCTTCTGCTACGGCCAGGCCGCCTCGGCCGCCGCCGTGATCCTGGCGGGCGGGACCAAGGGCAAGCGCTATGCGCTCCCCCATGCCCGCATCCTCCTGCACCAGCCCTACGGGGGTGCAGCCGGGCAGGCCGCGGACATAGAGATCCAGGCCAAGGAGATCATCCGCATGCGGGACCTGCTCAACGAGATGATCGGCGTCGACACCGGGCAGACCCTGGAGAAGGTGCAGGCCGATACGGACCGGGACTTCATCATGAGCGCCGCGGAGGCTCAGCAGTACGGCATCATTGACGAAGTGATAACGACACGTGAGCTGGCCGGCGTACCCCAGGCCGCCGGCGTAGCCTGAGGAGCACGGTCATGGCCAAGTTCGGCGAGTCGAGCGAGCTTGTCAAGTGCTCCTTTTGCGGCAAGTCGCAGAAGCAGGTCAAGAAGCTCATCGCCGGTCCCGGCGTCTACATCTGTGATGAGTGCATCGACCTGTGCAACGACATAATCGAGGAGGAGCTCTCGGAGCCGGCTGAGGTCCGCTTCGACGAGCTGCCCAAGCCGGCCGAGATCTTCAACTTCCTGAACGACTACGTGATCGGCCAGGAGCGGGCCAAGAAGATCCTCTCGGTGGCCGTCTACAACCACTACAAGCGCGTCCAGGCGGGTGGTTACGCCGACGGTGACGTGGAGCTGCAGAAGTCCAACATCCTGCTCCTCGGCCCAACAGGGTGCGGCAAGACCTTCCTGGCCCAGACCCTGGCCAAGATGCTCAACGTACCCTTCGCCATCGCAGACGCCACAGCCCTCACCGAGGCCGGTTACGTGGGCGAGGACGTGGAGAACATCCTGCTCAAGCTCATCCAGGCCGCTGACTACGACATCAAGAAGGCCGAGACGGGGATCATCTACATCGACGAGATCGACAAGATCGCCCGTAAGAGCGAGAACCCTTCCATCACCCGGGACGTGTCGGGCGAGGGGGTCCAGCAGGCGTTGCTCAAGATCCTGGAGGGCACCACTGCCTCGGTGCCGCCCCAGGGGGGGCGCAAGCACCCCCACCAGGAGTTCATCCAGATCGACACCACCAACGTGCTGTTCATCTGTGGTGGCGCCTTCGCCGGGCTCGACCGGATAGTCCAGAGCCGGTTGGGCAAGCAGGGCATCGGGTTCCGCGCCGAGATCCGTCGGGCGAACGAGGCGGACGAGGACGAACTGCTGTCCCACGTCCTGCCCGAGGACCTGCTCAAGTTCGGGCTCATACCGGAGTTCGTGGGCCGTCTGCCGGTGATCGGTACGGTGTCCAACCTGGACAAGGAAGCGCTGGTGCGCATCCTCACCGAGCCCAAGAACGCCCTGGTCAAGCAGTACCGTAAGGTGTTCGAGCTGGACGGTGTGGAGCTGGAGTTCACCGAGGACGCCCTGCATGCGGTGGCGGAGCAGGCCATGCTGCGGGGGACCGGCGCACGAGGCCTCCGGGCGATCCTCGAGGAGGTCCTGCTCGAGGTGATGTACGACCTCCCGAGCCGTTCGGACATCGGCAAGTGCGTCATCGACCGGTCGGTCGTGCTGGAGAAGGTCAACCCGACACTGGTGCCGAGGACCGACGTGGTCCACAAGGAGCCCCGGCCCCGGCGGGCGGCCAGCTAGGCCTCGGGGCCTTGGTCGGCGTGGGCGGGCGCCGGGCGGTTGCGGGGGTGGGGCTGTGCGCAGGTCCCCTCCCGGGTGGCCGTCCGATGGGCGGGGCCGCGGAGGAGGGTACTCGGAGCCGATGAACCTGGGTGAGGCACTGGCCTGGCTCGACCGGCACCAGAACCTGGAACGGATACTGGCGGACCGGAGGTTGTCCGCGCCCCGGCCCGAGAGGATGCGTCGCTTCGCCCACCTGCTCGGCGACCCCCAGGGGGCCTACCCCGTCCTGCACCTGACCGGCACCAACGGCAAGACCTCGGCAGCCCGGGCCCTGACCCAGCTCCTCGTGGCCAAGGGCCTGAGCGTGGGCACCTTCACGAGCCCCCACCTGGAAGCCCTCAACGAGCGGATGACCACGAACGGGGTGCCGATCGACGACCGGGACCTGGCAGAGGTCCTCTCCGACCTGGCCGGCCTGGAGCACCTCCTGGGCGAGGAGATGAGGCCCACCTGGTTCGAGGTCCTCGCTGCTGCCGGGTTCCGCTACTTCGCCGACAGGCCGGTCGACGTCGCCGTGGTCGAGGTGGGGATGGGTGGCCGGTGGGACGCCACGAACGTGGCCCACGGCCAGGTCAGCGTGGTGACCAACGTCCGGCTCGACCACACCGAGCTGCTCGGGCCGACCAGGGAGCACATTGCGACCGAGAAGGCGGGCATTGTCAAACCCGGTTCCACCCTGGTGCTGGGGGAGACCGACCCCGCCCTGTACGACATCTTCGCCGCCCAGGAGCCCGAGGCCATCTGGTTGGCGGGCCGCGACTATGCGGTCGAGAGCAACGTCGTGGCGGTGGGGGGCAGGCTCCTCGACCTGCGCACCCCGGGAGCAAGCTACGAGGGGGTCTACCTGGACCTGCACGGCGCGCACCAGGGGCACAACTTCGCCTGCGCGCTGGCGGCTGCCGAGGCTTTTTTCGGGGCGCCACTGGAGCCGGACCTGGTGGCGGAGGCTGCGGCCATGGTCCGCTCCCCGGGCCGGATGGAGGTGGTGAGCCAGGCCCCTCTGGTCGTCCTGGACGGGGCGAAGAACGTGGCCGGAGCGGAATGCTTCGCCCGGGCGGTGAGCGAGGAGTTCGCCCTCCGGGGCAGGGTGATGGTGGTGGGCATGTTGGGGGGCAAGGACGCCCGGGAGATGCTCGAGGCACTGGAGGCCGTCTCGTGCCGTCTGGTCGTGACCTGCCCGCCCCCCTCCCCTCGGGCCCAGCCTGCCGAGGAGGTCGCCGAGGTGGCCCGCCGCATGGGCTGCCAGGCCCTGGCCACTGCGTCGGTCGCCGACGCCCTCGAGGTGGCCCTGGGTGAGGTGGGCGAGGGGGAGGCGGTGCTGGTGACGGGTTCGCTGTACGTCGTGGGGGCGGCGAGGTCGCTCCTGGCCCGGCGCCCCGAGACGGGGGCGGCCAGGCCCTGAAGGCGCAGGGTCTGGTGGCGCGGGCCGAGGTGCGCCTGTCACAGCCCCGCCCGCTGCGGGGCCCGCTAACCTGCGACGGTTGTGGAACAGCGAGAGGCAACCCTCATAATCTGCAAGCCGGACGCCGTGGAGAGAGGCCTTGTGGGCGAGGTGCTCGCCCGCTTCGAACGGCGTGGCATGCGGCTCCTGCGCGCCGAACTGCGTCAGATAGACAACGGGACGGCCGCCCGCCACTACGCCGAGCACGTCGGCAAGCCCTTCTACGACAGCCTGATCGCGCACATCACCCGCAGCCCGGCCCTCCTGGCGGTGGTGGAAGGGCCGGAGGGGACGTGGCAGATCGTCCGCCAGATGATGGGCACGACCAACCCGGCTCAGGCCGCACCGGGCACGATCCGGGGTGACCTGGCGGTGTCGCTGACCGAGAACGTCATCCACGGCTCGGACGGGCCGGAGTCGGCCCAGCGGGAGATCGCATTGTTCTTCCCCGACCTGGCGAGCTCCTGAGCCTGGTGAGCCCCGCCTCGGGACGGGCTGGCGATAGGCCACCGCAGCCGTTACCCTTAATGGGGACTGCCCCGGCGCTCGAGGAGGCTCCCTGACCGTGCGCGACAGATTCCTCTCATCCTTCAGACGGGGCCTTGCCGTTGACCTCGGCACAGCCAATACTCTCGTCTACCTCCAGGGCCGCGGCATCGTGCTCAACGAGCCATCGGTCGTGGCGATCGACGCCCGCGACGCCCGTCCCCTGGCTGTCGGCTTGGAGGCCAAGCGGATGATCGGCCGGACGCCGGCCCATATCCAGGCCGTGAGGCCGTTGCGTGACGGTGTGATCGCCAATTTCGAAATCTGCGAGAAGATGTTGGCGTACTTCATCCGCCGGGTGCACCCGAGCCGGTTCTCGAAGCCGGACATGGTCATCTGTGTACCCTCAGGGGTAACCGGTGTGGAGAAGAGGGCGGTGATGGACGCCGCGGAGGCAGCCGGGGCGCGCCAGGCCTGGATAATCGAGGAGCCCATGGCGGCGGCCATAGGAGCTGGCCTGCCGGTGCACGAGCCCACCGGCAACATGGTGGTGGACATCGGGGGCGGTACCACGGAAGTGGCTGTGATCTCGATGGGCGGCATCGTGACCAGCCAGTCGGTGCGCATTGCGGGTGACGAGCTGGACGAGGCCATCATCGCCTTCATCAAAAAGGAGTACAGCCTCGCCCTGGGCGAGCGCACGGCAGAGGAGATCAAGATCGCGCTCGGCTCGGCCTGCACGCTGCAGGAGGAGGTGAGCGCCGAGATCCGGGGCCGCGACCTCATCAGCGGCCTGCCCAAGACCATCGTCACCACGACCGAGGAGATCCGCGAGGCGATCGAGGAGCCGGTGGCAGCGATCGTCGACGCCGTCAAGGTAACCCTCGACAAGACCCCGCCGGAACTGGCGGCGGACATCATGGAGCAGGGGATCGTCCTGACCGGAGGGGGTGCCCTGCTGCACGGGCTGGACGCCCGCTTGGCGGCCGAGACGGGTATGCCCATCGTCATAGCGGACAACCCTCTCCAGTCGGTGGCGTTCGGTAGCGGGCAGTGCCTGGAGCAGCTGCCCGTGCTCTCCGACGTGCTGATGACCAGTTCCCGCTAGCGCGGTCCGCAGCGGTGCCAGCTGCCCGGCGCCCGAGGGGCCGGTTCCTCCTGCTGTTGGTCGTCCTGGCCGGGGTGACCCTGGTGACGCTGAGCGGCAGGAGCGGCAACGGCGGCGTTTTTGCCCGAGCCCGGTCCTACGCCGCACAGGTCCTGGGGCCGGTCCAGTCCGGCCTGCATTCCGCCCTGGCCCCGGTGGGCAACTTCATATCGGGCGCGCTGGAGTACCGCTCACTGGAGCGCCAGAACCAGCTCCTGCGCCAGGAGCTGGCCGCGCAGCAGTCGGCCGCGGTGCAGGCCCAGAGCCAGATCGCACAGGCCGACCAGGTGCTGGCACAGGAGCACCTGGGGTACCTGGCCAAGGTCCCCACGGTCGCCGCCCAGGTGGTCGATGTAGGAGGTTCGAACTTCGAGCAGACCGTCGAGGTCAACCGCGGCAGCTCGAGCGGGATCGTGGTCGGTCAGCCCGTGGTGGACGGAGGTGGCCTCATCGGCAGCGTGACCTCGGTGTCACGGCACCTGGCCACGGTCACCCTGCTCGACAACCCCTCGTTCTCGGTCGGGGTGCGTGACGTGCGCAGCGGTGCCGTGGGGGTGGCCCTGGGGGAGGGGCAGGGTAACAACGACCAGGTGATCAACGTCAACGTGGGCCAACGGGTGCGCAAGGGCGATTACCTCGTCACCAGCGGGCTGCCCCTCGAGCACTTCCCGGCCGGAGTACCGGTGGGCAGGGTCAGTTCGGTGTTCAGCCCGGTGGGAGGCTTCCAGCTGTCGGTCTCGATGCACCCCATAGCGGACCTGGCGGACGTCCAGTTCGTGCGGGTCCTGCTGTGGTCCCCCCAGACCGGGTGAGCGGCCCTTCGGCGCGGCGCGCCCTCAGGGTACTGGGCCTCCTGCTCGTCGGGCTGGTGGTGCAGACGACCTTCGGTGCCGACCTCCGGGCCCACACCTTCGCTCCCGACATCATGTTGCTGCTGGCTGTGATGGCCGGGTTCAGCGGGGGTGCCGACGCCGGAACGGTCATCGGCTTCGGCAGCGGGCTGCTGAGCGACCTGACGTTGCAGGGCACGCCCTTTGGCCTTTCGGCCCTTGCCTTCTGCCTGGTCGGCTTCGCCGTGGGGTGGACGAGGGACAACTTGCTGCGCACCAGGCTGGCGATCGCGCCGCTGGTAGCCGCGGGTGGGACCCTGTTCGGGGTGTTCGTGTTCGTGGCCATCGGCTACGTGCTTGGCCAGTCACAGTTGGTCACCCCGGGGAAGCGTTGGTTGGTGGTGCTGGCAGTGGTGGAGGCGGCCTGGTCGGTGGTGTTCAGCCTCCCGGTGGCCTGGCTCTTCGAGCTGGCCCTCCGGGGCCCCCAGCTGCCGGTGTCGGCTCTGGGCGAGGTGACCTCGGCCGCCGCCGGCGACACCGCCTCCCGCCGGCGGGTGCCGGCCCCCCGGGCGCGACGCCGACGCCGGGCCCGGGCCAAGGTACGGTGAAGCAGTGGCGCAACCGGTGAGCCCCCCGCCCGGCGAGCCGTCCTCGGTGCACGTGCGGGCCGTGGCGGTGCTGGTTGTCGTTGTCTGTCTCTTCGGCACCCTGCTCGGGCGTCTCTGGTACCTCCAGGGCGTCGAGTCCAAGGCCCCTCAGCTGAGGACGGCTGTGGGGGAAGGACTGCAGACCATCTACCTCCCGGCTCCGCGAGGCGAGATCTTCGACCGCAACGGCCAGCTCCTGGCCGGCAACCGGGTCGAGGAGGTGGTGACGGTCAACCCGGGGGCCTACGCCGCCCACCCGCAGATCGCCCGGGAGCTGTCAGCCCTGCTGGGCGAGCCGGTCCCGGTCGTGACTGCGGCCATGAACAACCCCCAGTACAGCCCCTACCAGCCGGTACCGGTGGCGACCGGTGTGAGCCAGTCCGTGGTGCTGGCCATCGACGAGAACCAGCAGCTGCTGCCCGGTGTGCAGGTCCAAGCCGAGCCCGTGCGCTACTACCCTCACGCCACCACCATGGCCAACATCATCGGCTACGTGAGCCAGATCACGGCCTCCGAGTACAACGCGTTCAAGTCGGAGACCTGCGGGGCCGGCGTGCCCTGCTACCAGCCCAACTCGGAGATCGGCCAGGCCGGCGTGGAGGCGACCTTCGAGAAGTACCTCCGGGGCGTCCCGGGCAAGGAGGTGGTCCAGGTCGACTCCCAGGGCCACGTGCTGGCCACGGTGAGCGAGACACCGCCCGTGCCCGGCGACGACCTGGTGCTCTCGGTCTCCCTCCGGGACCAGACGGCAGCGGTCAACGCCCTGCAGCAAGGCATGATCAGCGCCCGGACCGGACCGGTGGACATAGCCAGCGGCTACCACTACAGGGCGCCGGCCGCCTCGATGGTGGTCGAGGACCCCCGTAACGGCCAGATCCTGGCCCTGGCGACAGCACCCGACTACAACCCCAACGACTTCCTGAGCGGCATCAGTGTGGCCCGCTGGAAGTACTACAACAACCCGGCCAACCACTTCCCGCTGCTCGACAGGGCCATCAGCGAGGGCTATGCACCCGGGTCGACCTGGAAGCTGATCACGGCAACGGCACAGCTCGACTACGGGCTGCGCGGCGCCTACCAGATCTACAACGACACAGGCAGCTTCACCGTGGGGACGCAGGTGTTCCACGACAATGCCGACAGCGGCTTCGGCCCCGTGGACCTCTCCGAGGCCATCACCGTTTCGAGCGACGCCTACTTCTACAGCCTGGGCTACCAGTTCTGGCAGCTCTGGGCGGGGCAGAAGGGGCACCCCGAGTACCTGCAGAAGATGGCGTCCCTGTACGGGCTCGGTCGCTACAGCGGGATCCAGCTGCCCGGGGAGGGGCCCGGCCTGGTCCCGAGCCAGCAGGTGTTCACCCGGGAGCACCAGCAGTACCCCAAGGCCTACCCGGACCCGTACTTCTACCCCGGGCAGGAGGTGCTGGAGGCGATCGGGCAGGGTGCCGACAGCGTCACGCCGCTGCAATTGGCCGATGCCTACGCCACCTTCGCCAACGGGGGGACCCTGTACGTGCCCCAGGTCGCGCTGGCGATCGAGAAGCCGGGCAACGGGGACCGGCCCAGCAACCGGGTCGTCAAGCTGTTCACCAAGCAGGTCAAGGACCACGTGCCCATGCCGGACAGCATCGGGCGGGCGGCCATGCTCAGCGGCTTCGAGGGCGTGACCACCAACGTCGCCCTGGGCACGGCGGGCACCGCCTTCCAGAACTTCCCGCTCAGCCAGTACCCGGTGGCGGGCAAGACAGGGACGGCTCAGGTCGGCCCGGTCTTCTCGGCCGTGGGCTGGCCCAAGTACATCCAGGACACGTCGGTCTTCTCCAGCTTCGCGCCCGCCACCGCCCCCCGCTACGTGGTCGACGCCGTCTTCGAGCAGGCCGGGTACGGCGCCAGCATCGCCGCTCCCGCCGTCCGTCAGGAGTACATGACACTGTTCAACCTCAACCACCCGGCCAAGAAGGGCTGACCGTGCTCACCAGGCCACCCGCGGCCCGACCCGTGCCCGCCCCCCCGGCCAGCGGCCCACCGGCACCCCGCCGCCAGGTGGCCGTACCGGCCTGGCGCCACGTCGACCTCTCGCTCGTCCTCGCCACCGCTGCCATCTCCGCCCTCGGGGTGCTCATGGTCTACTCGACCACCCGGTTCGGGCTGGCGACCGCCGGTGGTAACCCTCAGTCGGAGATGAAGAAGCAGCTCATCTACGCCGTACTGGGCGCGGCTGCTTTCGTGGGGACAGCCCTGTTCGACTACCGCCGCTACCTGGCGTGGGCACCGGCACTGTACGTGGGGAGCCTGCTCATGCTGCTCGCCACCTTTGTCATCGGGCGGCGCACGCTGGGTGCGACGTCGTGGATACAGGTCGGGAGCTTCCAGTTCGAGCCCTCCGAGGTGGTGAAGGTGACCCTCGTGCTGTCGCTGGCCGCTCTGCTCGCCAGCCGCAAGGGCGAGGTGACGGGCCGGCTCCTACTGGTCGTGCTGGGCCTCGCCATGGTCCCGTTCCTCCTGATCTTCAAGCAGAACGCCCTGGGCAGCGCCATGGTGCTCGCTGTCGTGCTGGTGGGCATGCTCCTGATGGCGGGTACGAGGGGCCGCCACATGGTCGCGCTGGCTCTGGTGGCGGCCATCGGCATCGGTGGGGTCGTCCAGCTGGGCGTGCTCAAGCAGTACCAGAAGGACCGGTTGACCACCTTCCTCACGGCACCGAGCGGCCTGGGCCAGGGCACGGTCAGCACCAGCAACCCCTACGCAGCAACCATCCAGTACAACCTCGACCAGTCCAAGACGGCCATTGCCGACGGGGGTATTTACGGCAAGGGGTTGTTCAACGGGTTGCTGACAAACCTGTCGTACGTACCCAACCAGTCCACCGACTTCATCTTCACCTCGGTCGCCGAACAGTTCGGCTTCGTGGGTTCGGCGCTCCTGCTCGCCCTGTTCGTACTGGTCATCTGGCGCACCTGGCGAGCGGCCGTCCGCAGCCGCGACCTGGCCGGCACCCTGATCTGCACCGGGGTGCTCAGCATGCTCACATTCCAGGTGTTCGAGAACATCGGCATGACGATGGGCATCATGCCCGTCGCCGGCATAACCCTCCCGTTCATGAGCTACGGCGGCTCGTCGATGGTTGTGGACTGGGTGGCTGTCGGGCTGGTGGTCAACGTGGGCATGCGCCGTTCCAGCTGAACCGTCCGGTCAGGGCGCCGGCTTGGCCACCTGGGGTGGCTACACTCGTAGTGAAATGTCCTCATCTCCAGGTGCGGAGCAGCACGACAGCCCGGCGGCCACCGGCGGGCGGCCGTGATGTTGCGCATCTGGCACCGCTTGTGCGTGAGCTTCGCGAAGCGGCGACGTGAGGCCTCGGCGCCGGCGTCCTCCACGGACCGGCCGGCCCGTGCCCCGGCACCTCGTGGCCCCGGGTGGCGACCACCCGGCCGAGAGGGCGCCGGCCAGGGCGCAAGCCCACAGGTTTCCATGGTTGGGGCGCGCGACGGCGCGCGACGGGTCTCGGCTGTGACCCGTCGGGGGCACCTCCGGGTGACCTCGTCGCGACGCGCGCCGGGCATGCGCAGCATGCCCACTTTGAAGGGAAGATCTCGATGTCCGAACCACTGCTCGGCGAAGCAGCCGACCTGGCTCCCGGGCCGGCGCCCTCCAGCGCCGATGCCGGGGACGCCTCTTACGACCAGACAGACGGGGGAGCCGACGAAGCCGGTGCCGGTGGGCTGAACCGCAACCGACGGCGCCGGCGTGGGTCCCGTGGGGGCCGGAGCCGTCGCGGCACTGCGCAGGCCGGCATGTCCCAGGACGACGACGAACCGGGTGCCGAGCCTGTTCCGGAGGAGCAGGGCCGACGCCCCGGCACCCCGGCGCCTGTGCCGGCCTCCACCGCTCCGCCCGTACGGGCGAAGGGGCCGGCCCGGCCGGCCTCCCACGACGAGGCCCCCTCGGAGGGGCCGGAGGCGGGCGGGGACGAGGCGGGGGAGGCGCGCCGGCCCCGCATCGGTGATACGCGCCCCGGCTCGCCACCGGTGGTGAACAAGCGCCGTACCCGGCGGACCGACGAGGCGGTCAAGGCACAGGACGAGCCGTCCGAGGGCCCTGGCGCGGCCGCGACCGGCGGCCAGGAGAGGCTGGAGGCGACATCCGGAGAGGGGCGGCCCCGCCGGCCCCGGCGCAAGCGGCAGAGCGGTACAGGTCCGTCCGACGCCGGGCCCGTGCAGCCCGTGGAAGCCATCCTCCTGGACGAGCGGCCGCCCGAGGTGGCGTCCCCTGCCCCGACCGGTGGGCGCGCCGGCCGCAGGGCGGCGCTGGACAAGCGCAGCCGGGCCCTCGGCCGTTACCTGATGGTGGTCCACGTGGGCCCGACGGCCACTCAGATCGCCGTGCTCGAGGGCCGGTCGCTCATCGAGCACTACGTGTCCCGCCCGACCGATGACACCACGCAGATCGACGGCAACATCTACCTGGGCCGCGTGCAGAACGTGCTCCCGGGCATGGAAGCCGCCTTCGTTGACATAGGTACGCCCAAGAACGCCGTCCTGTACCGCGGGGACCTGCGTTACGACGACGACGAGGTGGGCCCGGCAGCGGAGGACGCCAGCAAGCCGACACGCGGCCGGCTGGGCGGGGCGGCCCGGGACGCCCGTATCGAACAGCTCCTCCGCACGGGCCAGAACATCATCTGCCAGGTGACCAAGAACCCCATCGGGACCAAGGGCGCACGGCTCACCCAGGAGGTCTCCCTGCCGGGCCGGTTCGTCGTGCTCATCCCCAACAGCGACACCTACGGCATCTCCAAGCGGCTGGCCGACGACGAGCGCAAGAGGCTGCGCAAGATCCTGGACGAGATCCGGCCGGCCGGCCACGGGCTCATCGTGCGCACGGCGGCGGAGGGGGCGAGCGCCGACGAGCTCGGCCGGGACGTGGCCCGCTTGCTGCGCCAGTGGGAGCAGGTCCAGCAGCTGGCGTCCACGTCCCGGGCGCCGCAACTGCTCTACCGGGAGCCGGACCTGGCAGTGCGGGTCATCCGGGAGGAGTTCAACCGGGACTACCGGGGCGTCGTGATAGACGACCCACGGCTCTACGACCAGGTCAAGGAGTACGTTTCCAGCATCACCCCCGAGCTCGCCGACCGGGTCGAGCTGGTGAGCCCGGCGAGCGAGGCCCTTCCTCTCTTCGAGCGTTTCCGTGTGCACGAACAGGTGCACAAGGCCCTGGACCGCAAGGTGTGGCTGCCCTCGGGTGGCTCGCTCATCATCGAGCGCACCGAGGCCCTGACGGTCATCGACGTGAACACGGGCAAGAACGTGGGCACCTCCAACCTGGAAGAGACCGTCTTCCGCAACAACCTCGAGGCCGCTGAGGAGATCGCCCGCCAGCTGCGCCTGCGGGACATCGGGGGCATCATCGTCATCGACTTCATCGACATGGAGGTGATGGCGAACCGGGCCGAGGTGATCAGGACCTTCCGGGAGGCCCTGGCCCGGGACAAGACCCGTTCCCAGGTGTTCGACATATCCGAGCTCGGCCTCGTGGAGATGACGCGCAAGCGCATCTCCGAAGGCCTGGTCGAGTCCTATTCGCAGACCTGCCCGACCTGCGGCGGGAGAGGCATCGTCTTCGACGAGTCACTGCTGTGATGCGCCGGCGCGACCGGGTGGCGGACGCCTTGCGCGGCGCACCGCCGCCCGGTGGCCGTGCTCAGTGGGCCGGCCGAGGGGTGCGGCCCGTGAAGGCTGCGAACGCCTCCCAGGGGGTGGCGTCGGCGGGTGCTCCCACCTCGGCCCCGTAAGGGCTTCCCGGTCCCATGGCGTCCCGGTACTCAGGCTTCAGCATCGAGCGGGCAGCCTCCAGAGCGGGGCCGGCCAGGTCGTCGGCCAGTACGCCGGTGCCGGAGGTCGAGACCGCGAGGTCCCAGCTGTGCGCGGCCAGTTCCGTCAGGTACATGTCGACCAGGGTGCTGCCGTCGTAGGTCTCGCCCCAGGGCATGGTGACAGTCCGGGTGAGCGCCGTGCTCTCCGACCAGGCGGCTCGGGCCTCGCCGGCCAGGCGGCGCAGGGCGGCAGCGGCCTCGTCCAGCTCCAACGAGGGGAACTCCTCGTTGACGGGTTGCTCGCCCCGGCCCAGGGCGGCGGCGCGCCCGGCTGCCCCGACCATGTGGCTGACAAGGGTGGCGACGTCCCAGCCCGGGCATGGTGTGGCGCGGGCCAGGTCGGCCGGCGTGACGGCGGCGACGACCTGGGCTGCCTGGTCGTATGACTGGTAGAAGGCGTTGCGGTGGTCTGTTGTGCTCATGTGGCTCCTTTTTTTAGGTCCAGGCGACATGTTGCCCGATGTAAGTGGCCACCTCCTGTCCTATTTGTTGGCGTAGCTTGTGCTCAGTGCGCGCCGACCGCCTGGTAGCCATCCTGTTGCTGCTGCAGGCCCACGGTCAGCTCACCGTGAGGCAGATCGCGGACGAACTGGAGACGGCTGAGCGGACCGTGCGTCGCGACCTCGACGCCCTCTGCATGGCCGGCGTGCCGCTGTACGCGCAGCGCGGTCGCGGGGGCGGATGGGCCCTTGTCGGGGGCTACCGTACTGACCTGACCGGGCTGACGGCCGACGAGGCGCGGCTCCTGCTCATGGCGACCGGCCCCGGCCCGGCCGCCTCCCTGGGGCCCGGGGTGCCCGAGGGGCTGGAGATGGCCCGGCGCAAGCTGCTCGCCGCGCTCCCCGAGCCCCTGCGCGCCCAGGTGGAGCCGGCGTCGCGCGCTCTGCTGTTCGACAACTCCCGCTGGGGACCTGTGCCCGAGGGGCCCGTTGGTGCCCCTCCGGCGCCGGCGGGCGACAGCCCCGGCGACGGGCCGGCCGAGCGCCACCTGGAGGAGCTCAGGCGGGCTGTGGTCACGGCCCGTCAGGTGGACATGGTCTACGAACCCCCGGGACGGCCTGCCGAAGCGCGCCGCGTCCACCCCCACGGCCTGGTGTGCAAGCGGGGCGTCTGGTACCTGGTGGCGACGGCGGAGGCCGGGCTGCGCACGTACCGGGTGTCGCGGGTGCGGTCGTTGTCGGTGACCGAGGACGCGGTGGTGACCCCTCCCGGCTTCGACCTGGCGACGTCCTGGGCCTCGACGAGCAGCAGGGTGGGGGGACCTGCCGGCTCGGGCCTGGAGGTGGAGGTGGAGGTGCAGGTGGCGCAGCTGGCCCGGTTCAGGGCCATGGTCGGAGCCTGGTGGCAGGTGGCCGAGCTGGGCCCGGCCACCGATGGGCGGGTGAGGGCAGTGGTCCGGTTCCCCAACCCGTACGTGGCCGCTACCGAGATGGCCGCCCTGGCCGACTTCCTCGAGGTGCTCCACCCGGCCGAGGTGAGGGCCGAGATGGCCGAGCGGGGCCGGCGCCTGGTTGCGACCTACGGCCAGCCCGGGCTGACGCCCTGATCAGCACCGGCCCGGGCCCCAGCCACCTGTCGCTGGGCGAGGGGGCACGGGACGGCGGTTGCTACCTTGCCTGGTAGAGCGCAGTCAGGGTGGCGCGGGCCAGCACGTTGAAGGTGATGTTGAAGCCCAGGATCGCCGGAGTGGCGTCGGCTCCCACCTCCAGGTGCTCGACCTTCAGGGCGTGCACGGCGAAGATGTAGCGGTGCGCCCTGTCCCCGCGGGGCGGGGCGGCACCGATATAGCCGGCCTGGCCGCCGTCATTGCGCAACTGGACGGCCCCCCCGGGCATCCGGGTGCCCGAGGGGTCACCGGCACCCTGGGCGAGCTCGGTCACCGAACGGGGCAGGTTGGCCACTGCCCAGTGCCAGAAGCCGCTCCCGGTAGGGGCGTCCGGGTCGTAACAGGTGACGGCGAAGCTGGCGGTGGCCTCAGGGAACCCGGACCAGCGCAGGTGGGGGCTCACGTCGTGGCCTCCGGCACCGTTCCATGCGCTCACGTGGATGTTGGGCAGCTCGCCCCCGTCGACCAGGTCGTCACTCGCGAGAGCGAAGCCCGGGACGGGGGGGAGAAGGTCATAGGGGTTCGGGCTCTGCTGGCGTTCGAGCATGGTTGCCTCCAAGTGGCCAGGGCTGGTGTGAGTGCTCCCGGCCTGTCCTGGCCGGGAGCCTACTCACGACGCTCACGCTGACAGGGCCCCGCAGGGCCGGGCCTGGTTCAGACGCCGGGGCGACTGGGCACCGTGCGCTCGGTGGGCCCGGTGTAGAACTGGGTGGGCCGCCCGATGCGGTTGGGGCCGGTGGCCATCTCCATGCAGTGCGCGACCCAGCCCGCGCTGCGCCCGAGCACGAACAGCGGCGTGAACATGGCGTCGGGGAAGCCGATGGCCCGGTAGATGATGCCCGAGTAGAAGTCGACGTTGGGGTACAGCCGCCGGGATATGAAGTAGTCGTCGGCGAGAGCCACCTCCTCGAGCTTCATGGCGATCTCGAGCAGGGGGTCGGCGGGAGCCAGCTTCTCGACCAGGTCCAGGGCGACCTGGCGTATGACGCGCGCCCGGGCGTCGGTCGTCTTGTACACGCGGTGTCCGAAGCCCATCAGGCGGAAGGGGTCGTTCTTGTCCTTGGCCTTGTCGACTATGGCGCTGAGGGGCTTGCCTGAGTCCTTGATCTCCTGCAGCATGCGGATCACCTCCTGGTTGGCACCCCCGTGCAGAGGGCCCCAGAGGGCGTTGATGGCAGCCGAGGCGCTGGCGTAGAAGGAGGCACCGGACGAGGCGACCATACGCAGAGTTGCGGTCGAGCAGTTGAGCTCGTGGTCGGCGTGCAGGACGAGCAGCGTGTTCAGGGCACGGGCCGTGGCTTCGTCAGGCAGCTGCTCGTGGCCGGGGACGGAGAAGCAGAGCTGCAGGAAGTCCTCGACGTAGTCGAGGGACCGGTTGCTGCGTCCCCTCGGGACGCCCCGGAGGACGGAGTGGGCGTACCCGGCGAAGACCGGTACGGACGAGAGGAGACGGATGCCCGCCCGCTCCACCCGGGCCACCGGGCTCAGCGAGGCGTCGTCGTCGGCGTAGGCGTTCAGCGCCTCGGTGGCGATCGAGAGCATCGCCATGGGGTGCATGGACTGCGGGAAGGTGTCGAAGAGCCGCTCGATGCCCACGTGCAGCACGAGGCCGGGGTCACGGACCTTGGCCACGAAGTCGTCCGCCTGCTGGGGGCTGGGCAGCTCACCGTACATAAGGAGGTAGGCGACCTCCAGGAACGAGTGCGAGGTCGCCAGCTGCTCGACCGGGTAGCCGCGGAAGTAGAGGCGCCCGGCCTCCCCGTCGACGAAGGTGATACCCGACTGGTACGCGGCCGTGTCGGCGTAGCCCGGGTCGTACACAGCGAGGCCGTGCTGACCGAGCGAGCTCACGTCGAGCATGGTGCGCCCCAAAGCCGGTCGGTCCACCGCGAGCTCGATGGTCTCACCACCTACTGCCAGGGTCGCCGGCCCGTTGTTTTCTGGAGCGGAACTGGGCATCGTGCCGAGCCCTCCTTTCTTCTGTCCTCTCGTCGTGGCAGCCTACCTTTGGCCCGTGATCGCTGGCACATGGGCTGCGCGTCGTGCCGCCCCGGGACCTGGTGGCGCGGAACCGTTATACTCGGACCCTTGTGTACGCAGTGATCAAGACAGGCGGCAAGCAGGAGCGCGTCGAAGAGGGCCAGCGCTTGGCGGTCGAGCTCCTCGGCGTCGCCGAGGGCGAGGAGGTCTCGTTCTCCCCGTTGATGCTCGTGGACGGTGCCACCGTGCTCTCCAGGCCGGCGGAGCTGGCCGGGGCCAGGGTGACAGCCCGCGTGGTGGGGGAGGAGAAGGGCCCCAAGATCCATGGGTTCGTCTACAAGCCCAAGACCCGTGGCCGGCGCAAGTGGGGCCACAGACAGCGTTACAGCACCATCCAAGTGACCTCGATCTCCCGGGAGGCCTGATCCGTGTCCAAGACCAAAGGTGGCGGCAGCACCCGTAACGGGCGCGACAGCGCAGCCCAGCGCCTCGGTGTCAAGGTCTTCGACGGCGGTGCCGTGAGCGCCGGGTCGATCATCGTGCGCCAGAGGGGCACGCGTTTTCATCCAGGCTCGGGCGTGGGCCGGGGCTCCGACGACACGTTGTTCGCCCTGGTCGACGGACAGGTCCGTTTCGCCAGCCGGAACGGGCGTCGCCTGGTCGACGTACAGCCTCCGGTCGCCGCCGGCAGCTGAAGCCGTCCTCTCCCTGAGCGCTCGCCACAGGCCGGCCCCGTGGCCGGCGTGACCAGGTCGCCGGAGCGCAGCCTTGTTCGTTGACGAGTGCCAGATCCATGTGAAGGCGGGTGACGGGGGAGCGGGCGCGGTCTCCTTCCGGCGCGAGGCGCACGTGGCCGAGGGAGGCCCGGACGGGGGGGACGGGGGTAACGG
Organism: Actinomycetes bacterium; assembly: GCA_021850325.1. Classification (GTDB taxonomy): domain Bacteria; phylum Actinomycetota; class Acidimicrobiia; order Acidimicrobiales; family Palsa-688; genus JAJZMF01. The sequence continues at coordinate 33,082 of JAJZMF010000022.1, forward strand.
CGGGGACGTGTGGCTGGTCGCAGACCACAACGTGGCCTCACTGCTCTCGTTCAAGGACCACCCCCACCGCCGTGCCACCTCCGGGTCGCACGGCATGGGCAAGGGCAGGCACGGCCGTTCCGGCACGGGCACGGACGTGCCGGTGCCGGAGGGCACGGTCGTGCGAGACCAGGCCGGCACCGTGCTCGCAGAGCTGAACGAGCCCGGTACCCGCTGGCTGGCTGCCAAAGGGGGGCAGGGGGGCCGGGGCAACGCCCGGTTCCTGTCCAACCGGCGCCGTGCTCCGGCGTTCGCAGAGCAGGGCGAGGCGGGCGAGGAGCACTGGTACGACCTGGAGCTCAAGCTCATGGCCGACGTGGCCCTGGTGGGCTTCCCCAATGCCGGCAAGTCCACGCTGATCTCGCGCGTGTCGGCCGCCAAGCCGAAGGTGGCCGACTACCCCTTCACCACGCTCGAGCCCCACCTCGGGGTGGTCCGTTTCGACGACCACGAGTTCGTGGCGGCGGACATCCCGGGCCTGGTCGAGGGAGCAAGCGAGGGACGGGGGCTCGGCTACCGGTTCCTGCGCCACATCGAACGTGCCCGCGTCCTGCTCGTCCTGGTCGACCTGGCCCCCGTCGACGGCCGCTCGCCCCGGGACCAGGAAGAGGTCCTGCTCCATGAGCTGGGGAACTACCGGCCCGAGCTCCTGGAGCGCCCCCGCCTGGTCGTAGGGTCGCGGGCAGACCTGGTCGACGAGCAGGTCAGGGCGCTGGCTGTCGCTGCGGACCTGCCCGTCATCTCGGCGGTGACCGGGGAAGGGCTTTCCTGGCTGCTGGGCCACCTGGGGGAGATGGTGGCGGAGGCCCGGGCTAGGACCTCGGTGGTGCGTGAGGTCGTCGTCCACCGTCCCGTGCCCGCCGGGGTCCAGGTGGAGCGGGCACCGGACGGGTCGCTGGTGGTCAGGGGGCGTCAGGCGGAGAGGGCGGTGGCTCTTTCCGACCTCACGGACGCCGGTGCCCTCGCCTACGCCCAGGGACGCCTGAGGCACCTGGGAGTGGACCGCGCCCTGGCCCGGGCCGGTGCCCGCCGGGGTGACCTGGTGCGTATCGGCCGCTTCGAGTTCGAATGGGAACCCGACCTGTGAGCGCAGCCGGGGCGGGCCATGGGCGGACGGTGGTGGTCAAGATCGGCTCGTCGTCGATAACCGACGCGCAGGGCCGCGTCGCCCGGGCGGCTCTGGACAAGCTGTGCGCCGAGGTGGCCGAGCTGCACGTGAACGGGGACCAGGTCGTCGTCGTGAGCAGTGGTGCCGTGGCGGCAGGCCTGCACGTGCTCGGCATCCATCCCCGCCCCAGTGACCCAGCCGTGCTCCAGGCGGTGTCGGCTGTCGGCCAGAGCCGCTTGATGGGCCACTACGAGCGGGGTTTCGAAGCGGTCGGCCTGTCCTGCGGACAGGTCCTCCTGGCCCCGCTGGACTTCTTCAACCGGGCCCAGTACCTCCACGCCCGCCAGACCCTGAACGTCCTGCTGGGGCTGGGAGTGGTGCCGGTGGTCAACGAGAACGACGCCGTGGCCGACGACGAGATCCGTTTTGGCGACAACGACCGGCTGGCGGCCCTGGTCGCCCACCTCGTTCAGGCGGACCTGCTGGTCCTGCTGACCGATGCTGCCGGCCTGTTCACCGCCGACCCGCGCCGGGACGAGGGTGCCCGGCTGGTCGAAGAGGTGGCCGAGGTGGACCAGGTGCTGTCGCTGGCCGGGGGGCCGGGCAGCGAGCGGGGGAGCGGCGGTATGGCTTCCAAGTTGGCGGCGGCCAAGATCGCAGCCTGGTCCGGGGTGCCGGTGGTCATCGCCTCGGCCGAGCGTCCCCGGGTGCTGCCGGACGCCGTCAACGGTGTGAGCGGTGTCGGGACGCTGGTGCGGGCCCGACCGGCCCGCCTCCCCGCCCGCAAGCTCTGGATAGCCTTCGCGCTGGCGCCCACGGGGAGGGTGGTGGTGGACGACGGGGCAAAGAGGGCGCTCCTGGAACGGGGGGTGTCGCTGCTACCTGCAGGGGTCACCGCCGTCACGGGCGAGTTCCAAGCTGACGAGGCCGTGGAGCTGGCCGGACCGGACGGGGCTGTGTTCGCCAAGGGCCTGGTCAGGCACAGTGCCAAGGCACTGGCCGAGTGGGCCGGCCGGCGCAGCAGCGACCTGCCTGCCGAGGTACCGGCCGAGGTCGTCCACCGGGACGACCTGGTGCTGCTGCCCTGAGCAGGCGGTTCAGGAGCCCACGCTGCACATACCCCATGCAGCGAACACGCTGAGCGGTACGGCACCGGTGCAGCCGCCCTTGGGGAACGAGGCGACGTAGGCCCACGTGCCGCCCGGAGGGCGCCGGAAGGCGACCTCGTCAGCGAACTGCGCCAACAGCTCGTGGCCGGCAGGGGTCCCCGGAGCCGCCTCGGCTGTGAGCGAGGGGAGGAACCGGGTGATGGCCCAGTCGTAGCCAGTGGCCGGCTGCACGGCGTAGAACACCGAGCCCGGGACGGTCGCCTGCACGTCGATGGCACTGAGGCCGGCCCCTCCGGGGTTGACGGCGACCCAGGCAGCGCGCAGCTCCGGCCCGAGGCCGGACGGCGTGGGCGCGTTGGTGGCGGGCGAGCTCTCCAGGGCGCTGGCAAGGCCCGGGCTGACCGCAGGAGAGTGGGCCGCCTCGGTGTACGGCTGGAGAGGGGCATTGCTCACGGGTGCCGCGCCGGGGGCTGTCGTGGCCGGGCGTGCCGACGCCGTGGAGCCGGTAGCGGTCGAGCCGGGTGCCCCGGCCGTAGTCGTGGTCACCGATCGGGCTGTCGCGGCGGAGGTGCCGGTCGGGCTCGTTCGTCGCGTTGTCGGGGAAGGTGCGTGCCCCGGGGGCCGGGTGGCGGCAGTCGTGCTGCGCAGGGCCCGGGCGGCGGCCCCGGTCAAGCGGACGCTGCCGCTCGGGCCGGGCAACGAGAGCACCACCAGGCCGGCCCCCACTGCGAGCATTGCCGCTCCGGCCAGGGCGAGGGACGTACGGGGCCCGAGGTGCCGGCGCCCCGCCGGGGCCCCGCCAGAGGGCACGGCAGCGGTGCCGGCCGGCGGCGTGTCGTCGGTGCCGGGCCGGTGGCCGGGGGCCGGTCCCGGGGCTGGCTGCGCGGCGTGTCTGGGCCGGTACTGGGGCACGTAGCTCATTCTCACCGATGGAGCGCCTCCGGGCGCGGACCCTGCCCGGCGAGGTCGCCGACCCGGGGGTGACCGCAGGCCCGCGCTCTCACGGCGCCACCGGTACTAGGTTGACCGCTGGCCCGGTCTTCGGCCACCGGGTGCACCGAGGACGAACCGGGTGCACCGAGGACGAACTGCCAAGGAGGTTCCACCGTGCAGCTGGGGATGGTCGGGCTTGGGCGCATGGGCGCCAACATGGTGCGGCGGCTGATGCGCGCCGGGCACACCTGCGTCGTCTACGACGTCAACCAGGGTGCCGTGCGGGCACTGGAGCAGGAGGGCGCCACCGGGTCGGCGAGCCTGGAGGACTTCGTCTCCAAGCTCGAGCTTCCTCGTGCCGCCTGGGTGATGGTGCCGGCGGGGTACACGGGTGAGACCGTCACCAACCTGGCCGGTCTGCTCTCGCCGGGGGACACCGTGATAGACGGGGGCAACTCCCACTACCACGACGACATCAGCCGGGCCGCCAAGTTGCGTGAGCGCGGGCTGCACTACGTGGACGTCGGAACGAGCGGCGGCGTGTTCGGCCTGGAGCGGGGTTACTGCCTGATGATCGGGGGGGAACCGGGGCCCGTCGCCCGGCTCGAGCCGATCTTCGCCGCCATCGCCCCGGGAGCGGGAGCGGCTCCCCGTACGGACGGGCGCACCGGAGAGCTCGCCCCCTCCGAAAAGGGCTACCTCCACTGCGGTCCGGCAGGTGCCGGTCATTTCGTGAAGATGGTCCACAACGGCATCGAGTACGGGGTGATGGCTGCCTACGCCGAGGGGCTCGGGGTGCTGGCCAAGGCCAACATCGGCAAATCGGCAAATGCCGCCTACGATGCCGAGAACACGCCTCTGGCCGACCCCGAGCACTACCAGTACGACTTCGACATCGCGGAGGTGACCGAGCTGTGGCGGCGTGGCAGCGTGGTCGCCTCCTGGCTCCTGGACCTCACGGCCCACGCCCTGCACCTCGACCCCGACCTGTCGACCTTCGAGGGACGGGTCTCCGACTCGGGAGAGGGGCGCTGGACCATTAAGGCGGCCATCGACGAGGCCGTGCCCGCCCACGTGCTCACCGCTGCGCTCTACGAGCGCTTCAGCAGCCGGGGTGAGGCCGAGTTCGCCGACAAGGTGCTCTCGGCGATGCGCAAGGAGTTCGGCGGCCACGCCGAGCAAGCCCACAGTTAGGCCGGCCGGGGTGCCATCCCCCCTTCCCCCGGTGCGGGCCCTGACCCTCGGGCTGGCGGGAAGGCACCCACTGGACGCGGAGGCACTGGCGTGGGGCGCCGAGCTGCTGCGCTCGGCGTCCGGGGCGGTGGCCGGTGCGGGCTACGAGGTTCAGACCCTGAGGCTGTCCAGCCGGCCGCTTCTGGCCGACATGCCCGGGTGCTCCCAGGTCGAACTGGACGGTTACCTGGGCTGGCTCCAGGACGAGCTCGACCGCCTGGGTGTGGCGTTCATGTCGTTGGGCCCGGTGGGCGCGGTCCCGGCGCAACTGGCCCGGGTGCCCGAACTGGCAGCCATGCTCGCCCCCCGCCCCGCTCTCAACTGGTCGGTCATGGTGGCGGAGGCCGGGGGCCGCCTGGACGTGGCCGCCGCCGAGCAGGCGGGTAGGGCCATGGCACTGTTGGCAGGAGCCGACGAGGAGGGCCTCGGGAACTTCCGTTTCGCTGCCACGGCCTGTGTCCGCCCGGGCACCCCCTTCTTCCCGGCTGCCTACCACGACGGCCCACCGGCGCTGAGCGTGGCGCTGCAGGGCGCAGGGGTGCTGGCCCTGGCGCTCGGGGGAGGGGCAAGCCTCGGGGAGGTGAGCGCCCGGGTGGCGCAACAGGTGGAGCAATCGGCGGCACCGGTGGTGGAGCTCTGCCGGGCCGTGTGCGGCGAGGCCGGTGCTGCGTTCGCCGGGGTGGACCTCTCCCCGGCACCGGGGCCGGGCGCCAGCGTGGTGGCGGCACTGGAGGAGGCGGGCCTGGGCCCGTTCGGCGGCCCCGGCACCCTGGCCCTGTGCGCCGCCGTCACCTCGGGCCTGCAGTCGACCTCCCTGCCCACCTGCGGGTACTGCGGCCTGATGCTGCCGGTCATGGAGGACCCGGTACTGGCGGGACGCTGGGAGGAGGGCCGGGTCGGCCTGGACCAGCTGCTCACGTACTCGGCCGTCTGCGGGACGGGCCTGGACACGGTGCCCGTGCCGGGGGGCACCTCGCCCTCCGACCTGGCACGGGTGGTGGCGGACATGGCCAGCCTCGCCGTCCGGTACTCCAAGCCCCTGTCTGCTCGGCTCATGCCCGTACCGGGTGCGTCCCCCGGCCAGCTCAGCCGCTTCAGCTCGCCGTACCTCGTCAACACGGTGGTGAAGCCGGTCTCGGGCTGAGCCCGGCGCGCCGGGCCTGCGAGCAGGCATCGGTGGCGGGAGGGCACCAGTGCCCGGGGCCGCGGGTGGCCAGGCCCGGCCCGGGCCGGCTTTTACGGCTGGCCGGCAGGAAGGGTATGGTCAGGCCATGGAGTACACCAACCTCGGCCGGACCGGCCTCTCCGTCAGCCGTCTTTGCCTGGGCACGATGAACTTTGGCCCTCTCACAGACGAACAGACCTCTTTTGCCATCATGGACCGCGCCCACGAGGTGGGCCTCAACTTCTTCGACACCGCCAATGTCTACGGTCGTGACATCGGCCGTGGCGCCACGGAGCAGATCGTCGGGCGCTGGTTCGCGCAGGGGGGCGGGCGCCGGGAGCGCACCGTCATAGCCACCAAGCTGTACGGGGCGATGGGAGATTGGCCGAACGAGGGCAGGCTCTCTGCGCTCAACATCAGGAGGGCCTGCGATGCCTCCCTGCGGCGCATGCAGACCGACTACATCGACCTCTACCAGATGCACCACATCGACCGGACCACGCCCTGGGACGAGGTCTGGGAGGGCATGGAGGTGCTGCGCCAGCAGGGCAAGATCCTCTACGTGGGCTCGTCCAACTTCGGGGGCTGGCACATCGCGCAGGCCCAGGAGACGGCACGGGCGCGTCACTTCATGGGCCTGGTGAGCGAGCAGTGCATCTACAACCTGCTCACCCGGGACGTCGAGCGCGAGGTCCTGCCCGCAGCTGCCAACTACGGCCTGGGCGTCATCCCGTGGTCGCCGCTCCACGGTGGCCTGCTCGGTGGCGTGGTGCGCAAGGAGCGCGAGGGCAAGCGCCGGCTGGAAGGCAGGGCGGCGGAGACGCTGCAGGCCAAGCGGGCCGAGATCGAGGCCTATGAGGCGCTCTGCGACGACCTGGGCGCCGAGCCGTCCGTCGTTGCCCTCTCCTGGCTCCTGAGCCGTCCCGAGGTCACGGCGCCGATCATCGGGCCCCGCACGGCAGAGCAGCTCGAGGGAGCGTTGGCGGCCCTGGAGCTCCAGTTGGACGAAAGAGCCCAGGCCAGGCTGGAGGAGCTCTTCCCCGGGCACAAGACCTCCCCGGAGGACTTCGCCTGGTAGTGCCGGGGTGACCGGACCGGGGTGACCGGACCGGGGCGTGCCCCGGTGCTAGACAGAGCAGCCAGTGGTTGGCCCGGGCCGGGCTGGGGGGGACGGCCCGGGGCCGGCCCACGCCGTCCCGGGCCGCCCCGGCCGGGCAACCACGGCGACCGTACGGGCCCTCAGTCCCCGGCCCAGGGCCCGGCGGTCGTCGACTGGCGGACCACCAGGGTCGGCCCCAGCAGCTCGTGGCGGGCCCCGCCCCCCTGGCGCAGCTGTTCGAGCAGCACCCGGACCGCCGTCTCCCCCAGAGCTGCGAAGTCCTGGCGGACCGTGGTGAGGGGCGGGCAGAAGTAGGCGGCGTCGGGCGAGTCGTCGAAGCCCACCAGCGCGACGTCGTCCGGCACCCGCCGGCCGTGCTCGTGGAGCGCCAGCAGGGCCCCGAGCGCCATGGAGTCGTTGCCCACGAAGATGGCCCGGGCATCGGGCACCTGAGCCAGGACCTGGCCCGCCTCGTAGCCCGAGCGGGCGGTCCAGTCCCCGGCGATGGGGGGGTTGACCCTGGCCCCTGCGGCCCGCAGTGCCCTGCGCCAGCCCTCCGCCCGTCCTCGGGCGTCGAGCCAGTTCTGAGGCCCGGCAATGTGGAAGACGGTCCCCCGGTCCATCTCCAGCAGGTGCTCGGTGGCGAGCCTGGCTCCCAGCGCCTGGTCCACGGCCACCACCGACATGTCCCCCCGGGTGTCTCCCTCCACCACCACCACCGGCACGCCCGTGGCAAGCGACGACACGGCTTCCTGGGCGGACGTGTAGGGCGCGATCAGGGCCAGGGCGTCAACGGACTGGTGCGTCAGCCGCTCGATGGCCTTGCGTACCGATCCCCGGTCGGTGCTGTGGACCGTGGCGACCGACACGAAGTACCCGTGCTTCTGTGCCGCTGCTTCTATGCCGAGCAGAGTTGACGCCGGCCCGTAGAAGCCGGTCCCCAGGGCCACGACGCCCAGGGTCCGGCTCTTGCCGCTGGCCAGCGCCCGCGCCGCAGGGTTGGGCCGGTAGGCGAGCTTGTCGATGGCCGCCAGCACCCGCGAGCGGGTGAGGTCGCTGACGCTGGGGTGGCCGTTGACCACGCGTGACACGGTCTGGGGCGAGACCCCGGCGAACAGGGCGACGTCGGCGATCGACGCCGGCCTGTCGGTCGAGCCGGTCAGTGGTGCTGGGCTGTTAGCGCTCCCGGCCCGCCGGGTTGCCCGGCGGGCCCGGGGCTGGGGACCGGTCATGTCAACTGCGTCCTCTTCGCCGGGTTATGAGGGAAGAGTAGTGGCCGCAGCACCCGTGTGATCGCTAACATCGGCCACCGTGGGTCAGCCGGCGCTCGCCATCGGGGCCGACTTCGGGACCGCTGGGGCAAGGGCTGTCCTGTTGGACCTGGGCTCGGGGGAGGAACTGGCGGTCAGCGAGATCCCCTACCGCCAGGGGGTCATCGACCGTACGCTACCCGAGGGGGGTGAGCCTCTGCCACCGGACTGGGCCTTGTTCGACCCCCTCGATTACGCAGACGTCCTGTGCCGGTTGGTCACCGGGGTGACAGCGGGCCTGCCTGCCAGCGCCGGGCACGTCATCGGGATCGGGGTGGACGCAACCTCGTGCAGTGTGGTCCCGGTTGCCGCGGGCGGGGAGCCGCTGTGCACCCTGCCGGCGTGGCGGGCACGCAGGCATGCCTGGCCCAAGCTCTGGAAGCACCACTCCGCCCAGTACGTGGCGGACCGTCTGACCGAGGTGGCCCGCGAGCGCGGTGAAGCGTTCCTCGGCCGCTACGGCGGCCGCATCTCCTCGGAGTGGTTCTTCCCCAAGCTCATCCAGATCTGGCTGGAGGACCGGGCGGTGTACGAGGCGACCAGCGAGCTGGTCGAGGTGACGGACTGGCTCGTCTGGTACCTGACGGGCGCCGAGGTCCGTTCCAGCGGCCCGGCGGCCTACAAGGCGATGTGGAGCCCCGAAGGGGGCCTGCCCGGCCGGGACTACTTCGAGCAGGCCTTCCCCGGCTTCGGTGACCCCGGTGCCAGGTTCGCCCGCCGGTTGGCGCCCCTGGGCACGCCGGCGGGCGAGCTGAGGGCGGACCTGGCCGAGCGCCTCGGCCTCCCGGGCGGGGTGGTGGTGGCGGTGGGGAACGTGGACTCCTTCGTGTCCTTCCCCGGGGCGGGGGCCTCGGGCCCGGGGACCTACGTCATGGTCGTGGGCACCTCGGTGTGCGACATGGTCGTCGCCGAGGAGATGCGGCCCGTCCCCGGCATAACCGGGGTGGCCAGGGACGGTATCCTGCCCGGGTACTTCGGCTACGAGGCCGGGCAGGCGGCGGTGGGTGACATGCTCGGTTGGTACCTGGGCCTCCTGGGCGCGGGGCAGGGTGCCGCAGGGCCCGGCTTCGGAGAGCTCGAAACAGCGGCGGCGCAGCTGAGGCCGGGGGAAACGGGCCTGGTCGCCCTCGACTGGTGGAACGGCAACCGCAGCATCCTGGGGGACGACACGCTCTCTGCCGTGGTGGCCGGGCTCACCCTGCAGACCACCAGGGCCGACCTGTACCGCTGCATGCTCGAGGCGGTGGCCTTCGGGAACCAGGCCGTCATCGACAGCTTCACGCGGGAAGGGGTGGCGGTGCCCGGGATCGTGGCCTGTGGGGGCATCGCCGAGAAGAGCCCCCTGCTCATGCAGATGATCGCCGATGTCAGCTCGTTGGCGGTGCGGGTGCCGGCTTCGTCCCATGTCCCGGCACGGGGTGCCGCGCTGTTCGGCGCCGTGGCGGCCGGTCCGGGCCGGGGCGGCTTCGCCGACATCTCCCAGGCCGCAGCCCTCCTGGCGCCACCGGTGGGCAGGGAGTACCGGCCCAGCCCGGGTGCCCACGCCGCCTACCGCCGCGTCTACGCCCTGTGGACGGCACTGCACGACCAGATGGGCCGGGGCCGGGCCGACCTGTTGCACGAGCTGAAGGACCTGCGCATGGGTGTGGTCGCCCAGCGCCTCGACCAAGCCAAGGAGGCCATGTGACAACCCTTAGCCAGTACGGCAACCGGCACCGCCCGGTCGAGCGGGCCCGGCGGGCCCGAGCGGAGGTGTAGCGGTGCTCCAACAGCTGCGGGAGGAGGTCCTGGAGGCCAACCTGGCCCTGGTCCGGCACGGCCTGGTCGTGCTCACCTGGGGCAATGTCTCGGGTCGGGACGCCGAGACGGGACTGGTGGTGATCAAGCCCTCCGGTCTGGCCTACGGGCGTATGAAGGCATCCGACATGGTGGTCGTCTCGCCCAACGGCGAGGTGGTCGAGGGCGACCTGCGCCCCAGCACCGACACGCCCACCCACCTGGCGCTCTACGAGGGCATGCCGGGCATCGGGGGAGTGGTCCACACCCATTCGACCTGGGCCACCGCGTGGGCGCAGGCCCGCCGGGCCGTCCCCGTCCTGGGGACGACGCACGCCGACATGTGCCCCGGCCCGGTAGGTGTGACCCGCCACCTGTCGGGCGCCGAGGTGGCCGGCGGCTACGAGGCGGCCACGGGCAGGGTCGTCCTGGAGGAGGTCGGCGGGAGGTCTCCGGGTGAGGTGCCGGCGGTACTGGTGGCCGGCCACGGTCCCTTCTGCTGGGCGTCCAGCGCACAGGCGGCCGTGGAGGTGGCGGTCACCCTGGAGCAGGTGGCAAAGATGGCGTGGTTGACTGTCGGACTGGGACCGAGTACCGAGGAGGTGGCCTTGCCGGCCTATCTGGTGGAGCAGCATTTCAACCGCAAGCACGGCCCGGGTGCCTATTACGGCCAGGAGGGCCACCGGTGAAGGCCGCCCGGCTCTACGGCGCAGGTGACCTGCGCGTCGGGACGGAGCCTGCTCCCGAGCCCGGGCCCGGGGAGCAGCTCGTACGGGTGAGCGCCGTCGGGATCTGCGGCTCGGACCTCCATTGGTTCAGCGAGGGGGCCATAGGTGCCACCGGCCTCAGCAAGCCCCTGGTGCTGGGGCACGAGATGGCCGGGGTGCTGCTGAGCGGCCCGCACGCAGGCGCGCCCGTGGCCATCGACCCGGCCGTGCCCTGCGAGCGCTGCGAGCGTTGCCGTGAGGGCAACCGTCACCTGTGCCCGGAGGTCGTCTTCGCCGGGCACGGCGCGACAGACGGTGGCCTGCGCGAGCAGATGGCTTGGCCGGATGCCCAACTGGTGGCCGTCCCCGAGGCCCTCACGCCCGCCGCGACAGCGATGCTGGAGCCCCTGGGCGTCGCCCTGCACGCCCTCGACCTCGGGTACCGGCACTTTGCCGAGACGGTCGCCATCGTGGGCTGCGGCCCCATCGGGCTCCTGCTCGTAGCTCTGGCGCGCGCCGCCGGGTCGTCCCGGGTGGTCGCCGTGGAGCCGCTCGCCCACCGACGGGAGGCAGCCGAGCACTTCGGTGCGGACGAGGTCCTGAGCCCGCAGGAGGCCATGGGCCGGGTGGAGGAGGTGGACGTGGTCTACGAGGTGGCGGGCAACGACGCTGCCCTGGCCGAGGCCGTGCACCTCGTGCGGCCGGCGGGCCGCCTGGTCGTGGTGGGTATCCCCGACGACGACACGAGCACGCTGCCTGCCTCGCAGGCGCGGCGCAAAGGCTTGAGCGTCTATGTGTCGCGGCGGATGAACGAGGCGTACCCGAGGGCGATCACCGTTGCCCGGCGGGGTGTGCTGGCCCTCGACGAGTTCGTCTCCCACACCTTCCCCATCGACAGGGCGGAGGAGGCCTTCGCCGTGGCGGTACGCCGGGAGGGCCTGAAGGTGGTCGTGACGATGTAGGCACAGGCCGGGGGTGCCCGGGCCGCTACGCGCCTTCTGCCGTTGCCACCGGGCCGACCGGGCCCTGCTCCGTCAGTTGCACAGGCCGCCTTGCCACCCGGTAGACGACCACGGCACCCAGCGCGGCGGCCAGCACGCATGACAGCGCGCCGGCACCCAGTCCGGCGCGCGCGCCTCCCTGGGCTATCACCCATCCCACCAGGGGGCCGCCGACCGGGGTGGAGCCCATGAAGGCGACGGCCCACAGGGCCATGACCCGGCCCCGCATGGACGGTGCTGCGGCAAGCTGGAGCGAGGAGTTCCCCGTGGCGAGGAACGAGACGCTCCCCCAGCCCACCAGGACCAGTGCGCCGTACTCGAGCAGGAGCGAGGGGGACAGGGCGGCGAGGGCGATGGTGGCCCCGAAGGCGGCGGCGGCCAGGGTCATCGGCCGCAGCCCGGTGCGCCCGCGGGTTGCTGTGAGCAGGCCACCGAGAACGGCCCCGATCCCCATGGCGGCCGTCAGGAACCCGTAGGTCTCGGCTCCGCCGTGGAAGGTCCGCCCGGCGACGACCGGGAGGCTCACCTGGAACTCGTAGGCCACCGTGCCGACCAGGGCCATCATCAGCAAAGGCACGGCAAGCGCAGGGTCACGGGCCACGTAGCGGAGGCCTTCACGCAGCTGGCCGCCCGAGCGGGGTGCGGCCGGGCTCGGTTGAAGGGTGGCGACGTCCATGGAACGCAGTGAGTAGACCACGGCTACGAAGCTGGCCGCGTTGAGCAGGAAGCAGACGCCGACGCCGGCCACGGCAATGACGAGGCCGGCCACGGCCGGCCCTACTGCCCGGGCTGCATTGACCATGGTCGAGTTGAGGCTCACGGCGTTGCGGACGTTCTTGGCGCCCACCATCTCCAGGACGAAGGCCTGCCGGGAGGGGTTCTCGAAAGCGTTGTTGAGGCCCAGTGCCAGGGCCAGGACGCACAGCTCCCAGAAGGTGACGAGGTGCGCCACGGCCAGGATGCCCAGGACGAGGGCCTGCACGCCCATGAGCGCCTGCAGCACGACCATCAGGCGGCGTTTGTCGCCGCGGTCGGCGATCACCCCGGCATAGGGGCCGAGCACGAGGACCGGCAGGGTCTGGACGGCGACCACGAGGCCCAGGTCGGTGGCCGAGCGGGTGAGGCTGAAGACCAACCAGGACTGGGCCACCGACTGCATCCAGGTGCCGACCAGCGATACCGACTGGCCGATGAAATAGCGGCGGAAGTTGGGCACCGCCAGCGCGGAGAAGGTGCGGCGGAGCTGGGAAGCCACGGCGAGGTTCACCGGCCGGCCTCGTCAACAGGTGCGGGCTTGAGCCGCTCGGCCAATGTCTCCAGGACAGGCGTGGCTGCCGCCAGGGCGGCCAGCTCGGGTGGGGAGAGCTCCTCCAACAGGTGCGACAGGGCGTCGTCGCGCTCGGCCAGGACCTTGTCGACCAGTGCGCTGCCGGCCGGGGTGGCACTGAGCAGCCAGACACGGCGGTCCGTGGCCCCCGCGTGCCTCTCCAGGAGGCCGGAGCGCTCCAGGCGGGCCACCAGACGCGACAGCATGGTGGGGTTCAGGCCGCAGAAGGCGGCCATGTCCGACATGCTGGCCGGTCCCCGTCGCACTGCGACCAGGAGGACGTCGACCTCGGTGGTGGTCAGCCGGCCTGCGGCACCGGTGGGCCGCAGCCGTCGGGACACTCGTGCCAGGGCGATACGCAAGCGGGCCGGGTCCAGGCCGGACGGGGCCGAGAGCGGGCCGTCGGAGGCCTGCACCTGCGCTGTGCGTGCCATGCCCCGTCGCCTCCTACCGCCGCCTGTCCTCTAACACTTGCTTGCCGGCAAGCATTCTAGCACCCGGGCGGCGCCCGCCCGGGAGCCTTGTTGCGGTGCCGGGGCACCTCCGGTCACAGCACGTGGTGGGCAGGACCGGGCCCCGGGTGGGAAGGCCCCAGGCCTTCCCGGAGGAAGGCCCTAGGTAACGGGGCCCTGACGCCTGGGGTCGCCGGCCAGGGGGGTGCGGGCGGGCCCCCCGGCCTGCATGGCGGCCTTCCACACCTCGAGCACCGGCAGCTCCTGGTCGGGGAAGGCCAGCTCGTGGGCCCCGGGCAGCTCGTCGGGCAGCGCCCAGCGGATCTCGCTCACCTCGCCCGGTTGCGGGCGGGGCTCGTCGGGCCCGGCCAGCTCGGCGAAGTAGTAGATGTTGAGCGTCGAGTCGGGGGGTGCCCCGTCACCCGGGCCGCTCCCGTAGGTGTCCATCCACATCCCGGCCAGGCCGGTGACGTCGACCCGGAGCCCGGTCTCCTCCTCCAGTTCGCGTACAGCGGTGAGCACCGGGTGCTCACCGGGGTCGCAGAAGCCTCCCGGGACGTCCCACAGTCCCTTCCACGGGTCGTGGGCACGGCGTACGAGCAGGAGCCGGCCCCGGTGGGTGACCAGGGCCCCGGCGCAGGGTTTGGGGTTGCGCCAGTGCTCGGCCCCACAGTTCGTGCAGGTCACGGGCGGTAGCTGGGGCAGGGCAGCAGCACAGGACGGGCAGAACACCCCGGCATGCTAACCGGTGGCGCCGACGGCGCCCGACGGGCAACCTTGCCGGGTGGGACGAGCGCCCGCCTCTCGGCGCCGTCTTCAGGCTGCTTCGTGGTGGGTGGCGACCTGCGCCGTGGCCCGGGAGCGGCGCCCATCGGGAACGAAGAGGACCAGGGGCACCAGCGCAACGAGCAGGACGGCCATGAGCAGGAACGACCTGGTCAGGGACCCCGCCTCGTTGCCTGTGTGCACGGCGACCGAGGTGGCGATGGCGACCGCCACGATGGCCCCGCCCTGGCGGCCGGCCCCCCGTAGGCCGGTGATGGCGCCGACGTCGTCGGGGGCGAGCTCGATGGAGGCGTTGTTGGCAGCAGGTGCCGAGAGGCCGATGCCTAGCCCGGTGATCGTGGCGCCGATGGTGAGCCAGACGTAGGGGGTCCCCACGAGGGGGTGCACCGACACCATCACCAGGCCGGCGGCGATCAGGGCGATCCCTCCCACGATGGGGACGCGGTAGCCGGTGCGGTGGATGAGCACCGAGGCCACCACGGCCAGGAGGATCTCGCCCACGGCGCGTGCCGTGAGCAACGTCCCCGACGCGAGCGGGCTCAGCCCGTAGCGGTCCTCGGCGAAGAGGGGCACCAGGGCACCGAAGCCGATCGCGCACGCACCCCACACGGTGTTGATGGCGTTGGTCGCCTGGAAGGCGCGGCCCTTCAGCAGGCGCAGAGGTACGACCGGGTTCTCGACCCGTGCCGCCCGGCGCAGGAACTGCCACCCGCACCCCAGCGCCAAAAGTGCGGGCAGGGAGACCTGTGGCGACAACAGGCCGGCGGAGCGGTTGCCCAGGTCGGTTATGGCCAGCATCAGGCCGAGGACGGCGCCCCCCATGAGCATGGCGCCCACGATGTCGGGCCGGCCCGGGCGCCGGGTGCTGTCGGGGAGAGCGCGCCACGCCAGGAGGGTGAAGGCCGTCCCGATGGGCACGTTGACCAGGAAGACGCCCCGCCACGACCAGGTGCTCAGGATCACGCCTCCGATGATCGGCCCCACCAGGGCACCGAGCGGGAAGATGCTGGAGAACAGGCCCAACGCCTTCTGGCGGGACCGGGGCGGGAAGACCTCCATCACGATGCCACTGGCCGAGGGGAGGAAGGCGGCACCTCCGGCGGCCTGCAGGGCGCGCAGGCCGATGAGCAGGCCGATGTCGCTGACCATCCCGCAGAGAAGGGAACTGGCCGTGAAGAGCACGGCGGCACCTACGAACACCCTCTTGCGGCCCAGGTTGTCGGCCACCCGCCCCGCTATGGGCATGGCCACGACGAGGCCCAACTGGTAGGCGGTCATGGTCCAGCTGGTCCAGTTGAGGCCGGCGTGCAGGGCTCGGTTCAGGGTGGGGAGCCCGGTGGCGACGATGGTGCCGTCGAGGGAGGACATGAACAGCGCGATGGAGGCGATGGCGAACACCGCCCAAGGCCCGTGGAGGCCGCTGCCGGGCGCCGGGGCCTCGGCGCCGGCGGGCGCTGCGATCGGAGCGGGGGCCGGCCCGTCGGCTACGGGAAGACCGGTGGACCGGCCGGCAGGGCGTCCCCAGCGTACGGCGGGGACGCCGAAGGGAGAGGTGTGCGAGCCGGGGTAGTAACTGCCCGGAGAGGTGTTGCGGCGCCTCCGGCGCTCCAGGCCAGGTGCTCGGCGGGCCAACAAACCGGGCCTGGCGTCCCGCTTCGGCGCAGGGAGGGCATCGGGCGCGGGCTCGGTCCTCTCGCTGTCACCTGCACCGCCGGGCACCCATTGGGAACGCAAAAAGAACTCCTGGTCGTCATGGCCCCTGAAGCCGGGGCCGGGCACCTGGCGGTGGCCTGAGGTACCGGTCTACGTCTGGGACCAGGGTAGACGACCCGTGGGTGGTTGAGCAATCGTTTTTTCAGACCTGGCGCTTCGCTGGCGGCGGTGCGGTGGAGCTACGCAGCACGAGGACGGGGGCCGGCTCGCGCACGACCACGTCTTGGGGAGGGCTCCCCGACAACTGGGCCAGCAGCGACTTCACGGCCTGGACCCCCACCTCGTAGTAGGGCATCTTGACCGTGGTGAGGGGCGGCCAGGTGTGCTCGGCCACCCATTCGTCGTGGTACGCGACCACAGAGATGTCGCCCGGTACGTCGAGGCCCAGCCGGCGCAGCGCGGTGAGCGCCCCGATGGCCCCGTTGACGTTGGCGACCACGAGGCCGGTCGGCCGGGGTTCGCTCGTCACCAGGCTCTCTGCTGCTGCCGCCGCGGCCTCGGGGGAGTAGCCGAGCCGGCGCACCCAGCACTCACGCCGGCGCAGGCCGGCCTCGTGCAGCGCCAGGGCGTAGCCCTGTTCCCTGCGGCGGGCGATGTCGCTGTGGGGCACACCACCGATGAGCGCGACCTTCGTGTGGCCCAGCGAGACCAGGTGCTCGGTCGCCAGCCGCGCCCCGGCCACGTCGTCCATCACCACCGACCCTCTGCGCCCGGGGGTGCGCGAGGTGACCAGGACGATGCGGGCATCGTTGGCCACCAGGCTCTCGAGGGCCTGGTCGCTGAGGTCGTCGGTCCTCTGGAGCAGGAAGCCGTCCACCCGCCCCTCTCCCACCAGCCGGCGGACGGTGTCGCTACCGGCCGTGATGGCGTTCGAGCGTCCGATGAGCAGGGTGTACTCCTCGGCTTCGGCGGCGGCGGTGGCCCCGCTCAGCAGGTCTGCGAAGAGGGGGCTGCTGACATCGGGGATGATGAGGGCCAGCGTCCGTGACCGGGCCAGCCGCAACGCACGACCGGCGTAGTTGGCCGTGTAGTTGAGGTCCCGGGCAGCTCTCAGGACCCGGTCGCGGGTGTCGGGACGGGTCCGGAGCTTGGGGTCCTCGTTGAGCACACGTGAAGCCACCGAAACGGACACGCCCGCCATGCGGGCGATCTGGCTGAGCGTGGCCACGGGCCCAATCGTAGGGGCGTTCCCGGCCCCGCCGGTAAGCCGGGACTGCCGGCCCCGGCCTACCCGGCGCCGGGGGGCTAGCTGGCTGCCCGAAGGCCGGTGGGGGCCGCCAGCGCCGCGAGGGCCTGTTCGACGTTGGCGACCACCGGTACCAGCCGGTCCAGGCCCACCAGGTCGAGCACCCGGTTGACCGAGGGACGGGGAGAGCACACCGCCACGGCCGAGCCGGTCTCCCGGGAGCGGCGGAGGGCTCCGATCAGGGCGCCGATGCCGCTCGAGTCGACGAAGGCCACCCCGGAGAGGTCGAGCACCAGGCGCGGGACCGCCACCAGGTCGTCCAGCACCGCTCTCAGTTCGTCGACCGTGAGGAACTCCAGGTTGCCAACGACCTGGCAGATCGTGACGTGCCCAACGTTGCGCAGCACAGCTCTCATCACCGGCCCCTTTCCAGCCCTGTCGTCGAAGGCTCCCAGGTAGCATCGCCTCCCAACATTGGCCGGGGCTCAGAACAAGCTGAGAGTTGCCTGATGCCCTCGCTCAGGCGGTCACGGGAGCGCTCAACAGCTCCTGGGCCGCACCCACGTCCTCGGCCACCTGGACCACACGGGGCAGGCCGACCAGGTTGAGCACCCGGTAGACAGAGGGCCGGAGCCCGCAGACCACAGTCGACAGGCCCATCTCCCTCACCCGGCGGATGGCGCCTATGAGGGCGCCGATGCCGGCGGAGTCGATGAAGGTGGTCCCCGAGAGGTCGAAGACCACGTGCCGGTCCGCGGGGAGCTGGGCCACGGTGGAGCGGAAGAGCGACACCGTCATGTACTCGAGGTTGCCGTCGACGTGGCAGACGGTCACGGCGCCCTCTTGGTGCAGTTCAACGTCCATGGTCATGCTCCCTTCGTCGGCCCACAACCATGCTCCGCGATTTGGACCGGGATAGGCGCGAGGTTCGGTAACAGTTGTGTAACGGCTCGGGCAGCACGGGCGTCGGGGTGACGTTGGGTGCCAAGATGGTGCCGCCGTTGCCCCGTGGTCGTGGGCCCCCGGGGAAGAGCGGGTGCGTAGTGCCAGTTCACATCCTGCTGATAGACGACGACGCCAACATCCGGGCCTCACTGGGCATGGTGCTCCGCCAGGAGGGCTACACCGTTTCGGAGGCGGGCAGTGGCGAGGAGGCCCTGAACAGCTTCCACCTCCACCCCGCCGACGTGGTCCTGGTCGACCTGATGCTGCCCGGCGTGGACGGCTTCGAGGTCACCCGGCAGCTGCGGAGGTCGAGCGACGTGCCGGTGATCGTGGTGTCGGCCCGGACCGACACCCACGACATCGTGGCGGGCCTCGAAGCGGGGGCGGACGACTACCTCACCAAGCCGGTCATGGCCAAGGAGCTCTCAGCCCGCATCCGCGCCCTGATGCGCCGGGCCATGTCGACGTCCCGGGAAGGGCCGGTGATCTGCGTGGGAGACCTCGAGATCCGCCCGGACGCAGGGACGGTGCACCGGGGTGGGGTGGAACTGGCGCTGACCCGGACCGAGTTCCGCCTGCTCTGCGAACTGGCCAGCAGGCCCGGCTCCGTCATGGACCGGCCCCAGCTGCTCAACCGGGTGTGGGGCTACGACTACTTCGGCGACACCCGCCTCGTGGACGTGCACATCGGCCGGCTACGGGCCAAGGTCGAGCGGGACCCCTCCAGGCCGGAGGTGGTGGTCACGGTGCGGGGCCTCGGTTACAAGCTGCAGGGGCTGTGAGCGGGGCACGGCGCTTCGGTTTGCGGGCACGGGCCACTGCGAGCTTCGCGGCCGGTGCCGCACTGTTGTCGGTGGCGCTGGCCGCGGCCAGCTTCGGCCTCGCCCATCACTACCTGTTGGCGCAGCGCGAGGCCTCCGCCACCACCGAGACCTACCAGGACGCCCGCCTGGTGCGACGTGACCTGTTGTTCGGGGTGGGCCTCCGGGTCGAAGACGTGCTCTCCTCGTTCACCGTCCCCCAGGGCACGGTGCTCTTCGTCTACCAGCGGGGCAAGTGGTACTCGGCCTCGGTCGCCATCGGGGAGGCGGCGGGCACGTCGCGGCCCGTCGCCCTGCCCGAGGCCCTGGTGTCCATGGTCGTCGGTGGCCAGCCGGCCCGTCAGCGGGTGATGTCCGGGGGCCAGCCCGCAATAGCGGTGGGGGTCCCCCTGGGGACCGAGGGCGCCGATTACTTCGAAGTCCACTCGCTGCGGGAGCTGGCGCGCACCCTGGACCTTTTGGCGGTGGTGCTCGCTGCCTGCGCCGCGGCCACGACCCTCGGTGGGCTGCTGATCGGACGTTGGTTGAGCGGGAGGCTGGTGCGGCCCCTCAACGCCACGGCGGAGGTGGCGGCGGCCATAGCGGGTGGTGCCCTGGACAAGCGCCTGCCCGTGGACGGGGACCCCGACCTGGCCGTCCTCGCCCACTCGTTCAACGACATGGTGGAAGCGCTCGCCGAACGCATGCGGCGCGACGCCCGCTTCGCATCGGACGTCAGCCACGAGCTCCGGTCCCCGCTTACGACCGTGCAGGCGAGCGTCGAGCTGTTGGCCGGGTGCCGTCCCCGGCTTGACGCGCAGGGCCAGCGGGCGCTCGACCTGCTCAGCGGGGAGGTGGGGCGCTTCTCGACCATGGTCCAGGAGCTGCTCGAGATATCGCGCTCAGACGCCGGGGCGCTCGGCCTGGACCTGGAGGAGCTGGCGCTGGCCGACCTGGTGGCGAACACGGTGGCCGCCTGGTCCGGCGAGCGCGTCCCGGTCGCGGTCCCGCCGGCCGCCGCCAACGTCTGGGTGGCTGCCGACCGGCGGCGCTTCCAGCGGGCCCTGGTGAACGTCCTGGAGAACGCCCGTACCTATGGCGGCGGCCCGGTCGGCGTAGGGGTGGCCGTCGATGGCGCCTGGGCCCGGGTCAGTGTGGACGACGCCGGTCCCGGGGTGGCACCGGGGGAGCGCGAGGTGGTCTTCGAGCGCTTCTACCGGGGTGCTGTCGCCGGCCGGCGGGGGGACGCGTCCGGCACCGGCCTGGGCCTGTCCCTGGTGCGCGAGCACATGCGTGCCCACGGCGGGGACGTGGCTGTCACCGAGCGCCCGGGGGGAGGGGCGCGCTTCGTGCTCAGCCTGCCGGTGTTGCACCTGGACGGCCCGGGGACTACCGGTGAACGCTAGGGTGGCCCGCTCGGGAGCCCAGGGCCTGGTGGCGTTGGTCATGGCGGGAGCGTTGGCCGGATGTGACGTCGGCCCTCAGAGCGCTCCCCAGGCATTGAACGCCCGCCAGGTGCCCTACGCCCTCCATCCCCCTTCGCACCGCTCGCCCGTCCCCGTGGAACCGGGGCTTCGGGAGGCGTTGGTGACCGTCTACATGGAGGGCCGCAACGACCGCCTGGTGGCGGTGGTCCGAAGGGTGGCTTACCCGGTGACCCTGGAGGAGCTGCTCGGTGCACTGGCCAACGGGCCCAGCGCGGTCGAGTCCAACCAGGGGATGGTCAGCCCGGCGTCGTCGGTCGGGCCCTTGGGGGTGGGCCTGCCCAGGGACGGGGTGGTACCTGTGTACCTGCCGGCCTCCTTCGCCAGCCTGGGCGGCCAGGACCAGGTTGTAGCGGCTGCGCAGATCGTCTACACCGTGACCGGGGTGCGCGGGGTGCGAGGCGCGCTGGTCTACGTGGGAGGAGTGGTCGCCCAGGTGCCCAAGGCAGACGGGAACCTGGCCAACGGCCCGTTGACCCGGAGCGACTACGCCCCGATGGCGCCGTGACGGCGCCGGTGATGTGCATCGGACGAAACAGGAGGTATGGCAGTGGACAGGTTGCTGGGACGGCGCGAGGTACTGGGTGCCCTTGGTGCCGGAGCCGTCGGCACGCTGGCTGGCAGGGGGCTGGGAGGCGCCGGCCGGGCGGTGGGAGGGCTCGCCGAGCTGGGGGGACGAGGGGGTGCGCCGATCTCCGCCGGTTTGGCGCCGCTCGCCTCCCGGGCCACCACGGCGACCGGGCAGGTCCAGCGCTTCCTGTCCCGCCCCGACCTGCAGCCGGCAGCGGTGCAGCTGGTGACGGCGCTGCCCGGGCAGGCTCCTGGCCTGGTCCTGATGGACAGCCACGCCGGACCGGGCCAGCAGGGACCTCTCCTGCTCGACAGCTCCGGGCAGGTGGTGTGGTTCAACCCGCTGTCGGCCGGCGCCACCCCCGCGCTACGGGCCTTCAACGTGAGCCTCCAGCAGTACGGCGGGCGTCCGGTGCTGGCCTGGTTCCAGGGGGCGGTGGTGGACGCCCACGGCCAGGGCCACTACGTGCTGGTCGACAAGTCGTACCGGACCGTGGCCAAGGTCTTCGGCGCCAACGGCCTGCAGGGCGACCTGCACGAGTTCTTCGTCACCCCGAGGGGCTCGGCCATCTTCACCTGTTACGGGACGCAGGAGGCGGACCTGTCACACCTGGGCGGGCCGCGCCACGGCGCCTACTTCTACGGTGTGGTCCAGGAGGTCGACATCGCCACGGGCAAGCTCCTCTGGCAGTGGCGCAGCGACCAGCACGTGCCTCTCTCCGACTCCTATGCCCCCCTCGGCAGCCACATGACCGTGCCCTGGGACTACCTGCACATCAACTCGGTGTCCGTGGACGGCGCCGGTGACTTCCTCATCTCGGCCCGCAATACCTGGTGCGTCTACAAGGTGAGCCGGGCGACCGGCGCTGTGCTGTGGCGGATGGGGGGCAAACGCAGCCAGTTCCGTTTCGGGCCTGATGCCCAGTTCGCCTGGCAGCACCACGTGGTGGCCCATGCGGGTGGCCTGGTGAGCATCTTCGACAACGGTTCGGGCGACTACGTCACCGAACCACAGTCGCGGGGGATCGTGCTCAGGGTGAACGAGAAGGCGCGCACCGCCGACCTGGTGCTCCAGTTCACCCACCCGGGCCAGCCGGTCCGGGCCGGTGCCCTGGGGAGCGTGCAGCTCCTCCCCGACGGCCACGTGTTCGTGGGATGGGGCGCAGAGGCGGCCTTCACCGAGTACGACAGCAAGGGCCGGCCCGTGCTGGACGGGCGGCTCGCTGGCCACGGCATCGAGTCCTACCGGGCCTTCCGCTCGCAGTGGCAGGGATCGCCGCCCGACGTGCCCGCCGTGGCTCTCAGAAGTGCCGGGAACGGCACCGAGGTGGCCGTCAGCTGGAACGGCGCCACTGCCGTTGACCACTGGGTGGTCATGGGCGGCAGCTCGACGGGTTCCCTCTCCGCCCTCGGCCAGGCCCCCAGGCGGGGGTTCGAGACTCTGATCAGCGTCCCTCAGCGGCACACCTACCTGGCCGTCCAGGCCGTGGGCCGCGACGGTCGCCTCCTGGGGAGGTCGCGGGCCGTGCGAGCCTGAGGCTCAGGGCTCCGTGGGCGCCGTGCGCGGCCACCCCGGGCCGCGCTCCATGCGCAGGGCCAGGTTGACCGCGTGGTCCCCCAGCCGCTCGTAGAACCGGCCCACCAGCGTCACCTGGGCGCCGGTCGACGCGGGCATGTGGGAGGCGGCCACCTCGTCGGTGAGGCGCTGGTGCAGTATGTCGAGCTCCTCGTCCGCCTCGTCCAGGTCTGCCGCAGCGGCGTCGCCGGTGGCGTACGCGCGCGCCGCGCTCTGCCACATCTCGGTGGCCACCTCGGACATCCGCTGCACTATCCCCCGGCTCAGGGGGGACATGGTGAGCCCCAGGTTGGCCACCGCCCGCTGGGCTATGTGCTCGGCCAGGTCGGCGCTCCGCTCCAGCTCGGGCAGGACGAGCAGCAGGCCTACGAGGCGGCGCAATTGGGGGTTGTCGGGGGCCAGGCGCTCGAACTCCTCCCAGATGCGGGCACTGAGGGCGTCCGTCAGCTCGTCCACCGAATGGTCGGCGGCGACTATGCGGCGGGCCTCGGCCGTCTCGGCGCCGAGCAGGGCGTCGGTGGCACCCGCCAGCGCCTCGGCCACCATGGAGAAGACCTGTACGACCTCCCGCTCGATCGGTGGCAGAGAAACGCCGGCGCTTTCCATGGGCTACGTTTCTACCCGCCCGAGCGGGTGGTCCCGGTGCAGGGGGGACCGATTGTTCGCTTGCTGTTCACTTTGGGTTCATGCAGCGTACATCCGAGGGTCGGGTGCCGTTCACTCCGAGCGGGGACACTGTTCGCGTGCCTGCATGTACCGACCAACCGGTCGTGAGCGGGCCCGTGGGGGAGAGGGCCTGAACCATGAGCCTCGCACCCCCACCGCCCCGCACCCTGCCCGGCCGCCTGGCTCTGAACGAGGCGCTCGACAACGCCCCGGTGAGCCGGTTCCACCGCAGGGCCGTCCTCATCTCGGGCGTGGGCTTCTTCACCGATGCCTACGACCTCTTCGTCATCAGCACCGTTGCTTCGTTGGTGGCAGCTCAATGGAAGCTCTCGACCACCCAGACCAGCTGGGTCTCGGGTGCGGCTGTGCTGGGCGCCTTCTTCGGGGCCATCGTGCTCGGCCGCATGGCCGACATGGTCGGGCGCAAGAGGGTCTACGCCCTTGTCGCGGCCATCATGATCATCGGCGCCCTGGCCTCGGCGGCCTCACCGAGCTTCGTGTGGCTGGTGGTCTCCCGCTTCGTGCTCGGCCTCGGTGTCGGCGGTGACTACCCCGTGTCAGCGGTGCTCATGAGCGAGTACTCGAACCGGGCTGACCGGGGGAGGCTTGTGGGGATGGTGTTCGCCATGCAGGCCCTCGGCCTCGTGGTGGGCCCGCTCGTCGCCCTGGGTTTCGTGCTCCCCGGTGTCAGCGCCGGTCTGACCTGGCGTCTCCTGCTCGGCCTCGGCGCCGTGCCGGCCGCGGCCGTCGTCTACCTCCGGGCGCGCATGCCCGAGTCGCCCCGGTTCCAGGCCGCGGTGCTGGGCCGGCACGCCAAGGCGGCGCGCGAGATGGCAGCCTTCTCCGACGGCGTGGTGGGTGACCAGGGAGAGCCACTGGCGCCGGGGGCGCCCGGGCCCGCTCTGTCGGCCCGGGAAGGCCGTGCGGCACGGCTGGGCCTGGGCGACATCCTCCGGGACAAGCGCCTTCTGGTGCTGCTCCTGGCCACCTCGGGCACCTGGTTCCTCTTCGACTACGCCTACTACGGGAACACCCTGTCGCTGCCGGTGATCCTGAAGGGCGTCGACCCTGCGGCCGGGACGGCGGCCAAGCTGGCCCTGTCCCTGGCCATGTTCGTCGTGTTCGCCGTCCCGGGCTATGCCCTGGCCGTCTGGCGGATGGACCGGATCGGGCACCGGCGCCTCCAGTTGACCGGCTTCGCCGCCATGGCGGCCGCATTCGTCCTGCTGGCCGCGGTACCGGCGCTCACCACCACCGTCGCCGCCTTTGTGGCCGTGTTCGGGGTCAGCTACTTCTTCGTCGAGTTCGGGCCCAACACCACCACCTTCGTCCTGCCGTCAGAGGTCTTCCCCGTCTCGGCCCGCACGACGGGCCACGGCATCGCCGCCGGCACGGGCAAGCTCGGGGCCTTCGTGGGTGTGTTCCTCGTGCCGTCCCTGCAGAGCAGCGTGGGCCTGAGAGGCATGCTCGCCATTGCCAGTGCATTTGCCGTGGGTGGCCTCCTGCTCACCCTCCTCCTGCCCGAGCCCGCGGGCCGCAGCCTCGAGGAGCTGAGCGGTGACGCCCCGTTCGCCGAGGTGGAGGCGCAGGTGCCCCGTCGAGCGTTGGGGGCGGCGGAGCTGTCTGCCTAGTCCCGCCTCCCCCCGCTCGGGAGGTCAACCGGGCCAGCCGGTACCCGCCACCTGTGGCTGGCGGGCCAGGCAGGACAGGAGGCCGCCCGTCTTCGGCCCACGCCCCAGGTCCCGGGTGTAGAAGGTGACCACCTCCAGGCCACCCACGCCCTTACGTGCCGGACCGACGCGGTCCACCTCGGGACGTTGCCGACAACGCCGTGCCTCCCGTCCCGCGACGTTCGCCGTCGTCCCGGGTTTGAAGAGCACCTGCAACTGGTACGGAGGCCGGCACTGGCCGGCGCAGGCCAGCGCGTGCGGGCCGCGCCCGGTCGTGGTGGCCAGCAGCACGACCATGGCTACGACGACACTGACGCCGACGGCAACAGTGAACCGTCGGGCCGACGGCCGGGGCCGGGCGCGTTGGGACGGGGTCTGCAACGGTGCCTCAGGCTAGCGCCACCGGCAAGCACCCGGTTGTCGTGAGGGCCATGTGCCCCCCACGGTGAGGTGGGCCTAGTTGTCGGGCAGCCCCGACGGGGGCAAGACTTGTCGCGTGGGGCCTCCACGGGTGGTGCAGATGTTGCCCGAGGACAGCACCTTCGCAGCCCGCCTGGTGAGGTCGCGGACGGACCGGTACGGGGCCATGTCGCCGGCCATCTGGCGGGCGGCGGAGGGCGCCGAGGAGGTGCAACGGGCTGAGCTGGCACAGATGGTGACCAGGGGTGACGTTGTGGCGTTGCGCACCGGGAGCGGCTTCGCCGTGGCCCAGTTGCGGGGTAACGACTGCTTCCTGGACGACTTCGCCGTCAGCGACCCTGGGTTGTGGGAGAGCGACGGGACGGCCCTCCTGCTCGATTGCTGGGAGGGGGTGCACGCCATGGGGGCCACCGGTGCCCGGGTGGCCAGTGCCGGGGCTGACCCGGCCAAGAGCGCCATGCTCAGGTCGTTGGGCCTGGTGGTGGGCGAGCAGTGGTGGGCGAAGCCGGTGGCCCCGCAGACGCCGGCCGCCGCAGGGGGACAGCTGCAGGGCCCCGGGTTCCGGGCGCTCGTGGGGCCGGCCCCGCCCGGTTACGACCCCGGGGGCCCGGTTGCCTTCGTGCGCTACCTCGGGCCCTCCGGCGACCTGTCCGAGGTCGAGTCCCGAGCGGCCCAGGCAGGAGCGGCCCTGGTGGTGGTGCCCGAGCGCCCGGGTGGGGACCGCGAGGGAGAGCTCGAGAGCCGGGGTTACGAGGTGGCTGTCCAGTGGTACCTCGGGACGCCGTCCCGGCCGGTGCCGGGCCTCGCCAGGGGGGAGGGCGAAGCCCGGCGGCCGGAGGGGGTCAGCCCTTGACCGCCCCCGAGGTGAGGCCGGAGACCACGGCCTTGCGGAAGACGAGCACCAGGATGGCGATGGGCACGACGGCCACCACGCTGGCGGCGAACAGGGTGCCGTAGGGCACCGTGTACTGGGATCCGAAGGTGGCGATCCCGACCGGGATGGTGCGCATGTTGTTCTGCTGGTTGAACGAGAGCGCCATGAGGAACTCCGTCCAGCAGGCGGTGAAGGTGAAGACCCCGGCCGTGAATATGCCCGGCGTCACCTGGGGGACCACCACGGACCACAGCGTGCGCAGCGCTCCGGCCCCGTCCACCCGGGCGCTCTCCTCCATGGACATGGAGATGCCGAGGAAGTAGTTGCGCAGGATCCAGATGGCGAAGGGCAGGTTGAACGCCGTATAGGGGAAGATGAGGGCCTGGTAGCTGTTGAGCCAGCCCAGGTCGCGCATGATGAGGTAGAGCGGGGCGATG
This sequence comes from Actinomycetes bacterium, assembly GCA_021850325.1. GTDB lineage: Bacteria > Actinomycetota > Acidimicrobiia > Acidimicrobiales > Palsa-688 > JAJZMF01. The sequence goes on from JAJZMF010000022.1 coordinate 59,468, forward strand.
ACGGCGATCTGGGGGAAGACCGAGATCATGAGCAGGGACACCATGACCGGGTACTTGCCCCTGACCGGGAGCCGGGCCAGGGCGTACCCGGCCAGCGTGCCCAGTACGAGGACGAGCGTTGTCGCGCACACGGCCACGACCACCGAGTTGAGGACGTACCGTCCGAAGGTGTACTCGCCGAAGGCGGCCTGGAAGTTCGCTGTGCTCACCGGGCTGGGGAAGAACTGCGGCGGGTAGGCACCGACGCCGGCCGTGGTCTTGAAGGCCGAGGCGATCAGCCAGTACATGGGGACGAGCACGAAGAGCGCGATGAGCAGCGCCCCCAGGTTGACCCAGGTGAAGACTGCCCGCCAGCCGGAACGTGTGCGGTTACGCATTGGGAGTCTCCTTGCCCACCTGCGCCTTGAACGCCCTCAGGAAGACCAGGCACATCACGAGCACGATCACCGCCGTGGTGGTGGCCACTGCGGCGCCCGGCCCGAAGTCCAGGTTGGTGAACATTGTGTTGTAGCCCAGCATGGCCAGGGACTGGGTGGAGGTGCCCGGCCCGCCGGTGGTCAGCACGTAGGGGAGGTCGAACAGCCCGAAGGCCTGCAGGACACGGAAGAGCACTGCGATGCCGAGCGTCGGCCTGAGCAGGGGCAGCGTCACCCGCCAGAAGGTCTTCCAGCCGTTGGCCCCGTCCACCTCGGAGGCCTCGAAGAGCTCGCTGGGGATCATCACCAGACCGGCCAGGACGATGATGGTCACGAAGGGGGTGGTCTTCCAGACATCGGCGAACATGAGGGCGACCGTGGCCGAGAACGGCTGCCCGAGGATGTTGTGGAACACGCCGCTCAGCACGCCGTAACTGGCGTTGTAGATGTAGCTCCACAGCTCGGCCGACACGACCGTGATGAGGGACCAGGGGATGAGCAGGATGGCCATCATGAGGCCCCGTCCCTGGGTCATCCGCTCGAGGACGAGGGCGAAGATGGTGCCCAGTGCCACCTCGACCACCACGGTGACGACCGTGTAGACGGTGGTGAACCAGAGGGCGTGGTGCCAGAGGCTGGCTCCCAGCACTATCGAATAGTTGTTGGCCGTGAGGCCCTGGAAGGAGAAGCCGGCGCCGGTCACGTTGACGTTCTCGAACGACACGAAGATCGAGAACAGGATGGGGAAGATGGTGAAGGCCCCGATGACGACCAGGGCGGGGGAAGCGAACCCCCACCCCATGCGCGCCAAGCTGCGCGTCATGCGGTCCCGGCCCACCCTGGGAGGCACCTGCGTGCCTGGCAGGGAGGCTGGGTTCACCGGTGCCACTTGGGTAGATGCCATGGCGGCTCCGTTCGCTCGGTGGGGTGTGGTGGCACGACGGCCCCGCACGGGGCGGGGCCGTCGTGCCACGGGTGCTATTCGGTCAACTGCTGCAGTTGTCCTTGTACCCGCAGGTCAGGCTCACAGCCCGCTGGAGCTGAGGGCCGAGCTGACCTGGCTCGCCATGGCCTTGGCTGCCGCCGCCGGGCTGGTCGAGCCGGCCAGGGCGGAGTTCATGTTGGTGTAGATGGCCTGGGAGATCTTCGGGTAGTTGGGGTTCTGGGCCGGCCTGGGCACCAGCTTGGTG
>JAJZMF010000031.1 GCA_021850325.1 Actinomycetes bacterium
CGTGGAAGGTGGTCGAGAACACGGCATGCGGCGTGCCTGCCGCAGCCCAGACGGTGCCGTGCGCCGCCAGGTCCACATCGACCAGGGCGCGGAGCGGTTCGGGGTGCCCTACGGGGGCCACGCCGCCGATGGGCTGGCCCGTGGCGGACCGCACCTCCTCGCTCGAGGCCCGTCGCACCGGGCCGAGGCCGAGGAGCTGTTCCAGTGCAGCGGTGTCCACCCGGTGCGCTCCGCTGGTCATGACCAGTACGGGGACATCCCCGGCCATGAAGACCAGGCTGTTGGCGATGGCGCCCACGGGGCAACCGAGAGCGTCCGCCGCCTCGGCCGCAGTACGGGTCGAGGCCTCCAGCTCGACGACCCGGGCGGTCGGCGCCACCCGGGCGAGGACGGTGGCTACGGCTTGGGCGCTGGCGTGCACAGGGCGATCTTGCCACGCCGCCCGGGGCCCGGGCAGGCCCGGTGCGCCACCAGCCTCAGCGCTGTGCCCGGCCCAGCACCACCGCATCGTCGGCCGCGTCCACCGGCGACCAGGCCGCCAGCCGGTCGATCAGTGAACCCGGGTCGTGGTCCATGAGCACGAGCTGCTGGTAACGGGGGCGGATGAACCCGGCTCCGGTGGCGTCGGCCACCAGCTGGCGGAACCCGGCGAAGAAGTCCCCTACCTCGAGGACGGCACAGGGCTTCACATGGATGCCGAGCTGCGCCCAGGTCACGACCTCCATGAACTCGTCCCAGGTCCCGAAGCCTCCCGGGAGCATGACAAAGGCGTCCGCCCGGTCGGCCATGGCCGCCTTGCGCTCGTGCATTGTCTCCACGACAAGTAGTTCGTCCAGGCCAGGGTGCGCGATCTCCCGCCCCTGCAGGGCACGCGTTATCACCCCGACGACTTCGGCCCCCGCGTCCAGGGCCCCGTCGGCGACCGCCCCCATCAGGCCGACCCTCCCGCCTCCGTAGACCAGGCGCAGGCCTCGGCGCCCGAGCAGGCCGCCGAACTGGCGGGCAGCCTCCAGGTAGAGGCTGTCGTTGCCTGTCGAGGACCCGCAGAAAACGCACACCGAGCCGAGCTCCACGGCGCTCAGCCTAACAACCAGCCCGCGGTGGCCCTAGGGGCCGGCAGGCGCGCAGAAGCCGTCAGACCAGGGCTCCAGGCGTCCGTCCGGGCCGAACGACATGGGCCGGGCCGGCCCGCAGGCACGGCTCCCTTCGAGGGCTGCCAGTTCGTCCAAGAGGTTCGAGCTGATCATCATCTCCACGACATGCGCCGTGTCGTGCACCCTCACCACCCGCGCCTCGGACGGGTCAGGCCGGCCACAGGCCTTCAGGGCCGCCCCGATCGCCTCCCGGTCGGTGGGCAGGTGCACGGGCAGGTGGGCCCGGCGGACGCCCCCCAGCCCGGAGGTGAGAGCGTTCAGGTAGGTGGTCGACCAGTCCACCGCCTCCACGAAACGGTCGGTGGTGATGTCGGCCAGGCCGATGCCCAGCCCGTTGCCTCCCGAGGCTTCGGAGAGACCCAGAGCCACCACGATGCTGACCGCAGGCCGGGCGGGCTCGGACAGGCCCTCGATCCGGTAACGCCCGATGACGTTGGGGTCCATACCCGAGCCGGAGTAGTCCTTGCCCGATTCGTCCACCACGAGCACGTCGACCTGCTCGAAGGGGATGGGCACCAGGAGGCGCCGGGACTCCTCCAGCAGGCGGGACTCACCCTCGGCCCCGATCTCGTCCGGGCCGAGCAGTTCGACCCGGGCCGTCTCGCCCCGGGGGTTCTCGACCACTGCCAGCGCTCCGAGCACCCGCCCGCTGCCGGCCAGCGCCCGGCCCATCTCGGGCACGTAGCGCGCCAGGCCGGCGGGCCCGTGCACGTGGACGGTCTCCGCGCCCCGGCGCTTGCCCAGGCCGATGGCGAGCATCTTGGCGGCTCCGCTCTCTATCGCCCCGTGGAAGTCGGTGTGCGGCTTCACCCGGCAGACGACCAGGACGGCGTCCGCCCTGGCCGCGTAGGCGTCCATGTAGAGAGGCAGCCCGTCGGGGAGCCGTCCCACCTCGACCACGTCCATGGTGGCCCGCACCGGTAGCCCCGTGGTCGCCTCCGTGACCCCGAGGTGCTCCAGTACGCCTACCTGGCCCTCGGCGGTGGCCCCTCCGTGGGACCCCATGGCCGGGACGATGAACGGGTCGGCACCGGCCTGGCGCAGGAACCGGCCCGCCTCGCGCAGCAGCCGGGCCACGTCGCGCACGCCCCGGCTACCCGCGGTCAACGCCACGCTCATCCCTGGGCGGAGCCGACCCACCAGGGGAGCGAGCGCGGCACGGGCCGCGCCCTCGACGTCCTCCACCACCGGACATGGGACGCTGCGGCGCACGGGTACCAGCGACGGCAGCTCTGCCTGCATCTCGGGCCTCCTGGCATGACGTGGCGCAACGCCCCGGTAGGTGCCCGACGGGCCCCCGCTCACAGCGTAAGCCCCTGCGGCCAGCCGTGCGCGCCCGCCACTACTCGGGCACGGTAGCCGTCACGGGGACACGGCCCCTGGCAGCTGCCGTCAGGGAGTTGCCCAGGTTGGCCCCTGCGACCAGGGCCAGAGCCGCCCATTCGGCCAGGTCGAGGTGCTGGCCCAGGACGAGCAGGCCCGCCGCGGTGGCCAGGGCGGGGTCGAGGCTCGCCATCACCCCGAACGCCCGAGGCGTGGCCCGGCGCAGGGCCATCAGCTCCAGGCTGTAGGGCACAACGGACGAGAGCACGCCCACAGCCGCTCCCAGCGCGAGCACCGAGGGCCTGAGCAACGCCCAGCCACCCGAGAACGCCCCCGGGACCAGGACCGCCAGGGCACCCACGGACATCGCCCAGGCCAGGCCGTTCAGGGACTCGAAGCGGCGCCCGGTCTCCCGGCTGAGCAGGATGTACGCCGCCCAGAAGGCGCCTGCCAGCAGGGCGAAGCCCACACCGCCGAGGTCGAGGTGGCTGGCCGCCCCGGTGGCGAGCAGGGCCACCCCGACCCCGGCTGCCACCGCCCACAGGCCGTCAGCCAGGCGCCGTGAGCCGGCCAGCGCCACGGCGAGCGGACCGGAGAACTCGATCGTCACCGCCACTCCGAGCGGGACCCGGGCGATCGCCTCGTAGAAGCTCAGGTTCATGCACGCCAGGACCAGGCCGAACGCGGTGGCCACCGCCACGTCGGCAACCCGGGCACCGCCCGGCGCTCCCCGGGGGCGGGCACTGCGGGGACGGGCCAGTACCGTGAGCGCGACCAGGGCCAGGGCAGCCGTGCAGAGCCGCAGTGCCACCGCACCCGCCGGCCCCACGCGCGAGAAGAGCCGGGTGGCGAGGGCCGCACCGAACTGGACCGAGACGGCACCTGTGCCCACGAGGCCGATGGCCGGTGACCGGCGGACGAGGTCGAGCGGGCGCACCCGGCGATGCTAGGACGGCCGCAGCAGCACCAGCACCGAGCGGTGCCGGTACCGGTGCCATCGGCCCGCCCGAGGCGGCCGGGAAGCGCCCACCGCCGGCGCGCACGGCAGGACCGTAGTTCTGCGGGCCCGAGCTCGCGAGGGCCACGGCAGGTCGTACCGTGGGCCCGCGAAGGCTGCCGACAACGACGAACCCCTCGCCGCAGACCTGCACGGGCCGGCGGCGAGGGGTTTCGTAACCTCGAGGCCCTCACTTTCGTCGGGGCCCCGTGGCGGAGAGGGTGGGATTTGAACCCACGGTGGGTTGCCCCACACACGATTTCCAATCGTGCCGATTCGGCCGCTCTCGCACCCCTCCAGCGTCCAGACAGGCTAGCCTGTGCACGCCGCTCGTTTTGGCGGCGGCCGACCGTGACCGGTACCGGGCGCGGCGGTCGGGCCCTGCGCAACGGGGCGCCGCAAACCGGGTCAGGGCCTGACGGCAGCAGCCCTCAGCGGGCCGCACCGTGTGCCGTAGGTAGCCTGACCGTCGCGCCGGGTACCGGGCGGCAGGCCATGGAGCCAGACAGGGCAGGGCCCCGGGCCGGCCCCGGGCCTGTCCTGGGGAACCTTCCCCAGCGCAACTCCGCTCCGGCACCGGCCGGGGGCCTTAGCCTGAGCACGTGGCTCCACGCACTGCTCGTGACGGCGGGCGTCAAGCAGGCCCCGGTAACGGGCCGGACCTGGGCGCCCTCGCCCGACCGAGGCGCTGGCCCCGGCGCCTCCTGCTGTCCACCAACCTCTTCGTACTGGTGGTGCTCCTGGCCGGGGCGTCAGCGTACGGCTACGTCCAATGGCGGTTGGACCAGGTCCACCGCATCTCGGTGACCGGCCTGCAACCGGCCAGCGGGCCCATCACCATCCTCATGGTGGGCAGCGACACACGGGCCCTGGGCAGCGGGGGCAGTGCCGCCTTCGGCAACGCCGCCCAGGTGGTCGGGCAGCGCTCGGACACCATCGTGCTGGCCCGGGTCGTGCCGGCCACGTCCAGCATCGCTCTGCTCTCGGTCCCCCGTGACCTGCTGGTGAACGTCCCGGGCCTGGGGACCACCCGCATCAACGCCGCCTTCAACGGTGGCCCCAACCTCCTCGTGAAGACCATCGAACAGGACATCGGCATCCCGGTGAACCACTTCGCAGTGGTGAACTTCGCCACGTTCACCAAGCTGGCGGACGCCATCGGCGGTGTCTACCAGTACTTCCCCACCCCGGCCCGCGACCTGTTCTCGGGCCTCGAGATCCCCCACGCCGGCTGTTACCTGCTCACCGGGGCACAGGCCCTCGGCTTCGTGCGTTCCCGCGAGTACCAGTACTACGCCAACGGCACCTGGGACTACCAGCTCGTCCCCGAGAGCGACCTGGCCCGCATCCAGCGCCAGCAGGCGTTCATCAAGCTGGCGGTGAGGAAGGCCGAGCACAGCGCCCTGTCCAACCCCTTCACGCTCAACCGGGTGCTCAGCGGCCTGACCAGCAGCCTCACCGTGGACCAGGGCTTCTCCAACTCCCTGATGGTCAACCTGGCCCTCACCATGCGCCACACCAATGCAGCCGGGATCCCCAACTGGACCTACCCCAACGTCAACTCGGCAGCCGTGCCCGGCGCACTGGACCCGGTCCCCGCCGCCGACCAGCAGATGGTGCACCAGTTCCTCACCTACGGCCTGCCAGCCGGGGCCTCCCCCTCCCCCACCACCACCGCCGTGGGGGCAGCGAGCCCGACCCCCGTGGTCCAGGTGCTCAACGGCTCGGGCCTCAGCGGGCAGGCGGGCCAGGCCGCCGCCGCTCTGCGCGCCGCCGGTTGGAAGATCGGCTCAACCGGCAATGCCGCCAACTTCAACTACACCCAGAACGTCGTCGAGTACGGGGCGGCGGGTGCCGCCCCGGCGCACGCCCTGGCCGCCCGGCTCAAAGGTGGTGCCGTCCTACAGGCCGTCAGCTCGCTCAGCGGGGGCCACCTGGTCCTGGTGACGGGCCAGGACTACAACGGGCTCTCCTCCGCCCGGGCTGCCGCGTTCACCGCACCTGCCGTCACCAGGCACCCTCATGTCGTCCTGGCATCGGCCCTCAGCGCCGGCCCCACCTCCCCCCCATTGGCGTCCCTCGAGGCTCTGGCACCGAACGGGACGACCTCCACAACGGCGCCGGCCGCGGGCCAGGGCCTGACCCAGCCCCCGACCGGGCTGGACTCCTCCTCCTACTACCACGGTGAGTACGTCCCACCGGGCCTGGCCCCGGGCCAGGTGCCCCAGACCTGCCCGTCCTGAGGGTGGTCACCGTCGACGGCTCCCACCAGGGGCACCCGGCATTGCGCCCGAGGGCCGTCCCGGCCATTGCCTAGGCTGGGCGACCGTGGCCGACCAGCTGGGAGCCGAGGTGCGGGGCATGGCTCCTGACGGGGGCTCCCCAGTCGCAGCAGGTGAGGGCGACCAGCCCTACCAGGCGCTCTACCGCCGGTACCGGCCCCAGCGCTTCTCCGAGGTGCGCGGCCAGGACCATGTCACCAGGGCCCTGCGCAACGCCGTGCGGGACGGGCGGGTGGCTCACGCCTACCTCTTCAGCGGGCCTCGGGGCACGGGCAAGACGTCCACGGCCCGGATACTGGCCATGGCGCTCAACTGCCAGGCCCCGGTGGACGGCGAGCCCGACGGCACCTGCCAGTCCTGCCGGGCGGTCCGGGCGGGCGCCTCCATGGACGTGTTCGAGCTCGACGCGGCCTCCAACCGCAAGCTCGAGGAGATGCGCGACCTGCTCTCCCGGGTGGCGCTCGGCACCCCCGGCCGCTGGAAGGTCTACATCATCGACGAGGTCCACCAGCTCACCTCCGATGCCGCCAGCGCCCTGCTCAAGACGCTCGAGGAGCCACCGGGCCATGTCGTCTTCGTGCTCGCCACCACGGACCCGCAAAAGGTCCTGCCCACGGTCCGTTCGCGCTCCCAGCACTTCGAGTTCCACCTGCTCGACGGCCAGGTGCTCAGCGACCTGCTGGCAGGCATCAACAGCGACGCCGGCCTGGGCCTGCCGGACGAAGCCCTCAGGCTGGCCGTCGAGAGGGGGCGCGGATCGGCCCGGGACGCCGAATCGGCTCTCGAGCAGCTGGCAGCCACCGGCGGTGAGCTGGAGGAGGCGTCGCCGCTGCCCCGGCTGGTGGCGGCCATGGGCCGGCGCGACGTCACCGCGGTCCTGGAGACGGTGGCCACGGCAGTGGCAACGGGCCGGGAGCCGCGGCGACTGGGCAGCGAGCTCATCTCGTACCTACGTGACAGCTTCCTCTGCCTGCAGGCCCCCTCCCTGGTACCGCTCCCCGAGGTGGACCGCAACGCTCAGGCCGAACAGGCCGGTGCCCTCGGCCTGCCCTTCCTGGTGCGCTCGATGGAGCTGATCGGCCAGGCACTGGTCGAGATGCGTGAGGCAGTCGACCCCCGGGTGACCCTGGAGGTGGCCCTCATCCGCCTAACGGCCCCCGCCGTCGGGAGCTCGCCGGCCGACCTGGTGGCACGGCTCGAGGCCCTGGAGTCCGCCATCGCCCAGGGGCGGCCCGGCGCCGGGCCGGTACCGGGACCGGGGGCACCGGCCCCCGGGAGGGTGCCGGACGGGCCGCCACCACGAGCGGGGAGCACTACCGGAGGGGCTGGCGCGACCCCCGCCGAGCCGGGCCCTGGGCCATCTGCCCAGGGTGGAGCGGGGGCCACCACCGGTGCCGCGCCACGCGCCGGGCAGGAGGGTGGGCCGGCCGAGGCGCGGGCGGCGCTGGGGGCCATCCTGCGTGGCAGCCCTCGCCGACCCGGTGAGGGAGCGGCACCGGGCACCCCCGATCGACAGGGCCCTACCTCGCCCCCCTCCCCCCGGGCACCCGAGCGCCCGGCAAGCGCCGGTACCGGGGAGCCGCCAGCCGCCGCGGGCCGGCCCGCCGCAAGCCGGGCCGAGGCCGATATGCCCACCCGCGACCAGCTGACCAAGGCCTGGGGCGACAAGGTGCTCGGCTCCCTGCCCCGCCGCGCCCAGGTCTACATGGCGAGCGGCCGGTTCACTGGCGTGAGCGCGGGCCAGGCGGTGTTCGCCCTACCCGATGCCGGCCTGGTGTCCCGGGCACAGGAGCACGTGGGGGAGGCGGAGGCTGCACTGGCTGCCCACTTCGGGCGTGCCGTGCCCCTGAAGCTGGTCCTGGACCAGGGGACGGGCGCTCCCGGGCCGGTCGGGGACGCTGAGCCCGCGCCGACGGACGTCGCCTACGACATCGAAGACCTGGAGGAGCTCACAGACGCCGGTGGTACCGCAGTCCCCCCCGAGCAGAGGATCCTGGACGCCTTCCCCGGGGCAGTGGTCGAGGGCTGAGCGGTGTACGCCACCCCCGTCCAGGAGCTCATCGACGAGCTCGGCCGCCTCCCCGGCATCGGCCCCAAGTCCGCCCAGCGCATCGCCTTCTACATCCTCAAGGCACCCGCCGAGGACGCGGCCCGGCTGGCGAGCTCGATCAACGCCGCCAAGAGCAGGGTGACCTGGTGCAACAGGTGCTTCAACGTGGCCGAGGGCAGCCAGGGTGGTGCCGAGTGCTCGGTCTGCAGGGACGCCCGCCGTGACCCATCAGTTGTCTGCGTCGTCGAAGAACCCCGCGACGTGGTGGCCGTGGAGAAGACGGGGGAGTTCCGGGGCCGCTACCACGTCCTGCTCGGGGCCCTGAGCCCCATCGACGGTATCGGCCCCGCCCAGCTGCGCATCAGAGAGCTGCTGAACCGTATAGAGCCCGAGGGGGTGAAGGAGATAATCCTTTGCACGAACCCCAACATCGAGGGTGACGCCACCGCCCTCTACCTGGCCGGCCTGCTCAAGGACCTGCCTGTCAAAGTGACACGGATAGCGAGCGGCCTGCCTGTGGGCGGCGACCTGGAGTACGCGGACGAGCTCACCCTGGGCAGGGCGCTGGACGGTCGGCGGGAGGTCAACTGAAAGGGTGGTGCCCTACCGCTTCGCCATAGTGGGCAGTGGCTGGAGAGCCCGGCTGCTGGCCGGTGTCGCAGCCCGCCTGCCTGGACAGCTGGACCTCGTCGGGGTGGCTGTAAGGCGGCCCGAGGCAGCGGAAGAGGCGGCGAGGGCCATGGGCGCCCCCGTCTACCTGTCGGCCTCGGACATGGTCCGGCGGGCGTCACCCGACTTCGTGCTCACGGCGGTGCCCCGGGACGTGGGCCCGGGCCTGGTGCGCGCCCTGGTGGAGATGTCCTGCCCAGTGCTCACCGAAACCCCTCCTGCAGGCACGCTGGGAGACCTCGAACAGCTGTGGGACGACGTGGGACGGCGACAGCTGGTCCAAGTGGCAGAGCAGTACCCGGCCTACCCGGGCCACAGCGCCCGACGCGAACTGGTCCGCCGAGGGGTGATCGGCCAGCCGACCTCGGCCCAGGTTTCCTCAACCCACGGCTACCATGCCGTCGCCCTGTTGCGGAGCTTCCTCGGCGCCGGCCTGGGGCCGGTCACCGTGTCGGCCAGCGTCTTCGAGGCGCCCCTGGTAGACCCGCTGACCCGCAACGGCTGGGCCGCGGACATCACGCCCAAGCCGGCCCGCACCACCCTCGCCACCCTGGACTTCGGCGGCACATCAGGCCTGTACGACTTCACCGACAACCAGTGGCACAACCGTCTGCGTACGCGCCGGGTGGTGGTCCGGGGCAGCAGGGGTGAGATCGTCGACGACGAGGTCGTGCGCCTGCAGGGGCCGCGCACCGTGCTGCGCTCGTCGCTGGTGCGTTCACAACTGGGCTACGACCTGAGCCTCGAAGGCTACGACACCGAGCACATCAGCTTCGACGGCGACATCGTCTACTCGAACCCGTTCCTCGGGTGCCGGCTGTCCGATGAGGAGGTCGCCCTGGCGGGGGCCCTGGTAGGGACCGGGGCTTGGGCCAGGGACGAAGGGCCACCTCCGTACCCGCTGGCTGAGGGGTGCCAGGACCAGCTGGTCTCCCTGGCCATCGAGCAGGCAGCTGCCAGTGGCGGACGGGTGACCACCGCTGCCCCGGCCTGGGCACAGGCTCGCTGAGCAGGCGGGAACAGGCAGGGCCCGCCCCGGTGTTCATACAGTTGACACGTCAACCATGTTGTGCACCGAAGCGGAGCAGAGCGCGATGACCAAGCCCACAAACCCCTTGACCAGCATCACCGTTGAGGCCGACGCCCGGGTGCCGGCCGGCCACCCCTTCGCCCGCCACCTGGCCGTGGTGGCCGAGGCAGAGGCAGCCCAGCCCCACCGCCCGTGGGAGCCCTCGGACGGCCCCTTGCCCAGCCTGTACATAAGCCATGGGGCGCCTCCGCTGTTCGAGGACCAGTCATGGATGGCCGAGCTGCACCGCTGGGCGCGGTCCATGCCCAGGCCCAAGGGGGTGGTCATCGTCTCTGCCCACTGGGAGTCGGCCCCGGCGGCCATCAGTTCCACTCAGGCCGCCACCCCCCTGGTGTACGACTTCGGGGGCTTCGCCCGCATGTACTACGAGATGGCCTACGCCACCCCGGACGCCTCGTGGCTGGGCAGGCGGCTGCAAGGGGCCATGCCTGCCGGGCGCGCCCTGCTGGAACGGGACCGTGGCCTGGACCACGGGTCCTGGGTGCCCCTCAAGGTGATGTACCCCGAGGCTGACGTACCCGTGGTCCAGCTCAGCCTGCCCACCCACTCGCCGGGAGACCTGCTGGCCCTGGGCGCACGCCTGCGGGAGGTGCGCTCCGAGGGCGTGCTGGTCATCGGGTCCGGGTTCATGACCCACGGGCTGCCCTTCGTGAGGCCGAGCCACATCGAGCACCCGCCCTCGTGGTCGGTCGACTTCGACGCCTGGGCCGCCCGTGCGCTGGCCGAAGGCGACGTCGAGGAGCTGGCCCGCTACGCCGAACGGGCGCCCGGCCTGCCCTACGCGCACCCCACGGTGGAGCACCTGGTCCCTCTCTTCGTCACCCTGGGGGCGGCTACGGACCCGGGCGCACCGGCCCGGACAGTGATCGACGGCTACATGCTCGGCCTGTCCCGCCGCTCCTTCCAGGCCGCCTGACCCGGGGCGCACCCCGTGCCCCGGCACCGCCGGCCGGTGCTGGCGCGCCCTGTTGACCCGGTCGCTGTGAGCGCTAACATCGCCCTGTTAGCGTTCACATCCCAGATCCCAGCGAGGCGTCCCTAGCGTTGGCCCACGACCCGGTCCCGGCTCAGGCTGATGTCGCGGGCGCCGTTCGCAGCGCCTCGACAGCTCTCGGCATCGAGCTCGGCTCAACACGCATCAAGGCCTGCCTCATAGGGCCCGACCGGGCACCGTTGGCCACCAGCAGCTACGACTGGGAGAACCGGTTCGTGGACCGCATCTGGACCTATCCCCTCGACGCGGTCTGGGAAGGGCTGAGCACCGCTTTCGCCCGTTTGGCCGACCAGGTGGAGGCCCGTTACGGGGCACCGCTCACAAACGTGGGCGCCCTCGGGATCTCGGCCATGATGCACGGGTACCTCGCCTTCGACGCAGCAGGCGAGCTGCTGGTGCCCTTTCGCACCTGGCGCAACACGACGACCGAGAGAGCAGCGAGCGAACTGACGCAGGCCCTCGGCTTCAACTTCCCGGTGCGGTGGTCGGCGTCCCACCTGTACCAGGCGGTACTGGACGAGGAACCCCATGTGCCCCGGCTCAGCTTCATCACCACCCTGGCCGGCTACGTGCACTGGAAGCTCACCGGCCGCAAGGCCCTCGGGGTCGGCGACGCCTCGGGCATGTTCCCTGTCGACCCCGGCACGCACAGCTACGACGCCGTCATGCTGGGCCGCTTCCAGGAGATGGTGGCGGCCCACCACCCCGGCCTCCGCGTGGCCGACCTGCTGCCCGAGGTCCTCGTGGCGGGACAGGACGCCGGTCGGCTGAGCAGGGAGGGGGCACTGCTGCTGGACCCCACGGGGGCGCTGCAGCCCGGCGTGCCGCTGTGCCCACCCGAGGGCGACGCCGGGACGGGGATGGTGGCCACCAACTCCGTGGCGCCCCGCACCGGCAACATCAGCGCCGGGACGTCCATTTTTGCCATGGTCGTACTGGAGAAGCCCCTGGGGGCCGTGCACCCCGAGGTCGACATCGTCACCACGCCCGCCGGGGCACCGGTCGCCATGGTGCACTGCAACAATGGGGCGAGCGAGCTCGACGGCTGGGCCAGGCTCTTCGGGGAGCTCGCCGCCGCCCTGGGCGAGGCCCGTCCCGACGACGTCGTCTTCCGCGCCCTGTTCGAAGCGGCACTGGACGGGGAACCGGACGGCGGCGGGCTCCTGGCCTACAACTACCTCTCGGGCGAGCCCATAACCGGCATGGCCGAGGGCCGGCCCCTCTTCGTACGTGCCCCGGACAGCCGGCTGACCCTGGCCAACTTCATGCGTGCCCAGATTTACAGCGCCTTCGCCACGCTGAGCCTTGGGATGCGCACGCTCGCCGAGGAGGGCGTAGAAGTGGGCTCGGTGTTCGCCCACGGGGGCCTGTTCAGGACCGCCGGCGTGGCGCAACGGCTCCTGGCTGCCGCGCTCGGCGTACCGGTCATCGTCGCGGGCACTGCGAGCGAGGGTGGGGCCTGGGGGACCGCGGTACTGGCCGACTACCTGATGACCGGCGGGGGTGCGGACCTGGCCACGCACCTGAGGACGACGGTGTTCGCCGGCGCCGCAGTCGACGTCGTAGCCCCCGATCAGGCCGACGCAGCGGGCTTCGCCACCTTCCTGGACCGCTACCGCGCCGGGCTCGGCGTCGAGCGGGCCGCCACCGAGGCGCTCAAGTGAGCCGTCGCCCGGCCCGGCTGGGACCGGGTGCCCGGTACTGCCCCCACGACCGCCCGAACGACTTACACCAACACAAGGAGCCCCCGCGATGAGCAGCGCCCAGATTTGGTTCCTCACCGGCAGCCAGCACCTGTACGGGCCGGAGATACTCGCACAGGTGGCCAGCCAGTCGCTGACGATCTCGGGCGCCCTCGACGGTGCGCCCGAGGTGCCGGCCCGGGTTGTCCCCAAACCGGTCCTCACCGACGCCGACGCCATACGGCGCGTCATGCTCGACGCCAGCAGCGACGACTCGTGCATCGGGGTCATCGCCTGGATGCACACGTTCTCGCCCGCCAAGATGTGGATCTCGGGCCTCGAACGGCTGCAGAAGCCGCTCCTGCACCTGCACACCCAGGTCAACCGGGAGCTGCCCTGGTCCAGCATTGACATGGACTTCATGAACCTCAACCAGGCCGCGCACGGCGACCGGGAGTTCGGTTACGTCCAGTCCCGCCTCGGTGTAGCCCGCAAGACCGTGTTCGGCCACGTCACCGACCCCGCCGTGCTGGCAGCGACCGCCGTCTGGGCCCGGGCGGCGCTCGGCCTGGCCGCCGTCCGGTCCACGAAACTGGCCCGCTTCGGGGACAACATGCGCAACGTGGCTGTGACCGAGGGCGACAAGGTGGAGGCGGAGCGCCGGCTGGGTGTGTCCGTCAACACCTACGGCGTCAACGACCTCGTCGCCGTCGTCGACGCCGTCAGCGACCACGAGGTCGACGCCCTCGTGACCGAGTACGGGGATCTCTACGACATCGCCCCTGAGCTCCGCCCGGGTGGGGACCGGCACGGTTCACTGCGCTACGGTGCCCGCATCGAAGCAGGCCTTCGGGCATTCCTCACCAGTGGCGGCTTCGGGGCCTTCACCACCAATTTCGAGGACCTGGGCGGCCTGCGCCAACTACCGGGCCTGGCCGTCCAGAGGCTGATGGCCGAGGGGTACGGCTTTGGAGGCGAGGGGGACTGGAAGACCTCCGTCCTCCTGCGCACGCTGAAGGTCATGGCCGCCGGCCTGCCCGGTGGCACCTCCTTCATGGAGGACTACACCTACAACCTCACGCCCGGCCAGGAACTGGTGCTCGGCGCCCACATGCTCGAGGTCTGCCCGTCCATCGCCGCCCAACGGCCCAGGGTCGAGATCCACCCCCTCGGTATCGGCAACCGGGAGGACCCGGTGCGGCTCGTGTTCGACGCGACCCCCGGCCCGGGCCTGGTCGTCGGGATGTCCGACATGGGCGACCGGTTGCGCCTGACCGGCAACGCCATAGACCTTGTCCCACCGCTGGAACCGTTGCCCAAGCTCCCCGTCGCCCGGGCCGTCTGGGCCCCTCGCCCCGACCTGCGCACCTCCACCACCTGCTGGCTGACCGCCGGGGCGCCCCACCACACGGTGCTCTCGACGGCGCTGACCAGCGAGCACCTCGAGGACTTCGCCGAGATGACGGGCCTCGAGCTGGCCTTCATCGACGAGACGACAACCGTGCGGTCCTTCACCCGGGAGCTGCGCTGGAACAACGCCTACTACAGGCTGGCCCAGGGGCTCTAGCGCCGCCCGGGCCAGGGCCGCAGCCCGGGCGCTCCCGTACGTCGAGGTCGACCATCACTTCTTCGCCGTTGTCCGCTTGCTCCGAGCCGCGCAGGACGGACCGGACCACAGCGACAAGGGCCGCCGTCCCCCCGTCATGCTCGACGGCCAAACAGCCACGGCCGGCGTCCAGGACCACGCCCGTGACCTCCTCGCGTCCACGCAGGTCGTCAACCGCATTGTTCAGGCACCAGGTGCAGTTGCTGTTGCCCAGGTCGAGAGCGGTCCGCACCGGGGCCACTTCAGCTCCCGACCTGAGCGGCACCGACCACCGTCTGCTGGCCGCCGTACGTGCGTACCGGGCCCGGGCCCGGGCCCGCAAGGGCCCCATCCCGCCTTCCCAGGGTGTGGTAGTTGTGCTGGTCGCCCACCACCATGTCGAGCTCCTCGTCCGCCAAGGCGTGAAGGGCGACCGTGGAACAGGCGTACGCCCCTCCGGCACGCACCCCGGCCGCGACCCAGATGGCTTCCATGATCTCCTCGTCGCTCGCACCCTTGCAGCGGGCAGCCTTGCTGTGCCCGGAGATGCAGTAGGGGCACTGGGTGACGTGCGCCACTGCCGCCGCTGCCAACTGCTTCGCCTTCCCGCAGAGGGCTCCTTCCCGGAACACCGCCCCATTGAAGTTCTCGAAGGCGTCGTTCACCTCTGGGGCAAGGGCGCGTCGCCTTGGGCTGGTCTCCGCGGTGGCGGCTGGGTACACGGTGTGCTCGCTCGGCATCTGTTCTCCCCTTCACCGACTGTGCCCCCGGGTGATGTCCCAGTCGACAGTTCCCCTCCAGGCACCTTCCTTGTGTGCTGCCTGCCCCGAGACCACCAGCAACAGTTCGTCAGCTCTGGGCCAACTGTCACCACGGCGCTGCCGGGAGACGGCCACCGTGCCCCACAGGAGGCGGGCAGCAGCTCCCAGGCGCTCCTGGGCTCCTGGCCCCGGGCGAGTGGTACCCCATGGTCGTAGCTGTGCATCGCCGCAGTGGTCCTCGGCCGTCTTCCTGGGCTTATTGTTCTAGCCCTTACTAGAACAATAAGCGAAG
>JAJZMF010000034.1 GCA_021850325.1 Actinomycetes bacterium
GTTTGCGCAGTTGTTGCGCGGGACGGAGGCCGACCTGCCGGTCATGAGGGGCGAATGGATGGACTGGTGGTGCGACGGAGCGGGTTCAACGGCTTTCGAAACGTCCGTGGCCCGTCGTGCTCACCATGTCCTGAACATGGCTGAGACACTGGGCAGCTGGGCCAGTATCAAAGGATGGGGTGAGGCTCCCTACACGACCGATGAGGCCAACTCGGCGCACGAGCTTGCCAGCCTTTACGACGAGCACACCTGGGGGGCCTACGCGAGTATCGCCGCACCTCACGACGCGTGGAGCAGAGCGCAGGACAACAGCAAGGCAAGCTTTGCCTTCCGTGCCTGGGCGCTCGCCCACGACATGCTGGCGCGCAGCGCAGGGAAGGTGGCCAATGCATTGGGCACCGGGGGTGGAGGGGGCCGGTTCAACCTGGGCGACCTGTCTCCCGAGGAGGCGTACCCGCTGCCTGTCGAGCGAGGCGTGCTGGTGCTGAACCCGTTGCCCTGGGACCGTAGGGTGACCGTGGACGAACCGGCCCAGCGTGGCGGGGCCGCGCCCGTGGGCATTCTGGACATGTTCTTCCCCGCCGGTGTGCCCTGGGGGGGCGACAAGCCGGCTGTGGAGCCGCTGACCTTCCAGGGGGATGTCCCTGCACTCGGTTATGCCTGGTTGAGCCGGCCCGCCGAGGCGGGCCCCGAGCTGCACGCGGGACAGGGATGGATGGAGAGCGAGGCGTACCGGGTCGAGGTTGACCCGGTCAGCGGGGGCTTGGCCCACTGGGTGGACAAGGCATCAGGCCGGGATCTGGCCGGCTCCTACAGGGGTTGGAAACTGGGCCAGTACGTCTACGAACGGGTACTGAGCCCAGGTGGCCGCGAGGCCCTCTTCGCACCCGATTTCTCCGCCAAGGACTTCGGGTCCTGGCGTGACGGGGTGGAGTTCTCCTACGACGGGCCGGTCGACATAGCCGTGAGGCCGGTACCCACCGGTCCTGGCCGGGTGCGACTGGCGGTGGACATGTCGGGGCCGGGGATCGGCAGGGCGACATGCTCGTACACCCTGTGGCAGGGCACCCCCAGGCTCGATGTCGACTGGGCGTTCGACAAAGTTGCGGTGAGCGACCCCGAGAGCGTGTTCTTCGCTTTCCCGTTCCAGGTCGCGACGCCCTCGTTCGTCGGCGACTTCAACGGGTTACCCTGCGAGCCGGACGTGGAGCAGCTCCCGGGAAGCGTCAGGAGCTGGTACCCCGTGCAGGGCTGGGTCGGTGTCGACGGCGAGGACCACAGCGTCGTGCTCGTCCCGCTCGACGCACCCCTTGTCCACCTGGGTGGCGTGAACACCGGCCGCGTGGTCGAGCACATCGACCAGGGCAGCCCCGTGGTCATGTCGTGGGCGCTCAACAACCACTGGTTCGTCAACTTCAAAGCCCAGCAGGACGGTCGTATCGAGCTCAGGTACAGCCTTACCAGCCATGAGGGCCACCTCGACGTGGCCCGCGCAGTGAAGTTCGCGGCAGAGGTGCGGACACCACCGGTGGTCCTGCGGGACCGGGCCCCGGTCAGGCCCGAACGTGGGGCCGTGGCCCGGGTGCTCGAAGGTGCTGGTGCTGTGGTCGGGGCCAAGCTCGCCGAGGACGGGGAGGGTGTGGTCTTCCGCCTCCTCAACTACGAGAACGTGGAACTGCCCGTGACCATCGATACCGGGCGACCGTTGCGGGGTGCCTGGCTGGCCCTGCCGGACGAGCGCGAGGGTGCCGCTGTGGGTACCGATGGGGCGAGGGCAACAGTGGTCCTGGGGCCTCGTCGCACCGGGTCCCTGCTGTTGAAGTGGTGACGGCTGTACAGGGTGGCCATTGCCCGGCCACCCTGTACCCGGTTGGGCGGGAGCGCCTGCGAGGGCCGTCCTGGGCCCGTGCGGGGGCGTGAGCCCGAGGGCCACGGTGACAGCGTCTTCGGGCCCGCTCATCACCGGTCACGGCGCGGTCCCCGCGCTGGAGCGGCTGATGTGGGCAACGAGCCGCACCGCCTGAGCTGCCACGACCACTGAGATCGCCAACGCCGCCATGGGGTCGAGCCAGTAGAAGCCGCCCGTGGCGAAGATCACTGCTCCCGCGGCCGCAGCTGCCCCTGCAGCGGCCGAGTCGGCCACGGTGTCCAGCAGCACAGCCCGCACGCTCAGAGCTGCACCGTCGTCGCTCTCGTCAGGGCCCGAGGCCAGGACCAGGGCGCCGGCCAGCATGAGCACCGCCGCGGCGCCGCTCACCACCAGGACGGGAAGGCCGTGCACGTGATGGGCCCCGGTGACGAGCCGGTCGGTGGCCTCAGCTGCCACAGCCAGCGTGAAGACGAGCAACCAGCCGGCGTTCAGCCCAGCGGCGTAGCGGGTGGCCTTGGGCCGGCCCTGGGGGCGGGCTGCGGTCGGGGTGCCCAGGCGGAACGCGGCCAAGGCGATCCCTGTCCCGGCGGCGTCGGCGAGGTAGTCGGTGCCCTCTGCCCACACCCCCACCGAGTGCGCCGTCCAGCCGACCATGGCCAGTGCGGCGACCAGGGCGAGATTGAGGACGAGGACGGTCCAGAGGCGGGCGGAGCGGGTCACCGGACCAGCTTCCCCCACCAGCCACCGGCTGTGCCTCCCGTCGCGGGGAGGCGGAGCAGGGACGCTACCGGCGCGGGGCCGCGACTCGGTGTAGGCTGAAAACGAGGTGCCGGGCCGCTGCCCGGTGCCCATCGGTCGCCGTTCGCTCATGAACGGCGGTGACCTGCCCCGTCCGGCCGAGGCCGGCAAGGCTGCCCTGGGGGCTTTCGCCGACCAGTTGGGAGCCCGGTTCGCCGGCATTGCCGGTTGCGACGAGCGGTCCAAGGACGTGGCCCTCGCCAACTTGGCGGTGCTCGGGTACATGGAGGGGGGCCGATTTGCCTCTAGCTGCCTACCTGGCCCGGGCGAGGCGGGCGAGCCTCTCCTCCGAGGAGGCCTTCGGTTCCCTGGTCCGCTCGGTCCTCGGGGAGGAAGACGGCGCCCGCGTCCTCGCGCAGCTCGGGGCCCGCACCGAGTGAGCTGTCGGCGGTGCCGGCCGACGCCGCAGACTGGCCTGGAGCACCGGGACCTGAGAGCCAGGCGATGCCCAGCGCCGGCCCCGTGCACGCGACGGCGGCCCGCCGGTGACGGTGCAGCCCCGGCGTTCAGTCCGGCGCGGTCGGTGGGGGGCATCGTCCACCAGCTCGAACGCCCGACGGCACTGCAAGCTACGCTGGCCTCGGGGTTTAGGAGACACCAGTGACGCGCGCCTTCCTGTTCGACATCGATGGCACCCTCGTGGACTCGGCAGCCGCCATCGAGCGGGCCTGGCGGGAAGTGACGGGTGAGTTCGGCGTCAGCGCCGAGGCGGTGCTGCGCGCCTGCCATGGGCGGCGCGACGTGGAGGTGGTGGAGGAGTTCTTCGAACCGGGCGTGCGCAACCAGGTGCTCGGCCGTATCGCCGCCTTGGACATGGGCAGTGCTGCCGTGGCGTCCGCGGTGCCCGGGGCCGTCGACGTCCTGGGGGCGCTGGCCGACGGCCAATGGGCTGCAGTGACCTCAGGGCCCCGGGAGCTCATGACGGCACGTCTTCGTGCCGCCGGGCTCCCCGTGCCCGAGGTCCTGGTCACCGCCGAGGACGTCCAGAACGGCAAGCCCGACCCCGAGGGCTTCCTGTTGGCGGCGCGCACCCTGGGTTACCGTCCCTCCGACTGCGTGGTGGTCGAGGACTCGCCGGCGGGTGTGGCGGCCGGACGGGCGGCGGGTGCCACCGTGGTCGGCATCACCACCACCCACCTGGCTGCCGACCTGGTGGACGCCGACCTGGTGGTGGGCGACCTGACCCGGCTGCCCGAGGTCCTGGCCGACTTCTTTGCCGGACGGGGCCGCTAGTCGGAGCCGGCGGGAGCCGCAGCTGCTCCCAGCACAACCTAGCTGTAGTAGTGCGCCTGTCCCAGGTCGTCGAGCAGGCTGGGCCCGGTGGGCTCCCAGCCGAGGAGCTCCCGAGTGGCGGTTGCCCTGGCGGGGGTGTCCACGCCTGCCAGGTAGCCGATCAGGCCCAGGTGCTCCACGGCTTCGGCGGTGGTGACAGAGGCAGTGGGTAGGCCGAGGTGGCCGGCTATGGAGCCGGCGATCTCCCGGAAGGGCACCCCCTCGTCGCCCACGGCGTGCAGGACGGAGCCGGCAGGGGCCGACTCGACGGCCAGGCGGGCGAGGCGGGCGGCGTCAGAGCGGTGCACCGCCGGCCAACGGTTCGTACCGTCGCCTACGTACTCCGCCACCCCCCGTGCCCGGGCTGCGCCCACGAGCGTGGCGATGAAACCGTTGTCGCCGTCGCCGTGGACCGTGGGGGGGAAGCGGAGCACGGAGGAGCGCACCCCGGTCCCGCGCAGGGAGAGCGCGAGCAGTGCCGTGGCCGCTCGGGCCCCGGCGGGGTTGCCCCGGACCAATGCGCCCGGCACCAGGCCGTCGTCCTCGGTGGCATGCCGTCCGTCGGCGAGCCCGAACAAGCCCGAAGCGAGCACAAAGGGACGGTCCGAGCCGGCCAGGGCGGCGCCCATGACCTCAACCGCACGACGGTCAGTGGCTGCGGCGGCAGCGAAGTTGACGCCGAAAGCCACCTCGTGCTGGAAGGCAAGGTGGACCACGCCTTCCGAGCTCTCAGCCCCTGTGGCCAAGCTGTCGGGGTTGTCGAGGTCGCCCCGGTGGACGAGGGCACCTGCCTGCTCCAGCCAGGCGGCGGACGCGTCGGAGCGGGCCAGTCCGACCACCTCGTGGCCGGCCCCGAGCAGTTCGGGTACGAGGGCTCTGCCCACCCAGCCCGACGCTCCTGTGACGAAGATCCTCATGTACCTGCCTCCTTGGACAGTTTGATGACTGTTACTGACATCAGCGTAGCTCCCCATGTCAGTTACTGTCAACACTATGATGAAGGCCCGTGGGGCGATGGGAACCGGACAGCCGCGGGCGACTGCAGGAGGCCGCCCTTGCTCTCTTCGCCGAGCGCGGTTTCGACCAGGTGACAGCGGCCGAGATCGCTGCACGCGCCGGTCTCACCGAACGGACCTTCTTCCGTCACTTCGCCGACAAACGCGAGGTGCTGTTCGGTGGCTCTGAGCTGCTGAGAGAGCGGATCCTCACCGGTGTCACCGGTGCCCCGGCGACCGACGGGCCCCTCGAGGTCGTAGCCGCCGGTCTCGCTGCCGCGGCGTCGATGCTCGGCGAGTTCCGACGGGACCTTTCCCTCCAACGTCAGGCCGTGATCGATGCCAACCCCGAGCTGCGCGAGCGCGAACTGGCCAAACTGGCCGACTATGCCTCGGAGGTCGCTGCAGCACTGCGCCGGCGGGGCGTGGGTGAGCCTCGGGCGACCCTTGCTGCGGAAGCCGGGATGGCCGTTCTGCGCACCTCGCTGCAGCGCTGGGCCAGCAGCCCGGTCGAGCGGTCCCTCTCGGCCATGGTGCAGGAGTCGCTGGGCGAGCTGCGAGCGGTGGCACTGGGCAGCTGAGGCCGGGTGGCGGCCGGACGAGGTCGGGGCCGGTACAAGCGCCGCAGGTTGGCGGTCAGGTACCGGCCTGATTGTGGTCAGGCGTCCCGCCGGACCACCCACCAGCAAGCAAGGCCCGGTGCCAGCCTGTCAAGGGCACAGGGGAGCGGCAGGGGGCCCAGGCTGGCGTAGGGGGCGCCGTGGTCAGGGGCAGTGGTACCGCAAGCCCCCACCCGCCCGCCCCTGGACGTGGGGTGCCCGCTCGGTGGCTCAGTCGTGGAGGGACCGGGCGACCGGCGGCCCGACGGTGAAGTCCCGGAACTCGGCACGGAACCCGGAGCGCTGCGGAGAACAGCACATCACCCCGATGGCGACGGCCTCGGGCATGTCCAGGTACGCCAGGCGCAGCAGGTGCCAGCCGCTGTCACCCTTCGAGTACTCCGAGCGCAGCGCCTCGCCGTGCCTGGTGACGCGGAGGCGGAGGTCGCCTGCCCGACCGGACGGGCTCGTGATGGACCAGTCGGAGAAGTCCCGGGTCACCACGGTGCTCATGTGCTCGACGCCGTCTGTGTACTCGACGCCCGTCTTCAGCCAGTGCCGGTCGTCGGCACGCACCATCATCCCGCACTGGTCGTAGAGCGCTTCGTACCGGCCGGCGATGGTCACGGACGCGGTGAAGTCCCCGGGTACCGTCAGGTACATGAAGTGGCCGTCGTCCCGGATGAAGCCGTAGAACGTGCTCCGCCAGAAGTCCGTCTTGTCCCCCGTCGTGGCGCGCAGCACCCGGCCCTCGGCCGACCATTCCGGCGGCTCGTTCAGCCACGTCATCTGTTCGAACACTGCAGTTCCTCCGAAGTCGTGCCCAGGCCTGATGCTAGAGGACCTCGACATAGCCCTCGCTGCCGTGCAGGCGGACCAGTTGGCCGTCCTGGACCAGTTGTGTGGCGCGCTCCACCCCCACCACGGCGGGGATACCGTACTCCCGGACGATCACAGCGCCATGGGTCATCAGGCCGCCCACCTCGGTTACCAGGCCTGCAATGGTGACGAACAGTGGCGACCAGCTCGGGTCGGCGGACGGGGTGACCAGGATGTCGCCCTTCTCGACGTGCGCCTGTGCCATGTCGACGACCACGCGGGCCCTTCCCTCGACCGTACCGGCCGAGACCGGCAGGCCGACCAGGGCTCCCACAGGTGGCCCGGTACGCCGGTACGAGCCTGCGACCTGCTCACCTTCAGAGGTGATGACGCGCGGCGGCTTGAGCGCGCTGTAGGTGGCGAAGGCCTCCCTGCGCTCCCGCACGAGCGCCGGGTCGAGCTGGCGCGTACGTACGACGTCCACGATCTCGGCGAAGGTGAGGAAGAAGACGTCCTCCACCTCGGAGAGGGCCCCTGCCTGCACCAGTCGCCCAGCCTCGCCCAGCAGCGCCTGCTTGTAGACGAAGTAGCGACTGACCATGCCGTACTTGGGGTACTCGCGATAGCCGATGAAGGTCCGCAACCGGTCGATCATCTGCTTTGCCTGGTCGGCCTTGGCCTCGCCGTCCGGTAAGCCCCGCAGGCGCCCCAGCACCTCGTGCTCCTTGGCCTCCCCTGCGACCCGCCCTCGCTCGAAGCGGCGCCCTGCCTCACCCGGCTCGAAGTTGTCTATGTTGGCGAGGACCGCCGGTACCAGCATGGACGGGCGTTCGCTCCAGCGGGGCCGTGTGATGTCGATCTCGCCCGGGCACCGCATGCCGTAGTCGTCGAGATAGGCCTGGATGGCGGCTTTGGCCTGCGGCCCGCCCTCGAGCGCCGGCAGTCGGTCGAGGTAGTCGTCCCCGCCCCTGCGCAGGAGCTCTACGACCTCAGGGTAGGGACGGACCGCGTCGGCGACGTCGAGGAGGGCCAGCCCCATCTGGGAGGTGATGTTGTTGGGGACGGACTGCGAGAGGGCGTCGGCAACGTCCCGCTCGTCGAGCCAGTTCCCCAGTTGCTCGTCGAGCCAGCGGGCAGCCTCCATGGCCGACATGATGACCTGGTAGCCGCGCGGGTCGAAGAGGGTACGCTTCAGCTCCGCGATGTCGTCGGCGATGGCGTCGATGAGCGCCGGCCCTGTTTTGGGCCGGAGGTCGGACTTCAGGGCCGCGACCGACGCCCGGCCGGCGGCGACGAGTTCGTCCACAACCCCCTGGTCTGCCGCGATGGGCTCGGGTGGCGTGAGGAAACCTGCTACCGGGCCGGCGCCGGGTACCAGCGGGACGAAGCCGCGCCCCACCACCGTTCGCAGGGCGTCGCCGGTCAGGGGGTCGGCCCGCTCGAAGGCCGCCAGGAGGCGGTCGCGGCTGGCCTGCGATGCAAGGTGGGGGCTGACATCGACGAACAGGCGACCGCCGGCGGGGTACATGGGCACGGAAGCTGTCAGTTGCCAGAACGAGATCCCGAGGGGCCGCATGGCATCGGTCATCATCTGCTGGTGACCGACCGATATGTAGACGTGCGGCGCGTCGTCCGTCGCGACAGGGACGGGGAACAGGGTGGTGATGGGCCGGCTCTGCAGGATGTGGAACCGGTCGTCCACCAGGCACCACTCGATGTCCTGGGGCTGACCGAAGTGAGCTTCGACCTCCCGGCCCAGGCGTGCCAGTTCGAGCACCTGTGGGGCGGTGAGGGAGGGTTGTGCACGCCTCGCCTGGTCGACCGCCAGCCGCCGGGTACCTCCTCCGGGCTGCGCGCGCACCTCGAGCTCCTTCGAGGCGAGCACCGTTTCGATGATCCTGTCGTCGCGCACCTTGAACACGTCGGGGTTCACCAGCCCGGAGACCAGCGCCTCGCCCAAGCCGAAGGTCGCGTTCACGCACTCGGTCCTACGGTTGCCGGTGAGAGGGTCGGCCGTGAACAGGACACCCGATGCTGTCGGGACGACCATCTGCTGGACGACCACAGCCATCTGCACCAGTCGATGGTCAATGTGGTTGCGTAGGCGGTAGGTGACGGCGCGCTCGCTGAACAGCGAAGCCCAGCACAGGCGGACGTGCTCGAGGACCGCCCTCCTGTCCATCAGGTTGAGGTAGGTGTCCTGCAGCCCTGCAAAGGACGCGGTAGGCGCGTCCTCCGCCGTCCCGCTCGACCGTACCGCCCAGCCAACGCGCCCATCGAGCCGCGCCAGTGCCGCGGCGACCGCCGAGACCACATCGTCGGGCACGGGAGCTGCCTCCATCGCGTCACGGACCTCTGCGGCGTACGCACGGAGCCTCTCCTGGTCCCCGGTGCCGTGCTGCACCAGCCGGCCCAGGGCTTGGTCGATGGCCGTGGAGCTGGTCATGAACCGCTGGAACGCAGCCGTGGTGATGCAGAAGCCGCCCGGTACCCGGGTGCCCTCGATACGGGACAGTTCCCCGAGGCCTGCTCCCTTGCCCCCGACGAGCGCCACCTTCGTCCGGTCGAGATCCTCCAGTCCCAGCACATAGCTGGTCACCGCCCCGCCTCGTCCGGGCATCACATGACCTCCCAGGTCGTCTCCGGCCTGCCGGAGCCGGCCTCGGCACGGCCCAAGGGCTCGGTCGGGAGCTCTCCGGTCACGACCACAGCTCGTGCTGCCTCCGACCCCACGGCCTCAGTGCCACTCCTCGCGTTCCCGGTCCGTCGAGCTTACGGCACGCCGCTCACGCCAGCTCGGCGTCGGTGCTCCGCGTGCTGCAGGCGGCCGAGTACCGACCGTGCCGGGCAGGTACGTGCCCGCAACCCGGCAGCGGGACGGCGCTGAGCTTGCCGGGACGGTACCGGGCCCCGCCCGGTGCCTTGGCTGTCTGGAGCAAGGTCGGCAGGGGGCCCCTGTCACGGTGGGTGGACTACCCTCTGAGGGGATGCCGGGGGCTCACCTGGCGACGTTGGGAGGCACCATGGCATACGTAGTCGACTTCGGTACCGTCTCGACCGCGGGCTTGGAGTCTTCGCCGGTCGCGGCCGCCCTCGCCGGGTTGCGGGCGAACGAGGCGCGCTATTTCAAGAACAAGTACGACCATGTGTTCACGGTGGAACCGGCGAGCAGCGCCAAGCCGGTCGTCGACTGGGTGCACCGTATCCTCAAGGAGGAACGCGATATCGTCATCTCGTCACCGCCTCTCGAGGCTACGGCCTTCGAGGTCGACAACATCCGCATGGCGTACGTGTTCTACGAAAGCGGTTTGTCGGTGAACGTGATGTACACGATCGGCGATGCCACGAAGCGGGCGGTCGGCTTCAAGCTGTCCGAAGGGATGGAGGTCCCGGCCGAGCTCGTCGAGCGTTTCAAGTTCGCCCGCCAGAAGTCCAAGCTCGCCGGGACGATCCGGGGCTCGTTCTTCGTCATCAAGAACGAGTACTGAGTGCTGCTGCTCGCTACGGAGCGCCTCGAACTGAGGCCGCTGCCTCCCGAGGTGGCTGTCCTGCTGACCGAGAACAGGGAAGAAGCGGGCATTGCCCTCGGTGCGACGTTGCCGGCGATGTGGCCGGAGCCGAACCTCCTCGGGCTGCTGCGCCTGCGACCACCGGTCTCCCCCGAAGGGGAAGCCTTCGGCGTCTGGGTGATGATCGATCCCACGTCCCGGGCCGTGGTCGGCGACATAGGCTTCAAGGGGCCGCCCGATGGTGCGGGCAAGATCGAGCTCGGCTACAGCGTGGTCCCTGACCGGCGCCGACGTGGCTATGCCACAGAGGCGGTGAAGGCTCTGGTTGCGTGGGCCCTTCTCCAGCCACAGGTCCGGTTCGTGCTCGCCAGCTGCAGCTCCGACAACCTCCCCTCTGCCCGCACGCTGGAGCGGGCCGGTTTCAAGCGCGCCGGCGAGGCCGATGGCCATCTGACGTGGCATTTTGGGGACGCTGAGGCTTAGGAGCCACTGGCGCCTGGCGGTGCCGGTGAACGAGGCCGCCTGAGGCGACGAGCTTGTTCGTCCCCTCGCTGTCTCACGACGGGGTGATCGTCGACCAGCACGACGCGCGCGTGGTTGGCGAGCCAGGGGAGCTCACCGGCCACCGCCGGTTCGGTCGTGGCACGCCTCACCGGTACCCTCACAGGCCGTCACCGGGCTCTCTGAGCCTGGCCTACCAGGCTCAGCCTCGAGCTCCTGCACGGAGCGTCCGAGGAGGCAGAACTCGTTGCCCTCCGGGTCGGCCAGGACGACCCAGGTCGCATCGGGCGCTTGCCCGACGTCCACCCGTCGTGCCCCGAGCGCCAGGAGCCGTTCCAGTTCTGCAGCCGTCGTGGAACCGTCGGCACGTAGGTCGATGTGCAGTCGGTTCTTCCCCGCCTTGACCTCGGGCACTCGGAGGATGTCGAGAGCCGGCATGCGCGTGCCCCGAGCCGCCAGGCTGACGCCCGTACCGTCGTCCTCGACCACCTCCCACCCGAGCACCTCCTGCCAGAACAGGGCCAGGGCACGGGGGTCAGTGGCATCGATCACGACGCAGGCGATCTTGCTCGTCATCGTCCTGCATCATCTCACCTCGGCACGACCGGCGCCCGGGCCCGAGCCACCAGGCGAGGCCGCACCGGACGGGTGGCTCAGTGAGAGGCGATCTTCAGGAAGCGCTCCTGCAGTGCGGCGCTCTCGATCAGGACCAGCGGCACCCCGGCGGCCCTGTAGGCGGCCTCCACCGTCGGCCAGTCGTCCCCCAGGTTGACCGCCCCGGAGGAAGTGCAAAGGCATATCTCCCCGGTCCCGGGGTTGCGCACGAACAGTTCTTCCACCTCCGTAGTGGGCACATGGCCCGGTTCGTGACCGAAGTGAGCGAACGGGAAGCCGGGCCCGGCGAAGTCGTAGTCGACCCGGAGCCCGTCAACCTGGCCCTGAGGGCCCTGGTAGCACTCGTCCGGCCCAGGTGCGGTGGACGGGACGACCCACCAGATGTAGGGGGCGGTCGGCGGCTCCTGCAGTGTGAAACCGCCCGCATAGGTGACCGGTGCCTGGCCGAGGCTTGCCATCTTGTCGGTGAAGCGCCGCTCGTATGCGGCCGTCCACGGGTCGGCGCGCATTGACGCCTCGGTATCGAGGGCCCCCGCACCGTCGATACCCCGGGAACGGTAGGCAGCCACGAACATCTGGGCGTCCGCCTCGGGAGCACGGCTCGCGATCAGCCCGTTGGCCATGGCAGGTACGTATATCGGCAACGGCCGCATGCCAACGGCCTCGAGGGCCCGGGTGCCCGCCGCGGACCAATTGTGGAGGGCTCCCGGGCCTGCCAGGTACACGCCCCACCACTCCAGCCCGGATGCAAGCGCGTCCCTGGCCTGTGCCACGGTAGGTTCGTAAGCGCTGTCGCAGCCTCTGGTCGCCATTGCCCCTCGTCCGGACCATACCCAAAGGCACCCGCACGTAGGCACCCGGTGCCGATGGCCGGTGTTGTTGGTCGCAGAGCTGACGGCTGCCTGGAGGGCCCTCGGCCGCGGTCCTGGCGTCACCGCTCGGACGGCAAGGTCGTGACCAGGTTGGTCCTGACCGCAGCCCCGTCGAGCCGCCGCCCGGGCCAACCGGTCGACCTGGTCGACCGGTCCCCAGTGGTGGCGGTCGGCTGGCAAGCTGGGCTACGTGCCTGACGAGCTGGCTGAGCTGGTGGTGCCGGATGCCCCCGGTTGGAGGCGGTGGCTGGCCGAGAACCACGGGACGGCCCCTGGGGTGCTGCTGGTACTGGCCAAGAAGGGCTTCGTTCAGCCGACGCGCCTGGTCTACGGGGACGCACTAGAGGAGGCTCTCTGTTTCGGCTGGGTCGACGGCCGGGTCGGGCGCCGTGACGAGGCGACGTACCTCCAGCGCTTCACCCCCAGACGGCGGCGTAGCTCTTGGTCCAAGAACAACGTGGCAACGGTCGAGAGGCTGATCGCCGCCGGGCGGATGCAGCCGGCGGGCCAGGCCGAGGTCGACAAGGCCCGCGCTGACGGCCGATGGGACGCGGCGTACGCCGGCTCGGCCAGCATCGAGGTCCCGGCAGACTTGCAGGCTGCCCTCGACCGCGCCCCCGCGGCTGCTGCGGCCTTCTCGATGCTCAGCAGGCAGGACCGCTTTTCCGTCCTCTACCGCCTGCAGGCCGCCAAACAGGTGACAACCCGTGCCCGCAAGCTCGACCAGTACATCGCCATGTTGTCCCGAGGCGGCACGGTCCACCCCCGTTAGGTACCCCGTCCTCACCCCGGCCCTCGGGCCCGCCATGGGCCCGGCAACCGAGCCCAACAGCGGGGTAGGAGACTTGCTCAGCCACGGTCCCGGGGCTCGAGGCCCTACGTCTGGGCGAGCGAGCGGGACGCTCTCTGGCGGAAAGTGCGGCGATAGGCCAGCGGGCTGACCCGGCGACGGGCGGCGAAGTGGTGCCGAAGGGTGTCTGCGGTCCCGAGGCCGCAGCGCTGTGCTATGTGCTCGATCCCGAGGTCGGTGTCTTCGAGGAGGTGCTCGGCTAGTAACAGCCGCTGGTCGAGCAGCCATCGGTGGGGTGTCGTGCCGGTGGACGCGCGAAAGCGGCGGGCGAAGGTCCGCGGGGACATCAGCGCCCGGCGGGCGAGGTCCTCGACGCTCAGTGGTTGGTCGAGGTGGTTGTGTGCCCATTGCAGGAGGTCAGCCAGGCCGTTGTCGGGAACTACCGCGGGTACCGGGGTCTCGACGAACTGGGCCTGGCCTCCGGAGCGGTGCGCAGCTACGACCATCCGCCTGGCCACGGCGTTGGCCACGGCGGCTCCGTGCTGCTCGCGCACCAGGTGCAGGCAAGCGTCGACTGCCGCGGCGGTACCGGCGCTGGTGACGACTGGGCCGTCGGCGACGTAGAGCACCCCGGGGTCGACCTCGACCCGGGGGAAGCGCCTGGCGAGTGCAGGGGCGTAACGCCAGTGGGTGGTGGCGCGGCGGCCGTTCAGCAGCCCGGCACCGGCGAGCAGGAACGCGCCCGAACAGGCTCCGAGCACCCGGGCGCCTCGCTGGAGCGCTGCCTGCAGTGCGGTCACCACCGGTTCGGGCGCCGGCAAGGCCTGCTCGCTCCACGCCGGCACGACCACGAGGTCGGCGGTGACGAGCCGGTCCAAGCCGTGTTCGACCTGGACGGCGAAGCCCGAGCTGGTCAGCAGTAGGCCCGGGTGCTGCGCGCAGACCGAGAAGTCGTAGCTCGGCAGTCCGTCGCTGCTCCGGTCGAGCCCGAAGACCTCGGCGACGACCCCGAGCTCGAAGGCCGCCACCGGCTCGGCCAGAAGGGCGACGACGTTCCGCACACCTGAAGCATGGCAGGTATTACCTGGACATCGGCAGTCCTGCCAGTGGTGGACGGCCAACAGTTCCGCGAGGCTGCCCCGCATGTCTGCCGCCGGTGTGCCCGACCAGGACGCGATCGCGCACTTCTCCGCCCGTCTGCGTTACGAGACCGACCCTTCCGATGTCGCCACCGCCCGGGCCGCCGGGGCGGACATGGTGCTGATCGATGTCCGCAACCAGCAGTCATGGGACCAGGGCCACGTTCCCGGTGCGCGCCATCTGCCGCTGGCCGCTGTGCAGGACCGCCTGAGCGAGCTCCCGGCACCTGACGACGATCCCCACCTGGTCGTCTACTGCTGGGGCCCGGGCTGCAACGGCTCCACCCGGGCCGCTCTCGTCCTGGTCGAGGCCGGGTACCGCCGGGTGCAGGAGATGATCGGGGGCTTCGAGTACTGGGTGCGCGAAGGCCTGGCGATCGAGACCGCTTCCGGACGGGCCCGCCGCCCCGTGGACCCACTGACTGCACCGGCACCCCCCGCTTCGGGCTGAGCTCCGGCGGGCTCTGACCTTGGCACACCACTCCCTTGGCAGCCCTGGTGGCCGGCCTCAGGCTTGACCGGCACCTCTGAGAAGCTCCGCTGAGCCGTGGGTTCGAGGGCCCCGGCCCGGCTCATGGCGTCTCCCTGTCGCCCGCAGAGCCAGGGGCGCTGGGGCGATCACCGGCAGCGCGGTCGATGGCCCTGATGAGCCGCTCGCGTTCCTTGTTGATCCACTGACCCTCGGAGTAGTTGCGCACGAACATCTCGGCGAACTCGACAGGGTCCTCCCCGACGAGTTCACGAACCGGGGTGCCATTCGCCGCGCCCTGCTCGAACAGATCGAGGAGGTCTCCGAGCATCGACACCAAGACGTCACCGTCCGTGATCAGCCCGCGGTACATGAGGTACCGGTCCAGCGCCTCGACCG
>JAJZMF010000011.1 GCA_021850325.1 Actinomycetes bacterium
GCTCCTGGGCTCCTGGCCCCGGGCGAGTGGTACCCCATGGTCGTAGTTGTGCATCGCCGCAGTGGTCCTCGGCCGTCTTCCTGGGCTTATTGTTCTAGCTTTTACTAGAACAACAAGCGAAGCCCGTCTGTTCCCGCCTCGCCCCGGTGCAGGTGGCGGCGAGGGGTCGCAGAGGCACCGTGGCAGAGGCCCTGGACCGGCCGGCCACCCGGCTGCGCCTGAGGGGCCCGACCAGGTCACTCGGCAAGCGTTGGCCGGAGTCTGCCAAACTGCGACAATGCCCACCCAGCGTGCCTTTCCGACCGGGGTCGCTGCAGGCGCAGGGACCGTCGGCCCCCACCGGCGCACGGTAGCCAGGACGCCCCGGGGAGGGCCCGGAGCCACGCAGGCCCTCCTCGGCCCGGGTGAGGTGCTCCTGCGGTTGCTGCGCCGTGAGGCAGCGTCGCCGGCCTGGCTGAGCCCGGCCCTGGCGGGTGCCGCGAAACACCACCGGATGGTGCTACCCCTGGCCGCAGCGATCCGTGCCGCCGGTCTCGACGGCCCGGCGGTGCGGCAGGTCGAGGGCAACGCACTGGCCCGGTCCGTCGTCGCCCAGCGGCTGACCAGAGCGGCCAGCGATGTCTCCGAGTGGCTCGAAGGGGCCGGCATCCGCCATGCGGTGCTGAAGGGACCGGTGGTGGCGGGCGCCTACCCGGGCGGCGTCAGGGAGTTCTCCGACCTCGACGTGCTGGTCGACCAGGCAAGCGTCCCGGTCGCTCTCGAGGTCCTCCGGGGGCACGGGATCGAACCCGCGCCGTCGCAGCCGGCGTGGCCCAGGGATGATGCCTTCGGCGAGATCGAGCTGGTCATGCCGGGCATCGGGACCCTCGAGCTCCACTCCGACCTCATCGTCCGTGCCGACGTCAGGGCTGCCCATGCCCTGCGCATGCCGGCCCTGCTCGATCGTCGCCGCCGGTTACGACTACCCGGCGGCGAACTGCCCAGCCTCGACGTCATCGACAACCTCCTCCATGTCGCCCTCCATGCCACCATCTCCGGCGGCAACCGGCTCGGCTGGTTCGCCGACATAACCTGGCTGGTCGAGCAGGGGGGGTTCTCCTGGGAGGAACTGGTGGCACGGGCCCACGACGCCCGGATCTCGCTGCCAGTGGGCATAGCCCTCGACCGGGCCGTCACCCTGGCGGCCGCCCAAGTGCAGACATGGGTGCTGGACGAGCTGCTGGCACCTGGCCGGTGCTGGGCCCGCCTGCTCCGCGGCTTCGACCGGCTCCGACCTCTCGCCCAGAACCACGAGCGGGCGTTCCAGGCCAGCGGACTGGTCCGGGCAACACGAGCGACAGGCCGGGCCAGCCTCGTCGCCCTCGTCCGGTCGGCCCTGGTCTACGCAGTCGAGGTGGCGCGCGATCCGGGGCACCCCGTGCGGGCGCGTCGGGCGGCGGGGGAAGCCTGATGCAGGGGGCGTCGGCGCGATCGCCGCGGCTGTCGCTCGCCCGGGCCCTGTTCCTGCTCGGCAGACTGGGGGCGACCGGTCTGCGGCGACGGCTGGTGGGCACCGTCGCGTTGAGCCTGCCGAGCGCCTTGGCGCAGGCGGGAGTCCTGGTCCTCGTAACCGCGGTGGCGGCGGGTGCTGCCCGCGGAGCCCGGGACATCCGGGTGCACGGGTTACCGATGACCCGCTGGGACGCCTTCCTGGCCGGGTGGGGCCTTCTGGCGGTCTTCGTGTTGGGTGGCCTGGCATCGGCTCAATTCCGAGGTGGTCCAGATCCACAGCCGCAACATCGTCTACGGCTGCTACATGTTCACCCCCGCCCACTGCTTCGAATTCCGACGCGGGCGGCGCAATCTCCCGAGATCGTCTCCGGGCCGAGCGCGACAAGTCGTGCTCGAAGCCATGAACGGTCCTCGTCCAGACCTCCCCGAGCTCAGGAGGGGTGACCGGTGAAGGTGTTCCTTGTAGACGGGACCTACGAGCTGTTCCGCCACTACCACGGCGCCCCCAAGCACCTGGGCCTGGACGGGACCGAGGTTGGTGCCACCCGGGCGGCGCTCGGCTCGATGCTGGGCATGCTCGAGGGGGGTGCGAGCTACATGGCCGTCGCAACCGACCACGTCATAGAGTCATGGCGTAACGCCGCCTGGCCGTCGTACAAGAGCTCGGCCGGCGTGCCCGCCGACCTGCTCGGCCAGTTCAGCCTGTTCGAAGACGCTCTGGCTGCTCTGGGCCTTGTGGTGTGGCCCATGGTCGACCTGGAGGCCGACGACGCCCTGGCCTCGGGAGCGGCCGTCCTGAACGGTGACGAACGGGTTGACCAGGTGCTCATCTGCACCCCCGACAAGGACCTGGGCCAGTGCGTACGGGGCACCCGGGTGGTCTGCCTGGACCGGCGCAAGGACCTCGTGGTGGACGAGGCAGCGGTGCGGGCGCGCTTCGGCGTAGCCCCGGCCGCGGTGCCCGACTGGTTGGCCCTGGTGGGCGACAGCGCAGACGGCTACCCCGGCCTGCCCGGCTGGGGGCCCAAAGCGGCCTCCGTCGTCCTCGGTCACTACGGCGACATGGCATCGGTGCCCTTGTCGGGAGCACCGTGGCCCGTGGAGCTACCGCTCACCCGCCAGGCCAGGCTCAGGGAGGCCCTGCGCGAGGGATGGGAGCAGGCCCAGCTCTTCAAACGCCTCGCCACCTGCGTCCTGCGCCCCGAGCTCCTGCCACCTGGGCCTGCCGCCCTCGACAGCCTGCAGTGGGCCGGCCCCGGGCCCGGCCTCGCAGCTCTGTGCGATCGCCTGGGGTCCCCGGGCCTGCACCGGCGGGCCGAGGCGCTCGCCGCCACCCGGGCCGGAGGTGGCCGATGAAGCCGAGCGCGCTCAGACCCCGAGGGAGAGCTGAGGCCGCTCCAGCGCCTCGGCCAGGAGCTCGTGGTACCGACGCCGGCTGACCTCGACGACCCCCAGGCTGGACAGGTGGGGCGTGGCCCACTGGACGTCGAGCAACGACCCACCACCTCCGGCCAGCCCTTCGACCAAGGCCACCAGTGCCACCTTCGAGGCGTCCCGGGCGAGATGGAACATGGACTCCCCGGCGAACAGGCCGCCCAGGGCGACTCCGTACAGGCCTCCGACCAGCTGTTCCCCGTCGCTGAAGACCTCGACACTGTGGGCCAGGCCGAGGCGGTGGAGCCCCATGTAGGCGGCCTGTACCTGGCGGGTGATCCAGCCGCCGGGCCGGGAGGGGTCGGCACATGCCGCCAGAACCTCACCGAAGGCCGTGTCCACGCTCACCCGGTACCGCTGGCACGACCGGCGCAGGGAGCGGCTGACGACAAGGCCGTCGAGGGGTAGCACGCCACGCGGGTCGGGCGCCCACCACGCCAGGCGGTTGCCCGCCGGCATGGGGAAGATGCCGCAGCTGTAGGCGGCGACCAGCGTGGAGGGGGACAAGTCGGCCCCGAGGCCCACCAGCTCGCCCGTGCCGGCAGCCCGCTCCTGCTCCTCGACCGAGCACGGGAACTGCCAAGAGCAGGGCGGCAGTCGTACCGGCAGCTGCACCGGGTCACAGTTTGCCAGCTGGGGAGGCCCTCAGGCCGACATGGCCTGGTGCTCCGGCACCGGGGGCACTGCGCCGGGGGCGCCGGCGACGACCGTCTCGGTGGTGAGCGTGCCTCCCAGCGCCGCCCGCAGGGCCTTGAGCGCCCGGGCCGCCGAGCTCTTCACCGTGCCGGGCGCACAACCCAGCCGGGCCGCTATCTCCGCCTCCGAGAGGTCCTCGAAGTAGCGCAAGACGAGAACCTGGCGCTGGCGCTCGGGCAGCCGGCCCAGTGCCTCGCGCACCAGTTCCCGGTCGTCCACGACATCGGTGGGAGCGCTCTGGCCCACCTCGGGCACGTCGCCCATGGACACCCGGGCACCCCACTTGCGCCACCCCGAGCGGCACGTGTTCACCACGATCTGGCGGACGTAGGCCTGCTGGCGCCAACGTTCCTGGCCGGCCACCCGGGGCCAGGCTGACATGGCCTTGAGCAGCGAGGCCTGCACGGCGTCCTCGGCGTCCTCTCGCCGACCGGTGACCGAGCACGCCACCCGGACCAGGACCGGCCTGGCGGTCTGAGCCAGCTCCTCGAAACCCAACGCCCCTGTCAGGACCTCCGCGCCACTGGCCCCGGCCATCTCGGAACTCGTCGTCGCCACGTCATCTCCTCGGTTTGTGCGCCCACCAAAGGCCTACCACCAGGCTGCAGGCACTATCCCGGCACGGGCATGGGGAGGGCTTGCCATCTGCGACGGCCCCCGCTGCCCTGCCCCGGCCCCGGGGTGGCAGCGGTTAGGGTTGAGCGCTGTGCCTCAGCACACGATGGCAGAGCACCTGGCTGAGCTGGGACGGCGCACACAGGCCGCCGTCCACGCCGGTAGCGAGACCGCCGTGCAGCGCCATCATGAGCGGGGCAAGATGACGGCCAGGGAGCGCATCGACCACCTGGTCGACCCGGGTTCGTTCCAGGAGCTCGACATGCTCGCCCGGAGCCGGGCCCACGGCATGGACGAGTCCCGGCGCTCCTACACCGATGGGGTCGTGACCGGCTTCGCCACCATCGGGGGGCGCGCGGTCTGCATCTTCTCGCAGGACTTCACGGTCATCGGGGGGACCCTGGGGGAGGTGGCCGGCGAGAAGGTCCACAAGGTGCAGGACCTGGCCGGTTCTCTCGGCGTGCCGGTCATCGGGATAAACGACGGCGGGGGGGCGCGGGTGCAGGAGGGAGTGGTCGCCCTCCACTACTACGGGGGCATATTCAGGCGCAACGTCGCCGCCTCGGGAGTGGTCCCCCAGATCAGCGTGATCATGGGCAGCTGCGCCGGGGGGGCCGTGTACAGCCCTGCCATCACGGACTTCGTCTTCATGGTGAAGGGCAGCTCCCAGATGTTCATCACCGGCCCCGACGTGGTGAAGGCGGTCACCGGGGAGGACGTGACCCACGAAGAGCTCGGGGGGGCCATCACCCATGCCACCAAGTCCGGCGTGGCCTGCTTCGTGGCACCTGACGAGCGGGCCTGCCTGGACCAGGTGAAGGAGCTTCTCGGCTACCTGCCCTCCAACAACCTGGAGTTGCCGCCCCGGCTCCCGCCCAGCGATGACCCCGAGCGCGACGTGCCCCGCCTGCGCGAAGTGGTGCCGGCAGGCCCGCGCCAGGCCTACGACGTCCGGGACGCCCTGCGGGAGGTGCTCGACCACGGCGAGCTGTTCGAGTACCACCCCCTGTGGGCGCTGAACCTCGTGTGCGGCCTGGGCCGGCTCGGCGGCAGGCCTGTGGGGGTGGTGGCGAACCAACCCCAGGTGCTGGCAGGCGTCCTCGACATCGACGCCTGCGAGAAAGGCGCCCGCTTCGTCCGCACCTGTGACTGCTTCAACATCCCGGTCATCACCTTCGTGGACGTTCCCGGCTTCATGCCCGGCACCGACCAGGAGCACGGTGGGCTGGCCCGCAGGGCCGCGAAACTGGTCTATGCGTACAGCGAGGCCACCGTCCCCAAGATCCAGGTGGTGACCCGCAAGGCCTACGGGACGGCCTACTCGGTCATGGGGGCCAAGTCGCTCGGTGCCGACGCAGCCTTCGCCTGGCCGGAGGCGGAGGTGGCGGCCGTGGGCCCGGACATAGCTGTGGACGCCCTCCACGGGCCCGAGCTTGCCCGCAGCGCCCCCGAACGCCGGGCTGAGCTCGTCGAACGCTACAGGGAAGCGAGCTCGAGCCCCTACCTGGCGGTCGAGCGAGGCCTCATCGACCAGGTCATCGACCCCGTCCACACGCGCCGCCACCTGCACGCGGTGCTGGAGCGGTTGGCGCCCAGGCGGGCCGAGCCGGCGCCCCGCAAGCACGGGGTCCTCCCGCTTTGACGCCACGCCCTGCGAACAGGCAGGTACGGGTCGAGCTGCGGCTCAGCCCCGCCGCCTCCCCGCCACCCGAGGGGGCCGCTGAGGCCGTCCTGATGGCCGTACGCGTGGCCCTCGGCCAGCGCCCGGCCCCGCTGGCGCTCCCGGCCGCGCCATGGCGCATGTCCGGTCGCTGGTGGTACGGGCGGCCCGAGGTGCCGCACGCCACAAACTGACCGGCCTGCAGTTTTCCCCTTCCTGTGGAGTACCTGTGGACAGGGACGGGGACCACTTGGGGACCACGACCGGGCCGCTGGGTACGAGCACCGGGGCCGGTCATCCGCGGCGGGTGGTGCAGGTGTTAACCTCGGCATCCATGTCGGGCCACACAACTGGGCGTGCAGCCCCGGGCGGGAGCCGCTCCTCGTCCCGACCGGTACGAGGCGGCCTCGAGCACGAGGGGCGGCGCGTTGAGCGGGCCTGACCTCCCGGTGCCCGGGCCCGACGAAGGGACGCCCACGAGCAGCGGCTTCCTGTCCGTGCTGCTCGAGGACACCATGGTGGCCAACGGGATCGAGGCCGCACCGGTCCGGGGCGCACCGGGCGTGATGGCGGGGGCCGTCTCGGGCACGGTCGGGCACTGGAACGTCCTGGGGCAGGTCGACGACACCGCCATGGGCGTGGTCATCTACTCCGTCTTCCCCGAGAAGGTGCCCGAGCCGAGGCGCTCGGCCGTCGCCGAGCTGGCGGCGAGAGCCAACCACCTCCTGCGCTACGGCAACCTGGAGCTGGACTTCGCCGACGGTGACGTCAGGGTGCGCACCAGTGCCCGGGGAGGGGACGACCCGCCCGACTTCCACGTCATCTCCCAGCTCGTCAGGACCAACATCGAGGTGGCCGAGCTGCTGTTCCCGGCTGTGGCCGAGGTCGCCGACAACGCGGCGCCCCCCGAGGCCGTGCTCTCGGGGCTGCTGCAGCGCATCAACCAGGGCTGAGCCCCACCGGTGGCCCCGGCGCGGGCGGCCACACGGAGCCGGGGAGGCTCAGGGGTGGCCGGCCCCTGACCCGGGCGGCCCTCCTGCCGGGTGCTGGGCATGCCCCCGCACCGCCCGGTCCGTGCCCGGCGCGCTCGAGGTGCCCTCCGGCACGCCCTGGAGCGAGCGGTGGGGCACGGGTACGGGGTAGTGCCCCGTCAGGCAGGCGTCGCAGAAGCCGGCACCGGGCACGCCGGTCGCCCGCTTGAGGGCGTCCAGGCTCAGGTAGGCCAGGCTGTCGGCGCCGACGTAGTCCCTGATCTCGCCCACCTCGAGGTCGGCGGCCACGAGCTCGGCCCGCGTCCCCGTGTCCAGGCCGTAGTAGCAGGGCCAACGATAGGGAGGTGAGGATATGCGCAGGTGGACCTCCCTGCACCCGGCCTCCCGCAGCATGGCCACCATGGCCCGGGTGGTTGTGCCGCGCACGATCGAGTCGTCCACCACGACAAGGCGCTTGCCGGCGACCGCGTCACGCAGGGGGTTGAGCTTGCGTCGCACACCGTGGACGCGCTGGCCCGGGTCAGGGTCGATGAACGTGCGCCCTATGTAGCGGTTCTTGACCAGGGCGTGGCCGAACGGCACCCCGCTGCGCCGGCTGTAACCCTCGGCGGCGGGCAGGCCCGAGTCGGGCACCCCACAGACCATGTCGGCAGCGACCGGCGCCTGCTCGGCCAGCAGCTCGCCCATGCGCACCCGGGCGCCGTGCAGTTCCTGCCCGTACAGGCGGCTGTCGGGCCGGGCCAGGTACACGAACTCGAAAAGGCACAGCTTGGGCTGGGCCCGGGCGGCCCCCCAGGGGTAATAGCTCTGGCACCCGTCGGGACCGATGACGACCAGCTCGCCCGGCTCGACCTCCCGCACGAAGTGCGCGCCCACGATGTCGAGCGCCGGGGTCTCCGAGGCGAGCACCCAGCCGTCGTCGAGCCTGCCGAGGCAGAGGGGGCGGAAGCCGTTGGGGTCGCGCACCCCCACCAGTTCGCGGTGGTCCACCAGCACCAGGGAGAAGGCGCCCTCCAGCGTGGGGAGCACGTCCAGCAGAGCCGTCACCAGCGCCCCCTGTAGGGCTCCCCGGCCGGCTACCTCCTCCTCCGCCCGCCGGGCGATCAGCTCGGCCATCAGGTCGGAGTCGCTGGCGACCGTACCGGCGAGCATGCCGGCCGCAGCCTCCAGTTCGTCCAGGTTGACGAGGTTGCCGTTGTGGGCGACGGCGAACTCCGTGCCCCCGGCGTGGCGGTACATGGGCTGCGCATTGCGCCATGAGGACGCCCCCGTGGTCGAGTAGCGGGTGTGGCCCACGGCCAGGTGCCCGACCAGGCTGGCGATCTTGTACTCGTTGAAGACCTGGGTCACCAGGCCCATGTCCTTGACCACGATCATTGTCGTGCCGTCGGTGACCGCCATGCCCGCCGACTCCTGCCCCCGGTGCTGCAGGGCGTGCAGGCCGTCGAAGACGACCGGTGACACGTTGCGCCCGGGCGCATAGACACCGAACACACCGCACGCCTCGCGGGGGCTCCCGTGCTCGGCGCTCACCTGCCTATTGTCCCACGCCGTGGGCCCAAGGGCTAAATGCCCAGCCAGAGGCCGCCGGTTAGCGTGGGCCGGGTGATCGACCTCCACACCCACTCCAACGTCTCGGACGGCAGCGACAGCCCCGAGGAGGTGGTGGCCCTGGCCGCGGCTGCCGGGCTCTCCGCCCTGGCCCTCACCGACCACGACCGCCAGGACGGCATCGGCCCGGCCCGGCTGGCCGCGGCCAGGGCGGGGCTGAAGCTGGTACCGGGGGTGGAGATCAGCTGCCAGCACCGGGGGACCATGCACATGCTCGTGTACTTCCTGGAGCCGGGAGAGGGGCCTCTGCAGGACGAACTGGCCCGCCTGCAGGAGGCGAGGGACACCCGCAACGAACGGCTGGTGGCCCGCCTCGCCGAGCTGGGGCTGCCGGTGAGCATGGAGGAACTGGTCCAGGAGTCCGGGGGTACGGGTACGGGCCGGCCCCATGTCGCCGCCATCCTGGTACGCAAGGGCCTGGCCGGATCGGTCCAGGACGCCTTCGACCGCTACCTGGCCAAGGGCCGGCCCGCCTACGTCGAGAAGGAGCGTCTGGAGCCTCTGACCGCCATCGACCTGGCCCTGGAGTCGGGCGCACTGCCCGTGCTGGCCCACCCGCTCTCCCTGGGCCTGGGGCCACGCCAGTTGGAGGCGGCGGTAGAGGAGCTCGCCGACGCCGGCCTGGCCGGCCTGGAGGCGGTCTACGGTCGTTACAACATCGAGGAGCGTTCCTCGCTGGCCGTGATGGCCGCCCGGGCCGGCCTGGCCGTCACCGGTGGCTCCGACCACCATGGCACCTACAAGCCCGACCTGACCGTAGGCACGGGGCGAGGGGACCTCCATGTGCCCGACGGGGTACTGGCGGCACTAGAGGCACGGCTCGAGGCCTGACGCAGTGGGCTCGCCCGGCTGGCGCCTCGCAGACGCGCCGGCCCTGAGACGCTGGGGCACCGTCACCCTGCAGGCAGCCAAGACGGCGCTGGCGGCCGGTTCTTCCTGGTTCGTGGCGTCCGACCTGTTGGGCAACGCCGTCCCCGTCTTCGCCCCGCTGGCCGCGCTGCTCACGGTACAGGTCACCATCTGGGAGTCGGTGTCGAGGGGCATGCAACGGGTGCTCGGCGTGGTGGCCGGTGTCGTCGTGGCCTACGGTTTCGCCCGCCTGGCCGGGATCAGCGCTTGGTCGATCGGGCTGGTGGTGATGGTGTCGTTCCTCGCCGGACGGGCACTGCGACTGGGGGCCCAGGGCTCCGTGCAGGTCCCGA
This sequence comes from Actinomycetes bacterium, assembly GCA_021850325.1. GTDB lineage: Bacteria > Actinomycetota > Acidimicrobiia > Acidimicrobiales > Palsa-688 > JAJZMF01. The sequence continues at coordinate 9,702 of JAJZMF010000011.1, forward strand.
TCAGTGCGCTGCTGGTACTGGTGCTCGGCGCCACCACAGGTGGCTACGCCGTCGACCGGGTGCTCGACACTGCGGTGGGCGCAGCGTGCGGGATCGCGGTGAACCTGTTGATAGTGCCCCGGTCCCATGTCCCTCAGGCCCTGGCCGGCGTGAAAGCCTGCTCCGACCACCTGGCCGCACTCCTGCGTGGATCCGCCGACCACGTGGCCCGGCTCCCGGGCGCGGTGCCCACCCCCCCGGCCACCGGTCTATTGGCGAGCGCCCGCCTCATCGGTGCCGAGCTGGACCGGGCGGCGCTGGGGGTGCGCCAGGCCCGCACCGCCCTGCGCTGGAGCCCTCACGCCGGCCGGGACCGGCCGGCGGTCGAGCGGCTCCTGGCCGCCGTCATCACCCTGCGCATGGTCGAACGCCAGGCGCGTGGCATAGCGCGGGCGCTGGCCGACGGGCACGGGCCCTGGGCAACCGCCGAAGCCGAGGTCGCCAGGGAGCTGGCCGGGCTCCTCACCCTCTGCTCGTCCTCCCTGGGCCGATGGGGCGCGTCACTCGCAGCGGAGGTCTCCACCGGGACGGTCGGGGGGAACGGCAGGCAGGCTCCGGCTGCTGCACCGGCTGGAGCCATTGGCGCCGACGACGAGGGCCATGATGGCGCCCTGCGCGCTGAGGAGGCCTACCAGGCCGTGGTCAGGGCCAGCCGGGGCGCCGCTGTGAGCCTGGAAGTGGCGGCGGCAGGCGCGGCGATGGCCGTAGACGCCCACCGGATCGCTCTCGAGGTGGCCACCACCCCGGCCCCGTCGCCTCTGCCGTCAGCGCGCCTCCGGGACCTGTTCGCCCCCTGAGCGGCCCGGGCCTCAGCACGGGCGCCAGCGCCGGCTGCGGCCCGTGCCGGCCCACGCTCAGGCCCCGCCTAGGGCGGAGGGCAGGGCAGCACGCCAGGCCTCCAGGGCCGATGCCAGCCCGACGTCGACTGCCCCTTCCAGGACCAGTCTGTCCCCACCGGCCGAGCCGATGCGGCGCCCTGGCACCCCCACCGAGGCAGCCCGGGCGAGGACCTCGTCGGAGAGAGCGGGCTTCGTGCACAACAGCACCCGGGAAGGCCCCTCACCGAACAGGCCCACATGGCCACCCCCGGCCCGGGCCACGAACCCGGTGCCCGAGGCCACCGCCATCTCCGCCAGGGCCAGGGCCAACCCGCCGTCGGACACGTCGTGCACGCCCTCGACCAGGCGCTCGTCGACCAGCGAGGCGACCAGGGCGACCACTGCGGCATGGAGCCCGAAGTCCACCGCGGCCAGTGCTCCCCCCAGGTGGCCTGCCCGCTCCACCGCCCACCGGCTGCCGGCGAGCGACACCGCACCTTCCCCGTCGGGGCCGAGCAGGAGGATGTCACCGCCATCGACCAGGCGCGCCGTGGGGACACCGGGACGGAGGTGGTCGATGAGGCCGACGGTGCCCACCACGGGCGTGGGGTCGATGTCTGTCCCCCGGCTCTCGTTGTAGAGGCTCACGTTGCCACCCACCACCGGCACGCCCAGGGCCAGACAGGCCTCGGCCATGCCGTCGATGGCCTCCGACAGCTGCCACATGACCTCTGGGTGCTCAGGGTTGCCGAAGTTGAGGCAGTTGACCAGCGCCACGGCCCGGGCGCCCGCGCAGGCCAGGTTGAGCACCGATTCGGCCACCACGAGCCGCGTGCCCGCACGGGGGTCGAGGGCGCACCAGCGGGGGTTGCCGTCGGTCGATAGGGCGAAACCCCGGGGCGGGGCCCCGGCCGGGGGCCGGGCGCCCGGGGCGGACAGCCTGAGCACTGCGGCATCCGCCCCCGGTGCCACCACCGTGTTGAGGAACAGCTGGTGGTCGTACTGGCGGTAGGCCCAGGAAGGGTCGGCCAGCAGGGCCAACAGGTCCGAGGCCAGGCGTTCGCCCGAGGGGGCGGGCAGGCGGGCAGGGTCATCGGCTGCCCGGGTACCGGCCCAGGCAGGCCGGGCCAGGGGCCGGTGGTAGACCGGGGCGTCCTCGTGCAGGCTGGCCGCGGGCACGTCGGCCAGCACCTCGCCGTCCCAGCCGTCCAGGACACGCAACCGGCCCGTCCCGGTGACCCTCCCCACCACGGTGGCCCTGACCTCCCAGCGCCGGCACACCTCGTACACCGCCCCCAGGTCGTCCGGGGCCACGATGGCGAGCATCCGCTCCTGGCTCTCGCTGGTCATGACTTCGAACGGCTCCAGGCCCGCCTCGCGCAGCGGTACGGCCCGGACGTCCACGTCCATGCCCACGCCCCCCCGGGAAGCGGTCTCGCTGGTGGCACAGGCCAGGCCGGCACCGCCGAGGTCCTGTATGCCCACCACCAGGTGCCGGTCGAGCAGCTCCAGGGTGGCCTCGATCAGGCGCTTCTCCTCGAAGGGGTCGCCCACCTGCACGTTGGGCCGCTTTGCGGCCTCCGCCTCGGCGTCCTCGGTGAAGGCCGCCGATGCCAGGACGCTCACCCCTCCGATCCCGTCCCGGCCCGTGGGCGAGCCCAACAGGACGGCCAGGTTGCCCTCCCCGGCAGCCCGGCCCAGCACCAGGCGCCCCACGGGCAGGAGCCCCACGCAGAGCACGTTGACGAGAGGGTTGCCGGCATAGCAGGGCGCGAACTCCAGCTCGCCGCCCACCGTCGGCACACCGACCGAGTTGCCGTAGCCCGAGATCCCGCTGACCACACCGGTGGCGACCCAGCGGCTACGGGGGTCTTCGGGGGGCCCGAAGCGCAGCGGGTCCATGAGGGCCACGGGCCGCGCCCCCATGGTGAAGATGTCGCGGATTATGCCCCCCACCCCTGTGGCCGCGCCCTGGTAGGGCTCCAGGGCCGAGGGGTGGTTGTGGCTCTCGATCCTCACCGCCAGGGCCAGGCCGTCCCCGGCGTCGACCACACCGGCGTTCTCACCCGGCCCCACCAGTACGTGCTCCCCCTGGGTGGGCAGGCGCCCGAGGTGGGCCCTCGAGGACTTGTAGGAGCAGTGCTCGCTCCACATCACCGCGTACATGGCCAGCTCCAGGTGGTTGGGCTGGCGGCCCAGGATGCGCTCGATGGACGCCAGCTCGTCGTCGGTCAAGCCCAGCTGGCGGTGGACGGGCGCGTGCATGGCACCCCAGCGTAAGGGCGACCGGCCGTTGCCGGGAGCCGCGCCCTGTGGGCCGCCTCTGGCGGGCCTGCGGGGCGGGAGCAATAATGCTGCCGTGAACCCTTCTGCGCCAGGCCGGACCGGGCACGACCAGGACACCCGTTCCCTGCGGGCCGAGCCGGGGAGCCTGCTCGGGCCACGTCAGTGCCAGGACCACATGACCGGTGCCCTGGAGGACCTGGTGGCGGGCGAGAGGGTGCTCGTACTGGTGCCCGACCGGACCCGCGACGTCGACCTGGCTCACCTCTTCCCGGGCCTGCTGGCCGCCCTGGGCCGGGCAGCCCGGGTCGACGTCATGGTGGCCCTGGGCACGCACCCGCCCATGGGGCAGGACGACGTGGCGGACATGCTGGGCCTGGCAGCCGGCCCCCACCCCCCTCTGGTCGGCATCGAGGACCACGACTGGCGTTCCCCGGGCGCCCTCGCCCGCCTGGGAGTGGTGAGCGCCGGGCGCCTGCGCGAGGTGGCCGGGCCGACCTGGCACCCCTCGCTCGGGGGCGACCTGGTCATCAGGGTCAACCGCCGGGTTGTCGAGGCGGACCGGGTCGTCGTGCTGGGGCCGGTCCTGCCCCACGAAGTGGCCGGCTACTCGGGAGGGGCCAAGTACCTCTTCCCCGGCGTGTCCGGCCCGGAGATGATCGACGTGATGCACTGGCTGGGCGCCCTCTCGGGCGTCCTGGCCACCATCGGCGTGGCCCGGACCCCCGTGCGCGCCCTCATCGAGGAGGCCGCCGCCCTCTTGGAGGTGCCGGTGACCCTGGTGGGCGTGGCCACCGACGAGGGGGGCACTGTCGGCCTCCACGTCGGCGGGGAGGGGGCGTGGGCAGCCTGTGCGGAGCAGGCCGCCGAGCACCACACGCGCTGGCTGGACCGGCCCTACGACCTCGTGATCTCGAACCCCATGCCCATATACGGCGAGCTGTGGACGGCCGGGAAGGCCATGTACAAGCTGGAGCCGGCGGTGGCCGACGGTGGGCGGCTGGTCATCTACGCTCCCGCGCTGGACCAGGTGAGCCGGACCCACGGGGAGGACATCTTCAGGGTCGGCTACCACCCGCTGGCGTACTTCCTGGCCCAGTGGGACCGCTTCTCCCACGAGCCCCTGGCCGTGATGGCCCATTCCAGCCACGTCAAGGGGGCCGGTACCTATGACGCGTCCACGGCTACCGAGGTGCCCCGGATCGACGTCGCCCTGGCCAGCGCGCTGAGCCCCGAGGACTGCCGCCGGCTGAACCTGTCCTACGTCGACCCCCGCTCTGTCGACCTGGAGCAGGCCCGGCGGGACGGGGCCCTGGTGGTGGAGAGGTCGGGAGAGGTCCTGTACCGGGTCAGGAACTGAGCCCGGCGGGCGAGAGGGAGGCCCCCGCCGACCGGAGCAACGCTCCCAACAGCACCAGGCCGTCGGTCGAGCCCAGGAGCTCGCTCGAAGCCCGCTCGGGGTGGGGCATGAGGCCCACCACATTGCCCCCCGGGCTGCAGATGCCGGCGATGTCGCGGGCCGACCCGTTGGGGTTGGCAACGTAGCGCAGCACCACCCGGCCCTCGGCCTCCAGCTGGTCCAGGACTTCGGGGGGTGCGGTGTAGTTGCCCTCGAAGTGGTTGACCGGTACGGCCAGGCGCAGGCCGGGCTGCAGGCCGGCGGTGAGGACGCTGCGCTCGCTCACCACCTCGAGCTCGGTCATCCGGCAGACGAAGCTGAGGCCCCGGTTCTTCTGCAGGGCCCCGGGAAGGAGGTGGGCCTCGGTCAGCACCTGGAAGCCGTTGCAGATGCCCAACACGGGCGCCCCGGCGGCCGCCATGTCCGCCACCGCGCCCATGACGGGGGCGAAGCGGGCAATGGCGCCAGGGCGCAGCGCGTCACCGTGGGCGAACCCTCCGGGCACCACGACGGCGTCGATGTCGCCCAGGTCCCGCTCGGCGTGCCACACCAGGCGCGCCCGGGCACCCAACAGCTCCAGCGCCTCGACCACGTCGTGCTCGCAGTTGGTGCCCGGGAAGACCACCACGCCGACCAGGGGTGCCATACCCCCGAGCCTACCGACCAGTCAAAGGGGCACGATGCCGACCGAGAAGCGTTCCATCACCGGGTTGGCCAGCAACCGGTCGGCCAGAGCCTCTGCCGTCCCGCGGGCCTGCACCTCATCGGCTGCCTCGACCCTGAACCGGAACGACTTGCCCGCCCGGACACCGCCCACAGTCGGGAAACCCAGCGCCGGCAGCGCCCTTTCGATGGTGGCGCCCTGGGGGTCGGCTATGCCCGCCCGTAGCTGCACCTCGACGAAAGCCTCGTACACGGGCATCAGCGGCCCACCCCGGGCCACCGGGCGAAGTCGAGGCCGCTCAAGCGCTCGTAGGCCTGGACGTAGCGTTCCCGGGTGGAGGCCACCACCCCGGGGGGCAACGCCGGGGGTGGGGGCGACTTGTCCCAGCCCGACGCCTCCAACCAGTCCCGCAGTGGCTGTTTGTCGAACGAAGGGGGCGCCACCCCGGGCTCCCAGCGCTCAGCGGGCCAGAAGCGTGACGAGTCGGGGGTGAGCACCTCGTCGCAGACGGCCAGTTCGCCGTCGATGTAGCCCAGCTCGAACTTGGTGTCGGCAATGATGATGCCGCGCTCAGCCGCCCACGCCGCGCCCTGACGGTAGGCCTCCAGGGAGATCTCGCGCGCCCGGGCCGCGGCCTTGGCCCCCACCAGGTCCACCGCCTGCTCGTAGGAGATGTTCTGGTCGTGGCCCGTGGTCGCCTTGGTCGAGGGCGTGAACACGGGCTCGGGCAGCTTGTCGGACTGGCGGAGGCCCGCCGGCAGGGATGCCCCGTGCATGGTGCCCGAACGCTTGTACTCGGCCCATGCCGAGCCCGAAAGGTAGCCCCGCACGATGCACTCCACGGGCAGCATCTCGGCCCGGCGCACCAACATGCACCGGCCCTCGGCGTACCCCTGGGGTACCCCGAGGCCGGCCAGGTCGAGCCCGCCGGGCAACCCGACCTGGACCAGGTGGGAGGGGGCCACTGCAGCCAACCGGTCGGACCAGAAGGCGGTGATGGCGGTGAGGACACGCCCCTTGTCCGGGACGGGCTCGGCCATCACCACGTCAAAGGCCGAGATCCGGTCCGAGGTCACGAACAACAGCAGGTCCCCGTCCAGCGCGTAGACGTCACGGACCTTGCCCGAGTACAGGTGCTCCATGGGCCGCCCTCCTCCGTCGACCAAGGTAGTGGACACACCGCGGCCGGGACGCTGAGGCCGCCTGGCCCGGGCGTGCGGGCGGCTCTAGCCTGGTGAGGTGGACCAAGCCGGGGCAGGCCCCAGCCCCGCCGCTCCCCGGGCAGAGCCGTCGGACGGCCGGCCCGGGAGGTGGCCCTGATGCCGCCCAACTACCGCGAACAGCAGGGCCATGCCCTCTCGGCCAGTGAGCGCCGCGGGGCATTGTTCCTGGTGGGCGCCCTGGTGCTGTCCGGGCTGGGGGTCGGCGCCTGGGCAGGCACCCGGGGCGGCCCCTCGGCCCAGGGCCCCTGTGTCAGTGTCGTGGTCCCGAGCTCGATGGGCGGCACCTACATCACCCACTGCGGGCGGGACGCCCGCTCGTGGTGCGCGGGCCTGGCCCCCGGCCGGGGGGCACTGGCCTCGGCCGCCTACGGGGCGTGCCGCCGCAGCGGGCTCCCAACGGCGGGCTGAGCCGGCCTACCGGCCGGCGAGAGCTGCCCGGTAGGACTCCAGGCGCGCTGCCACCTCGAGGTCGTGGACGGCGATGACCTCGGCTGCCAGCAGGGCCGCATTGGCCGCACCGTCGATGGCCACGGTCGCCACGGGGAAACCCCGCGGCATCTGCACGGTGGAGCACAGGGCGTCCAACCCGTTGAGCGGGCTGCCGGACAGAGGCACGCCGATCACCGGGAGGCTCGTCCGGGCGGCGACCGCGCCGGCCAGGTGGGCCGCCATCCCGGCCCCGCATATGACCGCCGCAAAGCCCATCCGCCTGGCCTGCGAGGCGAAGTCCGCCACCGTCTGGGGGGCCCGGTGGGCGGACATGACCTCCTCATGGGCGTCGATGCCCAGTTGGCCGAGGACCTCCAGGGCCGGCGCCATCCTGGCCCGGTCGCTCTCCGAGGCTATGAGCACTGCCACCTTCATGGCTCCCCTCCCACCGCGTCCGCTATGTCGCGGCGCATGACCATGCCCGGCCAGGAGACGCAAGCGGCAGCCCGGTAGGCGACCTGACGGGCTTCCCCGAGGGTGGGCCCGGTCCCAACGACGTCCAGGGCCCGGCCGCCGGCCGTGACCAGGCGGCCCTGCCGGCCCTGCCCCAGGCCGGCTGAGTACACCCGGGCACCGGGCACCGCCCGGGCATCCTCCAGGCCCTCCACGGGGTCGCCGGTCCGGGGGAGCTCCGGGTAGCCGTGGGCGGCGAGCACGACGCACACCGCGGCGTCAGGGGAGAAGCGCGGCTCGTGCTGGTCGCTCAGCGCTCCCTCGGCCGCCGCCGCCAGGCACGCGGCGACGTCCCCCTCCCACAGGGGGAAGATGACCGCTGCCTCAGGGTCACCGAAGCGTACGTTGAACTCGAGCACCTTGGGGCCGTCCTCGGTCAGCATCACCCCGGCGTACAGCGTGCCCCGGTAGTCCACACCCCGTTTGCGCAGGGCGTGCAGGGTGGGCAGCACGGCCCTCTCCATCACCTGGCCCACCACCTCGTCGTCGGCGAAGGGGACGGGGGAGTAGCAGCCCATCCCGCCGGTGTTGGCCCCCGTGCCGCCGTCACCCACCCGCTTGTAGTCCTGGGCCGCCGCCAGAGGGTAGGCCCGGCGGCCGTCGCACACGGCGTGCACTGACACCTCCAAGCCGCTCAGGGCCTCCTCCACCACCACCCGGCGGCCGGCGTCTCCGAACGCCCGGCCGCTCAATTTCGCCTTGATGTCACGCTCGGCCTCCTGGCGCGATGTCGTGACCAGGACGCCCTTGCCCGCCGCCAAGCCGTCGGTCTTGACCACCCAGGGCCCGGGCAGGGTGCGCAGGTGCTCCAGTGCCGGCCCTTCCTCGGAGAAGGTCCTGGAGGCGGCGGCCGGCACCCGGGCCGCGAACAGGAGGTCCTTCATCCAGGCTTTGGAACCCTCCAGCCTGGCCCCGTCGGCGCCCGGCCCGTAGACCAGGCCGCCCCGGGCGCGGACACGGTCGGCCAGGCCCTCCACCAGAGGTCCCTCGGGGCCCACCACCCACAGGTCGGCCTCGACCCTCTCGGGCGGCAGTTCCGTCCTCTCGAAGCCGTCCATGCCCGGGTTGCCCGGGGCCAGGACCACGTCGGCGCTGCGCGCCAGGGCTGCAGCCATGGCGTGCTCGCGCCCACCGCTGCCGACGACGCAGACCCTCACCGCGGCCCCCTCAGGTACCCGAATAGCGGATTATCTGGTCCCTGCCCGGGCCCACGCCCACGTAGCTGACCGGCACCCCGGCCTGCGCGGAGAGGAAGTCCAGGTAGTCCCGGGCCTGCGCCGGGAGGTCGGAACGCAGGGCCGCCCCCGAGGTGTCGCTCCGCCATCCCGGCAGCTCCACGTACTCGGGCACCACGTCGTAGAGCTGCGACTGGTGCCAGGGCAGGGACTCGTAACGCCTCTCACCTGCCCGGTAGGCCACGCACACCTTCAGGGTCTCGAAGGTGTCCAGGATGTCGAGCTTGGTGACCACCAGCTCGTCGACGGAGTTGAGCCGGACGGCCTGGCGCATCATGACGGCGTCGAACCAGCCCGGGCGCCGGCGGCGCCCGGTGTTGACCCCGTACTCCTGGCCCCGGTCCACGATGACCTCGCCCAGCTCGTCGTTCAGCTCAGTGGGGAACGGGCCGGCCCCGACCCGGGTCACGTAGGCCTTGGCCACGCCGATCACCCGGCTGATGTGACGGGGCCCGATGCCTGCTCCGGTGCAGGCGCCCCCGGCGACCGGGTTGGACGAGGTCACGAAGGGATAGGTCCCGTGGTCGAGGTCGAGGAAGGTGGCCTGCGCGCCTTCCAGTAGGACGCCCCCACCTGCGGCCAGGGTGTCGTGCACCAGCCCGACGGCGTCGCCCACGTAGGGGGCCAGGCGGGGCGCGTACTCGTCCAGGTAGGCGCGGGCGATGTCCTCGGCCGACATGCCCAGGCGGTTGTAGACCTTGGCCAGGACGAGGTTCTTCTCCTTCAGGACGACATCGAGCTTCTGGCGGAAGATCTTGGGGTCGAGCAGGTCCTGCACCCGCAGGCCGATGCGCGACGCCTTGTCGGCGTAGGCGGGCCCGATGCCCCTCTTGGTCGTGCCCAACCGGTTCTTGCCCAGGAACCGCTCAGTGAGGGCGTCCAGCTCCTGGTGGTAGGGCATGACCAGGTGGGCACTACCCGAGACCACGAGACGGGAGCAGTCGACGCCGCGCGCCGTGAGGCGGTCCACCTCCTCCAGGAGCACCTTGGGCTCCACGACCACGCCGTTGCCTATGACGGGCGTGATGTAGGGGTAGAGGATCCCGCTGGGGAGCAGCTGCAGGGCAAAACGCTCGCCGTCCACCACCACCGTGTGACCGGCGTTGTGGCCTCCCTGGTAACGGACCACGACCTGCATCTCCTTGGAGAGCAGGTCCGTCATCTTACCCTTGCCTTCGTCACCCCACTGGGTTCCGATGATGACGGTCGCAGGCACGCGAGGGCTCCTATCCCAGGGACGTCGGTACGGCTGAGCATAGCTTGGGCTCCCCGGGCCGACCAGCCCGCTCGGCGCTGGGAGGAGCACCGCGCCGCGGCGCCCCGGGGGCACCCGGGGGTGCCGGTGCCGCTCGCACAGGCCGATGGTCCCGGGCGCGCCCAACTGATTAGCCCTAACCTGATGGCACAGTGAGCAGACCTCCGGCCCCCGCGGCGACCCAGCAGTTCGCCCAGTCCGTCGACGAGGTGTTCAACCTGCTCAGGGCCAGGGGGGGCCGCGCCACCTCCTCCCGCCGGGTCCTCCTGGAGGTCCTGTTCGAGGCCAGGGGCCACCTGAGCGCGGAGGAACTGGCGGCGGCCGTCCAGGAGAAGGCCCCCGACGTCCACCTCTCCACCATCTACCGCAACGTGGACGACCTGCAGAAGCTGGGCGTCATCGTCCATTCCCACATGGGGCACGGGCCGGCCACTTACCAGTTGGCCTCCCTGGCCCATGCCCACTTCATCTGCGAGCGCTGCGGGGCCACGCTCGAGGCGCCCGACGAGCTCTTCGTGGACCTGGCCCGCACGGTGCGGGACACGCTCGGTTTCGCCATAGACCCCCACCACTTCGCCATGCAGGGCCTGTGCGCCCGGTGCCAGGGCGGGGCGACGGCCCGGCCAGAGCCAGCCGCCTGACCCCGTCCCCGCACGGCCCGGTCAGCGGAGCACCAGGGCGTCCCCCTCCCCGGCACCGGGAGCGGCCGGCACGTCGACGGTCACCGTGTCCCCGTCGCCGTACTTGCCCTCGAGGAGGGCCAGGGCGAGGGCGTCACCTATGGTGCGCTGCACGAGGCGCTTGAGCGGACGGGCACCGTAGGCCGGGTCGTAGCCTCGCCTGGCCAGCCAGTGCCTGGCCTCGTCGGTGACCACCAGGCCGAGCCTCCGCACCGCCAGGCGTTTGTCCAGGCCCCGTAGCTGGATCTCGACCACCCGCTCGATATCGCTCTCGGTGAGCTCCCGGAAGCGGACGATCTCGTCCACCCGGTTCAGGAACTCCGGCTTGAAGGCATCGCGCAGGTCGCCCTGGTAGTTGGAGGTCATGATGAGCACGGCGTTGGTGAAGTTGACCGTCCTGCCCTGGCCGTCGGTCAACCGGCCGTCGTCGAGGACCTGGAGCAGGACGTTGAAAACGTCGGGGTGCGCTTTTTCGATCTCGTCCAGCAGCACGACGGAGTAGGGCCGACGTCGGACGGCCTCTGTCAGCTGGCCTCCCTCCTCGTAGCCGACGTAACCCGGCGGCGCCCCCACCAGACGGGCCACCGAGTGCTTCTCCATGTACTCGGACATGTCTATGCGCACCATGGACCGCTCGTCGTCAAAGAGGAAGTCGGCCAGTGCCCGGGCCAGCTCGGTCTTGCCCACCCCGGTGGGGCCCAGGAAGAGGAAGCTGCCGATGGGCCGGTCGGGGTCGGAGAGCCCGCTGCGCGACCGTCTGATGGCGTTGGCCACGGCGCTCACGGCTACGTCCTGTCCCACGACCCGCTCGTGCAGGACGTCCTCCATCTTCACCAGCTTGGCCACCTCGCCCTCGAGCAGGCGGCTGACCGGGACGCCGGTCCATTTGGCCACCACCTCGGCGACGTCCTCCTCGTCCACCTCCTGCTTGAGCATCTTGTGGCCTGCCTGCAGTTCCTCCAGGTGCCTGGTCGCCTCGTCGACGCGCCGGGAGACCTCGGGGGCACGCCCGTAGCGGATCTCGGACGCCCGGGCCAGTTCCCCGTCGCGTTCGTAACGCTCGGCATCGCCCTTGAGGGCCTCCAGCTGCTCCTTGAGGTCGGTGATGGTGGTGATGGCGTCCTTTTCGGCCTGCCAGTGCGCCTTCATGCCGTCCGAGGACTCCCGCAGGTTGGCCAGCTCCTCGTCCAACCTGGCCAGGCGCTCACGCGACGCCTCGTCGTCCTCCTTGGCGAGGGCCACCCGCTCGATCTCGAGCTGGCGCACCCTCCTCTCCACGACGTCGATCTCAGTGGGCATGGAGTCGATCTCGATGCGCAGGCGGCTGGCTGCCTCGTCGACCAGGTCGATCGCCTTGTCGGGCAGGAACCGGGCGGTGATGTAACGGTCCGAGAGCACGGCCGCAGCCACCAGGGCCGAATCGGTGATACGGACTCCGTGGTGGACCTCGTAACGCTCTTTCAGGCCACGCAGGATGGCCACCGTGTCATCGACACCGGGTTCGCCCACGTACACGGGCTGGAACCGGCGCTCCAGCGCCGCGTCCTTCTCGATGTGCTTGCGGTACTCGTCGAGGGTGGTGGCCCCGATCATGCGGAGCTCGCCCCGGGCCAGCATGGGCTTGATCATGTTGCCGGCGTCCATCGCCCCTTCCGCCCCCCCGGCACCGACGATGGTGTGCAGTTCGTCGATGAAGGTGACAACCTCGCCTCCGGCATCGGCGATCTCCTTCAGGACGGCCTTGAGCCTCTCCTCGAACTCGCCCCGGTACTTGGCACCGGCCACCATCGCCCCCAGGTCGAGCGCGAGCACACGCTTGCCCCTCAGGCTCTCGGGCACATCGCCCTCCACGATCCTCCGGGCCAGGCCCTCCACGATGGCCGTCTTGCCCACCCCGGGCTCGCCGATGAGGACCGGGTTGTTCTTTGTCCGCCGGGAGAGGACCTGCACCACGCGCCGGATCTCCTCGTCCCGGCCGATCACCGGGTCGAGCTTGTTGCGCCTGGCTTCCTCGGTCAGGTCACGGCCGTACTTGGCCAGCGCCTGGAAGGTCGCTTCGGGGTCCTGCGAGGTGACGCGGTGGCTGCCCCGCACCGTCTTGATGGCGTCGAGCAGGTCGTCGCGGGCCACCCCCACCCGGGGTGACATGGCCAGGAGCAGGTGCTCGACCGAGATGTACTCGTCCGAGAGGTGCTGGCGTTCCTGGTCGGCCTTCTCCAGGATCTCGCGGGCCGGGCGTGACACGGCTCCGCTCTCCCCGCCGTAGCTCTGGGGGAGCTTGGCCAGGCTCTCCTCGAGACGGTTGCGGAGAGGCAGTACGGCCACCCCCACCTTGGCCAGCACGGGTAGGACCGCTGTGCCCTCCTGGCCTATGAGGGCCATGAGCAGGTGGTCGGGCGTCATCTCGGGGTTGTTGCGGTCCCGGGCCTCGGCCACCGCAGCCGAGAAGGCCGCCTGGGTCTTTTGTGTCCAACGGTTGGCATCGAGCACCACGGCTCGCCTCCTTGTGGGCCATCGGGTCTGAGCTCAGCCCTGTGGGAACCAGCGCACCGGGCTCATGTTCAATGGGACGAGGTCCCGGCGGTACTGACGGTGCACCTGGTCGACCGCGAGACGGGCCTCTGCCCTCGCTCTGTCCAGCTCCCGGCGCAAGCGGGCCACCTCCGCCTCCAGTTCGATGACCCTCCGCACCCCCTCCAGGTTGAGGCCCTCGGCGGTGAGGTCCTGTATCCGACGGAGGGTGTCGATGTCCTGGTCGCTGTAGCGCCGGCTGCCCCCCAGGGTCCGGGCGGGGCCGAGGAGGCCCTTGCGCTCGTAGATGCGCAGGGTCTGGGGGTGCACCCCGGCCAGCTCGGCGGCCACGGATATGACATAGACGGCCATGTTCGGGTCACGGTCGACAACCCGGCGGCCAGGCGCCCGGCGGGCGCCGTCAACCGGGCCGGCACCGGCCCCAGGTACGTCGCTCATGCGCTAGTTGCTCCTAGTTTTTCTCGTAACTTTTCACCCTCGTCTGCCGAGGCACGGGCCAGCGCCTCCACTGCCCGCCGGGCGTCGGCCGAGAGCTTGCTCGGGACGTCCACGTCGAAGGTCACCAACAGGTCCCCGCTCCTGCCCGGTGCGGGCACACCCTGGCCGGGCACCCTGAAGACCCGGCCCGACCGGGTCCCCGCCGGCACTTTGACGCTCACGGGGTGGCCGGAGAGCGTGGGCACCGACACCGTGGCGCCCAGCGCAGCCTCGGCGAAGGTGATCGGCACCCGCACCGTCAGGTCGCGGCCCTTCTGGGCGAACACGTGGTGAGGCGTGATGTGCACCACCACGTAGAGGTCGCCCGGTGCCGCCCCGTGCCGGCCGGCGCCACCCCTGCCCTTCACCCGGATGCGCTGACCGTCCACCACGCCGGCCGGGACTCTCACCTTCACCTGGCGCGCCCGGCGCTCCGTACCCCGGCCCTTGCAGGCCGGGCAGGGCTGTTCGATCTTCATCCCGGTCCCACCGCAGGCGGCACAGGGATGGCTGAAGCTGAACATGCCCTGGTTGTCGTTCACCACCCCCCGGCCCGAACAGGTGGTGCAGACGCTGGGCGCTGTCCCCGGTGCCGCACCCGAGCCACCGCAGGTGGCGCACGCAACGTCGGAGACCACGTTCACCGTCGTGGTCACGCCCGCAACGGCGTCGACGAAGGCCAGGTGCAGCTCGGCTTCTATGTCCTGGCCGGTCTGGGGGCCCGCCGCCGGGCCCGGGGCTCCCGGCGACCCTCGCCCGCGGCGCCCACCGCGCCCGAAGATGTTGCCCAGCAGGTCGCCCAGGTCGTCCACCCGGAAGTTCGTGAACCCGGGCCCTCCCGGGCCGGCCCCACCCGCTCCGGCGAAGGGGTTGCCCGCGAAACCGCTCTCGCTCAGGGTGCGCAGTTCGTCGTACTCCCTGCGCTTGGCCTGGTCCCCAACGACGTCGTAGGCGGCGGAAACCTCCTTGAACTTCTCCTCGGCGCCCGGGTTGGCGTCGGGGTGGTACTGCTTGGCCAGCTTGCGGTAGGCGCGAGCGATCTCCTTGTCCGAAGCCGTCTTCGGTACGCCCAGGACCTTGTAGTAGTCCTTCTCCAACCACTCGCGCTGGGGTGCCAAGGCTCAGCCCCTCACTTTCACCATCGCCGGCCGCAGGACGCGTCCCTTCCAGGAGTAACCGGCCCGCATGACCTCGCTCACCTCGGGACGTTCGGGCGCGTCGTCACCCTCGGCCGGCTCGTGGGCCACCGCGTCGTGGTGCTCCGGGTTGAACGCCTCCCCGTCGGGCACTATGCGCTCGAGGCCCTCCCGGGAAAGCACGTCGAAGAGCGCACCCGACACCTGCTTGACGTCGTCGCCGGCTCCATGGGCCAGCGCCAGGTCGATGGTGTCGAGCACGGGTAGCAGCTTCCTCACCAGTGCCGTGGCCGCTTGGTCGACGATGTCCGACCGCTGGCGCTCCATGCGCTTGCGGTAGTTGTCGAACTCGGCCTGCAGCCGGAGGAGGCGTTCGTACAGGTCGGCCTCGCGCCCCGGCGCACCGTCCTGGGCTGTCCCGGCCGCTGCGCCGCCGGCGTCCTCGCCACCGGCCTCCTCCGGGGCGGCGGCGCCCGGGCCGGAGGACGCGCCCGTGACCGGCTCCTCCTCCTGGCCCGGCACCTCCCGGGGCGGCACGGCTGCCTCGTCGAGAAGCGGCTCTTCCTGACCGGCCATCAGGCGTTACCACCCTCGTCCACGATCTCGGCGTCGACGACTTCCTCGTCGTTGGCCGCACCAGCGCCTGCGCCTGCGTAGCCGCCGCCCTGGGGCCCGGATGCCCCGGCACTCGCTGCCGCCGACTCGTAGAGCTTCTTGCCCAGTTCCTGAACACCGACCGCCAGGCGCTCGGTGGCGGACTTGACGGCCTCCAGGTCGCTGCCCGATATGGCTTCCTTCAAAGACTTGAGGTCCGCCTCGACCCGCTCCTTCTCGGCGCCGGTGAACGAACCCGCCTGGTCCTTCAACATCTTCTCGGTCTGGTACACGAGCGAGTCGGCGTTGTTGCGCACCTCGGCCTCCTCCCGCCGGCGGCGGTCGTCGGCGGCATGCGCCTCGGCGTCACGGACCATGCGGTCGATCTCGTCCTTGCCCAGCGAGCTCTGGCCGGTGATGGTCATCGACTGCTCCTTGCCCGTGGCCCGGTCCTTGGCCGAGACGTGCACGATGCCGTTGGCGTCGATGTCGAAGGTGACCTCGATCTGGGGCACCCCCCGGGGCGCAGGAGGCAGGTCGACGAGCTCGAACTTGCCCAGGGTCTTGTTGTACATGGCCATCTCCCGCTCCCCCTGCAGGACGTGC
Source organism: Actinomycetes bacterium (assembly GCA_021850325.1). Lineage (GTDB taxonomy): Bacteria > Actinomycetota > Acidimicrobiia > Acidimicrobiales > Palsa-688 > JAJZMF01. The sequence continues at coordinate 25,585 of JAJZMF010000011.1, forward strand.
ACCTGCACCGAGGGCTGCATGTCCTCGGCCGTGGTGAACACCTCGCTCTTGCGGGTGGGGATGGTCGTGTTGCGCTCGATGAGCTTGGTCATGACACCGCCCTTGGTCTCGATGCCGAGCGAGAGCGGCGTCACGTCGAGGAGCAGGATGTCCTTGACCTCACCCATGAGGACACCGGCCTGGATGGCTGCGCCCACAGCCACCACCTCGTCGGGGTTGACCCCCTTGTGGGGGTCCTTCCCGGTGAGGGAACGGACCAGGTCCATGATGGCGGGCATCCGGGTCGAGCCCCCCACCAGCACGACGTGGTCGATGGCGTCCCGGCTGAGCCCGGCGTCCTTGATGGCCTGGTCGAAGGGGCCCCGGCAGGCTTCGGCCAGGTCGGCCGTCATCTCCTGGAACTTGGCCCGGGTGAGCTTGAGGTCCAGGTGCTTGGGGCCTTCGCTGGTGGCGGTGATGAAAGGCAGGTTGATGTTGGTCTCCTGCACCGCCGACAGCTCGATCTTGGCCTTCTCGGCCGCCTCCTTCAGGCGCTGGAGGGCCATCTTGTCGTTGGCCAGGTCCACGCCCTCGGTGTCCTTGAACGTCTTGACCAACCAGTCGATCACCCGCTGGTCCCAGTCGTCCCCGCCCAGGTGGGTGTTGCCGCTGGTGGACTTGACCTGGAAGATGCCCTCGCTTATCTCCAGGACGGACACGTCGAAGGTGCCACCGCCCAGGTCGAACACCAGGATGGTCTGCTCCTCCTCCTTGTCCAGGCCGTAGGCCAGGGCCGCTGCCGTGGGCTCGTTGATGATGCGCAGCACCTCCAGCCCGGCCACCTGCCCCGCCTCCTTGGTGGCAGTGCGCTGGGCGTCGTCGAAGTAGGCAGGCACCGTGATGACGGCTTGCGTCACCGAGGTCCCGAGGTAGCTCTCGGCGTCCCTCTTGAGCTTCTGCAGGATGCGGGCCGAGATCTCCTGGGGCGAGTAGCCCTTGCCGTCGATGTCCATCCGCCAGGCGTTGTCGCCCATGTGCCGCTTGACGGAGCGGACCGTCCGGTCCGGGTTGGTGATGGCCTGGCGCTTGGCCACCTCGCCCACGAGCACCTCACCGGACTTGGAGAAGCCCACCACGGACGGCGTGGTGCGCGCCCCTTCGGCATTGGCGATGACCGTCGGCTCACCACCCTCCAGGACCGCGACCACCGAGTTGGTGGTACCGAGGTCGATACCCACTGCCTTTGCCATCTGGCTCCTCCTTGCGAGACGGGCGCCGGAGCGCCCGCGCTCATGGTTGTCTCGACGTTCGCGTTTGACGTCTTGCGAGCAGCTGGTCCTGCTCTGCAAACCAGAGTAGCAAAGTTGAGTACCCTCGTATCAAGAAAGTTCTCACACCCCCCGAAGGCCCTGGTCACCTACGGCGCACGCACCTCCTGTGCCGTTCGGCCCAACTCGCTCCGGGGCCCTCCCGTGCGATGGTGCCCTACCCGTGGCCGTGCCCGGCCAGGTGCCTCAGGGGACGGCCCAGGTCGACCGCGGCCGGGGCCGGGCCGGAGGGACGGCGCCTGCCAGGCGCCACAGCAGCACGGCACCCAGGGAGACGGAGGCGATGAACGCTGCCACCAGGACCGGCCCGGCCACCGGAGGTTGCCATCCGTGCCTCACGTGGGCGAACGCGTCGACCGGCCCTGAGATGCCCACGCTGAAGCGCCTGAGCGTCTCGTAGAAGTCAGCCGACTGGCAGATGGCCACCACGGCCAGGAAGGCCCCGCACAGCGTCCTCCAGCGCCGCTGGAGGAACCCTGGGAGCCGGGCCACCCGGGTGCCCAGCCCGGCGACCAGGGGGATGCCCACGGCCAGGCCCAGGAAGTCCCGGCCCTGGCCCACGACGCCGTGGGTCGGCACCATGGCGAGCACGAAGACGTAGCAGAAGCCCGCCCACAGCACCCCCGTGCCCACCAGCAGCCAACGTGCAGCCCGGCTGCCACTGGCGAATGCCAGCAGGGCCAGCACGCCCAGGGCCAGGGCGAGGGTGCTGACGACCCCCCAAGGAGACGGGGTGTCCATCCAGCCGAACTGGCCCAGGCTGGAGACAGCGATCAGATGGAGGCGGTCCAGGGCCAGGTGGGCCACGGTGGCGGCGCCGGCGTGGGCGGGCACGGCCTCCCCCGGTTGGAGCCGTAGGCCTCCGGCGAGCAGGTCCCAGGCCAGGGCGAAGGCGCCTGCCAGCGCCCCCACGGCCAGCCAGGCCCGCGTGGGTGCGCGGGCGACGAGGACCTTCACTTCGGCCCAGGGCCTCAGCCAAACGAGCATGCCCAGGGCGGCCAGCGCCCAGACGGGTGCCAGGGCGCGCACCAGTACCAGGGCCAGGGCCGGGGCACCGAAACCGGCCAGAGCGGCGGGCCCGACCTCCTCCAGGGGCAGCCGGGCCAGGGCCAGGGCCCCGCAGAAGGCGGCCACGGCGCTGGCCAGCTCGAAGCCGCTCGGGTTGACCACCCCACCCAGGTAGAGGACCATGGGGGTGACGGCCAGGCTGAAGCCTGCCACCACCATGGGCCGGCCCCGGCAGCGGGTGAGGGACACGACGGCCAGGGCGAGCATGGCGGCGCTCAGGGCGGCGCTCGCCAGACGGGCGCCGTAGATGCCCCCGGGGGACACCCATACCAACGTGGGCAGGCCGACCACTGCGTAATAGAAGGGCGGGTAGCGGCCCACGTAGGTCTCCACCGGCTGGTCCTGCGGGGAGGGCACCAGGGGCGCCTGACACCCCGCGGGCGCCCAGGGGTTGACATAGAAGCAGCTCACATCGTTGGCCAGGCTGGCGAAGACCTCGGGCACCCGGACCACGGCTATGCTGCCCTGCGCCCTGGTCGCTCCGGGCAGTGGCCGGCCCACGAGCTGGCCGCGGACGACGGAGGCGGCTCGTATGAGCTGCGCCGGTTCGTCGGGGGAGCCGCCCAGGGGGGTGGCCACCGACCACGCTCCCATGGCCACGAACAGCAGGACGAAGGCCACCAGCCCGGTACGCAGCCCTCTCGGGCGACGCGGGAACGGGGCCAGGTGGGCCGGGGCGGGGTGGGCCGGGACGGGGTGGGCCGGGGCGGGGACCGCCGTCGCAGCCGGAGCAGGCACGCCGACCTGGGCGAGCCGGCTGCCCAGCGGGCGTGACGGGCGCTGCATTGGCCGAGCATAGACAGGCCGGCCGGGCGCACCGGGAGCCGCCCGCCCGGCTGGGCCGTCACGCCCGCCTGGCTGGGCCGTCACGCCCGCCCGGCTGGGCCGGGACGGGTGCCCAGGTAGGCTCGGGCCATGCCAAGCCTTCTTCTCGTACGTCACGGACAGAGCCTCTGGAACCTGGAGAACCGCTTCACGGGCTGGTGGGACGTGGACCTGTCGCCCACCGGCGAGCAGGAGGCAAACCAGGCGGGGCAGCTCCTGGCGCAGGAGGGCTTGTTGCCCGACGTGGCTTTCACCTCGGTGCTCACCCGGTCGGTGCGCACCTGCAACATCGTCCTGGACGCAACGGGCCGCTCCTGGGTGCCCGTACAACGCCACTGGCGCCTCAACGAACGCCACTACGGGGGCCTGACCGGCCTGGACAAGGCGGAGACGCGCGACCGCTACGGCGACGAGCAGTTCAAGCTGTGGCGGCGCAGCTACGACGTGCCGCCCCCTCCCCTGGCCGAGGGGAGCCCCTACGACCTCTCCGGTGACCCCCGCTATGTGCCCGGCGTGGTGCCCGCCACCGAGTGCCTGGCCGACGTGGTGGTGCGCATGGTCCCCTACTGGTACGACGCCATCGCACCCCAGCTGCTGGCGGGCCGGCTGGTCCTGGTGGCCGCCCACGGCAACAGCCTGCGGGCCCTGATCAAGCACCTGGACCAGATGGACGGCGACGAGATAGCGAAGCTCGAGATACCGACGGGAGTACCCATCGTCTACGAGCTCGACGAGCACCTGAGGCCCCTCCAGGCCGGCGGTCGCTGGCTGGGCGACCCGGAGGCGATAGCCGCGGCGGCAGAAGCGGTGCGCCTCCAGGGCCAGCGCAAATAGCCGGGCAACCCGACCGGCAGGAGACGTCCCGGACCAGGCGGCACCGGCTCAGCCGGGTGCTGCCTGGCTGGCCGGCACGGCTCGCGGGTAGCGTGGGCGCTCGATGAGAGCCCCGTTCGGCGGGCGTCGGATGGGCGCCGTCCTCTTTATGTCAGCCGCACTGGCCCTGGTGGCAGCCGCCTGCGGCGGCCCGGGCAAGAAGGCAGCGGCGCACGGGACCAGTGCCGCCACCACCACCGCTCCCGCTCCCACCACGACCACCCGCCACATCGCCAGGCGGGGTGACACCTGTCCATTGACGGGCACACCCCCGCCCAACAAGCAGGATCTCACCCGGACCGCACTGGCCGTGAAGGTGGAGAACCTCCCCCAGGCCCGTCCCCAGTGGGGCCTGGACCACGCTGACATCGTCTACGAGGAGCCGGTCGAAGGGGGCATCACCCGCTTCATCGCCGTGTACCAGTGCCACGGGGCGCCCCGCATCGAACCGGTCCGGTCGGCCCGGCTCTTGGACGTTCAGATCCTGCGCCCTCTGGGCAGGTTGCTGTTCTCGTACTCGGGCGCCATCCAGCCCGTGGTGGACAAGGTCGACGCACCGGGCACACTGCTCTGGGACGTGGGCGGTTACAAGGCCCCGGGCGCCTACCACGTGGACCCCACCAGGTACGCCCCGCACAACTTCACAACGTCGACCAAGGCCCTCTATACAGCTGCCAAGTCGCTCGGTTACCCGCTCGACCAGCCGCCGCTGCCGCAGTTCAGCTACGGGCGCACCGCAAAAGGAGCCAAGCCTGCAGCAGCTGTGGCCATCCACTTCCCCCTCGACGTCACCACTTGGACCTGGGACCCGAAGACCCGCCTCTACCTGCGCTCGTACTCCGACACCGGGCCCGGTGTCCAGGGGGACGGCACCCAGATCTCGGCCAAGAACGTCGTCCTCATCTGGGCCACCGAGTACGCGACCCAGTACGTCGAAGACCCCACCGGCGCCCACGAGAACGACATGGTCCTGAACGGCAAGGGGCCGGCCTGGGTCGTCCACGACGGTGCTGTCTTCCAAGGCACCTGGGTACGGCCGTCCCTGGCCGGCCCGGCCGTCTTCATCGGCCCCGGAGGGGAGCACATAAAGCTCGACCCGGGGAACACCTGGGAGGAGCTGCTCCCCACCGGGACCAAGGTCGTCCTCAACCCCTGAGGCGGCGGCCCGGGACGGGCACTCAGCGGCTGTCCCACTCCAGGTGCATCCGCCACAGTTTCCACGCAAAACCAGCCCAGGCGACCGCCACGAAGAGCCACAGGGCCCCGAACGCAGTGTGGCCGTCGAGGAAGAACGTGAGGCAGAGGCCCACGGCGACCAGTGCGAACACGGCCAGGATGCGCCAGCCCCAAGGTGACATCACGACCCCCCCGAGCAGGGGCAGTTCCTGTTGCGCGTCACGGGGCGGGGGCTTCACCAGCGGCGTGCGGCCGGCCGGCCGGGTGGCCGCCATCAGATGGCCCCCGGGCCGGTCTCGCCGGTGCGGATGCGGGTGACGCTGTCCACGGCGGTGACCCAGATCTTGCCGTCACCGATCTTGCCCGTGCGGGCTGCTGAGGTTATGGCCTCCACCACGTCGTCGACCAGTTCGGCCGGCGTGAGGACCTCGACCTTGACCTTGGGCACGAAGTCGACCTGGTACTCGGCCCCCCGGTAGACCTCGGTGTGGCCACGTTGGCGGCCGAACCCTTTCACCTCCGAGATGGTCATCCCGCTGATGCCCACGTGCGACAGGGCCTCTCTCACCGGGCCCAGGGCGTAGGGCTTGACGACTGCGGTAACCAGTATCACCGGGCACCTCCGACGGCTACGCCTGCAGGGGAGGCAACCATGCCCGACGCATCGGCGTAACCGGGCAAGGCACGGGACACGCCCTCACTGTCGGGGTAGGCCTCCTCGTCGTGAACGGCGAGGTCCCCCACCTCGAGCTCGGCGTCGCTCATGCGCAGGGGGGTGAAGAAGCTGATCACCTTCAAGATGACGAACGTGACCAGGGCGTCCCACATGATGACGGTGACGGCGGCGAGGAACTGTATGAGGATCTGTTTCGGGTAGCCGCCGAATATCCAGCCCTTCACCGCCACCTGCGACCCGCCGACACTGTGGTAGACGACCACGGACGGGTCGGCGAACACCCCCACCATGAGCCCGCCGAAGAAGCCGGCGATCCCGTGGGTGTAGATGATGCCCATGGCGTCGTCCACCTTCTTCATGAACCTGGCCCGCGACAGGTAGGTCCATGCCAACCAGACGATGGTGGAGTCGATGGCCCCGATCATCAGGGCACCCGCCCCGTTCACGTAACCCGCTGACGGCGTTATGGCGACGAGGCCCACCACCATACCGTTGATGGCCCCGAGGAACGTGGGCTTCTTGGCCGGCCCGGCGAACATGTCCCAGATGACCCAGGTCAACAGGGCGGCGACAGTGGCCATGTTGGTGTTGATCACCGCAGCGGCCGCGTTGGCACTTGCAAAATACGGGTCTCCCCCGTTGAAGCCGTTCCAGCCCAGCCAGATTATGCCGCCCCCGATGGCGACCAGTGGGAGGCTGTGCGGGATGGCGCGGTCCCGGTCACGCTTGAGCCGGGGCCCGATCATCGCCGCGGCGACGAAGCCGCTGACACCCGCGGCCAGGTGGATCACATAACCGCCCGAGTAGTCGGCTGCCCCCTGCTGCGCCCAGTAACCGCCTCCCCACAGGAGCATGGCGTTGACGGTGTAGGCGAGGCTGGTCCAAAGAGGTACGAAGACCAGCCACACCTTGAACTTGACCCGGGAGAGGACGCTGCCCAGGAACAGCAGGGGCGTGATGGCGGCGAAGACGAACTGGAAGTACACGACGCTCGCCTGGGGCAGGGCGAAGCCCGTAGGCCCCGGGCCGGGCATCCCGGGGTTGACCAGGGGGATGCTCGCCTGCTTCTCCAGCGTCGGCCCGCTCAGCACGGTGCCCGGCCGCCCGACGAAGTTGGCGAAGAAGTTGGTGATGGGGTCGCCGGTGGCCTTCCAGCCCACCCCGTGGCCGAGCGGTGTGCCGAAGCCCATCTTGTACGCCCAGAGCACCCAGACGACCAGCACCGACGCAAAGCCGGCGAAGGTCATCATCATGGTGTTCACGACCCACTTCTTCTGGACCAGGCCGGCAAAGAGCACGGCGAGGCCGGGCACGCTCATCAGGGCGACGAAGGTGGCGGCTGTCAACTGCCACGCGTTGTCGCCGGTGTTCAGGTAGGCCTGGTCGGACGCGTTGGGTGGCGCAGCCGCGGCCAGCAGGTGCATGGTCAGGTGGAGCAATTACCCTCCTAGGTTGCGGGAGCCAGGCCGCGGGCCCGATGGCCCGCCGGCTTGCCCTCCGACGGTAGGAGGTGGTTGTTTCCTCGCCGCGACCGGGATGTTTCGGCCGTGTTACGGCTTGGGGGGCGCCGGCTCCTCGCCCAGGGCCGCCTGCAGGGCGGTGCACAGCCGGTCGGCCTCGGCCCCGCTCGGCAGCTTGTCGCCGCCGTTGCGCACGTAAAAAGTGTCCACTGCAGAATTGCCGAGAGTGGCTGCACGGGCGGAGACGATGTCGAGGCCCAGGGCAGCCAGTGCCGCGCTCACCTTGTGCAGGAGGCCCGGCGCGTCGGGGGCCCGGACCTCCACCAGGGTGGCATTGGTGGCCGCGCCATTGTCCACGTGCACCCTGAGTGCAGGCGTGGTGGGCGCCGGAGCGCGTCGCACCCGGCGGGAGGGCGGGCGACGGGCAAGGGCCTCGCCCACGTTGAGGTCCCCCTGGGCAGCCGCCTCCAGGTCAGCCGAGATGCGGTCCCAGCGCGGTTCAGCCCCCTCGGGCAGGTCCAGGACGAACAAGTCCAGGGCCCGGCCGCCCTCGCTGTGAGCGCGCGCGGCCAGCACTTCGAGCCCGTGCATGGCCAGGGCGCCGGTCAGGTCGCTGAACAGGCCCGGCCGGTCGGGTGCCGCTACCAGGAGCTCACCGTCGCCTGGGAGCACACGGGCCCCCCCGGCCCCCAGCAGCCTGCGCTGCTCGTCCGAGGGGAAGGCAGGGCCGGTGGGCACAGGTCGGCCCTCCAGCAGTGCCGAGACCCTGTCCACCAGGTCCTGGACCAGACGCGCCTTCCAGGGTGTCCACGCCGCGGGCCCGGTGGCCTGCCCATCGGCGACAGCGAGGGCAGCCAGCAGCTCCAGGGTGGTCACATCGCCCAGGGCGTCCGCCACTGACTGGGCCGTCGCCGGGTCCTCCAGGTCCCGGCGGGTGGCCACCTCGGGCAGGAGCAGGTGCTGCGCCACCACGACCTCCAGGGTGCGGCGGTCGGAGGGGCCCAGCCCCAGGCGCCCGAGGATGGGCCGGACCACCACCACGCCGGCCTGAGAGTGGTCCCCTCCCGCCCCCTTGCCCATGTCGTGCAGCAAGGCGCCCAGCAACAGCAGGTCGGGCCGGCTGACCTCGAGGGACAGCTCCGCGGCATTGGCCACCGCCTCCAGCAGGTGCCGGTCCACGGTCCAGCGGTGGTAAGGGTTGAACTGGGGCCGGTTGCGCACCGCTGCCCACTCGGGCAGGTAACGCTCCCATATGCCCAGCTGGTCCAGCAGCTCCACCGGCTCCACTCCGGCTTGGCCGGTGGAGAGCAGGCGCAGGAAGGCCCGCAGGACCTCGGGCGGCCAGGGAGACGGCGGCGTCGGCGCCTCGGTGGCCAGGCGGGCCATGCTGGCGCGGGCCAGGGGAGCGCCGGTCTCGGCACAGGCGGTGGCGGCACGCAGCGCCAGCGTCGGGTCGGAGGCCGCGTCGAACTGGGCCGGCACCGCAACTTCGCCGTCGCGCAGCACCAGGCCTGGGCCGAGCGCCCGGTCCGCCGACCCACCGCGCCCCCGCGGCCCTGCCAGCCACGAGCTGACCCGCCGGGAGGCATCGTCGACCAACCAGGCCACCGTCCGGGCCGCCGCGGCCAGCGACCGTGCCAGTTCCTCGCGCCCGGCCAGGCCGAGCGCCTCCGCCACCCGGTCTTGGTCCTCGAGCAGGAGGCGTTCGCTCCGCTTGCCCGTCGGGCGCTGCAGTTCCACCCGGACGGCGTGCAGCAGGTCCCCCGCCTGGGCCAGGCGGGGGTCGGCGACCACCTCGGCCACCACCGGTGTGACCGCAGCCATCACGGCCAGCGCCTGGACGTCACGGAGGCCGCCCCGGCCCTCCTGGAGCTGGGGTTCCAGGAGGAAGGCCACGTCCCCGTGCGAGCCGCGCGCCTCCTGCCTGGCCTGCAGCAGGGCGGGCAGCCAGCGTGCGGCGCGCTTGGCCCACAGGCGCCGGCCCAGCTCGGCGACCTCCGCGGCCAGCTCGTGGTCACCGGCCACCGGACGGGCGTCGAGGAGGCCGAGCGCCACCCTCAGGTCGGACTCGGCGGCCTGGGCCACCTGGGCCGGGGTGCGCACGCTGTGGTCAAGGGGCATCGGGTCGTCCCAGATGGGGTACCAGAGCCGGTCGGCCACCTTGGCCGCCTCGTCCGAGCCGGCATGGACGAGCAGGAGGTCGAGGTCGCTGCCCGGGGCGACATCACGCCGGCCCAGGCTGCCCACCGCCAGCAGCACGGCGCCCTGGCCACTGCCGGGGCCGCGGCCCGCGTCGCGCCGGGCTCGCCAGCCGCCGAGCAGGCCCCGGGACTGCGGCCCCTCTCCCGTGCCCGCGGCGGTGCCCCCCGGCCGGGGGCGGACCTCGCCCATGGCCTCGTCGAACAGGCCGGCCAGCCAGCTGTCCGCCAGGTCAGAGGCGGCCGCGCTCCACTGTCGGCCCTGGAGCGAGGTGCGCTGGCGCAGTTCGGCCCACTGGCCACTGAGGCTGGGCCGGGGGGCGGAGGCCCCGGGCGGGTGGCTCGACCGGCTCGCTGCACCCACACGAGGCACGGTAGCCGCTGGGCGGCCTTCCCGGCGACGGCGGTGGGCCTCAGCTCAGCGGCGCCGGCCCCGCCCTCAGACGGCGGCCGAGACCCGAAGCACGGGCCACAGGCCGGGAGAGCGCTGCTTCCAGGGCCGCCCTGCTGCCCACGACCAGGGCACGGCGGCGGGCCCGGGTCAGGGCGGTGTAGAGCAGCTCCCGGGTGAGCACCCGCGATGCCGGGCCGGGCAGCAGCACGGCTACCTGGTCGAGCTCCGAGCCCTGTGCCCGGTGGGCCGTCATGGCGAACGCGCTGGCCGCCGGCCCCAGCCGGGCCGGGCTCACGGCCTGGACCATCCCACCCCGGGGGAAGACGACGCTCAGCCCACCGTCCGGCCGGCTCACGGCCACCCCGGTGTCCCCGTTGAACAGGCCCAGGCCGTAATCGTTCTCGGTGACCACGACCGGTCGGCCCGGGTACCACCCCTGGTAGCCCTGGGCGCTCGGGCCGGCCGGTCCGTTCCCGGCGAGGCGGGCCTCCACCAGGGCGTTCCAGGTTGAGGCCCCGGCCGGGCCCTCCCGGTGCGCGCAGAGCAGGCGCGCCCGGCCCAGCTCGGCCAGGGCCCCCTGGGCATCCCCTCGACGCGCCCGGTCGGCCAGGGCCAGCGCCGCCTCCATGGCCATGGCCCACATGGGCCCCAGCCCGGGCGCCTGCGGGCCCGCCTCGCTCACGTCGATGTCGAGCCACCCCAGCTCGCCGGTGCCGCTACCGCCCAGAAGCTCGAGCACCGAGGCCGTGCTGCCCCGCCGCACCGCATCGGCCAGCTCCGCCAGGGGACCGTGGAAGCGGTGGTTGACCCTGAGCACCTGGGTACAGCCCGCCATGGCGGGGGGCGCCCCCTCGGTAGGCGACGGGCCGGTCACATCGGCCAGCACGGCGCCCGCTTCGACAGAGGCGAGCTGTTCGGGGTCCCCCACCAGCACCAACCTGGCGTCCCCCCGCACCGCCTCGACCAGGCGGGCCATGAGCGGCAGGGACATCATCGAGGTCTCGTCCACGACGACCATGTCGTGAGGGAGCTGGTTGCGGCGGTCGTGGCGGAACCGGTTCAGGCCCGATGCACTGCGGCCGAGCAGCCGGTGGACCGTAGATGCCCCGGTGGCCAGCAGCTGCTCGCGCACCGCGGCGGGCACATCGAGGCGTCGGGCCTCCTCGTGCACGGCCTCGGCCATGCGCGCCGCAGCCTTGCCCGTGGGCGCGGCCAGCCCCACCAGCGGCCAGCGCCTGCCCTCGCGCCGGGCGTCGAGGTGGGCCAACGCCAGGGCACGGGCGACCACCGTCGTCTTGCCCGTGCCCGGGCCGCCGGCGACCACGGTCAGGCGCCGGCCCAGGCAGGCTGTGGCTGCTGCCGCCTGCGGGCCGTCTGCTTCGCCGGGGAAGAGCAGCTCCAGTACCTGCGCCAACCAGGCCCGGTCGGGCCCGGTCGGTGGCGCCGCCGCCCGGGCCAGGAAGTCGCCGGCGACCAGGCCCTCGTCGCGCCAGTAGCGCTCGAGGTAAAGGTGCTCCCCGACCAGGCGCAGCGGGCGCACCGGCCCCGGGCCCTCGCCCCGGTTCACCAGAGGGCTGGCCTCCAGTGCGGTTCTCCAGGTGCCCAGCTCCGGCCAGGGCAGCCCGGCCAGGACGTCCCCCTCGGCCCCCACCCCCGCGGCTGCTCCCTCCGCCACCACAGTTGCCGCGACCGAGGCCAGGTCCACCAGTACATGGCCGACCCGTGGGGCGCGCACGGCCAGGGCGGTGGCCAGGACCACCAGAGGGTCTCCGCTGGCACCGAGCCGGGACAGGGCCCGGGCTGTGTGGACGTCGGCCGGGCTGAGGACCCCCGCCTGGTTGAACGGGTAGAGCAGGTCACCCGGGCCGAGGTCGGCCACCAGGCCCGAACGCCCGGCTCCGGGCCACGGGGACGGCACGCCCGGAGCGCCGGTCCCGCTCACCCGGGCGCTCCCGGACCGGCCAGCCAGTCCGAGGCCTCCACCACCAGGGCGGCAGGGGGCTGCCACCAGAACACGCCCGGCACGTGGTGTGCGGGGCCCGAGGGTGCACCGGCGGCCCCCGGTATACCTCTGAGGAACCCCGGCATACCTCTGAGGAAGAGGTAGACGGCACCGCCCAGGTCCCGGTCGGCCCGGTACCCGGGTAGGCGCCAGCGCAGGTAGCGGTGCAGGGCGACCAGGTAGAACAGGGCCTGCAACGGGTAGTGGGACCTGACCATCTCCCGGGCCAGCGCCTCAGCCCCGTACCGGTCAGGCCCACCGCCTCCCGCCTGGTCGGGCCCACCGACCAGGCGGTTGGTCTTGTAGTCCGCCACGAAGTAGCGGGCAGTGGAGCCCACCGGGGCACTGAAGACCAGGTCGAGGCTGCCCGTGAGGTAGCCTCTGAGAACGGCGGGACCACTGGCTCCTTCCCCACCGGCGGCGAGCTCCTCCAGGGCGTCGGGGTAGCCGGCAAGGGGGTCGCCTGGCCCGAGGTGGCCCCGCAGCAGCTCGGCCAGGTCGCTCAGGGCCACCTGGCCGATGGCGCGTTCCCCACCCGCCACCGGCAGCTCGAAGCTCATCTCGCTCACCCGTTGGGCAGGCGGCAGGTCGGCCAGGACCGTACCGGCCAAGGGGCCGCCCAACGGCGTCGTGGCGGCCGCCACCAACCCCTGGGCCAGAAGCCCCAGGTCGGCCGGCTCTCCCGGGTAGCGCCCGGCCAGGCGGCCGAGGCGGGCTGTGACCTCGGCCGCCAGGTCGGTGGCCGAGAAGTCCAGGCCTTCCAGGGCGAGGTGCACGAACGTGCCCAGCTCCCTGCCCCCGGGCAGGAGGTCCCAGGCCCCGGGCCCCGTCGCCTGCCCCGGCCCCGGCTCGGGCTGCCCTCCGGGCTCGTCCGTGAGCGCCCCCTCCTCCGGTTCGCTGGTCACGAGAGAGCCCTGTCGACCCGCGTGCAGCGACCGCGTCACAGAGGTGTAGGAGGCGCGGTGCCAGCCCAGGTCCAGCTGCCTCTCGAGCTGGGCCCTCTCCAGCTGTGCCCGGTCCCCGCCGCCGGCAACGGCAGGTGGCTCCCGGTGGGCGGGCGCCCGGGGGAGGACCTCCACCGCCTCCACGCTCACCAGACCAGGCGCTCTCCCGGCCAAGCGCTCGAAGGCGGCCCTGACCTCCTCGTCGCGCGGTTCACCGGACCGGCCCTCGGCGTCCACCTGGCCATCGGCTCGCCGGGACAGGAGCAGGCGGCCCAGGGCCGAGTGCTGGCAACCGAACCCCCGCGCCCACCACAGCACAACCTGGTACCTGGCCCGGGTCAGCGCCACATAGACCAGGCGCATGTCCTCGCCCCTGCGCTCCTCCAGCGCCTGCCTGGAGTGGCCCTGGTAGACCGGCCCGTCCTCGCCGCCCACGTCCAGCATGCGCAGGTTGTCCTCTGCCGGCCCGTGGTAGACGACCGGGCCCCCCCGGCTCCGTCGTACCCCACCGTCGTCCCAGAGGTAGGGCAGGTACACCAGCGGGAACTCCAGGCCCTTGGCCCGGTGGACGGTGAGGACCTGCACTGCCGGGTCACCCGAGCCCAGCCGCCGGGTCCGCTGCTCGGACTGTGCGCCCTCGGGGGCGTCCTCGTCGTAGTGGCGGGCCAGCCAGGCCCGCAGCGCCGCCAACCCGAGCTGGGAACCGGTGGCCTGGGCATGCAGCAGCTCGGACACATGGGCCAGGTCGGTGAGCCGACGCTCGCCTTCCGCACGGCCGAGCAGGCGGCCGGGCAGGCCTTCGGCCTCGTTGATGTGACTGAACAGGCTGGCTACACCCTCCGAACGGAGGAGGGCTGCCCACTGGTGGAGCCGGGCGTGCAAGCCCTCCCACTCCTCTTCGCCTGCCAGGGCCAGCTCACCGGCCTCCCGCCCGAAGAAGTCGGTGAGCGCGGCCGCCACCGTCAGGGAACGCGACGACGGCTGCTCCAGGGCCCGGAGCAGGTTTAGCCAGTCCAGTGCCGCGGAGGTGGAGAGCACGCTCTGGGCGCCCGAGACGACGACAGGCACGCCTGCTGTCCGCAGGGCCCCTTCCACTATTGCCGCCTGGCGGTTGGTGCGCACCAGTACCCCGATGTCGCGCGCCTCCACCGGCCGGCTGCCTTCCCCCCCTTCGGCACCTGGCAGGCGGGCCGGCGAGCCGAGGAGGGCGGCGATGTCGCGTGCCACGTCCCGGGCAACTGCGTTGAGGGCGGAGCTCTTCTCCACCACGCCCTTGGCGGTCCGGGACAGGCCGGGAGCAGCGGTGGGCAGCAGCCGGGCACGTACGGGGGCCGCAGCGGGGAAACCGTCCAGGCTCGTCCCCGCCCGCCCGGGCGGGGTGCCGGGCCTGCGGTAGACGATATCGGGGTGGCCCAGGCGCAGTGGCACCAGGAGGGCGTCCAGCCCGGCTACCAGGGAGGCATCGGCCCGCCAGTTGACGTCCAGCGTGAGCCTCCGGCTCGGAGCGACCGTGCCGGCAGCCGCCAGGTAGGTGTAAACATCGGCTCCCCGGAACGAGTACACCGCCTGCTTGGGGTCCCCGATCAGCACGAGCCTGTTCGCCGGGCCGCTGAAGGCCCGCTGCACCACCCCCCATTGCATGAGGTCGGTGTCCTGGAACTCGTCCACCAGGACGACCCGGTAACGCTCCGAGAGCCGGGCACATGCCGTCTCGCCCCGCCCCGCTGCGCTCAGCGCACCGGCCAGGCGGGAGAGCAGGCCGTCGTAGGTGAGCTGGTTCGCCCCCCGCAGCCTCTCCTCGAAGCTCCGTCGCGCAGCCTCGGCCAGGCGCCGCCGGAGGCCGGCGGGGCTGCCGTCCCCCCGGTCCGCCGGTGGGCCGAGCACCGTCCAGGGGCTCTGGAGGGCGGCTGCGCCCACCTCCTGGGCCTCGCCCCGGCCGAAGGGCAGCTCACCGTGGCGCAGGACGGAGCGCACGTACAGGTCGTCCACCACCTGCTCGGCGAGCTCGGCCGTGTCCTCGCGCAGGGCCGCCCCGGGGGCCACATCGCCCCACACGCCGAGGGCCTGGATGACCCGATGACAGAAGCCGTGGGTGGTCGTGATGGTGGCCGAGTCGAAGTTGGCCAGGGCGGCCTCCAGCCTCTGGTGCCGCCGGATGACCTCGTCTACGCCGTCCTCGCCCGGAGGGGGGGTGGCGAGCAGCACCGCGACGGGGTCGGTGCCGGGGTGCCCCCCGAGGTGCACGACCCGCCTCAGGGCCTGCTCGGCCAGCACCATGGTGTCACGGGTGCGCTGACGCAGCTCTCCGGTGGCCAGACGGGTGAAGGTGACGACCAGGAGCTTGTCTATCGGTAGGCCGGCCTCGGCTACGAACCGGGTGACCAGGTTGGCGATGGTGTGCGTCTTGCCCGTGCCGGCACTGGCCTCCAGGACCGTCGCCCCGGGACCGGGAAGAGGCCCGCACAGCTCGAACGGCCCCGCGGGCAGGCCAGCCGCGCCCGGGTGGCCGGCCCCGTCGCTCACAGCTCCTCCCTCACAGCTTCGTGGGCCAGTACGGGTGCCCACAACCGGGTGGCCAAGCGGCCGAAGCGGCTGGTGTCCGCAGGCCACCCTGCGACCTGCTCGTAGCCCTCGGGCGCCTCAGCCATGACCTGCTCGAAGTCGACCGCTCCGCCCAGGACGGCCACGTGCTCGGGGTCGTAGGCCTCGCCCTGGCCGTCCCAACGCCCGGACCACAGCTTACGGGCCACCTCGAGCTGGGGCCCCCCTCGGTGCCCCGCCTCGGCCCAGCCCGCCGAGGTGGCGCAGTAGATCGGGAGCGGTTCGCGCATGCCCCGGTCGAACAGGTCCACGAGCCGCGCCAGCTGCTCGACCGCCTGGGCCGCCACCTCGCGTTCGTCCCCCTCGAAGCGGGACAGGACCTGCGAGGCCACCCGTGGACGGTCCTGCCGGCTCCCCTGGCTCTGGCCCAACGTCAGCGCCCCGGTGGCCAGTCCAGGGTGGGCGGCGCTGAGGGCCACGAACTGCACCCAGGCCCGTAACCGGTGCTTGGGGGCCAGCTTCGAGTAGACGACCCGGACCACCTTGCCCCCGCCGGCACCGGGGACCGTGCCCACGACCGAGCGCCCATCGGGCAGGGCCACGTCAACCTCCACGGGCGGCGGCAGGCTCCCGCTGCCCTCCAAGCGCCCCAGGCCGGCCATGAGAGCCTTCACGACGCCGCGGACCTCCGCAAGCACCTTCTCACCCAGCAGGCCGGGAGGCAGGAGGCCTCGGCCGAGCTCGGCTGCCAGCGCAGCGTCGAGGTCGGTCCCCGCCACCACGGCAGCCAGGGCCCGGTCACCGACAGCCCAGCGCTCCAACGGGCCCAGCTCCAGGGGCAGCAGGTCGGAGAGCGCCCTGGGCACCTCGCCTGGGTAGTAGCCCAGGCGCTGGCGGAGGAAGGCACGGACGGGGTGCTCGAGGAAGCGGACCAGCGAGGCCAGTGGCACCACGCGCTCGGTCAGCGGTGGCAGCGGCGAGCGGAGGAACGGGGCCCTCGCCTTACGCTCCCCGGCCAGGGACACAGCCCCGTCGAGGTGCGCCTGGTCGAAGCGCCAGGAGGCCCCGGCCACCAGTGCACCGCGGCGGAAGTTGTCCCGGTCGAAGGGTTGGAGCGGGTGCTCGACGACGACCGCCGTGCGGGCGGGCGGCGCGGTGCCGTCCGGGAGCGCCGCGCAGCGCACGGTGCGGTCGACCACGTCCAGCAGTTCGGACACCGGCACTGCCGGGGGGCGAGGCTGGTTGAGGTGCTGGTCATGACCTTGATAGGTCATGACCAGGTACCCCGTGGCCGCCATGAGGGCGTCCAGGAGCATCTGGCGGTCCTCGCTGGAGGCCGACCAGTCCCCAGGCCGGCGTTGGCACGCCATCAGGTCGTCGCCGTCCTCGGAGGTGGGCCGCGGGAAGGCGCCGTCGTCCAGGCCTACCAGGCAGACAACCCTGTGGGGGACCGAGCGCATGGGCGCAAGGGTGCACACGGTGACCGCGCCGGTACGGAAGTTGGCCCGGGTCGGCCGGCCCCGGAGCTCCTCGGCCAGCAGGTCCCTCACCTCGGCCAGCGCCAGCAGTGGGGACCGCGCTCCCAGGCTGGGAGGGCAGCGCCCCGCCACCTCGGCCAGGGTGCTGCGGAGCTGGGTGGTCTGCCATTCCTCGCCCGGAGCCGTGGAGCAGAGCTCCAGGGTGCACCGGGCGATCGCCTCGCACCAGGAGGCCACCGTCATCGGCCCCCCCAGGGTGCGCATCGCCCGCCCGAGCCGTGACACGAGCTCCGCCAGGCGTCCGGCCAGGTCGACCTCCGGGCCCGCCAGGTCACCGTAGGCCAGGGTGCCGCCGAACAGGCCACTGTCCTCGTCGATGGCCACTCCGAGGAGGAGCCGCTCCAGGCCCGCCTGCCACGTGGAAGCGGTGAAGCCCGGCATACCCCACTGCTCCCGGTGCTCGTCGTCGATGCCCCAGCGCACGCCCGTGCCCTCGACCCAGCTGGCCACCAGGGCGAGGCTCTCCTGGTCGAGGTCGAAACGGCGGCTCACCGGTCCCCGGGACATGAAGTCCAGGACCTCCGCCGCGCCTGCCCGGCCCGAGACCAGCTCCAGGAGGTGGGCAGCCACGCCGAGCACGGGGTTGGTCTGCCGGACCGACCGGTCGGCCACACTGACCGGCAGCGCCGGGCCACCACCCGGGCCCACGGTGCCGAAGACAGCCTGCACGAGGGGGGCCAGTTCCTCGACGTCCGGGCACATCACCACCACGTCCCGAGGTTCGACACCAGGGTCGGAGGCCATGATGTGCAGCACGGCCTCCCGTGCCACCTCGACCTGGCGGGCCCGGCCGTAGCAGGAGTGCACCTGCAGGCTCCGGTCCTCCGGTGACAACAGGGGCCTCACGTCGGGCGCACCCGGCCTGGGAGGCCCGGGTGGGGCCTGGTCGCGTCGGATGTCCTCCTGCAGGCGGCGGAGCAGGCTGGCCGGCCCCCGTGGCTCCTGGCCGGGCACAGGCAGGCCCTCGACCGTCTCGTAGGCGCCCAGGACCAACTGCAGCTCCAAAGCGTCCCGGCCCCAGGAACGCAGCAGGGGGTGGCTGGCCTGCGCCTCACCGCTCCCGACCGGGGCGCCCGACCGGGGCGCAGCCAGGGGGCCGGTTGTACGGGCCCCGCCGGCCCGAGCAGCGGCCGCCATCAGGCCCGCGGTCACCGACCACCGGGCCGGAGAAGGGTGGAGGACGAAAAGGTGCACCTCCCGCCCGAGGGCCAGAGCGGACAGTACCTCCATCTGGCTGGCCGGCAGACGGGTGAGGCCAAAGCACGACACTCTCGCCGGCAGGGCCACCACCGACGGCTCCCGGCCCAGCTCCCGCACCGCTTCCTCGACCATCTCGGCCGGGCTGGGCTCCCCGAGCTCGTCACGCAACAGGCGCCAGAGCAGGGACTGCCACCCGGCGTCCACCTCCCGCCCCGGGGGGGCCCAGTCCCCCGGGCCCCCGCCTGCGGGCGGCTCGCGCCCCTCCAGGTCGCGCGACGACCAGGCCCTGGCCATCTCGGGCCGGTACAGGCCGTAGCGGTCGAAGAGCTGGGCCAGGTGGCGGACAGTGGCCAAGCGGCGGCCGGGGGTGCCGTCCGGGCCGGGGCCGGTGCCCTCGAGGTGGCGCGCCAGCACAGCGAGCCTCGGGTCACCGATGTGGTCGTCCACCAGCCGGAGCAACGGCCACACCGCAGCCTCCGCCGACCAGGGCCCGGGCTGTGCCGCGTCCTTTGGGCGCCCGGTGGCTGCCCGGACCACGGCGCTCACCAGTCCTCCGGGAGAAGGCCAGTCGAAGTTGGCGCACACGCCGTCCCCGCTCGACTGGGCGCCCTCCCCGCCGGCCCCGGCCCGGGCCACCCCCAGACGGGAACCGAGACGCTGGCTGAGCCAGCGCTCGATGCCACGGGTGGGGACGGCGACCACCTCTCTGGCCAGCGGCGGGAGGAGAGGGGCACGCACCACCTCCACCAGGGCCTCGACCAGCTCATCGGCACGAGGGGCCCGGTGGACGACAAGCACAGCCTCTCAGGCTACGCGGGCCCTGGGACGGCGCAAAACGACGTGGTCCTCTGGGCAGGGCCCCCTTACGGAGGGAGGACCTTCGCGCCGCGGCCCACCTGCGGGCCACCCTCCTGCTCCCTGGACCAGCACGTCAATTGTCCCTCACGACAATTGTTTGCAAAACCAATAACGCGCAGGTAGCACGGTCCGAACGGTAGAATGACAAATTGGTCTCCAATAAAACTGGAGGGTTACCGCCATGCGCATTTACTGCAGGGCGCTGGCTTGGCTGGCCGGCACGGTGCCCTTGGCGGTGCTGGTAGCGGTGCTCACCGGGGCTTGGGCCTGGACCGGCTTGGCCCTCGGCGCGGCAGGGGTGGTTGCCGTGTTCGTGACCATGTTGCGGTGGATCTCCTACCAGCGCTCGCGCTCGGGGCGTACCCCGGCCGAGGTGCTCCGGGAGCCGGTCGGAGGGGCTGCCCACGGGCCCACCACCGTGGTCGACATGGACCAGCTCAGGGTGGGCGCTGTCTACCGGCTGGGCAAGGAACTGCTGGCCTGGTTCGTCGAGGACCGGCCGGAGGCCGGCGCAGTGGCGGGCATCGAGGGCCGGAGCGTGTACGTGGCCGGGGACGAGGGCCGGTCGGGCATCTTCCTGGCCTGGGAAGCCCCCGGGCGCGCCGCCGCCCAGCAGGCTTGGAGGCGCCTGACGACCTGGCAGGCCCAGGGCACCTGCCTGCGCCTCGTGGCCTACACGGGCCGCCCCGCCTTCGTGGTGGAGAACGAGCACAGTTGGGTGGCCCTGCCCGAGCTGCGGGCCCAGGCAAGCCGCCATCACGCCGACTAGCTCCGGCCGACTGGCTCCGGGCCTTGCTCACGGGCAGGTCCACCGGTTGCGCCGGGGCGGCCCGAGCTGGTCCCCCGCAGGCGAGCGGGTACGCTCCATGCCTGTCGCCAGCGAGGAGACAGGGGGGGAGCACCCGGTGCAGTACCAGGGCCAGTGGCCGTCCGTAAGCGGGGCAGCGGGGACGGGGCCCGGGATGTACCTGGACCCGGACAGCGGGCTTTACCTCCCCCAGGGGACGGCCCTGGCGGGCGCTGGGCGGCGTACCGGTGCCTGGTGCCTTTCGGTCGTGCTACCTGTAGTGACCCTCTTCGTCGGCTACCTGGTGTGGGGGCTCATTGCCTGGGGCAGGGGACAGACCCCGGCCCTCCAGGTGCTCGGCATGCGTTGTTGGAGACCGGGCCCGGGCCGGCGCGCCTCTTGGGGCTGGATGGCGGTGCGCGAGGTCCTGGGGACCACCGTCGAGGGCGTACTCGGCCCGGTCACCCTGGCCCTCTCCTTCATCCTCATGCTGACCTCGCCCCAGCGCAGGTGCCTGCACGACATGGTGGCCGGCACCGTCGTGCTGTACGACCCGACCGGGGCCCTCCGCGGAGCTCGCACAGCTCCCGGCGCCGGCGAGACGGCGGAGTGGCGGAGCTAGCATCCCGCCCGTGCCGCTCGACGCGATCGTCCTCGCCGGTGGCAGGTCGGCCCGGCTGGGCGGGGTGGACAAGATGGCGATGTCCCACCGTGGCTCGACGCTCCTCGACCATGCCCTGTCGGCGGTCGCCGCGGCCAGGACCGTGGTCGTCGTGGGCCCGTGGCGGCCGACCGTGCCCCGAGGCACGCACAGTTTGGTCTTCACCCGGGAGGGCCCGGAGTTCGGAGGCCCGGTCGCCGGCGTCGCCGCCGGCCTCGCCGCCCTGAGAAGCTCACAGCGGGTGGCACCGGACGCCACGTTGGTGGTCGCGGGAGACCTGGCCCGCCCCGAGGAGGCAGTAGCCGAACTGCTCGAGGGGGTGCGGCGCTACGAAAGCTGCGAAGTGCTCGACGGTTTTGTCGGCACCGAGGACGACCGGCGCCCGCAGTACCTGATCGGCTACTACCGCACCGAGCCACTGGCAAGGGCCCTGGCCGACCTGCCGCGCGGTGGCGCCGGGGTGGCCATGCGGGCCCTCGCCGAAGGCCTGCGCCTCGGGCAGGTGGCTCTGAGCAGCGGCCTGGCCGAGGACGTCGACACCTGGGAGGACGCCGCACGCCTGGGCGTGACCGGCCCCGCCGGTACAGACGCGCAAGACGAACGGCAGCCAGGGTAGGGTTACGGACGCAAAGGAGGCCCCATGAGCGAGCAGGACACCCCGGCCCCGGCCCTCGCCACGGGCAGCGCGGCCCACAGCCCCCTGACCGGCGACGCCGTCTACTACGAGTACACCCAGGCGGCCGACCCGATCGGGCGGGGCATCGTACCCCCCGTGCCAGTGGACCGCTTCGGGCCCGAGCTCTACACAGGCCGCCCGAGCGGCGTCGCACCCCTCGACCTGTCGGCCCACCTGGGGGTAGCCGGCCCGGCCACCTCTCCGGCCCTGTGCGCCAACTTCGTGCGCATCGCGGCCGGGGACGAGGTGGCCACGGCGGTCAACGCCAGCTCCCAGATGTTCTACGTGATGACGGGCCGGGGGCACAGCCGCTTCGCAGGCCAGGTACTGGGTTGGTCCCGAGGCGACTTCCTGGCCCTGCCGGCAGGCCACGACGCCGTCCACAGCTCCGAGGAGGACGCCGTGCTGTACTGGGTGCACGACGGCCCCCTGATGGCCTACCTGGGGGTGACCGGCCTGCGGCCCAGGTTCGAGCCCACGCATTACCCCCACGAGGACACCCTGCGGTGCCTTGACCAGGTGGCGGCAGACCCGGCTGCAGCGGACCGCAACCGCATAAGCATCCTGCTGGCCAACCGGGCCATGGACCGCACCCTGACCCTCACGCACGTGCTGTGGGCCATGTTCGGCCTCCTGCCCGCGGGCGGCCTCCAGCCTCCCCACCGTCACCAGTCTGTGGCCCTGGACCTGGTGGTCGACTGCAGGCCCGGCTGTTACACCCTCTTGGGCGACCTGGACGAGGACGGCAAGCGCCTGGTCAACGTGAAGCGCGTGGACTGGGAACCGGGCACGGCCTTTGTCACGCCTCCGGGCAAGTGGCACTCGCACCACAACGAGTCGGGTGCCGACGCCCACATCATCCCCATACAGGACGCAGGCCTCCAGACCTACCTGCGCTCGCTCGACATCCGCTTCATGAGCTCCGGGAGGGCAGCCGAGGCCCTGGGGGAGGACTTCCACACCCCCTTGCGGGACGCACCCGCTCAGTAGACGGTGTAACCGCCGTCCATCACCAGGACGCTGCCGGTCACGAAGGACGCGGCCGGGCTGGCCAGGAAGACCACCCCGGTCGCCACCTCATCGGGCTCACCGGCACGCTGTTGGGGCGCGTCGTCGATCCACATGCGCCTGAACTCCGGCCGGTCCACGGGTGCCATGTCCGTCCTTATGTAGCCGGGTGCCACCGCGTTCACCCTGATGTTGTCGCCGGCCCATTCGGCGGCCAGCGACCTGGTCAGCTGGTGGACGGCGGCCTTGGACGCGTTGTAGGAGGCCTGCCACTGAGGCCGGTTCACGATGTGGCCGGAGATCGAGCCGATGTTCACGATGCTCCCGCCGCCACGGGCACGCATGAGGGGCAGGGCGGCGACACTGCAACGGAACATGGCCTTGACGTTGAGGTCGAACACGCTGTCCCACTCGTCCTCGGGCACCTCGACCGAAGGCCGGTGGAAGCAGACCCCGGCATTGTTGACGAGCACGTCGAGGCCACCGAGGACCTCCCGGGCCGCCGAGACCATGGCGGCGACCCCTTCCGGGGCCGTTATGTCGACCTCCACGGCGGCGGCCCGCAGGCCCTGGGCCTCGAGGTCGGCCACCGTGGACCGGTTGAAGGCGGCATCGCGAGCCGCCACCAGCACGTGGGCACCTGCTTCGGCCAACGCCTGTGCCGTGGCCCGGCCGATACCCCGGTTACCCCCGGTGACGACAGCGCACTTGCCCGAGAGCTCGAACTTGCTCAGTACTGACATGGTCCTCTCGTGTCTCTCAAGGTCGGACGGTGGCCAGGGCCCCCCGGGGAGGACGGCGCGGCACCCGGAGCGCGCCAGCCCGGGAGCGGGCCCGCGGACGGACATGCCCCCTCGGACCTCACCCCTTGGACCTCACCTGGGTGCAGCGGGCAGCCACCGCCCGACGTTACCGCGCCCGGCCGGGCCGCACCCCCGACCAGGCCTCACCGCCCCGGCCCCTGGGCGCGACCGGTTCAGGGGATGCGTACGTCGTGGTGCTGCTTGGCCTCCGCCAGCACCTCGGGCGCCAGGTCAGCCGCCCTCACCGGCACCACCAAGGACCAATGGCGGCCCACCGGGCAGCGCTGCAAGCGCCACCACCCGAGCCGTACGGCCTTCAGGGAGACCCCCGGCACCCACAGCGTGGTGAAGAGGTGGCCCTGGCGGCACCTCACGACGGTATTGCCCCCGATGCCGTAACCGAGCCGCCGCGCCACGACCGTACCGACGGCCGTACCGACCGCAACAACAGCCAATCGGGCCGTGCGCCTGTGCCGGCGCCTGTCCGTTCCGTTAGTGCTCATATGCGCCCCCAGTCCTGGGCAACTCCCCTCAGGCTACCGCCCCTGCGGGGCTGCCCGACCACCCGGCCCGGGGACCGTCCGGAGGCGCACCGACCGGGCCCGGAGGAGCGCCGGCTCCCGGGCGCAAGAGGTGCTGCCGGGATGGCCTTCCCTATGTTATTCTAGTTGTGGCTATATATACGGTACAGGAGGCACCCACTGTGACCATGACCGAAACCCAAGCCTTCGAAGCCATGCTGGGCCACCACCGGGAGCTGGCCGAGTCCCTCGGGCAGAGGGTGCTGGAGCTGCGTGACGCCGTTGCGGAGGGCCGGCCCCATCAGGTGGCGGTGAACGAGCTGTCCACCTACCTGACCCGGGAGGTGCTCCCCCATGCCCGGGCCGAGGAGGGCACGGTCTACCCCGCTGCCGCCCGTAAGCCCGAGCTGGCTCAGACCGTGGAGGCCATGACGGCTGAGCACGGCAGGCTGGCCGAGCTGGCCGGAGAGCTGGCGGGGGCGGCCGGAGGCCCTGAGGCCGTCGCCGTGGCCAGCACGATCGAGCCCCTCTTCAGCTCCCACGTGCAAAAGGAGAACGAGCTCCTGCTCCCCAGGTTGCGCTCCGATGGTGAGCTGGTCGCCCTGCTCGGGCACATGCACGGGCTGCTCGACGGGGCGGGCCGGGACGGTGCCGAGGAGGTGCTCGATGTCCGGGAACTGGCGCCGGCCCACCGCCACCAGGCCATCTTCGCCCGCTACGCCGGGCTGGCAGCAGGTGCAGGCTTCGTACTGGTGAACGACCACGACCCCAAACCGCTGCGCTACCAGTTCGAGGCCGAGCACACCGGGGCGTACACTTGGGACTACCTGGAGGCCGGGCCCAGGGTGTGGCGGGTACGCATCGGACGTCCGGCCGCCGGCGGCCGCTGACAACCGGTCCAGCCCGACCGGCGGCTCGGGGCACGAGGCGTTTGCCCGTGCCCGCCGGCCACCAGGCCCACGGCTGGCCTCCGGGCCCGCCCGCACACAAGGAGGAACGTCATGGCGGTGGTTGACGCCCGTCCCCTCATAAGCGAGGGAGGCGAGCCGTTCGAGGCGATCATGTGCGCCGTCGCCTCCCTGGGCGAGGACGAGGACCTGGTCGTACTGGCTCCCTTCGAGCCAGTCCCACTTGAAGGGGTCCTCTCTGAACAGGGGTTCAGTTACCAGGCCGAGCAGGTCGGGGAGGGTGACTGGAAGGTCACCTTCCGCCGGCAGCCATGAGCGGCCCGGTGCCCGGGCCGGCACCGTCCGGCCAGGTTCCCGGCGCTGCGGCAGGGCAACCTCCCCCAGGGCCGGGCACCACGCCCGGTACCGACGAGGCCCGGGAGGCCGCCTGGGAAGCCCTCCGAGGCGTCTACGACCCGGAGCTCTACCTGGACGTTGTGGCCCTCGGCCTGGTGTACGACGTGCGTAGCGAAGATGGCTCGCTGGTGGTCGAGATGACCATGACCACGCCCGGTTGCCCGGCATCGCAGAGCCTGCCCGAGATCGCTGCCCAAGCGGTCCAACGGGCAGTGGGTCAGTCGCAGCCGGTCCAGGTCCGTGTGGTCTGGGATCCTCCCTGGCACCCCGGGATGATGGACGAGGCCGCAGCCCAGGCCCTCGGCTTCCGGGCCCGCTGAGGCACACCCCCGTTCAGGACGGGGGCGGAGCCGTGCCGCCGGGCCGCCCCGGCCTCAGGGCCCCGGCCTCAGGGCACCGGTGCGACGGCGACAGGGGCCCTCAACAACCGTGCCGGCCGCAGCGCCAGGTTCACGCCCACGACCGGGGCGGTAAGTGCCAGCAGGCCACCACCGGCGGCCGTGGCAGCCGGCAGGCTGGCAGCAAGGCCCGTGCACAGGGCGACCAGGCCGCAGGTGAGCAGACCGTAGCTCACGGCCGCCCAGGTGTGGTCGTAGAGGTCGGCAAAGAGCAGCGGCTTGCCGCCAGGGGCTTTGTCCACACCCCGGCCACGCAGGGCCGCCCAGCCTATGAAGGGCACGACCTTGAAGAGGTGGCCCACCAGTGCCTCGAGCAGCCAGCCGGCCCCGGCTGCCACCGCAGCGGCCACCAGGGCGGTGCCGGCGTGGTGATGGGACGCCATCACCACCGAGGCCACCAGGGCCAGGACGGCCCCCACAGGCAGCCACGCAGCCGAGGTGAGCACGAAGAGCAGGTGCAGGTCGGGCTTGCGCCGCCGGTGGCGCACGTAGACCGACAGTGAAGCCAGGTGCGAGGCCAGGCCGGACGCCAGCACCACGGCACCTGCCGCCGCCAGGGGTGCAACACCGGCAAGCAGGCCGGGGGAGAGCAGAGCAACGCCCGCCGGGACCGCCCACACCGCAACGCGGCCCCAGCGGTGACGGTCCGGCACGTGTGCCAGGAAGAACATGGGCCACAGCTTTTCGGCCACGGCGACATAGGTCAGGCCCAGCCAGGCGAACAGGCCGACCACAGCGTGTGCCAGCACGACGTGGCCGGCCAGGTCGAACCACTTCCCTCTCCTGTCGGCCACGTAGACCAGCCCGTAACAGGCCGTGGCCACGAAGCCGGCCAAGGCGAAGCGCAGCCCGGTCACCGGAGCGCCCTTCCCCCGGGCGGCCAAGGCGTGGGACATGTTGGCCACCAGCAGGCCGATGGCCAGAGCGGCCAGGGCCCCTCCCGCCTCGACCACCGGCTCGTAGGCGGCCCCGATACCGAGCGGTAGCAGCCAGGAGCCCCCCAGCCAGGCCACGAAGGTGGCCCGCGCCAGGCGCACGGAACGCAGTGGCCGCTGGCTTATGACGGGCACGAACTGGTGCACCGCCCCCAGCACCCCCATCGACAGAGCCGCAAGCAGGCCCAGGTGGGCCGCAGCCACAACGTGGTCGCCGGTGGGGTCAGTGGCCGCCGCACCACTGGCCCAAGCCCATGCCACCCCGCATGCGACCAAGCCCAAGGCCGCGGCCGCGAGGAACGACAGTGGCACCGACGGTGGGGGCACGGCCCCCGGGAGACCGGCCGGGCGGCCCTGCCAGGAGCCTGTCGAGGCCACGGTGGCCTGGGCCCGTCGCCCGGTGCCGATCACACAGTAACTCTAGCACACCTTAGAACTATTAGCCAGACCCGCTACAGCCGGGCCGCAGGGCGGCCTGCTAACGGCCGGGAGCCACCTGCACGGTGCCGCCCGTGACGCTCGAGAGCGGGCGCAGCGGAAGTGTGGTGGCCTGCGCAACGGTATAGCTGTAGTTGAGCTTGCTGAACAGAGTGCCGTACTTGGTCGAGCGGGGAACGGAGAAGGTCAGCGTGGCGGGGTACCGCTTGAACTTGCCGGCGGCGCAGTACGGGATGCAGTCGTTCTGGACCAGGGTCGCAGTGGCGGTGGCTGACCGGGTACCCCAGTTCTTCCAGTGGACGGAGTTGAAATAGGTGTTGGCGTCGGCGCAGGTGACGACGTAGCTCGTCGGCTTCATCACGACCTTGCCGGCACAGGTCATCACGCGGGGCAGCGGAGCCTGTGCCACGGCAGCGGCGCCGGTCAGAGCGGCGCCACCGGTCAGAGCGGGGCCGATCGCAGCAGCAGCTGCGATCACAGTCCCTGTGGACCTCTTCTTCATCTGTGACCTCCTATCCCAGGCGGGGACGCCTGCCAGCGTAGGGCGGCCGGCCCCCGTGACCGTGGGGCCGACAGGGCCGTTCAGGGAGCAAGGCCCGGGCCGGGCTGCTCGTCGGCGAAGTCCCATACCCGCAGGTGGCCCGGCTCGAGGCGCACCAGGACGTCGTCGGACGCCCGGGCCGCATAGGCGGGGCCGCCGACCGGGCCCAGGTACCGCGTGGCAACGCGCTCGACGACGGCCTCCACGCCCTCGCTGACCAGGCGTGCCCGGGCCGTGATCTCGACCCCCCGGTAGGGAGGCACCTGCTCGGCCACGACCAGGACCGCCCGGGGGTCACGCCGGAGGTGGCGCGCCTTGACGTGTGCTCCCGTCGTGCACACGTTGAAACCGCCGTCCCGGTACTCGTGCCAGACGGGTGAGAGCAGCACCGTGCCGTCCACCCGGTATGTGGCGAGCACAGCCAACAGAGGCTGCTCGAGGAGGTCACCGAGATCGGCGACCGTCAGCTCCTTGCGCACCACTGCAGCCTACGGCCTTGGGGCCGGGGCCGGGCTCGCACCGGAGCGGGCTCGCACCGCCCGGCACCACCAGTTGCGGAGCAGGCGGCCCGGACCTGCCCATCGAGCTATGCACGCCGCGTGCAGTGTTGCGCCTTTGCGGCAAACCGCCGACCGACCGGCGGTACCGTCCATGTCATGTGACCCTATTTACCCTAAAGCCGGGCCCAGCGCTGCCGATCCCCACTACCGGCCCCGGCCGCGCCCGCAAGCGGCCTAGCGCAGGAAAGCAAGAGGGAAACAGAGACAGTGGCCCACTCCGAGCCGAACCGGCTGCACCGTCCACCCGCCTTCAGCTGGCGCCGCCTCCTGGCACGCGTGCCCGTGGTCGCCCTGGTGGCCGCTGCCCTGGTCGGGACGGTGGCCGGCCCTGCCAGTGCGGGGGCGGTACCCACCACCACCTTCGCCATGGTGCAGGAGCCCTTCACGGGCAGCAACGTCCAGGTGCCGGGCCAATGGGTCGACCCACCCCTGGTCAGCGGTGGGTCGAACGTGGCCTGCCTCACCGCCTCGTCCGACACCGCCCAACAACCCGTCCCCGGCTGCGGGAGCCCCGCCGACTAATCAGGCCAGGGGGCGCTGCGCCTGACCTCCGCCAACAACACCCTCGAGGGTGGCACCGCTTCCACCCAGCCCGTCCCCTCCTCGGCTGGCCTGGACGTGCACTTCGACACCTACCAGTACGGCTCGGGCACCCAGGCCGACGGCATCATGTTCTTCCTCCAGGCCGCCGACCCGGCATCGCCCGCGGTCCAGGCCCTGGGCCAGTCGGGCGGGGCGCTCGCCTACGCCAACACCGGGACGAGCCCGGGGATGGTCGACGGTTACCTGGGGGTCGGCTTCGACGTCTACGGCAACTACGACAACAACGACGTCGGTGGTTCGACCTGCAACCTGCCGTCCTACGAGGGCAGAGGCCAGACCATGCCCAACGAGGTCTCGGTACGCGGCCCGGGGAGCGGGACCAGCGGCTACTGCATGCTCTCGTCGACGGCTGCCAACGGAGGGTTGGGCGGCGGGGCCCTGGGGACGGGCTCGACGGGCACGCGCGCCAGCTCCCTGGTACCCGTGGAGGTGGCCGTCAACCCGACCAGCGCGGCGATGACAACCAGCAGCGGCCTGCAAGTGCCGGCCCGGTCGTACGAGGTGGCCGTGACCCCCCTGGGAGCCGCCACTCAGTACCTCTCCGGGTCCTTGCCCTATGACACCTTCGTCCCCAGTGGCTGGGTCAACGCCAGCACGGGCATCCCCTACCAGATGATCTTCGGCTTCGCCGCCTCCACCGGTGGTGCCACCGATGTCCACGAGATCTCCAACGTGCAGGTGGCACCTCTGGGCGCAAACCCGCCCACGTTCGGCTTGGGCTTGACCGACTCCGCTGCGGGCGTGCTGGTGCAGGGCTCGCACGTCTTGTACCAGGCCAGCCCCTCGGTCTCGGCTACCACCGGGCCCGAGGACAACGCCCCCAGCTTCAGCGCCACCTTCCCGACCGGCGTCACCCCGCTCACGGCCACGGCCACAGACTGGTCCTGCTCGGTGGCCAGCCCGCAGGTGACCTGCGGCTACACCGGGGGCCTGCCCATAGCCGCCGGGACGTCGCTGCCGGTCATCTCGATGCAGACCACCGTCTCCGGCTCCGGCGCCCAGACCGTCTCCGGTCACCTGTACGAGGCCGGGGCCGTTGTGGCAACGGCTTCGGACCCCGGGACGGTGGTGGCTTCCGCCCAGAGCGCGGCGGCGCTCGGCCTGCAGTTCTCCGACAGCACCGACGGGCGGCTGGCCCAGGGCCAGACCCTCACCTACACGGCGACCAGCTTCACCTCCACCGCGGGCGGACCGCTCAGCGTGGCGCCGGCACTGGACATGACGTTCCCCTCCGACGAGTCCCTCCTCACGGCGACGGCGACGGACTGGGCGTGCAGCCCCTCCGGCCAGTCCGAGGACTGCACATGGACCGGAGGCACCGTGGCCTCGGGCACGTCGCTCGGCTCGGTGCAGGTCCCGGTCACCGTGTCGGCCGACGCTTCGGGCGCCAGTACGGCGACGGCGGTGCTCACCTCGTCCGGCGCCAGCCCCTCCAGCGTCACCGAACAGGACTATGCCGAAGTGGTCTCCACCCCGGCGCTGAGGCTCGGGGTGACCGACAACGTCTCGGGCGACCTGACGGCGGGCTCGCCGATGACCTACACCCTGGTACCGAGCGTCGTCTCCCCTGGTGGGGCGGAAGCCCTTGCGCCCGTGGTCACCGACAACCTGCCGGCCGTGTTCAGCTCCGTGTCCGAGGACGCCGCGAGCACCGACTGGTCCTGTACGCGTTCGGGCTCGGCTCCGAGCTTCACCGAAACCTGCACCTGGGCCGGGAGCCTGCCATTGGCGGCCGGCTCGAGCCTGCAGCCCCTGAAGATCGATGCCACCGTCGACAACAACGCCGCAACGGGCCAGGTGGCGAACAACTCGGCCTCCGTGGCATCCAACGACTCGCCGTCCGTGACGGCCACCGACTACGGCCGGGTCGGCGAGGCGCCTGCCCCCAACCTGGCAGTGATGGCGTCAGGGCCCTCCACATCGGGTGCAGGCAACTATGACGTCAAAGTGACGGCCTCTGTGCTCCAGAACGGCGCCGGGACCACCAACAGCGCCCAGCTCACCGTGACAGCGCCGGCCGGCGCCCAGCTCAGCCCCGTGACCGGGCTGAGCGGCTGGTCCTGCCAGCTCAACGGGACGGCCAACGTGCTCACCTGCGCCACCTCGGCTGGGCTCGCAGCGGGCACCAACCTGCCCGAGCTCGACGTCCCGGTCTCGGTCGGCACGACAGGCCAGTACACGACCCAGGTCGCCTTCTCCGATGCCGCCGACGGGGCCACCACCGTGTCAGCCTCCTCGACCACGGACGTGACCGCGATCGGCCCCGAGCTGCTGGTGACGAGCAGCGGGACGCCGACGACGGCTCAGGTCCCGGGGTCCTCCTACGCTCTCACGGTCGCCGGCTCGCTCAGCAACGCAGGCACATCAGCGGCCCACGACCCCGGACTGACGGTGACCTTGCCCACCGGGGAGACCTTCGCCCCGCTGTCGGGCCAGACACCCGGATGGACGTGCCAGCTCCCGTCCAACCAGCAGCTCAGCTGCACCTCCACGGCCACGACCCCCGTAGCTGCAGGCACCTCCCTGGGCAGCGTGACGGTCACGGTCGACATCTCGAGCACGGCCACCGGCGCCACCCTCAAGTCCTCGGCTGTGCTGGCGGACAGTTCGGACGGCGCAGTTCCCGTGACCGCAGACGCCACGCTGACCACGACCACGCCCCCGGTGCTCGGGCTCGAGGCGTCGGGCGCGCCGGCAGCAGCCTCGGCCGGCAGCACCTACAACCTGGACCTCCACCCTGCGACCGGCTCCCAGGGCGGCCCTGCCGCCCACGACCCCCAGCTCCAGGTGCAGCTGCCTACCGGTGAGACTTTCGTCGCCTCCCCCGCCTCCGCTGGGTGGTCATGCACCCTGGCCAACGCGGGCACCTCGCTCAACTGCTCATCGACGGCCACCACGCCGGTGCCGGTAAGCACCGGCCTCGGCACCCTGCAGGCCAGCGTGGCGGTCGGCACGTCCGCCCACGGTCCCCTGACTGCTACCGCCACCCTCTCGGACAGCACTGATGCCGCCAACCCCGTACAGAGCACCACGGTGGTGGACGTGACACCGGCCCCGGTGCTCGAGCTGCCGGTGCCCGGGACAGCCGTGGTACAGGCCGGCCACTTCTACGACCTCACCCTGTCGCCGTCGCTCTCGGCCGCCGGGGGCCCTGCCTACTCGGCCCCGCAGCTGCAGGTGTCGTTGCCTGCCGGCGCAACGTTCTCCGGCGCACCCGCCCCGGCCGGGTGGTCCTGCAGCCTGTCGGCCGGAGACCGGGCCCTGACCTGCACTGCTACCTCCCAGCTCCCGATCGCTGCTGGTACCGCTCTGGGCCCCGTCACCGCTTCGGTGACCCTGGCCGGGACCGACATGGGTGCCCTCACGACGACGTCGACCCTGTCCGACAGCGCGGACGCAGCTACACCGGTCACCGTGCTCTCAGGTACCGTCGCCACGCAGCCCGTGGCAGCGCCTGCGCCGCAGGTCCTCGTCGACGCTTCCGCCCACCCCTCCAGCGTGGCACCAGGGGGCCAGTTCTCCCTGGGGACCGACCTCACCATGGGCGCAGCCGGAAGCCCGGCGGCTCACGGCCCATCGGTGGCAGTTGACCTCCCCGCCGGCCTGGCCCTGCTCCCCGGTCCGGTCGGGCCACAGGGCCCGTGGGACTGCTCGGCCGGAGGGCCTCAGGTCGCCACCTGCACCTGGGCCGGGGCCCTGCCTCTCTCGCCAGGCGCCACCCTGGCCCCGCTCAGCTTGACCGTGGCCGTGGGCACCACAGGCCCTGGCGCACGTTCGGTCGTCGTCAGCACGTCCGACCCCGCCGACGGGGTCACGATGGCGAGCACCGACGTCACCGTCCTGGTGACCTCCCCTCCGAGCAGGCCGGCACCCACCGGTGCCGGGACGGGGCCCGGTACCACCTCCG
>JAJZMF010000013.1 GCA_021850325.1 Actinomycetes bacterium
CCGAGCCCGAACATCCCCGTCAGTGCACAGATAACGAGCAGCAGCACCGGGCCCAACATCGAGTGCACCTGGCTGGTGGCGGACAACAACCGCGCCGGCGGGGCCGAGACCAGCAACACCAGCACCAGCGCCCCCGACTACACGGGCACGCCCTACACCTCCACCCCCGGGGCGACCGCCCCGACGCCGCCAGGTGGCAGCACCACGGTCACCGACTCCTACGGCAACGTGCTGTCGACGGCCATCAACTACAGCGGGACGACGGACGGCGTGAACACGGCTACACCGCCGTGCGCACTGCCCGAAGCCCCCAACTCGAACCTGCCCAACCCGGGGGCACCCGTGGAGGCGAACAACTCCAGTCTCGGCGTCAGCATCACCCCCAACGCCTTCGACGCCGCCAACCAGAACTTCTCCCAGAAGGGCAATGCGCCCCGGCGGCTGGAGCTGTGGGCCGCGGTCGACGACATGAACGGCGTCAGCTACGTGAGCGACGTCTACTGGGACGTCTACCGCCCGGACGGTACGCTGCTGGCCGAGGTGTTCAGTGCCAAGCCGATCGAGGGAAGCTCGGCATGCACGAGCTCGGCCAACCTGAACGTGCTCAACCCGATGTTCTCCCAGGCCGTCGCAGACGGTGAGCTCACCAGCGCAGCGGTCAACGACCCCAACAACGGCATGCTGGCGCTGTGCAACGAGGGCACCAAGTCGCTCTGGCACAACGCGTTCACCCTGTCCAAGGACGACCCCAACGGGACCTACCAGGTCGTGACCCACGCCATCGACACGGTGGGCGCCCTGTCCACCCAGACGGTGACCTTCGGCGTCAACCCGTTCATCGCCTTCGAGCAGGACTTCAGCGCCGTCAACTGGGGCCCCATGGTCCCAGGGACGAGCAAGATCGTCGCCGGCAACACCAACTTCAACCCGCCGAGCTCCTCCACCCCGACCATAACCAACGGTGGCAACACCGGTATGCAGGTGGGCGTGCAGTTCTTCCCCCTGGTCGGCGCGACCTACGGCAAGACGATCGGCACCCCGGACGGTACGGGCAACGGCTACTTCGACGCCAACTTCGGTTACAACGCGTCCAACCTGCAGACGATCACCCCCATCGCCCCGGCTGCCGGCACCCCCGGTCCGGGCAACTGGGACCAGGTCCAGTGGTTCAACGCAACCGGCGCGCAGCTGGTGTGCCCCAATGACACTCCCAAGCTCGACCTGTCGATCCACCCCCAGGTCGGTATCCCGGTGGACACCTACTCCGGCAGCATGGTCGTGTGGGCCCAGGCGTCGAGCGTGAGCACGTCGGGCGGTTGCCCCACCGATGCCGGCCACGCCTACACCCCGGTCGCCGGTGACCTCGGCAGCCCGGTGAGGAACCCGTAGCAACCCGAACTGAGCGGGGGGAGGGCCGAGCGGCCCTCCCCCCGTTTTTTTGTGGCCGGGAAGGCCGGGGCACCGCCGGCCGGGCCCGGCATTTTCATCAATCTTGACGGTGCGCGGGGTTTGCGCTGCCGCCATCCTTGGGTTGTGAGCAGCGAAGGCAAGTGCACGACCAGGTGGTCCGGGAAAGCGGCCCGGGTGGTCATGTCCCTGGTGGCCGGCACCCTTGTTGCAGTGCTCGGCGTGCTCGGGCCGGGCGCCGGCGCCCTGGCGGCCACGACGGGTGGGCAGGGGTCCCTCGGCTTGTCCCCCACGGTCCTGGTCTTCAAGCAGGCGCTGCGCGGCCAGCAGTACAGCCGGGACCTGTTCCTGGTGAACGGCGGGCAGGCGGCGCAGCGCTTCTCCCTCGCCACTGCCGGGCCGGTGGCGCAATGGTTGAGCGTGGTCCCGATGACCGGCCCGACGGTCCCTCTGCGCTCGGTCCTGGCCCGTCCGGCGGCCACCACCACAGTGCGCCTCGTGCTCCGGGTCCCCGCCAAGGCCGCCAACGGCACCTACACGGGGCGGGTCGTGGTCGAGTCCGAAGTGGCCAAGGGCAGGGGCGGGGCCAGCCCCGTGGGCTTCGCACTGCCGGTCGAGGTCACCGCCCACGTCACGGGCACCGAGGTCCTGGCGGGCCGCCTGGTCGACGCCTACACCTACCCCAAGGTCGAGGTCGGCTCACCGGTCACGTTCTTCGCCCGGGTCCACAACGCGGGCAATGTCGCCATCAACCCCCTGGTGCGGGTGAGCGTCACCCGGGGCAGGGACGTCGTCTACCGCCACTCCTTCACCTCCGGGCCCGTGGCGCCCTCTGCGCTCTCGCTCCTGCACTTCAACTGGCCGGGCAGCGCGACGCAGGGCGAGGCGCTCGGTACCTACCATGCCGAGGTCACGGCCAGCTTCGCCACTCTGAAGCTCGGGGCCAAGACGATGGACCTGCAGCTCGTGCCCTACGGCAGCCTGCACCGCGGGGGCAAGCTGCTGGGGCTGAAGCTGCTGAACCACCCCCAGGTGGGCTACTCGGCGGAGGTCCAGGCGATGGTGCGCAGCAGAGGAGAAGTGCAGCAGGAGACGTCCTTTGTCGGTCAGCTGTACCGGGACGGGGTGCTGGTCGCAGGTGTGAGGTCCCCGGCGCCGGTGCTCCTGGCCCCCGGCCAGGGCAGCGTCATGAACATCCCGGTGCCCGTAGCCAAGAACGGGCTCTACCGGATCAGCGGCACGGCCAACTTCGGAGGGGCACAGAGCAACCTCCAGACGCTCACGTTCCGGGTCGGAGCGGCACCCCTGGGCCTGGTCTTCATGGTCGGTGCCGGAGCCGCCGTAGTGGTCGTGGTCGCCCTGCTCGTCCTCCTGGCCCTCCTGCTGCGCCGGCACCGCCGGCGCCCGCCGCAGCCCCAGGTGCGCCCTGTGCACCTGCAGGCCCCCTACACGCCGAGCCGCGGGCCCTCTCTGCGGGTACCTCCCGGTGCCCGGACGGGGACCGGTCCCGGGCGGACCGGGGAACGGCTGCGGCGGGGATGACGGTCAGCGGCAACAGGGCCGGCGGCAGACGGTGCCTGTGGGCTCCGGCGCAGCGCGCGTGCTGCGCCGTGGTGGTCGGAGAAGCGTGAGGTGCCCGTGGACGAGAGCGTCACATTGACCTATGCCGACCAGTCCGGTAGCGCGCACCGGGCGCACGGGCTCATCGACAACTCCTTGAAGACCATCCTCGACGACCTGTCCGAGGGCGTCTTGGTCGTCGACGGCGCCGGCCAACGTGTGTACTCCAACCCGGCGCTCAACGACATGGTGGGGGGCAACGCCTGCCTGCCCCTGGGGACGCCCGAGCCGCCCCCCTACGTGCCGGCAGACCAGCGCCACAGGTACCTCCTGGCGCTCAAGGGCACGTCGTCCCTGCTCACACTGGAAGGTTCAGGGACGACCTCGACCTGGTTGGAGCTCCTGGCCCCCGGTCGGGGCAGGGTCCGGGCACGGGTGACCATCAGCGCCTTCACGGGCCCGCGGGGATGGCGGTTCGCCGTGTGGCTGTTGAGCGCGGCCAACCATCAACAGGCTGTACAGGCGCAGGGCCCCGGCACAGCCGATGTGCCCGGCCCTGCCCACGTCGACGGCCAACTGGCCGGTTGGGCCGACCTGGGAGCCATGGAGCTGTTGACCAGGCGGGAGAGGGACGTGCTCCAACTGCTGCTGGACGGCAGACGCGTCTCGTCCATAGCACGCTCCCTCTACCTGAGCCCCCAGACAGTCCGTAACCACCTCAAGGCGATCTTCCGCAAGTTCGGTGCCCATTCCCAGGCCGAACTGCTCGACAGCCTCCGTCCTGCTCTCCCGGCGGCGCTGTCGGCCCGAGCCGGTTACCCGCTCTCCTCCTCCCGGCGCACGCCGAGCGGCAGCTGAAAAGTCAGGGCCGTGATAGAGGTCGAGCACCTCCGGGACAGGGCTCCGTCGACGGCTGGGGACCTCCAGGCAGGTCCCGGTCCCGGCTTCGCGCTCATCCTGGTCGAGGCGGACCAGGCCGTCCTGGCACGGATGGGGGCGGCGCTCCCCGCAGGCTGGGGTGCCCAGGCGTTCGCGGACCTGGACGAGCTGGACGGTGCCCCGGTACGTCCCGACGACCCCGTCGTGCTCGTCCTCGGGCCGTCACAGGCGGGCGAGGTGCAGCTCGGCCGGGTGGCCGCTCTGTTGCGGGGCACGCCCGGGGTGGGCGCGGTCCTCGTCGTCGACCGGCTCTCCTCCGATCTGATGAGGCTTTCCCTGCGGGCCGGTATCGACGACGCGATCGACGTGGCCCAGGTGGCGAGCGAGCTACCGAGCGCGGTGAGCGACCTCGTGGGCCGCCTGGAGGAGGACCTGAGCACGGCGCGTGCCGCCGCTCAGGACGGGCGCACCCTGCACGGCCGGCGACCGGCGCGCGCCGCGGTCACGAGCGTGTTCTCGCCCAAAGGGGGCGTGGGCAAGTCCGTCCTGGCCGTGAACCTGGCTGCGGCTCTGGCTCAGTCCTGCGGGCAGCCCGTCGCCATCCTGGACCTGGACCTGCAGTTCGGGGACGTCTCGGTCATGATGCGCCTGCAGCCGGCCCATACCCTGAGCGACGCCATCTCGGCCGGAGACCTGCTGGACGAGACGCTGCTCAGGAGCTTCCTGGTGCGCCACGACAAGAGCGGGGTGTACGTGCTCGGGGCGCCCACATCGCCCTCCGACGCCGACCAGGTCGAGCCGGCCACGATCCTGCGCGTCCTCGAGCTGATGAGGGAGATGTTCGCCCACGTCATCATCGACACCCCTCCCCACCTGAGCGAAGTTGTCCTGCAGGCGGTCGCAGAGAGCGACCTGGTCGCCTTCCTGGTCGCCATGGACGTACCGTCGGTCAAGAACGCACGGCTCGGGCTGCAGGCCTTCGAGCTCCTGCGCCTGCCCATGGACAAGGTCCTCCTCGTGCTCAACCGGGCGGACTCCAAGGTCCACCTGGCCCCCCACGACGTGGAGCGGGCGCTCGAACTGCGTGTCCACCTGAGCCTCCCCTCGGACCCCGTGGTCCCCCAGTCGGTCAACCAGGGGGTACCTGTCCAGATCGCCTACCCGCGGTCCCGCTTCGCCGGGCAGGTGGCCCAGTTGGCCGAGATCGTCATGTCCCGGGCAGAGCAGTCGGCGCTGGAGAGATGACCGCCGAGGGCGCCCGGGGGACGGGCAACGCCACGACCGCCAACCGCCTGCTGATGGGCAGGGGTGCAGAGCCCGCCCGGGAGGAGGCCCAGGCGGAGGCCGGCGGGGGGCCCAGGCCGCCCAAGGGGGGTGGGGAGGGCCTCTATGCCCGGCTCCGGGAGGGTTTGACCTCGGCCGACCCCAGGGTCGGAGTGCTGGACGCAGTGCGCGAACGGGTGCACCGCCTGGTGATATCCGAGCTCGGGCCCGTCTTCTACAACAGCCAGTTCGACCAGGCGGAGCTGCGGGCCCGGGTGGAGCGTATCGTCCAGTCCGCTCTGCGGGCCGAGAAGACGACCATGTCGGCGCTGGAAGCGGCGCAGGTCGCCCGGAGCGTCACCGACGACGTGCTCGGCTACGGCCCCATCGAGCGCCTGCTGCAGGACCCTTCGATCTCCGAGATCATGGTCAACGGCCCGGACCAGGTTTACATAGAGCGCAACGGCAAGATCCTCCCCACCAAGGTCGCGTTCCTGGACGAGGCCCACCTCCGTCACGTCACGGGCCGGATCGTGGCCGAGGTGGGACGCCACATCGACGAGTCGTCGCCCATGGTGGACGCCCGGCTGCCGGACGGCTCACGCGTCAACGCCGTCTACCCGCCCCTGGCTGTCGGCGGCCCGTTCCTCACCATCCGCAAGTTCGCAGCCGACCCCTTCAGCCTGGACGACCTGGTCGGCTTCGCCACGGTGACCCCCCAGGTGGCGCAGCTCCTCCAGGCGTGCGTGCAGGGCCGGGCCAACATCCTGGTGTCCGGTGGGGCCAGCACGGGCAAGACCACCATGCTCAACGTGCTCTCGTCCTTCATCCCCTCGGACGAGCGCATCGTGACGATCGAGGACGCCAAGGAACTGCAGCTGCGCCAACGCCACATCCTCTCCCTGGAGTCGCGCCCGCCCAACACCGAGGGCAAGGGCGAGGTGACGATCAGGGACCTGCTCCGCAACGCCCTGCGGATGCGGCCCGACCGGATCATCATCGGTGAGTGCCGCGCCGGTGAGGCGTTCGACATGCTCCAGGCCATGAACACCGGTCATGACGGCTCACTGACCACCGTGCACGCCAACAGCCCGCGTGACGCCCTGGCCCGGGTGGAGACCATGACCCTCATGGCCGGCTTCGACCTCCCGGTGCGCGCCGTGCGCGAACAGATCTCCTCCGCCCTGGACCTGGTCGTGCACCTGGCCCGTCTGCGTGACGGCACCCGCCGGGTGACCCACGTGACCGAGGTGGGCCACATGGAGGGTGACACCGTGCTCCTGCAGGACATCTTCGTCTTCGACCACCGGCACGCCGGCGAGCGTGGCCGTCCCGGGGGCCCGGGCCTGGGCCGCCTGGTGGCGACCGGCCTGAGGCCCCGCCTGACGGACCGCCTGGCCGACAGGGGCGTCCAGGTCGACCCAGCCATATTCGAGCCCGAGACGGGCGAAGGCGAGCGCCAGGGGCCCCACCGGCCGCCGCCCCGTGGGTGGCGGCCATGAGGGCGGCCCACAGCGGGATCTGGCAGGGCTTCCTGGTGCACCTGGACCGGCTCCGCAGCCCGCTCGGGGCCGCCCTGCTGGGCGCGGCCGCCGTCCTCGTCATCGGCCTGTGGGCCCTGCGCCGGCGCAGGGCACGGGCGCCGGCGGAGAGCGGGCGCGCCGGTGCCCCGGCGCCGAGGTCCAACGCCGGGCACGCGTTGCGGACGGGGCTGCTGCGCCGCCCGGGGCCGGGAAGCCCGCGCCCGCGGGTGGGCGGCCCGAGGTCCCTGTTGCACCGCCGGCGCCCGCTCGACCTGGTCCAGGTGCTGGCGCCCTACCGCCTGGTGCCCCGCCCGACGCCCCAGGAGGACGATGGCACCTGGGCCGTGATCACCGTCCCCGCGCTCAAGCGGCTGTCTGTGGCCCTGGAGGGGCTCGCGGAGCGGGCCGGGCTCGGCGCCCGCCTCGGGCTCCTCCTCGACCGGGCCGGTGCCCGGACGCGCCCGGGTGAACTGCTGTCGGTGTGGCTGGTCGGCGCAGCCCTGCTCATGGCCCTCGGCTGGGTGCTCGCCGGCCTCGTTGGCACCCTGATCGTCCTCGTACTGGTCGCCGTCGTGCCCCCGGCGGGGCTGCAGGTGGCAGCCGACCGCCGTGCCCGGCTCTTTGCCAACCAGCTGCCCGACGTGCTCAAGTTGACGGCCAGCTCCCTGAGAGCGGGCTTCTCGCTCCTCCAGGGCCTGGAGGCCGTGACCCGCCAGTTGCGCGAGCCCTCGGCCGGGGAGCTGCAGAGGGCGCTCACCGAGGCCCGCCTGGGGCGCCCGGTGGAGGAGGCACTGGAAGCGGCCGCAGCCCGCATCCGCAACCGGGACTTCACCGAGAGCGTAGCTGCGGTCAGGATCCAGCAGGAGGCGGGGGGCAACCTGGCGTCGTTGTTCGACACCCTGGCGACGACGATGGTGCAGCGCCTGCGGTTGCGCCGTGAGGTGCGCGCCCTCACCGCCGAGGGCCGCCTCAGTGCCTACATCCTGGGGGTCATGCCCCTTGCGCTGGGAGTGCTCATCTTCACTGTCAACCGGGGCTACATCCTGGAGCTCTTCCACAGCCTGCCCGGCAAAGCGATGTTGGTCGGTGGCCTCGTACTGCAGGTCGTCGGCTTCATCTGGATGTACCGGATCGTCAAGATAGACACCTAGGCCCATGCTCCCGGTCGCCTTTTACGTGGTCGTTGCGGCGGCGCTGGCAGTGGTGGCCATCGTGCTCCGCCTGCAGCGCGGTCCCCGGCGGGCGGTCCTGGCCACGTTGCGGGTCGCCACCTCGGCCGGACGAGGGCCCGTCAGCCAACGCGAAGGCCCGGGCCGGGCCGCCGAGGCCCCCGCCAGCAGGGCGGGCAGCGAGGCCCACGGGCCCGGGCGCTGGAGCGCGCCGGCGGTGAACCTGCTTGCCCGGCCGGCCCGGCACCTGGTCCCGGCGAGCTATGCGGCCAGTGCCCAGCGCCGGTTGACACTGGCCGGCCGGGACCGCTCCGTCGACTTCCAACGCTTCATGGCCCTGCGCCTGGTGTCCGTTCTCGCCGTGGTGCCCTCCTTCCTCGCCATAGCCCTGGCCGGGCTGGGCGGCATGTACGGCCTGTTGCTCTTCCTGCTCAGCCTGGCCGTGCTCGTCCTCGGCCCCGAGGCGTGGTTGGACCGCACCGTGAGCCGTAGGCAGGAAGCGGTCCGCAGGGACCTTCCCTCCATGCTCGAACTGCTCATGATCAGCGTCGAGGCGGGCCTGGCCTTCGACCAGGCGCTGGCCCGAGCGGTCGGTTCTGTCCCCGGCCCGTTGGGCGAGGAGTTCTCGCGCTTCCTGGGGGAGGTGCGCATGGGCGCCGACCACCGGAGCGCTCTGGAGGCGGTCGACCGGCGGACCGACATCGACGAGCTGCGCTCGTTCCTCATGGCGCTGGTGCAGGCGGAGACCTTCGGCGTCTCGGTTGCGTCGGTGCTGCGGGCCCAGGCCGAGCAGGCCCGGGCCGGCCAGCGCCAGCACGTCCAGGAGCAGGCGCAGAAGGCGCCGGTCAAAATGCTGTTCCCCCTGGTCTTCTGCGTCCTGCCGGCGCTGTTCATCGTCGTCGTCGGGCCGGCCGGCATAGAGATATACCGGACGCTGGTCAAATGAGCCGGTGCCCGGCCCGGGCGGCCCACCCGTGCGGGCGAGGCGGCGAGAGCGGTGCCGCGCTGGTCGAGTTCGCCCTGGTGCTGCCGATCTTCGCCCTCATGCTCTTCGCCATGGTGCAGTTCGGGCTCATCTTTGCCGGCTGGGCCCAGTTGCGCAGTTCGGCCCAGTCCGCTGCCCGTCTGGTGGCCATGGGGGACACGGGCTGCCCGGGCAGCAGCCCCTGCGCGCTGCAGGCCCCGTGCAGTGATGTCGCAGGCTATGGCGTCAGCGTGGACCTCTACACCCTGGACATGGTATGCGAGGTGCAGGACGAGGTGGGCACGCCGGTAGGCGCGACAGGGCAGCCGGAGGTGGCGTTCTACCTGCCGGGCGACGGGACGGTCAAGGTGTGCGTCCAGGTCGTTGCCCAGTCCGTCACGGGGTTTTTTGCCCCCGTCGACCTCTCGGCCGACGCCCAGCTCTACCTGGAGCCACCCGGGGCGCACCACCGGCATACCGACCAGGGTGACGGTGGGGGGGCGGACCTGGTGCTGCAGGGCTACAACCCCTACTCGCCGCCGCTGGCGGGCTGCAGTGGTACTTGAGCGCCCCGCGCCGGGCCGTCCCGGGTGCAGGGGGCAGGACGAGCACGGCTTCGCCCTCGTGCTGTTCGCCCTGTCGCTCACCACCCTGGCCGGCTTCTTCACCTTCGCCATCATGCTGGGCAACCTCGTGCACTCGGCGGCCACGGTGCAGAGCGCCGCCGATGCCCTTGCCCTGTGGGGAGCCGAGGAGGGTGCCCAGTCCAACTGGGGTGCCGTTGACGTACAGGAGCCGACCGGCGTGGCAGCCGACATCCTGGCCACCAACGGCGTGGTCGGCCCTTGGTCCTTGGAGCCCGACTGCCAGGTGCCCCCCGTACCCGCGCTGGTCCCCTTGACAGCCGGCCTGGGCGCCGGCGGCGCCGAGGTGTGCACGGCGGCGACCAGCGGGTGCGCCCTGGGCACAGGCACGTGTGTGGTGTGGGCTGTCGTGCTCGAGCCCCAGCCCTCGAAGCTGCTCGGTGGCACGGTGCACAGGTCGGCCATGGCCTACTCGCGCACCGGGGGCCGGGCGGAGCTCTGCGACCCGGCGACCTGCCCGGGGCTGGGGCCGGGGTGAGGGGTGCGGAGCCTCAACAGCCGGGTGCGCGCGACACGCTCAGGGAGAAGCTGAGCACACCCCTTCCGGCGGGAAGGCCGGAGCCGGTCACAACCAGGGTGACGGCGCCGTAGTCCTGCGCCTGGGCGCAGGTGGGCGGGCTGACCACGATCTCTCCCTTGCCCGTGGCAGGGTCGAGGTCGGACAGGTTGACGAAAGTGGGGTTGCCCCGCAGGGAGTAGTGGTACGGGGCGGTACCGCCGGAAGCGGTGAAGCTGATCACCTGCCCGCTCCCGCTGACCACGGTGTCCGAGCACCCGGAGCGGCCGCTGGTGCACCAGCTCGTGGAGCCGGGAGGGCCGGGCGAGCCGGGCGCTCCCGGCTGGTCCGACGCACCGACCGACACCGCACTGCCGGCCCGGGTGAAGTTGGCGTTGCTGCGGCCCAGGTAGGCCAGGGCCCCCGCCCCCATGGCGGCCACGAGAGCCACCAGGAGGACGTACTCCAGGAGGCTCGCCCCCGCTTCGCGGCGGTCACGGGCTGCGGCGGCCGGGCATGCAGTGGGCACGGCCGCGCTCACCCCGCGATGCCCAGGGCGCCCGGGCTGGCACGGCTCACGCTGCCCACCGCGGCGTTGGTGCTCATGGCGGCACAGGCACCGTCGGGCGCCAGTTGGTCACAGGTCCAGGGGCCGGCCGGTGCCCCGGTGGAGCCGAACTCATAGGTGCCGTCCAGGAGGGCCGTGCTGTCGCTGACCTCCCAGCGCGGGAGGCCCTGCCCCGGCGTCACGAGCTGCCACCCGCCCGTCGTGTAGATGTAGTAGCCGTCGAGCCAGGCCCCGTTGGCGCACTGCAGGTAGGCCCGGCTCGGCGGCCCTGCCGATGAGGTGCACTGGGCGCTGGCGGGGAGCGGGAGCCCGGCGACCAGTGAGGTGGGCCCGACCACGACGGCCAGGTCGGCGGTGGCAACATGCTTCGCGCTGTCGGTCGCCACCACCCGGGTGGGGGGGAGAGCGCCGTCAGGGGCCGCCGGCAGGACCTGGAGGCTGCCGTCGTTACTGTTGAGGTCGAACTGGTCGCAGCCTGCGCCGGCGCAGGAGTAGGTGACCGGGGCGCTGCCCCCCACCGTGGTCAGCTGGAAGGTCGTGCCCTGGCCGAGCTCGGCGGTGAGGGACCAGGGATCCGCCACGCACGTCGCCCCGTCCACCAGGATCTGGAAACCCCCGCCGCCGGCACAACCACCCGCGATCTGGACAGCGACCTGGCTGAGCGTCGTGTTGACCGCTTGGCCCAGGTAGGCCAGCGCGCCGGCACAGGTGACAGCCACCAATGCCAGCACCAGCGCGTACTCCACCACTGTCGCGCCGGTCTCCGGCCGGTGCCGCCCAACCGGAAGCCCGGCCAGGGGAGAACCTGCCGTGGCGCATCGGCGAGGTCGGACGTCCGTTGTCACAACCCTCCTTTGCCCAGCGCCGAGCATGACGCCGTGCGCCCTTATGGGACAGTGGTGGTGGAACCGTTGATGGTGTTCCCAACTTCGTGGAGCGTGTTGCTGACACTGTTGCCCAGTATCTCCAGCGCGCCGACGGCGACCACGGCGATGAGCGCCAGGAGCAGCGCGTACTCGACCAGCGATGCGCCGGCGTCGTCCCGGGCGGTCATGTGGTGCCTGGCGTACGCCGTGACCGTCGATACCCAAATTGCCATGCGGGTGAACATAAGCCTGGACCTCTTTCAGAAAACCTGGAGACGTGCCCGCCCCTCGGTCTCCCGCAGTAGATGCCGGCGGGTAGTCCAAGTGTGGAACGGAGGCCAGCCCGGGTCCATGGGCCCTTCGGCCCATTGTGCGCCAAAGTGCTGGCAGCGCAAGGGTAAGCCGGCCTACGCTGGGCCTCCGGCGCTTGGTCGGAGATGGGTCGGGACGGA
This sequence comes from Actinomycetes bacterium, assembly GCA_021850325.1. GTDB lineage: Bacteria > Actinomycetota > Acidimicrobiia > Acidimicrobiales > Palsa-688 > JAJZMF01. The sequence goes on from JAJZMF010000013.1 coordinate 11,792, forward strand.
TGACGCTGAGCCGTGTCCTCGCCGGGGATGACGCACGCGAGAGCCGGGACGTGAGCCCGGGCGCCGGGAGCCGGCACAAGGAGAGGGCGCGCCGGCTGCCCCGCGCCCACCCTGCGGTCATCGTCGTGGCCGGGTCCTGTGCCGCACTGTTCCACCAGGCACTGCACACCGGGCTGGCGGGTGACGTCTTCTACCAGTTGGCCGCCGGGCGCTGGATGTTGGCGCACCACGCCGTGGCGCGGGCGGACGTGTTCTCCTACACGGTGCCCGGGCGGCACTGGCTGGACGAGGAGTGGGGCTTCCAGGTGCTGCTCGCCTGGTCCGTGGCCCATCTCGGCCCCGTGTCCTACTGGTTGCTCTCCGCCGGGGCGTGCAGTGGGGCGGTGCTGGCGATGGCGGCCCTGGCCCGGCGTTGCGGCGCCGGCTGGCTCTGGACGGCAGCGCTCAGCGTGCTGGCCGCCGCCGGGTTGTCGGTGGGCCTGGCCGACCGCCCTCAGGACCTCAGTTACCTCCTGTTCGCCCTGCTCCTGTACGTCCTGGTCCTGGCCAGAGGACAACCGCGTTGGCTCTGGGCCGTCCCGCCGCTGCTCGCCGTGTGGGCCAATGTCCACGGGTCCTTCCTGTTGGGCCTGGCCGTCCTGGCCCTGGAGCTGCTCTGGGCCGTGGCCCCGGCGCCGGCGGGGTGGCTGTGGCGCCGACAGGGCCTGCCCGTGGGCCCGCTGGCCCTCACCCTGCTGGCAGCCCTGGGTGCCACGATGCTCAACCCCCGGGGCCCGGCCCTGTTGGGCTACGCCCTGAGGGTCAGCACCTCGCCCCAGCTCGGGTCGCTCATCGCGGAGTGGCAGAGCCCTGACTTCCACTCCTACCTGCTCCTGGTCGTCGTGACCGGCCCGGTCCTGGCGCTGCTGGGGTTGCTGGTGTTCTCCGGTCTGCACCTGGAGCTCGGGGACCTCTTCCTCATGGTGCTTCTCTGGCTGGCGACGCTGCACGCGGTGCGCTTTACGCCGTACATGGCCCTTGCTGCCTGCGTCGTGCTCGTAGGTTGGGTGCCGCTGCGCCACGAGACCCTGAAGCCGGGCCTCGCCGCCATGCCCTTGGCGGTGGTGCTGTGCGCTGCCCTGGTGGCGGGCCCGCATGTCCCGGCGGGCGCGCCGCAGGCGGGGACGGGCCCGTTGGCCACGCCGGTAGCCGCCACCGGGTTCCTCGCCCGGCAGAGCGGAAGGGTCTTCTCGACCTACTGGTGGGACGATTACCTGGTCTCGCGCGGGATCCCCGTGTTCGTGGACGGGCGGACCGACCTCTACTTCGGGACGGGGCTCCTGCAGGCCTACGTCGATGTCTCGGACCTGGCGGTGAGCCCGGGGCCGGTCCTGGCCCGCTGGGACGTCGAGTGGGTGATGTGGGACGAGGGGGCGGCGCTGAGCACCTACCTGCGCCACGACCCGCACTGGCGGGTGCGCTTCGAGGGTGGGGGAGCGGTCGTCTTCCAGCGTGCCCGCCCCGGCATGGCCGGCGGCTGAGCCGGCTCCTGCGCCTCCGGGCGCGGCCCCTCCCCAGGCCCGACCGCCGAACGCCCGACGGGCAGGCGGGCCGGCGGGCCGGCCTGTTCAGCCGATCCGCACCGCTCCGA